>NZ_JAGXJN010000002.1 GCF_019091455.1 Chitinophaga sp. GbtcB8
GTTGCTGGAAGAAGCCAAGCTGCAGCGTATGCCCAAGCCCAAACCACTATCAGGCCGTATAGCCCTGATCACAGGCAGCGCCGGTGGTATTGGTAAAGCTATCGCTAAAAGGTTTGCAGATGAAGGCGCCTGTGTAGTGATCAATGATAATGATGCAGGCCGCCTGGAAGCTGCCAAAGCAGATTTTGGCAAAGGTTACAGCAGCGATGTATTTGCTACTGCTGTACTGGATGTAACCAGCAGCGCAGATATCCGTAATGCCTTTAAAACCGCTGCCCTGGCCTTTGGCGGGGTAGATCTGGTGGTGAACTGTGCCGGCCTTTCAATATCCAAACCCATTGAAGAACATACGGAGAAAGATTGGGACCTGTTATATGATGTACTGGTAAAAGGCCAGTTCCTGGTAACACAGGGAGGCGTTGAGATCATGCGTAAGCAGGATATTGGCGGCGATGTGCTGAACATTGTAAGCAAGAACGCATTAATGTCAGGCCCCAACAATGCCGGTTATGGTTCTGCCAAAGCAGCGCAGCTGCACCTGAGCCGTTTGAATGCAGCGGAGCTGGGTAAAGATCGTATACGCGTAAACGTAGTGAACCCGGATGCCGTTATTGCCGACAGTAAAATATGGGAAGGCGCCTGGGCCGAAGGCCGCGCCAAAGCCTATGGCATTAAGGTAGAGGAGCTGCCCGGCTTCTATGCCAAACGTACCCTGCTCAATGAAGTAATCCTCCCGGAAGATATTGCCAGCGCCTGTTTTGCCTTTGTAGGCGGCCTGCTGAATTAATCCACCGGCAACGTACTCAATGTGGATGGCGGCGTAGCTACCGCCTTTGTGCGCTAGGCTTTTAATTAATAATGAATAATGAAGAATTAATAATCACGCGAGCAAGTATTGACACTATTATTAATTCTTCATTATTCATTGTTTAATGGTTAACTTAATAAAAATGCTTCGTTATGAAACTCTCCCAGCACCAGATATCCTCTTTTAATGATGATCTTCTGAAAGATCACGCCAAAGCTTTTGCTTATACCGCCGAAAAAGTTTCCGATATACAATATGTGCTGCAACGTTTGCAGGAATTCCAGGTAGCCATTCCCAGCTGGGCGCTGGGCACAGGTGGTACCCGCTTTGGCCGTTTTTCCGGCGGAGGCGAGCCGCGTAATCTGGAAGAAAAGATAGAAGATGTAGGCCTGCTGCACGCGCTGACCCGCGCCAGCGGCGCCATTTCCCTGCATATTCCCTGGGACATCCCGGGAAATGCCCCTTCCATTAAAGCGCTGGCAGCTCAGCACGGACTGCGTTTTGATGCGGTGAACTCCAACACTTTCCAGGACCAGCCGGGACAAAAGCACAGCTACAAATTCGGCTCCCTGCACCATACGGATAAAGCAGTGCGCAAACAAGCCATTGAGCATAATATTGAAGTTATAAAATACGGTATTGAGCTGGGCTCCGATGCGCTGAGCCTCTGGCTGTCAGACGGTTCCAACTTCCCGGGACAGCTTAACTTCCGCCATGCCTTTCAGCGTACCCTGGAAAGCCTGCAGGAAATTTATGCTGCGCTGCCGGACCAATGGAAACTGTACATAGAGTACAAATGTTCCGAACCCAATTTTTACTCCACCACCATTGCCGACTGGGGCCAATCCCTGATGCTGGCCAATAAGCTGGGCAGCAAAGCGCTTACCCTGGTAGATCTGGGCCACCATTTGCCCAATGCCAATATTGGGCAGATCGTAGCGCTGTTACTGATGGCAGGCAAGCTGGCCGGTTTTCACTTTAATGATTCCAAGTACGGGGATGATGATCTGACCGTAGGCAGCATTAACCCTTACCAGCTGTTCCTTATTTTCAATGAGCTGGTAGAAGGTATGGATGCCCGCAGCATGAACCACGCTTCAGACCTTGGTTGGATGATCGATGCCTCCCACAACGTAAAAGATCCGCTGGAAGACCTGCTGCAATCTGTAGAAGCCATTATGATCGCCTACGCACAGGCCCTGCTGGTAGATACCAAAGCCCTGGAAGCTGCCCGCCAGTCAAATGACGTGGTAACAGCCCAGGACATTCTGCAGGAAGCTTACCGTACGGATGTACGCCCGCTGATAGCGCAGGCCCGCATGCTGAATGGTGGCGCTTTGCAGCCGGTACAGCTTTACCGCAGCTTAAAAGTGCGCGAGCATCTGGTGAAGGAAAGAGGAGCTAAGACGGTAGCCACAGGGCTGTAATTCGGGTACAATTCGGCTGCAACCCGGGTGATATTCGGGTGCAACCAGGGTATCACTAGGGAGAGACTAGGGATTCACCAGGGAGCGGCATGAGTGCGGCACGGGAGACACTCGGGAGAAACCCGGGGTAAAAGCATAGTTAGAGCGTAGGTAAAAGCGTTCTCCACCCGTGTGAAAGGCATATCAACTTAGGGTAATTTAATGTAATTGGCATGGAAAAGGGACCAGAAAGGCTACCTGTAATAGCAATATTAGACATTGGCAAGACCAATAAAAAACTGTTCCTCATAGACGAGCATTACCGCATTATATGGGGAAATAATTGCCGTTTCCCTGAAATAACTGATGAGGATGGGGATGCCTGTGAAGATGTGCAGGCCCTTACTCAATGGGTGCACAGTAGCTTGCAGGAAATGCTGGCCATGCCGCAGTACCGGGTAAAGGCCATCAATTTCTCTACTTACGGCGCCAGCTTTGTGCTGATCAATGAACAGGGCAAAGTAATAGCGCCGCTATACAGCTACCTTAAACCTTTCCCGGACGATCTGCAAAGTAAGTTTTTTGCGCAATATAACCAGCAGCAGGAGCTGCCCGGTATAACGGCATCGCCTATACTGGGTAGTTTGAACTCTGGCCTGCAGTTGTACCGGCTAAAGTATAAACAGCTGGAGCTGTTTAAGAACATCCGGTATGCGCTGCATTTGCCGCAGTATGTGAGTTTCCTGGTAACAGGCCATGCCTGTACGGATATTACCAGCATTGGCTGCCATACTATGTTATGGAACTTCCGGGAGCAGCAGTACCATCAATGGGTGCAGCAGGAAGGTATTGCGGATAAGCTGCCGCCCCTGTGCCCTTCAGATGAAGTAATGCCGGTAAAGCTGCATGGCGGCGCTTACCAGGTGGGAGCGGGCCTGCACGACAGCTCCGCCGCGCTTATTCCATACCTGGCCAGTTTTACAGAACCCTTTGCATTAATATCTACAGGTACCTGGTGTATTACCCTGAACCCATTTAATGATAGCCCGCTTACAGCTGAAGAGCTGCAGCAGGACTGCTTATGTTACCTGGCTTACCAGGGCGCGCCGGTAAAGGCCTCGCGCCTGTTTGCCGGTAATGAGCATGAGCTGCAAACCCAACGGCTGGCTACCCATTTCCAGGTGGCGGCGGATTATTACCGGCAGGTAGAATTTGATCCGCTGATCATACGCCGTCTGCAAGCACCTGAGGCGCCTGTATTAATTGCTTTCGCCGGCCGTTCCCTGGCCGCTTTTCCTGATTATGAAACAGCGTATCACCAGCTTATGCTGGATCTGGTGGCTGCTCAGCAACAATCCACACAACTGGTTATTGACAATACGGCTGTGAAGCGTATTTTTGTAGACGGTGGCTTCAGCAAAAACCCATTATACATGCACCTGCTGGCAGCAGCATTTCCAGACCTGGAAGTGTATGCAGCATCCGTGGCGCAGGCTACGGCAGTAGGGGCAGCGCTGGCCATTCACCGCCACTGGAATACCCGCAATTTACCGGGAGATCTGGTAGAGCTGAAGTATTTTAAAGCAGAAAGCCCAAAGCAGAAAGCATAAAGCTTTGAGCGAAAGGCTCAAAGCAAAAAGGATATAAGGCAATCAGCTTTTAGCTTTCCGCTCAAAAATACCCGGCAATCAGCTTTGTGCTTTATGCTTTCTGCTACAAAGCAATCAGCTTTGTGCTTTATGCTTTACGCTTTCCGCTCAAACAAAAAATATGAAAGTAGGATTATTCATTCCCTGTTACATAGATCAGTTTTACCCACAGGTGGGTATTGCTACATTACAGTTACTGGAAAAGCTGGGATGCGAGGTAGGGTACCCTTCCGGGCAAACCTGCTGCGGACAGCCCATGGCTAACTCAGGGTATGAGCACCTTACCGATGGCTGCAACCGGCTGTTCACCGACAATTTCAAATCATACGACTATATTGTAGGGCCCTCCGGCAGCTGTGTGCTGCATGTTAAGGACCACCTGCATGTAGCGGATAATGAAACCGCCGCCACGCATATACGGCAAAACATTTACGAGCTTTCAGAATTCCTCACAGATGTATTGCAGGTAAAAAGCCTGCGCGCTAAGTTCCCGCATAAAGTAGGCGTGCACCAAAGCTGCCACGGGCAGCGCGGTCTGCACGTATCCCAAATGACGGAGCTGGTAGGCCCGGCCTTTTCCAAACCTTTGCAGCTGTTAAATATGGTAGATGGTCTGGAGCTGATAGAGCTGGACCGTAAGGATGAGTGCTGCGGTTTTGGCGGCACCTTTTGTGTGTTTGAAGAAGCTGTATCGGTAAAGATGGGTAAAGACCGTGTAGCCGATCACGTGCATCATGGCGCCGAATACATTACTGGTAATGACGTAAGCTGCCTGATGCACCTGGAAGGCATTTTACGCAGGCAGCAAAGCCCGGTGAAAGTATTACACCTTGCAGAGATCCTGAATAATGAATAATGTGCTCCTGCACCGGTATTTGCTAAAAAGCTACCATCAATAGGCATAATACTATACCAGGGCATTCATAAAATTCAGCACATTAGCATATTAGCACATTAGAAAAATTATGAACACCGCTATAAAAGATCACGCTGAGCTGGCCGAAGCATTTAATGCCAATGAGCCCCGGGTGAACTGGCATGATGAAACGTTGTGGTGGGTACGCCAGAAGCGCGACAAAATGGCCTGGAGTTTACCGGAATGGGAAACCCTGCGGGAAACCGCTTCCCTCATTAAACACAATGTGCTGGGCAACCTGCATGCTTACCTGGAAGAGTTTGAGCGCAATGCGCAGCAGAACGGCGCCATTGTACACTGGGCCGCAGATGCAGAGGAGCATAACCGTATTGTGCTGGAGCTGTTACAGCAGCAGGGCGTAAAACGCATGGTAAAAAGTAAATCCATGCTTACGGAAGAATGTCATTTAAATCACTATCTCGCTGATCATGGAATTGAAGTAATTGATACAGACCTGGGCGAACGTATTGTACAACTGGCGAAGGAACCACCCAGCCATATTGTGCTGCCCTGTATCCATAAAAAGAAGGAGGAGATAGGGGACCTGTTCCATATTCACCTGGGCACACCGGCCGGTAATGCTGATCCGCAGCTGCTTACTGCTGCTGCCCGTTTGCACCTGCGCTCAGAATTTATACAATCCCGCGTAGCTATTACCGGGGTTAATTTTGCAGTAGCAGAAACAGGGGAGATGGTAGTATGCACCAATGAAGGTAATGCTGATATGGGCGCTCACCTGGCCGATGTACATATTGCCTGCATGGGTATTGAAAAGCTGATACCGCAGCGCAAACACCTGGGCGTATTTCTGCGGCTGCTGGCCCGCAGTGCAACCGGCCAGCCTATTACCACTTACAGCAGTCATTTCCGCACACCCAAACCGGGGCAGCAATTACATATTGTATTGGTAGATAATGGCCGCAGCCGGCAGCTGGGGCGCGAGGATTTCCGCAACTCCCTGAAGTGTATCCGCTGCGGGGCCTGTATGAACACCTGTCCCGTGTACCGCCGTAGTGGCGGGCATAGCTACCATAATGCTATTGCAGGTCCTATCGGGGCTATACTGGCGCCCAACCTGGATATGAAGCAGTATGCTGATCTGCCTTTTGCATCTACCTTATGCGGCTCCTGCTCCAATGTATGCCCGGTGAAAATAGATATTCACCAGCAGCTGTATAAATGGCGGCAGGTATTGGTGCAGGATGGGCAAACCAAGGCGGCTAAAACTGCGGGCATGAAAATAATGACCACCGTGCTTTCCCGCCCCGGCCTGTATAAGTTTGCAGGTAAAATGGCGCGCTGGGTAATGCGTGTTGCACCTGGCATGGTGAACAACCGTTTTAATCCCTGGTACAAACAACGTGAGCTGCCGCCACCGCCCGCAGAATCATTTGAAACGTGGTATAAAAAGAACCGATGAGTAACAGCAGAGATAAGATAATGGCCGCCGTAAAACAAAATCAGCCACCAGCCAGCCAGCTGCCTGACCTGGCGCCTTTAATAAGCGGTGCACCAGCCAGTCTGGAAGCTTTTCGTAAAGTAGCGGAAGGCATGGGCAGCCATCTGCTGGAAGTTACCGATGAAGCAGAGATCCCGGCCTTGCTGCAGGAACATTACCCGGATATGGAGCAGGTGATCACCACCGATCCCTTATTACATGCACGCGCCGCCACTTTTGACTGGCTAACCGGTGATGGCCGCCAGCTGCAGCAGGCCGACCTGGCCATTGTAAGAGCGCAGCTGGGCGTGGCAGAGAACGGGGCCTTATGGCTCACAGAAAAAGAGCTGCAGGTGCGTGTACTGCCTTTTATTGCGCAGCACCTGGCTGTAGTGCTGGACATAAATACCATTGTACCTACCATGCATCATGCCTATGAAAAAATAGGCGGCCCGCAAACCGGCTTCGGCGTATTTATAGCCGGCCCTTCCAAAACAGCCGATATAGAACAATCACTGGTGCTGGGCGCACATGGCGCAAAAAGCCTGACGATCATTATAAAGAAATAGTAAGAAATAGTAAAGAAATCAGTAAACAGTAGCAGTAATTGCAGGATGCTTTAAAAAGCAAAAGGGTAGGGTCCACAGGCCGTTTTTCCTGTTCCAGTTTCTATGCTTCACTCTTCATTCCATACGTTTATGAAAACAGCCTTCAAAATGCAGCTTAAACCCGGCTTTGCCGAGGAATACCGCAAACGCCATGATGCAATCTGGCCGGAGCTGCAACAATTGCTGAAACATAGCGGTATCCACGATTACACCATTTTCCTGGATGAAGCTACCCATACGCTCTTCGCCGTTCAGCAACAATCCGGTACCGGCTCCTCCCAGGATCTGGGCACCAATCCCATCGTACAACGCTGGTGGGCCTACATGGCCGACATTATGGAAACCCATTCAGATAATTCGCCTATCAGTACTCCCTTAATAGAAATGTTCCATATGGAGTAAGCATAACGCGGGAGCCAACTCTCAAAGAGAATTCCGCAATATCAGCTTAAACGGGTTCTTTACCCGCTCCGCACCCTTCTCCAATATCATCTGCGCCGCAGTGATGCCCATTTGCTCATGATCGGTAGAGATCACGGTAATACCATCCAGCAGCACCTCTTTCAGCAGCGTTTCATTATAGGATACGATCCCTACATCCTTACCGATCGTTAAGGAATTATTCCGGCATATCTTCACCAGGTTCACCAGGTCCGTTTCCTCTATTACAATAAAAGCCTGTCCGGCTTTAACAGGAGCGCTCATTTCCAGGCCATCTTCCATTACGGAAAAATTGAAATCATGCATACGGCAAAAGTACTGGAACCCTTTGCGGATCTCCGGCGGGTAAGGCATAATGTTGCCGGGGTTCACAAATACCAGGCTGTTATATTTTTTCAGGGAAGGCAGGGCCTCATATAAAGCTTCGTAAATATCCTTTTCAAAGTTCTGGAACACCCCGGCATATCTGCCGCCCAGCTCCGGCAGGTCTTTATCCAGCAGTACCAGCTGTTGCACCGGGATCTGCCGGATGATCTGCAGCACCCTTTCCGGCTGCTCATAAAAATGCGGCATGATCACATAATGGTCATAATCACCCAGGTGGTTGCTGATCAGGCTATCAAATAGCTGTACGTTGCTGTGGTGTATGTGCAGGTCTACAAACACCCCTTCGCCCAGGGTTTTTACAAAAGCATTGTAGATCTGTTTTTTATAGTTGCTGATCTTATTAAATAGTAGCAGCACCCGTAGCGGCATATTTACATCCGTACGGTATATAAAATAGCCTTTACCCTTTACGGACAGGATCACTTTTTTATCGCGCAGCTCTTTATAGGCCTTTTCCACCGTACCCCGGGACAGCAGGTATTGTTCGCTGAACTCATTGATGGAGGGGATCTGTTCATCTCTCCGCAGATCGCCGTCCCGTACCGCAGCCATAATGGAATCTACAATTTGCAGGTACACCGGAACTTTGCTGTTGGTATCTATATGCAGCGGTTTCATGGTTGAAATATAGTGAAAAGCGCCAAAGGGGAAAAGCCGCCTTTCACTTTTCGGGTTTTCGATCGTCTTAATATAATTAAAATTATCATTATGATGATCGGGCCCTGGATCAGCAGTTAAGCATGACCGGCAATAAGGATCGGGAATGTTTTTCTGAAGAAACAGACCGTTTTACAGTGAAGGTGAAAGTCTAATCTTGTAAATATCTTAATCAGTTGTTAACGGTTAATAGAACAAGCGGCTGTTAAAAACAGTTTAGTGCAGGTAGATAGCAGTAGCATGATCCATGTTATAACACCGGATAAGGTATTTTCAATAAGATTACAACTGAGTATAAACTGGTTGTGTAACCCTGTTATAACACCCGGCAGGCACTCCTTCTATAACCCAACAACACACTTATTATTCCTAATAGCTATAAATGTGCTTTGGTGTGATAGCTTTAAATTTTTTTTGTTGTTATTATTTTAAACAATAAGTAAATTAGTATTGTTATAACTACCGATACGCTAACTACCGAGTACAAGTTTAAGCCACGTGAAAAGCTGACGGGTGTTGTTTTAGCAAGATGACGCTCTTCTGCAAGCAACCTATTGTCCATTTCCCTACCGATTATACTTACTGTCAAAAAATGTTAAAAGGGCTATCAGGCAATTTGCGCCTTAGTGTACATAATGCGCAAAGTGAGTAATGATGCACCTTGGTAAAGAGAATGCCCCTTGCTCTAACATTGATATTATATTTAATAGATATTTTAAATTAAAAGATTTATCAGTGATCAATTTCATTAACGAAACTTTTAACTTTAATACGTAGTATTGCAAACAGGAATACTGGCCCCCAATCCACGTTTACAGGGCATTATGAGAGTTTAGCATGGGGTCCTGGTTATGAAAAAAAGGGATATATACTGTTACAATGTTGGCAAGCAAAAAAGTTTCGTTAACTAAATCTTGATTATTGAAATACTATTGATATAACATGGGGTATGTCACAATCACTCTATGTATACCAATAAGAAATAGCTATGATCAAAATATAGTTCTAACCTCATCTATTTAAAAATGGTAAAAAAGTCTTGGATCACCCCTTCATGGCTTATACTGTTATTGGATCTTATGTACGCAGGCGCAGCAATGTTATTTGCTTTGCTGTTGAGATTAAACTTTGACCTGGATGCATTCAGGAACTATCCTTTAAAGGATATTTTCAGCATAGTCGTCGGCGTTACATTCGTATTCTCTCTGTTGTTACGTACCTACAAGGGCGTAGTGCGTTACACCAGCATAGCAGATATAGGCCGCATCTCCGGTTTAAGCTTCGTGTGTTCGTTAGTGTATTATAATATAGAGAACATTAAGCTATTAAATGAAGGGGCTATGATCTTCCCCTTGTCTGTGATTGTCATTAACTTCTTTATCAGCATTTTTACCTGGTTATCTTATCGTTTAATAGTTAAATGGTTCTTCCGGTTCTACTGGCGTGAGCGTAATGAAAATAAGTTCAGGGCTGCCATCTATAACACCAGCCATTCCGGTGTAATGGTGCGCAAAATGATCAATGAAGATAATAATGCGAACATCCGGGTAGTAGCCTTTCTTGAAAATACCAGCGTGCTTACCGGCAGGCGGCTGGAAGGGTTACCTATTTATGCAGCCTGCAGCGCCTCTTTACAGAAGCTGGTAACGCAGGAGCGTATTAAGCTGCTTATTATAGCAGATGAGCAGATAGAACCGGCATTGCTGAATGAGCTGGTAGACCAGTGCGCGGCGCTGAACATACGTGTGCAAAAGGTATTACCCGTAGATCAGTGGATCAGCGGCGGCTGGAACAATACGCAATTAAAAGACATCAATATTGAAGACCTGCTGGAACGGTCCGTTATTAATATCCAGAACCAGCAGGTTAGCCGTAGCTTAAAAGGCCGGTACGTATTGGTAACCGGCGCTGCAGGCTCTATTGGCAGTGAGCTGGTCCGACAGCTGATCAAGAATACGCCTGCCGCTATTATTATGTGCGATAATGCAGAATCAGCCCTGCATGAGCTGGAGCTGGAAGTGGCAGAAACTGCGCCGGAAATACCTGTGGTGCCCTTTATTGGAGATGTATGTGACCGTAACCGCATGCAGCAGCTGTTTGAAGTGTATGCGCCCACAGTGGTATACCATGCCGCGGCCTACAAACATGTGCCCATGATGGAAAAAAATCCATCCATTGCCGTTACTAACAATGTAAGAGGTACGAAAATACTGGCAGAGCTGTCTGTAGAATATGAAGTGGAAAAGTTCATCATGGTATCTACAGACAAAGCAGTGAATCCCACCAACGTAATGGGCGCCTCTAAAAGAATAGCAGAGATCTTTATACAATCCTACAACCGTTACCTGCACGATACCTTTCAGAAGAATGGTACTTTAGGAACTACACCGCCTACCCGTTTTATTACCACACGTTCTGGCAATGTGCTGGGATCTAACGGTTCTGTTATTCCGCGCTTTAAAAAGCAGCTGGAAAATGGCGGCCCGCTTACGGTTACTCACCCGGAAATAACCCGTTACTTCATGACCATTCCCGAAGCCTGCCAGCTGGTGCTGGAGGCCGGCGCAATGGGAGAGGGCGGGGAGATCTTTGTTTTTGATATGGGCAAGCCCGTTAAGATTGCCGACCTGGCAGCAAAAATGATCCGGATGAGCGGACGTGAGCCGGATAAAGATATCCAGATCCTTTTCACCGGTTTACGCCCCGGCGAAAAGTTGTACGAAGAGCTGTTAAATACAGCAGAAAATACCCGTCCTACCTATCACGATAAAATAATGATAGCCAGCGTGCGGGAATATGATTTTGTGGAAGTATCGGAGCTGATCAAAGAATTGCTGAATACCGCACATGAACATTATATAACACCTACGGTAACCCTCATGAAAAAGCTGGTGCCGGAGTTCATAAGCCGCAATTCCACCTTTGAGCAGCTGGACAAAATGAAATTATAACGTAACAGGTGTAATAACCCACCCATCAATAAGTTAATTTAAAAAGAGGCATGATTAGACAGGGTAATAGCTTAGGCATGAGCATAAAAATATGGATGCAGCGTTTTATTGGATTAATATTTTGTTTGTATTGTTCATCCTGTTCAACTCCAAAGAATGTTACTTACTTCCAGGATATGCCGGATACCGCAAAATATAGGACGGTGACCATGGCCACCTTTAATACCCCGGTTATACAGCCGGATGACATACTACAGGTATCCATACAAACCCTAGACCCTAATGCAACAGCGCTGTTAAACCAGCAGAATACCGCCAACTGGTCTGTGTCGGCAACCAGCCCCAGTGGCAGCACGGGTGCCGGTGTGGTGGCCGGCTACCTGGTGGATAAGGAGGGGTACGTAATACTACCCCTGATCGGGAAGGTAATGGTAAAAGATAAAACCACTGACCAGGTACGGGATGCCGTACGTACCAAAGCCGCTGAATTTTATAAAGACCCGGTAGTGAATGTACGTTTTGCAAACTTTAAGATCACGGTGCTGGGTGAGGTAACCCGGCCCGCCTCTTATGTAATGCCAAATGAAAAAATAACGCTGCTGGATGCCATTGGCGCTGCCGGAGATCTTACCATCTACGGCCGGCGTGAAAACGTATTGCTGATAAGGGATAATAATGGCAAAAAGGAGTTCATACGTTTTAATCTCAATAACAGCCAGCTATTTACCTCGCCTTATTACTATCTGCAACAGGGCGATGTGGTATACGTAGAGCCCAATAAGTCAAAAATAGCGTCTACAGACATGGCTCAGGTAAAGAGAATATCTATTATGGCAACTGTATTAACCCTTTTAATAGTAGTTGCATCAAGAGTTAAGTTTTAGTTTATGAATGAGAAAACACAGGTTAACGGGGTGAATGGCATGGATGCCATATTCCATAACGATGATGCACAGGATACGGCTGTTGATTTTAGGAAAACCCTCGACCGGATTATCCGTCATTGGTATTGGTTCCTGTTGTGTAGCATCCTGGGCCTTTTTCTTTCCTGGTTATACCTTCGATACACAACACCCAGCTATAAAATAAAAGCAAAACTATTGGTGCAGGATGATCAGAAAGGGAGCGATTTGCCCGGAGAGGAAATACTAAGCCAGCTGCAGATGTTCAACAGTAAAAACAGCGTGGACAATGAAGTGGAGATATTGAAATCCCGCTCGCTGATGGAAAAAGTAGTAAGGGATATGGAGCTGAATACCACTTACTTTGTAGAAGGCCGGGTAAAAAGGACAGAACAGTTTGTAAAGCTGCCCTTCACTTTTCACTGGCTTGCCCAGAAAGATACGCTGGATGAAGTAAATTATGTGCTGAAGCCATTAAATGAAAAAGAGTTTGCGCTAAGCTGCAAAGACTTTTCCCGGAAGGCCGCATGGAATGATACTGTGCATCTGCCGGAAGGTATTGTATGGATCAGCCGGAAGGATATTTTTCCATTGCTGAGTAATGAATACCATGTAAAAGTACAGTCAATAGATAATACGGTTAGTCAGTATCAGCAGCTGTTGGGTATTGATATTCCCAATAAACAGGTAAGCACCATTGATCTGGGGCTAACAGCCACCATTCCCGCAAAAGGGGAGAAAGTGCTGAATAAGCTGCTGGATGCCTACCTGCAGGCCAGTGTAGAAGATAAGAACCGGATAGCAGACAGCACTATTTCCTTTATAGATAACCGCCTGGTAATAGTAAGCGCTGAGCTGGCCGGCGTGGAAAAAGATATTCAGCAGTTCAAACAATCCAACCAGCTGGCTAACCTGGAAGAGCAGTCTAGGGTGTTGGTAACCACCACCGGCGATCTTTCCAAACAGCTTACCGAACAGCAGGTACGTTTGAGCATAGTAGAAACGCTGGAACAATATATCAGGGATGAACAGAATAATAAGCGGGTAGTACCCTCTTCCTTAATAGTCCAGGATCCTACTTTTATAAGCCTGATTGATAAGTATAATTCCCTTCAGTTGGAGCGGGAAAGAGCGCTCCTGTCTAATACTGAATCCAACCCGTTTGTACAGAATTTAACGCAGCAGCTGAAGGGCCTGCGCACTGATCTGCAGAATAACCTGGCATCACTGAAACAGGGTATTGAGGCCGGGCTTGCAGGGTTGCAACGTAATGCGAATGTAGTTAGCAGTGAGATCCGCAGTGTACCGGGTAAAGAACGTATTTTCCTGGACTACTCGCGGCAGCAAACTGTAAAGCAGGAGCTATATTTATTCCTGATGAAAAAACGGGAAGAATCCGCCATCTCCAAATCATCCAATATAGCCATTGCAAGGATCATAGACCGTGGGAAAAGCGAACCACTGCCCTTTAAGCCCAAGCGTACATTAACCTATTTGGTGGGACTGATAGCCGGTATCCTCTTATTGTCCGCCTGGCTGTATTTGCGGGAGCTTTTAAACCGGCGTGTTACTGATAAGGAAGATATTACTAAAAATACTCCCGCACCCATCCTGGCAGAAATAGGACATAATGCAAACCATGAAAGGGTAGTGGTGGAAAAAGAATCCCGCAGCCCTATTGCAGAGCAGTTCAGGGCTATGCGCACCAACCTGCAGTTCATACTCTCCGGTAAAAAAGAGAAGGTGATACTGCTTACCTCCAGCATGAGCGGGGAAGGTAAATCCTTTGTAGCCACCAACCTGGCGGCCGTACTGGCCCTGTCGGGCAAAAGTGTGGTATTAATGGAAATGGACCTGCGCAAGCCTAAAATATCCCAGATGCTGGGGCTTCCCAACCAGGTAGGGTTCAGCACCTATGCTATTGGAAAGGTATCGCTGGATGAGCTGATAAAACCTTCCGGTATCCACGACAATTTCTGGTTAATACCTTCCGGGCCCGTTCCGCCTAACCCGGTAGAGCTGTTGCTGCTGGAACGCACAGAGCAGCTTTTCGCGGAGCTGAAAGAGCAGTTTGATTATGTGATCATAGATACAGCCCCCATTGGCCTGGTTACCGATGCTCAGATCCTGGGGCGCTTTGCAGATACAACGCTTTACCTGATCAGGCAGGGCTACACATTTAAACAACAGGTGCAGTTAACAAAGGAACTATATCAACAGCGGAAGCTGCCTAAGATCAACTTAGTAGTGAATGACATAAAAGCAAAGGATGGTTACGGATATGGATACGGCTATGGTTATGGATATGGCTACGGTTACGAGGAAACGGGCACTGTAAATGTATTCACAAGAATAAGGAATACACTGGTACGGAAATAACAATAAATACCTCCTTACAATATGAATAACAACGGGAAATTTAATAAGGTGGAGAACGCCAGGATAGCCATTATAGGCCTGGGATACGTTGGTCTGCCGCTTGCTTTGGAGTTTGCCAAAAAATATGATACCCTGGGGTTTGATATTAACCAGGACCGGGTAGAGGAGCTGCAGAAGGGAAAAGACCGCACACAGGAAGCCAGCATAACAGACCTGAAAAAAGTGCTGGCATTAAAACATGAAGGTAAAAAACAGGTAGGGCTAATGTTGTCTTTTGATAAGAACGATCTTAACCGCTATAATACCTTTATTGTTACAGTGCCTACGCCCATTGATCAGTTCAAGGCGCCCGACCTGCGGCCCTTATTAAAGGCATCTGAAATGCTGGGCTCCATACTTAAAACCGGTGATATTGTTATTTATGAATCTACCGTATACCCCGGATGTACGGAAGAAGAATGCATACCCGTGCTGGAAAAAATATCCGGGTTAAAATTCAATAAGGATTTTTTTGTAGGGTACTCCCCGGAGCGCATTAACCCGGGCGATAAGATCAATACCCTTACGAAAATTAAAAAGGTAACCAGCGGCTCCACGCCGGATATAGCCTGCCGGGTAGACGGCCTGTATGCTTCCGTTATTGAAGCGGGCACGCACAAGGCATCCAGCATAAAAGTGGCCGAAGCATCCAAAGCCATTGAAAATGCCCAGCGGGATCTGAATATCTCTTTTGTAAATGAGCTGGCGCTGATCTTTGACCGTATTGGTATTGATACCAATGATGTAATTGAAGCAGCCGGCACCAAATGGAATTTTCTGAAATACAAACCAGGCCTGGTAGGCGGCCTTTGTATAGGGGTAGACCCTTATTACCTGGCGCATAAGGCAGAAGCCCTGGGATATAACCCGCAGGTAATACTTTCCGGCAGAAGGGTAAATGACCATGTAGGGCACTTTGTAGCCAATAAGGTAGTAAAGCTGATGATTGAAAAAGATCATAAAATAAAAGGCTCCAGGGCGCTGATCATGGGCATAACCTTTAAGGAGAATTGCCCGGATGTGCGCAATACCAGGGTAGTGGATATCTTTTATGAGCTGAAGCAGTTTGGCCTGCAGGTAGATATTTATGACCCCTGGGCAGATGCTGCTGAGGTAAAACATGAATACGGCCTGGATATATTGAGCAAGCTGGATTGCAATACCGTATATGATGCCATTGTAGTAGCTGTGGCGCACAATGAGTTCCTGAATTTTGATTATGAAAAGGTGAAACGTAATAACGGGGTAATATTTGATACAAAAGCCTGCCTGGACAGAAGGTTGGTGGATGCAAGGCTTTAAACTAAGTTTAAGGATAGATATATGCATGATATACAAGGCTTACAGGCGCGTATCGTTCCTTTTTTTTCCAGGAAGATACGCACGGTTTTACAGGTGGATTTAAGATCAGGCATTGCAAAAAAAATATCACAAGGCATTATATGGACCTTTTTTAGCACCATAGTATTTAGAAGCATCGTTTTCTTAACTGCTGTTTGTGTTGCCAGGATACTGAAAAGGGAAGGCTTTGGAGAGTTTGGAATGGTAAGAGCCACAGTAGATATGTTTGTAGCTTTTGCAGGATTTGGATTAGGCATGACCACCACCAGGTTTGTAGCAGAATGTAAGCTTACTGATAAGGCCAGAACAGGCCGCATCATTAAGCTGTCGTCTATTGTATCCTGGACGGTTGGTTCCGTTGTAGGGCTTATATTAATGAGTAGCGCAGATGTGCTGGCTACCCGCTCATTGAACGCGCCAGGTCTTGCAAACGACATCAAATACGGTGCGCTGGCTATTCTTTTTTATTCTGTTAACAGCGCACAGAACGGAACATTGGCAGGGTTTGAAGCATTTAAGAGCATTGCAAGGATAAATATGATCGCCGGTACAGTAAACTTTCCTATATCCATTGTGCTTGTCTGGTACTTTGGGATAGAAGGTGCCGTGATAGGCCTTGCTACTAATGCCGTAATAATAGCTATGCTGGGTTTTTTTGAAGTGCGCAAGGTAGCAGCAAAGTATAATATCAATGTAAACGAAACCGGGGCGTTAAAGGAATACAAGGTGCTTACACATTTCAGTTTGCCTGCCGTATTAAGCAACATGCTTATACTGCCGGTAACCTGGTTTTGCAATGCCATACTGGTTAAACAGCCAGATGGCTTTAAAGAATTGGGAGTATATAATGCCGGTTTAAGTATTATGCTGATGGTGAATGTTGTAAACAGCATGTTGGGGCAAGTATTGATGCCTTATGCAGTAATGAACTTTAAAACAAGAAGCAGGAAATTTGAAATGCTGAATAGCATGATGCCCTGGGCTATCGGTATATTGATAGCATTGCCTTGCATGTTTATACCGGAAGCGGGTGACGTGCTGTTTGGTAAAAGTTTCTCTGGTAGTGAATTGAGAGCCACCATCATGATCATTATGATTAGCACTATTGTCATCTCACACCGGCAGGGAATTATCAGGAATATTGCTGCCGGCAGCTACATGTGGTGGAATATGTTAAACAATTCCTTTTGGGGACTGATCGCTTTGCTGGTAATGTATCTTCTTAAAGATGAAGGGGCGGAGGGTAGGGCTGCTGCCTTTGGAATAGCTTATGTGTGCAGTACCGTGATCTTTATCCCTTTTTACTATAGGAAGAAGATTTGCGACCGGGATTTTATTGCTTCGCCTGAATCAATCGCCATATGGCTGTTGGTTTTAGCGAGTTTTTTCCTGTTATATTTTAGGTATGCTGAAAATTTAATTGTGCGAATGGGAATGTTGGCAGTGGTATTGACAATGATCCTCCTGCTATTCATCCGGTATTACAGGAAATATGTTATACAGGCACAGGCAACAGCGATTTTAAATAAACAAGAAGCTCATGAATAACTTTTCATCAACATTATTCAGCCGCACAGTTTCTCCTGTTTCAAGGAGTGTAGTTGAGAAAAGCAACCCGCTATGGCTCAATCAAAGTTGTATACAGTTGCTCAAATACTGGATGCTTACAATAACATTTGTGGTATTGCTGATACCAGGGGCCTTAGGGCAAAATGCCGGTAAAGGAAATGGGTTTAGGTTTTACATTTTCCCCGGGTTTTACAGTGCCTCAACCAAACAAGATCTGCTGCAGAAGAATTATGATACAGTTAGGGTGATCATGCAGGCATTTATAGATAATGATAAGGATTCAAAGATTAACCCGGATGCGGTTGGCCGGTTCTGTGATAAGTTTTACCCGGAGGTGAATGCTGGTGGTTTATGTATAGTTGACTGGGAGGCGCAACCCTTTAATGATCTGAGACAGTATGATAAGAATGATGATAGGTTCAAAGCCGCTGCCTCAACATATATTGAGCTGGTTAAGCTGATTAAGAAATTGCGGCCTAATATAAAAGTCGGTATTTATGGGCTCCCTTTTAGATTTTACAATCCAACACAGAGACTGGTTAATTCACAGGACAAATATGAAGAAGTGCTGGCCGCATGTGATGTGATAGCACCTTCTTTATACATTTATTATACCGATGAGCAGGTGGGACAGGAAAAGAATCTCCAGTACATTCGTGATAATGCAGAGGAAGCATTGAAATATGGGAAAAAACTGGGCAAGCCCGTGCTGCCTTTTTTTTGGTATAGAGTGCATCCTGGTAATAAGAAATTTGGAATGCAGCCTATTTCAAAAAACGAAATGCAGGCATACCTGAAGTGTTTAGCGGCGTACAGCTATCAAGGCGTCAAAATAAGCGGAGTGATCTGGTGGGAAGGTACAGACAAAACTCCCGCAAAGGATAAAAACCAGTTTAGTGCCCAGGATATGAGGATAATACCCCAGGTTAACAGGGATAGCGTATTGGTTAATTATACATCACCCTTTAGCAATAACCGTAAATGATATGATGCTGACCCACGGAAAAATACAGGCATACCTTATTTATGTGGCACATTTCCTGAGTTTTGCAGGTTACTCAGTGTTCCTGATGATCTTAACCAATTTTGGGCTGATGGCCTTTTCAAGGGTGCTTACCGTGCCATTAAGGTTGTTAATTGTAGGCTGTTTGTTATGGGTGGCATTTTTAAGCCGTAAAATATTTATACATGCACCTGCAAAAATATTTATCGTTTTTGCACTGGTATATATGGCAAGAATATTCGTAGAGTTGCTGGGCACCGGTAAAGTATTTCACCAGACACCGGTAGAGTATTTGTTATATTTTATATCATTCGGAGCACTTCCGTTTTTACTGATCAGCGGCCTGCGGTTTAACGCAGGTCATTATAACCTGATCAGGTCTGCCATTCTTTTTTCCAGTCTTATCTTGTCCTTGTTTACTCTTTTTTACTATAATAAGATCATCGGTACCATTGGGCGTATTTCCCAGGCAGTAACCCGGGAAGATAATTATGTTTCACCGCTGGCATTATCCTACTGCAGTACCCTGGCCATAGGTATTGCGCTGAGTTATATGATGGAGAATAAGGTTAGCGTCCGGAAGAAAATATATTTAATAAATACCATGGTATTATCGCTCGTGCCTTTTTATCTGGGATCTTCCAGAGGCTCCATCTTCGCCTTATTCCTGCCTTTTTTACTCATCTTTCTTTGTAAAAAAAATGCCGGTAAAAGCATACGGCTGTTAATAGTGGTAGCCATATTGCTGGTAACAGGCGTGTATCTGAGCGTATATTTCGGCAGCAATATTGTAGATCGGTTTACCAGCATACAATCTGATATTGAAGAAGGAAGCACGTCCGCCATACGGCTAAGCCTCTGGCGCGAAGGCCTGGAACAGTTTATGAATAACCCTCTTTTTGGCAATAGCCTGGAAGTAGATAAATACCAGTTCTACCCGCACAATCTTTTCATAGAAGTATTGCTGTCTACCGGCCTGCTCGGATTTATTCCTTTTATATTATTACTCTTCAGAGGATTTAAAACCACTATTAATATCTTCCGGAACTATCCGCAGTATGCCTGGATAGGAGTATTGTTCCTGCAAAGTTTTATGCAGAATATGTTTAGCGGCGCTTTGTATGCAGCAAGCTGGTTCTGGTTATCGTTGGGGTTATTGTTTTCATTCGAGTTCTCTTTGAAAAAGCAACCAACTATAAGTTAAAATATGGAAGGGAAAGACCAGAAAATATTAATTATTCAACCTCACATACCACCTTACAGAGTGCCCTTTTTCGAAGAGCTGGGCAAAAGGTACAATATAACCGTACTGTATTTTTCGGGAGAGCCGGGTGCCACTGGATTTAAAAAGATCCGGTATCAGGGATTTATGTATCACCTAAAGCTTATTCGTTATACGCCCGGTGTATACAGCATTGCAAAGAAGTACGATTGTGTGATCATCATGTTTGACTTGTGGTGGCTGAACCTGGCACTCTTGCCTTTTATGCTTGATCGCAAACGTACCCGCGCTATATTATGGGGGCACGGCATAGGACGAACGCATGGCTTAAAACCGGCCACTTTGGTACGCGGTTTAATTGCTGCAAAAGCCCGGGCCCTTATATTTTATACAAAGGAAACAAAAGAGCTTTTCAGGAGTAAAACCGGCGTAAAGGATAATAAATGCTTTGTAGCCAACAATACGATACTGGTAAAACAGCTGGCTAACGGTCCACTTCAGCAGGAAAAAAATTGTTTCCTGTACCTGGGCCGTCTGCAGGCAAGAAAATGTATAAACGTGCTGTTAAAGGCATATGCTTTATTAAGCGTAACTATCCGGCAGCAACACCCGCTGCTTATTATAGGCAGTGGAGACCATACGCTTTCCATGGGCCTGCAGCAGCTGGCTATAACGCTGGATATAACAGATACAGTAACCTTTGCGCCCGGCACGTATGATGAGGCTCTGGTTGCTGAATATTACAGCAGGGCAGCAGCCTATGTATCTCCGGGTGCAGTAGGATTAGGGGTTGTTCAAAGTTTTGCATACAGCGTACCCGTAGTTACAGCCGCCAATATTGACCATGGACCAGAATTTACCTATTGTAATAATGAGAACAGTTACCTGTATATGAATAAGGATGATGAAACAGCTACTATTCAAAATTTAGCGCAGTCACTGCTGCAGGTAGTTAATAACAGGGCGTTGTGGCAGCAAAGATCATCAGCGGCGCAAAATACGTATAACAATGAATGTAATATGGAAAAGATGGTAAGCGGATTTGCTGCGGCTATTAGCTACAGTAGTGCCGGGTAATTATGTAAGGGTTATAAATGCCAACAAGATGAAAAATCTGATAGATGCTTTATATGTGCACAACAGCGGAGGGAAAGTGTTGTTGGATTATTTACTTAGTGAGCTTGGAAAGCGATCTGTTGATTGCTTCCTGTTGCTGGATGAAAGAAGCAGACCCGGTTATGAAAAGATTTACCGGGATCAGGAAAATGTGCTATTCCTGAAGGCCTCCCTGAAAAACAGAAAACAGTTTTACATACAGCACCAGAACCAGTTTCAGAAAATACTTTGCTTTGGAAACATTCCGCCTCCGGTAAAATGCAGCGGAGCGGTATACACTTATTTTCATAATGTTTTGTTACTTAAACAACCTGCCCGCTATCCTTTAAAAAACAGGCTGTTGAAGAAATTAAAGGGGGCTTATATCCGCAGTGTCCGGCGGAACACAGATTTTTTTATTGTGCAATCTACCTATGTAAGGGAGCTGCTGTTGCGGCGCCGCTTATGCCAGCCGGATAAATGCCTGGTGATACCATTCTTTGAGATCAAACAGCCGCTGCAAGCTGAGATTAGAAAAAACAAAATAACTAACACCTTTTTATACATCAGTAATGGGAATCCCCATAAAAATCATGATAATCTTTTAAAGGCATGGAGAACGCTGCATGCGGAAGGAATTAATCCTGAGCTGAACCTTACAGTAACAAAGGAATACAAAGAAAGAATAGCAGAGATAAGCAGCATGCAGGAACAGGGAATAAATGTTGTGAACTACGGATTTATTGATCCCGCGCCACTGTATCAGCGCTGTGAATACCTGATCTATCCATCCACCGATGAAAGTTTTGGATTGGGGTTAATAGAGGGTGCATTCTTCAATTGTAAAATTATAGCAGCAGATCTGCCTTATGCACGGGCGGTGGTGCAGGCCACGGCAAGTTTTGATCCGGAAAACCCGGATGCCATTGCAGCACGTGTGAAGCATTGTATCAATAAGCAGGATAACACTTACAGCAAGATATTGGTCAAAGATCAGATAGATGACCTGATGAAAATATTTAGTTAAAAGCCACTAATGAAACAGCTTATTCAATCGTTTAAGACAGGAGCTACCATCCTGGAAGAAGTGCCGGCGCCGCAGGTGAGCAGAGGCAGCATCCTTATTCAAACCACCCGCAGCCTGGTATCACTTGGTACAGAACGTATGCTGGTAGAATTCGGCAAAGCCAACCTGGTGCAAAAGGCCCGGCAGCAGCCGGATAAAGTACGGCAGGTGCTGGATAAAATTAAAACAGATGGATTGATGCCCACCCTGGAAGCTGTTTTTAATAAGCTGGAACAGCCCTTGCCGTTGGGTTATTGTAATGTAGGCAATGTAATAGCAGTAGGGGAAGGGGTGAGCGAATTTAAGATAGGCGACCGCGTAGCCTCTAACGGGCCGCATGCGGAGTTTGTATGTGTGCCTAAACACCTGGCTGCACTGGTACCGGATAATGTAACAGATGAAGAAGCCGCATTTACCGTAATAGGCTCCATTGGACTGCAGGGCATACGTCTTTGTAACCCCACCTTTGGGGAAACCATTGTAGTAATAGGCCTGGGCCTGATAGGATTACTGACCGCACAATTATTACAGGCCAATGGTTGCCGGGTAATTGGGGTGGACCTTGACCCCGCAAAAATAGCCCTGGCCCGGCAGCAGGGCATTACCGGCATTAACCCTTCAGAAGGTACGGATGTAGTTAAATATGTAACCACCCTTACCAATGGTACCGGTGCAGATGGTGTTATTATCACCGCTTCTGCAAAATCAGATGAGATTATTACACAGGCCGCGCATATGAGCCGTAAACGTGGCCGTATTATACTGGTAGGCGTAGTGGGACTGCAGATAAACCGTGCAGCCTTTTATGAAAAAGAGCTCAGCTTCCAGGTATCCTGCTCCTATGGCCCCGGCAGGTATGATGAGCAGTATGAGCAGAAAGGTTACGATTATCCGTTACCGTTTGTACGGTGGACGGAACAGCGGAATTTTGAAGCCGTGCTGCAGGCCATGGCCGCCGGCCACCTGCAGGTATTGCCGTTAATTACGGAACGTGTGCCGCTGCAGGACTACCAGGAGATCTATGCACACATTGGGCAAAGCCGTTCTATAGCGTCTGTTCTTATTTATCCTCTTAATACCGCACACCGGTCCTCCGTACAAATAATGCCTGTTGCTTCATTTGCAGGTGCAAATGGGGTAATGGGCATTATAGGAGCCGGTAACTTTACTAAAATGACCCTGCTGCCTGCATTACAAAAAGCCGGCGCCCGCATTAAATACATTGCCAGCAACAGCGGCGTTACGGGTACTACGCTGGCCCGTAAACATCATATTCCCATCAGCACCACCCACCACCAGGAAATATTGACGGACCCGGAGGTAGATGCAGTGCTGATCACCACCCGGCATAATACCCACGCTGTTATGGTATTGCAGGCCATGCAGGCAGGCAAGCATGTGTTTGTAGAAAAACCTTTGGCCCTGAACCGGGAGGAGCTGGAAGCTATACAGCAGGCGTACGATGGCAGTGTAACCCTTACCGTAGGCTTTAACCGCCGCCATTCGCCCCACGCGCAAAAAGTAAAACAGCTGGTGGGCGATGCGCCTATGAATGTAATTGCCACCATGAATGCCGGCTTTATACCGCTGAATGTATGGGTGCATGACAGTAAAACAGGAGGCGGCCGTATTATAGGTGAGGCCTGTCATTTTATAGACCTGATCACCTATTTAACTGGCAGCAGGGTAACAGCTGTATGTATGAATGCCATGGGCAGCCATCCCACTGCACAAACGGATAATGCAACCATCCTGTTAAAGTATGAGAACGGCTCCACAGGGGTGATCAACTATTTCTCCAACGGCTCCAAAGCTTATGCAAAAGAAAGAATAGAGGTATATACGCAGGAGCGTACCGCCATCATAGATAACTTCCGCATTACCCGTGCATATGGCTTTAAAGGATTTTCAAAATTGAAAACACCGCTGAATAAAGGCCATGCCAACCAATGCCGGTTGTTCAATGAACGCATCTGTAAAGGTGGCCCGGCGCTTATACCATTTGATGAAATAATAAATACCACCCTGGCCAGTTTTGCCGCCATAGAAAGTATGCAGCAGGGCAAATGGATCTCCCTGCAGGAGCAGGCGCAGCCTGAGCTGCAGCCACAGGTGGTATTAAACCATATTGATGTAATGTAAAATGTTGTGTATATGCAGATCACTATAATTGCAGGGGCGCGGCCCAATTTTATGAAAATAGCCCCGGTTATAGCCGCCCTTCATAATAAACAGCAGCAGGGATATAACATCAGCTACCGGCTGGTGCACACCGGTCAGCATTATGATGCCAACATGAGCCAGTCGTTCTTTGAGCAGCTGGGCATACCGGAACCGCATGCCAACCTGGAAGCAGGCGGCGGCACACAGGCAGAGCAAACCGCCAACATTATGGTACGTTTTGAAAAGGAGCTGATGGCGCATCCCAGCAGCCTGGTATTGGTGGTGGGCGATGTAACCTCCACGCTGGCATGCTCTATCGTAGCAAAAAAGATGCACGTAAAAGTAGCGCATGTGGAAGCGGGCATCCGCTCCGGTGATATAACTATGCCGGAAGAAATAAACCGCATGGTAACAGATGCTATTGCAGATTATTTTTTCACAACCTCTGAAATAGCCAATGAAAACCTGCGCAGGGAAGGTAAAACAGCCGCGCAGCTGTTCTTTGTAGGCAACACTATGATAGATACGCTGCTGAAGAACCGCTCCCGATTTTATGCACCCCCTGTTTGGGAGCAGGCCGGTTTACAACCGCAGCAATACCTGGTAATGACCCTGCACCGCCCGGCTAATGTAGATGAAGAAGATCACCTGGCAGTATTGATCAATGAGATTATGTTTAACAGCCGGCAGCTGCCGGTAATATTCCCCGTACACCCGCGTACGGCCAAACAGCTGGAACGTATAGCGCTGGCGCATCCCAATTTATATTTCACCACGCCTTTAGGCTACCTGGAATTTAATTACCTGGTAGCGCATGCAAAAGCAGTGATCACCGACTCCGGCGGCATTACAGAAGAAACAACAGTAATGGGCGTGCCCTGCATGACCCTGCGGGATAGTACGGAAAGGCCGGAAACCTGTACGGTAGGTACCAATGTATTATTAGGTACAGATCCTGCAGCCCTGGGCCCTGCTATGGAGCTGCTATTTGCCGGTAAATGGAAGCAGGGGGGCATACCGCCTTTATGGGACGGGCATACGGCAGAACGTATTGCAGATGCGCTGGTAGCGCTGCTCAGCATACAAACCCAAACCGCACAGGTAGCATGAGCACATTGCATACAATACGCAAAGGGCTACACGTAGCACGTAATATGGGCTGGCGTTATATCGCCTTCCGCTCAGCCTACGAGCTGCAGCGGAAAAGCGGCTGGCTTAAAAAGCGTTTTCCGCAGGCGCCCCCTTTCCGGCAATATCTTTCGCTGGAAGAATGGAAGGCGCAGCCCGTACAGTTCTTTTTTCAAAGCCGGGAGCAGATCACATTCCCCCGGCAGCCGCAGCCTGCGCTGCAGGAGCGTTACCGGCAGCTGCGTAAAGGACAGCTATCTTTTTTCAGCGGTCCGCTGCGTAACCTGGGCACCGCCCCTAACTGGCTGCAAAACCCGGACTCCGGGCATGTTTATGACGGCAGCCGGCACTGGACCATTGTGAATGATTATTCCAGCGAAGCAGGGGATATTAAGTTTGTATGGGAAAAGGCGCGTTTTGCCTACCTGTATGATATTATCCGCTACGACTATCATTTCGGGGAAGACTGCGCTGCCTATGCGCTGGAAGAAATACTTTCCTGGATCAATACCAATAAGGTCAACTGCGGCCCGCACTACAAGTGCAGCCAGGAAATAAGCCTGCGTGTGCTGAACTGGACCTTTGCCCTGTTCTATTACCGTAACTCACCTGCATTAACCCCTGCTGTTTTTGATAAGATCCAGTATGCCATTTACTGGCAGCTGCATCATGTATACAACAACATACATTTTTCGCGCATAGCAGTACGTAATAATCATGCGCTTACAGAAACCCTGGCCCTGTACCTGGGCGGCCTGTTGTACCCATCCTTACCCGGCGCCGCCCAATGGAAGGCCGCCGGAAAGCAGTGGTTTGAGCAGGAGATGGCTTATCAGGTATACAGCGATGGCACCTTTCTGCAATTTTCCATGAACTACAACCGGGTGGTGATACAGCTGCTTACCTGGGCCTTACGGCTGGCAGCATTGAACGGGGAAACATGGAGCAGCCGGGTGAACGGGCAGGCCAGCAGCTCACTGCAGTTCCTGCGTATATGCATGAACGATAGCAATGGCTGGCTGCCTAATTACGGTGCTAATGACGGTGCGCTGTTTTTCCGGTTAAATGAGCAGCATTACCGCGATTACCGCCCACAGCTGCAGGCACTGGCAGCTATACTGGAGCAGGATGCGGGTTTTACAGATACTTATGAAGATGTGTATTGGTACGGGAAAGCACCCGCTGCACGACAAACACCGGTATTACGCCCCGGCGATGCCTGCTACCGGTTCCCTGCTGGCGGGTATTATATATGCCGGGAGCCGGATACACTTACTTTTTTAAGATGCGGTGTGCATAAAGACCGCCCATCGCAGGCCGATAACCTGCACCTGGATATCTGGTACCAGGGTGAGAATATACTGCTGGATGCCGGCAGCTATAAGTACAATACTGATGAAGATACCCTGCGGTATTTTATGGGCACTGCCTCACATAATACCGTAATGCTGGATAACTATGACCAGATGGAAAAAGGCCCCCGCTTTATCTGGTACAACTGGACGCAATGTGAGCATGCCGTTTTATACGAATCAACATATGAATACATATGGGAAGGCCTGATCACAGCTTTTCACCATGTAGGAAAAGGCATACAGCATTACCGCCGTGTATGCAAGCAAAAAGGCCGGCCAGTATGGATCGTTGAGGATGAAGTACGGCGCAAGCCCGCTGCTGTACAAATGCACCAGCGCTGGCACACCCTTTCACCGCAACGTTTGCAATGGCGGGTGCATGATGGTGCAGGGAATATATTGCTGCCACAACAGCAGCCCGGCCGCCATGCCGCCTTGTACGGTATAATGGAAGAAAGCAGCGAGATTGTATTTACAACTCCGCATAATAAGATCATCACTGAAATAACGGTACTATGAATATTCTTTTAGTGCACCAGTATTTTCTGGAAGAAGACGATGCGGGCGGCTCCCGCTGGAATGAGATCACCCGCTCCTGGACAGCAGCCGGCCATTCGGTAACCGTACTTGCAGGTATGATACACGCCAATGCAGCGGGAAAAAGAGCAGAGTACAAAGGCCGGTATTTTAAACAGAAGCAGCAGGGCACTGTAACCGTATGGCGTTGTCATGTATCGGAATCCTATAACAAAAATTTTATAGGCCGTTTATGGGGTTACTTTTCTTTTATGTTCGCTTCCCTGTGGGCCGGTTTATTTAAAGTAAGCGGGAAGCATGATGTCGTGATCGTAACCTCGCCCCCTTTGTTCGTAGGGTTTTCCGGTTACCTTATTTCCCGTTTAAAGCGCCTGCCGCTGGTATTTGAGGTGCGGGACCTGTGGCCGGAATCGGCCATAGATACCGGGGTACTGAAGAACCGGTTTATTATCCGGCTGGCATATTGGTTTGAAAAGTTCATTTACCGCAAGGCTGCGCTTATTAATGTATTAACACCGGCCTTTTATAATACCCTGCGTGATCAGAAGCAGGTGCCGGAAAACAAGCTGATATTTATTCCCAACGCTGCAGATTTTTCCTTAACAGATCACTTGCTGCACACCTTTGACCCGGTGCGTTTTCGCCGTATGCGCGGGCTGGAGGACCGTTTTGTGATCACCTATGTGGGCGCGCATGGCGTGGCTAACCACCTGGAACAGGTGCTGGATGCTGGTAAGCTGCTGGAAGATACACCTGTGCTTTTTCAGCTAATAGGGCAGGGAATGGAAAAGAACCGCCTGCAGCAGCTGGCTAAAGAACGCCAGGTCACTAACGTGGTGTTCTTAGACCCGGTGCCCAAGCAGGAAGTTTTTAAATATATACTATCGTCAGATATGGGGGCTTCTGTGTTAAAGAAGGTAGATACTTTTAAAACAGTATACTCCAATAAAACATTTGACTATATGGCCTGTAAAAAACCTATACTCATGGCCATAGACGGGGTTTCGCGCGAGCTGGTGGAAACCGCTGCAGCAGGCTGTTACGTGGAACCGGAAAATGCGGCGGAGTATAACCGCATCATCCGCCAGTACATGAATGATCCCGCACGTCTGGAGCAGGAAGGTGAAAATGGTTTCCGGTATGCCAAAGCTAATTTTGACCGGCAGGTGCTTGCCTTGCGCTACCTGGATCATATACAGCAAAAAGTAATTAAGAACAGGGTACCTGAAAATGCCTGGGTATAAGTATAACATAAAACCACTGCTGGACAGGATAGCAGCTTTTATGCTGCTGCTGTTGCTATTGCCCCTGGGCTTGCTGCTGGTGCTGTTATTGGGAATAGCCAATAACGGGCGCCCCTTCTTTCTGCAGCAACGGCCGGGACTATACGGAAAAATATTCTGCATCATTAAGTTCCGCACCATGAACAACAAACGGGATGTTAATGGCAGCCTGCTGCCGGATGCACAACGTTTAACCGCTGTGGGAAAGCTGGTGCGCAAAACATCGCTGGATGAAATACCGCAATTAATAAATGTGCTGAAGGGCGATATGTGCCTGGTAGGGCCACGCCCCTTGCTGGTGGAGTATTTGCCTTTATATAATGCGGAGCAGCAACGGCGGCACAGCGTGCGGCCTGGCATTACCGGCTGGGCGCAGGTGGATGGGCGTAATGCTATTACCTGGGAGCAAAAGTTTAAGTATGATGTGTGGTACGCAGATCATGTAAGCCTGCAGCTGGATCTGAAAATTATATGGCTCACTATTTTAAAAGCTGCCCGCTCAGAAGGTATTAGCCAGCAGGGGCAGGCAACTGCACAAAAATTTGAAGGAACTACCGTATGAACAAAGTGTACTTATATGGCGCCAGCGGTCACGGGAAAGTAGTGGCTGAAATACTGGAAAAAAATAACAGCAGCATACCTGCGGTGTTTGATGATAACCCTGCCGGCACCCAGCTGCTGGATTACCCGGTGCCAGGGCCGTTTGCCCCGGATAATTTTCCGGCGGATGCGCAGCTGATCATTACCATTGGCAACAACAGCATCCGGAGAAAAATAGCGCAGCAATTACCCGGTGTGCAATTTGCCACGGCCATACATCCCGCTGCCAGTATATCTGTAAGAAGCAGCATTGGCGCAGGCACCGTAATAATGGCCGGTGTAAGTGTGAACAGCAGCGTGGTAATGGGGCAGCATGTGATCCTGAACACCAACTGCTCTGTAGATCATGATTGTGAGCTGGGCGATTTTGTGCACATATCCCCAAACGCAGCGCTGGCCGGTAATGTAAAGGTAGGGGAGGGCACGCATGTAGGTATAGGCGCCTGTGTGATACAGGGTATGAACATTGGCAGCTGGGCTATTATTGGCGCCGGTACCGTGGTGATCACAGATGTGCCGGACCATGCCGTAGTAGTAGGTAACCCCGGTAAAATAATCAGGTATACTAAAAAGTAAGCAGGCGTAATTGATCATAGCTATAATCCCAAACGCGTATGCGAGAAAAAATATGGTTATCCTCCCCACACATGGGAGCGCAGGAATTTGAGTTTGTTAAGGAAGCATTTGATACTAACTGGATAGCCCCCCAGGGCCCGCTGGTAGATGGTTTTGAGAAAGACCTGGCGCAGTTCACCGGCGCAGGGCATGTAGCCGCATTATCATCCGGTACAGCTGCGCTGCACCTGGCGCTGATATTACTGGGGGTGGAAAGAGGGGATGAAGTGATCTGCCAGAGCATGACCTTCTCCGCTTCAGCCAACCCTATTGTGTACCAGGGCGCTACACCGGTGTTTGTAGATAGTGAGCCTGATACCTGGAACATGGACCCCGTATTACTGGAAACCGCCATTAAAGACCGGCTGGTCAAAGGCAAAAAGCTGAAAGCTATTATTCCCGTACACCTGTACGGTATGCCTGCAAAAATGAAAGAGATACTGCACATAGCCGCCAGGTATAACATACCAGTAGTGGAAGATGCGGCAGAAGCGCTGGGATCTGTTTATAACAGTAATGCCTGTGGCACATTAGGCACATTAGGCATTTTAAGCTTTAATGGCAATAAGATCATTACCACCAGTGGCGGCGGCGCCCTGATCAGCGACGATGAAACGCTTATACAGGATGCCCGCTTCCTGGCCACCCAGGCCCGTGACCCGGCCCCGCATTACCAGCACACGCATATTGGTTTCAATTACCGTATGAGCAATGTATGTGCAGGCATAGGCCGCGGGCAAATGCAGGTATTGCCCTGCCGTATTACCCAGCGCCGCGCTGCATTTGATTATTACGTAAGGGCCTTAGGGGGCCTGCCGGGTATACAATTCTCACAGGAGCCGGCAGGCAGCTACAGCAACCGCTGGCTGACCACTATACTTATTGATCCCCGGGAAAACGGGGGTATTAGCCGTGAAGATATACGGCTGGTACTGGAAAAAGAGAATATAGATTCAAGGCCTTTATGGAAGCCTATGCATTTACAACCGGTATTTGCAGATGCCCCGGCATATGTAAATGATGTGTCGGAAGACCTGTTTAACCGGGGGCTTTGCTTACCCAGCGGCTCTAACCTTATACCGGAACAGCTGCATCGCATAACGGCATTGATCCGCGGATTATGGAACTAAGTTTAAACCCATCTTCCATGTACGCTCTAGGGCGACGCTTAAAAAGTTGGTTATACAGCGGTTTTTTGATCCCCGTTGTGTACCTGCTGCCCATGACTATTATTGCCGGCAGCTATCATTTATTGGCAGACTGTGATGCTACCATGCACTACTTTTCCGGCATAGATATTTTCCGGGGAAATGGTTATAATGGATGGGCATCCCATTTCTGGCCACCCTTATACCCGTTGTTATTAGGGACGCTGGCCCAGGTAAACCCGGGCTTTGAAGTAAGCCGGCTGGTTTCCGTAGTGGCAGCCGTACTGCTGCTGCTGATAGTATATCAATTTGTTTACAGGCTGGTGGCAAACAGGCTGGTAGCCTGCCTGGCGCAGTTGCTGGTAGTTACCAACTTTATGTTCCTGCAGCTAAGCGTGCAGGTGGAAAATCATATGCTGGACACATTGTTTTACCTGCTGGCTATACTTTTGCTGCTGCGGTATCTGAATAACGGGAACGGCTACCATTTTTTTCTTATTGGCCTTGTTTGCGGGCTGGCAGGGCTTACAAGGTATACCAGCTATTCGCTATTACCGGCTTTTATGCTTACCATGTTCTGCTTTTATCCCTTCAGGCGGGCAGCAGTTTATGGAGGTTGTATACTGGCAGGTTTTGTATTGGTATCATGCCCCTGGTGGTGGATCAATTACCTGCGGAACGGTTCCCCGCTTGCCACCTGGCAGTATATGAATATAGGCCTGGGAGTATTTTCAAATTCGGAAACAAGGTGGTCCTGGTCCTGGTCTGCTATTAACCGGTTCAATTCTGTTGGGGATATCTTTTTGCAGGCGCCGGGTAAATACATCGGCAATTTCTTTTTTAATGTAATAAAAAGCTTTGGGCTGATCATTTACCGCGGGCAGGTCACAGGCACGCTTTGTGCAGCAGCCATATTGCTTTACCTTGCCCAGCATTACAGCCGCAACCTATTGCTGCGCAGCCGCAGGGTGCTGCCCCTGGTGACAGCCTTTGCCTGTTACCTGCTATTGGTTTGCCAGGCTTTTGTTTTTAGTGAGGTATTCTTAAGCTGGTTGTTGCTGCTTATCATTTACGGAACAGTTGCAGGTTATAAGCTGCGGCCCCTGTTCTACCAATTCAGATCGGCACGCAAACGCTCGCTGATGATGATCCTGCTGTTTGCTGTTTGTTTTGATCTTGCTTATGCTTCCTGGCAGCTAAGGGCTTATTTACACAATACCAATGGCATAGAAGATAATGCACAAATAATGGCGGTTTTAAAACAGCATGATCCTGACATTGGAGAAAAGCTATTGATGTGTTATCATCCCGGCAGGGCTTATCATCTGGGATCTAAATTCCTGATGCTGCCGCTTTATTATAACGGGGATCTGAACGGGCTGGTAACATATCGGGATCTGAATGCCAGGGCCAGGCAACAGGCGCCCCGTTTTCCCTGTAATATTGATGCAAATAATGTAAAGGCCAATTACCTGGTATATGACCGGGTAGCGGCCGGCTGTTTGCCGCAGTATGCTTTCCTGATGCAGCCCGGCGATCCCCGCATACCCCACAATTTCCAGCTGCTTTACCTGTCGGCCGATGCAGCCGTGTACAAAATAAATTAGCTTAATTGTGTAAGCTCCCGGTTCTTAAACCCGTACTGATCCAGCAATTTCATCAGCTTCTTATCCTTGCCGATACTTTGTATAGCCTGCATATGTTTGTGATGGTGCAGGTCTGTACCAATAAAGGTGATCATTTTATCGGCCAGCAGCTTCTCTGCTACCTTCTGGATCTGTTTGCCGTAATAGCCGGTTATGGATAATAAGTTCACCTGTAACAGGCAGCCCCATTCCCGCAGCTGTTCATATTGATCATATTGGTCATGATAGTGGTTATACCTTTCCGGGTGGGCCAGCACCGGCTGGTAACCATGGGAGGCCAGCTTAAACAGCCATTGGTGCAGCTGGGGCGGCGCCTGCATGAACGACATTTCCACCAGTATCAGCTTATCCTGCAGGGTAAGCAGGGGAGTGGAGGGGATCAGCTCTTCAAACTGCTCATCCATATAATATTCGGCTGCAAAGGAAATGGCAATGTCATTGCCTTTTTCCCGTAAAGCTGCTTTTACACCGGAGAAAGGCGGGGTAATTGTATCAACAGAATTGGGATAACGGTCCAGAATAATATGCGGGGTAGTAATAATTTTCTTAATACCCATTTCCTGTAACTGCTCAATAAAGGTCAGGGAGGTTTCCAGATCTTTCACGCCATCATCTATACCAGGTACCAGGTGTGAATGAATATCTGTTTCCATAAATTCCAGGATGCCAGTATGGGATGCCTCGGACGCTCGCTTCTTGAAAAAGAACATTGTTTGCTGCTTGTTTTAAACCCCAAAGTATTTGCAAATTTTATTCCTTTTAACTGGATTTCATAAAAAAATAATATTATTACGAAAATCAAAATATATATACCTTTAGAAAGTAATCTTATTACACCTAACTAATGAAAGGCGAAATGGCCTGAAATTAGCTGCTATCCTACGAAACCGACCATACCAACATCCTATGAGTACGATGGCTGAAAGGCTTTTGAGGCTACCCGGAACTACGAATACGCGCTACTGCATAACCTTTATATGCATGTACCTGGTATGCGCATGCCTTCACATTCAGCTGTTTGCACAACATATACCGGTTACCAACCCAGCCCTGAGCGGTACGCCGCAAATGAATGCTACGCCTGCCGGATGGTTGGGGATGAATACCGCAGATGTACAACCCGGCATTTACGGCGTGCGCTTAGCTGCTGCAGAAGGCAACAGTTATGTGGGCCTGCATAGTGGCGATCAGTACACAGAAGGTATTTCCCAGCAGCTGAACGGGGTTTTGCGTAAAGATCATATTTACAGCATGTACTTTGACCTGGCGTACACTGCTTTTTATGCCTATAGCACCTGTTATGGTAACCTGGCTATTTACGGCGGCCATGCCCCGGGCGACACGGCAGAGCTGCTTTGGAGCTCAGGGGAGTTTGTACACACCACCTGGCAGCGGTACAGCCCCTTGTTCAGTCCCTCTGCCGATTATACTTATATTACCCTTTGCGCTTACCATGCCAGCCCCTGTTCTAAAAGCGATTATGGCGTAGCCGTGCTGCTGGATAATACTTCCAACTTTATTTATGAGCAGCTGAAACTTTCATTCAGCACTACCACTACCTGCGCCAACAGCAATACCGGTGCGGTATTGCTCACCGTGGCCGGTGGTACGCCGCCTTTTAATTACAATTGGGGACATGACGCACCTGATAATAATCAATTAAGGCAACTGCCGGCAGGTACCTACACCGTTACCGTTACAGACAGTAAAGGTATTACTGCAGAAGGCAGCACCACCGTACAAACATCTGACCTGGCAGCAGATGCCACTGTTACACCATCCCGTTGCAGCGGGGAGCGGAACGGCCAAATAACCATTAATGCCAGCGGTGGCTTAGCACCTTACCGCTACTATGTGAATAATAACAATGCCAGCTACACACCGGTGCTGGAACATTTGCCGCCGGCAGCATACCAGCTGATAGTGAAAGATGAGCAGGGCTGTGTGGCTGTGCTGCCGCCAATAGCCCTTACAGAACCGCCGCCTTTACGGATCCGGGAAACGGTCATTAAACCCTGCAGCTGCAGTGAAACGCAGAACGGCAAGATCATTCCATTAATGCAGGGTGGTACACCGCCTTATGCCTACCGGGTAAATGGCGGTATGTGGCAGCCGGATAGTTTAATGGGGCAGCTGCAGCCGGGTTTTTACCAGTATGAGATCCAGGACCATAATGGCTGCAGTGTAAGCGGCTCTGGGGAGATCACTTCGCCTTTTAAAAATTGTATGGTGGTTTTGCCAACGGCGTTTAGTCCTAACGGAGATGGCAGCAATGATCTTTTCCGCCCTAAAATATACGATGATATACGTAACTATAGCCTGCGTGTATATAACCGCTGGGGTGCATTAATATTCCAGACCAATGATCCTGAAAAGGGCTGGGATGGTATGTATAAGGGCATTTTGCAGCAGGCGCAGGGTTACCTGTACATTTGCATCTTTACCGGCCGGAACAATGTACCGCAGCAAATGTCGGGTAATGTAACCCTGGTGCATTAACGCTTCGTATAGCGGTAAGCGTGAGTACCTATATTTCTATCAGGGCAATTATTTCTTCCAGGTATTTTGCATCAGTGGTATCAAAGTGATTCAGGTGCTCACTATCCACATCCAGCACACCAACAACCTCACTGTTACGTATAATGGGTATTACAATTTCTGAACGGGATAAGCTGCTGCAGGCAATGTGGCCGGGGAACTTTTCAACATCCGGCACAATGAGCGTTTTGGCCTGTGCCCAGCTGCTGCCGCATACGCCGCGCCCGCGTTGTATACGGGTACACGCTACGGGTCCCTGGAAGGGGCCTAACACCAGCTCATTTTGTTTTACTAAGTAAAAGCCTACCCAAAACCAGCCGAATTGTTCTTTTAATGCTGCGGCCACATTGGCCAGGTTAGCCACCAGGTCAGGTTCTCCTTCCAGGAGGCCTTTGATCTGCGGTAACAGGGAATAGTACTTTTCTGTTTTATCGCCGCTTACTATGTGAAGGTCTTCTGCCATGCCGCAAAGTTAAATTGGAAATAGCGATTATGGACAGCTAATTTAAGGCTGTCAGCTAAAATCAACTAAAAGTTTTGTAAATTTATAACGTATGCCCAGGGGGGAAATGGTCTGATTTAGCAGAAGAATGTTTTTAGAGCAGTATCAGAAGCACCTTCTACCGTAAGGCAATTAACCCTATTTTAGCTTCCCCTTTTATTTTTATTCTTTAAAGACACACGACTTATATGCCTCCTATTCATGCGCCACCTATCCGGCTGTAATATTCAAAGGATACTGTTTCGTTGTTAATACGCCCCGGCTTCACAGCTATTATTATGTCATTAAAATATGGAAACACCACAGGTGCCAACCCGGGCATGAGTGGCCCGCCTGCTGTATACCCGTATATCTGTATGCCAACAGTAAGGGAGTAGGCGGTATGGCTATATCTTATGTTCAACGTTTATTGTGCCAACCGTGCCCGTTATAACGGCGTTTCCTACACGACGATAACCTGCTGACCCTCCCACTATCCAGGGAGGAGCGCCTCCGGCTTGCCCGGGGTAAATAGCCTTTATCTGCAAACCACCGCCCTTTGGAGTGCCCGTTGGTATTGCATTCACATGTACTAAACCGATTTTTTCTCTTAACCATTAAATCCCTGATTGATTATGCAACAGATCCATCTCCCTCGGATGTCGTATCCGTTTCCCTCTCTTGTAAACAAATTTGCAGAGTTAGCCGAGCAGCAGAATGTACTATGGGCCCAAACCTTTGGCTTGCTTAAAACAGAAGTGGCGCTGGCGCGCTTTAAAAGGTCAAAGTTTGCCTGGCTGGTAGCCCGTACTTTTCCCAATGCGGGTTATGAAGAGCTGTGCGTCCTTGCCAACTTTAACACCTGGTTATTCCTGCATGATGACCTGTGCGATGAGGCTCAGCTTGGGCAGCAAGCCAGCAGCCTGCAGGAAGTGACCGATTATTTTTTAGAGATCCTGCATCAGCAGATAGCCGAACCTGAAAAGGGCGGTGCTTTTGCAATGGCCCTGGCAGATGTATGGCAGCGTTTATTACCCATGAGCCATCCTGCCTGGCGCCTGCGTTTTATACGCACCATGCAGGAATATTTCAGGGCCTGCCATTGGGAAGCCAATAACAGGGCCAGCCACAAAGCCCCGCCCGTAGCGGATTATGTGATTATGCGGCCTTACACCGGCGCGCTGTTTGTTGATCTGGAGCTTATTGCCATCAGTGAAAAAACAGACCTGCCGGACGAGGTGCTGCAGCATTCCATGGTACAGCGTTTAGCCCTGGCCTGTAATAACGTGGTATGCTGGACCAACGACATTATTTCCTGTGCAAAAGAAGCGGAGCAGGGCGATGTACATAACCTGGTATTAGCCCTGGTAAAAGAACGCGGCCTTTCTTTCCAGGCTGCTGTTGATGAAGCGCACCGCATGCATAATGAGGAAGTAAGACTGTTTGCCGCATTGGAAAACCTGTTACCTTCCTTTGATGGCGTAACAGACCGTGAGCTCACTAAGTATGTAGCCGTATTACGTACCTGGATGACCGGTAATTATGATTGGAGCGTGCAGGATACAGGAAGGTATAAGGTAGAGAGCGTGACGGTGAAATAGGGAAGTACGCTTAACGCTAAACGCTTAATGCTAAACGCTGATTGTGTTTTGCTTTAGGCGTTTAGCGTTTAGCATTAAGCGTTTAGCGTAATTCGTAATCATTTCCGGTTCTTGCTCCACTTCTCCATCCTTTTCCCAACCCACCAAAATGACAGCGCTAAGATGCTGAAGAAAATACCTTTGTGTGTACGGTCCCACAAATATTCAAAATAGCGGGTGTACATATCCAGCAACAGGAATAACACGCCAAAGTCCCGCACCAGCGGATCACGGAGCTTAATGCCCAGCCATATCACAGCCGCGCATAACAGGGTATAGATAGCCACCCACCATAACAGCTGGTATTGGCGCAGCAGCTGCCACTCGCTCCAGGTGCCGCTGTTACCAAAAACAGAGATCAGCCAGGCAGATAGTAATAACAACAGCCAGCCACCGCCCCAGGTAATATGCTGTAAGGCATGATATTTTTTACTGCGCAGCGCCAGCCGGTGTAACAGCAGCATAATCACCGACAGCACAAACAAACGGCAGGGCAGGTTCATTCCCAGGAACCATGAAGCATCGTGGCTAACGAAGTAAGTAAGCTTTACATAAGCAGGTATTAAACATAACAGCGTAGCGGTCCATAACAGGCGGGAGGATAACATAAATGCAAGTACGCCATAGGTAAGGGTAGCCAGCAACCAGAACAAACCATAATTGCCATCCAGGTATTGCAGGCTTTTACCAAAATATACTACGGTAACGCCTGTACTGAGTATGGGAAGCAGCCAAAACAGCTCCTGGTTCAGGGAAAAGGAGCGTTGTTGCTGCTGCCGGCGGAAGCCGCTGTAACACAGGAATACAGTGAGCAGGGCAAACAGCAATGCTATAATACCATCTGTAAGCGATAGCTTTTTACGGATCACTTCAATCCACTTTTCATCCAGCACCAGGGAGCCAAAAGCCATGAGCGCGCAGGAAATAGCCGCAATGAAAATATAGAGGGTAATGGTTTGCCATTCAATATTATTTTCCCGTACCTGGTAGCTTTGCTGCATTTGCTGCGCCTGTTCCGGGTTTATGAGCTGATCCTGCTGCCATTGGTCAATGGCTTTTTGCAGCAAACGGGCTTCCCTTTTATCTAATTCCAGCATAAGGAGGTATAAAAGCTGATGTATGGCAAGGTACTCAAAAATAAGGCCCATTCTCCGGGCCATTTGCATATATGCACATTTATCTGCACATTTGTACACTTAGCACACCCGTTATGAATCATCTTCGTTTATCCGATTACTTGGTATTTCTGGTCTATTTCATTGTGGTAGCGGGTTATGGCTATTACATCTACCGCCGTAAGCGTGCGAATGTTACCAGCACCAAAGACTTTTTCCTGGCAGAGGGATCGCTGACCTGGTGGGCCATCGGGGCTTCCCTGATCGCTTCCAACATTTCTGCAGAGCATTTCATTGGTATGTCGGGGTCCGGCTTTGCGCTGGGGCTGGCCATTTCCACCTATGAGTGGATGTCGGCCGCCACGCTCATTATTGTAGCGGTGTTCTTTATACCGGTGTACCTGAAAAATAAGATCTATACCATGCCGCAGTTCCTGCTGAACCGGTATAACGGTACTGTAAGTACTGTCATGGCTATTTTCTGGCTGCTGGTATATGTGCTGGTGAACCTTACCTCCATTATTTACCTGGGTGCATTAGCGATAAATGCTATTTCAGGTATCAACTTTTTCTGGTGTATAGGAGGGCTGGCAGTGTTTGCGGTTTTTGTAACACTGGGTGGTATGAAGGTGATCGGGTATACGGATGTAGTGCAGGTATTTGTACTGGTGCTGGGTGGATTGGTAACCACTTATCTGGCCCTGAACCTGGTATCCGAACATTTTGGTTTTGGCAGGAACATCTGGAAAGGACTGGCCATTATCAAGGACCAGGCGCCCACACATTTTCACATGATCTTTGATAAGTCGCATCCCTATTATAAAGACCTGCCGGGCCTTTCCGTGCTTATAGGCGGTATGTGGATCAATAACCTGAACTACTGGGGCTGTAACCAATATATTATACAACGCGCCCTGGGCGCTGATCTGAAGACGGCGCGGGAAGGTATTTTGTTTGCCGCTTTCTTAAAGCTGCTGGTGCCGGTAATTGCCGTGCTGCCGGGTATTACAGCTTATGTATTGTACAAGAACGGCGTATTTACCCATGAAATGACGGATGCTGCCGGAGCGGTAAGACCTGATCAGGCCTATCCCACGCTCATGAACCTGTTGCCCCCGGGCCTGAAGGGGCTGGCCTTTGCAGCCCTTACGGCAGCTATAGTAGCGTCGCTGGCAGGTAAGGCCAATAGTATTTCCACCATTTTTTCACTGGATATTTACAAACGTTACTTTCATAAAGAAGCTACGGAAAAACAGCTGGTACGTGCCGGCCGCTATACCGTGATCATTGCAATGGGCATAGCCTGCCTGGTAGCGCCGGCCCTGCGTTCCCTGGATCAGGCCTACCAGTTCATACAGGAGTATGTAGGCTTTATTGCGCCTGGTGTGCTGGCCATTTTCCTGATGGGCTTTATATGGAAGCGCACTACCTCTACCGCTGCACTGGTGGCTGCCGTGCTTACCATCCCGCTGTCTACTGTTCTTAAATTCCTGCCGGTATGGACCAATGGCCTGTTCCCGGACTATGCTTTCCTGGACCGTATGAGTATTGTGTTTGTGGTGCTGATAGGACTGATGATCCTGATCACCCTCCTGGACCGTAACAGTAAGTACCTGCCGCGCATTATACAAATTGATAAGACAATGTTCCGCACCAACCCGGCTTTCATTGTAGGATCTGTTATTATTGTTGGGATCCTGACCGCGTTGTATACTGTTTTCTGGTAGGCATTCCGGGGAACAGCCAACCTGGCTGGATAAGATGTTTTTAGGGCTAATTGCAACTCGCTCATTATAAACAATTTGTGAATTTGCTAATCGATTGCAAAAAAAGCTTGAAAAGCCAATTTAAAAGTTTAATTTAGGGTACATAATTCACGTAATTAACGGGGTAAGACCAACTGCCCTGTAAATAAGTACTCAGGTGTGAGATCGTAAGGTTTCATACGAACAATGAAAATTAAACTACTCAGGTAAAAGATTAAATCATCACGTATGAAATCGAAGATTCCATACGGCCAATGAAAAAATTAAAAGCTCACGTATGAAACCGCAAGGTTCCATACGACCCGTAAAAGATTAAATCATCACGTATGAAATCAAAGATTCCATACGGCCAATGAAAAATTAAACGCTCACGTATGAAAGTGCAAGATCAATTCTCCGAAAAAGAGCTACAGCCACTCAACAGCATTGAACAATGGGAAGATGATGTGCTGCAACGTTATCCGGAAGGAGTAGAGCCTTCCAAAGCAAAAGAAGAATACCGCAATTATGATAATCCCCAACGGGATACAGTGCGGGAGTTTTACCGCCTGAACCACAAATACCAGACATACGACTTTGTGCAGGAAAAGAAAAAAGAGTTCCTGCAGTTCAACCGCAAGGAAATGCCGGTTTGGAATGCAATGGAATTTCTGAATACCCTGGTAGATGATTCAGATCCGGATATAGACCTGGACCAGCTGCAGCACCTGCTGCAAACGGCAGAAGCCATTCGTGCAGACGGCCATCCTGACTGGTTTGTGCTAACCGGTTTTATCCACGACATGGGCAAAGTGTTATGCCTGTTCGGGGAAGCGCAATGGGCTGTAGTCGGCGATACCTTCCCGGTAGGCTGCCAGTTCTCTGATAAGATCGTGTACCCGGAATTTTTTGCCAACAACCCGGATATTAACGATGAGCGTTACAATACCAAGTACGGTGTATATTCCCCCAATTGCGGTTTAAAGAACGTGCATATGTCATGGGGGCATGATGAATACCTGTACCACATTACTAAGGACTATTTGCCGGAGCCGGCTTTGTATATGATCCGTTATCACTCCTTTTACTCACAGCACAGGGAAGGCGCTTATGAGCACCTGATGGATGATCATGACAAGGAAATGTTTGAATGGGTAAAGAAATTTAACCCATACGATCTGTATTCCAAAAGCCCGAAACCACCTGTGGTATCAGAGCTAAAGTCTTATTACGAAAACCTGATCGCCAAGTACCTGCCGGATACTATCCGTTTGTAGGTTTGATATATAACGATACTAAAAAAGCAGCGGCCAGTTGACCGCTGCTTTTTTTATAGCTGATTAGTTTCAGTGTTATAATAATTCTGTTACCATTGGGAAGGCCACTTTAAACCAGTAGGTAAAACGATCCGGCGTATCCCTGATCTGGCGGGCTATTTCAGCCAAAGGATAGAATGCGTATGCTTCTACCTCTTCCTCATCCGGGATCACAGCGCCATCAAAAGTACCCAGGAACACATGATCATATTCATGCTCTGTTAAGCCATTATCAAAGGATGCCTGGTAAGTAAAGGTGAACAGTTTTTTAACCGGGCAATCAAATCCCATTTCTTCCTGCAGGCGGCGGTGTGCGGCCTGCTCTACTTCCTCGCCCGGCATAGGATGGCTGCAGCAGGCATTGGTCCATAAACCAGCGGAGTGGTACTTGCCGCTGGCGCGTTGCTGCAGCAGCATTTCATTTTTGCTATTTACAATAAATACAGAAAAAGCCCTGTGTAAAAGCCCTTTCTGATGTGCCTCCAGCTTCTCCATGGTAGCCAGGGCCTCGTCTTGTTCGTTGACCAGGATTATATGGTTAGATCTCATATGCCAAAGGGTTTGAGGGAAAATGTGAGGTAAGGTAGGGATTAATGTTTTATCTGCCAAACCACTTTACCTGTTCTTACATCAATGCAGGTAGTATGCAGCATCCAGGTAAGCAGCAGCTGTTGCCGGGTAATATCGGCCCAGCGGAAGGTGAACTCCGGGTTGCCGCTGGAAAACACCTCTTTAAAAGCATTGGTTTCTTTGGCCTTGGATGGATCAAAAAATAACCCGGTAAGGTTGCTTTGCCAGTGTAGGCGTAAGGGTTGTCCCGGCGCCCATTGCAGGGAAGAAAGCCGCAGGCCTGCATCTTTATTGGTAGAGGATGCCTGCAGCACAAAAAAGTTATCAGATCCGGCAAGCAGCAGCCGGTCGGTACCGCCGTGCAGGCTGCCGGAGGTAGCAGCTTTTCTAACCAGGTTGTCTATACGATCCTGCATATCGCGTATGGCGGTTTCCATACTGCGTATATTCGCGCCCGTTTTATTACGCCGCAGGCTGTCGGCCAGTACTTGCAGGGAATCTACCATGCTTTTCTGCTGGCTGATGAGCGATCTTACCTCCTGCATCTGCCCCGACTGCATTTGCTGCAAACGGCTCAGGTTCTTATCTGCCAGGAAACGGCCTTTCAGAAAACCGGGATCATTTTCCAGGCGCCGGTTACCATTTTCTATTACCAGGTAATTCCGCGGACTGCCATCCAGACGCAGTGAAACAGAATCATTATAAGCCGTGCGTAATTCTGTAATGTCCGGGTCGTTGAGCGGGGGCAGCTCGTAGCTTACATCCGTGATCTTTTCCACTTTCAGGGTAACGGGGTTCAGCGCATAATGAAAACCCTGGTCATCACTGAGTATAATACCGCGGCCGGCATCATAACCATAGAACTGCGGCAGCTGGTACCATTCCGGGTTAGCCAGGTGCTCTTTCAGGAAAGAGGCCTGCAGCAGCAGCTGATCAGCGCTGGCTTTTACTTTCAGCGTACGCGGATCATAGGTTTGCAGGGTTACCTGCTCGTTTTTTCTCACGCACCACAGCTGGTTGCCCGTAAGGGCCAGCAGCAGGCTGGCATCCTCCGATTCTCCGCCAAAAATAGTGCGGGCCAGGAGATGGCCATCCTTTACATCATAGGCAGAAAGACGGGTATTGGTAAAACCGCTTATGCTCGTATAACCGTTGCCGGTGCTTTTGGAAGTGGCATGAAATACTTTTTCGTGTGTTATCAGCACCTGGCCGGCACTGTCAGTATACAAGTACTCGCAGATAATACCATCTGCGGAGCCGGTTTTATCTGATTTGAAAAAGCAGCTGCTAAGCAAAAACAGGAATGCAATAGGGAGGACATAGAGCCTGATCATATAACAATTTAATGAAAATTATGAAGGATTGTACCCCTGAGTGCAATTTGAAGGTGTTTAAATATTTTATATATTTCGCCAAATTGAAAGGATGCTGAAATCGCTGCTGCAAAAGATAGGACTATCCAAACCGCCGGTTGATTATACCTACACGCCTGATGAAAACCATATTGAGATCCTGAATTTCTGGACCCTGCAGCAAAATAAAGAGCTGTGGTTCTACCAATACCTGCTGCATCATTTTTCCCAACAACTGGGCCCGCAGAATTCATTATTACTCAGTTCTGTGTTTGGGCCTAAGAACAGGATCGGGGCCAGCAAAAGCCGCATAAAGCTGTTTTATACCGGTGAGAATGTGGTGAACTTTCCGGAGTACACGGATCATTGCAAACGCCTGGTGGACCTGGCATTGGGTTTTGATCACCTGGTAAGTGAAGACTATCAGCGCTTTCCCTTATGGATCCTTTATTCTTTTGATGCCACTGCAGATGAACAGGAAATACGGAGGCGGCTGGATCATTATACAGAGGGAAATATTTGCCCGGATGATCAGAAAAAATTTGCCTCACTGATCTGCCGGCATGATAAGAACGGACTGCGTACCATATTATTCGACGCCCTTAGCCAGGTAGACCGGGTAGATAGCGCAGGGGCTTACCTCCGTAATACCAACGACCTGCAGGAAAAATTCCAGGATAACAAGATCCGGTTCAACGGCCATTATAAATTCAGCATTTGCCCGGAAAACACTAACCGGGAAGGATATGTAACAGAAAAGGTATTTGAAGCCATCAGGAGTAACACCATACCGGTTTACTGGGGCAGTAACAACAACCCGGAGCCGGATGTGCTGAATAAGAACGCCATTTTATTTTATGAGGGGCCGGAGAGCTTGCCTGCATTGCAAAAGCAGATAACAGCCTTACATACTGATCCCGGATTATACCATGAATTTATGCAGCAGCCACGCTTTCAGCCACATGCTGCAGAATATGTAGCGGAGCTGTTCAACGGCTTTCATACCAAACTGCAAAAACTATTGCAGTAGCCGGGCTTATACCAGGGCCGCATGTAAAATCTCCACCGGGTGCAGCGCTATTTTGCCCGTACCATCTTTTACCTGGTGCCGGCAGCTGGTGCCGGGGGCGGCTATGAGCGTATCATCCGTGGCATTGCGTACCGCCGGGAACAATACCAGCTCACCTATTTGCATAGAAAGGTCATAGTGCTCTTTCTCATACCCGAAAGAACCCGCCATGCCGCAGCAGCCGGAAGGAATAATTTCCACGCTGTAATTAGCGGGCAGGGAGAGTATTTTTTTACTGTGCAGGGGAGTAGATAATGCTTTCTGCTGGCAATGCCCGTGCAGCTTAATATGCCTTTTTTCCTGCGTGAACTGCTCCGGGCGCAGTGTGCCGCGCTCCACTGCCAGTGCCAGGAACTCATCTACCAGGAACACGTTCTTTGCCAGCTGTTTGGCTGCTTCGCGGTAAGGTTCCTGCACCAGGTCGGGATACTCATCCCGGAAGCTCAGGATAGCAGAGGGTTCTACGCCCAGCAAGGGCGTATGCTCCGTAATAACGTCTTTGAATATACGTATTTGCTGTTCTGCAATTACACGCGCTTTGCGCAGTAAACCTTTGGACATTAAAGCACGGGCGCTTTGCGGATGATCGGTCATGCGCACCTCGTACCCTAGTTTATGCAATAGCTGCACGGTTTTAATGCCAATGCTGGTATCGTTGTAGTTGGTGAATTCGTCGCAGAACAGGTACACGGCCGGTGCGTTGGCCGGCAGGGCTGTTCTTTCCTTAGGCCATTGCCGTTTGAACCAGCTTTTTAAAGTAGTGTTATGCAGGCCCGGTAAGGAGCGGTCTAACGCAAAACCGGATACCTTTTTAATAAGGCTGCTGGTAGCTTTATTTTTCACCAGCCAGTTATAGATGCCGGGAGTGATAGCTGCCAGGCCATTCAGGCTGGTATAGTTGCCGATCATTTTAGAACGGAAAGGCACGCCATTGGCATCATGATAATGCTGCAGGAATTCCATTTTCAGCTTGGCCATATCCACGTTGCTGGGGCATTCTGATTTACAGCCCTTGCAGGCCAGGCACAGGTCCAGCACATCATAGATCTCCTTATGATCAAAGCGGTTCTGCTTGTTGGAATGCGTCAGGAACTCGCGCAGGATGTTGGCCCTTGCACGGGTGGTATCCTTTTCATTACGGGTAGCCATGTAGCTGGGGCACATGGTGCCGCCGCTCAGCTGTGTTTTACGGCAGTCGCCTGATCCGTTACATTGCTCCGCATGCTGCAGCACGGTTTGGTCCGGGAAGTGGAAAATGGTTTGCAGCGCTGGTACCTGCTGGCCCGGCTCATACCGCAGCATACTGTTCATAGAAGGTGTGTCTACGATCTTGTGCGGATTAAAAATGTTCTCCGGGTCCCAGGTGTATTTCAGCTGGCGTAACAGCTCATAGTTTTTATCGCCTATCATCTGGCGGATGAACTCCCCGCGCAGGCGGCCATCCCCATGCTCCCCGCTGAGGGAGCCCTGGAACTGCTTTACCAGCGTGGCAATTTCCTCTGCTATTTTACGGAACAGTAAGTTGCCTTCTTCCGTTTTCAGGTTAATGATAGGGCGTAAATGTATTTCCCCGCTGCCGGCATGTGCATAGTGCACGGCGTAGAGGTTGTACTTTTTTAAGATCTCGTTAAACTGGCGGATGTATTCCGGCAGGTCCTCAATGGCAATGGCGGTATCCTCTATCACGGGCACGGCCTTTTCATCGCCCGGCAGGTTGCTGAGCAGGCCCAGGCCGGCTTTGCGCAGGGTCCAGATCTTTTTGGTATCATCCCCGAACAGCAGCGGAAAGTGGTAACCCAGGCCGGCGGCCTGCAGCTCCTGCTGTAGGCGTGTAGCTATTTCCGTTATCTCTTCGCGGGTGTTGCGGAGGAACTCTATTACCAGGATGGCGCCGGGATCGCCCTGCACAAAAAAGCGGTTCTTGCTTTGTTCAATATTATCCTTGGTACATTCCAGTATATAATGATCGATCAGCTCACTGGCGCTGGGCTTGTATTGCATGGCAATAATATTAGCCCGTAGTGATTCGTCGATGGTATTAAAATGCACGCACAGCAGCCCGGTTTCTTTAGGCGGCAGGGGAGAGATGTTGAGCTTTATTTCCGTTAAAAAGGCCAGTGTGCCTTCTGAACCGGCAATGAGCCTGCAAAAGTTAAAATCTTCTGTACCTGCGGTAAAGGGTGCTGTTTCCAGCAGCAGGTCTACCGCATAACCGGTATTACGGCGGGTAATGCTTTTCTTGGGGAACTGCCGGCGGATCTCCTCCTGGTTGGAGTGGTTGCCTAAAATGGAGCGGATCTGCTGGTAAACTTTGGTTTCCAGGGAACCATCGCCCCGTTCACAGCGGGCATGAAATTCATCCGGGGAAATGGTGTTGAACACTGCTTCAGAACCATCGCTCAGCAAAGCCTTTACTTCCAGCAAATGCTCGCGGGTGCTGCCATATACTACGGAGTTGGAGCCGCAGGAGTTATTGCCCACCATACCGCCTATCATGGCGCGGTTGGCCGTAGATGTTTCGGGACCGAAATAAAAGCCGTAAGGTTTCAGGAACATGTTCAGCTCATCGCGCACTACGCCGGGCTGCACACGTACCCATTTTTCCTCCGGGTTTATTTCCAGTATGCGGGTAAAATTCCTGGATACATCTACTATAATACCGTTGCCTACCACCTGGCCTGCCAGCGAAGTACCTGCTGTACGGGGTATCAGGGAGGTTTTGTTTTCACGGGCAAAGGTGATCAGGCGTTTTATATCTTTTTCATGCGCCGGGATGGCTACTGCCAGGGGCAGCTCACGGTATGCCGAAGCATCCGTGGCATATAAGGTACGCATCGTATCATCATCATAAAGGGTGCCCTCCAGTTCCAGGGCCAGTTGCCGGAGCTTATCTCGCATATCAGACCATTATTCCGCCGCGAAATTATGAATTACCAATTATTAATTACGAATTATCAATTAGGAATTACGAATGAGCTAGATATCAATAGATTTTTTTCAAAAGAAAGCTGGTGTAAATGAAAAATATCTAATTGCGCAGCGGTTAATTCTAAAACAGCTTGTTGTCATTCACAAACTTCGGCCGCAGTATCTCAATCCCGCACACTTCCTTCATCTTATCTGCCAGGTACACGCTCAGTTCCGGGGAGTAGGCCTCATCATGCATATGCATAAAAAAGTATAGCTCCTTAAGCCCATGCTCCAGCCAGTAGCGGATGCGGTTCACCCAGTCATCAATACGGGTATAATCCGTAGGGTGCAGGCTGTTGCCCACAAAACGGATAAATGCGCTGGGCACGGTCAGGTGCATATGCGCACAATCGCGCCGGCCGGAAGTATCGGTGATCAGCAGGCCTACCTTTAGCTTTTGCAGTGTTTGCAGCAGCTCCAGCCAAATGCCTTCATCACTGAACCACTGCGGGTGCCGCACTTCCAGGAACCATTGCAGGTCCTTGGGAAGGGAGTCCAGGTATTGAAAAAGCTGGTCTTTCCGGTTAGGGGAGAACTTATCGCTTACCTGCAAAAAAATGGGCCCCAGGTGTTCTTCAAACGCCAGCACCCCTTCCAGGAAAGCGGTGGTTTGCGGTCCGGCATTGGTTAGCTGGCTATAATGGCTAATGGCCTGCGGCACTTTAGGGCAGAACTTGAATTTATGTCCGCTGGCCTTTGCATCCCATTTGCGGATGGCATCCGGCTCATAGATCTTGTAGTGGGTAGCATTCAGCTCAATGCTGTTGTAGTGGTGCACATACTCATCCAGGAAATTAGCTTCCTTGGTGCCTTTGGGATAGATCTTACCGATCCATTCCTTACGGCCCCATTTGGCGCAGCCCACATAGATCTGTGGCTTTTTTACCGGCTGGCCTTTCAGTACTTTTTTGTTAAAAACAGGCTCTGCGGCCAACTTGAAATCTAGGTCGTTCAGCAGGGCCTCGTCTACACGTCCAAAGTCCATAAATTAATTTTGAGAGTTCTTTGTTTTTATAGTTTTTCTAAGGTAACTTAAAAGTATGTATCAATAAATAAATAGCATGGAAGTTATACACGTTAGCGCGGAATGTTACCCGGTAGCCAAGGTTGGAGGATTGGGGGATGTGGTGGGCGCCCTGCCCAAATATCAGTTTGAGGCGGGCTGTTATGCCAAAGTAGTGATCCCCGCATACAGAACCCGTTTTTTTGAAACCCACGAATTTGAGATCGTACACCAGGCTGGCATGTACCTGGGTCCATACTGGTACCACTTTAATGTCTGGAAAGAAAAGCACAACACTTTAGGTTTTGACCTTTACCTGGTAGATATTCCAGGCCTGCTGGATACAGCCGGCGTATACGGGTATTACAACGATACAGAACGTTTTTTAGCTTTTCAGATAGCTACGCTGGACTGGATCAACGAGTGGCGGCATAGTCCGGATGTAATCCATTGCCATGACCACCATACCGGGTTAATTCCCTTTCTGATGAGCAATGGGTATAAGTATGCCCGGCTTAAAAATGTGCCTTCAGTTATTACCATTCATAATGCACAATACCAGGGTCAGTTTGGCTGGGACCGGCAATACCTGCTGCCTTCCTTTGATTCCTGGAAAGGCGGCCTGCTGGATTGGGCCGGTGCTATTAACCCCCTGGCAGCAGCTATTAAATGCGCCTGGCGGGTAACCACCGTATCGCCCAATTACCTGGAAGAAATGTTTAATTCCGCCGCCGGGCTGGAAAGCCTCTTTAATTATGAGCGCGGCAAGTGTATAGGTATTTTGAACGGTATTGATACCAAGGTATGGGACCCTGCAACAGACCCTATGTTAACGGCTAACTATGACGCCTCTACGCTGGTAACCGGTAAGGAGGAAAATAAGCAGGCCCTGTGCCGTGAGTTTGGATTAGACCCATCTTTACCGCTGATCTCCTTTATTGGAAGGCTGGTAGGGGAAAAGGGCGCCGACCTGTTACCGGATATTATTGGCCGCTCCCTGTATGAGCTGACGGGGCGGGTAAATTTCCTGGTGCTGGGAAGCGGGGACCCCCATGTGGAATGGTCTCTACACCAAACCCGGCAATATGTAGAAGATCACCTTAATGTATATATTGGTTATAGCGAAGCTTTATCACACCGTATTTACGCCGGCAGCGATTTTTTGCTGATGCCTTCCCGTGTGGAGCCCTGCGGTCTTAACCAGCTTTATGCCCTGCGTTATGGCACCGTGCCCATTGTAAGAAGTGTAGGCGGATTAAAAGATACGGTTACGGATATTGGCGATAAAAACGGTTTTGGCATACGTTTTATACATGCAGCAGTATGGGATGTATGCAGGGCAATAGGCCGGGCAGTATCCCTGTACGAAGATCAGGAGGTTATAACCCTGCAGCATATACGACAATACAGCATGCAGCTGGACCATTCCTGGGACAGCGCAGCACAGGAATATCTGGATGTTTATTTAAGCCTAACGCTGAGTGCTTAACGCCTAACGCAGAAAGCTTAACGCTGATTGAAGCGATTATATGTCAATGCATAAGCCTTTATTGATCAGATTAGCTATCGAAGTATTAAGCGTTCAGCATTAAGCATTAACTTTGAACCGTTGACCGCCAGCCACTTGCTTACAATGAAAAATTGAACATAATATATGTCTAACGCAATCATTTCCCTGATATTGGGCGGAGGAGCCGGAACAAGGCTGTATCCCCTTACACGCCGCCGTTCAAAGCCGGCGGTACCCCTGGCCGGTAAGTACCGGTTAGTGGATATACCTATTTCCAACTGCCTGAATGCTGATATGAACCGTATTTTTGTGCTGACGCAGTATAACTCTGCTTCCTTAAACAAGCATATTAAAAATACCTATCACTTCAGCCATTTCAGCAAGGCTTTTGTGGATATACTGGCCGCAGAGCAAACCCCTGATAACCCTACCTGGTACCAGGGTACGGCAGATGCGGTGAGGCAGTGCCTGCACCATATTGATAATTTTGAATTTGAATATGTGCTCATTCTCTCCGGCGACCAGCTGTACCAGATGGATTTCCGGGACATGCTGCAGTTTCACGTAGAATCCGGCTCAGAGATCACCATTGCCACCATACCGGTAAGCGCCAAGGACGCCTCTGACTTTGGGATCTTAAAAACAGACCCCAAGGGATTGATCACTTCCTTTACAGAAAAGCCCAAGCAGGACGTGTTAGGCCCCTGGTCATCGCCCGTGAGTGAGGAAATGGAGTCAGAAGGCCGTATTTACCTGGCCAGCATGGGTATTTACCTGTTCAGCCGGCAGGTGCTGTACGATCTGCTGAACGGGCAGGAAACCTCCACCGACTTTGGTAAGGAGCTGATCCCGTATGCCATTAATGCAGACTATAAAGTAATAAGCTATCAATACACCGGGTACTGGACAGACATTGGCAACATCTGCTCTTTCTGGGAAGCCAACATCGGGTTAACGGATGACATCCCCAAGTTTAACCTGTTTGATGAATCACATACTATTTATTCCAGGGCACGTATGCTGCCGCCGGCCAAGATATCTGCCAAGCTGCATAAAACCGTTATTTCAGACGGCTGTATTATATTGGACAGTACGCTGGAACGTTGTGTAGTAGGTATCCGTAACCGTATAGGGCGTGGATCTGTGATCACAAACTGTTACATAATGGGGAGCGATTACTACCAAACGCTGGACGAGCTGGAAAAGGCCAGGGCAAAAGGCCACCCGCCCATGGGCATTGGAGATGATTGCCATATCAGTAATGCTATTATAGATAAGAACTGCAGCATTGGCAACGGGGTGAAGATCAATGTGGGAGAACGCCTGCCGGATGGCGAGTATGAAAAATATACCGTGAAGGATGGGATCGTGGTAATAAAAAAGGGTATGGTATTGGAGGATGGATTTGTGATCTAAGCGGCCGATAGGGCCACCCCGGCTAATTTGTTGTGCAAATGAATTTGCGCGGAATTGATAATATAATCACGCGCATATTTATTTGCACATTTTTGTATTAGTACCTTTACACCTTCATTATAAAAAAATTGCAGCATTAAAAGGCGAAGTATGCGACTGACCATAGAACGACAAAACACGAAAATTTATCCTGATCTAAAGAGAGTAGTAGCACGCTTTTTCTTTAACGGCGATGCCCGCGCCAAAGCCATTATAAGCCAGGTAGGCGGCATGACGGATGTAGAAGTTGCCGCCACGCTCACGCCTTTGCTCCGCGAGTTTTCCCGCCGCCACCGTAACATAACCCGCATTTTTGACAAACATTGCGACCGGGTAAAACACCTGTTCACCTCCCAGGGCATCAACTATGATGAGGTGGATTACAAAAAGAAACTACTGATCGGCTCTTATTTTACCAATGAATATTCCATTGAATCAGCTGCGTTCTTTAATCCTTCCCTGATCGAAGACCTGGACCAGAGCGGGTTGGAAGAAGGAGAAAAACGTGTGATCATCAGCTTCCGCGCAGTAGGCGAGGGGCATATTTCCTCCATTGCGTTCCGCCATGGGGTTATTAACCGGGAAAACGAGATCTTCCTGACACCCCCGGGTAACTATGTAGAGGAAGCAGATATTATCCGCAACTCCCTTTACCAGAAACAGGGCTTTTTCCAGAATGCAGTATCCATCCGCCTGCCGGACTCCGTGATGCGGGAAGTGCAGAGCAGCCTGTCAGATACCTTTGAATACCTGTCGCTGAAACGTGTGATCCGTGATATGCAGCAGCGTTACCAGGTAGACCACCTGATCAAAAAGGCATTGGAAAGGCTGTTATGGCTGGCAGATTCTTACTACGAAGTGAACTTTTCATTGGATACAGACATCTCTGACCGTATTATATTTCCTTATTCAGAGTCTGAAACGCGTGGCATTGAAGATGCCCGCTTTGTAAAGTTTGCCGATAACAATGGCGATATTATCTATTACGCCACCTACACGGCATATGATGGGATTACCATTCAGCCCAAGCTGCTGCAAACCAAAGATTTTTACAACTTTAAAATATTGCCGCTGTATGGCGAGGGCGCGCAGAATAAGAACCTGGCGCTGTTTCCCCGCAGGATCAATGGTAAGTATGTGATGTTATCCCGCATTGACGGTATTAATAACTACATCATGTACTCCGATAAGATCAACATCTGGGAAAACCCGGAGATCCTGCAAACACCCAAATATCCCTGGGAGTTTGTACAGATCGGCAACTGCGGATCGCCCATTGAAACGTCTGAAGGGTGGCTGCTTATTACCCATGGGGTAGGGCCTATGCGTACCTATTGTATAGGCGCCAGCCTGCTGGACCTCAATGATCCTAAAGAAGAAATAGGCCGCCTGAAAGAACCCCTGCTGGTACCGACCAAAGAAGAAAGGGAAGGTTATGTGCCCAATGTATTATACTCCTGCGGGTCTATGATCCATAACCAGGAGCTGATCATCCCTTACGGCCTTTCTGATTATGCCACCGGTTTTGCCACGGTAAACCTGGAACATTTGCTGAACAGGATTAAGCAGGATGGGTGAGGATGTGCTCATATAACGCAAGATAAGCTTCCACCATTTTTTCCTGGCTGAACTGCGCTTTGGCGTAGGTATGGCAATAGTTACGGTCAATAGTGTGCAGCGTTTTTATGCTGTTAATAGCCTGCTGCATATTATTGACCAGGAAACCGGTTTTGCCGTGCTGGATAAGCTCCGGCATGGAACCGCGCTGGTAGGCAATTACAGGCGTGCCGCACAACATGGCTTCTGCTACGCTGAGGCCAAAAGGCTCCTCAAAATAAATAGGGTGCAGCAGGGCTTTGGCGCGGCCTAATACCCGGTTGCGTTCCTCCCCGCCCACAGCGCCCACAAATACCACATCTTTCCCGTCAATGAACGGCTGCACTTTTTCCCGGTAATACCCTTCATCCTGTATAATACCGGCAATTACCAGGCGGTGGTTGGTAGCCAGGGCAATCTGGATAGCGTCAAATGTGCCTTTGTCAGGATGAATGCGCCCAAAGTACAGCAGGTAATCCTCCGGCTGGGTTTCCAGTGAAAATTCCGCGGTGCGTATACCATTATATATATTGGCGGCGTATTGCAGCTCCGGGCTGCGGTTGGCATAGCTGATGGATACATAATGGTTCACATCATTAAACCGGGCATATACGGGAATGATCCTGGGGGAGGAAAAGCCATGAATGGTGGTAACCATAGGCGTAGGTATTAACCGCGACCAGGTAAGGGGCAAAAAATCAAAGTGGTTATGAATAATGTCAAATTCCCCGGCCCGCTCCATTAAGTAACTGATATGCATACACTCCTGTACCTTGGCATCCAGGGTTTTATCCTCTTCATACCCCTGCGGGCAAATAGCAGCCAGGGTACCGCCGGTAACGGAATTGGCGGTGGCAAACAAGGTAACTTCCTGACCTTTAGCTACTAACCCTTCTGCCAGGTTAGAAGCCATTTGTTCCCAGGGGCCGTAATGTTGGGGTGGTGTGCGCCAGGCCACCGGGGAGAGTACTGCTATTTTCATGAATTATCAATTACGAATTACGAATGAGGACTACGATTAATAAATACGAACTAGGTTCAGCACGTTTCATACCAACTCTCATTAAACACAATTATTTATCATTTTGATTTTCAATAATATTCTCCCGCCTAAGCCGGGGCAGGCCATGGATCCAAACTACCTTTTCCCGCAATACCCCTAACCAGGGGCCCCAATTCGTAACCGCCTCCTGCCGTTCATCGTAATTCGTAATTCCTAATTCGTTATTTATTATACCTTCGTGCCTTCAAAGGAAGTAAGGAGCATGGATCAATCAGTATGCAACAGTGTACCCTACAGTGAAACCGGCTATTTCAGCCAACTGGTACTCGATTTTTTGGCAGAACATCCGCATATCCGATCTTTTTATACGTACCCGCCGCTGCGTCCCGACCTGGATGCGCTGATACACGCTAAAAAAGCGCAGCCCCTGCAAAGGGATGTGTTAGTAAAAGCCCTGCAGGCGCAATATGCCGGTTTAGAGGTGCATGACGCAGTAACGGAAAACATCCGCCTGCTGGAGCAGCCAGGCACCTTTAGCATTTGTACGGCCCACCAACCCAATATTTTTACCGGTTACCTTTATTTTGTTTATAAGATCCTGCAAACCGTAAAGCTGGCGGCTGATTTTAAACAGCAACGCCCCCAGTACAACTTTGTACCGGTGTATTACATGGGGAGTGAGGATAATGACCTGGATGAACTGGGCAGCATTTACCTGAACGGTAAAACGCTTACCTGGCCTACCAGGCAGGCCGGCGCTGTAGGGCGTATGCGTCCGGAAGGGCTGGAGGAGCTGATTGTGCAGATAGAATCCCTGCTGGGTTATGGCAAACATGCAGAAGAGCTGGTGCAGCTGTTACGAAATGCTTATGGGCAGCATGATGACATTCAGCAGGCTACCCTGTACCTGGTAAATGCCTTATTTGGCCGTTTTGGACTAATAGTGCTGATACCTGATACCCCGTTGTTTAAGAAACAGTACATACCGGTTATGAAAGAGGAGCTGTTACACCAAACCTCTTATAAGCTGGTAAGCGATACCATTGAGAAAATATCACAACATTATAAAGTACAGGCCAATCCCCGGGAAATAAACCTGTTCTACCTTACAGATAATAGCCGGGAACGGATTGTGAAAGAAGGGGAGCAGTGGAAGGTTTTACACTCCAATATTGCCTTCACTGCTACAGAGCTGGATGAAGAGCTGCACAGCAACCCGGAACGTTTTAGCCCTAATGTGATCCTGCGCGGGATGTTGCAGGAAACCATTTTGCCCAACATTGCCTTTATTGGCGGTGGAGGTGAAATTGCTTACTGGCTTGAGCTGCAGGCTTTGTTTGCCCATTACCGTGTGCCGTACCCCATGCTGGTGATGCGTAACTCTTTTTTACTGGTAGATGCGGTATCCCGTAAATGGCTGCAGAACCTGGGCTTATGTATTAAAGACCTGTTTGGCAATGTAAATGAGCTGGTAAATAATTTTGTGCTGCAGCATACCAATGCCACACTGGTATTGAAAAAGGAATACGATGCGCTGGAACAGCTGTTTGATGAGCTGGAAGCTAAAGCGCGTAGTATAGATGTAACGCTGGTATCCAGTGTGGGTGCTGAAAGGCAAAAAGCGCTTAAAAGTATTGGACGCCTGGAACATAAATTCCTGCGGGCAGAGAAGAAAAAGTTTGCCTGGCAAACAGACCAGATCAGGCAGCTGCGCGATAAATTATTCCCCGCTAATTCCCTGCAGGAGCGCAAAGAGAACTTTATGCCCTGGTATATTCATGAAGGCAGCGCACTGTTTGACAGGATACTGGCTAATATGCAGCCTTTATCGGACCAGCTGCAGATCATTTATGAACAGGATAATAAGGAGCTATTGCCTTGACCGGATGGCATTCTCAATATCTTCCCTTTTTTCACCTACCTCGTTTATTGTTTTCAGGATCTCTTCCTTGGTAACCTTCAGCTCTTCTGAAAGGTATTCCACATGGTCATCCCTCAGGGGATCAATAATTTTAAGATCCTGGAAACTTGTGGGATTATTGTCAGGCATGATCAGTTCTTTTTAGGTTGTTGAATACCTGTAAACGTACAAATACAATGCCTGCGGATTGCGGATGACAACGCTTAGCTCATAGCTTTTTTCATATCCTTCAGCACCACCAGGATACCGTGCAGCTGGTCGCGCACCTGTTTGGTTTCCAGCATCTCATCCCGTACCGGCGTTTCCCCCTTTCCCTGGTTGATCTCTGTTTGCCGTTGCTGGATAAGGCTTTCCACATGAATATCCAGTGTTTCAAAGGCTTCAATATTGCCGGGGAGTTCGGGCAGAGCTGCGCCGGGTTGCTGGGTAAGCTGTATGATCTGCTCCATGTACTGCAGCAGGTAATGGGCTATCAGCTGGTATTCCGGGCGCGGAAAACGCACGCCCTGGCCCAAACCATAGGCTGCCAGCGCAGCAATACGGGAGGTAAGGGTGTGGTTCAATACCACAAAATGGTACAGTTTGGAATTATTTTTCTGCTGGCTCTTAGGTTCACTCAGCATACGCTGAAAGGCGGCCATGAGGTTGGCGGTATGTACATAGGTGTCTTTACGGGCCAGCTTGTATTCTGTAACGGACATTTGCAGATTGGTGTAGAGCTTTATAACCTGCTCAAAATATTGTTTGTTGGCCGTTATCATTTTCTCCATATAGCTGGGCAGGTACTTATGCTCCCAGCTGGGCCACAGGGTAAGGTTGGCCACAAAGGCCAGGCTGCCGCCAATAAAGGTATCCAGCACCCGCTGGGTGGCATACCGCAGATCCGCAGGGTGCAGGAAATGCAGCAGGAAAATAACAAAGGGGGTGGTAAAGATCACGCTGATGGTGTACTGGTACGTCATAAACGTATAAGCGCCCAGGATGCACACCAGCATAATAATAAAAATAGTGGTGGGGTTGTTGGTAAGCAATAATACGGTTATAGCAAACAAAGCCCCTATAACGGTACCGATTATACGCTGGTAGCTGCGTGACTTCGTTAATCCGAAACCTGGTTTCAGGATCACCACTATGGTGAGCAGGATCCAGTACACGCGGTCCAGGTGCAGCAGCAATCCCAGTATATAACCTGTTACAGTAGCCAGGCTTACGCGTACGGCATGCCGGAAAATGTGCGATTGAAAAGTAAGGTTATCGCGGAAGGTCTCAAAATCGTACCGGTTGCTGGTGGTAAAGCGGGATAGCTCTAACCGCGGGTCAATGGTAGTATCTTTCAGGCGTTCCAGGCGGGTAAGGCGGTGCAGGTTGTACATGCGCTCTGCCATATCCTGCAGGTTGTCCAGAATGTTGGTGAGGGTAATAAGGCGGGTGCGCTCCCGCAGGGTGGGCAGGGTTTTACGGATCTCCCCAACGGCCTGCTGTACCTTTTCAATTTCGTGCCGCAGGTTGGCGCGGGGCATGGAACGCTGCCCGGCCATAACGGCCAGGCCTATATCTTTCAGCTCCTGTGCATATTCCAGGATAAGGTGGTGGAATTTTTCCAGGATATTTTGTTCCCCGAAGTTCTGTTGCAGCGCTTTATAATCGATCTGCGAGGCCATGATCTGCTCCTGCAGGTCTACCAGGTCCAGGAAAATGAGCACCATGCTTTTGCTGATGGTACTGGTGCCCTGCTGGGCTGAGCGCCTTTTGAGCAGCAGCTCCCGTACGGCTTCCTGTTTTTCATTTACCAGCACCTGCTGTTCCAGTACAGATTTATACGTTTCATCAAGATCCGTATCCTTTATATAAAAACCGGCGCGCAGCTCCAGGTAGCGGGCTGTTTCCAGTATACATTCCCCTAATGTTTGCTGTACGTTCAGGTAAGGGCGTATTTGCCAAAGCACCAGTGCAAGCAGCCCATGCCACAGGCCGCCCAGCAGCACCAGCCCGCTGTAGCGCAGGGTTTCTGTGAGGTTTTCCTGCGGATCGCCCAGCATAATGATCATTACCAGCAAACAGGCTATGCCTATATTGCCGCCCCGGTTACCATATACCAGCAGCATGCTGAAGAAAAAACAGCAGACTACGATCCAGGGCGCCATTATGTAAGGGTAGGGCGATGCCAGGCCTGTGCCCAGGGCCGTCAGGAAAATTAAGGCAATGCTGATGAATGCACCGTTCCGTTTATGGATAAAGGTACCCGGCTGGTCTGACAGGGCTGCGCATAACGCACCCGTAGAAATAGCAATACCCATTATCAGCTGGCCCATACTCAGGCAAACCAGCGAAGGCACTACTACGCTGATGGTTGTACGAAGCCCATTGCTGAAATGGTAGCTTAATATAAAACTCTTAAATTCTGTAAGCCAACGCATGGGTAATTACGAATTGTCAATTACGAATTACGAATTGAGTAGTGCAATTTGCTGTTCCCCCATTTTAATTCGATATGCAAAGGTAGGTGTTAATGCCGAACGCAGAAGGCTTAATGCTAAACGCTCAAAGCCAGCGCCTGGTGAAGAACACAATATATTGAACATTAAAGAATTGGTATAAAATATCACGAAGCCTGGATATATTTCCATTATACGCCGCATTAAGCGTTTAGCGTTCGGCGTTAAGCATTCCCTCGTAATCTGGCATCCCTGCACCACCCAATTACTCATATCATAATTACTTTCAATGGCATTCGTGCCCCGTAATTCCAGCAAGCTTACGGCTTGCTGCTTTCCTGTTGTTTCACATCATCATTCTTTACGCCCTTTTTACGTGTCACAGATTCCTTTAGCTGACCGAATTTCCAGCCAAAACCAATACGGATGGCGCGTACCGGGTAGTAAAAGGTGTTGGAACGGTAAAAGGATGGATCATGGATCACGTTCTTCCAGGCTATTTCTTTTTGGAAGGGTTGGTCCAGCGTAAGGTTTACGGCGGCCCGCTGGTGAAACAGGCTTTTGCGCAGGGTAAAGCTATTGGTAACATACCCTGGTGCACGGCCCTGCAAAACGGGCTGGCTGCTGTTCAGGTAAAAAGCGGCTTCTGTTTTAAATCCTTTACCCAGGTCATAGTCCAGGTTAATGAAACTGTTGGCGCTCCATCCCGTATTATGCAGACCTGTACCATTGCGGCTTTGCAGGCTGGTATACTGGGTGCGTAAATTGCCGCTCAGGCTCAGGCGTGGCAGGGGCTGAAGGCTTACATTCAGGTTAAAACCAGTAGCGTTGCGCCGGCCTATGTTGGCATAAGTGGTGGCCGTAATACCGCTTGCGGTATCTATGGCTACGTAACTTTCCATGGCTTTATGGGTAAAGGTGTAATCCATACCGGCCAGCAGGCGTATGCCTTTGAAGAGAATGTTATAGTTCAATCCAAAGGAGTGGTTCAGCTCCGGTTGCAGGCCAGGGTTACCATAAGTAATGTTATTCGGGTCATTATCATTTACATAAGGGTTCAGATTCCATACCCAGGGGCGTTGCAGGCGGCGGCTGTAAGAAAGGCTGACAGCCTGCATGTGAGGCAAGGGAAAGGTAATATTGGCTGTTGGTATAAAATTCAGATAATCAGTACGTAAGGAAGTGTCATTAGCAATAAAATGTGCATTAATATGTGTGTGTTCCAGGCGGACGCCCAGCAGCACATTCACCCGGTTCTTTATTTTAAAGGCATAGGTGGTATATGCTGCCAGCACATTTTGCCGGTAGTTGAAGGTGTTGTTCCGGTCCGGGTTCATGGGATCGCGGGTAATGCTCATTTCACCCTGCTGCTGGTAGCTGCTTTCAATAGTGCGTAAAATGGCTTTGGCCCCGGTTTCCAGTTTTTGGCCATGCGGTAGTGGCTGGGTATAGTCCAGCTGAAGGGTGGTTTCAGTATTATGCTCATCATTGGTATTGCTGAAACCCGTATAACCACCCGGCACATTTAGCTGTTGGTTATCAGATTGCTGGTCATTATTGCCGGTATTCCGGTTTAAGGACAGGCTCAGGGTTTGGTCCGGCTGCCGGAACCTTTTCTGATAATCCACCCCAAGGTCATAGGCCTGGCTTTTATAGTTTGTATAGCTGGTGTAGCTGCCGGTTTGTTCCAGCTTTTGCCTTTCGTCATATAGCTTCACCTGCTGCGGTGCATTGTTGCTGTTGTAGCTGATGTTCACATTGCCATACACACTCAGGCTGCTGGTGCTGTCCAGGTCATAGCTCAGCTCCAGGTTACCAAAATAATAGGTGCCGTCAAAGATGCTGTTGCCATTCTGTATCAATGTGCTTTGGTTGCCATACAGGTAGTTTTCCCGCAGGCCTTCTGAGCGGCCTTTGTTACGGAAATAGCTGGCGCCTGCGTAGGCTGCCACACCTACCTGGCCTATGCGGGCATTCAGGGAGCCGCCTGCGCCTGCAAACCCGCGGCTGTTATCATTGGCATACAGGTTACCATTATAGCCATTAATAGTATGCCTGGTAATAATGTTAATGATACCGGCTGCGCCTTCTGCATCATATTTTGCAGAGGGCTGGGTGATCACCTCTATACTTTTGATCACGCCGGCCGGGAAAGCGCGCAGGGCCTCTTTAGGATTTCTGGCCAGCATAGTGGTGCTTTTACCGTTCAGCAGTATTTTAAAGCTGCTGCTGCCTTTAAGCTGTACGTTGCCTTCCGGGTCTACTGTTACCATGGGTACGCGGCGCAGCATTTCAGCAGCGGTTAGCTGGTCTTTGTTCAGGTCATTTTCCACGTTATATACCAGCCGGTCGTCCTTGACTTCCAGCAGGGGTTTTTGCCCGGCTACTGTTACGGCCTTTAGCTGCTGTAGGGCAGCGGGCAGGTACAGGGGCGGCTGGGCATAATATGGGTGCAGGGAATCCAGTGTAAAGGGTTCCAGGATGCGGGCGGTATACCCGGTGATGCTGATGCCAAGCTGGTAACGGCCGGCGCTGAGATTAGGCATGGTAAAACGTCCCTGTTCATCCGTAAGGGTGTTCAGTACCGGCTGCAGGCCGGCAGCTTTTAATAAGGTAATGGTGGCGTAACCAATGGGTTTGCGGGAAGCGCTATCAGCCACCTGGCCGGTAATGTGCAGGGATGCGGGTTTTTGGGCATGGGCAAGCAAAGGGCATGACAGTATTCCGGTCAGCAGGGTTAGGATACCATTTTTCATAATGGGTGTTGCATGTTGGCGTACATGTTCCGTTTTGATTTCGGTTATGCAAGGGTTTCTTTCAGGTTTTTCATCGGGTCTGCAATCTTCTACAGTATAAGCACCGGCAAACTAAAAATAATCGTTCAATTGTTGATCAGCTACTCTGCCAGGCCATTGGTTAAGGGTTTAAGTAAAAGTCGAACATTCCATTATAATAAGCTGTAAACCAGTTTGTTTCGGCTGATTTTAAAAGGATTTATACACAACTGTGTATAAAAAAAACAGTTTAATCCGGCTTACGCTGTTAAATTACTAATTCATTTGCACAAATTACGTGTAGGCAATATGTGAATCGTAGTTATCTTTGACAGCTTTAAAAAAATAAACCCGGAGCAACTGTGCGTTTAAAAACATTAGAAATCAAAGGCTTCAAAAGTTTTGCCGACAAAACCGTTTTAAATTTTGACGAGGGGATCACAGGTGTAATAGGACCGAACGGCTGCGGCAAAAGTAATATCATTGACTCCATCCGGTGGGTGATAGGGGAACACAAGATCAGCAACCTGCGTTCAGATAACCAGGCCGGCCTGGTATTTAACGGTTCCAAGAGCCGCTCCGCCAGTGGTATGGCCGAAGTGAGCCTCACCTTTGAGAATACACGAAATGTGCTGCCCACCGAATTTACCACGGTTACCATTACACGTAAATTTTATAAGAACGGCGATAGTGAGTACAGGCTCAATGATGTAGCCTGCCGTTTGAAAGACATCCATAACCTGTTCATGGATACCGGCGTAAGTACCGATTCTTACGCCATTATTGAGCTGGGCATGGTGGATGATATTATTAAGGATAAGGAAAACAGCCGCCGCCGCATGCTGGAACAGGCAGCGGGCATCTCCATCTACAAAACCCGTAAAAAAGAAGCCAAGACCAAGCTGGATGCTACGGAGGGTGACCTGAACCGTATTGAGGACCTGTTGTTTGAGATCAACAACAACCTGAAAACGCTGGAAAGCCAGGCTAGAAAAGCGGAACGTTATTACGAGGTAAAGAAAGAGTACAGGGAGATCAGCATAGAGCTTGCCAAAGCCGCCCTGGAGGGGTTTAACGTCACCTTTAAAGACCTTTCCGAGCAACAGCAAACAGAAACAGACCGCAAAATGGCGCTGGAAGCGGAAATTGCTACCGAAGAAGCTGCCGTAGAAGAAGATAAGCTGCACTTTGTAGCTAAAGAACGGGAGCTGCAGGTATTGCAGAAATCCTTTAATGAAGTACTGGCCACTGTGCGCACGCGGGAAAATGATAAGAACCTGGCCAGCCAGCAGCTAACCTACCTGCGGGAACGTGAAAAGAACCTGAGTGATTTCCTGAACAATGCCGAAGGGCAGCTGCAGGGATTATCAGAATCCATTGAACGTACGGAAAAGCAGGCGGAAGAAGAGCAGGAAGTATTTGATACCATGCAGGACGAGCTGGAAACCCTGCACGAAATGGTAGATGAAAAGAAAGAGCTTTTCAACCAGAAAAAACAAAGCCTGGAAACCCTGCGCCGCGACCAGCAGCAATGGCAACGCCAGCAATTTGAAGCAGAAAAGAAAGTAGCCGTAGCCGATACCTCCGTACAGAACCTGCAGCGCAGCATACAGCAGCTACAGGAAGAAAAGACGAACCGGCAGGGGCAGATACAACAGCTGGAAGAAGAAAAGAGCGGTCTGCAGGAAACCCTGGAAGACGGTAAAGCCAACCTGGAAGACATGGTCCGTTTCCAGGAAGAGACCAAAGGCAAGATCCTGGCCACCCAGTCTGATATTGAAGGCCTGCGGGATAAGCTGACGGATGAGAACCGTACCCTGGACTCCAAGAAGAACGAATACGACCTGTTAAAATCCCTGGTGGACAGCCTGGAAGGTTACCCCGAAAGTATTAAGTTCCTGAAAAAGAATAGCGACTGGAATAATAAGGCGCCTATTCTGAGTGATATATTTTTCTGTAAGGAAGATTACCGCACCTGTATAGAAAACCTGCTGGAGCCTTACCTGAACTACTATGTAGTGAACAACGCAGAAGAAGCCATACAGGCCATACGCCTGCTGGACCTCAATAAAAAGGGAAAGGCCAACTTCTTTATACTGGACCAGTTTCACCACCAGGGCGGACAGCTGTTCACCCCTCCCGGCACCATACCGGCGCTTGAAGTAGTGGAAATAGACGAACGTTATAAAGGATTAGGCAATTACCTGCTGGGTAAAGTATTTGTGGCGGATGATGTAGCTGCGCTGGATTTTGGCCAGATGCCGGACCAGGATATACTGATCGTAGAAAAGAGCGGCCGTATGTACCGCGGTAAATACAGCTTTAGTGGTGGTTCTGTAGGATTGTTTGAAGGTAAGAAGCTGGGCCGCGCCAAGAACCTGGAAAAGCTGGATGCGGAGATCAAAGCGCTGGAAATAGTAGTGAGCAACCTGCGCCAGCAGCTGCAGGATAAACACAATGAAGTATTAGGCTATAACAGCCAACTGAATGAAAATAATATTAATGCGGCCCGTGAAAAGATTAACCAGCTGAATAACCAGCTGTTTGGCCTGCAGAACCGTATTGAGAACTTCCATCACCTGATAGAATCCGGCGACAAACGCCTGGCAGAAATGCAGCAGTCGCTGGAAACCAACCAGCAAAGTATTGCCGGTGTGAAGGACGAATTGGAAGGCCTGAACGAAAGGGTGCATGCCCTGCACGACAGCATTGTAGCTGCCGACCGGGCTTCCCAGGAAGCAGAGCAACAGTACAACCAGGCCAACGTACAGTTCAACAACCAGAACCTGCAGCATACCCGCCAGCAGAGCAAGGTGCAGGGGCTGAAACAGGAGCTGGACTTTAAACGCAAACAATTGAGCGACCTGCATGTGCAGATCACCAATAATAAATCACAGCTGGAAGATGCAGTGGCTAACATTGCTGCAGCAGAAGATAAGCTGAGTGTTGCAGATGACGGACTGGTAGAGCTGTTCCGCAAGAAGGAAGAAGAAGAAAAGGCCCTGAACGAAAAAGACCAGGAGTACTACAACTTCCGTAACCATCTGCAGGAGAAAGAAAGCTCCCTGCGTGCCCGCCAGCGTGCCAAAGAGCAGCTGGAACAAATGCTGAACACCATTAAGGATAAAGTGAATGAGCTGAAGCTGCAGCTGGCCTCCATGAAGGAAAGGCTGAGCGTGGAGTTTAAAGTGAACCTGGACGAGATCCTGGATGATGCACGCAGCAGCACCCTGCCCGTAGATGAGCTGCAGGGCAGCGCAGAGCGTTTGAAAAAACGCCTGGAAAATATGGGTGAGATAAACCCAACAGCCATTGAGGCTTTCCAGGAAATGAAAAAGCGTTATGAGTTCATCCTGGAACAAAAGAACGACCTGGTGGCTGCCAAGGAATCCCTGATGGCTACGATCCAGGAAGTAGAATCAACCGCCAACCAGAAGTTCCTGGATACTTTTAATACCGTGAAGGAAAACTTCATCCGCGTATTCAAAGCCCTGTTCACCGAAGAAGACCAGTGTGATCTGATCCTGAATGAGCCGGAGAACCTGGCCGAAACCGGTATTGAGATCATTGCCAAACCAAAAGGTAAACGCCCGGCCGCTATTACCCAGCTTTCCGGTGGTGAAAAAACCCTGACAGCAACCGCACTGCTGTTTGCCATTTACCTGATCAAACCCGCGCCATTCTGTATCCTGGATGAGGTGGATGCCCCGCTGGATGATGCCAACGTAGGAAAGTTCACCAACATGATCCGCAAGTTCTCTGATAACTCACAGTTCATTATTGTTACGCATAACAAGCAAACAATGGCGGCAGTGGATGTTATTTACGGAGTAACCATGCAGGAGCCGGGAGTAAGTAAGCTGGTGCCGGTGGATTTCAGGAGCTTGAATTAGCAAATAGTGGAAAAAATTCTTTTGGAATCAGGAAAAAATTCCTATATTTGGAGAGAATTAAGAGGTTATGGCAAAAGCAATGAAAGCAAGCAGCGTTCTGCATACCAAAATGCCGCCTGTTGCAAGCATAAAAGAAAGTGGGGAAGGGGCTTTGCCGGCTACTGATGTTTCCAGGATCCAGCAAGCCTTCCAGGATATTGACCTGAGAAATAACTACCAGTTAGTTACTGCTGCGCTTAGCGGCGTTTATGCTGATACCTTTATTAAGTTTGTTGACCTGGCTAATATTTCCAGGAATGAATTGGCAGCAGCCATGAATATATCTACCAAAACCATAAAAAATAAACTGGCCGATAAAGAGCCACTAGACCCTAATCAGGGTGAGCATCTGTTAAAGATCATTTCACTTTTTGAGTTGGGAGAAAAAATATTTGGTGGCTTAGAACCCTTTAAACGCTGGTTAGAAAAACCTTTTTTCGGCAAACCACAAAAGCCGGAAGATTTCCTGAAAACTACCGGAGGCGTAGAGCTGATCATGGATGAGCTAAAACGCCTGGCATACGGTGATGTTATTTAACCCGGGTAATGAGAGTATTTAGAATTGCTTATAAAGAGTTCTCCAAAGATCTGAATCCTTCCAAAGCAAATGGCCGCTGGGCAGCGGCTGGTAAAGCAGTGATATATGCCGCCGGCTCTGTGGCGCTGGCTGTACTGGAAAACCTGGTCAGAAGGCAGGGAGAGGGGTTTAATGATGATTACCGCATTATGGTCATTGATATTCCATCTTCCCTAAAAATTCAAACTATTACCGCTGCGGAATTAGCAGCAGGCTGGAATGATGTACTGGATTATTCAAAATGCCAGCCCTTGGGCAACCGCTGGTATGATGCGGCAAAGTATCCTGTATTGAAAGTGCCTTCCGCCATCATTCCCCAGGAATTTAATTATGTGCTCAACGCCAACCACCCGGACTATAATAAAATAAAACTGGTTGAAGTAACTGGTTATATCCCCGATCCAAGGATCGAAGAAATATTAAAGGGAGCATAGATCACCTTACCTATATCCCGCCATTCTACCTCCCATCATTTTCCCAACCCCTAAATTTGCATATTCCTCCAACGTACCTTATTTTAGTTTTTTGCAATCGATGTAAATAAATAGCAGCGCGGAATGAAAAACTGGTTACTCTCTTACAGCTTATTAGCCGCTGGGGCAATATGTATTATTTCTTGTCAGCCTAACACTTCAGAAAAAAAAGACAAACACCAAACGGATTCCCTGGCCATGCGGGAAAAGTTTGCAGAATCGCCTGTGCTGGACGCCAAAACTTCGCTGGAACATATCCAGGTGGAAGAGGGCTTTAAAGTGCAGCTGGTAGCGGCGGAACCGCAAGTATCCGTACCTGTGGCCATGACCTTTGACGAAAAGGGCCGTATGTGGGTGCTGGAAATGATGGGGTACATGCCGGACACCTCAGGCACCGGCGAAGATATGCGTAATGGTAAAGTGGTGATACTGGAAGATACTAATAAAGACGGGGTAGTGGACAGCCGTAAAGAGTTCATGGATTCACTGGTGCTGCCCCGCGCTATTTGCCTGGTGGAAAACGGGGTACTGATAGCAGAGCCACCCAAGCTGTGGTATGTTGAGAACAATGGAGACCATGCCGGAAAAAAAATACTGGTGGATGATAAGTATACAGAAGGCGGTAACGTAGAACACCAGCCCAACGGGCTTTTGCGGGCCATGGACAACTGGATCTACAACGCAAAATCAGATAAGCGTTACCGTAAGGCCGGAAATAAATGGCTGATAGAGCACACCCATTTCCGCGGACAGTGGGGCATTACGCAGGATAACTACGGCCGCTTGTTTTACAATAACAACTCTGAGAACTTACTGGGCGATTATTTTAGTCCCGGCCTGGGCGCCAATAACACCGCACAGCGCACAGTGGCTGGTTTTGATGAACATATTGTACCGGATAACCGGGTATATCCCATACGCCCTACACCAGGTGTGAACCGCGGTTACCAGAAGGGCGTGCTGGATGACAGCCTGCGCCTGGTGAATTTTACTGCTGCCTGCGGACCCCTGGTATACCGCGGCGGGCTGTTTGGTGAGGCTTATGATGGCAACGCCTTCGTAGCAGAACCTTCTGCCAATCTTATTAAACGTAACCTGCTGCAGGATAGCGGATATATTGTTACCGGTAAGCAGGCCTATGCCGGGAAGGAGTTCCTGGCCAGCACAGACGAGCGTTTCAGACCGGTGAGCCTGTACACCGGGCCGGATGGGGCTATGTATATACTGGATATGTACCGCGGCATTATACAGCACAAAACTTACCTTACACCTTACCTGAAGAACGAGATCAAAAGCCGCAACCTTACCCAACCGCTGAACTGCGGCCGTATTTACCGGGTAATACCTGCCAAGGCAAATAACGTACAGCCGGTAACGTTACCTGATGATCCGGCGAAGCTGCTGGAATTGTTAGACCATCCGAATGGCTGGGTACGTGACCGTGCGCAGCAAATGATCATAGACCATCACTATACCACGCTGGTACCGCAGCTGCGGGCCCGCTTACAGCAGGATACCATTAAACAGGCCTGGGGCCTGCTGCATGTTATGTGGACCCTGGAAGGTTTAGGCCAGCTGCAGGTAGAAGATGTAGCGGCGGTATTAAAAAATAAGAACCCTTACCTGCGCGTGCAGGCGCTGGCTGCAATGCCGGCTGTTATTACACCACAACAGGTGAACCGGGTATTGCAGCTGATTGTTCCTTTACAGCAAAGTGTATTGCAGGCGCCTTCTGTGGCTATGCTGCTGCCTTATATAAAACGCCTGAATGCTACGGCCGCAGGCCAGCTGCAAACACAGCTATTACATACTTATGCTAATGACCGTTATGTAGCAGATGCGCTGATCGGGAACAATGCCGGCCATGAACAGCAGCTGCTGGACCAGGTGAGCAGCTGGAATGCAGATACTACCTTATTGATACGTAAACGCCTGCAAAAGGTATTAAAGGATATTGATAACCGGCGCAAAGCCAAGCTGAATGAAGGTTTGGTGAAAGCGTACCCCCGGGGGGCCAGGATCTTTAAAACGGTTTGTCAAACCTGCCATGGAGATGACGGTAACGGCATTCAATCCCTGGCGCCACCGTTAAATGAATCGCAATGGGTGAAGGGTGATAAGCATAAAGTAGCAGCTATTGTATTGTTTGGCCTGAGTGGTCCCGTGAACGTAAATGGAAAAGTGTACAAAGCGCCGGAAGTAAGCGGGGAGATGCCCGGTATTGGCAGCAACGATGAATTTTCTGATAGTGATATTGCGGAAGTGATCAGCTTTATCCGTAATGCCTGGAGCAATAAAGCAGCGCCGTTAACGGAGCAGGATGTGCAGAAAGTGCGGCAGCAGTATAAGGGCCGTGAGAAAGGGTTTACAGCGGAGGAGCTGAAGTAATGAATTAAGCTGAGTGCAAAACGCTCAACGCAGAATGCTTAACGCTAATTATGTTATGTTAGTGCATTCTGCGTTGAGCGTTTTGCGTTTAGCACTCAGCATAATTCGTAATTAGTTTTTGCTGAACGCAATTTTGTCTCCAAAGCCTATATGATACTTATCGCAGAAACCGGCATTCACTTCTACTACATACTGCGCCTTTTTGAAGGAGGGCAGGCTTTCTTCTGACTGTGGGGTGGTGTATTTCTGGATGGATACGATCTCCTTTTTATCATCTACATAAATAATATCCAGGGAAATGTAGGTATCCTTCATCCAAAAGGATTGTTCGGCAGCTTCCGTAAAAACGAATAACATGCCCTGCCCGTCTGTCATGGATCTGCGGCGCATCAGGCCCTGGGCTCTTTCATCGTCTGTTTCGGCTACCTCCATATCTATCTTGTGGAGGGTATCGTTCTTGGCCTTGCCAATAAAATACAGCTCACCCTCTTTTTTGAACTGAGGTCCATTATCTGTGGGAGCAGCCACCGTGGATGTATCGGTGGTAGTAGTGGCGGCAGTGTTATTGGCAGTACGGTTGCCACAGCCGGCAATGTAAAGGCAAAAAGCCACGTTGAAGATCCATTTAGAAGTAGTTATCAGCATTTTTACAGGTCTCATGACCCTGAAGTTAGGAAAGTTTTTTATTTTTAAGCTCAAAGCTAAAAGCGCAAAGCATAAAGCCCTGGATCCCTGCTTTTAGCTTTGTGCTTTATGCCTTCTGCTTACTAAAATTCCACACATATGCATCGCAGATCATTCCTCAAAAACACTGCACAGGCAGGAGTTGTTTACTCCGCATTACCTCTGTTATCATCCTTACAACGTACAGCGCCCTATAAGCTGGTGCTCATTGGCTCCGGCTGGTGGGGCATGAATATTTTACGCAGCGCCCTGCAGCACGGCGGCTGTAAGCTGGCAGCCATCTGTGATGTGGATGAACGGCAGGCAAATGCTGCGCTCATGGTTATTAATACCCTTACATCGGATAAGCCTAAAACGTATAGGGATTACCGTGAGCTGCTGCATAAAGAAAAACCGGAAGTAGTGATCGTAGCTACGCCGGATCACTGGCACCCGCTTATTGCCATTGCAGCCATGCAGCAGGGGGCGCATGTGTATGTGGAAAAACCCATCTGCCATACCATTAACGAAGGGAAGGCTATGGTTAAAGCGGCACGTCAATATAACCGGGTGGTACAGGTAGGTACGCACCGCCGGGTATCGCCACATAATATTTCCGGCATTAACTTCCTGAAATCCGGCAAAGCCGGGAAAATAGGAATGGTACGGGCTTTTGTGCATTACGGCGGGGGAGAAGGTAAAAAAGTAGCAGATGAAAGCGTGCCGCAGGGCCTGAACTGGGATATGTGGTGCGGACCGGCGCCTTTACATCCCTACAACCCTACCATTCACCCCAAAGGTTTCCGGCAATACCTGGATTATGCCAACGGGCAGCTGGGCGATTGGGGTATTCACTGGATGGACCAGATCCTGTGGTGGACAGAGGAAAAGTACCCGCGCAAAGTGTTTTCCTCCGCCAACCGTTTCATTAAAAAAGATAATACCGATGCACCGGATACGCAGAATGTGATCTTTGAATTTGAATCCTTTACCGCTACCTGGGAACACCGCATGTATGCTGGTAATGAAGCGGAAAAGAGTAATGTAGGCTGTTACTTTTACGGCACGGAAGGCACCTTTCATATGGGCTGGCTGGATGGCTGGACCTTTTACCCATCTGACAAGAATAAATCTATAATTCATGAAGCGCCGGTACTGCATAAACCTGATGATCAGAACATCCCGGAGCTGTGGGCGGATTTTATGCAATCTGTTCAGCAAAACCATTCGCCGGTATGCGATATTGCCATCGGGCAACGCTCTACCAATATGAGCCTGCTGGGTATGCTGTCTTATAAATTAGGCCGTAGTATTGAGTGGGATGGGGAAAAGCAGCTGATTAAAAATGATGAAGAGGCGAATAAGCTGTTGCAAAGGAAGTATAGGGGAGAATGGGAGTACCCGGTGTGAATGCAAAATGCCGAACGCTTAATGCTGAACGCTGATTATGTTATGTTTGGAGGTGGACATACCTCCGCTGCATTAGCGTTAAGCATTAAGCGTTTTGCGTTAAGCATTAATTTTTAGAAAGTTCTTCTTCTGTAAACACCTCGTCCGTGTAGTCTTTGATCTCGTTGTACACGGTATCACGTTCTACGGGGCGGCGGCCGGCTTGTTTAATGAGCATGGCCAGCTGCGCAGTGTTCAGGGAAGGGTTTTGTTCTTCCGCACCAGCCATAGAGTATATCTTGGTAGTATCGTCAATAGTGCCGTCCAGGTCATTTACCCCAAAGGATAAGGTGAGCTGTGAGGTGCTTCTGCCCAGCATAGGCCAGTAGGCTTTCAGGTGGGGGAAGTTATCCATATACAAACGCGCTACGGCATACATCTTCAGATCCTCGATAATACCGGATTCCTTTACATGCGACATTTCATTATCCTTGTTACGGAACTTCAGCGGTATAAAGGTATTGAAGCCATGGGTCTCGTCCTGCAGCTGGCGCAGGCGTTCCATATGATCTATGCGGTGATGGTATTCTTCTATATGGCCGTACAGCATGGTGGCATTGGTGTGCATGCCTAAATTGTGCGCAGCGCGGTGAATGTTTAACCAGCCTTCTGCATCTACCTTATCATGGCAGATCTGTGAACGGATCTCCGGCGCAAAGATCTCTGCACCGCCGCCTGGCATGGATTGCAGGCCGGCTTCGTTCATAATACGCATGCCTTCTTCCACGCTTACCTTTGCCTTGCGGAACATATAATCCAGCTCCACGGCAGTAAAACCTTTAATGTGCAGATCCGGGCGGTGGGCCTTTATTTTGCGCATCAGGTCACAGAAGAAGTCCATGTTCATTTTAGGATGTACCCCGCCTACAATATGTACTTCTGTTACGGGTTTGCCATCATAGCCTTTTACAATGTCCAGCATCTGCTCTGTGCTGAGTTCCCAGCCTTCTTCCTTGTGTTTATAGGAGCGGGAGTAGGCGCAGAACTTGCAGGTGAAAATGCAAACGTTGGTAGGCTCTATATGAAAGTTGCGGTTAAAGTAGGTTTTATGCCCGTGCAGGCGTTCCCTCATCTGGTTGGCCAGGGCGCCTAAAAATGTTACATCCCCTTTTTCAAACAGGATGATGCCCTCTTCCGGTGTGATCCGCTGCTGGGCCAGCACTTTTTCTCCTATCTTTTTTAGGTCTGCATCCAGGTTGGGCTGCTGCAGCAGCGTACTTACAGCAGGATATTCTGTCGTTCTCATCGTCATCTAACTTTAATTATTTTAACGGTCTTGGTCCTATTCCTGTAAATTAATTTTACAAAATAAACACCATTTGGCTCATTTACCAAATCGAAGGTGAAGCGGTTGCTGCTATTGATGGCCGTACCCTGCTGCCGGGTAACCAGCTGCCCCTGGGTATTGTAAATAGCAATGGCATCCAGGTCGGCAGGTGCTTCCAGGAACGTTACAAATACCTGTGTATTAAAGGGATTGGGGGTTACGGTAAAACCTTGTTCCTTCAGGAAGGTATTAGTGGTTTTAGTGACGATGTTGATATTATCCAGGTAAATATTATTCTCGAAATTGGAAATATTGCGGAACACCACCCGGAACTGGCCGGCCGGGATAAAGGAGGTAAGGTTCACCGAATCTCTGCGCCACTCGCCAGCTGTAGGTATAAACTCTGTGGAGATAGGCGTGGTGTGGGTTACCAGGTTAGGCCCCCATTTGTTATACACGTTATTTAGCGTTTGCCCGCAATCCGTAGTTACCAGCACCTGCAGGGAATCCCAGGGGTTATTCACTGCATTCAGGCTGGTTTGCACGGCTGCGGCTACGTCAAAGAACAGGAATACGGAATCAAATCCCTGCGCATTGATCACCGGTGTGTACAGGTCATCTACTGCGCCATTTGTATTATAACCCAGGTTACGCATTACAATAGATTGACTGCCAGCCTTCGCCGCATCGCGGGTAAGCTCCCAGGTAAACCCATTGTCAGGGTTCCACAGGTCCCAGCCATTGGCAGGCGGGAAGGTGGCGGTTTCAAATCCTTCTGATAAAGGCAGGCTGGCCGGTGTAAAATACCGGAAGCTGGCAGCTGCGGTATCATTTTCCGGCGCTTCATCTGCCACGCCATTAGGCAGGGAGGTATAGGCGGTAATGATATGCGAGCCTGTACCAACAGTACCGGCAGGTAATTGTACCCCTACCTGTTGTAACAGGGGCAGGCTGCCGGTCCAGTTAAGGGTTTGCGGGGTGCCACCATCTACCCGGTACGTGATCTGTACGCTGGTAAGTGTTTGCGCGCCCCTGTTCTTCAATATTACAGCAGGTGCAAAACCGGTGCTGCATATTTGTCCTAAGGGCGAGTTGACGGTGGTTACTCCGGCATCGTTGCTCTTCAGGTTCACCGGCGTACAACCATCGGAGGTAAGCAGGGAGCTGCGGATGTTATCCAGCACATAACGCATACGGGTGGCCTGGTCTGCGGTAAACAGGTGCATGCAGGCATCGTCCGTATAATCCATGTAGTTCATGAACATGAAGCCGGGTGCGGTGCTGCTGCAAACATCTGTTTGCGGGAAACCGGGGCAGCCATAGGTACGTTTGCCCTGCAGGGGGGTATCGTCAATACCGTCATCCACGGTACAGCGGGCAACGGAGCCATCGCCATCATCATCTCCCCAGATATGGCGCAAGCCAAAGTAGTGGCCTATTTCATGTGTGGCAGTGCGGCCGCCGGCAAAGGTGCCGGTAGCGCTGCCGGTGGTGCCAAAAGCGGTGTATAAGACCACCACACCCTGTTCTGCGGCCGGGAAGGTATTGTCCGGAGGGGTGGCTACGCCCAGGTAGCCATTGCCCATATTACATACCCATATATTCAGGTAACGGTCTGCGTCCCAGGCATCAGAGCCGCCGGTGGCGCTGTACTTTACTTCGTAGGCGGAATTGGTGCCTGCATCAAACGGGCCATGGGTAGTGGTTACACGCACAATGCCGTTGGAGGGGTCCCCATCCGGCGTGCGTTGCGCCAGGCAAAAATTGATGGCGGAATTGCCGATAATGGCTTTCCATGCAGCGGGTACCGCATTGGTATCCGCGTTGGCGCCTGTATAATCTTCGTTTAAGACCTGTATTTGTGTCGCTATCTGCGCATCAGTGACCAGGGCGGGGTTAGAGAGCACTACGTGTACTACTACGGGTATGTTCACCACTGGTTCTGCCGTGCCTTTGAGCAGGATGGCCTGCTGTTTTTTCAGGCTCACTGCCTTGATCAGGCGCTGTTCCATAGCGTCGTGCTGCTGCTGCAGATAAGGGTATCGCTGGATCTTATTACGGATAGCATCTTCCGTAGCGCAGGTACGTTGTGCCTGCAACGGTAACAGATACACTAATAAGCATAGGAGTAGGAGGGCCGGCGTGCGCAATTGTTGCTATTTTTGGTGATTTGCTTTACAGCAAGATACAATCTTAAATGTGAACCTACTGTAAGAATCGATGAAACGACAGTTGTTAGAGATTAAATTAAAGCACCCGCAATACAACCGCACATCAGGCAGGCAATGGTACCACCTATCAGTGATTTTACACCCAGCTCCGTAAGGTTCCTGCGCTGGTTAGGCGCCAGCTGGCTAATCCCACCGATCTGGATGCCTATAGACGCAAAGTTTGCAAAACCACATAACGCATAAGTGGCTATGAGCAAGGATTTAGGGTCATGAATGGCATTGGCTGCCTTCATATTGCCCAATGATATATAGGCTACAAACTCGTTCAGAATGGTTTTTTCTCCCAGCAGCTGCCCAATGGAAACCATGTCCTGCTGCGCCACGCCAATTAACCATGCCACCGGTGCAAATACATAACCCAGTATCATTTGCAGGGATAGCTCCTGGTAACGGCCATGGGTTGCGATGGCTACCTGCGTATTCAGGCTGGTGATATTACCTACCCATCCCATAAGGGCATTGGCCACATACATCATGGCGGTAAATACCAGCAGCATGGCGCCTACGTTCACGGCCAGCTTCAGGCCATCGGTAGTACCCAGTGAAAGAGCATCCAGGAAGTTATCGCCCAGCTTTTCCTTGGGGATCTTTAACTCTTTGGATATTTCATCATCATGCGTTTGCGGGAATAATATTTTGGATACCACAATGGCGGCCGGTGCGCTCATGATAGACTGGCTAAGCATGTGCAGGGCAAAGTAGTGCTGCTGATCAATGTCCGTACCGCCTAACATGCCTACATAGGCTGCCAGCACGCTGCCGGCGGTATTGGCCATACCCCCGATCATGATACAGAGTATTTCAGAGCGGTTCATGGCTTCCAGGTAAGGGCGTATCATCAGCGGGGCTTCTGTTTGCCCCAGGAAGATATTAGCGGCGGTGGATAAGCTTTCTGCCCCGGAAATTTTTAATTTATTAAGCAGGTACGCAAACACATATACGATCTTCTGTAACACGCCCAGGTAATACAGGATAGAGGATAATGCGGCAAAGAAAATAATGTTGGGCAGCACCTGTACGGCAAATACGTAGGCCCAGCTGCCATTGGGATCGGCCAGGTTACCGAAAATAAATTCCGTGCCTTTGTGGCTCAGGTTAATGAGGTCCACAAAAGAGCCGGATACTTTTTCCAGGATGATCTTAAAGATATCCGGCGGGCATAACTTAGTATATACGCATACGGTGAGCAGCAGGCAAACGGCCAGGATGGTCCATTTGATCAGCTCTATCTTGTTCTTTTTGAAGAGCAGCCATATGAGCGCCCACAAAATACCAATACTGACCGTGATGGATAAATTAGGGAGCTTGAATTGCGTGCAACGGATAATGCCGAAAAAGAACACGACCAGGCAGGCCAGGGACAGCGTTATGCTGGCAGCATCCGCCTCCAGGCGTTTGCTGTTCACCACCACAGGGTTTCCATGATCATCTACTGCATTTTCAGCTTCCACCGGTTCTTTCATCTTCCTGATGCGGTTCACGATCATGTATATTACGATGATCCCGAAGGCCAGCCAGAATACCGGCTGATCGCCAATACGGGTATTGAGCACGCCCATGGCAAACATTACCTGGGCAAAAATGCCCATACCTACCAGTTTCCAGTCGATAGCCCGTTTGTTATTGCTAAGCAGAAAACACACGGCAACCAGGAAAAGCATGCCTATGCCGCCGCGCATCAGATTATACCAGTGAAAAGACATATTTAGATAGAGTTAAGCAAATAAGCAGCAAATAAAAGGGAAAATACGTGTTTCAGCAATTAAGTTATTACCAGGGATAAAGTTTTTACATAAAAGTGTAGGTATGGGCGTTTTTTTACATATTTTCTTCACCTTTGCGGGACTAACTATTCAGGGGAACCATATGCAGCAACAAACGGGAAAAAAGAAGATCGTATTACTGGAACTGGGCGGATCGCATGTAGAATGCCTGTATGCGCAGGTACTTTTCCTGCAGCCGGCCTATGAAGTGCATGTGATCTGTAACCGGCACCTGTGGCCGGAGCTGGAGAAAATGGAAGGCATTAGCGGGCACCAGCTGCATGATACTGCCAATGCCCGCGGAGAGGTAGTGCCCCGTGTTAAACAGTATTTAAAGGAGCATAATATCAGCCACCTGGTGATCAATACCACGGAAATATCCCTGGTGCGCGACCTGGTGCTGCGCTTATTATTTACCCGCATTAATATTACCGGCGTGGTGCATAATGCCCGCAAGCTTAATAACAGCTTTACCATGCGGCAAATAGTGGGTTTGAAAGTGAAAAAATTCTTTGTGCTGAACGATGCGCTGCTGCCCCATATACATGCCAGGAAAGGCACTACGGTAGGCAGTTTTTACCCGGTATTTTTCCCTCATACGGGCACGCCTATATCCAAACCGCCGCATGAATGCTGGGTAAGTGTGCCGGGCAGCATTGAAAGCAGCCGCCGGAACTATGCCGGCCTGCTGGAACAGGTTAAGCAATACGGGCTGCCGGCCAATATGAAGATTATTTTCCTGGGCGGTTTTTACCCCGAGCGCGACCCGGACATTGCAGCGCAGCTGGCCGCCCTGCCGCCGCAACAGCGGGAGCAGCTGGTTACCTTTGGGCCGGAGCTGGTACCGCAGGCGGTATTTGATGCGTGGATGCGGCAAACAGACCTTATACTGCCGCTGCTGCACCCGGGTGTGCATAAGTTCCAGGAGTATTTAACTACCCGTATTTCCGGCGCCTATAACCTCTCATTCGGATATGGAATACCCCTGTTAATGGAACAATCGTTCAGCAGCTGGGGCGATCTGGCGCAGCATGCGCTGTTTTACCAGGTGCCGGACCTGCATAGCATGCTAAAGGCTATTGCCGCTAACCCTGAGCTGCTGCAGGAGAAACGGGCTGGTATAAACGCTGATCCTAAATTTACGCTGGAAGAGCAGCGGAGGCGTTACCTGGCTTTGGTGGAGAAGGTATAATGTATATGATATATGTGATATTTGCCTTGTGTGATTGAAAACATTACTTTTGTATATAGAGTACACGTAGTCATTAATCAGAAATGCGAATATCCCTTGCCCCGGTTAGCACTATATTGTGCTGCCTATTAACCCATATGTATGTACAGGCCCAAACCTCTTTTACAGCCTCTAATACGGTTTATGTAAACGACCCTGTTAACATCACCAATACTACTGCCGGCGCCACCACCTGGTTCTGGAACTTTTGCCCCGGCAGCCTGTATAATCCGCCGCAGATCACCAACCTGGGAAGTATACCAGGCATGGATGTGCCGGTATTCATAGCTATCGCCAAAGAAGGCAATGATTATTATGCTTTTTTTACTAATAACAGCGCTTCCAGCCCTATCCTGGTAAAACTTTATTTTGGTAACAGCTTATTGAATACGCCTGTAGTTACCAATCTTGGAACGGTAGGCGGTGCAATCCCTGTGAGTACAGAAGGATTGCAGGTAGTAGCGGATGCTGACGGGTGGCATGTGCTGGTTGTCGGAGGCCCGCTTCCGGGATCGGCTATATCAAAAGTTGATTTTGGTCCTTCGCTGGCTAATAACAGCCCTACTGGTATAAACTGGGGTAATATAGGTAACCTGGATTACCCCCATGATCTTTTTATAACAAAGGAGAATAACCAATGGTATGGCTTTACCGTAAATGCCTATAATAATACGGTTACCCGTTTTGATTTTGGAACTTCATTTCAGAATCCTCCTACGGGTGTAAACCTGGGGAATTTAGGTAACCTGGATTACCCGGATGGCATATTTGCCACACAGGATAATGGCAGCTGGCATGTATTTATAACTAATATGCAGTCCAACACTATTAGCCGCTGGGATTTTGGCAGTTCGCTGCTGAACACACCAACAGCTGTAAACCTGGGTAACCCCGATAATACTTTGAATGCGCCCAGGGACCTGAGCATATTGCATGATTGCGGGAAGATATTTGGCCTGGCTGTGAATGCCAATTCCAACGATATTGTACGATTGGATTTTAGTGGTAACATTACGAGCAATGTATCCGGCGTATCATTAGGTAACAGCGCCAACTTAAGCTTTCCTCACTCCATTTCCACGCTTTTCAGGGAAAGTAACAGTTTGTTTGCGTTTATTGTGAATGCGCATAATAACACACTTGCAAGAGTAGAGTTCAGTAACTGTACCAATGCCAGTATACCGTCGTCCACGCTGCAACAGCCGCCATCCTATTTTTACAACGCCCCGGGCACCTATACTATTAACCTTATTACAGATGAAGGCTTAGCCACACAGGGCGCCTTCTGTAAAACCATTGAAGTGCTGCCCCGGCCTGTAACGCCCGCTGCTGCCAGCTTTACAGCGCCGGATACGGTATGCGTAAATGCGCCGGTGAATATTACCAATACTACTACCGGCGCCAGCACCTATTACTGGAACTTTTGCTCGGGCAGCCTGTATAATGCGCCGCAGATCACTAACCTGGGCGGCATGGGCGGTACCCTTGACCGGCCGGTATTTATTGCCACTGCCAAAGAAGGCAATAACTATTATGGCTTTGTAACCAACAATGGCCGCAATGATCTTGTAAGGCTTGATTTTGGTACCAACCTTTTAAACACGCCTACGGCTACCAACCTCGGGAACTTTGGCAATATAATTCCTGCTAATACAGAAGGGGTGCAGGTTGTGCAGGATGCAGATGGCTGGCATGTTATTGTGCTGGGTGGAATAAACAGCGCTGCTAAAATTGTAAAAGTGGACCTGGGCACTTCCCTTGCTAACCCGGCGCCCACGGCCACTGACTGGGGCAATATTGGCAACCTGAACTACCCCGCAGACCTGTACACTTTCCAGGAAGGCGGCCATTGGTATGGCCTTACCGTGAATGCTTATAACAATACTATTACCCGTTTTGATTTTGGCACCACTTTCCAGAACCCGCCGGTAGGCACTAACCTGGGGAACCTGGGCAACCTGGATTTTCCCACCGGTATTTTTACCCTGCAGGAAAACGGCAACTGGTATGTGCTGATCACTAACCGCAATAATAATTCGCTTACCCGTCTGGATTTTGGCGCATCATTACTGAATACACCTGCAGCAATGAACCTGGGCAACCCGGGTAACGTGCTGAACCAACCGCGCGACCTGTGTGTGCTGCATGATTGCGGCAGAATCTATGGCCTGGCCGTAAATGAAAGTACCAGCGACCTGGTAAGGATAGATTTTCAGGGAAGTATTACCGGCGCAGTATCCGGTGTATCATTAGGCAGCAGCGGCGGTATGAGCTTTCCGCATAGTATTTCCACCCTGTTCCGGGAAGGCAATAGTCTGTATGCTTTTGTTACCAATGTAGATAACAATACTATTTCAAGGCTGGTGTTCAGCGGGTGTAATAATGCCAGCATACCATCATCCACATTACAACAGCCCCCGGCGGTGAGCTATAATGCCCCGGGCACCTATACCATTAACCTGGTTGCGGATGAGCTGCTGCCTTCCCCAAGCGTGTTCTGTAAAACCATTGTGGTGCTGGCGCCGCCGGTAGTGAACCTGGGTACTGACCACACCGTGTGCGATGGTATGGAGGTTGAGCTGGATGCCGGTGCCGGCGCAGGTTTGCGCTACCAGTGGAGCACCGGCGCTGCCACGCAAAAAATTACCGTAAGCCAATCCGGCACCTACAGTGTAACCGTGAATAACGGCGGCTGTACTGCGCAGGATGATGTGGTGGTGAACATGAGCCAGGTAATGCAATTAAACCCGGTAATAACAGCTATTGATTGTAACCAGCCTACCGGCAGCATTGTACTAACGCCTACCGGGGGTACGCAGCCGTACAGCTATTACCTGGATGCAAACGGCCCTGTAAGCAGCAATACTTTTAATAACCTGCAGGCCGGCAATTATACGGTAAGGGTACAGGATCAGCTGGGCTGTGAGGTATCCCAACCGGTAACCGTAAGCGTGGATCAAAACCGGATCTTGAACACTACCGGCAGCATGATGATGCCCAGCTGTATGGGTGTGGCAGATGGTACGATCAGTGTGCAGGTGCAGCAGGGCGTGCCGCCGTTTGAATATGCCATTAACGGATCATCCTACCAAACGGGCAATACCTTTAACAACCTGGGTGGCGGCGCTTATACGGTGTATACCCATAATGATGTTTGTATAGATAGCTTCCTGGTAACGCTTATTGACCCTGTTGCAGTGGCTATGCAGGTGACCAAAGAAGATGAGCTGTGCAAGCGGCAGAATGGCAGCGCCGATATACGCCTGAGCGGCGGTACACCACCCTATGATGTATACTGGAATAGCGCGCCGGTTAACACCACTTTAATGAATAACCTGGGTGAAGGGGATTATACGCTGCAGATTACAGATGCCCGTGGCTGTACCGCTGATACAACTATACGGATCAATAACCTGGACCTGCCGCCGGTAACTATTCTGAACAGGGATATTACCATTAACATCGGTGAATCCATACAGCTGGTGGCGGTGAATGCACCGGATTACATATGGACGCCCACCGAAGGGCTGAGCTGCGAAACCTGCGCTGCGCCTGTTGCACAGCCTATGCATCCCACCCGGTATATTGTGCGTACGTTAACCGGTAAGAACTGTGTACCGGCAGATACTGTGAATGTATTATTGTCTTACAACCTTTCCCTGTATGTGCCGAATGCATTTACTCCCAACGGAGATGGTAAGAACGATGTGTTCCGTCCTAAAGTAAAAGGGGTGAGCAGCTATCACCTGCAGATCTATAACCGCTGGGGACAGCTGCTGTATGAAACCCTTGATATGAAAACCGGCTGGGATGGCCGCTACAAGGACGTTTTACAGCCAATGGGCGCGTATGTGTATATAGTGCAGTATACGTATTATGGCAATGAGAAAAATGTGCTGATGCAGAAGGGGACGTTTATGCTCATGCGATGATCCTCACGCAACGGTAACCTCCTTATTTAAATACACATCCTGTACGGCATTCAGCAGCTGAACCCCTTCTTTGAAAGGGCGCTGAAATGCTTTGCGGCCTAAGATAAGCCCTGTGCCGCCTGCGCGTTTGTTGATGATGGCGGAGCGCAGGGCTTCCGTAAGATCCTTTTCTCCTTTGGATTCCCCGCCGGAATTAATGAGGCCAATACGGCCGGCATACCCATTCAGCACCTGGTAGCGGCACAGATCAATGGGATGATTGGTAGTAAGCTTATCGTACATAGCCGGGTGTGATTTGCCAAACTGCAAAGCAGTAAAACCGCCGTTCAGGTCCGGGAGCTTTTGTTTTACCAGGTCGGCCTGTATGGTGGCGCCGATGTGAATGGCCTGGCCCGTGAGATCAGCGGCGGTATGATAGTCCTTACCATCTTTTACAAAGGCTTTATTGCGCAGGTAACACCACAAAATGGTGGGCAGCCCCAGGCTGTGCGCTTCTTCAAAGGCCTGTGCTATTTCCACGATCTGCCGGGTAGATTCCTGGCTGCCAAAGTAAATGGTAGCGCCTACGGCAGCAGCGCCCAGGTTCCAGGCATCTTTTACGGTGCCAAACAATACCTGGTCGTATTTATTGGGATAGGAGAGCAGCTCATTATGATTGAGCTTTACAATAAAAGGCATTTTATGCGCATAGGTGCGGGAGAATAAGGCCAGGTGCCCGAAGGTGGTGGCTACGGCATTACAGCCGCCTTCTACCGCCAGCTTCAGAATGTTTTCCGGGTCAAAGTATATGGGATTGGGAGCAAAGGCGCTGCCTGCGCTGTGCTCAATATCCTGGTCAACCGGGAGAATGGAGGCATAACCGGTGCCGGCCAGGCGCCCATGGCCGTACAGGGCTGCCAGGTTACGCAATACCTGCGGGGGGCGGTTACTGGGCAGGAACAGCCGCTCTACAGCATCCGGGCCGGGAAGGTGCAGCTGATCTCTGGGAATGGCCTGGCAGGTATGTTCCAGCAGGTCTTTTAACTCCTGTTCGGGGAAATGTTGGGTGAGTTGCATGGGGAGACAGTTTTACAGGGTGAGGGGCAGCAAAAATTGATCCATGCGTAAAACAAAAGCGCCCCGGATAACCGGAGCGCTTTCTTATGCGTTTATATAGAAATAAACTATTACAGGTGTGACTGTATTTTCTTTTCCAGTACTGAGCGGGGAGCCGCGCCCACCTGCTTGTCTACTACCTGACCGTCTTTAATGAACAGGATGGCAGGTATGCTGGTAATACCGTAGTTGATGGATAACTGCGGATTGTGATCCACATTTACCTTACCTACATTTACCTTACCGGCGTAATCTTTAGACAGATCTTCAATAACCGGACCTATAGCGCGACAAGGACCACACCATTCAGCCCAAAAATCAACTACACTTAATTTATCGGAGGTCAGTACTTCTGTCTGAAAGTTTGAATCAGTGAATTCTAAAGCCATATTTGATATATTTAAAGTTATATGATTTCAAATTAAAGGATTGAAGCAAGAAGTCTAACGTTCAGTGTTTGAATGATACCCTTTCCCGTGTTCCATTGCCTCATCTTTACAATATTCTACTACTTCAATTTTCAATCCAAGGCGCAAGTTACTGCATTTTTGACACCCTACTTATTGATTGTATCTATGCCGGTATTGCCTATCAGCTACTTTCTTGCCTAACCGGGTGATAACTAATGGTTGTAACATTCGTTATTACCTGCCGGGCGTTTCTACATAGATCTCAATGTCAGGTTGTTTGGCCAAAAACTGCGCCAACTCGTCATTCATTTCAATATGCCGGTTAAAGGTATGCAGCTTTACGGCCCACTCATTATCCCGGTCTATCAGCTGCAGGTATAACTCGCTGTTACCGGGGTATTTAGTAGCATTATCGCACAGGAAATCCACTACTTCCCGCGTTATGAATTTGGGCATGGTGGTAAGATATACCTGTTTGGTATGCGTTTTCTTTACTTCCTGCAGCAGCTGCATGCTGGTTACCTTAAACTCGTACTCCGCATCATTAAAGCGTTTGGCTTTAAAGCCCCCGTTTATGAATAGGCACAGGCCGCTTTTGAGGTAAGGTGCAAACCGGATAAAGTCCTCGCTCCACAAGGCAAATTCAAACTTACCGCTATAATCCTCAATGGTCATAATACCAAACTGGCGGTTATTGCGGGAGATCCTTTCCTGCGCATTGGTTACATATACTGCCAGGCGGAAATTGCGTTCCTTGCCTTTACCACCGCCACCGGGCATGGTAAGCTCCGACTGGTACTCCACCAGCTCCGACACGGCATTCATGTGGTAGTATTTGCTTTCAAAGCGGTAATCATCCAGCGGGTGGCCGGATAGGTAAATGCCGGTTACATCCCGCTCATTATTCAGCTTCAGGATCAGCGGCCAGGGATCGCAGGGGGGGATCTTAGGCGGTTCCACATCCGGCATATCCTCATCGCCAAACAGGCTGCCTGCGGATGACGAGCCGGCAGATACCTGGTTACCGAACTTTATGATCTTATCCAGGCCGGTCATGGTTTCATTTTCCAGCTTATGGAAGTACTGTGCACGGTGCAGGGCCGGGAAGCAGTCCAGGGCGCCTGACATGGCCAGGGCTTCCAGTGATTTTTTGTTCACCGCCCGCTGGTTCACCCGTTTGATCATATCAAATACGCTGGTGTAGGCGCCGTTCCGCTTACGTTCTTCCAGCAGGTTCTCAATAGCATTTTCACCTACACCTTTTAAACCCGCCAGGCCAAAACGTACCTGCCCTCTTTTATTTACTGCAAAACCTTTGAAGGATTCGTTCACATCCGGCGGCAATACATCCAGCCCCATGCGTTTACACTCTTCCATAAAGAAGGTGATCTTTTCAATGTTGCTGGCGTTGTTCAGCACCGCCGACATATATTCCGCAGGGTAGTGGGCTTTCAGGTAAGCGGTCTGGTATGCTACAAAGGCGTAACAGGTGGAGTGGGATTTGTTGAATGCGTAAGAGGCAAATGCTTCCCAGTCGGTCCATACCTTATCGCACATCTTGGGATCATGGCCCCTTTCCGCACAGCCGGTCATGAACTGGGATTTCATTTTATCCAGCACGGCCTTTTGCTTTTTACCCATGGCTTTACGCAGAATGTCCGCATCTCCTTTGGAGAAGCCGGCCAGCTTCTGGCTCAGCAGCATCACCTGTTCCTGGTACACGGTAATACCGTAGGTATCGTTCAGGTATTCCTCCATATCTGCCAGATCGTACTGCACGGGCTCCAGGCCGTGCTTACGGCGTATAAAGGTAGGAATGTACTCCAGCGGGCCCGGGCGGTACAGGGCGTTCATGGCAATCAGGTCATCAAACCTATCTGGTTTTAGCTCGCGGAGGTATTTTTGCATGCCGGGCGACTCAAACTGGAACGTACCATTGGTTTCGCCCTTTTGGTACAGCTCATAGGTTTTTGCATCGTCCAGCGGAATATAATCTATATCAATTTCTACCCCGTGGTTCTGTTTAATGAGCTCCAGCGCGCCTTTAATAATGGTGAGGGTTTTCAGCCCCAGGAAGTCCATTTTAATTACGCCGGCGCTTTCAATAATGCTGCCTTCAAACTGGGTTACCAGCAGGTCAGAATCCTTGGCGGTAGATACGGGGATGAGTTCTGACAGGTCCCTGGGGGCAATGATGATACCGGCGGCGTGGATACCCGTGTTACGCACGGAACCTTCCAGCACACAGGCTTCGCGCAGCACTTCGCCGGCCAGGTCATCGCCTTTGATCAGCTCCCGCAGCTTTCTCACATTTTCCAGCTCTTCCCCGCCCAGGCCTTCTTTTTCTGACAGGCTTTTTTCACCGCCGTCAATGGGGGCATTGAAAATACGGTCCAGCTGGATACCTGGTTTTTCCGGCACCAGCTTGGCCAGGGCGTTACTTTCCGGCAGCGGCAGGTCCATTACGCGGGCTACGTCCTTGATGCTCATTTTAGCGGCCATGGTACCGTAGGTAATGATCTGCGCTACCTGGTTACGGCCGTATTTCTGTACTACGTAGTCAATTACCTTTTGCCGGCCTTCATCATCAAAGTCCGTATCAATATCGGGCATGCTCTTACGTTCCGGGTTCAGGAAACGTTCGAACAGGAGGTTATACTTAATGGGATCTATATTGGTAATGCCAATGCAATAAGCCACTGCGGAACCGGCGGCAGAACCGCGGCCCGGGCCTATGAACACTCCCAGGTCGCGGCCGGCTTTAATAAAGTCGGATACAATCAGGAAGTAACCGGCAAAACCCATGTTCTCAATTACCTGCAGCTCAAAGTTGATGCGTTCCTCAATTTCCGGCGTCCACTCCTGGTAACGCTGGCGGGCGCCTTCCATGGTAATGTGGCGCAGGTACTGGTCCTGGGTAAAAAACTCCTTAGGTATGGGAAAGTTGGGCAGCAGGATGTCCTTTTTCAGGTCCAGCAGCTCTACTTTATCTACTATTTCCTGGGTATTGTCAATGGCCTGTGGCAGATCATGAAAGAGCTTACTCATCTCTTCCGTGGTCTTGAAATAGAACTGGTCGTTATAGAATGCGAAACGTTTGTTCTTTACGGATACATCATCATCCGCAAACTCCTTCATGGTAGGAGTGGCTTTCTTTTCACCGGTGTTTATACACAGCAGGATGTCGTGCGCATTGGCATCTTCCTGGTCTACGTAATGGGAATCGTTGGACGCAATGATCTTTACGTTGTGCTTTGCTGCGTAGCGCAGCAGCACCTCGTTCACTTTCTCCTGCTCCGGGATGCCGTGGCGCTGCATTTCCACGTAAAAGTCCTCTCCGAAAATATTCAGCCACCATTTAAATTCCTCTTCTCCGGCATCTTCCCCTTTTTTGAGGATGGTTTTAGGTACGGAGGCGCCCAGGCAGCAGGTGGTGGCTATCAGCCCCTCATGGTACTGCAGGATCAGTTCTTTATCAATACGGGGATATTTACCGTACAGCCCTTCAATATAACCTAAAGAGCATAGCTTAATGAGGTTGCGGTAGCCCTGCTCATTTTTGGCCAGCAGCACCTGGTGGTAGCGGATATCTTTTTCTTCCCGGGTAAAGGCGCGTTTGTGGCGATGGTCTACTACGTAAAACTCACAGCCCACAATGGGCTTTACTTTCAGGCGTTTATCCTTTGGGTCTGCCGGGTTCAGCTTATTGTTATATGCCTCTGCCACAAACTGGAATACGCCAAACATGTTACCATGGTCTGTAATGGCCAGGGCGGGCATATTGCCGGCCATTGCTTTCTTATACAATGATTTAATATCTGCGGCCCCATCCAACAGGGAATATTGCGTATGTACGTGTAAGTGAGAGAATTGCATGTGCTAATCTGGTCTGTCCTGGTTTGTTACTCCTGGCTGTAAAATTCCTATAAAAAATCGTCACGGCATGAAATGTTTTTCCACAAACCTGCGTTTAGCGGAGTTGAGAATGTATGCTGCCTGCCAGCGGTATGGCATAGGTATTAACATATTAGGATTTTATCATTAACTTGGCGAAAATTTTTAATAAAGGCTTATGGGTTTTAGCAAAGGAACTTTTTGGGTAATGCTGTTCATGGGTGTAGGGGTAATGAGTTCCTGTTCCTCTTTACGAAAACCGGCCGGTGGTAAATCCACTACCACGGCCAATAAGCAAAATGTGCAGTTCCTGGACGGCATTAGCATGAACCGGGGCAGCAGCTCCACTTACGCTAAAGGCGGCGGATATGCTACTTTAAACAGCAGCGCTTTTACGTCCGGCAGCACCTATATTGAAAATGCACAGGCCTGGCAGTTCAAATATGCCCAGCTGCTGGATGTGGCGGTGGAAACGGTGAATAATTACCGCCTGTACGGTTTTATTGAAGACTGGTGGGGCACACCGTACCGCTTTGGTGGTAAGAACAAAGAGGGGGTGGATTGTTCTGCTTTTGTAAGCACACTGCTGTCTGTTGTTTTCCGCGAAAGCTTTAGCGGCACTTCCCAGCAAATGTATGAGCAAACCAAAAAGCTGCGCTCCCGCAGTGAGCTGCAGGAAGGGGACCTGGTGTTCTTCAGCATCGGGCAAAAGAAGCGGGTATCACATGTAGGCGTATACCTGGACCATGACCGTTTTGTACATGCTTCTACCAGCGCGGGTGTAATGATCAGCGACCTGAATGAAACGTATTGGACAAAGTATTATACAGGCGGTGGCAGGGTAGAGTAGGCTAACTGGCCGGAAATTTGTATAGTCTGCTTTTAACTTTTACTTTTGAAATCCGGAACTGTGGTAGAACAGCGGTGTAGCTGCTTACCAACTGCTGTATAAAACCGTGCTAGCAAACATGGGCAATCCAATAGTATCGATCATTATACCCTGCTATAACCAGGGGCATTTTTTACAAGACGCGCTGAAAAGCCTGGCTGCCTGTGATGCTGACCTGTATGAGCTGATCATTGTCAACGATGGATCTACAGACGCTGCTACCAATACCTACCTGCAGGAGCTCAGCAACCAGGGGTACCATGTGATATTCCAGGAAAACCAGGGCCTGGGCGCTGCCCGTAACACAGGCATACGCGCTGCCAAAGGCCGGTACCTTTTACCACTGGATGCAGACAACTGCATTTATCCCGCTTACCTTACTCATGGCATTAACATTTTAGATCAGCATCCTGATGTGGCGGTGGTGTATGGAGATGCGCAATATTTTGGGGACAGAAAGGGCATTTGGAAACCGGGCGCCTTTAACCTGCAGCGCTTAATGTTAGGAAATTTTATTGATGCCTGTGCTGTAGTACGCCGGTCTGTTGTGGAGGAAGTGGGCTATTATGATAATATGAAGATAATGGGCTGCGAGGATTGGGACCTGTGGCTGCGGATAGCTTTTAAGGGGCACCGTTTTCATTATGTGGAGGAAGTGCTGTTTGACTACCGTGTGAACCAGCAGTCTATGATCAGAACGCTGAATGCCAACATTGCCAAGCAAAATGCTATTGAGGAATATTTCATTAAAAAATACCCGGAGCAGCTGGATTTTGCATTTGGCCAGCAGCTGTTATTATACCGTATTAAGAAAAAGCCCTGGAGATATGCAAAACGGTTCTTTTTGCAGAAATTCTTTCCTGCTTACTATAACCGCTTACTGAGGGATAACAAAATGTATAAAGGATTTCTCTATGATTGAGGCACAAAAATATGACGACCGTTTTTTTGATCTGCTGGAAAAGAACTCCTATTCCTCTGCACAGCGTGTATTGCCGATCGTAAACGGTTTTATTCATCCGCAGAACATAATAGATGTGGGCTGCGGCAGCGGCGTATGGCTGAAAGTAGTGAGCGAGGAGCTGAACATACAGGATTACCAGGGTGTGGAAGGCCCTTATGTAAAGCCGGAAACGCTGAAAGTGCCGGCAGATAAGGTTTTATTCAAAGACCTGAAACAACCGTTATCCTTAGGGCGGCGGTATGACCTGGCTATTTCCATGGAAGTAGGAGAGCATTTGCCGGATAGCTGCGCGCGGCAGTTTGTAAGCACGCTTACCTCCCTCAGTGATGTGGTGCTGTTTTCCGCGGCCATACCGGGGCAGGAAGGTACTTATCATATTAACGAACAATATCCTGAATACTGGGCCCGGCTTTTTGTAGAACAAGGTTATGTGCCGGTTGATATTATGCGCCCCTTATTATGGAAAAAGGAAGGTGTTGAATACTGGTATCAGCAAAACACCCTGCTGTATGTAAAAAAGGAGGCTTTAAGCCGCTATCCTGCGCTGCAGCAAACAGCGGAGATCACGAACCCGCAATACCTGACCCGTATACATCCCGCATTGCTGGATAAGAAAACCCGCCATATAAACCTGACGCGCAGCACCTGGGGATTCCTGAACTGGAAGTGGTATATGTTCAAACGTAAATATCTGAAGAAAAATGCAGACTGATACCTCCCGGGAAGCAGGCATAGAGCGGCTCTCCAGCACCAGCATATCATCCGTTACCAATCCGTACCATCTGGTGCTTCATTTTATACGCCATGATATTGCGGAAGCAGCCACCCAATACGCCAGCGGGCAGCTGCTGGATGTAGGCTGCGGTAACAAACCCTATGAAGACCTGTTCAAAAACAGGGTAAGCAGCTATATTGGCTGTGATATTGTGCAAAGCAGTTTGAATGTAGTAGATAACCTGTGCCCGGCTAATGACTTATGTTATGGTGACCAGGCTTTTGATACTGTTTTTTCAACCCAGGTAATAGAACATGTGGCTGACCATCATGGAATGGTAAAGGAATCTTTCCGGGTATTAAAACCAGGCGGGCATGCTATTTTCACGGCTCCTTTTAACTGGGAGCTGCATGAAGAGCCGTACGACTTTTTCCGGTTCTCCAAACATGGCCTTAAATTCCTCTTTGAAAAATACGGGTTTGAGGTTATAAAGATCAAATCCAATGGGGGCAAATGGGCAGCTATCAGCCAGCTATGGTTAAATGTATTACTCTCTACCCGCAAATACCGCACGTTAAGGTCCCGCATTATTAAGCTGCTGTTCCTCCGTTTAAAACTCATTGTACCCTATAACCGTTTCTTCATCTGGCTGGATAAGCGTTATTTTGATGATGTGTTTACGCTGAATTATATTATAGTGGCGCGTAAGCCGCTGTAGGCTTATCTTCCCAATACTCTTTTCACCCGTTCCAGGCCCAATGCATACAGGCGGTTCAGATCATCTGATACCCTTAATGGAACAATGAGTGCTGCGCAAACAACCACATACACGGTGGATTGCACTATTGCATCCAGCAGGGCAGAATGCATATTTATGAAGGAATGCGCCACCCAATAACCGATCACGGTAATAACAATCACCGCGGCATTGCGCCAGGTAAAAGGCTGCATCTTAAACTTCACCCATATGAATATATAACGTATGAGGTTAAAGATGATGTAGGCTATGAGCGAGGCTGCTGCAGAACCGTCAATACCATATTTTTTAATGAGCAGGTAATTGAGCGGTATTAAGATACAAAGCAGCGCAGCGGTGGTAACCAGGTCTACTTTCCAGTAGCGGGAGGTTACAATGATCTGTGCATTTACGCCGGTGCCCAGCTCCACTATTTTGGTAAGGCCCAGTAATAACAATACGTTTTGTCCTGCCAGGTAAGAGCGGTTAATGTTCAATATCTCAAATGCATTGTGATAGTTGAGCCATATTAAGCCAAACAGGAAGCAGGAGAACAGCAGCATGTTCAACGCGGTTTTGCGGTAAATGCTTTCTATCCGCTTCATGTCCTTATCTTTCCAGGCCTGTGCAATAATAGGCACAGAAACCGCTATGAGGCCACGTTGCGGCCCTTCCATGGTAGAGGTAATGTAAGAGGCAAAAGTAAAGATGCCGTTTTGTGCAAGTCCCAGTACGCTGCTGATAATAAAGTTATCGAAGTTCTTGGCTAATATGGTAAACAAAGCCACCATGTAAACAAAGGCGCCCAGGGAGATCATTTTTTTACGCAGGCGGCGGGTAACCACGCTGGTTTTCAGCGCAAAGGAGATCTGTCCTTTGCGGTACAGGTAGATCAGCAGCCCCAGGAAAATAAATGCATATACGAAAGAGAACAGGTTAATAAAACCTTCGTAGTTCAATACCTTAAACAGGAACAGGATAATCAGGAAAGAGGTGAACAGCCGCATGACCAGCTCTTTCTGAAAGTTAGCGGCTACCGATGAAAAGTGGTTCCAGGCCTGTGCTTCCAGCAGGGAAAACAGTAACAGGAATAAGCTGAGGGGGTAAACGGTATAAAAATATTTTATGAGCAGGGGGGAGTTGGTGCCGAATTTAGTTACTACCAGGTCTTTAAACAGGAAAGAGCACAGGCATACCGCTACAAAACCAATGATGGCTATAATGGTAGCTTTGCCAAACAGATCGCGCTTTTGCAGGGGAAGATTATCCCGGTAATAAGGATAAAAGCGGTATAATACAGGAAGGGTGCCCAGGTTGGCCAATGCAAAGAAGTATTGGGCTATATTCAGGAGAATGCCTATTAAGCCGTATTCTGCCGCGGTAAAATAGTGGCCGGTTGTAAAAAGCCAGGTATTAATTGCGCCTATAAAAAAGCCGGTGTATATAATAAAGGAGGAAGTAATACTTTGTTTCCTGATTATGCCCATTTTCCTGTTGCTTGGTTGTAAAGATGGCAAAAATCATGCATTATAGGAAAGTTTGTATTTTTAAGCTTTTTGGAATTTATTGTACTGTTATTATGATCTCTGTTATCATCTGTTCTGCCGACAATGGCCGCATTGAAAAGGTAAAAGCCAATATAGCGGCTACCATTGGCGTACCGTATGAAATATTGGTGATCACCAATGCGAAGGAGCTGGGGGGCATTTGTAAAGGTTATAATACCGGGGCTGCGGAGGCAGCGTATGATATTTTGTGCTTTGTGCATGATGATGTGACCTTTTTAACCCCAGAGTGGGGAGCAAGAACGGCCGCACATTTTGCACAGCAGGAGGCCCTGGGCCTTATAGGGCTGGCCGGCAGCCGGTATAAAAGCGCGGCCATTTCCGGCTGGGCTACGGGGCAGCCGGCATTTGACTGCTGCAATATTTTCCAGGCAGGCAAAAGCGGCGCACCGCAGCGGGTATACCTGCACCCGGCAGGGCAGCCGGATAACCTGGTAAGCGTGCGTACCCTGGATGGCGTGTGGCTGTGCATGCGTAAAACCGTGTGGCAGCAGTACCCTTTTGACGAGGAAAAGCTGCCGGGCTTCCATTTTTATGACCTGGACATCAGCCTGCGTGTATCCCAGCATTATATGACAGGCGTGGTGTTTGATATAGACCTTTTGCATGATTCCATGGGCAGCTTTGGCGAAGCATGGATCAATCATGCCATACATTTTCACCGCCATATTAACCAGGTGCCTTTACCAGCCCTGGCGCCGGGGGCAGCGGGGGAAGCTGCTGTAGCCACCGCGGAAAAAAAAGTAACCAGCTACTGGTTAAACCGTTTAATGAAAGAGCCAATTAGCGAAGCGGTACGCTGCAGGTGGATACTGGCTGCCGGCGCCTGGAAACAACCGGGCCGCTGGGCAGATGTAGGCAAGCTGCTGCTGTACCCTATTAAAAAAACACTGGAAAGGAGATCATGACCAATAGCAATATTAAAATATCTGTTTGCATACCGGCGTATAAGAACCCGGAGTTCCTGCTGCGGGCGCTGGCATCGCTGGCTACGCAGCAGTGCAGCAGCTGGGAAGTAATTATTACGGACGACAGCCCGGATGAAAGCGTACACCAGGTGGTACAACAGTTCCAGCAGCAGCTGCCCATACAGTATTATAAGAACACCCCGGCGCATGGCATGCCGGCCAACTGGAATACCTGCTACGATAAAGCCAGCGGCGCCTATATTAAAATATTACATGATGATGATTGGCTGGCGCAGCCGCAGGCCCTGGAAAAAATGGCTGCTGCGCTGGATGCCAACCCTGACTGTGATTTTGTATATACCGCCTATAGCAATCATTACCTGCAAACCGGCGATATTGAAGATGTGCATTGTAATGCCTTTTACCAGCGGCTGTTACAGCAATCGCCCGTGAACCTGTTCCAGCGCAATTTTATAGGACCGCCCAGCGTTATTATGCACCGCAACAAACCCGCTTACCGGTATGATGTAAAGACCCGCTGGGTGGTGGACATTGACTTTTATATGCAGGTATTACAGGCCAATCCGAAGTTTGTGTATATAGATGAAGTGCTGGTGAATGTTGGTATCAGCGGGGAGCAGATCACGCGCGACTGCTTTCGGGTACGGGAGGTGGAGATACCGGAGAACTTTTATTTACTGCGCAAATTCTCCTTAAAAGCGCTGAATGATATTTACGTATATGATTTTTTCTGGCGTATGCTGCGCAACCTGGAAATAAGGCAGGTGGCAGACCTGCGCTCATCCGGGCTGGAAGGGGATATTCCTGTTCCTGTGCGGCAAATGATCACTTTACAAAGGCAGTTTCCCTTGCGTGTGCTGCGGATAGGCGTTATATCCAAGCTGCTGATGACCTTCTCCTATTTATTCCGTAAAAGGCTATAACCAGTATGGACCTTTCAATTATTATTGTTAATTATAAAAGCGCCGCCCTGATACTGGACTGCATACAATCCATTATACAGCAAACCACCGCTATCAGCTACGAAATTATTGTGGTGGATAATGATTCACAGGATAACAGCGAGCAGGTGATACTACAGCAATACCCGCAGGTACGCTGGCTGCAAATGGGCTACAACGCCGGGTTTTCCCGTGGCAATAATGCCGGTTTACGTATAGCCCATGGCGATATGCTGCTGCTGCTGAACCCTGATACAATTGTACTGGACCATGCGCTGGATGGTTGTGTAAGCCGCTTCCGCGCTTCTGACTACGCTGCCTGCGCAGTGCAGCTGTTAAACCCGGATGGCAGCCCGCAGATAACCGGTAATTACTTTATGAAAGGGGGATTAAATCACCTGCTGCCATTGCCTTACTGGGGCGGTTTCTTGCGCTGGCTGGGTTATGCGCTGCAAACCAAAGTACCTAATGTACGCGTTGCTGAAACGGAGCAGATGGTGGACTGGATCAACGGCGCTTACCTGATGGTGAAAAAAAGCACGGTTGAAAAAGCGGGGCTGATGGATGAGGACTTTTTCCTGTATGCAGAAGAAACGGAATGGTGCAGCCGTATTAAAAAAGTAGGGCAGCTGGTGGTGTATGGCGACCTGCATGTGATACACCTGCAGGGTGAAAGCGCCAATGCTGCTTTTGAAACCAATGATAAAGGTTATTATGACCTGTATAGCCGCAAAGGTTTTCAGCTGATGCTTTCCAACCACCTGCGGGTGCGCAAGCAGTACGGGGTACTATGGTTCTTTATACTGTTATTTAATTATACTTTTGCTGTGCCGGTGGCCTTTATATGCAGCTTTATAGGGAATGCAGCCAGGTTACGGAACCCGTTTAAGCTATGGCCTAAAACAGGGCAGCTGGCAGGGAATGTAGGCCGGCTTTGGGCTATTGCTCCTACCATCATACGCAATAAACCGCACTTTTATAAAGTGTTGTAATTGAGTATTTAGTAAATATTGTATCTTTGAATTATATGTAGTTAGTAATAATATTTAATTGTAGCCAACAATAATCCATTTAAAACATCTATGAAATTCACCGCACACAACATTTTGCTGAACAACGGCCAAAAAACCATGGGAGATGATTCCATTTTATTGTCGGACAGCGCTGTTTGGTCATCTATAAAAAAGACCGTTGATCTCTTTATTCCCCCAACAGCAGGCGACAGAAGCAAGATGCGCGTGGTAGACCTGGGCTGCCTGGAAGGCGGTTATGCTGCTGAATTTGCGAGAATGGGTTTTGATAGCCTGGGTATTGAAGCAAGGGCTGAGAACATAGAGAATTGTAACTACGTAAAGGATAACCTGGGCCTTTCCAACTTAAACTTTGCGCAGGATGATGTGCGGAACATGGGCAACTACGGCAAATTTGATATTACGCTTTGTTATGGCCTGCTGTACCATCTGAACGATCCTGCACAGTTCCTGAAACTGATCAGCGAGTGCACTACCAAAATGTTGCTGTTAAATACGCATTTTGCACCGGAAAGAGATGTACGCTATCAGCTGGGGCCTTTAAATAAATATTTTATAGCGCCTATCCAGAAACGTACGCGCTTATTTGAACACCAGTATAACTACCGCCTGTCGCCCATTACAGAGAATGAAGGTTATAAGGGCCGCTGGTTTAAGGAATGGACCCCGGGCACTAAAAAAGAGAAGATAGAAAAGCTGCTGTGGGCTTCCTATAACAACCACCGCTCTTTCTGGCTAACGAAAAAAGAGCTTACCAAAGCAATGCATGCCGCCGGGTTTAACAGTGTATTTGAACAATTTGACTACACCGGTGACCTTTTCCGCGAAAACTATACGCAGTATTACAACCGTACCATGTTCGTAGCTATAAAACACTAAGTATATTATTAAGGGCGGGCTGTAAGGGCCTGCATCACAGCGGAAGCATCCCTTGCAATATTAGTATTGCTGTAATATTCAAAGAAAGAAGGGGGAGTAGCTTCCGCTGTATTATTTTGCTGCAGCATAAGCGTTATGAACTGCTGCCAGTCATTATCCGGCGCTACCAGCAGCTTATTGCCACATACGTTTGTATTTACACCTATGGCCCCGCTGGCGGTAGATACCACTGTTTTCTGCCATGCTAGTGCTTCCAGCACCTTGGTTTTTACACCACCACCTTCCATTACGGGATTAATGAACACATCTGCTGCTGCAAAGTACTCCCCGATATCATTTACAAAACCAGTGTACATAACACTGCCATTAGTAGCTTTTACCTGGGCCGCCAGCTCAGCTGGTAAACCTTTTCCGCTAATAAGTATTACATAAGGGGAGGCTGCTGTTTTTTGCAGCAAAGGATCTATATCCGTTAATATTTTGCGCACGGCCTGCTGGTTGGGCTGGTAGCCCAGCGCCCCGTTAAAGTAAAAAATAGTGCTGTTGGATGGTATATTATGGCGCGTGCAAACCTGTGCGCGCAAGGCAGCAGGATTGGTAACAGCCGGTGGCGCTGTAATACCATAAGGGGCTACGCTTACCTTTTGCGGATCCAGGCCGTATTCCTGAATGGCGGTATCAGCATCTTCCCGGCTAATGAAAAAGCTGTGGGCTGCTTTGCGGTGTACCCATTTTTCATAGGCCCATAACAGTGACCACCATTTTTTGCCCATGCTGCGGAAACGGGCTGCTTCTATATTGTGGGAATGTACTATAAACCTGCGGCCGGTGCGTGCCTGCAGCCATACGGCCATCCATCCCATGTAGGGATGCTCTATTTGCAGCAGCTGCACATTTTTTTGCCGGATAGCTTTTGCCAGCTGACCTGCATAAAAAATATTGAGATAACGGGTACGGCTATTGGTAAACAGCGGCCATAGTGCATAGGGCAAAGGCCCTTCTGCCTGGTTGGCCTGCACAGATACCACGGTAAGCCGGCAATAATGCGCCAGGGCTGCATAATAACCAGCTATGAATAACTCGCCCCCTTTCCTGGCTGGCAGGTATGGGTAAGGCGCGATACTCAATACATGCATCATGCCGGAACCGCTTTTTTGCGCTGCTGTATAATGTACAATGCAAACGAGCCGATAATAAGCACCATCATCACTACAAAGCTGAACAGGGATATTTTAATACCTGCGTAATAAGATACCGGTTCAAACTTAAACTCAATGGTGTGCTTACCGGCAGGTACCAGCATACCGCGCAGCGCATAGTTCACGCGGGCGTAGGGCGCCTTTTGACCGTCTATAAAGGCATTCCAGCCTTTTTCATAATATACTTCAGAGAACACGGCAAACTGTGGGGTGGCCGCGTTGTATTCGTAAGAGATGGTGTTCAGATTATTGGCAATTAAATGAATGCTGGCAGCAGAATCATACACCGGTTCGCTTTTCACATCTGCTTTATAACGCTGGTCTATTATCACGGTATCTTTGGGATCAAAGTGGTCCATTGCACTCATTTCCGCATCAGCATTCGGCACCCACTGGATATGTTTTACAAACCATGCATTGCCCAGCGCATCCGGGTTGCGGGCCACGGTAGGCCCGTTCTGGCCGGACTGTATTACGTACTTGGTATTGAGCATGTTCAGCACCTGTATGTTGTTCTTGCTGATCTGGCGTTCGATGAGATCTAAGTACAGCTGCAGCTTGGCTGCGTGGTAACCGCCTACACTTTTGTGGAAGTAGGAGGTCATGGCATCATTAAACGGACCACTGGGAGCAGTGAGGTTAAATACCCGGTAGTAGGGATCTTTATCCTGTAATATTTGCTGATCGGCTGCTGTGGGCTGGAATGGATCGCCGTAGCTGGCTTCATCCATAAAATCATCGCTGCTCAGGTAACGTTTATCTACCTGCAACAGGTCAAACAGCACTAATACTACTACGCCGCCTATGAGTAAATTCTTATTCAGCTTACCTGACAGGAAAAACCATAAGAGGCCGAATACCAGGCCGGTGAGCACCAGGGAGCGGAATACATCATTGCGGTACAGGGTAGCACGGTCTTCCCGCAGGGCTTTCATCATACTTTCCACGATCGCATTATCGCCCCGCGCCATTTGCGTAAGCTGTGACTGGAACTGGTTATCGGTACCGGGTGTTTCCGGGTTATTGGAAAAGTTGGTGTAAGACAGGGAGGTGGATGCCAGCAGCAACAATACCAGAATGCCGCTGGTGATCATGCCGGTGAACTTCAGTTTTTTAAGCAGCTCTGCTTTGGGCAGCTGGCTGGTGATGAGCTCATTCAGGCCCATTACGGCCAGCACCGCAAAAGTGAGCTGCGGGAAAATGAGCGCCTGTGAAGGTGCGCGGAACTTGCTGTAAAAAGGTAAATGATCAAACAGGAAATAGTTGAAAGCTGCAAAGTTGCTGCCCCAGGCCAGGAAAATACCGAACACCGTTACTGCTACCAGCCACCACTTATGCCAGGACTTTATGAGGAACAGGGCCAGTATTGCCAGGAAACATACTACAATACCCAGGTATACCGGGCCGCTGGTGCCCAGCAGGGACTGATCGCCCCAATATAAAGGCCAGTGTTTGATCATATTTTCAGCCTGTACGGCGGGTACGCCCATGGCAGACAGCTGCTTATAAGTTTCCGAACCGGTACTTAATTCGCCGCCGGAGCTGCCACCGTAAATGTTAGGCGCCATCAGGGTAAAGGTTTCAAACTTGCCATAGCTCCACTGGAAGGCATAATCTTTATCCAGGCCGCCGGCCGTTTTATTGCCTTCCTGCCCGGGCAGCGGTGTAAGCTCTGACTTACCACCCCGGTTACTGGCATGGGAATATTCGTAGGTGGTCCATAAACGCATGGCGTTATAGCTCATACCTACCAATACGGCTGCCAGCACTACTCCGGAGGAGATGAGCAGGTGTTTATAATCCTTTTCACGAATGGTGATCACTGCAAATACGATGGCAATAACGGCCAGCAGTAAAAAGAAGTAATACGTGATCTGCAGGTGATTGGCTTCTATAAAATAACCTAAAAATAATGCGGTGAGGCCCGCGCCTAAGAGGTATTGCCGCCTGAGCACCAGCATTATACCGGCTATTACGCCCGGTAAATAGGCCAGGGCTACGGACTTGGTATCATGCCCTGCTGAGAGGATGATGGGCATATAACTGGAATAGGCGTACGCTACTGCGCCAATGAAACCTATCCAGGGATTTACCCGCAGCACGATGCATAAAATATAAAAAGTTAACGCTGCCAGGAACAATACGTTAATAGGTTTAGGCAGGTTGAGTGTTAATATGATAGGGATGATCTGCCCATAGTTGTAGGGGCTTTCTGAAGAGATCTGGTAAGTGGGCATACCACCGAACATGCTGGTGGTCCACAGGGGGGTAATACCATGTTTTTCCTTGTAATCCAATGATTCTTTGGCCATGCCTTTCCATTGAATTACATCGCTTTGGCCTAATACTTTGCCATCCAGGGCGGGTTTGCAATACAGCACTGCCAGTACCAGAAATGCCACCACTACTATAATGTGCGGCAAAAGCGTTTTCAGCCAGTTATTCTTCATATTTATGGTAAGCTTTTAAAACAGATAAGTAGCAAATATATTATTTAAAGTTCATAGTTGTTAGTAGTCAAGGGGTCTATGGCCGATGGTCCACCGGCTATAGACTATTCACTAATATTACTATTTTCGCTGCATGCGCTTCGTTAAAATTTTGTTGAAATTCGTTTTTATATGCAATCTTTGCTACCTCGCAGTGTGGCTGTTGCGTATTACAGAGCATGGGGAGCGCTTTGCGTGGCTTTTCAATTCCGTGATCGTACTGGGGATCCTGGTGGCGCCCTGGGCCAATATGCTGAGCAGTGTGCTGGCCATTGTATTGCTGTTGCTGCGCAAGGTAAGCTGGGGAGAGCTACCCGGCTACCTGCTGATCCTTAACCTGTCAATATTATTAGTTCAAATACTGGTATGATCAATCATCTTCTGAAAGACCGGCCCACCAAGCTGTTTGTCATTTTCTCCTGTTTTTTTGTGGCCAACGCGCTGATAGCGGAATGTATAGGCGGTAAGATCTTTTCCCTGGAACGCTTACTGGGCCTGCCGGTACATACTTTTACCATTTTCGGGCAAAGCGGATTATCGTTTAACCTTACCTGTGGGGTATTGTTATGGCCGCTGGAGTTTGTAATGACGGATGTGGTGAATGAATATTACGGTCCCAAAGCGGTACGCCGCATTTCCTATACAGCTGTGGCGCTGATCCTGTATGCTTTCCTGATGTTTTTCCTGGCTATTGAAGTGCCGCCAGCTGATTTCTGGATAGGCAGTAAAACGGCTGATGGCCTGCCGAATATGCAAACGGCTTTTACCGGGATCTTTGGGCAGGGCATGTGGATCATTGCGGGCAGCGTTATTGCCTTCCTGGTAAGCCAGATAGTGGATGTTACTGTATTTCACCGCATTAAAAAACGCACGGGCGATAAACATATCTGGCTGCGGGCCACCGGATCTACCGTTGTATCGCAGCTGGTAGATAGTTTTATTGTATTATTTATTGCATTTAAACTGGGGAGTAACTGGACATGGCAGCAGGTGCTGGCCATTTGCCTGGTGAACTATATTTACAAATTCACCATGGCTATTGTACTTACACCCCTGATCTATTTGCTGGAAAAGCGTATAGAACATTACCTGGGCAAAGAAACCACCGCTAAGATGAAAGCCAGCGCCATGGGGCTTAGCGAGGAGTAAGGAATAGTTTTTGCAGGCGTGTAATATATATTAAGACATAACACAACGACATGCAATTAAAAGATGCAATCACCACCTGGGGATCTTACATCAGAAGACCGGCCAAGCGAAAGCTGATCAATTACAGCGCACAGCTGCGCGGTAAGAAGGGAATTGAAATTGGCGGGCCCAGCGCGCTGTTTGCGGTAAAGGGATATTTTCCGGTGTACCTGTTTGCAGAACAAATAGATGGCGCTAACTTCAGCACCAACACCATTTGGGAAGGGCAGATACAGGAGGGCAACAACTTTCACTATTATAACAAAACAGGCTACCAATTCATACGCGAGGCTACCGACCTGCAGGGCATTGCAGATAACAGCTACGACTTTGTACTATCCTGCCATTGCCTGGAGCATGTGGCTAACCCGCTGAAAGCCCTGTATGAATGGAAGCGGGTATTAAAACCCGGCGGGCAGCTGGTGCTGGTGCTGCCGGACAAACGCCATACGTTTGATATTAACCGGCCGTATACTACGCTGGAACATTTGCAGCAGGATCATAAAAATAATGTGGGCGAAGATGATAACACACACTTTGACGAGATCATACGCCTGCATGTAATGGATGAAAAGGAAGGCACGCATGAAGAGCTGGCCAGCCAGATACAGCAAAACCTGCTGTACCGCCGCGCACATCATCATGTATTTAGCCTGGAGCTGATGAAACAAATGCTGGAGGCATGCGGTTTTACCACGTTGTACCAGCAGGATGGAGCCCCGTTCCATTTGATCACAGTGGCGCAGAAAACAGCGTGATGAGAATGTAAAATCTTAAATGTAAAATTTCAAATATAAAAGTGGAATGCAGCGAATAAGGGACTGCATTCCACTTTTACATTTAGCATTTGAAATTTTACATTTTACATTCCTTACTCTGTGCGCGGATTTTTTACCGGCGCAGCGCCGGAGCCAGGCGGATTATTAGCTACTTCATTATCCGGAACATCCCAGTAATCCAGGAAGCTGTAATCTATAGTTGCATTGGTATTAATGTTGCCGGAGCGGTCTATTACCACACAGCCGGTACGGCCTCCGCCTTTGGATACGGGATCAATCACCTTCCAGCGGCGGGCGTCGTAGAAGGAGAGGGCGCGGAACAACAGGCCTATCCTTCTTTCCTTACGCAGCTCTTCTTTGGCGGCAGCAGCGGTAGCTGCCACGGTGGGCGCTAAGCCGGCGCCCTGCGCATTCCGTACAACATCAATCAACGCCATGCCGGATATAATAGCGGCGGGGCTGAAATTATCTTTGTACATAGTGGCTTCTGCTTTCATCAGCTCATTTTCTTCCCAGCTGCCGGCCAGGTACATTTCTGTTGCGCCAACGCCGGTATTGCTATATACAATTACACCGCTTATTTTTTTACCGCCATTGATCAGTGCATGATTGGTGTTAAAGGAGTTACCACGGTCCGCATTACCGATCCAGGTGGTGCCGGCTTCAAAGTTGTTATCCAGGCGTTTGTCGCCGGGTTTAAAATCCTGTATTAAGCGCTCGCTGATGCTGTATCCACTGCCACCGGGATCTGTGCTGGTAACCCTGGCTGCCACGGTGCCATCTGCTGCGGCAATAATATCGCCCAGCTGGTCTGAGCGGCCGGTGAATACAAAATCATTCTGCTGTATGCCATTGTTGCTAAGGGTAAGAATGCTGTCCCAGCGGGTGGCGGGCATGGCATCTACCGTAGTATTTACCAGCAGGTTGCGGGCTTTGAGCGTATTGATGTTACGGATCCACATATCCGGGGTAAGCACGCCGCCTTTACCTACCTGGTAAAAAGCAGGGATCAGCTTACTGAGTAGGGCATTATAATCTGCCCCGGCAGAAAGGCCGGTGAGTAATTGTGCGGCCGTATCCAGCTTAGCGTTGGCTGCGGCTATCATGGTTTCTTTTGATACGTAGTTGTTGTTAGTGGTTTTAGGATCATCCGCAACACCCAGATCGTCGTTAATGATACCGGCATAATAAAGGGAGCCAATGCGGGAATACACATAACCTTTCCACCAGTAGGCCCAGGCTTTTACCACATTTTTTTTGGTGGCTGCATCGCCACTGAACTGCACCTTATCCAGCGCGGCCAGCACCAGGTTACAGTTCTTATTGAGCTGGTACATGTAGGCCCATTCGTAAAAGAGCGGGTTGGCGCCTGCTTCAGCATTACTGTTAATGGCGCGTATGAGCAGCAGCTGTTTGGCGGGAAAGCCGGGGCTGGGCACTACGGTGCCATCGTCCAGCGTAACCTTATCCGGGCAGCCTAACTGGTTCATGTATTCGTTGGCGGCTTCCATACCTATTACGTCGCCCATTTGCTCCTGGAAGCCTATGGCGCCTGACCAGAAGCGGCCTATTACCGCATCATAATACTTAAGATCATAAAACCCGCTTACGTAAATGCCCTGGCCCAGGGCTACAATGCCTTTTTCTGTGGCGGCGCTTCCCGGTGAGGGCTGGTTAGGATCATTGATATCCAGCTGACTTTTACAGGCCAGCATGCAAAGCAGGGATACAACCAGCGGTATATATTTTGTTTGTCTATTGATAGTCATAATTTTTGCGTTTAGGTGTTGACGTTAGAAACCAAGATTCAGGCCTGCCTGGTAAGACTTGTAGTTAGGCATGGTGTTGTGGTCTGTACCGCGGTCCCAGGGCGAGTTGGCGCTGCCGGAGCTGATCTCCGGGTCCATACCTGTGTAATTGGTAAGGGTAACCAGGTTGCGGCCGGTTAGTACCAGCTGTATTTTCCGGATACCTTTTATTTTAAAGAACCGGGCAAAGTCAAAGCCTACGGACAGGTTCCGTAAACGCATAAAAGAGGCGTCCTCATAGAAATAATCCTTGGTGCCGTTGTTACCCTGGGCCTGGTATACGCCACGGTAAAAGGCTGTCCAGGCGCCGGTTTCGCCATTAATGGTAATGGGTTTTTCGTAATCGCTGTGAATACCATCACGGTACATCCATTCCTTGGTCTGGTTATACAGATGGCTGCCATTGATCCAGTCCCATTGCATGGAGAAGGTTACAAAGTCTTTAAAGGAAAAGTAGTTGATGAACGACATGTTTAACTTAGGGTTAGGATCACCAAAGCTTACTTTTTCAGGTGAAAACACGGGCTGCTTGGTGGCCTTGTTCACTACATACCCGTTGCTGGCTACTTCGTAGCTGCCTTTATCTGCTTCAGCTATATAAAGGTTGCCGCTGGCATCCCTGTCTTCCAGGGAGTGCAGTGCTTTATTGCCAAAGATCTGCCCCACCTTTAAACCCGGCGCCAGTACATAGTTGGTGCTGCCTGCGGAGGAAAGGATCACTACCGGGTTGCCGCTTACTGCTGTTATTTCAGACGACTGCCTGCTTAAGTTGGTAGTAAGATCCCAGGAGAAGTCCGGGGCGGATAATACACCGATGTTCAGAGATGCCTGCCAGCCTTTGGATTCCAGGGAAAAGGCATTATCTACCAATGTACCTGTACCGGATGATGCAGGTGCATCTGTATCATAAATGGCGTTATTGGTGCTGCGTTTCCAGTAAGTAACAGAGAGGCCTGCATTCTGCAGCCAGCTGCCTTTAAGGATGTTGAAAGAGAGGTCTGTGCCGGCTTCAAACTCTTTGGATACTTCCACATCCAGGTTAGGATTACGTTGTGCAACACCGGGATACAACACGCTGCCGGCGCCTACACTGCGGGGTGTTAGCACCGTATAACGCTGAAAAGGCCCGGGTTGTATGCCGGCTTCGCCATAGGCGGCGCGCAGCTTAAACTCTGTGATAATGCCGCCTACGCCGCCATCCTGCCAGAAGTTCAGAGACGATAATCTTACATAAGCATCGCCACGGGGGAAGGTAAAGGGTTTGGAGCCTTTACCGAAGGCGGAGGAATAATCGCTTCTGAAGCCCCCGGAAATACCGGCAATATCACCCCATTCAATACGCTGGTTCACAAGATAGCCGAAGGTTACAAACGGCTCTTTCAGGTCCATATCAATATTACGGGTGGCGTAATCCTTTAAGGTATGCGGTGCAAAGGAGGGCGTGCCTTCCCCGTGCGTGATGTATTGTTTGAAGGTATTATAACGCCAGTCGAAAGCTGCTGTAGTGGCGGTTTTTATGGGAAGACCCAGGCTGAAATCCTTCTGAAAATCTGTGTTAAAAGTAGCGGTGCCGGTGAAATGCTGGAAGAACACACTTACATTATACTTTGTCATTTCCCCGGTGGCATCGGTATTATTATAGTTGGATAACCAGCCCCGCTGATTGATCACATTCAGGTTATCCGACTGATCGCCGTAAATAAAGGTAGAATCATTACGCTGGTAGTTGATACCGTATTTGGCATCCAGCTCCAGGAATTTTGGCAGCTTATAGTTCAGGTTAAATGTTTGCACTATATCTACCTTATTGCCCGTGGCATCCGTGTACTGGGCGTTGTAGTTGGGGTTATTGGCGTTTACGCCAACGGCATCTCCATAATAATAGGAGTAGTTGCCATCGCTCATTACATCATCATAATTAGCAAAGGGGCGGGCATTGTTAATGGCATAGATCACGTTCTGGTTCTCTATGGTGTTCTTTGTGTAAATGAGCTGAGTAATACTGCGGAACTTCAGCCCCTTATACAGCTCTGTGCCTACGTTCACGGAAAAATTACTGCGGTCGTAAGCGCCGTTATTTTTGAAAATACTTTCCTGGTGATTGTTGGATACGGCAAAGGCGTAATCCATTTTTTCACTGCCGCCGGATACTACTATGGAGGTGTTGTAGGTGGTAGTGGGCTTGAAGAACATTTTGAAATGATCGTAATACTTCAGGTTCTTGTCATAAGGTTTATCTGCCTTACCGTTAGGGTCCAGTGAGTTGTAGATGATGTTCTCCTTGTAAATGCCGGTGTTAGGGTCCCAGCTGAGCGGCGCGCCGGAGGAGCCTACTACTTCGCCGGCTGCATTGGTTTGAAAGTTGTTGAACCTGGCTTTACGCAGATCACCAACGTTCAGCACTTCGTTGCGGGATACGCTGGAAGATACATCAACATTCATTTTCCCGGCCTTGCCTTTTTTAGAGAACAGCTGTATTACGCCGTTGGCGCCCTGTGCGCCGTAAATGGTGGCTGCTGCGGCGCCCTGCACCACTTCCACCCGCTCTACGGCGTTGAGGTCAATGCTGTTTAAGCTAGTGGCGCTCAGCTGAATACCATCCAGCAGGATCATGGGAGTGGTGCCGCGGCCCAGTGCATTAATGGTGTTGATACCGCGCAGCAGGATGTTGGTTTGTGCACCGGGCACCCCGCTGGTGCTGGAGATCTGTGCGCCGGCGATCTTACCTACCAGGGCCTGATCTACCGACGCGGTAGGAGCCTGGGGCAGCTTGTCGGCTGTTACGGATTCCACGGCAAATGCCAGCTTTTTCTTGCTGGTGGCTACACCTACGCCGGTGACTACAATTTCACCCAGGGATCTGGTGTCCAGGTGCAGCTGTACGGTGAGGTTGTCAGTAGCGGTTAGCTCCCGGGTGGTGAAACCGATAGCTGATACAATTAGCTTTGTGGCTGGTTTGGCGGAAATTTTAAAGGTGCCATCGGGCATGGTGATGGTACCTGTTTTGGTACCTTTTTCGATGATGGTAGCCCCAATAATTGCAGCTCCTGATTCATCGATAACTTTCCCGGAAATAATGGTTTTTTGTCCAAACAAGTTAATTCCGCCCCACAATAACGCTAAAAAGAATAATATTAGAGTTTTCAGCATGTGATAGGATTTTAGTTGGATTTTGGTTGATTAGATTGACATAGAACGGTTTACGAGAATATACTTTTCTAGTGTGTCTTCTATTGAAAAATAGTTAATTTATTGATGAGTGTATCAATATTGTTTTTGTTAATATGTTAGGGGCGGGGAGGGTAACGATTAGCATTACACGAAATACCGGATAAGGGTATGGGGATAAAAGGGAAGGAGTACCGGGAACGCCTATATTAATATTTAACTTTTACCAGGTCGGCCACAACTTTATCAATGGGCAGGGTTACGGTGGCGGCATTAAACTCATCCCAGCTGATCCAGCGTACACCTTCTACTTCGGTAACGCCTTCGGGGATCTCAAAGTCAAAGGGCTGGTTTAAAATAGGGGCGGTAAAGGGAGAGATGGGTTTTACAAGGTAATAGATAGAGATGATCTGCGTAGTGCCGTCGAACGCAGAGATCTGGAAAAAATCTGTGGTGTAGATATGTTCTACTACTTCTACCTGCTGGCTTAGCTCTTCCTGCCATTCGCGGATGATGCATTCGAGTGTGCCTTCGCCAAACTCAAGCCCGCCACCGGGAAACTTGGTGTAATAGCCGCCGCGGATGTATTCATCGCTTACCAGCACCTGCTTTTGTTCATTGATCATAATACCGTACACGCGCACGTTGAAACAGCTCATAATTAATACTTGTATTTTGTTCCGGTAAATATAATTAAAACCACTTCTTCTTCATGAAATACCAGCTCATGATCACAGAGATCACGATGGAGAGTATTACGGGGATGTAGAATGCGTGCGGGGAGTGCTGGTAGGGGATATCCACGTTCATACCATAAATGCTGGATACCAGTACAGGAAAGGTAAGCACAATGGTAATGGAGGTTAAACGTTTCATTACCAGGTTCAGGTTATTGGAAATGATGCTGGCAAAAGCATCCATGGTGCTGCTTAAGATGTTGGTGTACACGTTGGCCATTTCCAATGCCTGGGAAGTATCTACGATCAGGTCATTCAGAAATTCCTTCTCATCATCATTCAGGCCCAGGAAGTTGGTGCGTGCCAGCTTCATTAACACCAGCTCATTGCTGCGCAGGGCTGTTACAAAGTATACCAGGCTTTTCTGGATCCGCATCAGGTATAACAGCTCCTCATTACGGTTACTGTCGTACAGCTTTTGTTCCAGCTGGTTGCGGCGCTGGTTAATCTCCTTCAGGTAATCAAGGAAGTTCATTACCACCTTTTCAAAGATCTTTAACACCATCATGTTCCGCTTTTCAGGATGGCGGTTATGGAAGGTGTTCAGGAACTTTTTAATGGCGGCGTTATCGAAAGAGTTTACAGTAAGGATCTGGTTGTGGGTAAGGATGATCACAATAGGGATGGTGATGTAATAGGCATCGCTTTCATTGATGGAATTGTTTTCCGTAGGGGTTTTGATCACGATCAGCTTTACATCGTCCTCCAGCTCAAAGCGGGACTTTTCATCTATATCCAATGAATCCGTGAGGAAGTCCAGCGGAATATCCAGCTCTTCGGACAGCTGCTCAAATTCTGCCTGCTTCAAAGGCGGGGCAATATTCACCCAGGCGCCGTTTTCGGCATCATTGATCTCGATAGTTTTACCGTCCTTATTTATGAAGTATTGGATCATCCGGGCGCAAAGGTAGTTATAATTAATAATTAAGAATGAATAATGAATAGACGTGGGGCGGGGGGCAGCGGTTTTAAAAGGTGCTGCGCAGGGCGGGAAACCGGCCTGCTTCATTATTCATTTCTATTATTAATTAATTGTTACCTGGCCTTCAAATACGAGGGTAGCAGGGCCGCAGAGCCAGATATCCTGAAAAGTGCGCTCGCCGGTTTTGGTGAACCGTACTTCCAGGTTACCGCCTAGGGTTTGTACGGGTATGCGGTATTCTTTTGTTTCAGGTCCGGCGGCGGTAAGGGCGGCGGCAGTAACCCCGGTGCCGCAGGAGTAGGTTTCATCTTCCACCCCGCGTTCGTAGGTGCGTACAAAAATGCCTTTATCCTGCTCCTGTACAAAGTTCACATTGGTGCCTTCTGCGGCAAAGCGGTCGTTATAACGGATCTGGCGGCCTTCTGTAAATACGTCCAGTGACTGTACATCGTTCACGAACTTTACAAAGTGGGGGGAGCCGGTATTGAGGTAAAAATAAAGGGGGCCATGTTCTACGGAATCCACGTCCTGCATTTTCAGGTTCACCCAGCTATCGCCGGTCATAGTGGCTTCATGCGGGCCATCAACGGCCAGGAAGCGCAGCTTTTCCTGCGTAAGGCCCATTTTACGGGCAAATGCGGTGAGGCAGCGGCCACCATTGCCGCACATGCTGCTTTCATTACCGTCGGCATTGTAATACTTCATGCCAAAGTCGTAGCCGGGCTGGGTATTGAGCAGCATCAGGCCATCAGCGCCAATACCAAAACGCCGGTGGCACAGGTCGTGAACCTGCTGGTTAGTGAGCGCATCATAACGGCCGTCGCGGTTGTCCATGATCACGAAATCATTGCCGGTGCCCTGGTATTTGTAGAAGTGGAGAGTCATAGCGGAGCAAAATTACGAATTAGAATTGAATGCTTAATGCTTAACGCAAAACGCTTAATGCTGATTATGTTATGCCTGAATGCAGATATAGCATCGCTGCATTAGCGTTAAGCATTCGGCGTTAAGCGTTTTGCGAATTACAACGCGGCAATGATCTCCACTGATTTCTCAATCATGCGTTGTACTGCTGCTGCGCCGTCTTTGCTGAACTCCTGGCGGATACGGTTGGCTACGATAGTGCTGATGGATAAACAATCATGGCCTAAAACGCGCCCCAGGCCATAGATGCCGGCAGTTTCCATTTCAAAGTTGGTAATACGGTGTGATTCAAACCCAAAACCGGTAAGCTGTTCCAGCAGCTGCGGGTGGGAGAGGCGGCCCCTGAGCGCACGGCCCTGGGGTGCATAAAATCCCGGGCAGGTAACGGTAATGCCTGTATGATAACCTTCCTGGAAATGTTTTGACAGGTCTGTGGATGCTGCTGCCAGGTAAGGATTAGCGCTGCCGGGCCGTAAAGTTACCTGCTGGCTGAAAGCGGCCAGCATGGCCTTTTCATCAGCCGTATTTTCCAGCTCATACCAGGGCAGCAGATTATCGAGCCCTAAACCAAAAGAGGATACCACATAAGCATCTACAGGTATATGCTCATTTAATGCACCGGAGGTACCCAGGCGAATGATCTGCAGGCGTACCGGTTTTTGTTTTATAAAGCGGGTGTTAAAGTCGATGTTGGCCAGCGCATCCAGCTCATTGAGCACAATATCTATATTATCCGTACCAATGCCGGTAGATACTACGCTGAGACGTTTGCTGCCGATATAACCGGTATGGGTTACAAACTCGCGGTGATTAGACTTGTGCTCTACCTTATCAAAGTGCTGGCTTACCTGCTGCACACGGTCCGGATCTCCTACGGTAATGATGGTGGCGGCCAGTTCTTCGGGCCTTACATCCAGGTGGTACACGGCGCCGCGGCTGTTGAGGATAAACTCTGATTCTGCTATACGATCTTGCATGGGTTACTGAATTATGCTGCAAATGTAAGTGATCTGCTGCTAGTTGCGGGGTGGATGGGGCGGTACATATTTGTCAATTTTTATTTGATTAATATATAAAAAACACTACCTTTGCAGTCCTACAAAAATCGACGGTTCCGTGTTCGCCTGAGGCGGAGAGGACTAAGATAAAAGGAAAATGGTACCGTGGCCGAGTGGCCAGGCAGAGGTCTGCAAAACCTTTTACAGCAGGTCGGATCTGCTCGGTACCTCACTCCGGATAAAAAGCCTTCTGAAACTCAGGAGGCTTTTTGCGTTTTCGGAATATTACAAACTTAAAAATCAGTATGCTGGAAATTATTCAAATAACTGAGAAAAGCAGCGCTGAAGAACTGGAGCAGGTGAAATCCCTTTTCCGCGAGTATGCATCGTGGTTGAGCGTGGACCTGAGCTTTCAGCGTTTTGAGGAGGAATTGCTGGCGCTTCCTGATAATTACGCCGCACCTATCGGAGCTTTGTTTATGGCCAAGGTTGACGGCCATGCAGCGGGTTGTGTAGCGGTACGCCGTTTTGATAACACTACCTGCGAAATGAAGCGTTTATTCGTACGCGATGCCTATAAAGGACGCGGTATTGGTAAACAGCTGGCCGCCAAAGCCGTGGAAGCAGGTAAAGCGCTGGGTTATCACCGCATGCTGCTGGACACGCTGGCGCATATGCGGCCTGCCATAGACCTGTACACTTCCCTGGGATTTCAGCCTATTGCCGCTTATTACGACAACCCTATCAGCAACGCCGTGTACCTGTCTATGCCGCTGGAAGGGGATACTGCGTTATAAGGTCCTGATCCAGATATTCCGGTAGCTTACCGGGTTGCCATGATCCTGCAGGATGATGGGGCCGGGACCATGTTGTTTATAAGCCGGCTTTCCGATATATAATGTTCCTCCCTCCAGCTCCACATTATTCTGTACCAACACTCCATTCTGCAATACGGTAGCACGTGCAGGTGATTTCAATGAGCCATCGGTATTAAAGCGCGGTGCGGTCCATATTACGTCATAGGTTTGCCATTCACCGGGTTTCTTACACACATTTACCAAAGGAATTTTTTGTTTATAAAAGCTGCCGGCCTGCCCGTTGGAGTAGGTGCGGTTATTATAGTTATCCAATACCTGCAGCTCATATAAGCCCTGCATAAAAATGCCGCTGTTGCCGCGGCCCTGGCTTTCGCCTACCACTTTTTCGGGTGTACGCCATTCTATGTGCAGCTGGAAATCTTCAAACTTTTCTTTGGTTTGAATGGTGCCGGCGCCTTTTACTACAGTTACTATACCGTTCTTTAATTCCCAGGCAGCCGGGCCGCCTTTATCGTTTGCCCATTGATCCAGGTTCTTACCATCGAACAGGATGATAGCATCGCTTGGTGCGGTGTTGGTGGATGTGCCGGGTGTAACTACTTTGGGCACGGGCTCCCATACTTCGGTTTCTTCTGGCTTCATTTGCGTATTGTTTTGTGCGTGTGCGCTGATAGCAAATAAAAATAAAAGGGTGGTTATGCGGAAGTACATGAAATCAAGTTTTGATGTGCAGATATGGAAATATGCAGATGTGCAGATGAGGGTAAGTGTACGGATGTGCAGGTATGCAGACGGCTGTATTGCACATCTGCATATCTGCACATTTGCACATTATTTCGGAATGTTATAACCGTTGTGATACTGAGCGGCCAGGAACTTGTTGGCTTCTTCATCTTTAAAGCGGTTATTGGCGGCATCCCAATAGATCTTTTTGCCGGTTTTAAAGGCAATGTTACCCATCTGGGCATTAATGGCAACGTTGGCACCAGCTTGTATAGGAGTATGCAAATCGCTGAATTTGCGCGACTTCACTACTTCTACAAAGTTTTTGGTGTGGAGGTCCAAGCCATCATCTACCTTGGGTTTACGGGGCACAGCTTCCATCTTATCCTTTTCGGGGATCACTTCCCAGCCGCCGCGGTCCAGCACCAGGGTACCGTTATTGCCAATGAAGGCTATACCATGATCGCGGCCATAGGGGCCACCATCAATACCAATGGCGTGTTCCCACTGAATGTTGAACCCATCAAATTCATATACGGTAGTGAGGGTGTCCGGTGTTTCGGCTGCATCATCCGGGTAAGCAAACTTACCGCCTGCGGCCATTATGGATTTCGGACGCTGAGCTTTCATGCCCAGGAACGCATAATCCAGCAGGTGCACGCCCCAGTCGGTCATGAGGCCACCTGCGTAATCCCAATACCAACGGAAGTTAAAGTGAAAGCGGTTAGGGTTAAAAGGCCGTTTTAGCGCAGGGCCCAGCCACATGTCATAATCTACACCAGCGGGCGGAGTACCGTCGGGCTTTTTGGGGATGGACTTCATCCAGCCCATATATGCCCAGGCTTTTACCAGGCGTACCTGGCCCAGCTTGCCGGAGTATACAAAGTCGATGGCATCTTTAAAATGCTGCTGGCTGCGTTGCCACTGGCCTACCTGTACTACGCGCTGGTGGCGCTCCTGCGCGGCTACCATGGCATTACATTCGGCTATGGAATTGCCGATAGGTTTTTCCACATACACATCTTTTCCTGCGGCGCAGGCCTCTGTCATTTGCAGGGCGTGCCAATGGTCTGGTGTGCCAATGATAACGGCATCAATATCCTTACTTTCCAGCAGCTTACGGTAATCACTATACGTTTTTACCTTAATGCCTTTCTGCGCCAGCTCAGCGGCACGTTTGTCCAGCACATTTTTATCGACATCACAGAGGGCTACGCACTGTGCTGCCGGGTTTTTGAGCATGGCGGTGAGGTCGGCCCAGCCCATGCCGTTGATGCCGATAGCGGCTACATTCAGGCGGTCGCTGGGGGCCACTAATTTTGGAAATGCATTTAATGCGGAAGGCATGGCTGCCGCGGCCACCATGGTGGAGGCGGAGCGGATGAAATCTCGTCGGGAATTGTTCATAACTGTGTGTTGTGTTAGTTCGTGGAAAGGTTAGCAAGACAAGATAGCAAATGCAGCAGCAAAAAGCAAAAAGGGAGAAAGTAAAAAGTAAAAATGCAAAAAATAACAACCAGAATGAAACAAATGAATACCTTCTTTAAGGGCGGAGGGTAAAAAAAATGTCCTGCAGGGTGAGTGCAGGACATTTTGAGTATAAGGTAAGCCACATGTTAGAATGTATCTTCTTCCTGTTCTTCGTTGCCCATGGTGAAGTTCATCATGGTGCCAAGCAGGTCGCTGAAGCGGGTTTCGTTCTCCACCATCTTTTTGCTGATGAGGGAGTAGGCTGCCAGGCCATGCAGCACAAATTCCATGAGCAGCAGCTGCTCTTTGCCATTGGTGTGCGGGAACTTGCCCTTGATCAGGTCCTTCAGGCCATCTACTTTCTGGAGCGCGGTTTCATATTGTTTATCGCCTACATCCTGCAGCAGGTTCACAGTATTTCCTTTATCAAACCATTGAATAACGGCACGGTAAGGGTTTTCCTGGGCTGCGGCTGCCTGTTTGCTGCGCTTTTTAAATGAATCCGGGTTCGGGAAGTAGTTGGAGAACAGGGTGCGCATGGCTTTATCCAGCAGGTTAAATGCTACCTGCAGCGGGCCTTCCTGCTCCCCTTCATACACCAGCTCTATTTTACCGGTAATGGCGGGTACAATACCCTGCAGGTCGGCTATACGAACGTGCGTTTCCTTTTCTTTGTTGATGATGGCCCTGCGTTCGCCGGCGCTTACTGCATTTTCATATGCGGCAATGGTTAAGCGGGCGGATACGCCGCTCTTTTTATCCACGTACTCGCTGTTGCGGGCTTCAAATGCTACCTGCTCTATGAGGCGTTTTACCAGGTCGGATAAATGTACTTTCCCTTTCTGCTCATCGTGCACATCAGCTTCCTGTTCCGTGATCAGCAGGGAGTTCTCCACTGTTTTGGGATAGTGGGTAACGATCTGGCTTTCAATACGGTCTTTCAGCGGTGTTACGATGGCGCCGCGGTTCGTATAATCTTCCGGGTTAGCGGTGAATACGAACAGGATATCCAGCGGCATGCGCACTTTGAAACCCCTGATCTGTATATCGCCTTCCTGGAGAATGTTGAACAGGGCTACCTGTATACGGGCCTGCAGATCGGGCAGCTCGTTGATCACAAAAATGCCGCGGTTGGAGCGGGGAATGATGCCGAAGTGGATCACGCGCTCATCTGCATAACTCAGCTTCAGGTTAGCTGCTTTAATGGGATCTATATCCCCGATAAGGTCTGCTACGGATACATCCGGCGTGGCCAGCTTTTCGCCGTAGCGTGCATCGCGGGAGATCCATTCAATGGGCGTTTGATCGCCCTTTTCCGCTACAAGGTCGCGGCCGTAGCGTGACAGTGGATCAAAAGGGTTATCATTCACTTCTGATCCTGCTATGATGGGAATGTATTCATCCAGCAGCTCTATCATCTGGCGGGCCATGCGTGTTTTGGCCTGGCCGCGCAGCCCTAAGAATAAAATGTTGTGGCGTGACAGCAGGGCTCTTTCCGTATCGGGTATCACCGTATCATCATAACCGATGATGCCGGGGAAGGTATTTTCTTTCTGTTGCAGTTTACGAATGAGGTTTTGCCTGATCTCTTCCTTTACTGTTTTAGGTTTATAGCCGCTCTTTTTCAGTTCTCCCAGCGTTCTTATGTTCGTATTCATACAATAATTAATAATGAAGAATTAATAATTAATAGTCGGGTACTGCTACAATAATAGTGTATCCCGGTATTAATGGTGTGTTAAAATTGATGTGTGTTAATTACAGCATTTTCTTTTTCCCGCTTTCAAAGTCGTAGAACAGGAACTGTCCCAGTTTGTCGAGGCCGGAGAAAAAGGCCTTACCGTTGTTGGTTTCTGTAAATTCCGTCACAAATTTCTGCAGCCAGGGATCGGAGGCTACCATGAAGGTGGTGATGGGTATTTTCAGCTTTTTACATTGTGCGGCTAGGTTCAGCGTACGGTTCAGGATCTTGCGGTCCAGGCCAAAGCTGTTCTTATAGTACTGCTTCCCGTTCTTCAGGCAGGTGGGTTTGCCATCCGTGATCATAAAGATCTGCTTGTTAGGGTTGCGGCGGCGGCGCAGGATGTCCATGGCCAGCTCCAGGCCGGCTACCGTGTTGGTATGGTAAGGGCCTACCTGCAGGTAGGGCAGGTCTTTGATCTCTATTTGCCAGGCATCGTTTCCAAACACAATAATATCCAGCGTATCCTTGGGATAGCGGGTGGTGATCAGCTCACTTAGCGCCATGGCCACCTTTTTGGCGGGGGTAATGCGGTCCTCGCCATACAGGATCATGGAGTGTGAGATATCGATCATGAGCGCGGTGCTGGTTTGTGTTTTGAAGTCGGTTTCCTTTATTACCAGGTCGTCCTGGTTAATGGAAAAGGCTTCAATGCCGTGGTTGATCTGCGCATTGCGGAGGGAGTCCGTAACATCTATCTGTTCCAGCGGATCGCCGAACTGGTAGGCGCGGGTGTCTGCATTCAGCTCATCGCCCTGGCCGGATTTGCGGATATTATGATCCCCCATGGTAGATTTCTTCAGCTTGCCGAAGATCTCTTCCAATGCTTTTTTGCGGATATCCTGTTCGGTTTTGGCGGTAATGCTGATCTGGCCGCTCTCTTCATTTTCCCGGATATAACCTTTGTCTTTCAGCTCCTGTATAAAATCGCCTATACCATATTCTTCATTGGTCAGGTTGTATTCTTTATCCAGCTCTGTAAGCCATTGGAGGGCTTCCGTAACATCGCCGCTGGTATAAGTAAGCAACTGTGTAAAAAGGTTCAGGAGCTTCTCAAAGGGCGATTTGTCATCTTCACCAGGCACAAACCTGGAAAATTGTAATCCTCTCATCTGAATTTTGATTTCATCCTATGATTAATGCACCGTAATGATTGGTCTTCAGGGAGATCCATAGATCGAAGTGCTTTCGTGAGATCTGTGGGTTCCGTTCTTTTTAAAGCGTGAAGACGATCGTGTAAATTGAATTTTTAATGATTTCGTAAGAGAAGGCGCTTTGGTTGCCTCCGTGTAGTGTCTTTTTTTCCGTTTTTAATGCATCTCCGTTTTCATTTTCTAAAATTACGGAAAAGAGGAGAGAATTGGGAATTACGAATTATCAATTAGCAGTTAGCGGTTGGCAATTAGCAGTTAGCGGTTTTCGGAGATGGAAGCGAATGGAGAATAGCTGGCAGTTAAGCAGGGCTTTTGTGATTGGTGGTGGGATTGGATAGCTAAGTTAAAGTTTGACCTTCGTAACAAGATAGAAATATGATCGCGGGCCGTCTTTTGAACAAAGCATATTTCGCCTTTTGAACAAACCAGCCCGGCAAGTAATGTGTGAACTTTGCTTTTAATAAAATCATTAAACTGATGGAAACTAAAGCAAATAATTATTACGGCGCTTTACAGCAGCCCATAGGTTCGGGATTTGACGCAGCATCAACGGCCATGGACGTTATAAAGGGCATAGATCTTAGCGGAAAAACAGCTATTGTAACAGGCGGTTATGCAGGTATTGGCGTAGAAACTGTAAAGGCACTGGTTGCAGCTGGGGCAGCGGTGTATGTACCAGCCCGGAACCCCGAAAAGGCTACGAAGAACCTTACCGGAATACCCAATGTGACCGTACTGGAAATGGACCTGATGGATCCGGCCTCGATCAATGCCTTTGCGGATCAGTTCCTGGCGCTGCATAAACCATTACACCTGCTGATCAACAATGCGGGTGTTATGTTGACGCCTTTACGCCGTGATGCCCGTGGTTATGAATCGCAGTTCTCCACCAATCACCTGGGGCATTTTCAGCTGACAGCCCGCTTGTGGCCGGCCTTAAAGAACGCAAACGGAGCCCGGGTGGTCAATGTTTCGTCCTGGGGACATCATATGGCGCCCCTTGACCTGGATGATCCTAATTTTGAGCATCAGCCTTATGACCCCTCAGCTGCCTATGCCCGTGCAAAAACAGCGAATATTCTTTTTACGGTAGAACTGGATAAGCGTGCGCAGGCCGCTGGAATAAGGTCCTATAGCCTGCATCCGGGCGCTATAGCAGGAACTGACCTGGGCCGTGACCTATCCCATGAAACGTTAAGCGCTTTCGGGATCTATAATGAAGACGGCAGTTTCCGGCACGACCCTTATAATGGTTACAAAAACCTGGAAGAGGGCGCCTCTACTACCGTTTGGTGCGCCACCAGCCCCAAATTGGCGAATATTGGCGGCGTTTATTGTGACGATACTGAAGTGGCGCCGCTGGATAAGGAATGGAAAGGTTACAACCCGGAAAAATTCGTGATGACCAAAGGTGTAACACCGGAAGCTGTTGATGCGGAAAACGCTCAAAAGCTCTGGGCGCTGAGCGAGCAATTAACCGGCATTAAATTCGCCGTGGAATAAACTACTTTAAGGAACGCATCTTTCAATGAGGATTGATGCGTTCCTTTGTAATATCAAAAGTTATATCATGTCTACATACTGGACTGCTTCAGAAGAGATCATGCTGCCCTGTATCCAGGATAAGTATCTCAAGCTCGACCTGCTTTCGGGGGATCACTCGTTTGGCCACCTTATATCCGGTGAGGTAAAGGTTATTATTGCCGATCAAACCTATATTTTAAAGCCGGGGGATACCTGGTTCTGTCCCCGTAACCAGCTGGCAACGTTCATCAAATATTCTAAAGACGGCAAACCTTACAAATCGATCACTATCAGCCTCCGGGAGGAACGACTGAAAGCCTACTATACCCGCCATGAGCCTGTGCTAACACCTTGCCAGGGCCATGGTATCAGGAGCTATGGGACCCACCCTTTGCTGGAAAGCTTTTTCGGCTCGCTGCTCCCATACTTTGAGCTGGAAGAAGGTATTCCGCCGGCGATCGTATCCGTAAAACTGGAAGAGGCGATCACCATTCTGCGTACGCTAGACCCCACCATAGACCGCTGCCTGGCAAATTTTTCTTTGCCTGGTAAGATAGACCTGGTTGATTTTATGGAGAAGAACTTTATGTTTAACATGCCGCTGCTGAAGTTTGCCTACTTTACCGGCCGCAGTCTCACTACTTTTAAAACGGACTTCAAAAAGGCATTCTCTGTAAGCCCGCAGCGGTGGCTGACGCAAAAACGGTTGGAGCTGGCCCATTATGAGCTCAGCGAGAAAGCCCGCAAACCGGCGGATATTTACCTGGAAGCAGGATTTGAAAACCTGTCGCATTTTTCCTTTGCTTTCAAGAAGCATTTTGGGTATTCGCCTACGGAGATACCGCGGGGAGTGGCAGTTAGCAGTTAGCTGTTGGCGGTTAGCTGTTGGGGGAGATGGAGTTATATGGGAATGGGGGAGCGCATGGAATGGGAGCGGAGAAGGATGGTAGGAGATGTATGGGGATGGAGTGTAGGTTTTGAGAGGGGGGGAATTAATTCCCTTGCATTGTTGGGCAAAAGCCATTATTTTTCAACTATCTAACTAAACAAATATTTAAAAAGCATGAAAAAACTGATGAACGTGTTCCTGCTGGCGGGTGCCCTCACCACCACAGGAGCAGCCTGGCAGGCGGCCCATGCACAGGCCAAAGCAGATGATATGGGATGGCAGCTGAGCGCACAGGCCTATACCTTTAACCGTTTTACCCTGGCAGAAGCGCTGGACAAAATGGACAGCTGCGGTATACAGTATGTAGAATGTTACTCCAGCCAGCAGATCGGCGATGGTATTGAAGGTACCACGGATTTTAAAATGCCGGCCTCCCGCCGCGAGCAACTGAAAGCATTATTTAAAAAGAAACATAAAACCCTGGTGGCATACGGCGTGGTATCGCCCCAAAATGAAGCAGAATGGAAGCAGATGTTTGACTTTGCCAAAGATATGGGCATAAAGGTGATCACTGCTGAACCCAAGGATGAGCATTGGGACCTGATCTCCAAACTGTGCGATCAATACCAGATCAAAGTAGCGATCCACGACCACCCGAAACCAGCCCATTACTGGACTCCCGACAGCGTGCTGGCAGCTATACAGGGCAGAAGCCCGTTGTTTGGCGCCTGTGCTGATATTGGCCACTGGGTACGCTCCGGCCTGGACCCCGTTGAGTGCATTAAAAAACTGCAGGGCCATGTACTGAGCCTGCACCTGAAAGATATGAGCGAAAAATCACCCAAAGCTCATGATGTGATCTGGGGACAGGGACACAGCAATATTGTTGGTGTGCTGAAAGAGCTGAAAAAACAGCATTTTAAAGGGAATATGTCTGCGGAGTATGAATACCATTGGGAGAATAGTGTACCGGAGGTGAAGGCGAGCGCGGAGTTTTGGAAGGCGCAGGTAGCGAAGCTGTAGCATTGTAGCAAGATGTACTTAATAATCATTTGAAATAAAAGCGGAAGGTTTGAAGTTAAAGGCGATTGATGCCTGCTTCAAACCTTCCGCTTTTGTATTTGTGTTAATTACGAATTAACTACTTCCCGCTATCCGGTACAGTATTGATGCTGCCGGGTAGCTCACGTTGTTTGGTGCTGTCGCCAAAGTCGTTCTTCATGCGTTGCAGCAGGGAAATGAACTGTTCGGCCAGCTGGCCATCGTGCTGCAGATCGTTGCTTAACTTGCCGGAGGGCAGGGAGCGGTAGTACTGCAGCTGCTGCTGGCAGTCGCGGGTGATCTTGCCTGCAATTTCATTGGCTTTCTTCACGTCGCCGGCCAGGTAATATGCATATGCTGTTTGCAGAGAGCTATAGTTATGCATGTTGTTGGGGGCTGTCATGGCATACGGGAAAGTACTTTCCAGCAGGTTCTTGTCAGCCTTATTCAGCACGGTGAGCGCAGAATCTTTTGCGCCATCCTGCGCCAGCACGGTTCCTAAACGCGTATAGGCGTTACGGAGGTACTGCAGCAGCTTGCGGTTAGGTTCGTCAAAGTAAGTGGTGCTGGTGTTGGCGCCGCCAAAGTCGAACTTCGTCATCAGGTTCTTGTACATCACCGGTGAATTTACATTGAAATCCGCGCCCAGCATATCGTTGTTAGGCTCTTTATGCATGGGCACCAGGCGGTAGGTTAAACCATCCATCTGCAAATAATCATTCAGGCCCAGGTCTGTGGGGCTGGTGAAGTAGATGGGGCGTTTCCAGTCATTGGCAGCAATAATATCGTATACAGCCAGGTCGTTCTTCAGCAGGTAGCTTTTAGATATCTGGAAGGGCAGCTGCGGTTGTACTTTGGCGCTATCCTTAATATCCACTACACCGGCTTTGATCACGGCGGCTACATTCACCGGTATGAACAGCTTTTGAGTGGGCAGGAAGTTTTCCTGGCTGCCATCTGTGGTGCTGAGCTTAGCGCGGGGATCATCGGATGCCATGAAGCCCATTACTTCTTTCAGGTTGTAGAATTTATCCTGCGGGAACACACCTGCATCGTAGAAGCGGATGTAGTTGCGGTTCTCGCCGCGGTATTTGTCGGCGCTCCAGGTCATGGGCACGGGATCGCTCTGGTTCACTTTCTGGCGCTGCTGATCTATGTACCAGTCTACGCCCAACAGGCTCAGGTTGATCACGCGTACATCCGGACGGATGTTTTCCACTTCCTGGGCATACCATAAAGGATAAGTATCGTTATCACCTACGGTGAACAGGATGGCGTTGGGTGCGCAGGATTCCAGGTAATCTTTGGCCACGTCGCGTGCTACGGTTTTGGTAGAGCGGTCGTGGTCATTCCATTCCTGGCTGCCCATTAATACCGGTACGGCCAGTATACACAGGGCTGATGCCAGCGGTGCGGAGATCTTTGGCTGTTTGAGCTTTTCCTTAAAGAACTCATATACAGATAATACGCCCAGCCCTATCCAGATTGCAAAGGCATAGAAGGAGCCTACGTAAGCATAATCACGTTCGCGGGGCTGGTTACCGGCCTGGTTCAGATAAATAACAATCGCAAAACCGGTGAAGAAAAAGAGCAGGCCTACGATCAGGCTATCCCTGCGGTGTTTCTTATAATGGTATAATAAACCAATAATGCCCAGGATCAGCGGCAGGAAGAACAGGCGGTTGTGGGCCTTGTTATCTTTTAAGCTGTCCGGCATGTTGGACTGATCGCCATACAGGAAGTTGTCCAGGAAGGGGATACCGGAGATCCAGTTACCATCGCGTACGTTGCCATAGCCCTGGGTATCGTTCTGTTTCCCAACAAAGTTCCACATGAAGTAGCGGAAGTACATGAAATTCACCTGGTATCCCAGGAAGAACTTGATGTTATCTGCAAAGGAGGGTTTTTCGCCCTGCTGCAGGCCCAGGTAGGTGCGGTAGTAATCCGCGTGTCCCTGGTCGTTGCTGCCGTCCCATACGCGGGGAAACAGCATTTTATCGTCGGCGGCATATACGGGTTCTACCTTTTTGCCGGCTATTTCATATTTATCTTTTCCACGGGCATATACGTTACCGGTTTCTTTGTACTCGGTTGGGCGGGCGGTGAACACCTGTCCATATACCAGCGGGAAATCGCCATACTGCTCGCGGCCCAGGTATCCTACCAGGGAAATGGGATTGTCCACATTATACATATCTACAGATGGGTTGGCGGTTGAGCGCACCATAGTAGTAACATATGTGGAGTAACCCAATAACAGGAAGAGGATACACGAAATAGTGAGCTTGCTGAAATGTACGGTAGATGCGGCATTTGTTTTTATGCCTGCCAGCTTCAGGAAGTACGGGATCAGCAGCACAGCGGCGGCTATTACCAGCTTTACCAGGATAACGCCACCACCATCGGTTGTATTAAATGCGGGGATGATGATCACGGAGGCTATCAGGATAAGCGGGGCGTAGAGGCCCAGCTTTGCATTGCGGTAACCTAACAGCAGCACCACTACCAGCGCTATAAAATAAAAGGCAAAACCGGTGAAGAAGGGCATGCTCAGGCTGTTTACAAAGAATACATCCATGTAACCGGATGCCTTGATGGTATCCTGGATAATGAACTTCTGTACCAGGCCGGTTATGGCACAACCTACTATAAAGGCCCAGAAAGTGCCCCAGGCGGTTACTTTGTAACGTTTGAAATAGTATACCATTACCATGGCGGGAATGGTTAACAGGTTCAGTAAGTGTACGCCAATGGAAAGGCCCATCATAAAGGCTATGAACACGATCCAGCGATCGGCATAGGGTTCATCTGCCTCGTGCTCCCATTTCAGGATAGCCCAGAATACCAGGGCGGTGAACAGGGATGACATGGCATATACTTCGCCTTCAACGGCGGAGAACCAGAAAGAATCTGAAAAGGTATAAGCTAAAGCGCCAACGATACCGGCGCCCATGATAGCGATCATTTTTTCGCTGCTGATCACTTCACCGGGGGCTACCATTAAACGGCGGGCAAAGTGGGTGATGGTCCAGAAAAGGAAAAGGATAGTGAAACCGCTGGAAAGGGCCGACATAAGGTTTACGCCCAGGGCAGCTTCAGAGGGTTTCAGGAACATAGTGAACAATCTTCCCAGCAACACGAACAATGGGGCTCCGGGAGGGTGAGGCACCTGCACTTTGTAAGCGCTGGAAATGAACTCACCGCAGTCCCATAAACTGCCGGTAGCTTCCATTGTCATGATATACACAGTGCAGGCTATTATACAAATTACCCAGCCTACAATGTTATTCGTCCGTTTAAAATTCATTACGTTGGGTTTAAATTCCGACAAAAATAGAAAAAGTAGCAAATTATGGTATTTAGCGAAACAGATTTAACTTTTTATATAATATCTTTTTATGTATGAAAAATAAGGGAAGAGTGGCGGTTGGCAGTCAGGGGTAGGGTAATGTGGGGTTTTATGTAGGGGGGAGGAGTTGCGCAGGGATGTTAGTAGGGGAAAAGGGGTGTTTTAGGAGGAAGGGACCCTGGTTGCACCCGAATTGCGCACGGGTTGCGCACGGGTTGCAGCGCCATTACGGGGTTTTGAAAGCAGGGAAATGGTTAGTAATCAGCGGGTAATGGTGAAAAGTGTGAATATCGGGAAGTGGAGGGTGGTTTGAATACCGGGACTGGCTATTGCGGAAAAAAAACCTGCGTGTTGTTTTTTTGTGTTAAGGTCATTCAAAAATAATACGCACCGTTTGATAAAAAGAGAGGTGCTGGTAACCGCCGGATTGCGTAAGCTGGTCACGGCCAAAGCTTTGCAGGCCAAACAGGCCGGCGGCATTGCCTTTATTGATGGCAATTTCCAGGTAACCGGCGGCATTGAACAGGGCCAGCTTCTGGCCTTCCGCCACATCGGCATAGGTTTCGGAGAGCTGGTTAATGACCTCATCCCGGCGGAAGAAGATCTTGAACTTACGCTGCCTGCGGTGTTCTTCAAACTGCTGGCGGGTAATGTTCACTACCACGTTCTCGAAATTGTCGATATGGATGATCTGTCCTTCAATATAATCGTCGCCGGTAAGGGGCTGCAGGTTGTTCTTAATGGTAATATCCGTAGCGGGTGTGCCCAGCTGCTCCCAGGGCTGCCCATCCTGGATGCTCTTTAATGCCTGGGTAAACCGTTGTATAATGGTAAAGGTGTTCTTTGGTTTGGTGCTGTCCAGCTGCAGCTTCAGCACTTTAATGGCCTGGCCGCCGGTGATCATGGAGATCAGGCCGTTATCCGCGCAGCCAATGTATTGGCCATTCCATTCGGCCAGCAGCACGTGATCTGCTTTACGGTCAAACAGGTTAATGAGCACGATATGAAAGGTGGCGGGCGGGTACCAGGCAAAGGCGCTTTTGCAGATGTAAGTGGCCTGTGGTAAGTTAAAGGGGGAGATGTGATGGGTGATATCCGCCACGTGACAACCCGGACAGTCCTGCCACAGCTGCCCTTTGATGGCACCTACGAGGTAATCCTGATAACCGATGTCTGATGTGAGCGTGATAATGGACATGTACAATCAATCCGTATTCCTGTTCTTATAATTCCCTGCTTTTCCCTGGCCAGGCCGGGGTTTACTCAAAACTAAGTGCAAAGAAAGGTAAAAAATGGTGATTACCAATTGCAATTAGCGCTAAGTAATGCACTGTGGGTATTTAGGCGCGGGCGCCAGCCCTTGCCTGCTGATGAATGTGAGGGGTGGAAGTAGCAAGGAATGTGCCGGATATATGGTATTACGTGAACGGATGTATGTAATTAGCGGTTGGCAGTTAGCGGTTAGCGGTTAGCTGTGGGCGGTTGGCGGTCAGGAGGTAGACTCTTCCTCTTCTATCACCACTGGTTCCTCTGCTTCTGGCTCAGGAGCCTCCGTTGGTTCTGCTGTTGCAGAAGGGCTTTCCGCTACAGCGGAAGCTGTTTTTGCCGGCGCCGGTTTCTTTTTAGCCCATGAGGCTATACTAAATGCTTGTCCCTTTTGGATCTTTTCATTTTTTTCCTTTTGCTCTTTCCCCTTTTTTTCTTCACGTTTTCTTTTTTCTTTAGCCCTCCTTCGTGCTTCTGCTGATAGATTCTTTATTCCCCATTTATAAAGTATTTCTCCTGCCTCGTCATTCCAATAATGTAAGCCTAATTCAAACGTGTCATTTTCTACCTGTCCGGTGGCAGGACTAAGTAACGGCAACTCCTTCCTAAGCAATGGTGTATTTTCATTAAAGGCAGCTGTTGCAAGTTTATGGCCCGGGTTAGCAACATTAGCCCAGTTAACATATCTTGTTGCCTGGGCAACGGCATTCTCTACCCCGCCCTCCGGTTTTATTTCATAGATATCTTTGTCTTTTACCATATCTGCATAATGCCATGCTACGTCTGGTGGTACTGGTGGTATGCCGTATTCCCGTATCCAGCCACCATTTGCTTTTTGTATAAACTCATGTGCAACAGTCCCTTTGTCCTCATCATTAATTACATATCCGCGTTGTATATCGGCATCAGAGAATACACCTTCAACCGTAAGCCCGCTATCTTCATAATTAGCCACCCATTGCAATTGCTGGGGGGCGCATCTTCTCTGCAGCACATGAGCGCCGGTGCTTTCTTTTTTTTGCAAAGCCGGCTGCAGCCGTTCCTGTTTTTGCTGCACGGCAGACCATGATTCCTGTGGGGTGTGCCCTTGATGCCCGGTTTCAACAGGTTCCTCCGCTGCAAGATCTTTTAAAAGCTGAAGTGGCGCAACCGCTGGTTTAGCGGCGCCGGTGTGTGTGCTGTTATTGGTGGCAGCAGGTACCCTGGCGGCAGCATTTGATGGGGCGTTTGTTTGTACTTGTTGCATAGGTAAAGGAGAGAGAGAAGATAAGCATTTAATTACCCAAAACAAAGTATGCTGCCCTATAACATTTGAGATATCATATGATCATATGCGTGTGATGTGAAAAGCCGGAATGCTCTAACATCCCGGCTTCTTATTAATGGTGTTTACCGGTAATACCCATGCCCATGATGATGGTGATGATAATGCGGACGGGGATGATAATAACCCGGTCCCCTGCTTTCAACCATGCAGCTGCTGAATCCTGCAATAAGTGCTACTGCGATGATGAAATATTTTAATGGTTTCATGCTTATAAGTTTTGAATGTGATGAATAGCTCAAAGTGGAACGTCTGCAGGCGGTTTCTACTTTTTGGTTTCGTTATAGTAAATGACAAAACTGTGCCAGACCGGCATTGGGAGTGTTATTTATTGTTAAGGGAAGGCAAACATTAACAGTGTTTAACGCATGGGCTGACGCATTCCACCCTGTAAATTGACGTACCTGCGGCCTGCATTATTAAGCGCCCCGGTGTAAGTTTGTGCTATCGAAAACGCTATAACATGCCAAGAATAATAATTATATTTTTACTGATCATAACACATTTACAAATGAATGCACAGCAGCAACCTACAGGCCGTTACGCAGCAGTGAACGGGTTACAGATGTATTACGAGATCCATGGCAGCGGTAAACCACTGGTTTTACTACATGGCGGCGGATCTACCATTGAATCTACCTTTGGCAGGATATTGCCGGAGCTGGCTAAAACCCAGCAGGTAATTGCTATTGAGCTGCAGGCGCATGGGCATACGCTGGATGCTGACCGCCCGTTTGGTTTTGCAGAGGATGCGGATGATGTAGCAGCGTTACTGAAACAGCTGCAGATACCCAAAGCGGATGTTATGGGCTTTAGCAATGGGGGCACGTCGGCCCTGGAGCTGGCTATACGCCACCCGGAAGTAGTTAACAAGCTGGTGCTGGCTTCTGCCGCTTACAAACGTTCCAATATGGTGCCCGGCTTTTTTGACGGTATGCAACATGCTACGCTGGATAATATGCCGCCTTTGCTGAAAGCCGCTTACCTGAAAGCCAACCCGGACCCGAAAGGATTACAGGCTATGTTTAACCGGGACAGTAACCGGATGCTGACCTTTAAAGACATCAGCGATGCAGATATAAAAGCCATACAGGCGCCAACGTTAGTACTGAATGCTGATGCTGATGTAATACTTCCTGAGTCTGCGCTGGCACTATCCCGTTTGCTGCCGCATGCGCAGCTGGCCATACTGCCGGGCGGGCATGGTGATTATATCGGAGAGATCTGCGCACCGGACCCAAATAGTGTAATACCTGCTCTGGTAACGGCCATGATTGTGGAGTTCCTTAAAAAATAATGCGTTTCTTTTTTACCGGCGGAAGTTAGGGCAGAGGGTTTGCCGGCGCTCGCTTTGCCGGGTGTTCAGGAAACCGCGGTAGGATAATACCAGTTCCAATCCTCCGCGGTATTTTGATGCAGTGGCCAGCTTATCAATGTTCACATCGTAGCTCATACCTACCATAAAATTATACAGCTGTAGCTGTATAACGGGTATAACGGCATCGCTCATACGATAAAGTACACCGCCGGTAATGATCTGCTGCTCATCTCCAAAAAAATCATGACTTAACATTACGCCTGCCTGCATGGAGCTGATGCCTACGGGCGTAAAACGTTCGCCAAATTGTTTGAAATAATCTGCGTAAATAATGAAGCGGTCTTTTTCGCTGGTGGGGGTTGAGAGCCCGGCATTGAGGGCCAGCTTCCTGTTCAGGGTAATGGTGTGGCCGTCGTAAAAGCCTACCTGTGGCCTTTTAAGATGGAATAAGCCGATGCCGGCGAAATAATCTGTTTGCTCTTTTATAACACCGTTATAACTTAAACCGGTGGAGAAGTCGAAATAGTTAATGCTGGTATTGTTAAAGACCTGGCGGGAAGATGGCAGGATACTGAAGGCGCCATTGCTGCCGGCCACGAACTGGTCGTTCATTACCAACTTACTGGGATCAAACCGCTGCTGCATTAAACCGCCCATGAAAGCTACGGATAAATAGGAATTATGTTCCCTGCTGAGCGGGAAGCTGTAGTTAACTGCCGGCAGTATTTGTGTAGTGCTGAACTCTGAGGTGCCTGCCACATCGCGCATGAGCTGCAGGCCAATGGTAAGGTTATCATCGCTCATAAAACCAGGGGTGAGCTTAACTTCCGAGCTTAAGGCAAACGTACGATAGGGGATGGTAACGCTTTGCCACTGGTTACGGTAGGATGCTGTAATTCTTACATCGCCTTCAAAGATGCCGGCTAATGCGGGGTTGCGCAGCAAGGGCTGGTCATAGAACTGGGAGAAACCCACATCCTGCGCAGCTGCTGTTAAAATAAGCCGGCAGCTAATAAGGAGTAAACAACCTGTTTTATAATACCGTTTCATAAATAAGTTGTTTTAGAGTAATGTAACATTGCCTTTGAAAGTATAGGGGACACCATTCTCGCAGATCACCTCTACGGTGTAGATGTATACACCGGTATCTGCCAGCTTTCCGTTCACGCGGCCATCCCAGCCAAAGTCAGGGCTGTTGGGCGCAAAATTGCTTCTTTCAAAGAGCATCTTTCCCCAGCGGTTAAAGATCCTGAATGATTTAACCGCGTTAATGCCGCTGGCCCTTACCATCAGCTTCCTGTTTTCCGGCACATTTCCATTTGGTGCAAAGGCATTGGGAATAAACACCTGCGAGCTTTGGCAAAATACTTTCACACACAGCTCATCGCTCCCGGTACAGCCGTATACGTTAGTAACCGTTACGTTATAACAAACATCATTTTTTATATTGGCTATGGGTGCGGAACAGGCGGCATCATTACAATCCAGGTCCTGCAGGGGCGTCCAGGTGTAGGATTTTATGGGTAAGATACCCGGATCGGTTGCGTTGGTAATTACCGGATCAAGCGGTAAGCGGTAGCCTGTAGGCAGCGTAAGCGTATCCTGCGCAAATTTTACAACAGGGTAGCCGCCTATTTGTATCAGCGTATCGGTGCTTGCGCTGCAGCCTGTTTCAGGAGAGCTGACTGTTATGGTATAGATGCCTGCATCCTCAACCTTTACGCTGTTGATGCCGGCATTGGGCGCGTTAACCGGGAATCCCCGTCCCGGGCCTTTCCATACATAATTAATAGCTGCATTACCGGGGATGGAGCTGGAAGCCTGCAGCACAAGATCTTCGCCCACACACAAGGGTGTTCTGGTAGTAATAATTGGTTTGGAAGGTGATTGTTTGATAAGCACCTCAAAGCTTGCCGGCAAGGAGATACAGTTGTTTTGCATGGCATATACTACATATGTACCTGTATACGCCTGCGTGGCGGAAGGGAAGGTGATCACGGTATTGCGCACCGTATCTGCATAAGGGCCAAAGGCCGGGCCGGCCCAAACATAATTAATAGGGCCTGCCTGCTCACTGGTAGCGGTGAGCGCAGTAAGTGTTAAGGGCATTTCCGTACATAAGGGCGGGTTATAACCTGCCACTGGCGCTGCGGGCGGGGAAGGATCCCTTAAAATAAATACATCCGGTATTTTTTGCGAGCTGCAGCTGCCGGTTGTTTCCACATACATGTTGGAATAAGTGCCTGCAGTTAGCGGTATGGTAATGTTGCCGGCAGCATCTGTGCTGCCGGTAAATGTTTGTGCCAGCTGGAACTTGTTGTAATGCACCACTACGGGAATATTGGGTAAGGCGCCGTTATTCAGGTCCTTCACATTTAATACAACCGCGCCTGATGGTACGCCGCAGGCAGTGGGGTTGGTAAAGGATGAACTTACAATTTTAACCGTGGGATGCACGATGGCTATGATCTTTGACTTCGGACTTTCACATCCATAACTGTTTGTTTGGCTTACATAATAGGTGAATTGTGCGGGCGCAGCTGTGCTGATAACCGGCGCCGCATTTAACAGCCCCCCGTTTTGATCATACCATTTAAGCGTGGTGCCTGGTAAGGCATTTACGTGTAAAGCAGCTGGCGGGGCTGCCATGCAGAAATGCGCAGTATCGGTAAGCGGTGCGGGTGTGGCCGGTTTTACTGTTAGCAGCAAATCATAAGACGCGCCGGCACAGGGTTTTTGTGCAGGATTGGTAGGTATTACCCGCACTGTGAGCACCTGGCCGGCAGCACCGGTATTTGTAAAAGATAAAGCAATAGCAGCATTGGGGCCGGATGCTGCACCCGCGCTGATACCAGCTACATTTGCGGGCAATGGCCCCACAACAGCCCATGTATAGGTAGTGCCTGCAACGGTGGAAGCAGGTATAAACACGGCTGTTTCACCGGAGCAAATGGATTGCGCGGGTGTTGGGAATGTTATTACCGGGCTTTCCTCTATCTGCACCGTGGTGCTGGTAACATAACCCGGGCAGGGAGGTGCAGCTGCAATGGTATACGTTACCGTATAAGTGCCTGCTGTGCTCAGGGACGGATTAATAGCGCCGGTGGCTGCATTGATGGACAGGCCTGCAGTGGAGCTAAAGACGCCGCCTGCAGTACCTGATAGTGAAACGGGTTGTGGAACAGCGTTGCTGCCGCAATATGGGGAGCCTGCATAGCTGATAGCGGCTGTTGGTGTATTGTTTACGGTAACTGTTGTTGTGGTGCTGTAATCTGCGCAGCCACCAGTACCTGCTACGGTATATTTTATCGTGTATACGCCTGCGATAGCTCCTGCAGGATTAATAATACCTGATGATGTAATGATGGGTAAACCTATTGCCGGTGTAATGGAGTAAGTACCGCCCGGTGTTCCGGTAAGTATTACTGCTACCGGTAAGTTGGGCGTAGTTGGCGTGTTAGCCACATTACACAGGGTGGCCGGTGTATAGGAAATAGTAGCTGAGGGTGCGCGGGTAACCGTAACCTGGGCGGTTGTTGTAAGTCCCGGGCATGGCGCAGCTGGTGTTATGGTATAGGTTACGGTATAATTGCCGGGTGTACTGGTAGCGGGGGTAATAACACCTGTTGCTGCATTGATGGTTAATCCTGCGGTGGAGCTGAAAGTACCGCCGGCACTGCCGGTAAGGGTTACAGGGGTGGCTGCATCTGCCGTACAAATGGGTGGATAGCTGATAGTGGCTGCCGGCGCGCCATTCACCGTAACTGTTGCCGTAGTAATATAATCCGTGCAGCCCCCTGTACCGGGAATGGTATACCTGATCGTATATACGCCGGCGGCAGCACCGGTGGGGCTGATGGTACCTGTGTTTGGATCTATTGTTAACCCGGCAGGTGTTATTGAATACGTGCCTCCGGTTGCACCGGTATGGGTTACCGCAACCGGCGGCGTATTGATATTACAGAGTACGGACGGGGTGTAGGAAATAGCTGCTGTGGGGCTTGTATTCACTATTACCGTGATGGATGCCCTGGGCCCTTCACCGCAGCCTGTAACCTGGCTTACATACCAGGTGGTGCTGCCCGGAGTGGCTGTTGAAGGCGTGGGAGCAGTGGAAGAACCCACGCCGCCGGCAGGGGTGGTGTACCATAACAAGCCGCTTCCATTTGCAGTTAAAGGAACAGCCGTTTGGTTTTGACAATAAGTAACAGGAGAGGTGACACCCGGCGCTGTGGCCAATGCGTTAACAGTAACAGTAATGGCTGCACGCGGACTTTCGCAGCCATTGATGGTTTGACTTACGTACCAGATAGTGCTGCCCACTGTTGCTGTTGATGGTGTTGGGGCAGTGGGTGAACCTGTGCCGCCAGTAGCGGTGGTGTACCATAATAAACCAGTGCCTGTGGCTGTAAGCGGGGTAGCTGTTTGATTAAGGCAAAGCTGCACGGGTGTTGTTACACCCGGCGCGGCGGGGATAGCATTTACGATCACAGAAACAGGCACGCGTGTGCTTTCACAATGAGCGGGAAGTGTTTGGCTTACGTACCAGGTTTGCGTGCCCGGAACATTTGTGGATGGCGTAGGGGCGGTAGCGGATCCTGTACCGCCGGTAGCGCTGGTGTACCATAACAAGCCGGTACCGGCGGCCGTAAGCTGCGCTGCAGGCTGGCCCTGGCAGTAAACCGGGGAGGGAGCTGCAACTGTGGGTGGCGGAGAAATGGGGCTTACGGTTACGGTTTTTATTTTAGTGTTGGCGCCACAACCGGTATTGGCTGCCGTTAGCTTAACGGTATAAGTGCCGGGAGCGGCGTAGGTATGGCAGGGCGGATCTTCTAAAGTGGAGGTGGTGTTATCTCCAAAATCCCATAGAAAAGTACTTATTCTGCTACAGCCGTTACCGTTATAGCCACCCACTGTTTTATTGGTAAAACAAACAGGCGTATTAATACAAACGGGTGAAGGCGGTGCATCGAAGTCCGCAACAGGCTTCAGCCTTATAATGATCTGGTTGAGCGTATAGGTGGTGGTAAAACACCCGTTGATAGCTTTTAGCGTTGCTGTAAAATCAGGAGAGGGGCAGGAGGATGTATTGTACCTATGGGTTAATAAATGCGTAATGTTTGAGGCCTCCAATGGATGCGTTAAAATAACATGCGGTGTGTTGTCGCCAAAATCAACATCGTAAGTAGTGCCGGGTGTATTATTAAACCAGTTACCGATCTGAAATTCCACATCTGCCGGCGCACATAAGCCGGTGGTAGAGGAGGTGGTGGTAAAGCTGGCTAATGGATTTTTACCATTATAGAACTGGTAAACAGCGCTTTGGGTACAGCCGTTTGCGGGCGTAATAGTGAGCGTTAGCGGGAAATAACCCTGTGTGGTATAGATATGGGAAATTTGCGCTCCTATGGGCCAGTCTGTTTGTGTAAAAACGGGTGTGTTATCGCCCCAGTCAATTTGATAAGTGTTGCCCGTGGCTGTGACAACAGAATTATTACTTACTGTGAGCTTGTAGGTGGTATTGCCATCACAGTTGGTAAAAGGATCATCTACGGTGCTTATGTCTGTTAAAACCGGTTTGGGAGCAGGTAGTACGGTTAAGGTGCCAGTGCTGGTAACCGAGCCATTTGCAGGAGTAGTTACGGTTATTTGCCCGCTGACAGCCTGGTCTGAAACAGTAGCGGTTATACTGGCAGCACTGTTTACGGTAAAATTAACTGCATTGGTATTGCCGAATTTTACCTGGGTGGCGTTGGTGAAATTTGTTCCGGTAATGGTAACCTGCTGGCCCTGACAAGCAGGATTGGGTGAGAAGGATGTTATTGTGGGCGCCTGTGCGTGGATGATGTTTGTAATTAGTAAAAAATATATATTATAGAAAACAATTAAACCTAATTTGTTGGCGCGTAAATAAAAGCTGGGGGGAGATGAACGCATAGTACTCTATTGCCTGTTAGGGATTAAAGAATAACAACCGTGGAGAGGGTTTTGTTTAAAAAAACATGGATTGGGAAAGGGAGGGGAGATGTTGTGCTTGGTAATATCACTGAAAATAGTTTTCTTTGCGTCATAATAACACAAACAACCCCGGCTTTTATATTGCTTCATAAAAGCTGCCTTAAATTTTCTTATGGAAAAGCAGGTTTATACCCAGGACATTTTCACCATTACAAATTTTTTTAGCCCGGAAGAATGCAATGCTCTTATTGAAAAAAGTGAAGCCATTGGTTATGAGGAAGCGATGGTAGATGTGGGCGGCGGAGAACAGCGTATGATCAAAGGCGTCAGGAATAATGAACGGGTGTTGTATAAAGATGAAATTTATGCTGCTCTTATCTGGGATCGGCTGAAGGAGTTTGCACCGCAAGGAAATTTTGACCGTACGGCATGCGGATTGAATGAGCTGTTCCGTTTTTACAAATACAGCCCCGGCCAGCGATTTAAAATGCATAAGGATGGCAGCTTTGTAAGGGACCCTTCAGAAGCCAGCCAGTATACTTTTATGATATACCTGAATGATGGATACAGCGGTGGGGAAACGGTGTTTGCATCCGGTGAAGTTATCCGGCCGCAGTCCGGTACAGCGCTTGTTTTTTATCATCCGTTGCGGCATGAAGGAACGTTGTTAACGGATGGCGTGAAGTATGTTTTGAGAACGGATATTATGTATAGGGTGGAGGCTTTGTAAATAAATCCATAGTATGAATTATAGCATTATAGCCTGGTTACTTATGTTTTCTTTAATTGGATGTAATAGTCAGGAAACAAGAAGAACCTATTATAAAAGTGGAAAGATTGAATCAGAGATCACTTACAGGGACGGAAGAAAAAACGGGGAGGCCAGAGAATTTTACGAAAATGGAAAGTTGAAAAGCCATTATCAGTTTGTGAATGACACTCTTAACGGTAATATGATTGAATATTTTGCGGATCAAACCATAAAGGCGAAAGGTTTTTTTTGGAGAGGCAGGGCTGTAGGTCCTGTCAGGGACTATTACGGTGGTAAAGAAGTATTATATAATGAAAGAGACTGGAATTCGAATGTATACTATGTTAAAAAATATGATACAAGTGGGGCACTTATAAAAGAGGAAGGAGTTGCAGTGAGTCCTGGCATATTTGAAAATTTCCCGGGCACTATGGTGCCATCAGAAGTTGCTTACAAAATATGTTTATTTTATGCAGCTCCTGATGGGTATAAAAACTATATAAAGGGTGAACTAAATGGAGAAAAAATAGGTATAAAATTGAATAGTAATCATATTGCGACTTTCGATACAGTATTTACCAAGGCTGGAAATTATACATTTAAGGTGGTTAGCTCTTTATATAAAGAAGGCTCCTTATTTAGAAAGGATAGTATTCTAAAACAGATAAATGTATTTTAGTTTACGAAAAGCTTCTCATTGATGGTTCAAGTTGAAGGAGAGTTTGGATTAAAGTTTTATAATGTTGGTAAAGATGTTAACTAAAACAGTAAAAATTTTCGCAATCGGGCTTATTGCTTTTTCCTGTAAGAATATCAATGGAGATGTGAAATATTGTGGTTTTAGCTTTAAAAAACTAAATCCTTCTTCAGATTGTACAGATGGGCTTGAAATAACGGCTAATTATAGAAAAAATCAACTAAACTCTTTAGAATACAAACATAACAACGTTTGTATTAAACAAGATACTTTAATGTATCATAACGAGATACCCTTCTTTTTTTCCAAGACCAGATTCCAGCTAAACAAACTACTCAGGATTTCAACGCGGATCTTAGATACATCCAGAACTTTTATACTCAAAAAGGGGAATTCCAATTATGTAATTGCTTTTATAGAAAGCTATCTTAGCGATTCCTCCATCAGGATACAATTTCCATGGAAAAGGAAAATACGACCGGTTAAGTTTAATTCCAGGTTACTGGATTCTCTGGCCCATTATTATAAATATGAATCTTTATTTAATGAAAGCTTAAAAGTTAACTATCACTATTCGAAAGGAATGTTATACTTTAAAATAATTGAAGATTACGGAAGCTGGCAGGGTCAAGGCCCCGATTACGATAGTATAATAAATAATACGGGCAATATTTATCTTGACATAGAAGCTGTTGAAGATAAGCGTATTTTAGGTTACCAATAGCAACCGGAGAGCATGTAAGCGTTTTAAGTATAGGCATGTCCCTTTGGAAGATTTTGACAATATGCATTTTTCAACAGGTATTGTGCAACTCCCTTGCCTATAGGATGAAATGAATTTAACATCTGCAGCACCGGCATGAGTTCCTCTGGTGTTGGCTGTCTTTTTGTGGTCATTTAATCAAAGTTAACGCATTTGATTAGTTTTTAATATATGGTCCGAGGGAGACAAAGAGATACGGCCTAAAATACCATAAAGATGACCTCAGGAAAATATGGACAAACGTTTGGGCGTTGTTATGTAAATTACTGCCTTAGTACCGAAAACCCAATCTTTATAACCCAACAAAACCCACGCTATGAAAACTACTCAGTTGTTAGTCCTATGCGCTTTATCCGCTATTGTATTATTATTCCAGCGTTGTGAAAAACCATCCAATGCAGCATTGGAAAAGCTATCAGGCTCCCCAGCTATAGAAAGCGCTAATACGGCTTTGAGCGCTTCGCCCATTTTTACCAATGCATTGCCTTCTATAGATAATGGCAGCTATTACGATCCCTGGGTGATCAGGGTAGGCGCTTATTATTACTATTGCGGATCTGACGGCGGCCGTTTGTGGATCACCAGATCCGCAACCTTGCAGGATATTTTGCTGCCCGCAAAAACATATATTTTCACCCCGCCTGGCGGCACCATGTATTCCGGTAACCTGTGGGCGCCGGAGCTGCATTACCGCAGTGGAAGATGGTATGTGTATTTTGCTGCGGATGATGGTAATAATGCCAACCACCGGATGTATGTATTAGAAGGCGACTCCAACGCCAATGATCCCCTGGATGGCGCTTATAATTTTAAAGCGAAGTTAAGCGCCACTACAGACCGCTGGGCCATAGACGGATCGCCTTTTGATTTCAACGGCCAGCAATATTTTGTATGGTCGGGCTGGGAAGGCACTAATAATGTTTCGCAGCTGATATACATTGCCCGCATGAGCAATCCTTACACTATTTCCGGCGAAAGAGTAGAAATTTCAAGACCGGATTATGCCTGGGAAAAAGTAGGTTCGCCTACGGTGAATGAAGGCCCTACGCCGCTCATAAGCGGTAATACGGTAAACATTATTTACTCTGCAAGCGGCAGCTGGACAAATGATTATTGCCTGGGCCGCATTTCCTGCACCAATGGCGATCTGCTAACAAAAACATCCTGGAACAAACCCAATACAGCTGCATTTTCCAGGTTCGGCAATGTGTATGGCCCGGGGCATGCTTCTTTTGTAAAGTCGCCGGATGGTATTCAATCCTGGATCGTATATCATTCCGCTAACAGCGATGGTTCAGGATGGGACAGGAGAGTAATGACCCAGCAATTTTCCTGGGATGGAGATATTCCTTATTTCGGATATCCTATTGAAAAAGGCATCCCCATTCCTTCACCTTCCATAGGCAGCAGCTATGCCATGCCTATTGCCAACGGGATCTATAAAATTAAGTCGAAAGTTACCAGCCAATGTGTGGATGTGCCCAATGGCACTACCACTGCAGGTGTACAGATACAGCAGTGGACAGACTATGGCAATACCGCGCAGCAATGGAACTTCATCAGCCTGGGTAACGGGTATTATAAGATCAAATCCGTTGCTTCCAATTTATGCCTGGATGATGCGGGAGGATCATTAAACGCGGGGAATATCCTGATCCAGTGGACGGATAATAACAACATAGCGCAGCATTGGCGGGTGCAGGATATGGGTAACGGGTACTTTAAGCTCATAAACCGCAGAAGCCTGATGGCGTTAAATGTTCCTTACAGCAACCAAACGCCGGGCACCAAGCTGGAACAGTGGTATGAGAACCAGTATGATGCTGAGCTGTGGCAGATCATTCCTTAAAGCGCTATTCCCTACCAGCTGCTGCCTGCGCCGCCGCCACCGGAAGAGCCGCCACCCCAGCTGCCGGAAGAAGAGGAAGAACCGGACGACGAAGAGCCGGATGAAAAACCGGAAGACGATGAGGAGCTGCTGGAAGTACTGATGGCCGGGATGTTATACTTTTCTTTGTTCTTATAACCACAAGCATCGCATGCAAAAAGCTGCAAGCCCCAGCCTGCGTTGTTAATGGTTGCAGCCTGCTGTACTTCCCTTTTCCCGGCCGTCAGCGTTTTATGATGGCATTGCGGGCAGACAGTGGCTTTTGCGGATGCGATATCGTACGCCAGTATTTGTTGTGTATGGCAGTCTTTACACTGCCATACATCATAATCAACGGAATGGAGCTTTTCTTCTATCACCTGGTATTTTTCCAGGAACTGGTCGTCTGCTTTTTCACTCAGCCGCTTCATATCCTTATTGCAGCTGCTGCATTGATAAGGTGTGGAGCGCAGCTGGTATAAACGCCGCTGCAGCCAGCGGGAGTAAAAGAACATGGGTACCGGGAAAAGCACGCTTAACAGCAGGCTTCTTTCAGCTGTTTTCCAGGTAAGATAACTTTGATGCCGGTCGCTGTTCTTAAGCCTGCGGGCTGCTTTCAGGCGCACGATGCCGGCATAGGCACAAAAGAACAATACCCAATCGCAATAAATGATCAGCGCCACTGTGGGAAACCCAATAGACCAGGAGGTATAGTTTACCAGGTAAAATATTAACGCCAATGGCGCCACGAACAACCAGATCCAGGCCAGCCAGCCGGGGCGGTACAGGTCCGGCACTTTGGTAAGGCCGGCTATTACCGCCGGCGACTTTCTCCGGTGAAACATCACCAAAAAACCGGCGTTGCCAAGCAGAAAACAGCCAATGACCAGGAACACGCTGAATTTGCCGGGTAATTGCCGGGTATTTTCTTCCGGCTGGGCAAATAGTGCAAGGGGATCGGTTTGCGCTCCATTGCCATCCTGCTGCTGTAATACGCTTACTACTGCCTGCATGCCCTGCAGCATACCTGCATCATAATCCTGCTGTTTGAAATGGGGCAGCATTACCTGCTGCTGAATGCGGAAACAGACCACATCGGGAAGATCGCCTTCCAGCCCGTAGCCTGTTTCAAATTCAATACGGTGCTGATCATCTACCAGTAATACCACCAGGCCGTTGTTCTTTTCAATGGCGCCGGGTTTCCAGGTGCGGAAAAGCTCATGCGCTACATCCTTCGGCACATTATTACCTATGGTTTTAAGCAGCACTACTGCTACCTGTGCCCTGCCTGAATGGTCAAGACTATCCAGCAGCTGGTTCAGCGCCTGCTCTGCAGCGGGCGTGATCAGCTGATCCGGGTTGCTGACATGGCCTCCCTGCAGCATAGGGTCAGGTACCTGCGCAACACTGAATTGCTGCGCAGTGGCAGCAGCAGCGGCCAGCAGCATTATTAACAGGCAGTAAAGGGAAAAACAGCGGGAACGTTTGGTTAAAAACATGGCCGGTAAAAATGGCGAAATTTTTTCAAAATAGCTAACCGCTTATTGCTTACCTGCAGGATCTATTGTTTGTATGCTGCCATCCGGGTTATAATGCAGCTCAGTAACTTTTACATTACGGAGAAATGTTTTACCGGAAAGCTGCACATCGTGATAAAAGAGGTACCATTTCCCGTTCTGCTCAATGATAGAGTGGTGAGAGGTCCAGCCTTCAACGGGTTTTAATATAACGCCCTTATAAGTGAAGGGGCCATAAGGGCTTTCACCAATGGCATAACAGAGATTATGGGTATCGCCGGTGGAATAGGAGAAGTAATATTTGCCGATGTATTTGTGCATCCAGGCGGCTTCAAAAAAACGCTGGCTGTTATCTTTTTCTTTATACAGCTCACCTTTTTCATTGAGCAGCTTTATTTCTTTTACCGGCTCTGCAAAGCTCATCATATCAGGCGTTAAGCGGGCTACGCGTGGCAGTACGGCCTGTTCATCACCAGCGCGGTTTGCTTTCGTAGAGTCATACTGGTTATTGTTCCAGCGCTGCAGCTGTCCGCCCCAGATGCCGCCAAAGTACATATAATATTTGCCATCATCATCCCGGAAAACACAGGGATCAATGCTATAGCTGCCTTTGATGGGAGTTTTGGCTGCTGTGAAAGGGCCTTCCGGTTTGGAGCTGGTAGCTACACCAATGTGAAATACACCTTTACTGTCTTTGGCCGGGAAGTAGAGGTAATATTTGTTATTGGCAAATGCGGCATCCGGCGCCCATAACTGGCGGCTTGCCCAGGGAACATCTGTTATTTTAAGCGCTGTGCCATGGTCTGTAACCTTTGCGCCTACACTATCCATGGAAAGAATGTGATAATCCTGCATATCGAAATGGCTGCCGAGATCATCTTCGGGTATGCCGGTAGCGGTATCGTGCGAGGGGTAAACATAGATCCTGCCGTTAAAGACATGTGCTGACGGATCGGCCGTATAAATATTCGTAACCAGGGGCTGCGAAAGGTATGTTTTTTCAGTAACGGCAGCAGCGGTGGTATCTTTTTCAGCTTCTTTATTAGTTGTGCCGGTTTGGTTACAGGCAGATAGTATGCCTGTGATGGCTATGGTGGTGAAAAATAGCGGGTAGTTCATAACGTGCATGTTTGGATTGTTTTTTTGGTTGTTAGCTATGAAGATATTAAATTAAATAAATACTTAACCATCAAAACCTAATTATGAAAAGTACTTTATGGACCCAGCGCGGATGATAACCAGTTTCAGAAAAGTTAACGCTAACGGACTGCAATAAAAAACCGTCCTTATTAATTTAAGGACGGTTTTTTTAATTTATTCAGCAGGTCTGAACTTATTATTTAGTACTGGTGCTATCGTTTTCAGGTGCTTTATCTATCAGCTCCATAAACTGGTCAAGTTTTGGTGTGATGATGATCTGGGTGCGCCTGTTCTTGGTTTTGCCCGCATCTGTATCGTTAGAGGCGATGGGATTGTATTCGCCACGGCCGCCGGCTGTTAACCTTTTAGGATCTACACCATGATCGTTCTGTAATGACTGCACAACGGAAGATGCCCTGAGTGCACTCAGATCCCAGTTGTTACGGATATTTTTCTGGGAAATGGGTACATTATCCGTGTTACCTTCAATCAGCACATCATAGTCTTTATAATCCTTGATGATCTTTGCGATCTTGCTGAGTGTTTCGCCTGCGGCAGCAGAGATCTCATAGCTGCCGGATTTATACAGCATGTTATCAGACAGCGATATGTACACAACGCCTTTTAAAACCTGTACATCCACATCCCTCATTTCCTCCCTGCTTAAAGAGCGTGTAAGGTTGTTGGTGAGCACCATGTTAAGCGAATCGCTTTTGTTCTTGGTGTTCACCAGGTGCTGGATGTATTTATTGGAGGCATTGATCTCATCCACCAGTTTTGAGATGTTGACATTACCCTGGCTGGTGGAATTTAAACATTTGTCCAATGCAGCCTGTAGGGCGGCAAGGCCGGTACGCTGTGCTGCAATTTGTTCCTCCAGGCTTTGCACCCTTGAATTAGCGACGGAAAGATCCCTTTGCGAGGATTGGTATTTACCGTCAAGATCCCTGTTCTGGTTCTGCAGGCTATTATAGTTGGATTGCAGCTGAGCAAATTTCTTATTGCTCACGCAACCGGTGCCTAACATAACCACCGCCAGCATTGCTGACGATAACAAATATATTTTCATATAACTGCTGTTTAATATAAACAAATAACAACCCCCTAGAAGCAAAGGTTGTGCCATCAAGAAATAAAATGGCAGATGCCGCTATACATTGATTGCTGCAAGGGTTTTATATATGAGATAAAAGATGTAAGTGGTGTTATTCAGCCGGCATTATTATTTCCAGCGCATGGGGGATAATGCTGGCCTGCACGGTATTCACCTTACCCTGGTACTCACCATCTACCTGGAAATGAACTTTCCGGTGTGAATCTATTTTAAGGGATCTTGTTTGTAACAGCTCTGTTTTTGCCGGGTGAAAAGCGCCATGCGTAAAACGCATTTTAAATATTTCGGCCATTGAGATCTTCTTAATGATCACCACTTCAAAAAGATCATCCTCTATATTCCCTTCAGGATTTATCTTAACCTTATTGCCATACTGTGTGGCATTGGCAATTACCACCATGGCCGCCTCTCTTTGAATATACCGGCCATCTATCATAATGGCCACTTTCATGCAGGCATGGCTCCAGAGAACTTTCCATGCCGCTTTAACATAGCCCCACATGCCGCGGGTATTTTCTGCTTCAAACTTTTTTATTACAAATGCGTTAAAGCCAATATCGCTAAGGTGTATGCAAAGCTCATTATTTACTTTTACGAGGTGTATTTTTTTGCCGGTACCATTTAAAACTATATCCAGCGCTAATGAGGGAGTGGCAGGTATGCCCAGCTCAGTGGCCATGCCGTTTGCGGAACCGGCAGGCAGTATAGCCATTGGTATTTGTGTGCCCATTACAGCTTCTGCTACCAGCTTCACGGTGCCATCGCCCCCGGCTGCTATTACCCTGTTTGCAGCGCCGGATCTTATTACTTCCTTTAGCTTAGCCAGGTCAGGCTGTTGGGGAAGCTGGTAATAAGTGATGTGATGTGGCAACCTGGCAAAATAGTTGTCTATTTCCTTTTGCCAGTCAGTATCATTGCTGCCGGAAGCGGGGTTAATGATGAACAGGAGCTTTAAAGACTGATTGGGCATAGTGTTTTTTTATAGACAACAGTTATGGCAAAATTGTATCCAAAAAATAAACAGGCTCCTTTTGTAAAGGTGTATCATGGTTTTGGGCATGCCCATGACCTTCATGTTTTCGGGCATGTATTAAAAAAACAGCCTCCCGGCCTGCGAACGGGCAACAACCTGTTGGCCAACCTCTACAACCTGCTTCGCCTTTTTTTCGTGAAACCGCTTGGCGGCGTTCCGGTGCGGCTGTTGTGGGAGCAGCAGCAAATAGAAGGCACCACGGAGGATGACGGATTTTTCCATTTTGAATGGCAAAGCATAGAGAGCGTGCCGGCAGGCCGCCATACTGTAACAGTACAATGTATGAATGAGCAGGGGCAGCCCATTGCAGGGGGGCAGGGGGTGATCCAGGTTCCGCACATTACGCAATACGGCATTATATCAGATATTGACGATACGGTTATGGTATCGCACTCTGCTACTATTTTAAAACGGTTAAAAGTATTATTTACCCGGCACCCCGGTACCCGGGAGATCTTTAAGGATATAGGCGGGCATTACCGGCTGCTGGCGCTGGCGCAAACAACTGCGGACATGCCGAATCCCTTTTTTTATGTTTCCAGCAGCGAATGGAACCTGTATGATTACCTGCAAAGCGTATTTAAGCAAAACAGCATACCCGAAGGCACTTTCCTGCTTAACCAGATAAAACGATGGTTTGAAATATGGAAAACAGGCAAAACAAAACATGAAGGCAAGCTGCTACGCATAGTGCGTATACTGGAAAGCTTTCCCAACCAGCAGTTTATTTTGCTGGGCGATAATTCTCAAAGCGATCCGGAGATCTATAAAACCATTACTGAAAAATATGCCGGCCGCATCTTTGCCGTTTATATCCGTAATGTATATGGCAGCCATTCCTTTAAAACGGAACAGGTGCTAAAACAGATTGCTGCCTGCGGCGTACAAACGTTACAGTTCATTCACAGCGCTGATGCCATCCAACATACCCGGGAGATATTGTAATTCCGGATGAAACCGTTACCCACTGTCAGGAAAAATATACTCAACTCCACAATCATGCTTAGGGCCTGCCTTTCAGCGCTGGAAAATATTTACTGCGTTTTTTAGCTGCTACGAAGGAGACGGTTTCATTGTTACGGCTGCCTTTCCTGTATTGCAGAAAATAGGTTTCATAATTGAGAGATGGATAAGAAACCATTTAACATTCATTTTATGAAAGCATTAGTATTCCACAAGCCCAAGGATGTAAGTGTTGATACGGTTGATGATCCTGTGATACAGGCACCTACCGATGCTATTATCCGCGTAACCTCCACGGCTATCTGTGGTTCAGACCTCCATATCTATAATGGTATGATACCCCAACCGCATGATATGGTGCTGGGGCATGAATTTATGGGCGTGGTAGAGGAGGTAGGCTCCGGTGTTACCAGGCTAAAACGCGGGGACCGCATTATTGTGCCTTTTCCAATTGCCTGCGGGCATTGCCACTTTTGTGATATGGAGCTGCCTACCCATTGTGAAAACTCCAATCCATCTATGTACGGGCCTTCCGGGGAGATCGTTAAAATGAAGGGCGCCGGCGCTGCCTTATATGGCTACACGGATATTTACGGCGCTATTAACGGGGGGCAGGCGGAATATGCAAGGGTATTGTATGCTGATCACAATCCGCGGATTGTGCCGGAGGGCATTCCGGATGAGAAAATACTTTTCCTTACGGATATTTTCTCTACCGGCTGGGCTGCCTGTGAATGGGCGGAGGTAACGAACGGAGATGTGGTGGTGGTGTTTGGATGCGGCCCGGTAGGTATTATGGCGCAAAAGGCAGCCTGGCTGCATGGCGCTAAAAAAGTGATAGGGGTAGACCGTTTGCCTTACCGTTTGGATAAAGCAAGGAACACCGCACAATCAGAGGTGCTTAATTACACAGAGGTGGATATTGCGGAGGCAGTGCGGGAAATGACCGGTGGTTATGGTGCAGATGTGTGCATAGATGCGGTAGGCATGGAAGCGCATAGAAGCGTGCTTGAAAAAGCCGTGAATGTGCTGCAAATGGAGAAAGGCAGCATCAATGCATTAAAGCAATGTTTTGATACCGTACGCAGAGGCGGGCGCGTATCAGTAGTAGGGGTGTATGGATCGCCATACGATAACTTTCCTTTATACCAGTGGTTTGAAAAAAGCATTCGCCTGATGGGCGGGCAGGCCTGGGTGCAGCGCTGGCTGGACCAGCTTATTGACCTGGTGGTGCAGGAAAAGGTAACCCTGGACGATATCATTACACATACTGTTCCCTTAACGGAGGCTGCGAACATGTATGATATTTTCAATAAAAAGGAAGATGGCTGTGTAAAGGTGGTGCTAAAGCCATGATGGGCATCAGGCACGCTTTTTACGCTCGCCGGGCTGCTTCCATTTGGCTGGTGTGTAAAGGATGCGGCGCAGCACCTGCCCGGAATGCACATCCTTTATACGGTAGCGGAAGCCTGCTATCATTCTCAGCGTAATAATGTTGCGGCTTACCTCACCGGTTTCCTTTACACTGCGCAGCATACGCATAGCCAGTATAGCAAACAAGGCGCTGAACACAAAAAAGAAATTCCAGGTTTGCAGGTGCTGTAAAGGCCCTGTAAGCGTTTGCTGCCAGGACGTAAAGGAATCGGCCAGCAAGCCACCCAGCAGCGGCGCTGCTGCGGATGCAAATGCAATGATCATATTTTTGGCGGTAAGATATACCATGGCCTGCTCTTTAGCGGCCAGCTTAATTCCAATGTTATTCAGCGAAAGTGTGATGCCGGCATTAGATACGCCGGTGCCGATATTAATAAGGATCAGCAATGCTATTATACCTGTAAAGGAAGGGATCAGCGCAGTGAGCGCCCATGCCAGCAGGCAGCATATATAAACCGGCGCGCAGATGTATAATATATTCTTATTGCTATAGCGGTCAATATACCGCCCCCAGATGCTTACTGCACAAATGCTGCTAACCTGTGAAAGGATGCCCAGCGCAATAATGCCGGACAGGGGCAGGCGAAGCGACTGTATCATATATACATTAAAGAAGGGCGTAGCCAGGTTCAGCGCAAAGATCCAGCAGGCATTAAACAGCAGCATGTTGCGGAAATTAACATCCTGTAAAGGCTTGCGCAGCTGCCTGAAAACATTTTCATCTACCGCCTGCAGTGCAGGCTCCGGCACACGGGCAAGCGCCCATACGCCCAGCATACCGGCCAGGCCGGCCAGCAGGAACATAGCAGTGTAAGTGATAACCTCTGAACCCGGGTAATGGGATTTCAGGTAGTCAACGGCTAATGCAGATAAAAGGCTGAGCGTAACGTTTAACGTTTGGCAAAGCCGTGTACGGCGGGAAAAGTAAGTACCCAGTATGCGGTCGGGGATCAGGTCTTTCATCCAGGAGTTCCAGCTGGCGCCAACTATGGAGCTGAAAAAATAATGGAAGCACAAAAAGCTGATGAGCGCATACAGGCTGGCGCCTCCGGAAAACAGCCGGGGCAGCAGGCCTATCATAATGAGCGGAAAGCGGGCCAGCACACCGCCCACTACGGCTATGGCGCGGCGGTTGCGATAGCGCTGCACCAGCCAGATGGCCAGCAGCTGAAAAATATTGGTGAAAGTAGGCAATGCTGCCAGCACCCCTATCTGGAAATTGGATGCGCCCAGCTGTAATGCCAGCGCGGTTAAGAAAGCGCCGCCTGTTAAAACGATCATTGTTTCTGCAGCCAGCCCGTCACGGATCACCAAATGCAGGCCCCGCTGTACCTGGGCCTCAGACAGATCTTCCGAAGGAATCAATTTCATAGGTTCACACGTTCTTCTTTATGGCATGTAATAACATGCTGGTACATAATGTTGTGGTATAAAAAAATAATGTTGTGGCGGTACTACTAAAATCGTTGCACAAAATTACCGGGTTTTATTACAAAAAAGAAGCGCTGTTACCCATAACTTTAGTTGTAGCTTCTCTGGAACCTGCTGCAGTAAAGGGTTTTGGCGAAATTGCATAAACGGAAAGGATGAAACCGGCATATACTCTGGAACAATTTGTGTTAGCCATTTACAACGGGCATTGTATACTGCTTTAACCTTTTAATTACTTCTTAAAATTATTACATGTACACACTGGGCATTAATGCAGCGTTTCATGACTCCTCCGCGTGCCTTATGAAAGATGGGCAGCTGCTGGCAGCCGCGGAAGACGAGCGGTTCACACATATCAAACATGGCAAAAGACCCATCCCTTTTTCTGCTTACGAGCTGCCATTTCACGCTATTGATTATTGCCTTAAAACAGCCGGCATACATCTTTCCGATGTAGATCATGTAGCTTATTCCTTTGATCCTTTTATACTGCTGGGAGAGCAGGTAAAAGATCAAAACAATATTAACCTGCCTTTAAAGCCGGCAGGGCAGCGGGTTGCGGAAAAGTGGATGTCGCCCTGGGATCCCTTATTCCTCTCGTCTATTGTGAATGCGCCGGGGCAGCTGGTGGATGGTTACCCGCATCATTTGCAGCAACGTTTCAGCGGCGCTACCCTGCAGCCGGAGCAATGGCATTTTGTAGAACATCACCTGGCGCATGCTGCCAGCGCTTTTTTGCCTTCTCCTTTCCGGGAAGCAGCGGTGCTAACGGTGGATGGCCGTGGCGAAAAAGCCACTACTACTTTTAATGTTGGTATTGAAAATAACCTGCAGCGTATTGCACAGGTGAACATGCCCCATTCCCTTGGGCTGTTGTATGAAGAGGTGACCAGCTACCTGGGTTTCCTGCGCTCTTCCGATGAATACAAGGTAATGGCGCTGGCCTCTTACGGGAAGCCCGTGTTTGTAAAGGATTTCCGGGAAATGATACATATGCATGAAAACGGCAGCTACACGATTGATAACGAACGTTTGACTGAACGCTTTGGCCCCGTAAGAACACGGAATGCGGAGTTCACTGCGCATCATTTTAACATTGCACACTCCTTGCAGGCCGTGCTGCAGGAATCTGTGCTGGACCTTGCCCAATCGTTACAGCGCAGCACTAACCAGGAGAACCTTTGCTTTGCGGGTGGTGTGGCGCTGAACTGTGTATTAAACGCTACTTTACGGGATGCCGGCATTTTCAAAAACATATGGGTACAGCCTGCTGCCGGTGATGCCGGTACTGCACTGGGCGCAGCCATGTGGATTGATGCGCAGGAACGTAAAGGCAGCAGCCGCTCTTTTGTGATGGAGCATGCTTACTGGGGGCCTGAGTATAAGGATGAAGAGATCAGGGCTTTCCTGGACTGGACAAAAACACCGTACCGCCAGCTGGATAATGTGGCGGAAGCCGCTGCAGCGCTGCTGGCGCAGGACAAGATCATAGGCTGGTACCAGGGCCGTATGGAGTTTGGCCCGCGTGCGCTGGGAAGCCGGTCCATACTGGCATCGCCCATACATGCAGATATGCAGGCAAGGCTGAACGAGGTAAAGGACCGGGAAGACTTTCGCCCGGTAGCGCCGGTGGTAATGGAAGAACATGCTGCGGAATGGTTTGAGCAGGCAGGTTATTCGCCCTTCATGTTATTTGTGCACAAGGTAAAAGAGGACAAACGCAGTAAAATTCCGGCTGTAACCCATGTGGATGGCACTGCGCGCATACAAACCATTAACCGGCAGCAGCACCCGCGCTATTATGACCTGCTGAGCGCTTTTGAAAAAAAGACCGGTGTGCCGGTGCTGATCAACACTTCTTTTAATACGTTGGGAAAACCTATTGTATGTACGCCGCGGGATGCGCTGGAATGTTTCTGGTCATCGCCTTTTGATGCGCTGGTGATGGGTTCCTTCTTAATTGAAAAATAAATTATGAACTGAAAAGTAATATGGAAAAAAAGATCTCAGTAGTGATCCCTACTTACCGGCGCCCGCAGCTGCTGATGGAATGCATAACAGCGCTGGCCCGGCAGCATTTTAAGCGGGATGATTTTGAAGTGATCATAGTGAGTGACGGGCCGGATAACGTTACCAAAAAAATGGTGGTGTCCTGGAAACATACGGGGCTGCTGGATATACGCTACATTCCGCTGCCCGTAAAAAAAGGGCCTGCGGCTGCGCGTAACGCCGGCTGGAAAGCTGCACTGGGTTGTGTTATAGCCTTTACAGACGATGATACGATGCCTGATAAAGGATGGTTATGTAACATCTGGGAAAGCTACGCATCCCAGCCGTACCTTGCTTTTACCGGCCGTGTGATGGTGCCTGCACCGGAAAAACCTACCGACTATGAATGGAACACTGCGCAGCTGGAAAAAGCGGAGTTCATTACTGCCAACTGTGCCTGCACGCGCCTGGCGCTGGAAAAGACCGGTGGTTTTGATGAACGTTTTGAAATTGCCTGGCGGGAAGACAGTGATCTTGAATTTAAGCTGCTGCAGCACAACATTCCTATTATACACCTGCAACATGCGCTGGTAGTGCATCCTGTAAGGAAAGCAGATTGGGGGGTAAGCCTGAAGGAGCAACGCAAGAGCATGTTTAACGCTTTGTTATATAAAAAATACCCGCAGCTATACCGGCATAAGATACAGCAACAGCCGCCCTGGAATTACTATGTAATGGTGCTGGCGCTGGTAGCTGTAATAACAGGATTGCTGCTGCAGGCCACCTGGCTTAGTGTAACAGCTTTAGTAGTATGGATGATCTTACTGACCGCTTTTATTAAAAAGCGCCTTACCTATACTACGCATGCATGGCCGCATGTAATGGAAATGGTGGTGACCTCTGTGCTCATTCCGTTCCTTTCCGTGTACTGGACCTTGTATGGCGCTTTCAGGTATAAGGTGCTGTTTCTTTAAACTATGCCAACATGATGAAAAAGATTGCGGTTTTCCGCGCATTGCAGCTGGGGGATATGCTTTGCGCTATACCCGCTATACGATCCCTGCGGATAGCACATCCCAAAGCACATATTACGCTATTGGGATTACCCTGGGCAAAAGATCTTGTGCAGCGGTTTAACCAATACTTTGATGCATTTATTCCTTTTCCCGGTTTTCCGGGGCTGCCGGAGCAGGAGGTGGATGTGCGCCAGCTGCCGGCATTTTTTACCGCTATGCAGCAGCAGGAATTTAGCCTGGTGCTGCAAATGCAGGGTAATGGCAGCATTGTAAACCCCATGGTAGCGCTGATGGGCGCCCGCCATACAGCCGGGTTCTGGCGAAAGGCAGATTACTGCCCGGACCCGGATCACTATCTTGAATACCCTGATACTGTACCGGAGGTGATACGGCACCTGATGCTGATGGAACATTTAGGCATAAAACCGCAGGGCGAGCAGCTGGAGTTTCCGTTAACCCCGCAGGACCAGAAAGAGCTGCAAACAGCTCATCTGAAATTAAAGTATCCTTATGTTTGTGTGCATCCCGGATCAAGGGGCGCATGGCGGCAGTGGCCACCTGCCGCATTTGCGGTGGTGGCAGATAAGATAGCGGAAATGGGCTACCAGGTAGTGCTTACAGGCACGGCTGATGAGCACCCGTTAATGGCAGCAGTAGCAGATCAAATGCAAAACCCCAGCCTTAATACAGCCGGGAAAACTAACCTGGGCGCAATGGGCGTGCTGTTAAAAGGGGCTGCCATGTTACTCTCTAATTGCACCGGTGTGGCGCATATGGCAGATGCCCTGCAAACACCCAGCGTGATCATTAGCATGGATGGGGAAGCCCTGCGCTGGGCCGCGCTGGATACGGAGCTGCACCGCACCATTGACTGGACAAAAGAACAGGATATAACCGCTGTTACAGCGGCGGCACAATCTTTATTAGCGGAGCGCCTGGGTAAGCTCCCCACCCAGCCGCTGGCCCGTTTCTTCTAACACCTCCAAAACGGCCTGTACTACATTTGCTACTGTAGCCGGTGGTAAATTTTCTTTTTCAAATCCGCGGTAAGCATACCGTATTATTTCATTGCTGCTTTGCAACGGGGCAGGAACATCAAAATACAATACCCTTCCCCGGGCCTGCCAGGGGGTATGCTGGGGATTTGTTTTTGCATACAGCACTACCACCGGCGTGCCGGTAGCTGCCGCAAAATGGGCTGCGCTGGTGTTTACAGACAGCAGCAGGGGGCTGTGTTTTATGAGGGTAATAAAAGCTGCAAGCTGCAGCCGGCCGGCCAGTGAAAAAGCACCGGGGCCTATACCTTGCTGTATAACATTGATCAACGTTTGTTCTTCCTGCACACCGGTGAACACTAACTGGTACCCTGGCAGCTGCTGCTGCAACAGGCGCCCCAGCTGGATCCACTGTTCTGCAGGGTACTGTCGTTTAAGCTCGCTTACACCAGGATGCAGTAACAGCCAGGGTTGCTGCGGATCTGCACCGGCGCTTTCCAGCTGTTGGGTAATGGCCGGCCACAAACTCTCATCTGTTTGCAGGTACAATCTTTCATCGGTGATAACTGCGCCTGTTTCCCGCACCAGGTCCAGGTCGCGCTGCACCTGGTGGCGTACAAATGTGTAAGGCTCTTTTTCCGGTACCCAGTGTGTAAGCAGGCCATAGGGGTTTTCCCGGCAATAGGCCAGCCGTAAAGGAATACCGGCCAGGTAAGTGAGCATAATGGCGGGCATGGGATTTTGGCTATACACGGTAAATATTACCGCGGCATCAAAGTTCCCGCTGCGCAGCTGCTGCACCAGGTTGTTAAACGCCTCTGCATTAGCGGCAGTGGCTGTTTTTACCCAGGGCGCATCAAACAGCAGCACATCATCTATTTCAGGAAGGTTTTTTACCAATGGCTGCGCCATGGTGGAGGTTAGTAAGGTAAGATGGCAGCCCGGCGCCGCTTTTAGCGCGCGCATGGCGGGTGCGCTCATTAACAGGTCGCCCATATTATCCAGGCGCACACACAGGATGCGTTTACAATGTTGCCAGTCTGCAGCTGTTGCTTGTTGTACTATCATTCAATTCACTTAGCCACCTTTAAGGCAGGCGGCATATTTATGCGCCGTATAATGTGCGTGGTAGACTGGTCGGGCACTAAGGGAAGTAAAACTATTTCCCCTCCAAACTGCTCTACCACCGCAGCTTCCGGCAGGTTCTCCTTTGTATAATCTCCCCCTTTTGCAAAAACATGGGGCTGAATAATTTCTATGAGCGGGGCAGGCGTATCATTTTCCAGGCTGCCAAAAGGAATGATATGCTGTACGGCTTCCAGCCCGGCTAATACCTGCATACGATCATACAGCTGGTTCACCGGCCGTGCGCTGCCCTTTAAACGGCGAATGCTATCGTCATTGTTGATGCCTACCAGCAGCACATCGCCCAGCTCACGGGCGCGGTTCAGGTAACTTACATGGCCGCTGTGCAAAATATCAAAGCAGCCATTGGTGAACACTACTTTTTTACCCTGCGCTTTATAGATGTTGCAGATATGGTGCAGCTGCTGAAGATCGGTTACATACTTTTCATTCACTGCAAAAAAAGCATCCAGCTCCTGCTGCAGGCAATGCGCGGTTTCCGGTTTGCTGATGGCTACTGCAGCTGCAGCGCCGGCAATTTCAGCGGCTGCCGGTATATTGGCGCCTGCCAGGTAAGCCAGCGTAAATGCGCTGATGTAGGTATCGCCTGCGCCGGAAACATTGGGGGAGGGCATCTGTTTTGCAAAAGCGCGGTACACGGGTTTATCGCCTTCAAATATCAGCGCGCCGGCTTCATCCAGCGTTAAGGCGGTAATAGCGGCGCCTGTTCTTTCAAACAGGCTGCTGCCTTTGCTTTCCAGCTGCTGCGGCCTGTTGTAAGGCTGCTCTTCCAGCTGCAGCATGGTTATGGCTTCTTTATAGTTTGGCTTTACCAGTGTGGGACGCAGCGGCACAAAATATTCAAGCCGTTTGGAATCCACTGCAATGCAAATGGGAAACGCCTGTTTTAATTGTACCAGCGCATTTACTACAGCCGGTGTTAGCAGCCCCTTGCAATAATCTGCAATTACCAATGCCTGGTGCTGGGGGTACTGCTCCTGCAGCAGCTGTATAAATGCAGTTTCCACTTCCGGTAAAATAGCATGCTCTGATCCTGCATCATAGCGGGTAAGCATTTGCGCGCCGGCCATGACCCTTGTTTTTACAATGGTGTTACGGCTGTTATGCTGTATGATCTTACAGCTTACGCCTGCATTTTCCAAGAGGGTGCAGGCACGGTCGCCTTCCGCATCGGCACCGGTTACGCTACAGTAAGTAACCTGAGCGCCCAGGTGGCTGAGGTTAGCGGCTGTATTGGCGCCGCCGCCTAATGTTATTGTAGTGGAGGTAACATTTACTACCGGCACCGGCGCTTCCGGTGAAAGCCGGGTGCTGGCGCCACGCAGGTACACATCCATCATCAGATCTCCGATGCACAGGATCTTTAAGCCGGCAAACTGCTCTGTAATATGGGTATACATACCTTGTTAATTTTTAGTGGTCGTTGAAGAAATAATGTACGCTGCGGCATCTGCCAGGTTACGGGCTTTATAAGCGGGCGTTCTGTAATCTGCCATGATCCATTCTGTTTCATTGCCGTTATCTATCAGCACTGTACGGCAGCCTGCACGGTTGCCTGCTTCCACATCGTTCAATATATCGCCCACCATCCAGGAGGATCGTAAGCAGATATCCAGCTCCCTGGCTGCCTGCTGCAGCATACCGGGTAAAGGTTTGCGGCAGCTGCAATGAATGGCATATGCTTTTACCGCTCCTTCCGGAAGGTGCGGGCAGTAATAAAAACCATCCAGGTGCAGGCCGTTATAATGTAATAAGCTATGCATAGCGGTGATGAGCTTTTGCAGCTGTGTTTCATCAAAATAACCCCTGGCTATTCCCGACTGGTTGGATACTACAATGAGCGCATATCCATGGGCCCGCAGCAGCTGTAATGCAGCAATAGCATCCGGCGCCCATTGTACCTGTGCAGGATCTGCGTTGTAAGGCACATCTGTTACCAGGGTACCGTCTTTATCCAGGAATACTGCTTTTTTCATGATCATCCGTTCATTACAGGAATAGCCAGCGCTTCGGTTTTGGGTGCAGGCGGCTCATTATTTGCATACAGGCCGGCAATCTTACGTTCTACCAGCGTGCATAATACATGCAGCAGATGCATGTGCAGCTCCTGTATGCGGGCGGTATTACCGGAAGGTACTATCAGGCCAATGTCTGCATAGTCTGCGGCCGGGCCGCCATCCTTACCTAACAATGCAATACAGGTCATTTGCTGCTGATGCGCCGCTTCCATTGCCAGCAAAATGTTGTTTGAATTACCGCTGGTGCTAAGGCAAAGCAGTATATCGCCCTTACGGCCTAATGCCTGCACCTGGCGGGAGAATACCTGGTCGTACCCATAGTCATTAGACCATGCGGTAAGTACGGCTGAATCGGCGGTAAGCGCAATGGCAGGCATGCCCGGGCGGTCCGGGATCTCAAACCGGCCTACCAGCTCGGCTGCAAAATGCTGGCTTTGCGAGGCGGAACCACCGTTGCCGCATACCAGGATCTTTTTACCATGCAGCAGGCAGCGGTACATTTGGCGTGCAGCTTCCTGCAAAGGCGCCCGCAGCTGCTGTTTGCAAACGGTAATAGTACTTACCAGGTTTTCAAAAGCATTATCTATGAGCGAGAGATCTTCCGGCAGTGTGCTGTTTACTGCAATGCTATGGTTCAGGATCACTTTTTCATATACATTATTCATGAGGTGCGCTACGCGCTGCCAGGTGAATAAGGTTTGTACGCGTTTAACCGCGTTTACGCTCATTTCCTGCAGCAGCGTTCTGTTAAGCAGCAGCTCACTGATCTTTTCTGCCAGCGCATCCGGGTTTTGCGGGGGTACCAGCAAGCCGGTTTTACCATCCAGCACACTGTATTTAATACCGCCTACATTGGCGCCAATAACCGGTGTGCCGCAGGCCATGGCTTCCAGCGGCGTAATGCCAAAGGGCTCATACCAGGGTGTGGTAATGAACAGGTCTGCGGCTGCATAATAATATTTCAGCTCATCGCGGTTACGCTGGCCTGCAAAGGTTACACTGGCGGCTACGCCCAGGTCTTTAGCCATTTGCTTTAAGCGGGCTATTTCCGGGTCCCGGGCTCCATCTTCCCCGCCCACAATGATCAGGCGCACCTTAGCGCCGGTATATTTTAACCTGGGTAAAGCCTGTATTACATTATCAACTCCCTTACGCGGCACCATGCGGCCCAGCTGCAGCAACACTATTTCCTGCGGGGCTAACTTTAACCGCATACGCGCAATCTGTTTATCTACGGGGTACATTTCATCCGGGTTTACCCCGCCGGGAATAATGCTGATCTTATTGGCCGGCGCCTGGTAATACTGCATCAGGTCTTCTTTATCCTGCGGGCATTCTGCAATAATGCAGTCGGCCTGGCGGATGGCTTCTTCTTCAATTGTTAAACGCTCTGCGGGAAATTTATCCTGCTCGCCTTGGTGCAAACGGCGAATGTGCCCCAGCGCATGGAAGGTTACTACGAAGGGGATGTGCAGCATCTGCTTCAGATCCACCGCTACCTGTGCCGACATAAAAAAGTTGGCGTGCACCAGCTTGTAGGTGATGCCATGCTCCTGTATGAACCGGATCATGTTATCCCGGAATGCTGCCATGTAGGGCAGCAGCTGCTCTTTAGGAATGATTTGAGCGGGACCGGCATCCACATGTACGATCCTTACGCCGCTTGCCCATTGCAGGCATTGTGGCAGCTGCGCATTTTCACGACGGGTAAAGATATCTACTTCATATCCTTTTTTAACCAGCTGCCTGGCCAGCTCTCCCACATAAACATTTTGCCCGCCGGCATCTACGCCACCAATAGTAGAAAGGGGAGAGGCGTGCTCACTAATGAATGCGATCCGTGATTTCATATACGTAACAGTTAAAGTTAAATGATGAGGTTTCCGGCAGAATTGCTTATTGTCCCTTTTATTCAGAAACGGCTGTTTGTAATGCTGCTACAGTTCCTGAAGGCTGTTGCTGCTGTGCTATAGCTTTATGAAAAGTATGTGACCAGTCTGTGGTAAAGCGGTGAATGTTAAAACGGCGTTGCGCTGTTTCCTGCCCGGCCCTGCCTATGCAGTTGGCCAGGCCATGATTGTCCAGCAATCCCTGCATTTTTTGTATGAGGTAATTGATGTCTGTATGTACATATCCATTCTCCCCGTTAACGATCACAGTGGGTAATTCAGTTGTTGCCAAACCCACTACGGGCACACCCTGCATCATGGCTTCGCATACGGCCAGGCCCAGGCTGGTATGCCTTACCGGGTGAAAATAAAAACGATAGCGGCTACGGAATTCCGGCAGCTGCGGGTGCAGCACTTCTCCCAAACCATGATTGCCATTACCCATACCAACCAGGTCAAGCGGCAGGTGTTTGCTTACCTGCTGATAAAGGTCCCAGCCCAGTGTGCGGCCCCTGTCCGGCAGGTGGTTCACTACTACCAGGCCTCTTGCCAGATCACCGTTGTAAGGCACTGCTGCATCTGTAACACCATGCTCAATTACCGTGGTGGACGTATGCCCGTTGTTCCACATAAGCTGATTATAGTAAGTAACGTGCACTAACAGGATGGAAGGATCATTGACTACATGCCGTGTGTTGCAGGCGCTGCCGGCCGGTGTGTTATGCTCCAGGTAAACACGGGGCAGCTGCCGCTGCGCTTCGGATAACAGCTCATACTGATCCTGCTGGTAATTACGCTCCGACTGAAAAAGGATGCAATCAAACTGCATATTCTTTACTTCTGCTGCAGGTACTTCATGTACATTATTGCCGAAAGGAAAAGTAAGGCCCCTTCCATAATAGCCTTCCGTGCGGCTTTCATTTACCGGGATGTAAATATCATAATCGCCCTGCGAGAGATAGTAGAGATAGCTGCCATGTATATGCCACGTGAATATTTTCAAAGCTGGCTTCCGCTGTGTTTGCATACTGCTCTGTTTACTGATAGAGAATGTTTGATAAAACAAATCATTCAATAAACAAACCAAACGCTTTAACGTGCTAATCTTTTATAATTGCGCGTAGAGCGGGTTATAAGGGAGTGGTGCAGGTGTAGAAAAAAGGAAGCGTTTGAAACGCTTTGTAGAAGCGGTTCTATAAATGATTGTGTGAAAACGGGATAAATGTTTTTACAACAACAAAATAATTAAGTGCAATTATTGTCTACAAGTTGGTGAATTGAGAACAATGTTCCACGCAGTGTATATGATTGTGTAATGCAGTGTTACAGCGGAGTTTGGCGGAGTGAAGAGAGCTGTTAGCGGTTAGCTGTTAGCTGTTGGCGGTTGGCGGTTGTGGGAGATTGAACGCACACTAAACAAGTGCGGGTGTTTAGTGTGCGCGCTGTTAATTATATCAATTTCATATTAACGGGGTCCCAGCTAATGACCTTTTTCTGAAAATAACTTTCATTGCAGGAGAGGGCAGGAGCTGCTGCCCTGAAGCCAAATGTTGCATCTTCTACCACGGGCTTGCCTGTTCTGATGGCATCAAAAAAGTGGGTGAAATGATCGAGGTGCTCATCGTACCCATCAGGTGCTTTAAAATTAATATCTTCTTTGCGGGGGCTTCGTCTTTGTGCTGCTGTCCATTTAGCGTCGTATTCTTTCTGCATTTCCTGCTGCATGGCTTTGGGAAATGTAAACAGAGAATCATAACCGCCAAAGCCGGGCGCTTCCGGCATAATGCTATGGCGGATGGCAATATCGTTTCCATTCACCTCCATTACGCCTTCTGAACCTACAAACCGTATGATCTCCTGTCCGCCGGTGCCGCTCACAAAGTTCACCTGCAGGGTTAACTGGAATGCGGGATGCTCCGGCGTATCTGCATACTGCATTACCCCTGACATTACATCGGGCATATTGCGGCCATCTTTCCAATAGCTGAGCTGCCCGGTGCTGTAAATGGTGTGCGGGCCTTTGGAATTAGTAATAAAATGCGTACCGCTTAAGAGGTGTATGAACAGATCGCCGGCAACGCCGGTGCCTACTTCTTTAAAGGCCCGCCACCAGAAAAACTTTTTGGAGTCGTACGCCATTTTTTCTGTTACTTCTATAAAGCGGTCCCAGTCTGTTGTTGCTGCGTTTGCATCTTTGGGGATGGTATATTGCCATGCGCCAATGGAGCTTTGCCGGTCGTACACGGCATTTACCATATTCAGCTTTCCTATTTCGCCTGCGGCCAGCAGCTCTTTTGCTTTTGCCAGGCCAATGCTGCTTACCCGCTGGCTGCCTACCTGCAATACCTTGCCGGATTTGCGTTGGGCGGCTATTACTTCGGGGCCTTCGCTTATTTTGTATACCATGGGTTTTTCACAATACACGGCCTTGCCTTTTGCCAGCGCATCTTTGGTGATGCGTGCGTGCCAGCAGTCGGTGGTGGCAATGATCACTGCATCAATATCGGGCTTGTCCAGCAGCTCTTTATAGTTGCGGGTGGTGAACAGTTCTTTGCCGAATAATTCCTTTGCATTTTCCAGCCTGCCGGTATACAGGTCGCAAATGCCTGCCAGCTCCACGCCGGGTACTTTTAATGCTGTTTGCAGATCAAAATGGCCCTGTACGCCAAAGCCAATAACCCCCAGGCGTATTTTGTCGCCTGTTGATATTTTCTTTTCATAGAACAGCATTCTTTCCTCTGCTGTCTCTTTTGCAGCTAAGCTGGCGAGCGGTGAGGCTACTGCCAGTAAGCTGGTAGCGCCTATGTTTCTTAAAAATCTTCTGCGGGAGTTATGGTCCTGGTTTGACATAAAGTTTTGTTTAACGTGGATTTTAGTGAATAATACAAGGTAAGTTGGCCTTGCAGGGTTTCATTAAAAATACAAAAAAGTAAATGGTTTGCAAGCTGGGGCGGGAGGGAACGAGTGATCTATCAGAGAGACTATGTTCGTTTATTTCTTTCATCCGAATGAAATATGACAGCCTGCAATTGGGAAAGTTGCAATAAAGGTTATTTTTTTATTGTTTGGAAGCAAAAAATGATACAACACTGCATTACCCGGATAAAAACACAAAACCCGCGCATAGCACGGGTTCCGAAGCTTTTCACTTTGAGGTGTGGCACACGTTGTCAGCTTAGATTGATATTTTCAACGGTATATTTTTTCACTACTGACTGCTGCCTTAAACTATCTGCCAGCTGTTGACTGAAGGCGGATGCAGTGATCAGCTGCAGCACACTTTCCTGGTCTGCGATCTCATTTTTTACTGCCGTCATATTATCTACCCGGGTAAGCACTTCTTCCGTAAGCAGCTTTTCTTCCGTTAGCTTACTGAACAGGATCTGTGTAATGGTATCATACACATAAAGACCTGCTATGTGTGCAACATTCATTTTGCCGGAGAAGGTGTTGAGTGAAGTATCCAGGCATATACAGGCGTTCATGGCAAGGGTGCTTTCCAGGCCGGGGTATTCATCGCCATCCGGTACAATGGGTTCCAGCTGCTCCCTGAGCTGGCCGGCCCGCTGCATGTTTTCCCGCGTATAGGCTGCAAGGTTACTCCATACGAAATCGCCCATTTTCCGGATCAGCTGGTAGTTGCCGAAATTGAATTTATCTACCACCGGCCGGTACAGGTCAATGATCTTTTCCGTGCAGTAGATGCAGAAAAGTGCCTGCTGCTGCGCCGACAGGACGGAGGTAGCATTAATAAGGTCGTTCTTTAATTCATTGTAGATCATGCTGAAAGTTAATTAATCGCATTCAATTTTAACACCTTTATCAATCAGCTGCTGCAAGCAGTTATGTTCATCGGCGCCACAGGGGGCACGTTTCCAGGTGCCTACTGCTTTCAGGTCATCCACTTCTTTGAGCAGCACTTCTTCTGCGTGCAGGTTCTTCCCATCTACCATTACAGTGGAGCTGTTTAACGGCGTTACGCCCAGCTCAATGGCCTTAGCGCGCTGCCCTGCATCCAAACCATTGCTGGATGCTGCAAAGAGCTTACCATCCGCATCCTGACCCACTGCTACGGTGCGTAGCTTTTGTGAAAAGAAGTGATCGCCGGAATCGGATATGTCTTTTGCTAAGCCGGTAAGGAAACCTATGAGGCCAAAGGGATCCATCCAGGATAACGGATCATGCACATAACCATACAGGTTTAAGGTATTGCTGTAGAGTTTTATTGGATCCTGGGAAATATAACCACCTCTTTCAGGATCGTAGTACCGGAACCGGTTGTAGTGCAGGCCGGTTTCCTCATCTTCATACTGGCCGGGGTACCTGAAGGGTATAAATTCCTGTGAGCCGGTTAAGGCTTGCGGCTTGCCGTAAATAGTAAGCCGGCATTCCCATACTTTTTCCCCGGCTTCATTATAGGCTGCTGCCGGCGTGCCCAGGTGATCCCGGACAATGGAGTATTGCCGGCCATTCTGAATTTTAGCTACCGGCGCCAGGTTCTTTTCTTCAAATACCCAGGTAATAAGCGATTCCGGCGGTATGGGTTCGGGATGATCCTGCTGCAGATCGCCCAGCTCATTGATAGTGATAACCGGCCTTTCGGCGGATTTATATTTCCATTCATGCAGCAGCACATTACCATCCCATACAAAGCGGGTTAGCTGGCCATGAAATTCTTTTTCAATACGGCGGCCAAAGGGATCATAACGGAAGCTTACCTTTTTGCCATCCGGGCGGGTTACCTGCTTTAACAGACCATTGCCGTACCATTCATATTCCCACACCTCATTCAGGCCGGAAGGGTTGCGGGTGACCTTCCTTACGAGGTTGCCTTCCTCATCATAATGATACCTGCTGCTCTCTGTTTCCTGCAATTTGCCACCCGGGCCGTAATGCCGGTCTTTACGATCCGTGCTGTTATATATGTTACCTGCTTTATCCGGTGTGCGGTGATCTTCCTTACCATTTTCATACTGCGCCCATACCAGGTTGCCAGCATCATCGTGCCGGTATTGGGTAGTACCATGGGTAAGCCCGTTAATGATCTGTTTCAGGTGCAGGTCAGGCCCCCAGCGGTAATGGCTGCGCAGTGTGTCGTGATCTGTTACCTTAACGGTATGGCTTTCCGGAAGGCCTGCTTTCCCGTAATTCCAGCTACTTTGTACCTGCCCGGGAAATGTGTATTCTGTTTCCAGGCCTAACTGGTTATGTTGGATGTTTAAGATCCAGGGCGTGTTTATACCAGGTGTATTAGCCTGTATGCCGCTTATGCTGCCGTTATCATTCCGCTGAAATTGCAGCAGCGCACCCAATGTGCTTTGTACCTGTTTGTGGCGGCCATTGAGATCGTATGTGCCGGATACTTTGTAACCGTTCTGCTCTTCTTCTGTTACGCGACCCATTATATCCCGCTGCAGCTTAACGGTGCTGTGCTCATTGGCGGCTTCTATTACCTGGCCGCTGCGGTTGTAGCTGAAGGTTTCCCAGGTACCGTCACTGTGCTCTGTGCGGGTAAGGTTTCCGTTATAGTCATATTCATGGATTGTCCAGCGTTTGCCGGGCCGCAGTATTTTGGTGATCCTGCCGGCAGCATCACGCTCGTACTGGCGGGTAAGGCCGTCAAAGCCTGTTTCCCGGATAATATCGCCGCGTTTATTCCTGGTGAAACGGTAGGTTTCCCCGTGCTCATTCACTACGCCGGTAAGCAACTCCTCTTTATCGTACATGAAATGTACTTTGGCCCCGTTCTCTTCACGGATCTTAATATTACCCAGTGGTGTGTAGGTGAATTTTACATGCTGGTTGCGGTCTGTGGCTTCCAGTATTTTCCCGTAAGCATTATAGCGGAAAGTAACCTGGTTGCCATCTGCGAGGTCCATGGCCGTGATACGGCCCAGCGCATCATAGTGCAGGTACTGCTGCTCATGCAGGGGATTTTCCGTGCAGGTGCATTTACCCCAGGCATCATACTCCCATAAGCTGCGGTTGCCATCCGGTAAGGTAAATGCGGCCAGGTTATGATCGGAGTCGTACGCCAACAGGGTTTGCTGCCCGCGTTCATTCTCCACTTTTTTTACCAGGTTATGCTCATTATAGCGGAAGATCTGGATGCTGCCGTCTGCTTCTGTGACGGTGTGCAGCAAGCCTGTGTGTGGCCCGGTTTTATAGTAAATGTAAGTACGGGCGGCGCCCTGGGCATTGGTGGCTAATACCAGCCTGCCTGCAGCATCATAGTTGAAAGTGGCGGTGCTGCCATCCGGCTGTACAATGCCGGTGCGGTTACCGCGTTCGCCGTAAGTATAACCGGTAACGTTAGCTTCTTCATCTATCTCCCGGTATATTTCAAAATCTTCGGTATACTCAAAGAACTTTGAATTACCCATAGGATCTTTTACCTGGCTTACTACAAAATCCGGCGTATAGTAGTAGGTTGTAGTATGGCCCTGTGAAGTAGTGAATAAGTTATAACCTTTTTCCGGATGGTATTCCAGCCAGCCTTCTGCAACACCGCCCTCGCCCCAGCTGTGGGTACAGCGGGCCTTATGATCATATTCCCAGTAAAAGGATAACCCGTTACGGTCTGTTTTTTCCACCATCAGGTGGTTGTGATACCGTATGTGGGTAGTTTGGTTCAGCGCATCGGTAATGGCGGCCAGGTCGCCGGCTTCATTATAAGTATAACGGACCATGAGCTGCTGTGCGCCGCGGTGCTGTGCGGTTACGCTGGTGATGCGGCCCTGCGGATCATTGCTTACCTGCAGGTGGCGCCCTGCGCTGTCTATTACCTGCACCAGCTGGCCCTTGCTGTTGTGGTGGAAGCTGATCATAAAACCAGCCTGGTTGCGGATGGCATACAGGCGGTAGTCCTCATCCGTTGGATGCACTTTGCGGAAATGGTATTGCAAGCGTTCCGTATGATCCAGCACCTGGTATTCTTCCAGATCTGTGCGGGTAAGGGTTAATTTCTCATGCCGGTTGTAATCTGTATTTCCTGTGTAAGGCAGCGGCTCAAACACGGTGCTGCGGCCATCGCCCAGCAGCACTACGGTAGCATTTTCTGCGGCAAATTCCCGGATGCGCATGTCATAACCCAGGTGGGTTCCATGGCCTAATACACCGTTAAATGAGCTGTCGCTGTTCCAGGAGCGGGTCCATTTCAGGGGAATGGGACCGGGCAGCTCAAAATCAGTACCGTCATATATTACAATACCCTGCACCAGGTCAACCGGTTCAAGGCCTTTTTTACAGAGGAACTTACTCAGCTTATTGCTGCCTACTTTTCCTTTTAAGGCGTGGTTAAATTTGGTGGCCAGCTTTTTACCGGCTGCTCCCAGGCCTTTCATTAATGCGCCAAATCCAAAAGACATGACGATGTTCAATAAAGCCCCGGCCCAATCCGGCACATAGGGGCCGCCTACACTTACCGGCTTACCAAAAGAAACCGGTATGGAATAGGAGGTAGGCAGGTACATGCTGGGAATGGGCTTGAACTTTTTGCCCGGTTTTATGGAGAGCGGCATGCCTATATCGTTACAGGTCATCATCATGTAACCGGAGGGGCTCATAAGATTGCCTTCCACCTTGGTTTTCTGACTGCCGAAAAAATTCACGGAATCGTGGCCTATCATGGGCGCCAGCAGGAAAGGGCCGCCCATGGGAATGTGAAAAAGGATGATCAGGATACCACTGGTGTCGCTTTTACCGCGGGGCACATGATTGATCTTAGTAGTGGCGCCTATAAACGGAATGTAATCCATCGGGTCTACCACAAGGCCTATGTAGGGGTGCGGCAAAGGAACCGGAACGCCTAAGATCAGCACAATGTGAATGTCCAAACCAATCACCGGCGTAAAATGCTTGTTACTAACCAGCATAATGAGTTGCTTTTAGCGATTACAATGGTCCTTACAGGGTTGTGGGGTGAAGGACGGTTTTTCTAATTGAGTCAGATAGTAGTATTGCAATATAACCAATTTTTCACATGATAAGAAGCCCTCCTGCGCGTACAAGAGGGCTTTCTGAAATAGAATTAATGTTAAGGTAACATCATATGGCAAAAACAGCTTAACTTACAATAACAGTCTGGTAAAACAAACTAACCTCAAACGAATTGCCGGTTCAGGGATCAGCCAACCTCTAACTCAATAATACTGGTTATTATGAAAGTTCACTTCTTATTTGTGGGGTCAGCCTTTTTACTTTTAGGGATGCTTTCTTTCCGGTTCATTGCTGATCATCAAAACAACAGGGAGGTATCGGATAACCGCAGCTACATTGGCTGTGCGCCGCCTGCCAGCCTGGATCTGCGGCCGGATGCAAGCGGAAGATATGTACCGGTTTTTCCCGGATGGGGCAGGTATAGCTACCCGGTGCATACCAGCAGCGACAGCGCCCAGCTGTTTTTTAACCAGGGGCTGAATATGTACTACAGCTATCACCTTACCGAAGCACTGGCTTCCTTTAAGGAGGCTGCCCGGCATGATGCTTCCTGTACCATGGCCTACTGGGGCCAGGCCTTATCAATGGGGCCTTATTATAACAGCTACGTTTATAAAATGCCGGCCGCTGTTTTACCTGTGCTGGCGCAAATGAACCGGGCAGCTGCTAACAGTACGGAAAAGGAAAAAGACCTGGTGAATGCCATTAATAAAAGATATTCAACTGATACCACTGACAGGAAACGCAGTGAGCTAAACCGCGCTTATGCGGCAGCCCTGGCAGCCCTGGTGAAAAAATATCCCGGTGATGCAGACATAAAAGCTTTGTATGTGGATGCTGTAATGCTGGAACATACCTGGGACTTCTGGAACAACGACGGTACTCCCAAAGCATGGACCGCGGAGCTGGTGAATGATTGTGATGAGATCCTGAAGGTGCATCCTGAACACCCGGCGGCTTTGCATTACCAGATACACCTGGTTGAAGCATCCCTGCATCCTGAAAAAGCGCTGCATAATGCAGACGTGCTGAAAGTGGCTATGCCAGGGGTATCCCATATGGTGCATATGGCCAGCCATATGTACCAGCGCAATGGCCTGTATGCAAAAGGTGTTGATGTAAACCAGGCTGCTGGCGCATTACAAACGGAGTATAATGTTATGGCGCCAAACCTGAAGCTGGGTGTATTCAGCTTAACCCATTTTAATGCCGTAGGATCTTTCTGCGCTATGAATGCAAACATGTATAAAAAGGGCAGTGAGATGGCCGGGCAGCTGCATGATATTTTAGCAACGGATCACAGGGCGCGTTTGTCTAATACCTTTTTTCAATATTTATACATGCTGCCCATGTTCACGGCCATAAGATCCGGTAAATGGGAAGCAGTTACCGCTATGCCGGAACCGGGCACAGACCTGCATTACGCCCTGCTGCTGGACCATTTTGGGAAAGGGCTGGCATCCATTAAGCTGCATGATACGGCAGCTGCGGGCAGGCAGCTACAGGGGCTGAAGGGTTTATTAAAAGACAGCTCCCTGCCGGTAAGGAACCTTCCTTTTAATGCGGCGCTGGGCTCCGCAAAAATTGCAGCTGCTATACTGGAGGGCGAGCTGTTTGCTGCACAGGGCAAAATGGATGCTGCAGCACAATCGCTGAAAAAGGCCGTGGCATATGAGGATGAGCTGATATACCGGGAGCCGAAAGACTGGCCCATACCTGCACGTCATTTTTTAGGCGCTCATTTGTTGAAAATGAAACAGGTATCCCGGGCAGAGAAAGTATACCGGCAGGACCTGGTGCTTAACCCCGGTAATGGCTGGTCTTTGCTGGGTTTATATCAAAGTTTGATGATGCAGCATAAAACAACCGCGGCGCGTAAATACCAGCTGGCATTTAAACGGGCTTTTGCCGATGCAGATGAATTGCCGCCTGCTTCTGTTTATAATTAATAATAAAGAGGACAGTTTGTGCATGAAGTGCATGCAGCACGATTATTAATTATTAATTTTTAACCCGCGTTATGCCAGCGCATGTGAGCCTGACAGCTCATTTGTTAAAGTGGAAACATCTTCATTTTCCAGGTTTTGCACTGTTCTTATGATCTGTTCCCGGGTGGCTTCATCCAGGCTGCCGGCGCCCAGCCTGTGAAATTTTGCGATTACATCATCCCAGCTAAGGGGGCGGGTGTGGAAGCCTTTGAAGTCTTCTTTTTTTATACAGTGCTCTTCTCCGCTTTTTAATTTTACACAAACTTTGGTATTCATTTTTTCAGGATATGGAGCCGTATACGGATCAATTTTTTCTATGAGCTTTCGGGGTGAATGTAAAGGCAAACCGGTGCCTGTTTCCACCTTTTGCAGCAATGCCTGCACATCTGCCCGGCGAATACGCTCCGGCAAAAATTGCTGTGGCCATACTTCGCCATCCAGCAGGGCTACTGCCATCAGGTAGGGCAAGCTGTGATCCGCCTGCTCTTTGGTTTGCACCAGCTTACGGTTGCCATACTGGCCTCCGCCTACAATGTTATAAGCGGTGAGAAAAGTGGTTACGTCTATCTTTTCCACCTCCGCAGGCGCTATATTATATTGCTGCCGCAGCTCCAGCATAGCTTCCACTGCGGGCTGCGTATGTACTTCTGCGTTATAGCTTTTTAGTATACATTTTTTGATGAGGGAAAAATCCCCGGTGGCGCAATCAAAAGCGGGATCCATTCCAAATTCTTCCTTGAATCCCTTGGGGCCTTCAAAATAGCTTACAGGGCCGGTAACGCCTTCCTTTGCCAGCAAAACTACATTCGTGCAGCCTAATGCTACCAGTGAAGATGCAAAGCCTTTCCACTCATAGGTATATGAAGCGCGCGTAGTAACGGTGGTGTTAAAGGTGCTGGCTGTAATACCAATGGCATGGGCTGTTTCCTCCTCTGTTAGTGAGAACATTTTGCCAAGCGCCGCAGTTACTGACATGGCCAGTAATACCGTATGGTCAATACCTTTGGCCATTAGCGGCATTTGTTCTACCAGCGTGCATTCCAACTGGTAGGCAACTGCCATGGTAGTTAAAAGATCACGGCCGCTTGCGCCTGCCAGCTGGGCGGCGGCTAACACAGCGCCAATATTATCACTGGGGTGGCAGGTAGCTTCTTTGCCCAGGAAATTGTCCATAAAATCAGGATAGCGTATGAGCAGCGTGTATAATTGTGCAGCCCTGTCTACAGCAGTATGGCCAATCACCGGTACCTGGCAGGCGCCGTCCTGCTGTAAGCTTGCTGTTTGTCTTAATAGCTTTTGCACAGTAGGTGCCTGCAGGGAATATAACATGGAGCCAATGGAATCCAATAAATGCTTTTTAAGCTGATCGCGTATATCATTGCTGAGATGGGAATAGGCCGATTGCAAAGCAAAACGGGCTATTTTTTCCGTAATACCAAGGTCTTTCATATTGCTGTGTTTAATAAAGGAGCACATTCAATTTAAATGCCATGGTAAGCACAGCCGTTACTTACAACCTGGCCGAAGACTTTTCAATCCTTTAAAGATTGAATACAATCTGCCGGGAATTGAGAACATTGCAATTTTAAGGGAAAAACGATTTAACTTTATAATAGAAGCAGTTACACGAAACGGTCAGCATACTCAACAATACTCTCACAACCTCTCCATTATATGAGTAAAATTTTAGTACTCGACGATAATGAGGCTATTCTGGAGGCCATTCATTTTATTCTAAGCAGAAGAAAGATAGTAGTAGTTACTATTGCCGACCCTGCTTTGTTGCTGCCGTATTTGCAAATGCATAAGCCTGACCTGCTGTTAATGGATATCAGCATGGGCTGTTATGACGGGAGGGAGTTATGTTACCAGCTTAAAAGCTCTCCTTCGGAAGAGCACTTACCTATTGTACTATTTTCCGCCAAAAGCTATAACCCGGCATCTATAACGGCCTGCGGGGCAGACGCATTTATGGAAAAGCCCTTTCACATTCAAAACCTTTACACTGTGCTGGAACAATTGCTGCCGCAGGAGGCTTAATTAATATTGCTTTTATACGGAAGGGTAGCAGTGACACGGTACACGGTATGTTCGGGAACTTACCGTAATCATCATTCCCTTAAATTTTTTACTAAAAGGCCCTTACACATAGCAAACAGGTAAGCCATCACCACTGCGTCACAAACTTTAAACCGGGTTGGAAGAACACTTGTGATGGTTGCCGTGAATGTTTATTTTAGTAGAACATTTTACGGCACTATTTTCCTGTTGTGAAATAGCGTATGAAACACTGATAGTACCAGATCACCTACTGACCTAACGCGGGCAGCAACCATTGTTCTGAGCGCTGGCGCTATAATTGTTTACCAGGAAAAAATTTTAACTATCCGAAAACTGCTACTTTAAATGCAGGATCTGCTATGATGAGCAATGTTCAACTGAATACCATGCTGGCCCTGTCTTCCGACGTATTTTGCATTTTTGACCGGCAACTGCAGTTCGCAGAAGTTGCCGGCGCCGGAGGAATGCCCTGGGGGTATGATCCCGCATCACTATCAGGCAAACCATTGGGCAGCCTGATTAAACGCATCACAAACCCTGCCGGGGCAGATGTTCAGCATGTGTTTGAGCAATCGGCATCCACCCTGGCGCCGGTAAAGTTTGCATGCCATTTCCTGGCTAACCATCATAAAATTATAAGTGTTGAATGGACCCTGAAATGGCAGCCGGAGCACCAGGCATTTTATGGTGTGGCCAGCACTATAGGAGAGAGCCCGGTTGATGGCGCGGGTAACTCCCTGCATGACCAGATGGGCCGGATCATTGAGAGTATAACGGACGGGTTATGCACGGTAAATGAATCCTGGACCATAACCGGCTGGAATAAGGCTGCTGAAGAAATGACCGGCAAAAAGCGTAGTGAGCTGATAGGTAAGAATATATTTGATGTTTTTAGCCGGGAGCTCACACCTGCCATCAGGGATGTTTATCAAAAAGCAATGACCGAAAAAAAGACGGCGGAGCTGCTGGTTAAAAGAAGTGAAAAGAAATACCGCAACCTGTTTAATTCAAGCCCGCTTCCAATGTGGGTGTATGATATGGAAACCTATAAGTTCCTGAGTGTGAATAATGCAGCCATCCGCCATTATGGGTATACCCGGGAGGAATTTCTTTCAATGACCCTTAAAGATATAAGACCCGTTAGCGAGATAGGCAGGCTGGAGGCGGAAGTGAATAAGATCAGGGGAACCGAGCGTTTTAATGAAGGGATTTTTAAACACTGTACGAAAAGCGGGGAGGTAATTAATGTGAAGATCCAGGGGAATGTGATAGACTTTGACGGGCAGGAAGCAAGACTGGTACTTGCTATTGATGTTAGCGCCCATCTGGCTTATATGAATGCCATTGAAGAACAGAATGCCCGGCTCAGGGAAATTGCATGGATCCAGTCGCATGTTGTGCGCGCTCCCCTTGCCCGCATAATGGCGTTAATAGATGTATTAAAGGATAAAGACCTTTCCCGGGAAGATTTCCTTAAATATATCGGGTTCCTATCTGTTTCCGGTAATGAGCTGGATAATGTGATAAAAGGGATCGTTGAAAGAACGCAGCGGCTTAAAATGCCGTGACCTTTTACACTTCCTGAATCATGCATGTTATTCAATAAACAACAATATCATTTTTCCCGGACGCTACTTTTTTATACGGATCGTTAAGGAACTGCTGCATGAAAGTCTGAAAATCCCGGCCGCCTACGCCATGCCCGCGGTTGGTGAACAGCAGCCGCTGACTGTTAGGCATGTAATGATGGATCATATCAATATAAAGCGGCCTGCAGGCATTATCCAGCTCTCCATCGGCCAGCAATGCCGGCTTATTGGAATAAAAAGGTTGTTTGGTGCTTGCTTTAACAGGGGACGATGCCCAGCAATCACACATGGCGTTGTAAACATCATTAATGTGATAGCCTTCCATGTAAGGGTAGGCATTATAAAGCTGACGTTTAACATTTTCATAGTTATAGGCTGCCTGGTCTGCACAGTATACTGAGATGCGCATGCCGGAAGGTCCCCGGCCATACTGGAACAGATCGTCCAGCAGCTGTTTCACATAGCCGTGATGGTTACCTTTAATGAGCTCTGTAACAACAAAAGCTAACGCTTTCCGCTGACCGGAAAGATAGTTCTGGACAATATCCAGCAGATCGTTCCGGGTGTATTGAATGTTGAGGGTATCTGTGGCGCCTTTTTCCAGGTAAGGAATGTAAAAGACCTTTCCTGCAATGGAGGTAAAATATTGCTGAAACTTTTCCATCAGGTTGCCGTATAAAACCTTATCTGCTGAATCCTTTTCACAACGTGCGAATAATATGGTAAGCGCTTCGTTAAAATTAGCCGGTTCATCTTCATCAATATGCACAAAGGTGGGCAGCGGGGAATCCAGTATCAAAGAGCGGATGCGGGAAGGATCATGCTGCAGCACTGCCAGCATAAGGCCGCCGCTGTAAGAAATGCCCCAGAGATTAACGGAATCAATGCGCAAGCTGGTCAGCAGGTCGTGAATGTCTGCCACTGTTTCATCTGTATTATAAGCGGAAAGGTCAATGCCACGGGCTTGCAGGTCTTTCCGGTACTGTTTTACACCTTCAATCACCATGCTGTCTTTATTAAGGTTCTTACGGTAAGCGGTTTTAATGGCGTTCGCCAACGCCGGACCGTAGAGGTTAGGCTGGGCATAATTGGTGCCTCTTTGCTCAAATGCAATACAATCCCGGTCATTAATAATAGTGCTTTTGGCGGCGCCTGCTGCCCAACCAAGTGAGCTGCCCCCGGGCCCCCCGGTAGTGAACAGCAGCGGGTCTTTCCTTTTATGCGGGTTTTTACTTTCTACTACAATAAACGGGAGCTGAATAGTTTTTCCATTCTTCTTTTTCCTGTTCTCCGGCACTACCAGGTAACCGCAGCGGGTTTTAAAGCTGCTGTCTATTTTAACAGGGCAGGCACAGGGAACAATGGCTGGCGTATAAACTGATTTTTGCTGAGAGCGGGCAGCTGGTACGCAGCAGCAAAAAGCTATAAACATCAGGAGTACAGGTTTCATCCGGGAGCTGTTTTAATCAAAAATAGAACGGGGGCGGGGAATATGGAAGGTAAAAAACGGACATTTTAAAGGGAGCTGCTCACGCTTTGACCGGTGAACCGGATCATTTCCCTATAAAAGTGGCTCATATCATAATAGCCATAGTTGCAGGGTGCAAAGGCTTTTTTATTGGCTACATAAGCTGTTAAAGCCATTCTTGCACGCAGAATGGAAAAGTATTTTTTAGGGCGAGTCCCTTAAAACAAGTACATCATCTGCAGGGTGGATCATATGGCAATCTTTGCCAGTAACCAGATGATAGGGCGCGCCCAGGTTGATCCAGATGGTGGGCGTCCAGCTGGGGAACATTTTTACTGTAAAACATTCATTGGCCGCATGCCGGCTGGTAGCTGCAGGAGAGGATTCAGAGAAAAATTCAATGTAATCAGCCAGCTCCGGGCAAGGGCTGCTGAAGTTGTACAACTTCCTGATATTGTCGAAGATCTCGATCATTCGGGAAAGGAGTTTAAAGCCCTGCTAAAAAGAATGTAAAATGTAAAATTTTAAATCATAAATGTAAAAGTAAAATACCGCGAAACCAAGTAAACCTATATCCGTGGCTTTTACTTTTACATTTGAAATTTTACATTCTTTCTCAGGTCCTGATCTCCCTTCTCATAAATAAATAATAGGAAAGCGCAAAGCACACTACTGTTGCTGCTATGAGCCCGCTTACCTGCGGCCATACCACCAGCAGGCTTTCCCGTATTGACAAGGGCGATGGGATGGCACCTGCCATCTGTTCCATTGTCAGCGGTCCCAGGCTGCGCACGGAGGGCATTAGCAGGGTGGTAGTGGCATCGGTATACAGCTGGCTGGGTACCAGCCGCATGATGGTGATGATGGCGCCATTATAAGATGCTACCTGTTCCTGGCTCAAAGTACCGGGATCAGGCAGGAATGCGCTCACAACAATCCTTAAAAGGATCTGGTAAAAAACTGTAAAGAATAACCAGATGGCAATGGCAGTTAGCGCGGAAGTGGCTGTTTGCCGGAACTTCACGGATAAAAGAATGGAAAGGTTCAGCCAGAAGGCAATGTAGATCACGCTGAGGGCAGTGAAACACATGATCCTTATAAACTCCGAAGGCTCCATCTTAACACCGGTTGTTATAAGCCCGCCGCCTATCATTAAAAGACTGAGTGAAAAGAACAGAATACTGACCACAATGAGGGAGGCCGTAAATTTTGCATTCAGCAGGGAATCCCGGTAAATGGGCTGTGCCACCAGGCGTATGAGGGTACCATTGGACTGCTCCGAGTTAATGGCATCAAAGCCCAGGGCAATTCCCAGCAAAGGCCCCAGAAAGCCAATAAATACATGGAAGGGTGGTAAGGATCCGTCGGTGATGGTGAGCAGCTTCAGGTAAAGGAATAAGCTGTCCGGATCCTGCGGGTTGGTAACGGCCCTGCCAATGTTGGTAAGCGATACGTACAGCGAGCCAAGGAAGGTAACCAGTATAAGCCCGGCCAGTATAATGAACCGCCAGCTGCGTACCTGGTCTGCCACTTCCTTTCGTACCATTACAGAAAAAGGGCTGGCATTATTGCTTTCCCCATTTGCCGGTAAAAGACCTTTTAAAAAAGCCGGTTGACTTTTCATTGGAGATATTTTCCTTTAAATTATTTTCAAAATAACGTTGATAGATCTCATCGAGGCCGTAAGTGCGCTCCTGTACGCCGGTTACATCATACCCGTTGTGTACAAAGAAGCGCACAATTTCGGGCGTAATATTTTCCTGTCCGGCAATCTGTGCGCTGTTGGCGGATAAGGTTACCTGCTTTACGGCAGGCAGCGCCAGCAGCTGTCCCTGCAGCTGCGCCGTTTGTTCCGGCAGCTTTTTAACCATTACCTGTACCTCATAGGGCGCTGATCTGAACAGGTTAGCGGCCAGGGTTTCAATATTACCTTCTGCCAGCAGCTGGCCCCCCACGAAAATGCCTACACGGTTACAGATCTGCTGTACCTGGTGAAGATGGTGGGATGATAGCAGCACCGTCATTCCCTGCTGCTGGTTCAGCTGCCGGATAAGCTCCAGGAAATCCTTTACCCCGGCAGGGTCTATGCCCAGGGTAGGCTCATCCAGGATGATCACTTCCGGTTGGCGGATCAGTACATCGGCCAGGCCTAAACGCTGTTTCATGCCACGGGAAAAGGTGCCTGCCTTTTTATGCAGCGCATCTTCCAGGCCTACCTGCTGCAGCATAGTGCCGGCACGCGCTTTCACCTCCTTTTCCGGGATGCCGTTCAGCCGTCCTATATACACCAGGTTTTCCAGCGCGGTAAGGTCATTGTAAAAGCCAACATTATCAGGCATATAACCCACCTTCTTCTTTACATAGATAGGATTACGGGACGCATTTACCCCGCAGATACGTGCCTCGCCGGCGGTAGGTTCCGTTAACCCCAGCAGCATCAGGATAGTGGTGGATTTGCCTGCACCGTTAGGGCCCAGCAGACCGAAAACTTCTCCTTTATGGATAGCCAGGTGCAGATCATCGACCGCTTTCAGGGAACCATAGTGTTTGGTTAGCCCATGGATCTCAATGATTGGTTGTTCCATAGCTTTTACCTCCTGCCATATTTACGGATAAGGTAATAAACAGCTCCCAGCGCCAGTAATATTACCAGTATGCCTATCCAGCCGGTAAGCAGGGAAGTTTTTACCGTCATACGGAAAGATGCTGTAGCGGTGGAATAATTATTTTTAACGGTGAAGTTGGTTACGTAGTCGCCTGCAATGGTCTTATCAGGTACCTGCAGGGTAGCTACTACTTCCGCTTCCTTACCCGGGGCCAGCTGCGCAATGGTGGCCGGTTGAAAGGATGCCTGCCACTGGCTGGGCGTTTGGGAGGAAAGGGTTAGATTGTCAAGCGGGATGGTGCCCATGTTCTTCACCACCAGGCGGATCTCTTTACGGCTGCCTTCCGTTACATCATCACTCAGCCTGCCGGTTGGTGTGGTCAGCTGCACATTGTAGGTGCCCTTTACCACGGCTTCCAGGGCTAGTTTGGAAGAGTCCATACCGGTTACGGCCACCAGGGGAATATCGTACTTAGCCGGTTTTGCTTCCGGTGTAGGACTGATCTCTACCTGTATGTCCTGCGTTCGGCCGGAATCAATGTTGATGGAGGTTACCTGCATACCTTCTACCTTGAAGGAAATGCCCCAGCCTTCAGGTACCCTGCCTGAAAGCCGGAATATACGCGGTACAGGGGCTGCATTGCGTAATTGTGCATTGTAGGTGAATGTGGTGTTGGCTGCGGCTTCCAGGTTCATAAGCCTTGCGGTAAAAGGTGGCGCTGAACGGTTAGCTGTTTGTGCGGCGGCGTGGCGGCCGCATAACATCAGTAAAAAGAAGCCTGAAAGAAGGATACGTGGACGCAGCTGAATAAGCCGCCGATGCAGTTTTCTGGTAGTTAAAATCGCTATCATAGAATTAATAAATAATAATTACGTCCTTTATGAAATAACAGCTATTTATTTTCCTACAGTAGAATGTTTTTTAAACAGCGCCAAATTAATGGTGAAATTTCAAACCATTTGCTAATAAAATGTGAAAATTTGTGGATCCAGGAGGAATGAAAGGCATGAATGTTGGTTGAGGTTTTAAGCAGCTCCGGGAGATCTTAGCGGCGCCGGTAGAATAAATAACCATGTTTAATTTAAAGTGATCATAAAATGAAGCCCATTTTAGCTGGTATTGCCGGTACTGCAGTCATGACTGGCTTTTCTTATTTATTGTCTTTGTTAGCGCACAAAAACTGGCGGGTGATACATGTGCTGGCAGCGGTGCTCAGCGGCCCACGGTTACAGGTGCAGCCCGTGCCTTACACACGCGGGCGATTGATAACAGCAGGTATTGTTCATTATGCAATAGGGATCTTATTTGCTATAGCATACCGTAAGCTGGCTGATGCAGGTGTTACCAGCTATTCATTTGCCAGTGCGGCTTTGTACGGCGTTGCTATTGGTATTTTAGCGATGGTGGTGTGGCGGATTACTTTTGCGCTGCGTTATAAACCGCCGGGCGTTCAGTTATCATCTTATCTTCCCGTTATTGGCAACGGGCATATCCTGTTTAGCCTAACCATGGTTGTGGTGCTGCGTTAGTAACTACCACGCTTTCCCAATTGCCCCGGCTTCACGTTCCACTATAAACCGCAGCCCGTCTATTACATCGCCTTCCTTGTTTGCCGAAATATGAAATGGAAGAGCAGGAGGAGTGGAGCGCAGCCCCAGTTTTTTTAATTGCTCCGGATCTATCCGGGCGGTGTATGCTCCGGGGGCTAAGCCCATATAGTTAAAGAAACCATCTGTTTCTGTTAAGGTGCTGGCCGCCATGCTGGAATCCGGCCGGTAAAAGCAAACCCTGATGCGGCCCAGCCCTTTTGAGGTTTCGCTTTCATGTAAAAGCACCTGGCCTGATACTTCTCCTACCACCACTACCGGCACTTCAATCAGCTTTAGCTGGTTAGGTACTACCACCACGCTGATCACCTGATTTTTTGCCCGCCAGGCAATATTATCAAAAGCGCTGCGGCTCAGGTCCAGGTAATAGGTGGTGTAAGGCTCCATGTCCTGTATGAGCAGCGTGGTATCCGGCTGGCGCTGGAATACGCGCCCGCCATTAGCGGAAAGCCTGAGCCCCTGCGCTTTTGGTTCGCCCTTATCATGCAACCCGTTCCCGTTCAGGTCCAGGAATGCCTGCAGAATAACGCCTCCTGTGCCTACCATGCTGCGGTTGCTTACACCGGTATAACCGGTTTTACCATCATATACCAGGCTTCCCCTGGCAGATTCCACTACGGTAGTGGTGTGGTTGCTCCGCAGGATGGATGCTCCCATTTGCCCGAAAGAAAAATCATACCGTAAGCCCAGCTGGAAATTACTGATCCGGCTCCTGTAGTTTCTTTCATAAGATGCATTCAGGTACCCGTTGCGGAAAAGGTATTTCCCTATTTCACAGCGGGCAGATATCAGCCGGTTGTCGGTGTAGGCATATTGTACCTGTGGCATCACCAGGAATTTCCCGGGGATACGGAAAGAGAGGCCCAGGTTGCTGTAAATGAAAGGTTGATCCTTGCCCACCATTACTGCATATGTGGTAAGGTTGGTGCCTACCCTTAATATGGCGCCGGATAACAGCAATTCCGAAGTGGTGTATTTCAGATCCTGGGAAACAAGCTGGTTCAGGGTTAAACGTGTGAACATGGAAAAGTGCTGTCCAAAGAAGGGTTTGGCCAGCATTATTTTTCGCTCTTCCCGGAAATTATAAATAATAGCCTGCTGTCCTTTTTTATAACGGGTGTATTGCAGGTCTACCTGCAGGTTGGAGCGTGTGCGGTAGGTAAGGATGCCCTGTGTTCTTACATTATGTGTGTATTCCCCGTTAAACAGCAGGTTAGTGGCCATGCGGATAGAGGTGGTTACAAAGGGCATGGCTGGGTTTGTGGAAATGGAGGAAAGGTATTCCGCTCCTGCGCCTATTGTTATATGTTTGGTGGCTCCGTAATTCATTTGTGCGCGGGAGAACCGGCTGCTTAAACTATCTTCTACAAAACCGGCGCTGGCAGTGTATTCAAATTCATTCTTAGGTAAAAAGTTAAACGGGATGCTGATGTTCTGTTCCTGTATCCGCTCTTCCCCAAAGGGGCCATAAAAACGCAGCCTTATCTGTGAATTACCATACACCAGCGGCACATCAAAAGTGTAAAAGCCTGCTGCATCGGCTACGGTGTAATCCACCAAAGCATTGTTCACATACAGCTCTACCGTCCACCCGGGTTCTGTAATGTTGCTTAATGTATAAGTGCCAAAGGAGCGGCGGTAGGTAGTAGGCGCATTGGTGAGCTGTACACCCACTACAGGATCAAAGATGGAAGCGGTGGATTGTGTGAAGATCTTCCCGGCAATGATCTGCCGCAGGCCGCGCTGGTTATTATCTACATACCGCCAGCGGTAATATTGCTGCCGCTGATCAAAGGGGCGGATCTCTTTTACTCCTTTATCAGGTGTTACCTGCTGCTGTACGTAATTATTGTAGTTAAGAGAAGCAGTGGCCTCGCCACCTGCAATGGTAGCGCCTAATCCCAGGTTCACCCATACATCGCTGGCCTGCGTGCGCTGGTTAGCTACTACCGACCAATCAGCCATTCCAAACCGGAAAAACGGGTAATCGCGTTTGATCACCGTGTCTGCTTTCATCTTTCCACTGAGGCGGTTTATATTCTGCCGCATCAGCGCCAGCCGCATTTCCCGCACGGCGGGCAGTTCCAGCTTAGTGTTCATGTTCACGGAAAGGTTGCGGAAGTTGAATTTGCATGGCAGCCCGAATACTTTTCCGAAATATTCCAGCCTTAGAAAAATGGAGGTTCCCGATATGGCAAGGTCCTCTTTATGCAGCCTGTAAACATGATCACGGTAGCGTATTTCATTTTTTGCCCGGTCTATCAGGTAAAGATCTTTCTCACCCAGGAAATATCCTGATATGGAATCACCGGTAGCTGAGCGGTTGCTCCTGACCTTTATAAAATCAAATACATCCGTAACAGAAAGGTAGGCTGTATCTCCATTGATCAATGCCGGCACTTCCAGCCCGCCAACGCCCTGTACTACCAGGAATACAGAGGTTTCAAAGAGAATGGGTTCAGGCTCCTTATTATCCGCCGCATACAACAACATCCGGCAACAGCATAACGGTAACAACAGGTAAAGCATTTTTATGCTGCTATACCTGCTGCGTAGGATGTGTTGGATGCTGCTTATCATATTTTATTCCTGTATGAAAGTCACGTTGAACGTACCGCTGTAATTCCCTACCGGGTTGGCCAGCGGGCTGCCAACAATCAGTGTTCCGCCAATACGCACCTGCGTACGTGCCGGTGGGGTGGCGGTGGTAATGAACGGGCTGCCGGTGCTGGAAGTGCCTATCTGGAGGGTGAGGGTGCCGCCGTTGCTGCCGCTAAGGGTTACATTGGGGCCATTCATTATTGAGACGAGCGTGCCGGGATTGGCTTCCACTTCAAAAACTGCAGAAGAGAAGGGATAGCCAAGATTGGCCTGTACAATGCTGCCTGTTACAGAGCGGGAGCCATCCGGATATATAATCACCGTGCCGCCGGAAGCGCCCTGGAAAAATGCGCCGAAAATGAGCCCCTGCGCCGGGTTTACATAGATCGCTATAGGACGTGGCGGCGGCTCCTGCGCCAGCGCCGGCAGTTGCAGGCAAAACAGGCACAGTATCAGGTACAGGCCTTTTTTAAAGCCTGGCCTGTGAAATATATTTTTGCCGCTAACTGCTCTCATTAATCCATTATTTCAATACCAGCGCTGCCTGCGCCAATGTGGCTCCCGTGCCATCATCGGTGGTTGTTCCATATACCACTACCAGCTTGCCGCTGTGATAGTTAATGCCGGGTTTTGCCGCCAGTGGCACCTGCATATGCCGCAAGCGGGTAGGCGTATAAACAGCCATCCCTTTAACACTGGCCACCCGCGTGGTTTTCCCCCTGGAAGAAATATGATCTACTGTAATATCGCCATACACAGAGGTATTACCGCTGCGGTTAAATACCATCTGCAGCTTTACCCCGTTGTTCTCCGTAACCAGGTTGAGGTCTGAAAGGCTGACGGCGCCTGTTTTCGGGCCATAGCGGATAATAACGGGAATGGATATCCCAAACACTGGCGTTAGCCGTACAGATATACCTTCACCTTCCTTAGCGGATGCCGGCGCATCTTCCCCCAGGGCCTTTTCATTTGGCTCTGCCCGCAGGTAAATATGGGAGCGGTATTCACCGGAATCCAGCTGGCTGGTATTTATCAGCTGCAGCTTCACTACCTGGGCCTCATTCGGAGGTAATACCACGCTGCGTGGGAAAAAGCGGACAAAGCTGCTGGCGAAATGCTGCCCGGAATCCGGTTCGCTGATCTTTTCAAAAGAGCCGTCTTCGTTCATCCTGATCTCAATGAAGGATACAAGGTACCGGGCTGTATCTTTCCCGGTATTGGCAATATTCAGCTCCTGCAATCCTTTTTTACCGTCAAAGACTACCCGCATAGGGGTTACCAGCAGGTTGCCCTGTGCAAATGTTTGGGTGTTTATAAAAAGCGGCCCGCCTGCCAACGTAATGGCCAGCATAAGGGAGGAAGAGGGAAAATAACGTTTCAGTGTACGTAACATGCGCTTATGGGTTCATAATACGGGAATGGATCCGGCCGTATGTACGGCGGACCATTGCCAGAATAGGATATGGAGCTTAATAAAGGATCAGTTATAGTTAACCGTTACATTAAAAGGCGTACCGGACACGTAGGTGCCTGCAGGTTGTGCTGCGCTTACATTCAGGGTGGCGCCTACATTCAGCGTTTCTGTGCCGCCGGTTAAGGTGCCGTTTGAGCCTGAAGGGCTGCTCGTGAAACTGGTAACGGTCATTGTATTTGAACCGCTTGTAATGGTGAGGGCTGAAGAGGGTAAGGTAACATTGTAAGTGTAGTCCTCTAGTCCTGTTACGGTGAAAGATGCAGCGGTTACCGTTCCGTTATCAACGGGCAGTGTTACACCGCCGCTAGGTGTGCGCACGCCTGCCGGGGTTAATACAACCGTTCCGCCGGTAGTGGATTGTACTGATAAAATCCCGAAGTTCATGTCAACGTCCTTGGTAATGGCAATGGGCGTTACAATGGTTGCCGTTGCAGTGGCGCTTGCCGTTTCCTGGGCTTTAGTGCTGATCCCGAGGCTCATGAGCCCTAATGTAAGTGTGTAGAAAATTGCTGTACTTTTCATAGTTTAAATTTTAATACAAGGAAGGATGTACATAGGTTGTACAGTTGTTCTCCGTTCGGTGTGATTTAATTAGTGTTATAAATGTATTCGGTGATAATGATATATCTGGTTGTCCGGATCAGGATATGTTATGGGATCATCTAAAACCGGCCATGCACTCCTGTTTATTAAACACATACGGAATAATTTGGGAGGTGGTTTCATTATACAACGAAAGTTCTCAGAACCGGGCTGACCAGCTGCCGGTTAGCTTCAGCATAATCATTGATTTGATCCGCATAACTTTTAAAAAAAGCGCTGCCCTAATTTTGTACTGCTAATTTTATTATTTGATATGAGAACAGTACAACAGCCCATCCATTCCGGATGGAACGCAGCAAGCACTGCTGCGGAAATAGCTGCCGGACATGACCTGACAGGAAAGGTAGCTTTAGTGACCGGGGGAAATTCCGGTATTGGTTATGAAACCGTGAAAACCCTGGCCGCTGCCGGGGCGCAGGTAGTAGTGGGCGCAAGGGATGCGGGCAAGTGGGCGGACCGGTCTGCTGAGCTTAAGCAGGCAGCCTTTATTCCCCTTGACCTGGCTGATCCTGCTTCTGTAGATGCCTTTGCAGCACGCTTCCTGGCGGAATATAACAGCCTGCATTTACTCTTTAATAATGCAGGAATATTCCGGCCGCCAGAATTCCTGAAAGACAAGCGGGGGTATGAGATCCAGTTTGGCGTAAACCACCTTGGCCACTTTCAGCTAAGCGGGCGCTTATGGCCGGCCTTAAGAAATGCGGGCGGGGCGCGGGTAATAGCGCTATCTTCCGTAGGCCACCGGCGTATGGGTGTGCAGCTGGATGACCTGAACTTTGAAAAACAGGGTTATGACAAGATGAAAGCCTATGGGCAGTCTAAAACCGCTAACTCACTTTTTGCAGTAGAGCTGGACCGCAGGGGGCAGGAGCATGGTGTAAGGGCATTTGCCGTGCACCCGGGAGCCATCCGCACAGACATCTTCCGTTATATGAGCAGTGAAGAGCTGCAAGCCTGGGAGCAGCAGGTTAATAACTTTAAAACCCCGCAGCAGGGCGCCGCCACAGCTGTATGGTGTGCGCTGAGCGATGAGCTGAATGGCATGGGCGGCATTTATTGTGAGGATTGCGACCTTGCGGAGCTTTTGCCCGGCGATTCCCAGGCCACCGGTTACGGCGTTCGTTCCTTTGCCGTTGACCCGGATAAAGCAGCTGCCTTATGGCAGTTCAGCGAAACAGCCACCGGGGTCAGCTGGCCCTGATACCCTTACATTTGAATTTCATAACTTAGGAATATGGATCCCCATGAGCACATTCAGCAATTTTTAAGAAGGCATGGAAGAGCCTTCAATGATGTTGGCGGTTTTTACGTGTACCGGGTAGATGATACTCACCCCGCCCACCCGTCACCATTCACCCGGCGGGATTATTATAAGATCGCACTGCTGCTGGAAGGGGAAGCCCTGGTAACCTATGCTGACCGCAGCATTCGGGTTAAAAGCGGCGCGGTTATTTTCAGCAATCCCATGATCCCCTACGCCTGGCAGCGTGTTTCGGAAAAGCAGCGTTACTACTTTTGCCTGTTTACCGGGGAGTTTGTGAGCAACCAGCTTAAGCGTGAAAGCCCTGCGGAATCTTCGCTCTTTAAGGTACAGGGTGATCATGTATTGTTTGCAGATGAACCGGCAAAGGAAAGGATGGCCGGCATCTTTGAAATGATGCTGCAGGAGGCGGAAGGGCATTACAAATACAAGTATGATGTGCTAAGGAACCACGTACAGCTGCTGATACATGAGGCGCTTAAAATTGCTCCCCCGGTAGATTCGTATAGCCATACCTCTTCCGCTGACCGCATCACAGAGCTGTTCCTGGAGCTGCTGGCCCGCCAGTTTCCCATCACCGCTACGCATGACCGGATCCGTATTAAAACAGCGGCGGCATTTGCGGCACAGCTATCCGTACATGTAAACTACCTGAACAAATCCGTAAAGACGGTAACCGGCAAAACAACCACTGAGCTGATTGCCGCACATGTGATCAAAGAAGCCAGGGCGCTGCTGCAGCATACTAACTGGGATGTGGCGGAGATCGGGTATTCCCTTGGTTTTGGGCATGCCTCCAACTTTAATTTTTTTTTCCGGAAGATGACCGGTGAAACGCCTAACCGTTTCCGGGCGGGATTGTTAACACAACATTGAAACAGGTAATACTTTAAACAAATAGGCTGACCCGGAAGGTCAGCCTATTTAATAGCTGATTGTTGTGTAGCTGTTGTTTAATGCCAGAACCGGCTGCGGGTGTTATGCCGCCTGAATTTCTGTACTGCTGCTGCATTGCTCCTGAGCAGCTTGTTTTGCTCGGAAGGTTTTGCTGCTTCAAATGCAAGCACTGATTTAAAGGCCATTACCATATCATAATCCATTGCCACCTGGCCTGAATCAAAAGGAACATTGCCATAATCATCCCTGAACCATAAATTCCATTTGTCGCTGCCCGGGGTATAAACCAGCAGCTGATTGCCGGGAGGGAAGGGGCCAGGCAGCAGGAATGATTTAAAGGTATCCTGTGCGGGGCTATGGCAGCTCATGCAGGATGACAAGGCCAGGTTGGTATACTTTTTACCGGTGCTGACATCATACGCTTCCTGCGCAACAGCGCCATCATTCGGGCCGCTTAACCGGCCACCCCAGCCCAGTGTTTCTTTACTGTACGCCGGCGCTAAGGGGTTAATAACTGTTTCACTCAATTTAGGATAGGGCGGCGCCAGCGGGCTGTTTACCCCCGGATCATTGCCCCACATGGCTCCCAACGGAACCATTTTTTCCCAGGTTGATCCTTTACGGTCTTTATCATATACGAAAGTGGAATAAACCCATCCTGTTTTAGGAGCTGTTTTGCTATCCTTCACAATTATATCCATCTGGAAAAAGCTAACCTTCCGCATCTGGTATCCTGTTGCGGGATCCGCTGATGTTGGAATGGTATCATAAACGCTGAAGGTTTGCGCATTTTCCATTACCGGCCATTGCGGATAATTGATGTTTGAAAAGGCCAGCTTTACAATAACGCTGCCTTCAGTGAATTGTGCAGCATCGTTCAGCAGGTTTACGCTCTGGCCTGTTTTGCCCCAGATCTGCCCTACGGTATATGCTGCTGTGGAATCATAGAGCACCAGCGCATAACCTGCTTCATCTTCCTTTAATGTTTTAAACATATTGGCCGGGTTGCCGTTGCCGAGGTAAGCGCCCAGGATGGCCTCTCTTTGTGTGCCCAGCCAGGGCTCATTAAACCAGCCGTACCTGGCGGATGTCCATGAGCTGTTGTTGGTAAAAAAGGGCAATAAACGCGGGGCCACATAACTTTTTAATGAATCCATGTAAGCAAATACATTCCATTCGGAAATAGATCTCCCCTTTAATGCCTGCTGCCAGGGAGGATTAACAACAGGGGCGGCTGATGCCGGGTAATCATGGCTGAGCTCAAATAATGGATCAGCATACTGCTGCTTGGATGGTACAGAATCACGGTGATTCAAAAATGCGCTGTCCAGCACAATAGCTTCCTGTCCGGATGTGCTTTCAGTCTCTTTGGGTTTGCTGTTGCTGGCGCAGTTGTAGGCAAGTATGCCCATGACAAACAGGGTGAATAGAGCGCCTGTGACACTGGATTTTTTTTTCATTGCGTGGTGATTTGGTTTTAACATTAGGTGTATGGAAAAGGTTATTTGAGTATGGGGGATCTACAAGTTACCGGTCTGCATTCTCTGAACACGTAGTATAAATATATGGTAAAGAAATAAATTTACAATATTTAAAATGAATACAAATGCTCGCTTACAATGAATTAGGGTGCAGGAAATGAATGGGAAGGTATTGGAAGTGTTTGCTATAAGTGCGTATGGGGGAGCTTTACAAAGATATTTGAATATAATGCTATCCAGGATCAGAAACATTTATGTGATAGGTGGTAGCCACTTTTTGCGGAGAAATTATAACAACAGCATTTGGCAATTGCTGTAAAAAAAGCATAAAACATACAGCGGAATAGCCCGTGCCAGGGGCTTTTCGCTGTATGTTCTGCGCATGCTGTTATTGTACCGGATCCAATGTGCAGGTCAGCGTTCCATAACCCAGCTGATCATACCCACCGCTGGTGCCACCATAATTTCCGCCACCGCCTTCCGGTCTTATTTTTTCGGCAAACAGCTTACTGTAGGGAGCTGCCAAACCTTTACGTTTTACATAATGATTATACACCAGCTCCCAGATAGGACGTACCGAACCCCGGGATGCTTCACTAATAATTGTCTGATTAACACCTAAACAATTAGTGTAAGCAACATAAGGCACGGAATCGCCCAGGTTGTATTTGGCCACATATTCAGCCCCTTTCAAAAAACGGTTATCATCATACCCGTACAGGTCATTGCCCTGGTTCCAGGCCATTTCACAAAAAGCGCCCATTAGGCCGATACCCAATGTGTTATGGCCCTGATCGCGGCCGCTTTCCTGCCATTGGCCCAGCCCACCGGGATGGATATACCATACTGCGTTCATAATACAACCGTTGCCGGCCCCGTGCTTGAAATAGGCTACTGCCTCATTATAAAGGTCCCGGTTATCGCACAGCACACCTATGGCTAATATGGAGTTCATTACACACAGGTCCCAGTTAGCATAAAAATGGCTCATGCATTTTTCCTTTCTGCTAAGAAAGCTGTGATTGAGCGGGTAAAAAATGTTTAACATCATTTGCTGGAAGCGTTTGAAATCTGCTGCCTGCCATCCCTGGTAGCTGCGCATGATCTCTGCTGCATTGGCAAACTGGTATCCGTATAAGCCGGCTGCCAGGTTCACATCATTATTGCCTCCTAAGGCCGTTAGCCTGGCAGACCAAACGTTCATAATGGCGATGGATTTATCTGCATAAGCTTTGTCGCCGGAGATCTTCCACCTTAAAGCAGTAGCATAGGCAGCTGCAACATCATTATACAGCTGGCCGTAATTTTCAGCATGCACCCCATCGCTACCCCTGTAAACAACTTCTGAGGGGGTAGGCTGCCAGTTAAGCGATGCATGTGCATTAACGGTTAGCTTATTCCAGCCGGAGAGCCAGGGCTGAGCGCCTGCATTTACCCTGGCCTTCATACGGTCAAAATCTGTTTGCTTATGCAGCAAACCCGGATGTACAAAGGCAGTGTCATGATCGTTTAATGCCAGTTTTTCTGTTGAGGATTCGTTTCCGTCTTTTTTACAAGCGCTTGTAAATGAAATTAAAAGCACACAGGCCAGTGTGCATAGGTTTTTGATCTTCATAGGTGCTTCAACAGTTTTGATTAGATGAATATATGGTACGGCGAAGGTACAAGATAAGTTGCCTGTTTAATAAAATATTTGAGCCGGATGCTTACAAAACTGCGCTTATACGTACACCCCCTGTTCATAATTGAACGATCCTGCTATTGAAAAAATATAATAATGCTTTGAAATAAAGAGACTTACATCCCTGGCATAAGGTTTGACCCCGGGCTAACGGCTATTCCTATACGCCACAAAAATATTTATCACGCATGAGAAGGATCTTCATTCACCTGTTGTTACTGGCATGTTATGTTACACAGGTTAAGGCGCAGTCGGCCTATGATTCGGTTGACATAGCCGTCAAAAAATTTATGGACGATATGAACGTCCCGGGTTTTGCTGCCGGCATTGTAAAGGACGGAAAACTAAGCTGGTCCAAAGGTTATGGCCAGGCGGATATTGCCCACAACAAAGCCATGAGCATAGACGGGATCATGAACATTGGCTCCGTATCCAAAACATTTACAACCACAGCAGCCATGCAGCTTTGGGAAAAAGGGCTTATTGACCTGGATGCCGATGTAAACACCTACCTGGATTTTAAGATCAGCAACCCGAAGTACCCGGGTAAACCGATCACCATTTTCCAGATCTTAACACATACCTCCTCTATCGTTGACGGCAAAGCCTATTCAGAAAGTTATGCCTGCGGGGATCCTAGCCTTTCGCTGAACGACTGGATCCGTGGCGCCCTGACACCCGGCGGTACGTTCTATAATGATGGCAATAGCTTTGGCGATTGGGCGCCGGGCGCTAAACGCACGTATTCAAATGTTGCCTTTGGATTACTTGGATTGATTGTTGAAAAGGTGGCTAAACAGCCCTTTAACTTATATTGCAGGGAGCATATTTTTCAGCCCCTGGGCATGAAAAATACCGGGTGGATGTTAAGCGAGGTGGATACAGGCAATTATATCAGGCCCTATGCCTACATCACAGAAGAGAACAGAAAAGAGTATATGACCTATGCCCGGCTGTTCCCTAATGAGACTGAGTTTAAGGCAGGTACCTTTATTCCGGTATGCTTGTATAGTTTTCCCAATTATCCTGACGGGCTTGTGAGAACCAGTGTGCGGGAAATATCCTATTACCTGGCAGCGCTCCTGAACGGCGGTGAGCTAAACGGTAAACGGATCCTGAAGCAGGCCACCATTGAAAAAATGTTTAGCCCGCAGCTTAAGGATTACAAGGCCCAGGGTTTAACCTGGCGTACCTCTGAATTTGAAACGCCGTATGGTAAGGTATTGTTATGGGGACATTCCGGCCTGGATCCCGGCATTCAAACTTTCCTGTTCTTCAATCCTGCAAATAAGACGGGTGTGATCACTTTTCAGAATAATCCTGTTGATGGGATACAAAGTATTGTTGGGAAATTATACGGGGCTGCAACGGATATAAAATAACGCCGCTTACGCAGGGGGAATTTATTTAACATTAGCAAATGTTTAGCAGTGAAGGCAATACAAAAAAAGTTATATTCGTCAGGATATTTTTAACCCTCACCCTAAAGATCCATTATCTATGAGAAAGTTGTTCCCTGTTTTATTGATGTCAGGCCTTTTGTTTTCTTTATCCAGCTTTGCCCCGGTACACCGTGGCGCACCTGTGGCCATGAAGCATGTACGCGTGTATTCCTTCCCGATCACCGGTACTACTGATGGTACGCCGGGAGCCGGCCAGCCGGCAGGCACCATTGCCTATACGGTAAACGGTAGTGGAACTACGCCTACCAGCATCACGTTCTCTACGCTGAGTGGCACATCGCTGGGCACTTATGGTTTTACCCAAAGCTCTCCCAATAATTATCTGGCTACGGGTATGAAAACGCAAACCTCTATTTCAGGTACGTATTTTCATATCAGCGGCGCCTGTGGTTCTGCCGGGTATTGCATGGAGTTCATTGGCGCACTTTAATCTTTAGTTTATAATCTTTAATGCCAGGCATTTCCGGAATAAACGGAGGTGCCTGGCATTTTTTTAGCTACTACACAGTACCGGATGTTATATTAGTCAATAGCAACTTTATAGTTAGGGTCTTCTATTACATTCACATCAATGATAGATCCGGCATTTTTTAGTAAGACCCGGCAGTCTTCGCTTAAGTGGCGCAGGTGCAGTTTTTTGCCTGCTTTTTTATAACGTTCGGTTAACTTATTTAATGCCTCTATAGCGCTCATGTCTGCAACCCTGCTTTCTTTAAAATCTATTATTACCTCTGATGGATCATTAAGAATGTCAAATTTCTCGGAAAAGGCGCTTACAGACCCAAAGAATAAAGGTCCATAGATCTCATAATGTTTTATTCCACTGTCATCCACATATTTCCTGGCCCGTATTCTTTTGGCGCTTTCCCATGCAAATACCAATGCTGAAATAATAACACCGACCAATACCGCCAATGCCAGGTTATGCAACCAGACGGTAATCACAGCTACCAATATCCCAACAGCCACATCGTGGCGTGGCATTTTGTTTATAATCCTTAAGCTGATCCATTCAAAGGTACCAACAGATACCATGATCATTACGCCAACCAGTGCAGCCATGGGTACTCTTTCAATAACCGGCGCTCCAAACAATATGATCATCAGAATGGTTAATGAAGCAATAATACCGGATAACCTGGCCCTGGAGCCGGCTGACAAATTCACAAACGTTTGTGCGATCATGGCACAGCCACCCATGCCGGTGAAAAGTCCATTCAGCACATTGGCGCTTCCCTGTGCCATACATTCTTTATTCCCTCTGCCTCTGTTACCTGCAATTTCATCTACAACATTTAAGGTTAATAAGGTTTCAATTAACCCAACGCCTGCCATTACAAGTGAGTAGGGGAAAATTATTTTCAGCATATCAAGATTGAAAGGAACGGATGGGAGGTGAAAAGGTGGAAACCTGCCACTGATTGAAGCAATATCTTTTACGGTTTTGGTTTCTATCCCAAACCCCAGCACAATGCCAAATACCACAATGATAGCTACCAGGGAGGCTGGCACTGCTTTGGTTATTTTAGGGAATAACATTACAATCAGGATTGTAAGGATCACCAGCGAAAGCATGATCCATAAGGGTGTGCCTGTAAGCCAGGCTGTACCTGTGCCGGTTGTTATTTTAAACTGCTGGATCTGGGCCATAAATATGATCACCGCAAGCCCGTTCACAAATCCATACATGACCGGTTGCGGAACCAGGCGAATGAACTTACCCAATTTAAGCAGGCCTACTGTTATTTGTAAAATGCCAGCCAGCAGCACCGCAGCAAATACATATTCAACACCGTGGGATTGCATGAGTGCAATTAATACAACAACAGTTGCCCCGGCGCCACCTGAAACCATACCCGGACGGCCGCCCAGTACGGCGGTAACCAGGCCCATTATGAAGGCTGCATACAGGCCCGTAAGCGGAGATAAGCCTGCAAGTATTGCAAAGGAAAGTGATTCAGGGATCATTGTCATGGCCACTGTAAACCCTGCTAATACTTCTGTTTTGTAATTTACTTTTTGTCTGAAGTCAAAAAAATTAAGGTACGCCTTCATGTATGAAAGTTTATTAAAAGAAAGTGCCGGAAAAAATAAAATGAATGACCATCCTGTTAAACATAAAACAGGATATTATAACAGCCGGGAGCTGTTTATCATGGTGGAGTAACCAAAGAAGATGTACGGTTGCCAGTCATATCGGGGGCGAAGATAGATAAAAATCAGACTTTATGCAACGTTGTATATGTTTAAAAAAATGTGGTTAACATGTTATGCTATTCTGACCCTAATGGCGGCCTTGCGGTTTTCTTTTCAACCATCCAGTGATGCCCGAAGGGGTCTTTTACGGTGCCCTGCCGGTAACCATATTCATAATCCTTTACCGGGCTTAATACGGTACCGCCGGCTGCCGTAACTTTTGCCGCTACTGTATCCGGGTCTGGAACCAGCAATCCCATAACAACAGTAGTGCCACCCACTGTATCCGGGCTAAAATTATTGTCATTGCTTACTTCTTCATGCATGCGGAATATTGCAGCGCCAATGATCATTTCTGCAACATGCACACTGCCATCGGGATTACTCACCCGCCATTGTTCTATGGCGTCAAATGTATTTTTATAGAAATCAATAGCAGCTGCCAGGTTTTTGAGGTACAACATGGGCGCTAAAGCAGTCGTTTGATCTTCCATAACGCAGTTTATTTTGATTTAAATATAGCGCTATTTAACTTGTATCGCTTCCTTACTTTTGGAAGGCAGCTGCATTTCGCGGAATGATGAGCGCTTTACCTTGTTTAGCAAGATCACCGGAAGAGCGGCTGCTTTTGAAATTTTCACACCGTCCAGCTCCAATCCATCCATATCGTCAAATACGCAGGCGGCACGGTACTCATCGCCGGTAGCGATCAGCTTTACATTCTTCATTTTAACATTATTGGCATGTCTTACATAAAAGCCCCATGCAGGCAGCTCTCCGAACATAGAGAACTCAGGATAATCCCCTGCCTTCTCCGGTATATTTTCCAGGGAGTCAATATTGGAAAAAGCAACGTATTCTTTAGCATTGCCATTATACGTTATTTCAATATTCTCCAGCGTGATGTCTGACACAGGGTACCCCGGGATACCGGTGATGGATGCCGGGAAAATGTTATGCTCAAACAGCTCACGGGGACCTTCCATCTGGTAACCGGCATCCGGTTTACCTGCAGGTACCTGTACTTTAACATTGCCAATATAAACGCTCTTGATCCGGCCGGGGGGTACATTCTTCCGGCGTTTGCCCAAGCGGATAAAGATAGCGTTGCCGGTATTTTTTGCAGTAACGCCCCGGATGTCTATGTCCTCTAATATGCCGCCATCCACCGTTTCAAGGGCAATAGCGGACCTGAAAGTATTGTACACGTAAATATCCCGTACGGTAATATTCTTAAAACCTCCGAATGAAGCGGTACCCATTTTGAACGCGCTTGCGCTGGAACGCACCCTGCAATTGGCGATGTAGATGTTTTCGCAAAGCCCTTTGGGATCATGTGATTTCAGGCAAATGCCGTCGTCCGCCACGTTGAAGTTACTGTTGGTGAGCTTTACGTTTTTGCAGTCAACCAGGTCTATGCCATCATTATTCAGAAAAGTATTGCTTTGTACATTGATGCTGTCAATGACCATATTTGTACAGCTCTGGTAATTCTGGATCCAGCACAGGCCGTTTTTTATGGTTACTTTTTTTATGCTGATATCTTTACAGTTCCTGAACAGGATCAGCTGAGGCCTGTTGTTCTCTTCCGGCCTCATTTGCCCCCATTCATTATATTGCTGCCATTCCTGGTCTTTAAGGCTGCCATTCCGCAACATCACGTAAATATCTTTTATCAGCAGTCCGGCCTGTCCGTCAATGGTGCCCGGACCTGTAATCCCGATGTTTTGCTGTCCGTCGGCAACGATCAGGGCGGAGGCTTTTTCCGGGCCATAGTCAATCCGTTTTGTAGTGGCCAGCAGTACGGCATTGGCAGCAAGGTGCAGCTCAACGCCGGTTTTAATTTCAATAACTCCTGTAACAAACTTACCGGCAGGTACCAATACCCGCCCGCCGCCATTTGCGCTGGCTTTATCTATTGCGCTTTGTATAGCAGCGGTGTTGTTGGTTTTGCCATCGGCTTTGGCGCCATAGGCTGTTATATTGTAGGTCTTTTGCTGTGCTGCAAGCTGAAATGTGCTAAAGGAAAGGATCAGGGATATAAGTGCCCTATTTTTAAAAATCTTCATATAATGTTGCTCTGGAAAGACAAGATACATAAATTCGTAATCAGGTATTCCCATGAATTTCCCCCACCATATGAAAAAATTCCTGTTCAGTCTTATGATCCTGCTGGCAGTGCTGGACCTGGCCGCGCAATCCGTCCCGGAGATCATCACTACCCGCACTGAGAAAGATGTGATACCCGAAGGCATCACGATAAACCCGGTTAACGGAACCATCTATGTAAGCAGCATTGCTTTGCAAAAAATTATTGCAATTAATAAGGACGGATCGCACAAGGATCTCATCAAAAGCGGCCAGGATGGATTGCTGGAAGGGCTTGGAATGAAGACAGATCCTAAAGCACAATGGTTATGGGTGGTGTCCAATAAAAAACAGGGCTCCTGGTACCTGTCCTGCGTGCATGCTTTTGATATAAAAACAGGAGTGGTAAAACAAAAGTATATCCTTAAAGATACAACACGCCATTTGTTCAATGACCTGATCCTTCACCCGGACGGCAAGCTATACATAACCGATACCTATGATTCCTCCCTTTATGAAGTGGATCCGGTAAGGGAGAAATTGAGCCTGTTTGTAAAGGATTCCCTTATAGCCTGGCCCAATGGGATCACTTATAATGCAAATGGCAAAGTGTACATCGCTACCTATAGTCATGGCTTAATGCAGCTGGATCTGCTGTCAAAAAAACTTACACCCTTAAAAGGATATACAGATTCCACAAAAGCATACAACCTGGATGGCCTGGTATTTTGGAACAATAGCATCATTGGCGTGTACAACGGCGCTAAAACCAATAAAGACAATGCTGTTGTGCAATATTCGCTGAATAACAGCGGGGATGAAATTACAGGCGAAAAGATCATTGATAAAGGAAATGAGCTGTTTCATGATCCCACTACTGCAGCGATCCTGGAAAATAAATTGTACGTACTGGCAAACAGTTACCTGGGAGAATATAATGCAAATAAAGAATCCGCTGTAGGGATCTCCGGTCAGCTTGGGCCTGTAACGGTGCTTGTTTACGAGCTAAGCAGGAATGTGAAAAAATAAGTATCTTTAGGATAACCCCAAATAAATGAAAACATTCACCGATCAAAACGGCCTGATTGTCGTTGCTGATATTGATGCAAATAAGCTCAGCATCCTTTGCAATGAATTGCAGCTGCTCCACACCTCCATTATTACTAAAGCAGATCATCCCTTCAGGAAAATTAAAAGCGTTTACTTTGCCCGGTTTGTTATTTTCCCGGACCCACTGGCCGCCCAGCCTCCGGGACAGCTTTTCAGGCTGGTGTATTCCGGCACCTATGACGGGCAGCTGGATACCTGCTTACAGGCAATGACAGCCGGGGAAACCATATCGCCCTTTCAAAAAATTTTCTCCTGTTGTAAGGATTACGATCCTGCTATTCCTCCTGCTACCGCTATCACCACTTTTATAAAAGGGCATCTACAGCGGGTAGATGCATACTATTCCGGATACCGGGGATTGTCTACTGATATTATCGGTAAAGAGGCAGAGATCTATACTCACATACAACAGTTTCTGAGGGAAAGAACATTCGCCCCTGCAGATGATCCCAAATTTATAAAACAGGAAATAGTGCAGTACATCCATCAACAGGTACCTGACTACAACCCTATTAAGGCGGTACCGCTGCCTTATATAAAGCCTGTGTACGCTGGTTTACTGATTGGGCTTTTGTTAACAGGGGTGCTGGTACTTGCAGGTTTCATACATCTTTATCTTCTGGGTATATTAGTAGCGCTGATTGCCGGTATAGTATTTTATTTAAGGCGCCTTGAACAAACCGCACCCGAATTGCCGGACACGGAGCAGGAGGTAGCAGCGGTGCCTTCTCTTACAAAAGATGAAGATTTTTATGCGCAGAATCAATTATCGCATCTTGTTGCGATAAGCCCGGGCAGGTTCAGGCTGGGCGTATTAAGAACCGTGCTTTGGTTAATTAACCTGTTAGCAAAATACAGCTTTAATAAAGGTGCATTAGGCGGCATTTCTACTATTCATTTCGCAGGCTGGTCCGTCCTGGAGAAGGAGCGGGCCTTGTTGTTCTTCAGCAATTTCGATGGCAGCTGGGAAAATTACCTGAGTGATTTTGTTGACCGGGCTGCGGTTGGCCTTACCGGCGTATGGAGCAATACCATCAATTTTCCCCGTACCAGCTGGCTGGTTTTTAAGGGCGCGGCTGATGAAGAACGTTTTAAGAACTGGACCAGGAAATACCAGATCCACACGCAGGTATGGTACAGCGCTTTTGAAGAGCTAACGGTCAAGAATATATTGAGAAATCATCGCATTACACTTGGATTGAACCAGGAAATGAATGACATGCAAACAAAAAAATGGTTAAACCTTTTATAGTTATGCAATTCCCAAAAATAGAATTTGGCGATATACAGGGCCTGCTTATCAGGTCGTATAGCTTCCTGCCGGAAGCCTGTTATGTAATGCTGCAGTTTACCGAGCAGGCGCAGGTCCGCGCATTCCTGGCAGATATATTGCCGGGTATTACATCTGCCAGCCATAAACGGCCGGATCTCGCTTTTCATATTGCATTCACCAATACAGGGATCTCCCGGCTGATACCGCAGGAACAGCTGATCACCGGCTTTGCCCCGGAATTTACAGAGGGATTAAACACGAAGACCCGGAGCCGCATCCTGGGAGATTTTGATACCAATGCAGCGGAGAAATGGTATTGGGGAGGCAATCATAATCCGCAGGTAGATGCTGTGCTAATGATCTTTGCAAAGGACAGCGCCGCGTTGGAAAACAAGTACCAGGATACGGCAGAGATATTAAAGCGTTATAACATCACCGAAGTGACCCGTTTAAATACAATGAATATTGGCAGCAAAGAACATTTTGGCTTTGAAGATGGGATCATGAACCCATTAATTGCCGGTGTTGGCGGCAGTAATGCACGCTATAAAGCAGAGGAGGAGCAGAATGTAGTTATGCCCGGTGAATTTATATTGGGATATCCGAACGAATATGCAAAATTTCCTTTAAGCCCCAGGATTAAGACCGGGAAGGAAGATATTTTTGATATAGGCAAAAACGGCAGCTATATGGTGTTCCGGCAGCTGGAGCAGGATGTAAAGGTGTTCTGGGAGTTCATCTATGGCTTATCTGAAAATGATCCGCATTTGCAGGGCATGACCCCGGAATTAATAGCTGCTAAAATAATGGGCAGGCAGCTGAATGGTGAGCCATTGACACCAGCCGCCACAGGGGACCTCAAGAATTTCTTTTTTGCGGAAAAGGATAAGGATGGCTACCATTGCCCTATTGGCGCACATATCCGGAAGTCAAATCCCCGGGATGGGATAGATGATGATCCCGGATTATCTGTGAAGATGGTGAAGAAACATAAAATACTGAGAAGGGGCCGGGCATTTGGCGCGCCTTTATCACCGGATTTTGATCCCGCAGCCATGCGTGCATCAGGGAATAATGATAAAAGAGGATTGTATTTTATTTGCTTTAATGCACAGATCAACCGGCAGTTTGAGTTTATTCAGAATGCCTGGTGTAATAATAATAAGTTTGATGGTTTGAATGATGATATAGATCCTATTGTTGGATTTCCTTTCAGAGAGGGTGTTTTCAGGAACAGCGCATTTACCATACAGGGCTGCCCGGTAAGAAAGAAAATAAATAATATACCCCAGTTTGTGTTTGTGCGTGGCGGCGCTTATTTTTTTATGCCGGGTATGCAGGCATTGAAATACCTGGCAAACGGCCCTAGCTCATTGAATGCCGTTTTGTAAAAAAGTGATCTGCGCCAGGTGATGATCGTCATGTTCCGCTACAAAGTAGGCCAGGTCAATGATCCTCATGGGCGTACCCAGCCTGGGATGTTTGGCTGATCTATCCAGGTCTGTATCCTGTAACCCTCTTAAGAGCTGTACTAAATATTGCCGGTGCTTGCTGAAGTCTGTGATCAATGCCATAAGGTCCCTTTCATCATGATCTGCTTCCTGTGTTTTGCTATTCGTAAGGTCTGCCTTTTTAAGATCCGGCTCGCCGGCAATAATTTCTTTTGCCCTATCCAGCCAAAGCGGTTCAAGGTCAATCAGGTGGCCAATTTCCCGTTTTATGCTCCATTTATGGTCCTTTGAAACAGAGAGAATTGTTGGGTTGATCTGTTTCATTTTTTCAGCCAGCCTGGCAGGAGTGCCTTCCAGTCTTTCAATAATGCAGGGAAGGATGCCATTGTCTTCAATAGGGGAAAATTTGCGGTCAAACCAGTTGGTACGTTTCATAATTGGGTAGTTAAAGCGGATCAATGATAACAAAAAAACTTCAGGAACAACTTAACAAGTGAGCGATTTGCATTGCTGCCTGATCTTTTATATCTTCTGCGCCGTATCCTGAAGTAATTAGCTATGCTTAGATCTCTATTGAATAACCAATTAGTACATTGCAAAATTATTTTTACAGTCATCGTATGGGTTTCTTGCGGGTTATCGCCGGCTTTTGCGCAAAACAAGCCCAATGTGGTGATCTTCATTGCTGATGATCTGAATCAGCAGGATGTGGGATGTTATGGTAATACCGATGTAAAAACACCCAACATGGATCTGCTGGCTGCTGAGGGGATGCGGTTTAACCGTGCATATGCGGCATCGCCCATTTGTACACCTTCCAGGAGCACTATGTTTACCGGGCTCTATCCGTTCCGCAATGGTTCACAAATGAATCATTTTACAGTAAGGCCCAATACAGCAAACTTGCCACAGTTCCTGCAGCAGTTGGGTTATCGCGTGGTGATCTCTGGTAAAACAGATATATTCCCTTTACATAATTTTCCATTTGAAAGGATCGGGGAAGAGTTCGGGCGATACCTTCCAATTGAAAACCGGCTGGACCGTAAGAAAGAAACCGTTCAAATGATCGGGGACCATTTTAAGAGCCGCCCTGAACAGCCCATCTGCCTGATTGTTGCACCCTGGGTACCTCATGTGCCATGGTTCCCGAACCGGGATTTTGATCCCGGAAAATTAAAGATACCCCATTATCTTGCTGATACCAAAGCTACCCGTAAAGCGCTGGCAGCTTATTATCAAAGCATTGGAGAGGCAGATAAAATGCTGGGAGAGGTGCTGCAGGCCATTGACAAAGCCGGTCAGAAGAACAGCACTGCTGTAATGTTTATATCAGACCAGGGCGCGCAGTTCCCTTCAGCGAAATGGTCTGTGTATGATCAGGGTTTAAGAGTGCCGCTGATTGTGAGATGGCCGGGAAAAGTTACGTCCGGCTCCGTTTCAGATGCGCTGGTATCACTGGTTGATCTGACACCTACCCTGATCGATCTTGGAGGCGGAGCAACGCATAATGAACTGGATGGTGCATCCTTTAAAAATGTGTTGTTAAATAAAAAGAAAAACCACCATCAATACATTTTTGCTGAAACATCTATGGAGCCGCATTTCTGGTATAATTATACGCCTTCGCGGGCTATCATTACGGATGACGGCTTCCATTATATCAAAAACTATCATCCCGGAGCGCGTTTTATTACGCACATAGATAAGGTAGAACAGAACGAATTTTATTTTGACAGCTGGACTGCAGCTGCCCAAACGGATGCTAAAACTAAGTTCCTGCTGGACCGCTACAGCTATCATCCCCCGGAAGAGCTTTTTAACCTGGATACGGACCGTGATGAGTTTAAAAACCTGGTGACCAATCCTGCTTATCATAGTAAGCTGAATGAGCTGGAACAGCTGCTTGATAAAGAGCTGAAGCGGCAGGGTGAAACGAATGACATGATCCTGGAAGGGCCCTTGCCTGCATTTTCAGACCAGAGCTATACCATCCGGCAGGGTAGTGGCGCTGCAGATCTTTCCTTTAATAAAAAGCGGTGGAATCCGGACACGCTTATCATCACGGCTTATTTAGATGGGATAAATCAAGGTGGTGTTGTGTGCGACTATTTTTCCAATTTCAAATTATACGCTTACCAGAATAAAATAGGCCTGGTACTGGCTGATGGCACTGAAATAACAAGCAAACAGATTCCGGTGAACCAGGGGCAGCTGGTTTTTAGCTTGTCTGCAAAAGGCGCCCTGGAGGTCAGTTTTGGTCAGCAAACCATTTTAAAGCAGGAGTTGAAGGGTGATCTGATAAAAATTAAAAGCGGGTATGTAACGGCTGGTAATATCCAGGGAGAGGAGCTTAAAGGCAAGCTTCAGACATACCTGGGAAAGATCACTGACTTACGGTTTACGATGAATGAATTATCAAGAACGCCATGAGTGAAGCATCTTTCCCTATTTAGGTGAGCGCTTTCATTTTTCAAATTTGATCGCACTTACTAAAATGATCAGAAAAAAGAGCAGCAGCTGAGTAATATAGAACCTATCCAGGCTTGCCCTTATGTGTACGGTACGTTGAACAAAGTCCGGGAAACCCTCATAGGCCATACTTCTTAACCTGGTGCCCTGTTTATTGCCCACCAGTATTCCGTTTAAGACTAATAAAAGCGCCAGGGCTATTTTTATTTTGAACCATAACTGGTCCCACCAAATACCCTTCATCATCAGGAACATGCCAGCTCCTGTGAGGATTAATATTGCCGCACCAGCCCTGACAAAACTCCCATAACCGGACATTAATGGAAGCAGGCTCAAAGCTTTGTTGTCGCTATGATCTATTAACCGGCAGAACGTTTTGAAGGTGAAAAAGTCTATTATACTTGTACCTGCCATAATTGTCAGTCCGGTTAAATGGAATGCCAGCAGTATCCGTAGTAGGAGGTGTGTTTTCATAGCTTATATTTCTTAGCCTGTGTTAACCTGATAAAGTAAATGATCAATGGTATTGCAATAATCCCCTGCATTATTCCGCTTATCTCAAAGAAAAGGTTGTCGGGCATTTCATAAGCTCCGCGCGGATACAGCTTTTCCATGCTGCTTGGGGGAAAACCACTGAAGAAAAGGATATTTTTCAGAACATGGTTATATAATCCTTCAAAGATCCCGATCAGGATGATGGCTGCCAATAAAGTAATGATCCAATATAGCCGGAATACCCAGGGCCTGCCGGCAGCGCGGTGTAGCAATAGCGTAACAACAATTACCGGGATGCTGAACAACAGTACATGCAAACGCCAGGAGGTATGATAGGCGATTGCACCATACAGGTGGTGAACGGAGGTTAAGCCCATAAGTATAACACTGAACAGTGTTACTTTTCTTAGCTCCTGGTTTAATAGATCTGGCATAATAATTCTATGTTTGTGGAAGCAAAATTATATTGCCGGTATAACAAGGTCAATAAGTTACCAAACAGTAACTATCAACTTATAATCTTTCATGATGGAAACAAATGGATACGATACTTATTCCTGTCCTGTTGGAAAAACCATTGAACTGATCAGCGGCAGATGGAAGCCTATTATCCTATACCTGATCCAGCACGGTATTAACCGGTTTGGATCGCTGCAAAAGAAAATGCCGAAGATCAGTAGAAAAGTATTGACAGAACAACTGCGGGATTTAGAAAAACAGGGACTTATTAACCGTGATGTACGGGTAAGTAAACATCCCCAGGAAGTCTTTTATAATTTAACAGACACGGGGTTATCACTCAGGGCGCTGATTGATCAGATCTTTGAGTGGGGAGCAGCTAATTTACTGGATGAAACTTCTCAAAAAAAGGCTAAATCGCTGATGCTTGATCAGGCCGAAGAATGAAATTATAAGAGGTATGTAAAGCCTAAAAACAAAAGCCTCTCTAAGCATATAGAGAGGCTTTTATGATGCCATCAGGGCCTATTAAAATGCAATGATTTAATTGATCTTCACCAGCTGTTCTTTCGTTGCTGCATCAACATTTTTAATGTCGATAATATCCAGTGCAGCTACTCCCTGCGGTTTTAATGTTTTGTAGATCTGTTTTTCCCCGGGACTAACTCTCCACATCCCGCCGGTTAACGGATCTACTATCAGCATACCAATGGCGCCACCGATCAGGATGTTTCCAAAGTACCAGCCATTCAGTCTGAAATGAATAGGTACCATCAGGTCCTGATGCCCGGCTTTAGAGAACTTTACAGTATACTCCGCCGGAGAGAAGTAACCGGCGCCGGATTTCAGCCGTACCTCCGTAGGTGTATGACCGTTAAAAACCTCCTTGCCTTTTTTGTCAGTGATCACTACCTGGGCATCGTCAGGACTGGAATTTACTACGAAGGTGTGCCGGGAACCTCCAAAAATAGTTGCACAGGAAGACAGGGTAAGTGCAGCCACAACGGCGCAACAGCACATCAAGAGTGCTTTTTTCATGGTAAAGGGATTTGTTTTAAGGTTAAATGTTGACAGTAATGATAACAGTTATAGTTTGACTGCGCCGAAGATAGAATTCATTTTCCCGTTTAACAAAACACAAACGTGCTATTCACTTTATATGGGGCTTGCCGGCTAAGATGACAGCGCAATAGCTAAATAAGCTGGGTAACCGTTTTAGTTTTTCCGGACATATTTGTAGAGCAGCGCTGCCGCCAGCAGGAGGCTGCAGCAGGAAATCAGTCCGCTGGTGCGGGCTGCCCAGGCAATGTTCCGCGGGCCGCCGCTGGCCATGGCGCCAAAAACAGCCACGCCAAGCGCGCCAGCTGCCTGCCGTATGGTATTGAGAATAGCGGAAGCTGTTCCGCTCCTGTTTTTTTCCACGCTGGAAAGAATGCCTGTAGTCATGGCCGGTACTGCAATGCCCATGCCCATGGGAATAATCAGAAAAGGGATAAACAATTGCAGGTAAGGTGTGGAAGAACCAGCCACCAGTAAACCAGCATAACCGGCTGCCGCCAGCAGCGTACCTCCCAGTAGTGGCAGGCGGATCCCGTAAGCTGCCATCAACCTGCCGCTGATAAAGTTGGAAACAATAAAACCAGCCGTAAGCGGCAGAAAAGCCAGGCCTGCATGTATGGAGGTGTAATGCAGCACGTTTTGCAGGTAAAGGCTCAGCACGAACACGGTACCATAATAGGCATTGTTTACAATAACGCCTAACAGCAGCAGCACATTAAATACCGGTGTATGAAAGAGATCCAAAGGCAGTATTGGCGACTTAGCACGTTTTTCAATATACAGGAACAACAGCAGCGATAATACACTGAGCACAAGCGCCCCAATGACCAGCAAGTGCGGCACGCCCGGTGCATGCCATTCAATGATGCCGGCAATAAAAGCGGTAAGGGCCAGCATCCATATGAGCTGGCCGGTAAGATCCATTCCCCGGTGTGAATGTAATTCGCCATCTTCTATGCTGGCAGCCAGCAGCACACCTGCCAGGCAGATGGGAATGTTCACAAAAAAGATCATGCGCCAATTACTGATGTGAAGGAAAAGCCCGCCAAGTATAGGCCCTGCAGCAATAGCAATACCGCCGGCCATGGTCCACAATGCTACGGCGCGTGCACGTTCATCAGGTTTATGTGCGAATGCCTGGTTGAGGATAGAAAGCGAGCTAGGGATCATAGTGGCAGCAGCTATGCCCTGTAATGCGCGGAAAGCGATGAGGCTACCAATGCTCCATGCAAACCCGCAGCCGGTGGATGCTATGCCGAAAAGCAGTAATCCCATCTGGAAAATGCGTTTGGAACCCAGGCGGTCACTCATACCACCTGCCGACAACATAAGCGCGGCAAATGCAACGGTATAGGCATCTGCTACCCATTGCAGCGCACTGATACCGGCCCCAAAAGCTTTTGCCATAGCAGGCAGGGCAATGTTTACAATAGATACATCCAGCTGGGATACTACAAATGCAAGGCTGGTAGTGCTTACAACATATCCGAACGAAAGGTGCTGATTCCGTTGCATATCCTTTAACTTTTATAATCTGCGGGATCATTAATATACAAAATTGATGATCCGGCAGCTAAACTATTTTGCTGTTTCTTTACATGATAATGAAAAAGGCTAACCTGCAATGAGCGCAGGTTAGCCTTTTACGATCTTATTCCTTTACGTATACTGTTTTCCGTTAGAACTCCGTTGCAGAGGTAGCATTGTCCGGCCAAAGGAAGTCCCCGGCATGAGGGCCATCTGCCCATTGGTTGTTCTTCCAGTGGTTGCCATTGCCACTGTTTTTATTGTAGTCCGGGATAGACTGGCTGGGATTATGATATACCGCATTGGTATAGTCCGCATCCTCAGCGGCATTGCTCCATACCCAGCGGTTACCGGTAACGGTCATATTGGTGACCGGTACGGCCAGCGGTGCATGCAGGGCTATACCATAGGCATTCAGTATAAAGTAATTGTCATTTACCATTACGTGATCATAACCATCGAAACCGTCCTGTGAACCATCCGAATACATGCCTATCAGCCCGGAAAGGCCATAGGGCGCTGTGTGTGGCGGATTGAACTCCAGGTGGTTGCGGGAGAAGTTCAGGTAACGCTGTCCGCCCCAGGTCTGGATCCCATCAATATGTTCTGTGCCAACTGTATCGGGGTTGGGAGTGATCCAGGATTCCGTTACAGTGATATTATTTGCATACACATTTTCCAGGCCGCTATGCGGGAAATAACAACGGTACACAATAGATGCTGCCGGTTGCCGCCTGTCTTTAAGGCCGCCTGTATCAAATTCGCCCAGCTGGCAGAACAGGGCTGCTGCACCACCTCCATTACCGGCAGGATGATTAACAAGTATATCTCCTTTACAGCCCCGCAGCACCAGCCATCCGCTGGTAACGGTAATGCGTGAACTGATATTGGCGCCCTGCAGCACTACTGTGCCGGCCGGGAACCAGTAGCCATCAATAGTTTCTCCGCCGGCGCCAACTGTACGTGCTGCGCTGCCCCAGCCGCTTAATGCTGTGCCGCTGAAGGTGCCGCCAGCTACGGTGGTAAAGGTGCTGATGTTAATGCCCTGCGGCCCTACTATAGCTGTGGTAAGCTGGGAGCCATGCGTGATGCCGCTGGTATTCAGGGTTGTAAAATCTGCCAGGTTACTGGCAGCAGAGTGGTTGCCAAATGCGTCCCTTGCTTTTACGTAAAAGCTGTAAAGCCCTGCGGTGTTTAAATGAGGAACGGCTATAGTGGTGCCCTGTGTAGTGTCAATGAGCGTACCGTTACGGTATATTTCATAAGCGGTAACGCCTATGTTATCTGTAGCGGCAGACCAGCTCAGCGTGGCGCTGCTGGCGGTAATATCAGAGGCACTGAGATTGGCCGGTGCAGTAGGGGCGGCCGGGTCATCCTGCCCAGGTACAAATTCAATATCCCGGAAGTAATTGGTGTTGTCGTATGTGCTGTTCGGGAAACCGCCGGTGGTGTAATTATACCGGCCGTTATTACCGGCAATGCTGCTCAGCGGGCCGTTGCTGATAACAGTAGCCAGGCCCTGCGTAGTGGCTGCATAATGGCTCAGGGCATTTACCGCAATAATATACACGGTATCTGCGCTGACAGGATAGGGGGTATCCAGCGTAACTGTTTGCCAGCCGGTATCTGTTTCTGCAGAGAAAACAGCTGTTTTCAGGAGCCTGCCATTGGCAGACCATAAGCGCCCGGTATGCGTGCCTGTTTCCCCGGCTACTTTATAATACCTGAATTTGGTAATAGTGCCGGATGAAGATGCTTTGAACTGCATACCCAGCTCCACGGGTCCGTCAGATACAGGAGGAAGTGTGGGCCGTTCTGTGGTCAGCACCGTATAAGCGCCGGTACTGATCATAGCAGACATTTCTTTTTTTTGTGGGAGCAGATCTCTTTTGCAGGAGGTCAGCCATGACCCCATTAATGTGACAGCAATAAGTACAGTGCTACAGGTACGATGGTTTTTCTTCATAGGATATGGGTTTGGTTATTTCAGCAACAAATATATACTGTATATAACGGTTACCCCTCATCGTTTTTTATAATGCAGCGCAAAATTATTTTTTGCCTGGTACGCTGTAGATTTTTGTGGCAACAGATCTTATTTAGCGGCTCTAAAAACACCGTTCCCTGAGAATGACGGAAATAACCCCGGAAATTTACGCAAATAGCCACCCTCTTTGAGAAACCTATGGACTAACTTTGAACGCAGTTAAACATAAAACCTTTAGTTTATGAACACAAAAAAAATATGGGCCAATTTCAGTGTACAGAATTTAGAACGAACCACTAAATTCTATAAGCAGATCGGATTTAAACATAACGGGGATTCGGACCAGCTGACCAGCTTCTTCTTTGGTGAGGAAAACTTTATCATCCATTTCTTTCTGAAGGATGCACTTGAACCCGGCATGAAGGGCCCAATCATTGATACAAAAGCCGGGAATGAAATTATTTTCACCCTTTCTGCAGACACTAAGGAAGCGGTTAATAATTGGGAAAAAGAGGTACGGGAAGCCGGGGGAACAATCGTTTCCAAACCGGAAGAGTTTGGAAAGGGTTATTATGGTTTCGTGTTTGCGGATCCTGATGGCCACCGGTTCAATGTATTTTATATGTAGTATTGCTATTGCCCGTTCAGGCGGGTAAAAGAATGCAAGGGTGCTGTGGAGAGCACCCAGCCACTAATCTAACAGCAAACAAATATGAGCAGTATAAACAACACTATCGCCGGGCTGGAGCTCGCACAGATCGGCTGGGTGGTCCCGGACATTCACGCCGCCGTAAAATTCCTTTCAGGCGCCCTGGGCATCGCCGGTTTTCCCAAACCGGAGCATATCCGCGCACAGGATCTGGATATGACCTATTATGGCAAGGTTGTAGCGGCTGAATGGCTAACCACTCAGACCTATAATGGTGGTACCTTCATCGAGCTTGTTCAACCTCTTTCCGGCCAAAGCATGTTCCATGACTACCTGGGAAAATATCCCGCAGGCGGTACACAGCATCTTGCATTCCGTATGCCGGTTAGCGATTTTGACCGGATTACCGGTGATCTGCGCGAACAAGGTTATGCGGTCATGAGCGAAGTGGATCACCCAATTGCACGAATGGCTTTCTTTGACACTTACCAAACGCTGGGTGTTGCCACCGAGATTATGGGCATCACCCCGGAAGGATGGACGGCCATTAAACAAATGGAGAAGGCCAGGTGAGGGCCTTCCCGCATTTACCTGATAAGCAACTGAAGATCGGAACACCGCCAACTGACCTGATTATTTCTGTGATTGAGAATGAGCAGGAAGATTGGTCTTTCGGATTAGGCAAAGCACAATTTCTTACAGGAGAATTATAAACTCGTATAAGTAATTTTTCCGTATTTACCGGAATGGAAATCGTTGTAGGCGGTTACAATTTCCTGCTTTGTATTCATCACAAAAGGCCCCTGGGCCACAATGGGCTCGGTATATCTTTCTCCGCCAAACAAAATAATGCCGGCAGCGGTGGCTGAAGTATTGGTGATTGCTATTATTCCATCTTCCCGGTCAAATTCAATGAAATCGCCGGCTTCAAATACCGTATCATTAATGGTTGCTCCCTCATCCGGAAGGAATGCAGCATACTCCAGCCCTTTTTCTGTTTGGATCAAGAATTGTTTTCCAGCGTTCAGGTGAATGTGGTATAAATACTGTTTGGAATAAGCCGGCACTTTTGAAACAAGCTGTTCATACGATCCGGCAATCACTTTCAGCCAGCCGCTGTTCCCACTCAGCTGCATTTGCGGAACCTCCCGGCATCAACAGCAAGATATGCGGGATCATCCTTTTTCACACTTGCAGGAAGATTGATCCAAAACTGGAAGCCGTGCATATAGGGGCTGCCGGTTTGAGAATCCGGGTTCATCGTTTCATCATGAATGATGCCATTGCCTGCTTTCATCCACTGAATGCGGTGGCGGACACGGCTCAGTGTTTCTTTGGTAATGCCAAGGTAGGAAGCGATCTGGTGTTGCGGGAAGCGTTTTAGAAGCTCAGGATACCGGCTGGAAAGATCAGCATAGCGTTTTTCTGCAGAAAGGCTAATGGATGCGGTGAGTCTTTTCTGTGTAGCAATAGCATGTTTTTCATCTATTGATTTTACCACTTCACTCAGGGCCGGGACATGATATGACAATTCCAGAAAGCCAGCTCTTGTGATGGTCAATACTTCAGTATCTTCCCAGGCGTCAATATTATACACAGAGGGAGTAAGCATCACCCAGCTCTCACGGTCGCCTACCCACCAGTTTTCGATGGAAAGGTTAACGATGTATTCATTGCCTTAAGCGTTAGCCCTTACCGCCCGGCAGGATCAGGCCAATATCATCCGCACCTGAATATAAATTAAGCAATTGCTGATATTATTTTATCTGTGAGAGGAATTTGCCTCCCGCAATATTATTTATTCTATAACTTCCTGTTACTGACCTATAGAACATAGGTCGGTGATACAAGTTACACGTTCAGGATTCAGACGATACCTATATTACTGGCTTAACATTATCAACCAGAACAGTGCATTCACATACAACCAGGCCTGCGATTGAAAGGCATGCCGGCATTGCCGAACAGGAGAGCTATGCTACAACAGACGGATCTATAAACAATTGAACTGAACTAATTAACTTTTTTTTGAGTATTAATGCAAACGTATGCATAAATAGGAACCGACATCAATTCACGTTAAAAAACCACATTATGAAAAAAACTTCAGAATGCTGCCAAACAGCAGAAAATGCAGGTAGCTGCTGCTACCGCTTCCCCTCACTTTATCCTCTGGCAACTAACACCAAAAAAATTGTTTTATGAAAGGAATTGTAAGAACAAGCATTGCGGTCATACTAATCCTTTGTGCGGTATTTGCTCGGTCCTACGGGCAAAATAATACGGGCAGTGTGAACGGAATAGTAACAGATCAGGGAGGCGCATCGCTTCCCGGCGCCACTGTTGAAGCTTCGGCAAACGGCAAACGCGTGAATATCGCCATCTCTGACAGCACCGGAAAATTCGCATTTAAAAATTTACCAGCAGGGAGCTACGCCTTTAATGTGCACATGATAGGCTATGATGCAAAATCATTTACAGGATATAAAATTATTCCGGGCCAGAATGCCGCGTTGTTATTTACATTATCATCTTCAGTAAGTGAGCTGAGTAGCGTGGTAGTCATCGGATATGGCACCAGGAAAAGGCAGGATGTTACCGGGGCAGTTGCCAAAGCGGACCTGCTGATACAAAAACAATCTCCTAATGCAAACGTCATGTCTTCATTGAGAGGTACGGTTCCGGGCCTCACCGTAGGCCAGGTTACCAGGGCCGGCAGTGACCCTGCGTTGATGGTACGCGGCAGGAACTCTATCTCCGGCACCACCTCTCCGCTCATTGTGGTAGATGGACTTATTTATAGAGGAGCACTCACTTCTATCAACCCCTCCGACATTGCCAGCATTGACCTTTTAAAAGATGCCAGCGCTGCCGCTGTATATGGCTCCCAGGCATCAAACGGGGTAGTGCTGGTCACCACCAAAAGCGGGGCAAGCGGTATTGAGAAACTCACCGTCGATTACAGCGGGTCTTATTCTATACAGGAAATGACCAAAAAGAGCATGAGACCAGCCTCCGGAGCCCAATACATAGAGAAGCTGGGCGACTGGTACCTGTCTGAAAGCCGGGACCCCAACGACATGACGAAGATGAACCCTAACTGGGATCCTACAACCAAAATGCCGGGCATTGAGGGCGACAATTACAAGAACGGCTATGAAGCCAACTGGTGGAAATTAATGACCAATTCCCGCCCCAGGATCCAGAACCATAACATTAGCCTTAGCGGACGGTCAAAGAAGATCCGGTTTTATCTGGGCTATGGTTATTTTGACCAGCTGAATCTTATAATGAATGATAATTACAGGAGGAACAGTATACGGCTCAATGTGGAAGCCAAACCCGCCGATTGGCTGACAGTAGGCGCTCAAACGGGACTCTCCATCAATGATTACAGTGGCGTTTCGCCCACTTTTTCCGACATCATGCAGCTGAAGCCATACAACCTGCCCTTTGATCCGAAAACCGGTCAGATGCTGGAGTTTTATGCGCAAACAACTACGCCCACTGCATTGGAAATACTTAAAAGATCCAGGGACGTTGACCGGAATATGAACATCATAGGAAATTTTTTCGTCAGCGTGGATATTCCGTATGTGAAAGGGCTGAACTACCGTGTCAACTTTGGAAACAATTACATCTATACCAACCGGTTTAATTACAATGCCCCTACCGTTGAAGCTACCGCCTATAAAACCTATATGACGGATTATTTTCTGACACTGGATCACATCCTTACCTATAAGCGGGACTTTGGAAAACATGGGGTGGACCTGACCTTGTTGTATGGCGCAGAGAAAAACACACATGATGGCACCAGCACCTCCGCCGGGGGGATCACTAATGGGGGATTGTCCTATAACAGGCTGGATGTGGGAGATCCCGCGCGGCTTACAACATCAAACGATCTGGCTGTTCTGCCCTGGAAGGAAACGGCGCTTTACCAGATGGCCAGACTGTCTTATTCGTTCGACAAAAAATATATCTTAACCGGTACTGTCAGAAGGGATGGCTTTTCCGGATTCTCCGCTCAAAACAAATGGGCCACATTCCCGTCTATTGCTTTTGCATGGCGTTTAAAAGAAGAAAAATTTCTTCAGTCCGTTGGTTTTATCGACGATCTGAAATTAAGACTGTCTTACGGTTCTACCGGGAACAGAACCGTGGGCCGGTACCAAACGCTTGCCCAGATGAGTGTTGGATTAGCGAACGGTTATTTGTACGGCAGCTCCGGTGGCGCACAACTGGGTTCTTACTTAAACCAGCTGCCCAATTCCGGCCTGCGCTGGGAAACTACCCGCTCCTTTAACATCGGTGTGGACTTCTCATTTTTCAACAACCGGCTCTTTGGTTCACTGGATTTGTATTTCTCCAATTCCGTAAACCTGTTGAACTCCAGAGCTACGCCTACCATCACAGGCTTCAACAGCTTCCTGATCAACATCGGAAAGATCCAGAACAGAGGACAGGAGCTGAACATCACCGGCATACCGGTTAGCAACAAAAACTTCAGGTGGGAAGTAACGGCTAATTTCTTCCGGAACCGGAACAAAGTACTGGATATAGATGGTACCAAAAATGATCTGATCAATGGCGCAGATCCCATTTTAAGCTACTTTATCGGTCAGCCTTACGGCGTAGTTTACGACTACAAGATCAGCGGTATGTACCAGCTGGGAGAAGAGGTTCCCGCCAGCCTTGCCGCACAGGGCTTCAAAGCCGGTCAATATAAAATTGAAGACAGAAACAAGGACGGCCAGATCACCCCGGCAGATAAACAGATACTGGGCAAGCTGGATCCCTCTTACAGTGTGGGTATTTCCAACAGCTTTCAATACAAAGCATTCCAGTTAAAATTCTTCATCAATACCATTCAGGGTGGTAAAAACGGCTACATGGGCGCACCGGGTATCATGCTGTTGAATCCGGACAATATCCGGAATAATAACGGCTTTGTATACGATTACTGGACGCCTAATAATCCCAACGCACGTTACAGAAGCATCGCTGCCTATGTAGCCACACTGGGTGAAAATTTTGGTCCTTATCAATCCCGGAGCTTTATCCGTCTCCAGGACATCACCCTTACCTATACGCTGCCGGAAGGAGTGCTGAGCCGTTTAAAAATAATAAAGGCAGCAAGCATATACGTAAATGCACAAAACCTCCTGACCATTACCAAATGGGATGGATGGGATCCCGAATCCAATCCTCCGTCCACTCAACGGTCCTCATTGGGCTTGAGAATACCGGGTGGCCTGGGCCTGGACCAGAACGGTTACCCCGTGATGAAAAACTATTCACTCGGCGTAAATGTGACATTTTAATGCTTTCACCCTAAACTTTAAGTCATGAAAAAAAGAATCATCATATACCTGCTTGGCATCGGTGCTGTGTTATCTTCCTGCAGTAAGAGCTTCCTGGACGAAGATCCGCTATCCATCTATACACCGGACAATACGCTGCAAACAGCAATCCAGTATCAGCAGGCTACCAACAACCTGTACAACGGTGTCAGAAACATCTACATGGGCAATATCAACCTGGATACTTATTTCGGTTTGTATTATGCTACTGACTTTGCATATAACGCCACCGATTATGATCCTGCCGCGAAGTTAAATGCCTATAAGGCGACCATGGTGCCCAGCTATCTTATTCCAACGGGTATCTGGACGGCCTATTACAAGATCATCACGAATGCTAACCTGATCATCAACCGGCTAAATACAGCCACTCAGCTGAGCGATGCTGATAAGAACAGTTTCCTCGGCCAGGCATTGTTCTTCAGAGCTTATGCGTATAACGTACTGGCCAATCTGTACGGCGGAGTGCCTGTTGAATTGAATGAACTTTCAGGCCCGCGGTATGATTATGTGCGATCCAGCCGGGCGGAGGTATACCAGCAATGTAAAAAAGACCTGCAACAGGCTATCGGCCTGTTGTCTGATATTAACCAGGTGCCTGATGGTACGGTGAATAAACAAATTGCCAAACATGTCCTCACGGAAGTGCTCATCTCTTTAAAGGATTATGATGGCGCCATTACGAGTGCATCAGAGGTGATCAGCTTTCCGGGCTTATCGCTGATGACCAGCCGGTTTGGCAGGAGAGCCAATTTACCGGGTGATGTTTACCGCGACCTGTTTGAATACAATAACCAGAACTACAGCACCGGCAACCATGAAGGGCTGCTGGTGATACAAACCACGCTGAACAACTCCGCATCCGTGGGGGATCAGACCGCCTGGGCGGTAGTTCCCAGCTTAACGGGTATTAGAATTGTGGAGTCTGCCACTAAAACTAAAATGGCAATCCTGTTCAACGCCAAGTTTGTGGACAGTGTTTCTTCTAACGGCATCGGCTGGATACGTCCTACCAATCACTTCTTTTATGAGATCTGGACACCTGGTGATATCCGCAATTCTTCCTATAATATCGTTAGGGATATCCGGATCTCCGGTGTACCTGCTAATTCTCCTGATTACGGTAAATGGTACGTAAAAGATGGTTACAAAGACAAAGTACAACCGGCAGACTTCAGGGATACCATCCGCAATTTTTATCCGGTGATCAGGAAAACGTCTCCATCAGCAGGTGATTTTGTATCAGCTGCAGGTCCGGCGGTACTCACCAATGTGAGCAATCCGTTTGGCGGATTTTTGTTAAACGGCGCCTCCCGCTTGTTTATGCAGAAGTATATGGTCCGTTTGGCCGAAACTTACCTGTTAAGAGCAGAAGCTTATGTTGGGAAAGGAGAAAAACAGAAAGCAGCAGATGATATCAATGTGCTGCGGAACAGGGCACAAACTACTACGGCCACCGCTGCAGAAATGAATATCGATTACATCCTGGATGAACGTTTGCGGGAATTGTACATGGAAGAGTTCCGGGCAGTAACCCTTACCCGGTTAGGACTGTTATACGACCGTGATAAAAAATACAACCCTAAGTCCGGCCTGACGATTGAAACCTACCATAATCTGTGGCCGATACCTGCTACTGAAATAACACAAAATACCGGTGCTGTATTGGAACAGAATCAGGGGTATTGAGAGGAAAGTAATGGTGCAACCATACCGCTCCCCGGCTGGTATGTAATTTGTGATAACTGAAGCGGAAACATCATTTCTTTCACTTAAATTTTGAGCTCATGGCAGACGATAAAAAAAATGTTGGAAAACAGGATGATATCCGGGTAGATAGTCAGGATCCTTCAGAAGTGGAATATCTTCACCAGCAGTTTCCATCTAAAACACACCAGGAAATTAAAAATGCGATAGAAAAGGCAGGGCCTGTAAGAGCAGATATTATTAAGTATTTGAATGGCCGCTAATGGTGGATAAAATTTCCCATAAGAGTTTATTGGAACAGGCCCGGCAGCTGGAGTCTGAGGACGATCTGGCAGGCGCCATCAAATTATATAATGAGGCACTTTCCAATGATCCTTTAACGATTGCCGCTTACAACCGGTTGATGATCATTTACCGTAAGCAGAAAGAATATAAAAAGGAGCTGGATACTATCAACAGGGGAATAAGGTCATTGGAAGATAATGCCCGGGAAGCCAGGACCAGCTGGATAAAAGCTAACAGGAAAGCGGCGCGTTTAAGCCAGTCGCTGGCAAAAAGCCTCGGCCAGATCGACGCTAAAGGTAAACCGACCGGTGAAGATCCCGTTATTACCGGGTGGAAGCGCAGGAAGGCGGTTACCTTAAAACGAATAAAGGCACAATGAGTAAATGTAAGATCGTCTTATAGCATTATACTGTAAGACGGTCTTATATTTTATTTTTTACCAAAGAATTTCTTTTTTGCGCTTTGAGCCGGCACCAATGAACGGATAGCATCCGCCGCCTCAATGGAGCGGTCGGCTTCAATCAGGCTGGCGCCGTCACGTATAATCGCCTGGTAGGCCGCCTTACGTTCAGCTGCAGAAGCAAGCTTGTCGTATGTAGGCGCTGTGGAGATCATGCACATCACACCGCGCTTATTTAAATTGCGGTAAAGCGGTTTTAACGCGGCATTATTATCCGGACCTACGTATGCCATAATATGCGACCAGGGTATTTGTTCGGCTTCATATTCTTCCAGCGCCTGCTGCGTTTTAACAAATGCCTCAAACACAATATCTTTATTGCGCTCGTGATACCAGCGCGCTTCTTTGGCGGTATGTACCGTTACCATTACGTTTCCTTCCGCGTGATTGTCTTTAATGATCTTCGCGGTCATCTCGAAAGGAACGTCTTTTTTATCCAGGATCAACACAGTTTTTCCCTTGCTCCAAACGATCGCTTCCTGCAGGGTAGGGATGCGAAACTCCGTTACATTTCCTTCCACATCTTTTAGTTTCAGCTGCTTAAGTTCCGCCAGCGTATAGTCGCCAACCTTTCCTTTGCCGGTGGTGGTGCGGTCCAGTGTAGCATCATGCATCAATACAATGGCACTGTCTTTTGTAAGACGCGGATCAATTTCAAAAGTGGCAGGGGTATGACGCAGGGTGTTTTCAAAAGCTTCGATACTGTTTTCCGGGAAGCCGGCGTTCACACCACCCCGGTGCCCGCTGATAAAAGGAATATCTTCCCCGGTATATTTAAAAAATTCCTGCAGATCTTTACTGTTGCGGATGTTCAGTATATTCAGCGGGCCGGATTGTGCGGAGGTGTGCCGAGGGCAGGCCAGCAATGCAGCTGCCAGTAATAGGTTCTTAATTTTCATGATCAGAATTTTGCATTAAGATGTTGTAAGGTGAAAGGTTCGCCGGCCGACAGGTTAAATACGGTGACGCCAGCATTGTCCTGCACCAGCATCCGGTAATTTTTCAGTGGCATCCCCAGCTTATAGGCCAGGTACAAACGGTTAACTCCATTGTGCGCTGCCACCAGGATGTTGCCGTTGCTGTGCTGCTGCAGGAGCTCCTGGAAGAAGTGTTCTACACGGGTCACTATTTCAGTGCCGGTTTCCCCGGTGCCGCCGGCGCGGTGAATGCCAGGGTCATTCATCCAGTTATGCCATAGCTGCGGGTCTTCGGCAATGAATTCTTCTTTCGTTTTCTTTTCCCAGTTACCAAAATCAGCTTCAATAAGGCGGTTGTCTTTGGTTACTTCCATCCCGCTGGCAATACCGGCCGTTTTATACGCCCGTTCTAACGGGGAGGAATATACGCCGGTAAAAATAATTCCTTTGAGTTGTTCCCGTACCGTTTCCGCCTGGCTGATACCTTTTGCGGTCAGCGCAATATCTGACCGGCCGCAGTAGCGGTTATTGTCTGCGTTCCAGGCGGTTTGCCCGTGTCTTAACAGATAAATATTAAGCATGCTCGTAAGTTGAAATATATCCTTTTTCTTTCAGCAGCTGTATAAATGCCAGATAGCTGTTGTTGTATTTTTTAACGAGAGATGGGTCTGGCAGTATCTCTTCCGCCACCTGGGTCATAGCAGCTGCGGCTTCCATGATGTTGGCATACCATGTTTTGGAGGCAGCCAGGATAGCTGCACCGGCAGCACCGCTCATTTGTTTCATTTTGATGATGGGCAGGTTGAGCACATTGCTGCGGATAGTTAACCATGCATGGCTGTTGCTGGCGCCGCCTGCGGTATATACCTTTTCCACAGGTTCCCCGCTCAGCTGCCGGATCATATCGTATGCATAGCGTTCTATAAAGGCAACTCCTTCCATGCCTGCGGTGTAGCTTTCCGGATCAGATAATTCCGGCGGTTCAAATCCTCTTGCCTGCGGCGCCATAAACGGGAATCGTTCTCCCTGCTGCAACAACGGCCAGGAGAGGTGCCCGGTGGGAATAAGTGATAGGGCCTGCTCATTCAGCAAGCTAAGGTCGCCCGGGAATTTTTTGCTCACCCAATCGGCCCCCGTATTACTGGCGCCCCCCGGCATCCAGTAGCCTTCCGGATGACGGTGACAATACAAAGCACCCGAAGGATCGTTGATGAACCGGGTGGTCACTCCTTTTACTACCAGGGTAGTGCCTATCGTCGTATTCCACTCGCCCGGTTTAACGGCGCCCGCTGCAATTTGTGAGGCGCAGCCATCTGTCATGCCGGCCACAACGATCACCTCCTCCGGCAGATCAAAGAGGGCTGCCAGATCGGGCCTTATTCTCCCCAGGGGAGTACCTGCGGCTACCACCTCCGGCAGCCAGGACTGCTGTAAGGGCAGCTGCTCCCAGAGATACGCCGGCCACCCGTACGCCTGCACGTCGTAACCGGATTTCAGGGCGTTGGTCTGATCAGTGATATCAAAGCAGCCACTTAGCTGACCGGTGATGTAATCTGCTGCATGAATAAATTTATAAAGCGCTTTCACCTGCCCGGGGTATTGCTGCACAAACCACAACATTTTTGACAAGCCACTGGAAGTATTAAATGACGTATAACCCTGCGGGTGATACCGCATGGCCGCCGCATGGCAAATTTTTCCGGCCGCTGCCTGCCTGCCATCGCTGTACATGATGGCATTGTGCAGCGGCTGACGCTGATGGTTAATGGGGATAATGGTACCGGAGGTAGAGGTAACTGCGATGGCCCTGATCTGCTGCCGGTATGGCTGCAGGGAGGGCTCCCGGAGAAGGCCGTGCAGGCAGGCAAGGCATGCATCCCACCAGCCGGCGGGCGACTGCTCCTCCCGCATGTTTCCGGATAGGGGGAAATGCTCTTCCCGGTTGCCAAGCAGCTGGCCGGTTGCATCCATCAATACTACTCTTGCGCCTTGTGTACCTACGTCGATGCCTATGAAACAAGCTGTTTCCATAATTGATGTTTAATGTAATTAGTTTATACTCCTGAAGTAGTGCCGGGTTTTTTCCCATTCTGCATACAGGGTGGTATAATATTCCATGTCGGCAGGATAGGTCACTTCTGTATAATCGTCCATCACTACCGGTACCTGCAATGCTTCATTGCAGATCAGCGCCCCGCCTATGGCAGATGACTGCTCATATTCTTTCCTGATCTGTACTTTTTTGCCGGTTAGATTGGCAATGAGCTGCCGCAATACACGGCTTTGTAATCCTCCTCCGCAGGCCCAGATATAATCGGGACGGTGGCCGGCCGTTGCTGCCAGGATCCGGTAGTTTTTAACAATAGAGCAGGCAATGTCGAGGATAGTAGCCCATACAAAGGATCCACGGGTAAGCAGATGCGATACCGGGGCCGGAAAAATGAAACCGCCGCGCGTAAGGGAAACTTCTTCATCTGCAAGCAGCGAGCCCAGAGAAGCCATGCAAAAAGTATGGGTGTTTTCTTCCAGCTCTTTTTCTATCACCTCATAATTTTCATTGGGATAAAAAATTTCCTTCAGCCGCTGGTAGTTCAGTCCTGTTACACCGGCATTGGCCTCAAATACAAAGCGGCCCGGTTCAATATCACGGCTGGTCCATGTTCTTTCTTCCGCATCAAGCGTATATGTTCCGGTTAACTTTACAATAGGAGTGGTGGTACCGGAAACAATTACTACATCGTCTACCGCCGGGCGGGTGCTTTTAATGGCAAGCTGTGTATCGCCGCCGCCTGCTATTATCTTCACTGTTCCCGGAAGGCCCAGCTGCAGGGCCACTTCCGGGAGGATGCTGCCGAGTATGGTGGCTGAATCCACCAGTGGTGGCAGTAAAGCTGCATCCAGTCCGAAAACATTGCATAGCTCCGGCGACCATTGCTTTTGCGCTACGTCGTACAGCAGCGTTTCCGATGCCTGGGAATGCTCATACCGCGCCACTCCGCTGAACATAAATTCGATCCAGTTGCTGATACTGAGAAATGTGCTGCAACGCTGCCATATCTCCGGCTTCCGCTCCCGGATGCCCACCAGTTTCAGGGCGGAGAACAATGAGGTGGGATAACGCCCGGTGAGCTGGTACACCCTGCTTTTATCGGCAATGATCTTTTCCCATTCACGGCCGCGATGGTCGATATTGGGTAACCCGGTCAGCGGCTCGCCGGAAGCTGAAAGCAATACAATCCCTTCGCGCTGGCTGGTGGCAGTAACCGCTTTTACAGTACTGCGGGGGATACCCGCCAGCACCTGTGCAGCCAAACGTTGTACCTGTGACCACAGCTGCGCAGGCTCAAAATACAGCGCATCGGGATATAAGGAATCGTTGATATATACTATATCTTCCCGGGCAACGCCCAATACCTGTCCCTGTGGCGAGGCCGCAGCCACACGTACGTTCCCGGTGCCTATGTCCACAATAATGTAGGTGTCCTGTATGGTCATTGGAAATGAACTTTAAGTAGATCTTTGTTGGCTAATTCGGCAATGTGCCGGTTGGCTTGTGCATACCACTGCAGCAAGGCCCTGTTCATAATTTCAACGTGGTGATCTTCCACCTCGAAGGTAGCGCCTGCAATATGCGGTGTGGCAATTACCTGCGGAAGATCAATGATCCTGTAATCCAGCTCGTCCGGTGGTTCATGATCAAAAACATCTAAGATAGCACCCCGGATCAATTTATTTTCCAGTACTTCCAGCAGGTCTTTCTGCTGCACTACCGAGGCCCTGGCTGTGTTAATAAATATGGCGTCCTTTTTCATCATTTTCAGCAACCTGCTGTTGATCATCCCTTTGGTTTCTGCGGTAACAGGCAGGTGGATGGATACAATATCACTGGTGGCAAACAGATCCTCCAGGGTTGTTTTGCGGTAGCTGCTGTTATATTCTGCCACATAAGGATCAAAAAACTGGATAGGGCAGGGGTACTCTCTGACCAGTTTTGCGATCAGCTGCCCGATTGCGCCAAAACCCACCATACCAATGGTTTTGCCGGCCAGCTCATTGCCTTTGAAGTGCAGGTAGGAGTCGTGTGCACCTGCCTGCCAGTTGCGCCCCTTCAGCCAGTTCATTCCCGGGATGGTATTGCGCAGCAGCATAATAACATTGGAAATAAACAATTCTGCTACGGCCTGCGCATTGCGCGCGGGTGTAAAAAATACGGGAATTCCCATTTCTGTAGCTTTACTCACCGCTACATTGGAAGGTGTGCCGCGGCATACCCCTATAAATTGCAGTTGCGGATTTGCCGTGATCACCTTTTCGGTCACATGATCGTGTTCTGTAATGAGCGCATTTGCCTGTGTATCCGACAGCATTTTCAGCAGCTCGTTTTCATTGTAGGCCCTTCCGTTAGGTTTCCATGACCGGTAAATAACTTCACCAAACTGCCGTTGTAATGTTTCCAGGCCCGGCTCATGATAAGGGGCGGTGATTAAGATCTTCATGTGTATTATAATTGTATGGTTTCCGTTTTATTGTTGTAATGATGGACGGTTTTTGCATTGTCCGGCAATGTGATAAAGCGGGTGATCACCGCACTGATAAGATACAGTGCCGCCAGGATCCAGATAACACCGGCATTGCCCATGCTGCCTATAAATAATCCTACAATAGCAGGACCTACAAAAACGGGTAACCCGGCGCCCAGGTTCAGAATAGCCATGGCTGCACCCTTGTCTTTTTTCACGAGGGAAGGCACTAACGCCGACAGGGGTACGTAACCAGCCAGGCAGGCGCCCCACAATATGCCGGCTGCCATCACCATCCAGAAGCTGCCTTCCCAGATCTGCGGGGCATAATAGAACAGCAGGGTGGTAGCCGCACATCCTACGCCGCCAAACCACATAATGGTATTACGCCATCCCATGCGGTCGCCCACAAAGCCAAAGATGAGGTTGAAGATGATGTTGGCGGTAAAGATGGTACCCCAGATCTGCAGCCACTGTGTGGTTTCATACCCATGTTCCGCCATGTACATGGGCAGGAACACCGGGGACGCAAATTGCGCTGTTGTATTAATGATCCGCACAATGCCGCCCAATAATACTTTGGGCTCTTCTTTCACAATGGTGAGCCCCTTGATCAGCTCTTTGACCTGCGAGGCGTCTGTGGTTTCTTTCTTAATGCTTCCCTTATTTAATACCAGCGCAAACAATGCGCCCAGCAGCGCCCAGAAAACAGAGGTCCACAAAGTATTGAGATGACCGAAACGAACAATGGCCCAGCTTGAATAATAGGCGCCAAGTACATTCAGTCCGCCGGTAAATACAAACCAGAACCAGCCCACTGCACGCCCCAGCTGCTGCTGCGGGCTACTGTAAGCAATCCATACAAGGAACGAGTAGGCAAATAACGGATAACCAAATCCACGCAATGCATAAAAAAGCAACATCAGCGGATAGTTCAGGTCCGGCATACCGTATCCTACAAACCCGATAGTGCCGAGAATATAGAGGACCAGGCCCGTGAACATGGTGCGTTTTACCCCATAACCTTCCGCGAGTACGCCGGAAAACCAGGCGGATATGGCAATGGTGATGCCATAGACGGTAAACAGGGAGGCCGACTGTTGTACACTCATTCCATGTGACACCAGGTATGGACTCAGCCAGCCCTGTTCAATGCCATCACCCATCATGAAGATCATAATGCCGATGTAGCCGAAAAGCAGCTGCGGGGGCAGTCCTGCTTTTTTAAAGAATGTTTCGTTTACTGTGGAATTGTTACCGGACATACGGTTGCTTATTTAAGGTTTTTCAGTTTTGTTAATTTGTCCATCCCGGGTTCTGCACTAAATTTCCATTTAAGATGATCTCGTTATATGGAATAGGATAAAAGTATTTATAGTCTTCGTATTTACGCGGCAGATTGCCGAACAGCTGCAACTTACCGCTTGCGCCGTTGCTCAGCTTGAACTGTGTATTGTCTATCAGGAAATAATATACACCGGGTACTTTTGTTGCCGGGATCTTTTCTACAAAACACACGTCCATTTTACCATCTTCATTCAGGTCCATCAGTGTATTCAGCGCAGGTACGTACATGCCATCATAGGGCATGGTGAGCAGGTTACCGAGGTGCCAGCGTTTCAGATCGTCATACCGGAAGCCTTCCAATGCCAGCTCAATACCTCTTTCCCTGCGTATTTCCAGCAGCACAGGATCATTTATGCCGGGGAAGTAATTTTGCTGAAGATAGGGGTCTGCGGTTACCGGTAAGCTGGTGCCGGTAATGCCTGCACGCTGCCGCAGCGCTGCAATGGTGAGATTCCAGTCTTCCGCCGTAAAGTTGCCACGCTCCGCTTTGGCCTCTGCGTAATTGAGCAATACTTCGGCATATCTTATCAGCGGGAGGGAGTTGAAGTTTTCGGCTACGCCATCGGTGGCTTTCGCGTCTACCGCCAGTTTGATGGGCATATAACCCGTATAGGTATACGTAAAGTCGGGCGGCGCCATGGCGCCATCGCGGGTGTAGTTACCCATGCGGATACTCTGTTTCAGGCGCAGATCCCGGTTCTTCACTTCCTGTGCAAACGGGATGTTATCAAAACCCGCCTGCGCGGTAAAGGGAGTACCATCGGTGTTCAGGTAGGTGTTAATGAAAGTTTTGATGAAGCTGTAACGGCCGCCGTAAGTGGCGCTTGTCCAATACCAGTTGGCATCATTGAATACGCGCAGGCTTTTGTTATTTACAGCCGCCAGCAGCACTTCCGTGCTATTGGGTGTTTCATTGATGAAAAGGTTGCGGTAGTTCTGATCGGTGGCGCCGGCAGTAAGGAGCTTATACTGTTTTCCTTCGATCACCTGGTTGGCGGCATCAGCGGCTTTATCGAGCCAGTCGTTGGAGGTGCCGGTAAGATTCAGCTTGGGATGGTATTTACGGATAGTGCCTTCAAAGAGGCAAACCCTTGATTTAAATGCCAGGGCTACCCACCGGGTGATCTGTGAAGCTCCATTATCCTTTGTATTACGGATATGGCTGCACGCATAATCGAGGTCGGCAAGCACATTGTCCATTACCAGCGTGCGGGGATCGCGGCCTTTATAAAGATCGGGATCATCTGCTGCCAGGCTTTTATCGTACCAGGGCACATCCCCGAACTGCTTTACCTTATTGAAGTAAAACCAGGCGCGGAAAAAACGGGCAAGACCCGTGTAGTGTTCCTTCGCCTCGTCCGTAATCTTTGCGTTGCCGGCATGTTCCAGGAAGTAGTTGATCTTGCGTAATGCGCTCCAGCTCCAGCCAGTGGCCTCTGTAGGGCCAAAGGTGCCATAAATATAGTTGGAGAGGGTTCTGCCCACGAGGTAATCACTCAGGGCATCACCGCGTACAATGTCGCTGCCGTCGGGCAGATCCAGGTAAAGGGAATTGGCGTACAGCTGCAGGTCCTTTTCTGTATTAAAGGCATTTTCAGGCGATAGCTTATCAAAGGGTTTCAGGTCCAGATCACGGTTACATGCACTCATGATCAACATTCCGGCAACCAGGAAGAGAGTATATTTCATGATCATTTTATTTGAATGTTACATTGATCCCTATGGTGTAGGTTTTCAGCATGGGATAACTCATCCCGTTCCCGGCGCCGTCATTGAGCTCAGGATCTGAGCCTTCAATTACTTCCGGGTCCATCGTTTTCACATATTTATACATCGGGCTCCAGGTCCATAGGTTTTGCCCGGTTACATAAATGCGTGCATTAGCCATGCCTGCTTTGTTCACCAGCGATGCCGGCAGGTTGTAACCCAGGGTAATGTTTTTGAGACGCAGGTAAGCCGCGTTCTGCAAATATTTAGATTGTGTTACCTGCAGCTCAGCGCGGGAGTTAAGGGCAGTATAACCGCGCATACGCGGGAAGTATGCGTCGGGGTTTTCTTCAGACCATATATTGTTCATCACATCAACCGGCTGCCAGCTATAGGGCCGGTTGTAGGCGCCCCAGAACAGCGAGTTGTCGGCCCCTGGCCAGAAGTCCCTTTTACCAATGCCCTGGAAGAAAAAGGAAACGAAAATATTATTCCAGTCCATGTTGCCGTTAAAGCCATACATATACCGCGGAGAGCTGTTGCCGATCACGGTTTTATCACCCGGATCGGAGAGTGATCCGGCGCCTTCATTGATCTTTTTGTCGTTGTTGAGATCTTTGAACTTGATATCGCCCGGGAGTATTTTGTTAGCGGCTGATACGCGGATAAAACTCTGGTCGATGCCGCGGGTATCTATTTCGTGCTGGTCTTTGAAATATCCGTCGTTCACAAATCCCCAGATATCGCCGATCTGCATGCCTTCATAGTAGGTGTTGATGAGCCCAAGCGGATTATTGAAACGGGTGATCACACTTTTATTATCTGACAGCACTAAACGGACGTCGTAGCTAAAAGGCTTGCTGCCATTGGTTTTATTCCTCCACCCGATAGAAACTTCCCATCCTTTTGTTTCCAGGTCGGCGTAGTTGCCTTTGGGTTCGGTAGCGCCGAATACGCCGGGAAGCGGCAATCCATCGGTAAACATATTTTTTGTTTTACGCGTGTACCAGTCGGCGGTGAGGGTGAGCCGGTTGTTCAGTAAAGCAAGATCGGTCCCGATATTCAGCGTAGTGGCTTTTTCCCAGGTAAGGCCATTCGGAATTACGTTGGGTTGCTGGGTATAGTCTGGCCGGATACCGTTCAGGATACGGCCCATTTGTGTTACGCTCATGGTTTCCAGGAACTGGTAAGGGGAGATGTTACCATTTCCCAGCGTGCCGTAAGAAGCTCTCAGCTTCATATCGGATACCGCTTTGTAAGGAATGGTCCAGAACTTTTCTTTTGATATCCTCCATCCGGCAGAAGCAGAAGGGAAGAAACCCCATTGTTGCGTTTGCGGGAATTTGGAAGTACCGTCCTACGGGCCGTTCACTTCCAGCAGGTAGCGTTCATCAAAGTTGTAGTTTACACGGAAGAAACCGCCCAGGGTACGCCATTCGTTACCGCCGCCTCTCATCGTGAAATTAAGTCCGTTGGTAAGCGAAAAATCGGGCAGCTCGTTGTTGATGATACCATCCCGCTGGATGTACCTGCTTTTCAGCAGGGAATTTTCGTAGTTGTAACCGGCCATTACCTTGAAGTAATGTTTGCGGTAAGTATGTTCGTAGTCGGCGTAAAAGTTGGCCGCGAGATAATTGGTTTTATCATCATCTTCGTTCAGCTTACTTTCACCGCGTTCCAGCCTTACATCAGGTTTTTTGCTGTAGGGAACGGGTGTGTATATACGTGTTTCCACATCGTTGAGCCGCCAGAAGGTCAGGTCACCGTTTACATGCACTTTGTTTTTAAAGAAGGTGGCGGTAAAGCGGGACGTGTTGCGGATCTGCGTGCGGGTTAATTCTGATTGGTTATTGCCCGAAATAAAGCTGCCGAATACAATAGAAGCATTTTCGGTAAGGGTGCCATCCGGGTTGCGGAGCATGGCAATAGGAAAGGCTTCATCGGAGATCCTTCTCCATACAGGCGTATTGCTGGGATGGTTTAGTATCGGGTAAAAATAATTTGTTTGTGTAAAGCTCAGGTCATTTTCCACCTTCAGCCACGATAACGCCTGTACGGAGCCGCGTGCCCGCAGGTTATAGGTTTTAAAGTCGTCTGGATTATAACGGAAAATGCCATCCTGCGACATATAGCGGCCGGAGAGGTAGTAACTTACATTTTTGCTGCTGCCGGAAAGACTGAGATTGTGTTCCATAGATGGAGTGTTATCTGCATACAGCTCTTTCAGCCAGTCGGTGTTGCCGTAGTAAACATATTCACCGGTAGTGGGATTGATGTCTGTTTTGGGCAGGGAAGGATCATCGTTCCTGCGTTTCAGCTCATCGAGGTAGTCTAACGAGAACGGGAATACGGAGTTTGCTTTTTGCGGATGGGAGGCATAGTCGTTCCAGGAAGTGAATGCGTCATCGAAGTTTTTGGCCCATTCGTAACCGTTCGTCACCATTTTTGGTCTGATGGTGTGTTTGTTGATTGAATAGCTGGCAGAGTAGTTGAGCGTGGTTTTGTCTTTAGCCGGACTTTTGGTGGTGATCAGGATAACCCCGAACGTTCCCCTGGAACCGTAGATAGCAGCAGCGGCGGCATCTTTCAGCACCGTTACGCTTTCTATGTCGTTGGGATTGAGCAGGGATGGTTCACCCGGTACGCCATCAATGAGGACCAGGGCGCTGCCGCCTGCGCCGATAGAGGTGGTGCCGCGTACATTATAGGTAGCGCTGCGGGTAGGTTTACCATCCGTCATGCGGATGTTGAGGTTAGGAATAACACCCTGCAAACCGCGGGTGACGCTGGTGAGCGGCCTGTTTTGAAATACCTCGCTGCCTACCTGGTCAACTGCGCCGGTGAGGTTTACTTTCTTTTGTGTACCATAACCTACTACTACCAGGTCCTGCAATTGTTTAGCGGAAGGAATGAGCTGAAGATCGATGGTATTGCGGTTGCCAACAGGGAGTTCCTGCGGTGTGTAGCCCACAAAGGAAAAAACGAGGATGGATTCATTACCGGGTACCGCTAATTGGTAGCGGCCTTCTGTGTTGGTGGTAACGCCGGTGTTGCTGCCTTTAACCCTTACATTCACGCCAATGAGTATTTCTCCTTTATCATTGGTAACCAGGCCCCGTACATTCCGGATTGTTTGGCCGGATGATGCAGACGGCCATGCAAGCAGCAGGAAACAAAGTATGTACAGTTTGTACACAACAGTGCAGCTTAAGTGATTCATAACTGGATTGTTTTGTTTTGGTTGACCCTTTTTTCTATAACATGAAATTGTTTGTTGTTATCCGTTGACCTTTTATTCTTCTGATGTTTTCCGGATCTGTGGAATTCAATTAATGTTGGAACATACGGGTGCGCATCGTTGTTACAGTAAAATTAAACAAAATTAAATTAAATTAAAGTAAATGTAAGTAAACAATTTAATATTTTTAAATATTTTTTAACTTTATGAAATTGGGCTCTTTTGATACTATTACAGATTATAGCTACTTATAGTGGCTGTTTTATGGGAAACGATGGGGTCTTGACTAATAATTTTATATTTGATGAAAGAAATTTAAACATAAAGAAGAAATTCAACCTTTCATGAATATTACAGACCGACATCAGCTCATTTTGCAGAAATTACAGGAGAATGGGAAAGTGGATATCCAGGAACTGAGTGATGCCCTGCAGGTGTCCGGAGTTACTATCCGGAAAGACCTTAAGCTGCTGGAAGAGAAAAAGTTGCTGTACCGGACCAAAGGTGGCGGGTCCACACAAAACCCTTACACGGTAGAGCGGCCGATCAACGAAAAAGAATTTATTAAAACCGAAGAGAAGAAAAAGATTGCCAAAGCAGCGGAAACGCTGATTGGTATGAATGATTCTATTATAATTGGTTCGGGCACCACCGCTTTTGAGCTGACCCGCTACCTGCATCCGTCCAAACACCTGACCGTGATCACACCAGCCCTGAAAGTGGCGCTGGAACTTTGTAACCGTCCGTTTGTAGATGTATTGCAGATCGGTGGCCTCATTCACCAGACATCTTCTTCCGCCGCCGGTTCCTTCGCAGAACGCCTGCTGGACGATATTTCCTGCGGGGTGTTATTCATAGGGGTAGATGGCATCGATATGGAATTCGGGCTTTCTATTACCAACCTCGCAGAGGCGAGCCTTAATATGAAAATGATCAACCTCGCACAAACCGTGGTGATCATGGCTGACAGTTCCAAATTCAACCGTCGCGGTATAGGCCGTATCTGCAGCCTGGAACAGGTGGACTATATTATTACAGATAACCTCGTAGCTGCAGACACCGTGAAAATACTGAAGGAACATGGCGTGAAAGTTATCATTGCGGAGTGATAATAATAGTCTTCTTTATTTTGTATCGTTAATGCATCACTTCAAAAGCCCCAATGGCTCTCTGTGAGAGAAACCTGTTTCCATTATAATCCCTTTCGGGGTGCGTTAAGCGGGCACCTGCACCTGCCGCAGGACTATCATCCGGGATAGAATAATCCCCCCGCAACAACGGATCTTTACCTGTTATACTATGATGCTCCGCCACAGGCAGCTGCGGCTTCCACGCAGGATTCCCGGTCTGGAACCACAGGTTGTTGGAAAATATAAAGCTTTCAGGTACAGTGCCCGGGCCGGTGCTGCATGCAAGCCGCAGCTGATCATCAACATAAATGAGGTTATTACGAAAAATATTATCACTGCATTTTACAAAACGTATCGTGTCTTTATTTTCCTGCAATATGCGAATGACCCAGCGTGCGGGTTTGCAGATGGTGTTATTTACCACGGAGGATCGTGTGCAGCCTGCAAATGCCACCGGCACTCCGGATCCTGTGAACACACAACTTTGCACTTTTAGATCTGTTGCTTCGTAATTTGCATCAGCAGGCCTGAAGAACGCTGTGCCCGTGCTGCCACCAAGATTAATAGCCCTGCCGCCGGCATTTTGAAACCTGCATGCTTCAATAAGAATATCGCTGCTGCCGCCTTTCATTTGTATGGCATTTGCACCCATGTTCTCAAAATGGCATTGCCGGATAATACTTCTGTGGCAACCCACCATATCGATACCACTGCCGCCTGCAGCGCCATTCAGAAAGGTACATTGCTGAACGATGAGATCATCCACACCGGACAGTTTCAACAGGTCATTGTTGCCGTTGGCCGCCATATCGCGGAAGGTGCAATGCTGCAGTACAATATGGTGCGCAGGAGTGGAGTAGGAGCTGCCATCATCGAAATTGAGGCCATTGCCTGTTTGCTTTGTAAACACAATCCCTTCAATATGAAGGTAAGCAACATCGCTGCCATGCCATGCAAAGTTTCCGCCTTCATACACCACTGCACTGCGCTTTTTTGCAATGATGTAGATCCATTTACCGGGACTGCCTTTCAGGTGCTGCAGATCTTGATTTCCGGAGTAGGAGCCGTTGTAGAGCAGGATTGTATCCCCGGGGCGTGCCTCGGTTGCCGCCGCCGCAATATCCGCGTAACGCTGCCCATAACCCGTATGTAACACCGCTGCAGATAAAGGACCATGAACAAACAACAAAAGGAGGAACAGGCGCATGGGGAGGTATTTACAGGGAAAATAATGTAAAAAACACAGATCAAAGCAATCCTTTCTTAGAACCGATTTTGGAACGCCTGTATAGACTGCCGCAAAACCAGCTAATATTGGTATTTCTTTCAAGATGCTGATAACATGATCAATCCATTAATAATATCATATATTCGTAAACGTTATAGTTTGCTTTTGAGCATAAAAAAGCCGCCGCTGAAAAGCGGCAGCTGTGTCAGATTACATTTAGGAACTATTATTGTGGATTATATGCGATCTCCACAATTTTTTACGGGTTTGAGATCTGAAGCACCGTGCGGCCTTCAATCTCACCCTTTTTCATTTCATCAAAAATGGTATTAATGTCTTCCAGCTTTGCGGCGTGTACAGTTGCTTTTACTTTGCCTTCTACGGCAAAGGAAATGGCTTCCTGCATATCTTTACGGGTGCCAACAATAGAACCCCTTACGGTATAGCGGTTTAATACAGTTTCAAAAATGGGAAGGTCAAAGCTGCCCGGTGGCAGGCCGTTCAGGGAAATAGTACCTTTTCTGCGCAGCGCGGAAATGCCCTGTTTAAAAGCAATCGGCGATACGGCTGTAACCAGCACGCCATGCATTCCGCCGGTTTCTTTCTTCAGCTTAATGCCGGGTTCTCCCTCTCTTGCATTAACGGTGATATCGGCGCCCAGTTTTTTAGCCAAGGCAAGCTTGTCGTCCGATATGTCTATTGCGGCTACATGAAGCCCCATTGCTTTGGCATATTGCACCGCGAGGTGCCCAAGCCCGCCAATGCCGGATATTGCCACCCATTCTCCTGGTTTGGTATCTGTTTCTTTCAATCCTTTATATACGGTTACGCCGGCGCAAACAATCGGCGCTATCTCCAGGAAGTTAATGCCGGCAGGAAAGTGTGCTACATAACGTGCATCAGCTACCACGTATTCTGCATAACCGCCGTCCACGCTATATCCACCGTTCTGCTGACCTTCACAAAGTGTCTCCCAGCCGGTAATGCAGTAATCACAGCATCCGCAGGCGCTATATAACCAGGGCACGCCCACAATGTCACCCTCTTTTACATTCTTAACACTACGGCCCAGTGCTTCCACATATCCAATAGCTTCATGACCCGGTATCAGGGGGAGCTTGGGCTTTACCGGCCAGTCGCCCTGACAGGCATGCAGGTCTGTATGGCAAACGCCGCAGGTTACAACACGTACCAGGATCTCGTTTTCGCCGGGTTCTTTTACCGGTACCTGCTCTATTTGTAACGGTGCACCAAAGGCATGAATAACTGCGGCTTTCATTGTTTTAGGCAACATGGATCATGTATTAATAAGTGAATAATGGTGATGTTTCTTTGCTTTAAAGTGTATGTAAAAGAACAAATGGTTGACGGCTTATGGAATGATGGCTGTCAATAAACGGAATGACAGTTGTCAGAGAAGTGGTTTGCCATCATACGAATGACGACGATTGAAAAAGGGGGAGTAGTGGCCTGAGGCGATATTGGATGATCCTTCTGTTGGAAGAAAATTTACAGGACACGAAGGCATTAAGGATTATTTTGATAGCTACTTCATAGGATATAAAACGCAAACTGAATTGGTTAATCATTCAGGATGATCCGCATGCCCGTCTGGAGGTTGTATTTACAGGAGAATTTCCGGAGGGAAAGATAGGAGGGGCGTTTGATTTTACATTCAATAACGGGAAAATATTCTTTGTAAAAGCAGATCTGATACACTAAACTGAAAGTAGTGAGTGAAAATAATTTTAATGAACTCATCCGCCGTTCTCTGAAAGAAAAGTACCATCAGTACAGCATCACGGCAGCGAATGGACGGTGGGAGAAGACGCCATTTGCACAACCAATAAGGAAAAATGGAGTATGATTAACCCAAACTGAGTGTACATACTCCATCGTTTCTTAACTCGTTCAAAGGAAATGATAACGATAATCGGCGCGTGGCGTACCCCTTCGGCGTTTTGACTTTTAAGGGCGAACGCGGATGATCGTTTTTCCGCGGACCCGGTCGGCCGAATTGAAGGTAGCAACGGCGTCGTTGAGCGAAGATGTTTTGCCGATGTAGGTCCGCAGACGTCCCTCGCGCAGCCGCTGCACAATCTCATTCAACTGGTTTGGATCTGCAACGACAACAAAGTCGATTGTTGATCCGTTGACAGGTCGTGCTTCAGTCGGACCTGCGATGGTCACCAGCATTCCTCCAGACCTGATCAGTCCTGCGGATTGGTTGGTAATATCCCCACCGAAGATATCGAACACCAAATCGACACCGGCGGCGTCTTGCAACTTTTCGTTTTCAAGATCAATGTACTCGTGTGCACCGAAATCGAGCGCCGTCTTGCGGCCGTCTGCGCGGCCTGTACCGATGACATAAGCACCGGCAGCACGTGCAAGCTGGGTTGCCATTGAACCCACAATGCCGGCGGCGCCGTGTACGAGAACTGTCTGCCCCGCGCGGAGGCGGCCATGCTCAAACAGCCCTTGCCATGCAGTCAGACCAGACATCACGAGGGCTGCGCCATCCATGAAGCTAACATCGGCCGGCAGTGGCGCAAGGTTGCGTGCCTCAACGGCTACTTACTCCGCCAGCGCGCCATCGCGGTACCAGTCTGTGAGGCCGAACACGCGCTGTCCTATGGATAGGCCCGTCGTTCCATAGCCAATGGCGGTGACAATGCCCGCCAGCTCATGACCAGGAATCGATGGCGTCCTGTCCCTGCCGGCGCGATCTGTCCAGGTCGCGGGCCACGACAGCTCATCTCCTGTTATTGCCGATGCATGAACCTCAACGATAACGTCATTTATCGCTGCTTGCGGCTCGGGCCGTTCCACAAGCTGCATTCCAGCCTTTCCTGCAGCCTGGTCTGTTACTACTATTGCTTTCATATTATACCTCTTTTTTTGGTCATCCGCAAACACCCACTTGAGGAAGTGTTGTTGCAGTACAATATTGTTTTCAACTAATCTTATTAACCTGGTGTAAAATTAGAGCTTATCCTGGCTGGTTTGGTAGGCCAATTTCAAAATACTTAGGGGTCCAGTTAATGCAACCGGTGTCCGGTTCGCGGAAGGCAGCACTTATGGACAACAGCCGCCGTGGCTTACGTACTTAAAGAAAATCCTGAGGAGCTATCGAACGAAACCCGAACCTTTTTCGACCACAAAGAAAAAGAGGCTGCTCACTTCATATTGTGAGACAGCCTCTTCTGGTTACCACTGATTAATTTCAACTGGTGACGTTGAAGCTATTATGGTATTCCACAGTCCCCTCTGGTATCTCTCCTGTAAATGACTGTACCTGGAAATACTCAGCAGGAGCATGCAGGTACTGCAAACGGGCATCACTCCTGAATCCGAACCGGCCATAATAAGAAGGTTCGCCCAGCACCACACATCCGGCTGCATGCAGCTTCCGCAATGCATCAATGGCGGCCCTGGTCAGGCCGGAACCCACGCCAGATCCCTGTTTGGAAGGCATCACCGATACAGGCCCCAGTCCAAACCAGCCTTCACTTCCTGAAGAAATGGTTACAGGCGATATAGCAATATGTCCTATCAATACTCCTTCCTCCTCTGCCACCAGAGAAACGGTCAGCTGACCATTTGCGCGCAGGGCTTTTATGATGAATGATTCTGTTCCACTGCTATATGCTGCTGAGGCAAATGCAGCCTTCGTTACCTGATCAATAGCCCCGATATCAGAAGGCTCCTCCCTCCAGATACTATATTTGTATTTGTGCATTACTGATAGAATTAAAAAAAATAAAAGATACTCCCGCTGCCGAAGGCGCAGAAGACATGAATAGAATTATCAGCTGAAGATGTAATTACCTGGGTAATTACTGTAATACAATATCCATCATACGCTGAAATTGAAGAAAAGTGAAATTCCACGCGAAAAATAAGGAAAATTGTGATACTCCCTTCATAACGGGCAGGCATATTTTTATGCTATCCATAAACAGTTTTATTTTTCAATTATTCGATCGTTACATTCAATGCAAAAAAAAGTAGTATAAAGCAGCTTCTGTGAACCCTATGGTATAAAACCCGGAACATTCATTTATTATTTACGTAATTTTATGATACGTTGACTAAAATATACAAATGAACTATGGTATCATACAACCGCCTCCACATCTTACCGGATATGTCCGGTTCTACTGGTTTGTAGAGGGCAATCTGCCATACGTTCATCATGCTTTTGCCTATCCTTGTCCCGAATTTATCTTTTGTTACAAAGGACATTTCAAGTATGGCATTGAGCATAGGAAAGAAACTATACTTACTTCCGGCATCTTCGGACAGACAAAAACCTTTAGCCGGGTGACCTTGAATAATGAGTACTTTGGGATATTTGGTGTTTACTTATACCCTCACGCATTCCTTCAATTATTTCACTTGCCGGCAAACGAACTTTCCAATCATTATGCAACCATGAGCTCAGTATTGGGAAAAGATGGGGAGATGCTTGAAGATAAAATGATGTTGGCCTCAAATAATCCTCAGAGAGCGAAACTTGTGTCTGACTTTCTGAAAAAACGACTGAAAAATGTGAAAACCGAACACACCGCTATTTCTTCCGCTATCGCATCGGTTGTAGACTCTTATCATATGAGTTCAGTACAGGCTTTAGCCGATACCAATTTCCTATCACTACGACAATTTGAACGGCGGTTCAAAGAATTGTCGGGCTTCAGCCCGAAATCATTTTTGCGGATTACGAGGTTTAATTCTGTTCTCAACAAAGATTTTCAACATCAATCTTTAACTGAAATAGGTATAGAGTGTGGCTATTATGACCAATCGCACTTCATTCACGATTTTCAAAAATTTTCAGGTATTAGTCCAAAAGAATACTTTAAGAAGGAGATGCTTGCAGCGGCGGGTAGGGGTACGGTGGAGTTCCGATAACATCATGTCGTTTTTTTACAATTTTATCTTGGGCAGGAAGAATAATTTTGTATAAATCCTTTTTGATATGGGAAAAATCATCTCATTTGTTTTATCTGTAAGTTTAATCATATCCTGTTGTTTATTTGCAACCGTAAAAACATTTTCGCAAACAGATGAATCTGCAAATAAAGTATCAACTACTGAAACAAAAAAGTCTGCCCTTTTTAACGAAGGTGGTTATGTAAGAGGCATCACTCCTGCACGGGCTATCGGGTTGGCAGAATTGCTTTTGGGTATATTGAGCATAGTCTTTGCCATCCGTGCTAAAAGACGTTCTTCAATAGCAGGAACAAAAACCGCCTTGATACTGGGCTTGCTTGCAATTGTTTTTAGTATAGTGCATTTCGTCACAACAGCAGGCGCTGTATTCGGGTCTGGAAGTGGGAAAGCCGGCGCAATTTTGGCTATAATGTTAAGTTTAGCTGGCATAATACTTAGCGGGTTGGTTCTTCGCCGGAAAAAAATATAGCAGCCAGCTTCAATAACATCTAATACCGTTTTTTTACATTCCTCATGGTCTGGAATTTGATAAACTCCCAAACCTAAAATGGGTATTTCTATGCCGTTGTTTAATATTACGTTTCTCATTCCCTAGTGTTTGTCACTTCCTTTAAAAGGTTTAAATGGGCAAATGTTTGATCTATAGTGGGGTGATTGTTCATATTAAGGGTGAAATTTAGCTTATAATATTAACTAATTCAGTGTACCATCTGCGCTTCAAGCGCTCTCCCAGCTCAATGCTAACACGAAGCAATATGCCAGGAACTGACATCCTTGCTCTTGTCTAAGGATAGTTAAATTATATCAGAGTTTATTGGCGACTGTTTGCTTTTTCCTTAATTACAGTTAATCTCCTCTCTGGTATTCTAAACCACTTGCTTACAGTTTACGGCGATGGTGTGGCATTTGATCCCGATAGCTATCGGGAGTCAGTCCAACCGTTGCAAAAAAGCCAAATAGAATTACTAATGTTGAATTTTCAACTGTCTGCCCCACTATTGCCAAACCGTCGTACCTTGCTTCATTCAGTCAAATAACTCGCTTTACTAAAGGAATTTTACGAATTAGCGCAACAAGCATGTAGGAAAATACAATACTTAAAATGCAGGCAATAATATATTTAATAGTTGGCTTAAGCGTTAAAGATACCAGCATAATAGTAACACCAACTACAACAGCGGAATGGAAAATATAAACCCCGTATCTATTTTCTCTTAGTATTGATAATATAAAATTTGTAAAGTTGAGTTTTTTCTTAAATAGATGAAGGAAAAAACCAGAGAAACCAATACACAAAAAGGTTTGGGCAAATGAAAGAGAAACTGATTCCCAGGTAATGCCCGAAACAAATTTATTAACTATAGGCGGATACTTTGAAAGAAGATAAATAATAACGCAAAAGTAAGTGGCTGCAATAAGTGAGATGGGAAACCATGTTATTGCCACTTTTCTGGAAAGATCATCAAGCCAATGCTTTCTGTATACTAATAATCCGATTGCATACATGAAAATGTAAGGAGTGATATTGGAAAACTCTATGCCAATAAAATTCTGTCCAAGTGGAAAAAATTGTCGCACTATGATTGTAAGACCACTGCATAGAAGAATAATCATCAATATATTTACATGTGTAGGGATATTATTTGATAGACATTTTGAAATAGAAAAATGAGGTTTTATAAATTTCCAATAGCAAATATATACTAACTCAAAAGATATCAACACCAAAATAAACCACGCATGAGAAGTATACGGTTTAGCGTTTTGTTGTAATACATAACTAAACCATGACAATTGAGTTGTCCTATTATGGATTTCAATATAATATAAAATACTTGGGGCAAGAATAATCATTACAAATAACAACGGTACCACTAGGCGAATTAATCTTACTTTTATAAATTTGGATACCCCTTTTTTCTCTAATGAAGGAATTGTTAAAAAAGCGGAAATGAAAAAGAATAGGCTCATAGAAAATGATGCCTCAAGTCCAGTTAAGGCCGAAAGGAAAATTCGAATTGTGCCAGTTAGTTTTTCAGATGTAACATAGCACCAGCCGCCCAGTGACCCATAACCAATACTAACATGATGGAGTACAACCAGAACAGATAAGAATATCATAAGATTATCTAAATAATAAAGTCGCTTCATTTGCTACATCTAATTTGACATCATAAATAAATGTCTTGAAGAGGGATTTGTATGTATGCGGCACAACTCTTGTACTTACGAAACCTCCAACTACCGATTTGCATCAATACAACAAATATACGCGGCATTTACGCAATATGCTCTCAGCGCAGTGTTTTGTCAGATCATTGAGGTCTGGCGGCAGTAACATCCCCTGATTTTTGCCTCTGGGGTGGTACTGATCACAATCTTATTTTCCTCATCCCATTCTTCGGGTAGAATCTTCCGGCTTAATGAAATTTCCGTACGCAGGCCGTCAATTGTAACACGAGCGGAAATAGGGGCTTTGCCATCTTTGGCTTTCCGGGCTATACTTCTTTTTATCCAGAATAGAATAGAAAGGTCCTGCTTACTCATAGCTATCGTTTTTAAGATGGTTAAGAATGAAATACTTTGAAATACTTTTGAGTTGGTCCAAATTTTTTCAAACTGCCATCCATCATTCGGTTACCTAAAATTGCAGATTTTGCAAGGTAACCGGATAGGTAACCGAATCGATAGCTACTGATAGACTTTCTTTGAAATACAATTTTTCGCAAAACCGCTACAGCGGCATGTATAAACGAAAAAAGGCATTCTTTAGAATGCCTTCTGTGATCCCGCTGGGACTCGAACCCAGGACCCATACATTAAAAGTGTATTGCTCTACCAACTGAGCTACGGAATCAGCTCTTTTTGTTATAAAGAGGGTGCAAAAATAGTTATATTTTTATTTGAAACAAGAGGTGTGGAAAAAAAGTTTACTACTTAAAATTCCTGCCTCCATAAAAAACCTTTGCTCCATCCACCTTGTTCTGCTCCGCTGAAGCGGGAAACGGCCTCCGTTCATCCGCATGGCCCGGCGGTTCTTCCGGCAATGCGCTGCTTAGCTCCCGCAGCAGCTCCGTTAAGTTATAACAATGTTTTACGATCACGTGGATCACCTCTCCCTCACGCTGCAAGGTACCTTCCACCATCAAAAGGCGGGATTGCAGGATCTCTTTTCGGTACTTATCAAACAGCTTTTGAAACACTACCAGGTTAGCGCACCCCGTTTCATCCTCAATGGTAATAAAACAAATACCGCTGGCAGTACCGGGTCTTTGCCGCACCAGCACAAGGCCGGCTACTTTTACCGGCATACCATCAGTAAGGGTGTTCAGTGCCTGTGCCGTCACAATATGCAGCTGCTGCAGCTTTTCCCGTACAAAACTTACGGGATGTGCTTTTAACGATAATGACATAGCCGCATAATCCTGTATTACATGTTCAGATGCAGACATCTCCGGCAACGTGATCTGCGTTTCAGCAGCGCTTTCTGACGGTGTGCCGGCAAACAGCGCAATAGGCCGGTCGTGCAGGGCTGTTACTTCCCATAAGGCCCGGCGCCGGTCAAGGCCCAATGATCTGAAGGCATCTGCATCTGCCAGTTTTTCCAGGGTAGATTGCTGCACACCGGCATCACGTAATGCAGGAATAGTAGTATAGTGAGTAGTGCGCCCCGCAATAAGTGCCTGCACATCATCCTCCCGCATCCCTTTTACCTGGCGAAAGCCCAGGCGGAGCGCATGGGGCGGATCTGACCTTTTTTCGATCGTATTATCCCACATGGAATGGTTCACATCTACCGGCCGCACCTCCACGCCGTGGTTCTTTGCATCGATCACGATCTGGGCCGGCTGATAAAACCCCATGGGCATGCTGTTGAGCAAGGCGCAGGCAAAAACATCCGGATAAAAACATTTGATCCAGGAAGATACATATACCAGCAGGGCAAAACTTACAGCATGGCTTTCAGGAAATCCATAACTGCCAAACCCTTCCAGCTGTTTGAAAATGCGATGGGCAAATTCTTCGGTATACTTGTTTTTAACCATGCCGCTAACCAGCTTTTCCCTGAACTTGCTCACCATGCCAGGCAGCTTAAAAGTGGCCATGCTGCGGCGAAGCTCATCTGCTTCAGCGGGTGTAAAACCTGCGGCATCAATAGCAATTTGCATGGCTTGTTCCTGGAACAGGGGCACGCCTAAGGTGCGTTGAAGGATATTTTTTAATGCTTCAGAAGGATATTCAACAGGTTCTAAACCGTTACGCCGGCGTAAGTAAGGATGCACCATATCGCCCTGGATAGGCCCTGGCCGCACAATGGCTACTTCTATTACCAGGTCATAAAAGCAGTCAGGCCTCAGCCGGGGTAACATGGCTTGCTGCGCACGGCTCTCTATCTGGAAAACGCCAATGGTATCTGCACGGCAGATCATTTCATAAACGGCAGGATCATCCTGGGGAATAGTAGCCAGCGTATAGGGCTTCCCGTAATGCTCCTTCAACAGATCAAAACCTTTACGGATGCAGGTGAGCATACCCAGTGCCAATACATCTATCTTCAGAAAGCCCAGGGCATCAATGTCGTCCTTATTCCATTCAATACAGGTACGGTCTTCCATACGCGCATTTAATATAGGGCACAGATCAGAAAGTTTATCCTGCGTAATTACAAACCCCCCGGTATGCTGGCCCAGCTGCCGTGGAAAACCCATGAGCTGTCCGGTAAGCTGTAACACTTTCCGCAGCATCGGATCATTGGCATTCAATCCCTGTTCTGTAAGGCGATGCTCCTCAAACCATCCCTCCGTAAAATCCCAGATGGAGCTTGAAAGCCGGTTGATGGTATCTACAGATAACCCCATTGCTTTTCCTACATCGCGGATAGCGCCTTTTTGCCGTTGCTGTGTTACCGTTGCTACAATGGCTGCCCGGTCGCGGCCATACTTTTTGTAAATGTATTGCATCACTTCCTCCCGTCGCTCATGCTCAAACTCCACATCAATATCAGGCGGCTCATTACGTGCAGATGAAATAAAACGCTCAAACAGCAGATCAAACTTTGAGGGGTCAACAGAAGTAATGCCCAGGCAGTAACAAACAGTGGAATTGGCGGCCGACCCGCGTCCCTGGCATAAAATATCCTGTTCCCTTGCGTAACGTACAATATCATACACGGTTAAAAAGTAGGGAGCATAATTTTTCCCCTCAATGAACGTAAGCTCATAATCAATGGCCTTGCTTACCTTTTCCGGGATGTTGCCGCCAAACCGCTGCCGGGCGCCCTCCCAGGCAAGAACAGTAAGTTCCTGCTGCGGGGTGCGGCCATTGCTGGTCAGCTCTTCCGGGTATACATATTGCAGCATATCCAGTGAGAACTGGCAGGCGGCTGCAATTTCCTGCGTGCGGTGGATGGCATCGGGGTATTGCCGGAACAGCCGCTGCATTTCATCAATGGGTTTCAGGTACCGTTCTGCATTGGGATGCAGCCGGAAGCCGGCGTTATGAATAGTACATTTTTCACGGATGCAGGTTAGCACATCCTGCAGCTGGCGGCGCGCAGTTTGATGGTAATGCACATCGTTGGTGGCTACCAGTGGTATTTGTAATTGTCCGGAGAGTTCTGAAAGCCGGTACAGTTTTTTGGTATCATCGCCCTGGTAGGAGCGGGATGCGGCCAGGTACAGCTCATCGCCAAACGCTTCCCGGTATGCATTCAGTGCCTGCCGGAAGGCTGGTTCAAAGCTGAAATTTGCGGTTAATGAATCAGGTGGTATAACAATGAACTTTATGCCTTTGGCATGTTTATATACATCGGTTTTAAACAGCTCGCATTTGCCTTTCTCCGTTCTCAGGTTACCTTCCGTTAACAAAGCAGAAAGCCGGCTATAGGCTTCTTTATTGGTAGGATAAGCCAGCAGGCTGGGGCCATCCACCAGGTCAAGACGGCAGGCAGGGATGAGCTGTATATCCTTTCCCTGAGCAGCTACATGCGCGCGTACAATACCCGCAAGTGTGTTACGGTCTGTAATGGCGATCTTTTTATAACCATAGGCAAACGCCTGTTCTACCAGCTCTTCGGGATGAGAGGCGCCCCGCAGGAAACTAAAATTGGTGGTGACCTGTAATTCAGTGTACATACATCATTTCATTTTCTTACGCAAAAAAGCCATGGATGTACCAGCAATGCGGTTTATTCACATCATAATGCCCCGACCTGAAAAGCCAGTAACGGCGGCCGTCCTGGTCTTCCACAGCATAATAATCCCGGTGCGGCCCTTCCTCCAGCCACCATTCGCGTTCAATACGTTCAGGACCGTCTGCCTTTTTTATGTAGTGCAGCTTGCCTTTGTAAGTAAACAACATAGGCGGATAGTCAGGTATGGGGGCGCTAACCTCTACCGGCTCTGGTTCCCGTAACAGCTGCATGGGGCGGGGATGGTCCGTGCGCCAGGGTGTAGCTGGTTTTTCCAGCATAGAAGCGGTGGGGGTAATAGAGCGCTCCGGCCAGTAATGCTGTACCGGCAAATAACGGCGAATGGAATGCGCGCCTGTTTTACCGGCCAGCCGGTCTGTCAGCTGCGCCAGCGTAATGCTTTCCAGGCCGCAACCGCCGGTCCACAATGTTTCCTGCTGGGGAGAAACGTCTTCCACATGGGGCGCTTCCAGTATAAAAAGCTCTATGCCTAAGGCCGGTTCAATAGTAGGTATCTTATTTTCAAATAGTTTGAAAAGATGACGGGTATTGTGTGATGCGCGGTTAGTGCCAATTTCCACCTGTTCTATCTTACCATCCACCCGGTATGCTTTAAGAACGGCGGTACGCAGTCCCTTGCCTTTTTGCTGCAGGCGGCTGCAAAGTGTTTCCAGCAATCGTTGCAGTGCAATTTCAATACCCGTTGCCGTTAGTATAGGTTCCAGGCAGGGCAGCCGTTCCTGGTAGGGAGGAATGGGTAACAGCGGATCAATAACTTCCTCTTCCCGGCCCAGGGCCTGATCCATACGGCCAAGCAGCGCCTGGCCAAAACGCCTGCGCAGCGCGGAACGCGGCATATTTATAAAACTGCAGACCTGGTACAGGCCCAGCTTTTGTAAACGTTCCAGCAGGTCAGGTTCCAGGCGCAAGGCAGCGGGGGGTAAGGGTAGCAGGGCAGTGGCCTGTTCTCCGCTTTTAATGATGCAGGTAACCCTTCCATACCGCGCTACGGCCCATGCAGTACCAATGGTATCTGCAATGGCTACACGTACATGATAACCAAAAGCTTTTAAGCGGGTAATGATCTCCTGTAGGTAAGGTTGTTCTCCTCCCCACAAGTGCGCGCAGCCGCTGGCATCCAGTATCAAACCATCGGGCAGGTCTGTAGCGGCAACAGGGGTATAACGTATACACCATTTGCAAAGCGCTTTCAATAATTGCTCCGCTAAACCGGGTTTGTCGTTAAATACCTGTAGCGCAGGAACAATGGCCCTGGCATCTGCCAGCACCATTCCAACAAAAATGCCCTGTGCCTGCGCAGCAGCGCTGGCTGCTGTTATCATCATGCGCCCGTGATCAGGCGCCGCCAGTATAAAAGGCTGATGCAGCAATTCAGGCTTGCGGATGATCAGCCAGTCTGTTATTAAATGACGGAACCATATGGCTACAAAACGTTTGGGCATATTATCCTATTTTTCGTACATCCGCGGGCGGTTGTAATGCAATATTTTCAGTGATCACGTTAAACCGGCCCTGTGCCCATTCCAGCGGCCATTCACCGGGTTTACCGTTGCGCACTTTTAAAAGTGTTATACGCCAGCGGGGAAAACCAATGCCGGGCATATTGTCACCGGGTTCGCTGTGCAGCGGCGTAACCCTCCACCGGGCCACACAGGCATTTGCATTCAGATCGCGTGGCTGGTGGCGTAGTATAAAACCGGTTACCCTGCTTTGTTCTACCGCCAGCTGCAGCCGCCTGGATGCGGTGAAGCTAATGTCCCTCATTTCGCCAACCACAGCTGCCAGCCCTTCACATTTCAACGCTTCTTCCATGGCCCATAACACATCCCGTTCGCGTTGCAGATCTACAAAAATGATCTGATCAGGTGTTACGCCAAATGCTGCCAATGCAGGCGGAAAAAGGGTGCGTGCAGCACTGATCCATATACAAACACGGCCCTGCTGCATCAGGGGCGCTAAGAGTCCGGCAATAAATCCGCCTGTAGCTGCTGCCTGTTCTGCAGCCTCGCTTAAAAATTCATGAACGGCACCTGTAGGAAAAACCGCGTTGGGAAATGCCGCCTCCACGGGCTCAAGGCCTGCGTGAACAGCTGCATTTAGTGTTGGTTTAAACCCCTGCAAAAGCAACAGCTCTTTTTGCAATTGACTAATGATCTCTTTTTTAGTGGCGGACATGGCGGAAGATCTTATTTATTGATCGTATGAATGTGTGGAGTAGAGTGATCCGCTGCCGCTTTTCCTATCGTCATCATGTTTCACCAATATTTTTAGCAATAATATGCTAAAAATATTAGCTAAGCAAGGCGCTTAACAATCCGGATATGGACATGATATTTATAAATCAATGATTATCAAATCGAAAGGGAAGATATTCACAGGAATGTTTTTTTACACGCTAAGCCCCCATTAACAAACTGCTTATTTTATTTCTCCGCTAATACCTCTTGCAGCCGCTCCCGGTAGCGGTCTCCCCATTCGCCCATTACTTTTATAACCGGCAGCAGGGTTGCTCCAAATTCGGTTAAAGTATATTCAACTTTGGGCGGCAGCTCTGAATAAACTTTCCGGGAAATAAGGCCCGCTGCAAACAGCTCATTCAGCTGCACCGCCAGTACTTTCCGGTTAGAGCCCGGTAATCTGCGCTGTAATGCGCCCGGCCGTTTAATACCCTGACCTATGTAATGAATAAGCCCCACTTTCCATTTGCCGTACAGCACCTCCCGGGCCAGGTACACACTGCAATCCAGCTTTATGGGATTTTTTCTTTTATACATGTACCAAAGATAACATATCCGCCACGCCGGCCATGGGAATAAATTTATGGCTATTGAATCATTTATCCGTACTTGTTTACCAGGGTTTCCAGGCAGAATTTTGTATAAAAAATAAACGATGCGATATAGATTATTCGGAAGAGGAACAGGATTAAGAGTGAGCGGCATAGCCCTTGGCGGCGCTATGTTCGGCAACAGCGCGGGATATGGCGCGGAACCGGCTACCGTGCGTGAGATGCTGGACACTTACTTAATGGCTGGCGGGAATCTCATAGACACATCCGACCAGTACCAGGGCGGCGGGTCAGAGCAGCTGATTGGTGAATATATAACCGGCCGGCGTAATGAGCTGGTGCTGGTTACCAAATATACGTTTGCCCATTCCCGTTCCTCCACCATAGCCATGCTGGGCAACAGTCGCAAAGCTATGGTACAGGCCGTGGAAGGAAGCCTCAAACGCCTGCGTACAGACCGTATAGACCTTTACCTGGCGCATGCTGCAGATAATATTACGCCTGCGGAAGAGATCATGCGTGGCTTTGAAGACCTGACCCGTGCCGGCAAGATCATTTATGGAGGCTTTTCCAACTTTCCTGCATGGCGTATTGCTACCGCAGCAACGCTGGCTGACCTACGAAACTGGGCACCGCTTACCTGCGTACAGCTGGAATACAGTCTTATTAGCCGTGCCGCGGAACGGGAGCTATTACCCATGGCCCATGGTTTTGGCCTGGGCGTTTTAGGCTACTCCCCGCTGGGCGGCGGTGTGCTTACCGGTAAGTACCGGAAGGGGGAAACAGGCCGTGTTACACACTTTACCGGTAAAACACCGGATGTACGGCATGATACCATTCTTGATCAGCTGTTTGAAATAGCAACAGCAACCGGTGCTAATGCAGGGCAGGTGGCTATTGCATGGGCCGCAGCTAAAGGAGTTATCCCGGTAATTGGCCCGCGCACAGCAGCGCAGCTGGAAGATAACCTGGGCGCAGTACATGTACAGCTTACTGCTGAACAGATCAACCAGCTGGATGAAGTAAGCGCAATTGCTTTAGGTTACCCGCATGAGCTGCTGGCAGCGCAGCAGGCAAGGCTGGCGGCCGGAGAGCCGGAAAGAGTGGAACAACCGGGAAGGGTAGTGGTGTAAACAGCAACCGGAAAAGATTATATTTATACTTCATCACTGCTACATATGAAAATAATCCCATTGTTCTTCTGCTGCATATTATTAAATAGCCTTACAATAGCGCAAACCAATCCTGCCCTTGCAGATACCCTGGCAAAAATGGTGGTTATTGACCAGCAGGCAGCAGGCTTGCCGCCGAAAGGGCTAACCTTTGATTCCCCGGTGTGGCAGCATTTTAAAGACAGTGTATTTACTTCCCATCATAAAAGGCTGGAAAAAATGCTGGATAGTTATGGTTATCCGGGTAGTGATATGGTAGGGGAGGAAGGGGCGCATCATTTCTGGTTATTGGTACAACACCTGGATAAATGGCCTGCATTTCAGCAACAGGTAATTAAGGCTATGGAGCAACAGGTGGCTGATAAAAAAGCATCCTCTAAAGACCTGGCTTACTTAACAGACCGTGTACGGCTGAATACCGGTGGTAAACAGGTGTACGGTACACAGGTCACTTATAATACAGATAGCTGCCAGGCTATTCCTAAACCGCTGGAAGATCCGGCATCAGTGAACGAAAGGCGGAAAGCAGCAGGGCTGGAGCCGTTGGAAAACTATCTGAACATGATGAGTGAAAGCCATTTCCTGATGAATAAGGAAATGTATGAAAAGAAAGGTATTAAAGGGCCAAAGCTGTATGAGCAAAAAAATAAGTAATGATTGTATGATCATTACTTATTATCGCTAAAGAAGTGTACTGCTATTTGAGCTTCACATGCACTACCTCTCCATCCTTCTCCACTTCTACATACTTTTATAATACTCACGCTGGTAGTAATCAGTACCGCCACCATAGCTATTGTAGCCGGAACCAGTGTACCGGTCGTAATAGGCACCGGAGCTCCAGTTCAGCACGGCCTGCAGGTAATATTTGCCGGGTTTCATATCCGGGAACGTGAATTCGCCATCGCTATTGGTAATAGCTTCCAGGCGGCTCAATTACAATGGTGTTCTATAAAACCGCTACTGTCGAGAACGTTTACGTAATTTTTTATGCGGATGAATGAAATACCTGTTATATTAGAAGCACACTCAGGTCCGGTATATCCAGCCGGCATAATTATAAAGGAAGGGGGAATGCAAAAGCCTGCTGCGGCAGCGCTTATCACAACTATTATACACACCTGTAACTACGCTTATGGCCAGTATGATCACTATAAAGGATATTGCGCGTAACCTGAATATTTCTGTAGCCACGGTGTCCAGGGCTTTGCGCGATACCTATGATGTTAATAAAGAAACGCGTGAAAAGGTGCTGCAGATGGCCAAAGCGCTGGATTATAAACCGAATGTGAACGCCACCGGCTTAGCAAAAGGGAAGACCAATAACATTGGAATTATTCTGCCTTTTGTAACTAACTATTATTTTTCTACTGTTATTACGGGCATACAGGAAGTGGCGTACAGCAAGGGATACAATATTATGCTGTTTATTACCAATGATGCCGAAGAGCGGGAAATAGACATTACGCACAACCTGAACATTTCCAGTTTCGCGGGTTTCCTGGTATCCTCCTGCGCTTCTTCTTTTAAACATTTTAGTGAGATCACAGACAAGGGTATTCATGTCGTGTTCTTTGACCGTGTATCACCTACCATGGATACCTCTAAAGTAATGCAGGATGATTATAACGGCGCCTTTATGGCTACGGAGCACCTTATTCAGCAAGGTTATACACGGATAGCGCACCTGGCCGGCCCGCGCGGTATTGCCATGACGGAGAAAAGATTAAAAGGTTACCAGGATGCGCTGGAAAAACACCACCTGCCGCTAAATGAGCAGTTCATTATCCACTCCGGTTTTTCGCAGGAATGTGGTGAAGCAGACACACAAATATTATTAACCCATAAAAAAAGGCCCGATGCTATTTTCGGTGTGAACGACCGTAAAGCCATTGGCGCCATGTTAGCCCTTAAACAGCACAACATTAAAATTGGTAAGGAAATAGGCGTGATCGGTTTTACCAACGATCCCGCTTCCGCACTCATCTCACCTTCGTTAACCACCGTAGCAGAGCCGGCTTTTGAAATTGGTAAGATCAGCTGTGAGCTGCTGCTGAAGCACATCACCAAAAAACGTTTTCCACCGGAAGAAGTGGTATTACCCAGCACCTTGATCGTGCGGGAATCTACTGTCAGAAAGTAGAACTGCAGCGCATTTGCTGTCTGTAATAAGCCCTGTTATTAAACGAGAGCGTTCTCGATAACGTTATCGCTAATATATACCGGCACTACCGGTGAAGGCTATAGGTTTTATATTACTTTTAAACGGACAATACAATTATCAACCAAAATACTATATACCATGAGATGTAAAATGCATCATTTACTTGCATTGGGCATAGGTTTGCTGTTTGCGATACTTCCGGGGAAAAGTGCCCTGGCACAGGCATTGCAAAAAGTAACCGGTGTAGTAACAGATCAAAAGAAAACGCCGCTTACAGGCGTAACCGTGTTGGTAAAAGGAACCAATAAAGGAACCACCACTAATGAAAACGGAGCTTATGTTATTGAAGCAGATACAAAAGATACCCTCGTATTCACCTTCATTGGTTTTACAGCCAGGATGCTGCCGGTGAGCGGAAGCGGAAATAAAAATATAGTATTAGCAGGCAGCGAAGGCCAGCTGGATGCTGTAGTGGTTACGGCCCTGGGCATTAAACGCCAAACCAGGTCATTAGGTTATGCTACCCAGCAGCTGGATGCAGCAGCCATCAACGGCGTTAAAAATCCCGGTGCTAATATCGTGGGCGGTTTAAGCGGAAAAATAGCGGGGGCGGTAGTTACGCCTGTAGCATCAGGCCCCGGCGGCGCTGCCAGGATCGTATTACGCGGTAACCGCTCCATTAGCGGCAATAATAACGCGCTGATAGTAGTTGATGGTGTGCCTATTGATAATACCATGACCACAGAACAGGGAGGCAGCGGTTCCGCCAATACAGTAGCTACCCAGCAAAAAAGTATAAGCAGTGGTTACTCCGGCAGTGATGGTGCTGCCAGCGTAAACCCGGAAGATGTAGAATCCATTACAGTGCTGAAAGGCCCTGCAGCCGCCGCTTTATACGGCAACCGTGCAGCTAACGGCGCCCTGATCATCACCACCAAAAGTGGTGCAAAAGGCAGGCTGGCGGTAAACTATAGCGGCGGTGTTACAGCAGATCAGCCTTACTTGCTGATGGACCTGCAGAATAAATATGGCCGTGGTAACGGCGGGGTGTTTGGCGCACAGGCCGGCCAGAGTTATGGCGCAGCTGCCACTACCTATGCCGGCAACCTGCGCGATTTTTACCGCACAGGTATCACTACAGATCATTCTGTAAATGTATCCGGCGGTACGGATAAAATGCGCGGTTATGCTTCTTACACCTATAACAACAACAATGGTATTGTGCCGGAGAACGGGCTAACCCGTAACACGCTGAACCTTCGCCTGAATACGGAGATCATTCCCAAACTAACCACGGATGTAAAGCTCACCTACGTAAACCAGGAGATCCGCAACAAGCCCAGGTTAGGGGATAATGGTGTTACCAACGAAGCGCTGATCATGCCACGGGATATGCCGGGCGATTCCTTAAAACATTTTGAGAACTATAACAGCAGCAACGGGCAGCCGGTACCTTTTTACTGGACCAACTCCTCCATTTTCCAGAATCCTTACTGGGATGTGTACCGCACCAATGTAAGCGAGCAGCGTAACCGTGTAATGCTGGTAGGCTCCGCCAAATATCAGTTCACGGACTGGCTGAGCTTACAGGGCCGGTATAGCCTTGACCGCTATGACGATAAAATAACCGGCAGCTTTTTCGCCGGCACCTTACCCATTACTACTAATGCCGGTGGCCGCTACCAGGAAGCCTTTGTGAACCACTGGGAGCGTAATATGGATGTGCTGTTATCCGGCTCCAATAATGTTAGCTCAGACATTGGTATCAGCTATAACCTGGGCGCCTCTGTGCTGCGCTCAAAGGGTTATAACTCACAATCCTTTGCCAATGGCCTAAGCATTCCAAATCACTTTAACCTGAACTTTGCCACAACGCCTTCTTTTTCCAGCATTGTGGCAGATAAGGAGATCCAATCTGTATATGCCAATGCGCAGCTGAGCTTCCGCAAATGGTTGTATGCTGATGTAAGCGCACGTAACGACTGGTCATCTACCTTGCCATCCCCGCACAGCTATTTTTATCCGTCCGCCGGCCTTTCCCTTATCCTGTCTGATATGGTGCAAATGCCCGCCTGGATCAGCTTTGCAAAGCTGCGCGGCTCCTTTACGCAGGTAGGTAACGATGCTGATCCGTACCTGCTGGTGCAAACCTATACGTACAGCCCCGGCGCGGGGAATGGTTTTGTATCGCGCGATGTAACGCAATACATTAATAACCTGAAACCGGAAAAAACACGTTCCTGGGAAGCAGGCCTGGAATGGAAGTTCCTGGATGGCCGCATAGGGCTGGACGCTACTTTTTATAAAAGCAATACCTTTAACCAGCTTATTTTCCTGGGCCTGCCACAGGCCTCCGGGTATAACCAGCAGTATGTGAATGCCGGTAATATCCAGAACAAGGGTATAGAAGCTATGCTGTCTGCCATACCGCTGCAAACCAAAGACCTTAGCTGGAACACCAGTGTGAACTTTGCGCTGAACCGCAATAAAGTGATCTCTTTGAGCTCGTCTGTTACCCAGGCCAGCCTCTCCACCGCTACCGGTTTAGGCAGCCTGCTTATAAAACCAGGCGGCTCCTACGGCGATATTTATGATTATAGCTGGGCAACAGATGCAAAAACAGGACAGCACCTTATAAATGCGAACGGCTTGCCGGTGATCAGCCCCTTACAGAAGATCGGCAATTTTAACCCGGATTACACCCTTGGCTGGAACAACCAGCTGCAGTATAAGAAATTCATACTATCCTTCCTGCTGGATGGCCGTGTGGGCGGTATACTGGTATCCGGTACGGATGCGATGATGGCTTATTTTGGGATTGCTGATTACACTACGCAGTACCGTGAAGGCGGCTTGATATTACCCGGTGTAATGGCAGATGGCACGCCCAATGCCAAAACCGTGAGTGCAGAACAGCTATGGTCATCTGTATCACAGGGCGGCCGTACAGGTTATGCAGGTTTCTTTGCTTACAGCACCACCAACTTCCGCTTGCGCGAGCTATCGCTTTCATACGACTGGAACTTTGATCAGACACTGGTAAAACGGGTCAGGGTGTCGCTCACCGGCAGAAACCTGTTCTTCCTGTATAAAGGAAAGTCCCTGATGGATATACCGGGCATTGGCAAACGCAGCATACCGGTTGATCCGGAGGTAGCTATTGGCAGCAGTAATTACCAGGGTATTGAAAGCGGTCTGTTGCCTGGTACCCGCAGCTATGGATTAAATGTGGGTGTGTCATTCTAAATTCTCTTAAAGCGATCTTATGAACAAGCAAAATATTTTCTTCCTGTTAATAGCATTCGCGGTATCTTTTACAGCCTGTACAAAGGATTTTAGTGATATTAATACTAACCCGGCCAAGATCACGGAGGCCGGGCCTACGGAGCTGCCATTCATGTTTTCAAGAGCGCAATCTGCGGCTACTATACAGCGCTCTTATTACCAGACCATCTCTATTCTTATGCCGGACCTGTATGCACAATACTATGCGCTTACCACTACCAGCTTTACTACTGACCGGTATGCGCTGAATGATACCTGGCTCTCCCGCCCCGGTATTGTAACGTATGTGCTTACACTGCCGCAGCTGCAAACTATTTTTGAGAATACACGGCCCACTTCCGGTGAGTATGCGCTGGCCAATATCATGTATGTGTACGTGTTTCACCGCCTTACTGACTATTACGGCCCGGTGCCTTACTTCCATGCAGGGGAAAGCAGCACAGCCATTCCCTATGATCCGCAGGATAAGATCTATGAAGACATGTTCAAACGCCTGGATTCTGCGGTTACCAACCTTAAAACACTGAATGGTGCAAATGTTTTCAGCAGCTACGATATTATGTACGGTGGTGATACCAAAAAATGGATCGCCTTTGCCAACACGCTGCGCCTGCGCTTAGCCTTACGCATCTCTAATGTGGCGCCGGATATTGCCAGGCAACAGGCAGAAGCTGCCGTTACTTCCGGGGTGATGACTGTTAGCAGTGAATCCGCTTATATTAATCGCTCCCTGAATGGGGATGATGCCAATGGCCTGGCATTTAATGCCGCGAATACTGAATTTAGTATGAGCTCCACCATGGCCTCATACCTGAAAGGTTATGCAGACCCGCGTTTGCCGGTGTATTTTCAGCCGGCAGTGGCTACCGGTCAGTTCAAAGGCTTGCGCAACGGCTCCTCTGCAACCGCCATTAACCTGCCGGGTAACAGGCCCGCACAAACGTCAAATGTAGGTCCCCGCTGGGTTACCTGGAACCCCGCTGCCGGCGCCTGGGTGGCCAATTCCACGGTTACGCAGCCGGTGCTGCATGCGGCAGAAGCGTATTTCCTGCGGGCAGAAGGTGCGCTGAATGGCTGGAACATGGGCGGTACCGCACAGGAGCTGTATGAAAAAGGAATAACCGTAAGCATGGAAGAATGGGGTATTACAGATGCTACTGCTATTAATAATTATATTCAATCAGCGGCTGTGCCGGTAGCGCCGGGCGATGAGGCTAATTCGCCCGCAGTAGCCGCCACACCGGTTAAATGGGCCGCCGGCACGGCGGTACAGCGTGCGCAGATAGGTACACAGAAATGGTTATGTCTTTTCCCGGATGGGGTAGAGGCCTGGGCCGAGTTCCGCCGCAGTGGTTACCCGGTAATGTACCCGCTGCTGCAATCTGATAATGCGGACCTGCCGGTGGGCACATTTATAAACCGCCTGCCTTATTCATCTGTAGATGCAGCTACCAACGGCGTAGAGCTGAAGAAAGCGCAGGATATGCTGAACGGGCCGGATAATGCTGTTACCCGTTTATGGTGGGATGTGAATTAAAACTTTATATGAACATGCGTGTATTCCTGATAGTGATAGTTTGTTTATTATCAATGTTGGGCGCTTTTGCACAAACAAAGGCGCCTTCTGACCTGGTTGCGGCGGAGCTGAAGGCCCGTGCAGCGTTGCAGAACCGCCTGTTTCCCCTGCCCGGTAACCTGGCAGCGTGGGAAAAACAGCGGGGGACGCTCACGGCTGATATTCAGCAGCATGGTAACATTTACATTAATCACCAGCTGCCGCTGCACATAAAGGAAACCGGCCGGCGCCAGCTAAAAGGTTATTCCGTGCGTTACATCTGGTTCCAGACCAGGCCGGGCGTGTATGCTACGGCTAATCTGTACGTGCCGGATGGTAAAGGGCCTTTTCCGGCAGTGATCAATATGCACGGCCACTGGCCGGATGGTAAGGCCGGGGAAATGGTGCAGTCCTGCGCACACACGCTGGCCCTGCATGGTTATGTATGTTTGAATATAGATGCCTGGGGATCCGGTGAGCGCACTACGGAGCATGGCGTAGCGGAATATCATGGTGCTAACCTGGGCGCAGCTTTGCTGAACATTGGCGAAACATTGCTGGGCAGCCAGGTAGCAGATAATATACGCGGGGTAGACCTGTTATGTTCCTTGCCGTATGTGGATACCACTAAGATAGGCGCTACAGGAGCCAGCGGCGGTGGTAACCAAACCATGTGGCTATCGGCCATGGATACACGTATAAAAGCAGCCATGCCGGTAGTGAGCGTAGGCACCTTTGAATCTTACATCATGAACTCTAACTGCGTATGCGAGCTGCTGCCCGGTGGGTTCACCTTCACGGAAGAAGCAGGCGTGCTGGGCCTGGTAGCGCCCCGCGCATTGAAAATATGCAGCGCCCTGAAAGATGCCAGCGCTACGTTTAAACCGGCAGAAATGCTGCGCAGCTATGAGAATGTACGCAGCATTTACGATCTGTATCATACACCCAATGCGGTGGCTTATCAATTGTTTGATACTACGCACGGTTACTGGCCGGAAATGCGCAGCGCCCTGTTAGGCTGGATGGACCAGCAGCTGAAAGGTAAAGGGAACGGTGCGCCTGTTACGGAAATGCCCTTTACTTTATTACCCGCACAACAGCTGCAGGTATTCCCGGATGGCCGGCGTAACCCACTGGTAATGGGCATTGCAGCTTATTGCAAACAACAGGGAAATAAGCTAAAGCCGGCAGTAACAGATACCGCTGAAAAAAGAAGAACATTAAAGACGGTTTTAGGGTTGATTGACGGCCCCGGGATGAAGGAAGCGCATACCTATGCCCCGCAGCAGCAATGGGAAAGGGTAACACTGGAAACGACAGAAGGCCAGCTGATACCATTATCAATATTGCCTGCTGCCGGGTCACAAAAGTATGTACTGCTTCTTTCATCAAAGGGGAAGGACAGCATACCCGCCGCGCTTTTACAACAGTACCAGGGTGCAAACATTATACTGGCCGACCTGTGGGGCATTGGCGAATGTGCGTCTACCAGCGCAGACAAAACAGACGGGCGTTTACCACATTTTCATACACTGGCCCGCTCTGCCATGTGGTTAGGCAATAGTGTAATGGCCCAATGGGTAGGGCAGCTGCAGGTAATTACTAACTACATTAAAACTGCCCGTAACCCCGTTGCCTTTTCCATTGATGCGGAAAAAGAGCTGGGCCTTGCCGCGCTTTTTTACAATGCCATCAGCAGTGGGGCGGATACAATAACCCTGCGCCAATGCCCGGTAAGTTATGTGTTTGATGAACGGGAAGGCATTGACTTTTTTAATATGGCCATTCACGTACCTGGTATTATCAGCTGGGGAAATGTGGCGCTGGCCGCAGCTTTATCAGGTAAGGAAACTGTATTTATACAACCGGTGACCATGTCGGGGCGGACAGCTGCCGGTAACTATCAGCAAGTCTTTAAAGAACAGCAGCGGCTTTATCATACCTCCGCCAAAACCGTATTTGTACAATAATAAATTATGAATGTATGGGAAATAACCGCAGGGATTTTTTGAAGCTTACCGGTTTACTGGGAACCGGTATTATGGCTGGTAATCCTTTAACCAGTATGGCCGGTAACGTGGTAAGCCAGTACCAGCCGCTAACAGGCGCGCCGCATTTTAATATGTGTGGTTATGCAGCCCCTAAGCTGGATACCGTGCGCATTGGTTTTGTTGGTCTGGGTAACCGGGGCAGCGCTGCCGTGCCGCGCATTAATTATATTGATGGGGTTTCCATTAACGGCCTGTGTGATATCAGAACACCGCAGGCCGAAGCCGCTAAAGAAAAGCTGAAAGGCTCCGGGCATAACCCCGTATTGTATGCCGGTAAAAAAGACGCCTGGAAACAATTATGTGAAAGTCCTGATATAGATGTGGTATACATAGCCACTCCCTGGGAGCTGCATACGCCTATTGCCGTTTATGCCATGAACCATGGTAAACATGTAGCCGTAGAAGTACCGGCTGCCAAAACTGTGGAAGAATGCTGGCAGCTGGTAGAAACATCTGAAAAAAATAAAAAGCACTGCATTTTCCTGGAGAACTGCTGTTACGATTTCTTTGAGCTGCTAACGCTGAACATGGCGCGGCAGGGCTTTTTCGGGGAAATTGTGCACGGGGAAGGTGCGTACATACATGATATTGCCAACAGCTTTTTTAATAAGAATGCACGGTATGATTACTGGCGTTTGCGTGAAAATGCACACCGTAATGGTAACCTGTATCCCACGCATGGCCTGGGCCCGGTATGCCAGGTAATGAACATTAACCGCGGCGACCGTATGGATTACCTGGTATCTGTAAGCAGTAACGATTTTACACTGGCCCCGCTGGCAAAAGAAGCCGCCGCCAAAGACCCGGACTTTCAGCAGTTTGCCAACAGTCAATTCCGCGGTAACATGAATATCTCCACCATCCGTACCATCAATGGCAAAACCATCCTGGTGCAGCATGATGTATCATCACCGCATCCCTACTCACGCATACACGCTATTACAGGCACCAGGGCAGCTGCACAAAAGTATCCGCTGGCCGGCAGAATTGCTACCAGCCATGAAGGATGGCTGGAGGACGATGCCATAAAGAAGCTGGAAGAGCAGTACACACTGCCCATTGTAAAACAGCTCGGTGAAATGGCTAAAAAAGTGGGCGGCCATGGTGGTATGGATTTTTTAATGGATTGGCGCTGGATAGACTGCCTGCGTAACGGGCTGCCCATGGACCATGATGTGTATGATGCCGCAGCATGGAGCGTTATTGGCCCATTGAGTGAAAAATCAGTGGCCGGCCGCTCCAAAAGCCTGGATGTGCCTGACTTTACACGTGGCTCCTGGAAACAGAACAAACCGGTGGAAATGTCTATAACACATGGCAACCTCACCGGCGTTAAATAGATCATTAACCCTTTCATTTGAAATCTTATATTAATGAACATATCAATTGAACAAAATGCAGCTGCGCTGGGCATTGCAGCCGGTAAAAAAGCAGCGGCCCTGTTACGGGGAACTCTATCTGTAAAAGGCAGCGCCAACGTGATCCTGGCCACCGGCGCCAGCCAGTTTGAAACCCTGAAGGAGCTTATTTCCCAACCGGGCATAGACTGGGGTAAGGTAACCATGTTCCACCTGGATGAATATATTGGACTGCCGGAAACCCATGCCGCCAGCTTCCGTAAATATTTAAAGGAGCGTTTCCTGGATAAGGTAGCCCCTTTGAAAGAAGCAGTGCTGGTGGATGGTAACGCAGATCCTGAACAGGAATGCGAACGCCTGGCCAAGCTGATAAAGCAGTATCCCATAGACATTGCGCTGGTAGGCATCGGGGAAAATGGCCACCTGGCATTTAATGATCCCCCGGCAGATTTCACTACCACTAAACCTTACCTGGTAGTAAACCTGGATGAGCCCTGCCGCAGGCAGCAAATGAACGAAGGCTGGTTTGAGCAGCTGGAAGAGGTACCGAAGCAGGCCATCAGCATGTCCATTAAACAGATCATGTTATCCAAACATATCATCTGCTCCGTACCGGATAAACGCAAAGCCGCCGCCGTAAGGGACAGCCTGGAGAAGCCTGTAAGCAACCTGTTCCCGGCCAGCATTCTGCAGCAGCACCCGGATTGTACATTCTTCCTGGATGAAACATCCGCATCATTATTAACCAAAGAAGGCATTAAATAAACAGTATGGGTAATACACACGCAGGCACATTACGGAAAAGGGAAGTAGCCATTTCCCTGGTGATCATTGGCATGTTATTTTTCGTGTTCGGGTTTGTATCCTGGGTGAATGCGATCCTCATCCCTTATTTTCGTATAGCCTGCGAGTTAACCCATTTTGAATCCTACCTGGTAACATTTGCCTTTTATATTGCCTACCTGGTAATGTCGGTACCATCGGCTTACCTCATCCGGCGTTTGGGCTTTAAAAGGGGCATCATGGCTGGTTTCTGGGTAATGGCTTTAGGCGCTTTGCTGTTTATACCCGCAGCGCTTTATCGTGCTTACCCGCTTTTCCTCACCGGTTTGTTCACTATTGGTCTGGGGCTGGCTGTATTGCAAACAGCGGCCAATCCCTATGTAACCATTTTAGGCAAACCGGAAAGGGCGGCCCAGCGCATCAGCATTATGGGCATCTTTAACAAAGGCGCAGGCATTATTGCGCCGCTGGTATTAGGCGCCGTAGTGTTAAAGGCCGATGATAGCGCCCTGTTTGCGCAGCTGTCCGGCATGGCGGATGATGCAAGGGCCGCTTTCCTGGATGCGCTGATAAGGCGTGTAATACCACCTTACGCTATTATTACTATTGTGCTGTTCCTGTTAGGGCTAACTGTGCGTTATTCCGCATTGCCTGAAATTAATACGGAGGCGGAAAATGAGGAGCTGGCCGTAGCAAATGCCGGTAAAAAAAGTATCCTGCAGTTCCCGCATCTGATCCTGGGCGCTGTTGCCATCTTTTTGCATGTAGGTACGCAGGTGATTGCGGTGGATACCATTATTGGTTATGCGGATTCTATGGGTTTGTCTTTACAGCAGGCCAAAGTATTTCCGTCGTTCACGCTGTTTGCTACCATTACCGGTTATGTGATCGGCATCATCGTTATTCCCAGGTGGGTAAGCCAGCTGCATGCATTGCAGTTTTGCACATTACTGGGCAGTGTCTTAACTTGCTGTATCCTGTTGTTGCAGGGCTCTGTACAGCTCTTTGGTTATAGTGCAGATATTTCGCTCTGGTTTGTGGTGCTACTGGGCCTGGCCAATTCGCTGGTATGGGCGGGCATCTGGCCCTGGGCGTTAAAGGACCTGGGCCGCTACACCAAGCTGGGCGCTTCTGTAATGATCATGGGGCTTTGTGGCAATGCTATACTGCCATTGATATATGGCCGTTTGGCAGATCTGTATTCCGTACGGGCAGGGTACATTATTTTACTGCCCTGTTATATGTACCTGGTATTTTACGCGTTTAAAGGTTACCGTATTAAAACATGGAATTTGCTAAAGAAATAATATGCAGCCATCCATAAAGATCATAAACGGACAGTTGATCACACCGCACCGCATTATACCTAACGGCAGCCTGTTAATAGCAGGCGGTAAAATTGTGCAGGTCAGTGAGGAAAAGATCACCTCCCGTGCTGATATTGTTATTGATGCCGGAGGTAAATATGTATCGCCTGGGTTTATTGATATACACATTCATGGCGGTGGCGGCGCTGATTTTATGGACGGCAACGTAGAAGCTTTCCTGACCATTGCCCAAACCCACGCTAAATACGGCACTACCGCTATGGCGCCTACCACGCTTACCGCTGAAAAAGAGGACCTGCTGCATACGCTGGACATTTACAAACAGGCAGCGCCTAAAAATGAGCAGGGTGCGCAGTTCATAGGCATGCACATTGAAGGACCTTACTTTGATATGGAACAGCGGGGTGCGCAGGATCCCCGTTATATAAGACACCCCGACGAAAAAGAATATAAAGAGATCATTACCTGTTCAGAGGGTTGCATTGCGCGCTGGAGTGCAGCACCCGAGCTGCCCGGCGCCTTAGCCTTTGGCCGTTACCTGCTGGCCAACAATATACTGCCTGCCATTGCGCATACCAATGCCGTGTATGATGATGTGGTGAAAGCAGTAGAAAACGGTTATACCCTGGCTACACATTTCTATTCAGGTATGTCGGGCGTAATGCGGAAGAATGCTTTTCGTTATGCCGGCGTAATTGAAAGCGTGTACCTGATAGATGAAATAGATGCAGAGATTATTGCCGATGGCATTCATTTACCAGCGCCGCTGTTAAAGCTGATCTGTAAAGTAAAAGGCACTGACCGTACTGCACTGATCACCGATGCCATGCGGGCGGCCGGTATGCCGCCAGGGGAGAGCATCCTGGGCGCTAAAGATCATGGGTTAAAAGTGATTGTGGAAGATGGAGTGGCCAAATTGCCGGACCGCAGCGCTTTTGCCGGCAGCGTAGCTACCGCAGACCGGTTGGTAAGAACCATGATCACCCTGGGAGAGGTGCCTTTAGCCGAAGCTGTGAAAATGATGACCCGTGTGCCGGCGAGGATCATGCAGCTGGGCCATAGGAAAGGTGCACTGGCAGCAGGCATGGATGCGGATGTGGTGGTGTTTGATGAAGGGATTATAGTGGAAAAGGTTATTGTTGGGGGAAGGGTGATACTATAACTATCAAATTGCTGTTTGTTTATAACACATAATTCCTTTAAAATTGGGGCCTTTATTTTTAAAATAATCCCCCAAATTATGAAGGTAAAGAGATCTCTGATAGCCGAAATAAAGAACATGATCCTCCAAAGCCGGGAACAGGCTATCCGTGCAGTGGACAATACCCGGGTGCTGATGTACTGGGAATATCGGGAAGCGTATCTTTGAAGAAGAACAAGCCGGGAAAGAACGGGCTGATTATGGCTCCTTTTTGATAAGGTCTTTATCTGAAGCCCTGCAGCCTGAGTTTGGAAGTAGTTTCTCATTTCGTCAGCTTAACTGGTACCGGCAATTTTACCGCACATTCCCAATTGTGAACGCACTGCGGACATAATTGGGAAGGGCACACTACAGGCTGCTGTTACCCAAAAAGCGGAAAAGAAGTAGTTCCTGATTATATATGGTATGATGAGAAAGCCGTTCCGATTTTCTATAGGATACATATTGTGCCATCATCTGTCCTATTTCACCGCCGAAGATAACCGGTGCTTTTCTAGGAATAATTTCGCCGGTAAGCAGGAAGTGCTTCAACAGCCTTATTGAAGATATCAGCTTCTTGTCACCGGTACCTATTAAACTCAAATCTTTGGTTCGAAGAAAGTCTTCTTTCAACACCTTCAATATAGAGGTTGTGACAGATTCAAATGTTCGAGAATTGTCTCTCATAAATCACTATTTGGGTTATGGCAATATTACCATAACCCAAATAAAAAATTATACTGGGAAATAGAGACAACTTTATTACAAAAGTGTAAATTTATATTACATGACATTCTATTCCGACATCAAGGCTGATCTCCAGGACAAGCCTCGCCGATAACAAAAGGATCGCCCGAATAAGTCGGGCTTGTACAAAAATTTTTTTAAATGCTAACTGACTTTATCGAATACGGTCTTCCAGGAACGATCGCCGCCCCATGAGGTTGATTTTGCATTGGCCTGAACGGAAATAGACTTGCCATCCTTGCTCAACTTCCAAACCTCTGTTATGTAAATAAATAGTTGTTCCTGAACATCTACATGGTAAGGAGTGGCAACCATCAGGTGTACAATTGAGTTCACAGTCATCGTTTGTCCATCATCTGACAACTTTACGGTAGACTTCTTTCCTCTTTCCCGGCCATGATTAATTTCGCTTGCTTTACCGTCGAAGGTCAGTTTTTCCTGGCTTGTAACCGGCGCTGTGCCAGGAAACGAGCTTGATACCTCTATGGTTAGAAAATTTGCCTGCTCTGCTATTTTCATTGTTTTAGACAGCATACGATCCCCCGAGTTATAGCAGCAAACAATATTTCCGCCCATACTTATCGACTCTTTGGATTTCCATTCGCCAGAAAAGTTAGCCCGATGAGTATCTTTTTTTTGTTGAGTCTGTACGGCAAAATAAATTACTCCTGTTAACAGAATAATCAGGAAGGGCAAAAGGTTTCTTTTATTTTTCATATCCTATTAAAGTTTGATACAGCGAACCTACTTTAATCCTTTCAGCTTGAAGGGTTAGGAGTGTAAATTTAAATGTAAACTTTGTAAATTATTGTAAAAGTACCTTGGAGCTTAGGAATTCGTTGCTTAAGATCATCACTGACGGCAAAAAAGGTTGCTGCTACCTAAGATGGACGATGAACGGATTGCGACGCAACGAAGATGCCCAAGTTGCTATATCATCTAAGACCTTTAATAGTCCATTACGACTAATATTCTAACTTGATCAGGCAACTATCTTTTGAAAGGCCTGTAACGCTCCTTGGGAAGAACCTTGTCGCAACGATAGTGCACCACCCTTTATGCCGCTAAACTAAAGGCTGCAATGGGTAACTGTTTCACGGGACTTGCAAAAGGAGCAAGGCTAACCTCCGAGGTATAATAATCGAGTGAGCTGGATAAACTGGAGGACATATCAGCCAATAAATAAAATCCTACTTCTTACTATTCACATCAAAATGTTGTTCCTCCATCAGCCGCAGAGAAAACAGCATTTCCACCATAGTCCTTTGTAAGGTATAGTACCAGCCTGCCCAGCCGCTGAAAATTAGCCGTTTAATGATCAAGCAATAAAAGAATACAAAAAGGGGGGCAAAGATCTTGGTCCTGCGTATTTTATTGAGCACAGAATTGCGGTCCGGGTTAGTGGGGTCCAATAGCTTATGGCATTCTTTAATGGAGTATCCGTCCTGGTTGCTCAGCCACCTGCTGAAGGGTTTGCGGTCGTCATGTAAAATGCGGGCCTTGTAAGCGCCTATCCTGCCATTGATGCGGAGCCTGTGCGCATGCCCGTCATCAAAATAGCTGCCCAGCGTTCTACGGAACAATACCGTTCTGGGGGTAGTATTATTGCTGATCAGCTGCCGGCCGTAGATCAGGAACTCAAACCGGGTATCATAACCTACTATATCGCTGCCGGCGCCTGATACAAATGCCTTTGTTTCTTCAATGAATTGATCCGTCAGCACATAATCGGCGTCCATACTAAGCACCCATTCAGATTCGATCAGGGAAAGCCCGTAATTACATTGCTGTGCAAAGCTGTCAAAAGCCCGGTACACTATTTCCACGTTCGGGTATGATTGCAGGATCTCTATGGTTTTATCTGTGCTGTAACTATCCAGCACCACTACACGCTCAAGCCAGGTAAGTTTGTCCAATACGCGTTGAATATTCGGTTCTTCGTTCTTCGTTAATATTAAAGCCTGCAACACACTTCTGGAAATGATGGACATTTTTCTTTATTTAATACTTAATGATCGGGCATTTTATCAATGCGCCCGCCTAAAATAGAGGTTAATTTCTAAAAAATGATAACATCTGCTAAGCTTGTTTAAATTTTCTACTTTTTTAAGTAGGTATCCGTAGCTCCATAACCGGTTTCATCTACATACATTCATTATCATTTTATTATCTTTAAGCAAACGTAAATCAGGGAGCATCAGAATAATGGATCAAAAATTTTTGCATTATGCCACAGGACCCATCGCTGTTAAAATGGCCGTTTCTATCGGTATTGGCATGTTGGTGGGAATGGAACGGATGTGGTCTCATAAAGAAACGGGGATACGTACTTTTTCAATAGTAGCCTTACTGGGCACGCTGGCTACCGTAATAGGGCCAGATTTTTCCATTGCCTGCCTGATAGGCGTTTTCCTGCTGGTGCTGATCACCAATGCACGCAGCCTGCTCATTGACCGCACCACGGAGATCACCACCTCCGCTGCTTTGATCGCTAATTATATCCTGGGGGTTTTAGTAGGGCTGGGGCATATTTTTACCCCGGTTGCCGGCGCTATTATAATGACCATGCTGCTGGCCTGGAAAACAGAGCTGAACCGCTTTGCCGGCGGCCTGCAGCCTTCTGAAATAAGAAGCGCCATCTTATTGGGATTAATAGGTTTTGTAATCTACCCGCTTATCCCTGACCGTTATATTGATCCCTGGCAGCTGTTTAATCCCAGTGATGCCTGGCTAAGCATCATTGCCATTTCAGGGATCGGTTTTGTGAACTACTTTTTGCTAAGAATGTTCAGCACAAGGGGGCTTTACCTGGGCGCCATTTTTGGCGGCCTGGTGAACAGCAGCGCCACAGTGGCGGAGTTAGGCGCACGGGCACAGGCAACCGGGCAAAGTAAAAAAATAAAAACCCTTTGCCTGCTTACCACAGAAGCTATGTTTGCCCGCAACCTGCTGCTTATTCTGTTGTTCTCTGAAAGATCGCTGGCCGCAGCGGCATTGCCCATTATTGCTATGTCGGTGGTAGCAGGGCTTTGGATCTGGAAAGATAATATCCGGAAAGAGCTGTCCGGAAAGGAGCAGCCGGTATCGCTACATCTTGAATCCCCCATTGCCATACAAAAGGTGATCAGCTTTGGCTTCCTGTTTATTGTGGTGCAGATAGGGGGCACCTTGCTCACAAAGGTTTTTGGCAGCTACGGTATTTTAGCAACCGGTTTCTTTGGCGGTCTGGTAAGCAGCGCCAGTACTACTGCGGCAGCGGCCACCATGGCTAATCATGGAAAAATAACCGCCGCCGTGGCAGGTAGTGTGGCTGTACTGTCTTCTCTGGCCAGCACCATTGTGAACTTACCCATTATCTGGAGAACCATCGAAGACAAGGCCATTGTTAAACAGCTAACGCTGGAGATCATTACCATACTGGTGGCTGGTATAGCCGTGGTAGCGCTGGACCGGATCTTTGAGGTATCCGAATTTTTGATCACCATGTTATATAAGTAACCTTACTTTTTAGCCGGATAATTGGTGCTGATATGATACTTATCTTCCAGCTCCCACAGCTTAGCGCCGCCTTTAATACCGTCTTTATTGGTAAAGAGGTGAATGTTATTGTCCAGCTCAATATCCAGCTCTTCTGCATTGCCGCCGCCCAGGTACAGGCGGTCGTAGTTGAATACCACCTTTAAGATGTCCAGCACTTTGGCAATGCGTTTGTTCCACTTGTCTTTACCTTCTTTTTCCAGGGCTTTGCTGCCAATGTATTCATCGTAATCATGCTCTTTGGTTACCGGGTGGTGGGCCAGCTCCAGGTGGGGCAGCAGGTAACCGTCTATAAGCAGGGCCGTTCCAAAACCGGTGCCCAGCGTTACGGCCAGCTCAAACCCTTTGCCGCTTACTACGCCCAGGCCCAGCTGGTCTGCATCATTTACCAGCCGCACCGGTTGCTGTAACAGGTTGCTGATCCGCTGGCCCAGGTCTATATTTTTCCAGTTGGGATTACCCAGGTTAGGCGCCGTATATACCACACCGTTACGTACATAACCGGGAAAACCTACGGATACTTTATCATAGTCCGGCATATCTTTTGCCAGCTCCGCAATAACTTCCAGTACATCCGCCGGTTTGGCGTCTTTGGGTGTGGGCAGGCGTTTGTAGTCCATCTGCCATTCGCCTTTGCTGTTAAGGATGGTGCCTTTAATATGTGACCCGCCTACGTCTATTGCCAGTATATCCCCGGATAGTGCCATGTGTGATGGTTTTATAATGAGCAATAAAGGTAAAGCAAACTACACAAACCATTTTTGCATGAACGCCGGTACGTTCGAGGAAAAGACCGGTTCACAATTTTTTCCTTTCCGGTAAATAATTTTCCCGATTGCGTAAACGGCAGCCCTTTCAATTCATCAATTTTGCACTCCAAAATTGCTATTACCTGCTTATTAATATACCATCATGGGGAAACTGCTACTATTCTTACACATTTTTATCCTGTCCACCACTGTATTGTTTGCGCAGAATGGCACTGTTAAAGGCACCGTTACTACCGCCGACGGGCAGCCGGCCATTAACATTACCCTGCGTATAGACCGTACCAAATGGGGTGCTATCAGTAATGAAAAAGGGGAGTACACTATTAAGAATGTGAAGCCGGGCAGCTGGCTCTTAAAGGCAACAGCTATTGCAGCAGTGGCCCAGGAAAAACCCATTACCGTAGCAGCCGGACAAACCCTGCAGGTGGATCTTGTGCTGAATGAAAATGCCGCAGAGCTGCATGAAGTGATCATTTCCAGCCGCAACGGCAATAAGCAGAATAACATTGTGGCTAAAATGCCGCTTACCAATCTGGAGAATCCGCAGGTATACAACACGGTATCTGCAGAGATCATGAAACAGCAGGGCATTAATAATTATGACGATGCTTTGCGGAACGTACCCGGGATTACCCGCACCTGGGAATCAACCGGCAGAAGTGGTGATGGCGCCGCTTATTTTGCCTTGAGGGGTTTTGATGCGCAGCCTTTGCTCACCAACGGTTTACCCGGTTTGGTAAGCGGCAACCTGGACCCTGCTGATATAGAGGAGATCCAGGTGATCAAAGGCCCTTCAGCCACACTGTTTGGCGGCGGCTTTTACAGCTATGGGGGTATGATCAATACCATCACCAAAAAACCGTATTTCGGTGTGGGCGGGGAAGTAGCCTATAACATGGGCAGCTTTGGATTGAACCGCGTTACAGCCGACATCAATACCCCTTTAAGTAAAAAAGAAAAGATAGCCTTACGGGTTAATACCGCCTACCATTCAGAGAACAGTTTCCAGGATGCAGGTTTTAAAAAATCCTTTTTCATAGCGCCTTCCCTGGTATATGAAGTGAACGACCGGCTTAGCTTCCAGGTACTGACAGAGATCCTGCAGGAAGAAAGGGCTGTACCCCCGGTATTCTTTCACAACAACCGGGACGCCCCACTGGATTTTAAGGACATAAACGCCCTGAACCTGAATTATAAGGCATCCTTTACCAGCAACGATCTTACCATTAAAAACCCGCGCTACAACCTGCAGGCGCAAATGCTGTATAAATTATCCGGCCAGTGGACTTCACAAACCGTGGTATCCCGCGGCAGTGTAAAATCAGACGGTATCTATACTTATATATGGGATGATGAACCGGGCAATAACGTTTTTGAGCAGTATGTGCATAACGAAAATAATACCATCACTACCACGGATGTGCAGCAGAACTTTAACGGCGATTTTAAGCTGGGCAGCCTGCGTAACCGCCTGCTGATAGGGCTGGACTACTTTAACCGCAACGTGATTGATAATGGCGGCGGCTGGGCAGTTGCCCGTTATGTAACGCCGGAGGGTAATACCTTCATGCCTGACCTGGCTACCGGCGACACCATAACGCCTTTTCCTTTATCAAAGGATTATGTAAACAACCTGCTGTCAGGTACCGGCGGCACTTCCAGCAACGTTTCCAACAGCTCTTACAGCGCTTATGCTTCTGATGTGCTGAACCTTACACCGGGTTTACTGGTGATGGCCAGCTTACGTGCAGATTATTTTACTACCAAAGGCGATCCTGCTACAGACGAAGATGATTTTCACCAGTTTGCGCTCTCACCCAAATTCGGTATCGTGTACCAGCCGGTGCTGGATAAGCTGTCCATTTTTGCCAACTACATGAATGCGTTCATTAACGTAGCGCCGCAGGCAGTATCTGATGAAGATGGCGAAAACCGGCATATAAAAACATTTAAGCCGGAACATGCCAACCAGCTGGAATTTGGCGTAAAAGCAAACCTGTTTGCAGATAAATTATTTGCCACTGTTTCTGCCTACGATATTAAGGTAAGCGACCGCGTGGTACCAGCTCCCGGTAATCCTAACGATGTGGTGCAGGGCGGAAAAGTAGAAAGCAAAGGATTTGAAATAGATTTGAATGCCAACCCGCTTCCCGGCCTGAACATCATTGCCGGTTATGCCTACAATGATATTAAAGTAAAGAAGGGGAACGAAGCAGACTTTTACAATGAACCCGGCAGAACGCCCGGCGGGCAGGGCCCTCCCAATGCGGTGAACTTATGGGGCACCTATAAGTTCAGCAACGGCGCATTAAAGAACTTTGGTATAGGCGCAGGCGGTAACTATGCCAGCAAGACAAAAGTAATTGACAACAGCAAAACCGGTGTTTTTTACCTGCCCGGCTATGTGGTAGTAAACGCCAGCCTGTTCTATAATTCAGAAAAATTCCGGTTCACCTTTGCATTGAATAACATTACCAATAAAGAGTATTATACCGGTTATTGGTCGGTGAACCCGCAGCGCACCAGGAACTTTGCCGCCGGTATTGCCTATAAGTTCTAAGAGAGTATATATACCAGTGAACATAACCGTCCGGGAAAAAATGAGTGGTCCATTTTCCCGGACGTTTTTTTTATAAGCCCAGCTGTTTCATGAAATTATCTTTATAGGCGCTGCCAATGGGTATTTCCACCCCGTTAATAAAAACACGGTTGCCCTCAATAAGCGTGATCTTTACCTTGCTGATAATAAAGGAACGGTGCACGCGGATGAATAAGGTTTCCGGCAGCAGGGCTTCAAAGCTGGAAAAAGGCATGTTGGGTAGCAGGGTATGCTGCGTGGTCACCACTTTGGTATAATTACCGCAGGCTTCTGCGTACAGCAGCTCCTCATATAATACTCTATAGATCTTCCGGTCGGTTCTGATGAAAAAGAAGGCAGGCTCGTTTGTTTCCTGGGCAGCCGGCGCCGGAGTGCGCATCCTTTCCAAAGCCTTGTCCACCGCCATAATAAACCGTTCCAGGGAAAATGGTTTTAACAGGTAGTCACAGGCAGCAAGGTCAAAAGCATCCAGCGCATACTCTTTATAAGCGGTGGTGAAAATAACCTGCGGCGGCTTTTTCAGGGTTTTAATAAAAGCAATGCCATCCAGCACCGGCATGTTAATATCTACAAAAATAAGGTCTACTGTATGTTGCAGCAGCAGGGCCTTTGCTTCCAGCGCATCACCGGCAGCTGCTACTACCTGCAGCATGGGCAGGTGCGCGCAATAGGTTTGCAGTATATCCCGCGCTACCGGTTCATCATCTATGATCAGGCAATTGATCTTTTGCATCGTATTTTAATTTTAACCGCAGCATTATGCTGTAAAAGGGTGGCTGGTCGGCTATCTGCAGGTCAAACGCTCCGGGGTATAACAGCGCCAGCCGCTGCCGCACATTCTGCAATCCCAGGCCGCTGTGTTTTTCGCGGGCAGCCAGCTCACTCTTCCTGCTTTCATAAGAGTTGTTAACGGTGAACAGGATGTAATTGCCCTGCTGTTTTAAACGTATATCCACCGTGATCTTTTTATTACCGGTGGTTTTGGAATGTTTAAAGGCATTTTCTATAAAAGTGATCAGCAGCATGGGCGCTATTTTTCCATGGATGTGCGCTGCATCTGCCAGGTCCAGCGTAAGCTCCAGCCGCTCGCCAACACGTATCTTTTCAAATTCAATGTAGTTGTGAATATACGCCAGCTCATCCTGCAGGGGTACAAACAGCTCTTTTACATCGTACACGGAATACCGCAGCAGGTCGGCCAGCTTTAATAACAGCGCAGGGATCTTTTCATGCTGGGTAATGGAAATGCCATACATATTATTGAGCGTATTAAACAAAAAGTGCGGGCTCAGCTGCGATTGTAACAGCTGCAGCTCACTTTGGCTTTGGGCGGCAGCCGTACGGGCTTCCTGTAGTTGTTGTGTGATGCGCACCCGTATCAGCTTAATGAACATGCCGGTACTGATACAGAACAGCAAAAGCGGGAACCCAAAAAAGAACCAGTACAGGGCGTTATGCCCATGCCGCAGCAGGCTGCCTGCAAAAAAAATAGCGGCAAAACTGCTGGTGATCATTATCAGCGGCAACAGGATCAGGATCCATACCGGCACATGCTGATGTTTAGATATCCATAACTGCGAAATGAACCGGCCTGCATAAATGCTGCCCAGGATGCCTGCCACCGCTGCTATAGACCATTCCTCGTCTTCTATGGTAGTGAGGTTCCTTACATACGACTTGAAGGAGGAGTAGATCAGCAGGGCGGTAACAATAGTAAGCGCGGTGTACACACCCCATTTTATCCTGCTATCGCTGCCTGTGTTAAATGCCTGTTTCATGATAATACCTTATGCCCGTATGCAAATATGAACAACTGAGCCGCCAGCCCCTAATATAAATGTTCAACAGCAGGCTTTTAATGACGAAACCGGGTGTAAGCTCCACTAAACAGTTCAACACGTTTAATGGCCTTTCCATCATGCTAACAGCTGCATACGGCACAATTATTTAAATGGCTTGTAAATCCCTGTAATATTTGCCCTGTCAATCTAAAGATAATGAAAACCATTTTTGTTACTACAGCCATCATACTATGCATACACAACCTGTATGCACAACAGCCGGTTACTGACAGCACTCAGAAAAAAGTGCATTTAAAAGCCGTGGAAGTTACAGCTAAAAAGCCGCTGCTGGTGCAGGATATTGATAAAACTGTTGTGAATGTGGATGCCATGATCAGCAGTGCAACCAGCAATACGCTGGAAGTGCTGGAAAAAACACCCGGCGTGCTGGTGGATAACAACGGGCAGATAAGCCTTAACGGCAAAGGCGTACTGGTGCTGATCGATGGCCGTTCTACATACCTTTCGGCGCAGGATCTGTCCAGTTACCTGCGTTCCATACCCGGGGCTTCGCTGGATAAAATAGAGCTTATAGACAATCCCTCCGCCAAATATGATGCCTCCGGCGGGGCCGTGATAAACATACGCCTGAAGAAGAACCGGCAGAACGGCGTAAACGGCAACTTCTCCACTTCGTATAGCCAGGGTGTTTATGACCGGCAAAACACTAACCTGAACATTAACTACAAACGGGGAAAGCTCAACTTCTTTGGCAATTTTAACTATAACCATGAACGTTATTACAGTGCCGATGATAACAACCGGCAATTTTATACAGACGATACACAGCTGACCAATTCCGTATTATTGCAGAACAGGCGGCAGAACAGTTTCCGCAGCACTTCCCTGCGCGTTGGTATGGATCATATGGTCAATAAAAATACCACCTGGGGATTTGTGTTTTATGGAGATCTGAACCCGCATAAAGAATGGATGAGCTACAGGAGCAGCAGCCTGAACCCCGGCCACATAACAGATTCCACCAGCCAGGGTTTTATGCAGGGGCAGGATCGTAGAAAGAACGGGGCCGCTAACCTCAACTACCAGCATAAATTTAATAATGAGGGCCGTGAGCTCTCTGCTGACCTGGATTATATCCGCTATCAAACACCTGGCACACAGCATTTGCAGAATAATAGTTACCTGCCTGATGGTACCCTCAATGATCAAAGTCTGTTTGGCTACAACCTGTTGCCCGGCATTAATATTTACTCCTTTAAAGCAGATTATACGCATCCGTTGAAGAACAAGGCAGGGTGGGAGGCCGGTGTGAAATCCAGCTATGTTACCAACGATAATAATTCCCAATACCTGGATCTGGAGGGCAGCTATCCTGTGGAGGACGACCGCCGCTCCAACCATTTCATTTACCGGGAAAATATTAATGCCGCCTACATCAATGCCCGCAAAAGCTGGCGGCGTATAGGCGTGCAGGCCGGCCTGCGTATAGAGAACACACACCTGCAAGGCCACCAGGTAGCTAATACTTATACACCGGACAGCAGCTTTACCCGCACCTATACCAATTTGTTCCCCAGCGTATTTGTAAGTTATAAGTTAGACAGTGCCGGTAACAATACCGTGACCGCCAGTATTAACCGCCGGGTAAGCCGGCCCAATTACCAGCTGCTGAATCCCTTCCTGTTCTACCAGGATAATTATACCTATACCACCGGTAATCCCTTACTGCGTGCACAGTACCAAACGCAGTATGCGCTAAAGTACCAGCACAGGCAAAACCTGGGCATTGGCCTGCAGTATGGCCGCTTTAACGATATTATTTTCCAGACCACGGAAGCTGCCGGCAATATTTTTATTACCCGCCCGGGAAATGTGTTCTTCGGTTATATGATCTTATTGTCTGTTAACACCCAGCTGAAACCCACCACCTGGTGGAGCCTGAACGCCAACCTGCAGCTGGCAAAACTGGCCTTAAAGGGAACCGTAGGCACTGAAAATCTTCGGAACGGCACCAGCACCGGCCGGCTAAATGTTATGAACCAGTTCAGCTTTCAAAAGGGCTGGAGCGCTGAGCTATCAGGCTTCTATTTTGGCCGGGATATACAGGGGCAGCGCACCGTGGACCCGCGTTACCGGGTAGCTGCAGCTGCGCAAAAAAAGATCCTGAAGGACAAAGGCAGCATCCGCCTTTCAGTAGAAGATATTTTTCATACCTGGATACCAAAGGAACGGGTGATCAGCATTAAACAGGCCAGCGTATACCACACCAATGAAACAGATACGCAGCGTATAGGCATTGCATTTACCTACCGCTTTGGCAAGGAGGATTTTGCCCGTAAGCGCAAACATGCGGATAATGCAGCCGGTGCGGAAACGGAGCGGGCAAACTGATAAAAGGCCCGTGGAATATCCTGCACCACGGGCCTTCTTCCTTATTTAATATTTCTGAGGTGGTTGCGTTCCCTTACAATGCCAGTTGGTAGTGCATTTCAACAGTTGCTGGCCATACCAAAGCGAAGTTTCGTAAGAGGTAACATAACCTTCCCCATCAATTTGCTGGTTAACAAAGGAGCGGTCAAACGGTGGGTAGTAAGAAAGGCCTTTAGCTGTAAGCATTTTATGATGCGGAGAGCTGGGCAATAATCCCAGGAGCTGCAATATCATTATCTCACGTGTAGCTATATCGGCATCATTCACGAAATAGCTGCCACCTTTGATCGGGGTATTATAGTCGTAGGTAAAAGTTAGAGAAAAGCTGGTATCTATGTCCCATATGTAGGCAAGCACATTACCATATGGGTCATACTTTACGGAATAGGCGCCGTATACATCACCTTTTGCAGCTTTTACCAGCTGACCTTTACTATTATAGGTATAGTATTGCCAGGGTCCCACAAAACCCAGGGGATCCTTCAGGAACGAACGTACCGGCTGCTTCCTGCTGTTCAGCTCAACACGAAGTACCGTATCCTGGCTGGTACTGTCTATGAGAAACGCCCAGCTGCCGGATGTTTTGAAATAGGCTATATAATCAAATGGAGAAGCCGGCCCCCAGACATTCATGTAAAATTTGTCAATGCTGCCATCCGCTTTATAGGTTTTATCAAAGCGGTAACCACGATTGGAATACAACACGCGGTCATCTTCAGTAGTAGCTATAAAGTTTTTTGCATCGCAGCCGCAATCTTCGGGTTTAGGCGGCCAGTGATCATTTTTCTTACAGGCAGCCAGTAAGCATAAAAAGGCAAATACGCACGTGGTACGTGACAGGGGTAAGTGGAAAGGCATAAGAGATCATTTAAATGGTTAACGTAGATCGGGGAATTGAGGAAACTATTGCCAGTCGCTGATAAGGATAATGCTACGGCCTAAAGGTACAATACCGTTTTACAAATGCCGGTGCTGCCAGCAGATATTTGTTTTGATAAATTATGACCTTTTATTATGTATCGTTGTTTTACTTTTTCAGGTTATAGGGAATATAATACTGCCATTCCCAGGGCGTAAAGGTGTCGCCGATAGCAGTGGCCAGCAGCTCTTTAAAAATGCTTTCACCGTTATCGCTGTTGGTCATAATGAGAATGCCGGCCTGTTTTTCCGGGAAAATAATACAGTAGTGCTGAAAGCCATCGCCATGGCCTTCTTTAAAGGCACCCCAGCCGTAGGGCGATTTAAGTAAGCCCCAACCCAGCCCGTAACTCAGGGAAATGTTATCATTGGCCGTGGAGGTAGTATCCTGCCAGGCCTTTGGGCCAAACTGGTGCGCGGAGCGCAGCCGTATTTGCGGGGTAAACATTTGTTTGGTACTGGCGGCACTGATCAGCTTATGCTGCAGCACTGCTGTTATAAACAGGGTAAGATCATCCAGCGTGGTTTCTAAAGTGCTGGGGGAGCGGGGCTCATTATCCTTGTCTTTTTCATACAGCTCCCCGTTTGATTTATGCCCTACCGCATAATCAGCTTCATATGCCGGCAGCCATTGGTAGGCGGAGTGCTGCATGCCCAGGGGCGTAAATATTTTTTCCGCTGCCAGCGTTTGCAGCGGTTTGCCCAGCATTTTTTCAAGCACTACCTGCAAGTACACCATGCCTTCGCCTGAGTAGCTGTAATGCGTGCCCGGCTCAAACATTACCCGCAGCTTTTGGTCCGGCATATCCCAGCGCCAGTTGGGAAAACCGCTGGTATGGTCCAGGCACATACGGGCTGTTATTTTGCGGTACAGGCTATCTGATCGCAGATCGGCATAATGATCATGCCATTTGGTTTTAGGCGCGTAAGCATAAATGGGCTGCGGCAGGTAATCCTGCAGCGGTTTGTCCAGGTTTAATATGCCCTCTTCCACCAGCTTTAGCACCAGCACGGTAAATACAGCCTTGCTCAGTGATGCGCCGTATATGTTGGAGTGCGTGGTTAAAGGGGCTTTGGTATCTATCCGTTTGTAACCGAAAGCGCGTTTGTACACCACCTTGTTACTGTTAAAAACGCTGATCTCCAAACCCTGTACATGCGCAGTATCCATCAGGTACTGGATCTTTTGGGTTAAGGCGGCAGCAGATATGGTGCTGTTATCGATCTTTTTAATTTGCTGGGAAAAGGCGGTAATGGAGCAGGCAAAAAAGCTAAGCAAAAGGAAGGCAAAGCGCATAAGTGGGGATTTTATCTCTTCACTAAAGATATTATACGCTTTGCACAAAACCTAGTAATTACCTATTTGGGAAAGGGCCCGCTCTTTAATACCAACCTGAAAAATGTGTTGCATAAAGCAATTATTTGAATGCAGAGATGTTCTTATAAACAAATTCTGCAAAATTGGTTGGCCGTATACCAAAACGTTTATGCGTATCCAGCTTGATGTGTGATTCAATACATTTACTTCGTTCCCGGGCAATTTCCATCAGTATGCGGATGGAAATTGCCGGCAGACCCCGTGATGTCAGCGTGTTCTCATACGCCTCAAAGGACAGGTTGTTATGCGTCATTTTCCGGCCGGTTACCCGGGTCAGTATTTCGCATGCTTCCTCCATATTCAGGGCGTCCGGGCCGGTCATTTCATAGATGCGGTTAATATGGCCGTCCTGGGTAAGCAGCTGTACGCATACTTTTGCCACATCCTCAATATCTACCGGGGACAACTTACCCTGGCTGATGGGTAATGCCAGCTCGCCCCGCTCCATATTTACACCAGCCGGTGCGCCGGGGAAGTACATTTGCATGAACTGGCTGGGGCGTAGCAATGTCCACTGCAGGCCGGAATGCACCAGGTAGTCTTCAGCATTTTCATGCTCTTTTTGCGCAATGAAGTTCTGGCTGTTAAAACCAATGCCGGAATCAGCGCCGGAATATTTTATTACATGTGTTACGCCTGCTTTTTTAGCGGCATCGGTAAAGCTTTGCTGGGTAGTTATCATTTTTTTGGCGGCGGAGGAGATCATCAAAACTTTTTCAACGCCTTCCAGCGCGGCGTGTAATGTTTCAGGCTGCAGCATATCACCTTCGTAAATGCTTACATGCGTGTAGCTTTCCATTGCTTTGGCTTTTTCGCGGTCGCGGATCAGCGCTCTTACAGGAATACCCTGATTTTCAAATTCTTTGATCACCAGTTTGCCGCTTAAACCCGTAGCGCCGGTTACCAGTATGTTTGCTGTTGGCTTTTTCATTTGTATGAATTTATACAGCAAAGCTATTGCGGCGCATTTGCTTAAACGGGGGCATAGATGACAACTTAAGGGGTTGTTTGTGCCAGTGTTGTAATGGACCTTTAATACATGAAAAAGGTATGTTTCTTATTACCGGAAGGCCAAGTAAAACCCAGCTCCTTATTTGGCGCTATAGAGGTATTTGAAAAGGCCAATGAGTTCCTGGCAGAGAAAGGCAGATCCCGGTTCTACGAGCTAACCCTTATTGGCAGCGGCATTTCACAATCGCTATTGAATGCGCAGTTCGTGGTACAACCTGACCGCCATAACCTGAAAACCCTGCAGCCGGATATTATTATCATTCCTGGTTTATATGAGCAGGACCACTATGCATTGGAAAAAAATCAAACCCTTATTAATTGGATGGTGCAGCGGTATGCACAAGGCACAGAGCTGGCCAGCATGTGTACCGGAGCTTTCCTGCTGGCAGCTACCGGGCTGCTGAAAAATGAAGAATGTTCTACCCACTGGCGGGCCGGCCAATCCTTTGCCGCCATGTTCCCGGATGTGCATTTGCGTACAGATAAGATCATTACAGAGGTAAATGGTATTTATACTGCGGGTGGTGCGCAATCATCCTTAAACCTGATCTTATACCTGGTGGAAAAGTATAACGGGCGGGCAGCAGCATTGTACTGTGCTAAGATCCTGCAGATAGATATTGAGCGCAATTCCCAGTCGCCGTTCATCTTTTTTGAAGGATATAAAAAACATGAGGATGATGTGATCCGCAGATCGCAGGTATACATTGAAAAGAATATTGACGAACGTATTACGGTGGAGTTCCTGGCCAGCCAGTCTGCTATGAGCAAACGCAGCTTCATACGCCGTTTTAAAAAGGCTACACAGCATGTGCCCATTGAATATATCCAAAAAGTAAAGATGGAATCTGCCAAACGGGAGCTGGAACAGAACCGTAAAAATGTAAATGAGGTGATGTATGCAGTGGGGTATACAGACAGAAAGGCTTTCCGGAATATGTTTAAGAAGGTAACAGGGTTATCGCCGGTGGATTACAGGGCGAAGTATTCCCAATTATCCACCTCAAACTCATAACCCAATAACGCCTTCATATACACGCTGTTTACTATTTTCCACTGCAGCTTTTCCAAACGGAACTGCGGCAGCGTTAACCCGGCCTTTTCCGCTGCCTTTGTATAAAAGTCATTACGCGTAGGATGATGCGGCGCACAGGCATTCATGGTATAACCATAACACGACTGCTGAATAACAGCCCTGCAAATGCCCGTAGCATCCAGCTGGTGCAGCAGGTTCACCGGCGCTAACCCATTGGGTATATCTGTTTTACCGGCAAAGAACCGTCCGGGATCACGGCCAGGGCCTACCAGGCCGGCAAAGCGAAGAATGGTAGTTTGAAAAGCTTCCGCATTACGGAATAAGTTTTCTGCAGTTACCAGCACTTCACCGGATAAGGTATCCGGCGCCGGCACGGTATGTTCATCTACCTCCGTATTATGATCTCCATACACGCTGGTAGCGCTGATGAAAATAACCTGCTTAATGCCATAAACAGTAATGGCTTCCACTAAGCGCTGCATGGCTGGTACATAATTACCAGCCTGCCCGGCGCGGGCTTTGGGCGGTACGGCAATTACCAGTACTTCGCAATTAAAAAAGTACGTTTTAACTATTGGCATGGAAAGGTTCAGCAGAAAAGGGATAATGCCGGTTTCTGCTAACACCGCCAGCTTATCATTGGAGGTAGTAGAACCTTTTACTGTAAAACCCGCTGTGATCAATGATTGAGCCAGGTGCAGCCCAAACCATCCGCAACCCAGTATGCTGATCGTTCCCATAATTAAAATCCCGTTTAGCCTTTGCCGTAAAGGTATTTACTCTCTGGCAAAGGTAGGGCCGGGGAGCATAAGTCGCAAATGACCCTGACTATCCAATAAATGAAAATTTTCGCCAATCATTGTGTAAGTAAATGCTTACGTATATATTTGTAAGCAATTACTTACATATTTTATGACCGTACAAGCCAGGAGAGATGTTTTTCAGGCCATAGCTGATCCTACACGCAGGGCCATCATCAGCCTTATTGCCAGCCAGTCGCTGAACCTGAATGCCATTGCAGACAATTTTGATGTAAGCCGGCCGGCTATTTCGCAGCATATTAAGATACTTACTGAGTGTGGGCTGATCATCATTAAACAACAGGGGAGGGAACGTTATTGCGAAGCACAGCTGGAGCCTCTTGCAGCGGTAGCCGACTGGCTGGCGCCCTTCAGCAGTAACTGGGAATACCGTTTTGAGCAGCTCGATAACCTGCTGACCAACATGAAAAAGAACAAAAAAACCAATAAAAAATGACGCAGTCAAAACAGCTGAAAGTTATTGCCGAACCGGGCAAACAGGAACTTTTTGTCATTCGTGAGCTGGATGCTCCACGGGAACTGGTGTTTGAGGCATTTATTAACCCCACCCTGCTGGTGCAATGGTTAGGCCCCCGCAACATGAAAATGAAGATCGATTATTTTGAAGGCAAGAGCGGCGGCGCCTACCGTTATGTGCACACTGATCAAAATGGCAACGAGTACGGCTTCCGCGGTGTTATTCATGAAGTGCTGCCGCCGGAAAGAGCTATCCAGACCTTTGAGTTTGAAGGGCTGTTAGGTAAAGGTTATGTAAGCCTGGATGCTGCTATTTTTGAAGCGCTGCCCGGCAACCGCACCAGGGTAACACTGCACTCTGTTTTCCGCTCTGTACTGGACCGCGATGGTAAAGTAGCCGCTGGCATGGAGCGCGGTATCAGCGAAGGTTTCAGCAGGCTGGATGAATTGCTGGCTAAGAAATAAATAACAAACAAAGGCGGCCTCCGCATGAACAAAACCACAGGTGTGCCACCAGTATCTTCAAATAATTTTTGCGATCATAAATCTGCAATTGCAAAACATACATTCGCAAATCTAAGATCTAAAATCGCAAATCTAAGATCCGTAAATCCGCATTCATAAATCTAAAATCAAGATCATGGCAAAAGAATTCTGGCTTAACCTGCCCGTAAAAGACATCAAAAGATCAAAAGCATTTTTCTCCGCACTGGGTTTTTCATTCAATGAGAATTTTGGGGGCGGCCCCAATGCAGCCTGCCTGCTGGTAGGTGAAAAGAATATTGTAGTCATGCTTTTTGAAGAACCTGCCTTTAAAGGATTTACACAAAGCCCTGTAGCAGATACACAGCAGGGCACAGAAGTGCTGCTGTCCTTTGATGTACACAACAAAGAAGAGGTAGACGAGATTGCCCAAAAAGTACTGGCCGCCGGTGGCAAAACAGATCACCAGCCCCATGAAATGCAGGGCTGGATCTATGGCAGCGTATTCACTGATCCGGATGGCCATCGCTGGAACCCGGTGTACATGGATTTTAGTAAAATGCCTAAAGGGTAATAGTACCGGGCTGCGGTTGTTCTACTGTTACCGCCATAGCGGTTAGAGTTACCTGTCCAAAATGGCTGGCAAAAGCCACATCTGCAGCATCACGCCCGTAAGCGATGGTGATGCGGTTGCCTTTGGGTTCGGTTTGGGTAGCATCAAAACAATACCAGCGGCCGTTAAGATAGGCTTCAAACCAGGCATGCAGGTCCATGGGTTTTAATTCATACAGATAACCGGTTACCATTCTTGCCGGGATATCCAATGCCCGGCAAAGGGCTATGCCCAGGTGTGCAAAGTCCCTGCACACGCCGGTTTTAGTAGCTAAAATATCAAAGGCAGAAGTAGAGCTGTTCGTAGTACCATACTGGTAAATGATATTGGTTTGTATCCATTGGCGTATAGCCTCTACCTGCGCATAACCCGGCGCAAGGTCTTTCGTGATCTCCATGGCCAGCGAAGCCAGCTTATCAGACTCACAGTAACGGCTGGGTAACAGGTAATGCAAAAGAAAGTCGGGGAGCAATTCTACCGGCGTCCATAGAGCGCTGTAATTTACATCAATAAGATCAGCGCAATCCGCCACCACGGTGCTTCTTATCTGGAAGTCGCCCACCGGCAGCACAATGCGCTGGCACAGGTTGCCGTAGGTATCCGTAAATTCCGTCATGGTCTGGTAAGGGGAGGTGTGCATTTCTTCTTTCACTATAAATTGTGCAACACCGCTTTTGGCGCGCAACATAAAGGTGGTTGGTACCGGCGCTTCGCTGGTAAAATTGAGCAAACAGGAGGCTTGAATGAGCATGTTGCAAGGTACATCTTATCGGCACATTTTCCCATCATGTCTACTTCTCCCAAATGGATATAGGGTAGAGAGCTAGTTTTGTGTAACAAACAGTTTTTATGAAAGCAGCCACAGAACGTAAGATAATCCGCTGGTTACATATTATACTCAGTATCCCCATCCTGGGATATATCTATGGGCCGGTAGCAGCCAATCCACCTGCTGCAAATGCGGTACGCTGGGTGTTTTTGCCGGTAGTGATATTAAGCGGGCTTTGGATGTGGAAGGGGCATTTGCTGCGGAAAAAACTCAGCAGCAGGAGGAAAAATGTAAAATTGCAAATGTAAAATCTTAAATATAAAAGTAAATGCAGCGATATGACCGCTGCATTCACTTTTACATTCTCTTATTTCCCCACTTTATCATTCGGCTTGTAGGCCGCATACCACTGACCCAGTGTAGTCAGCTTACCACTCGCATCTACCAGTGCAGATGACCATAAGCGGCTGCTGGTGGGGTTTCCGGAAAACCAGGAGTAACGCTGCACAAAGGGCAATGCTTCCAGCTGTGGTAACAGCCTTTGCATAAAACCCAGTACCATGGCCGGCGTATACGGGTTCTCCTGCATGGTTTTGGCATCGTTGGCACAGGTAGCAAACTCCGTGATCCAGATGGGCAGGTGATATTTATCGTATAGGTCCTGCAGTGTTTTTACAAAGTGAACATCGTCTGTACCTACGTACATGTGTACGCAAATAAAATCTACCCGGCGTTTCTGTGCAGCAGCTTTGGTCATAAAATCAGTGAACCACTGCGCGGTAGGCCATGACACCGCCGGGCTGCCCAGTGGTAAACCAACACTTTCCAGCTGTGGCCATAATGCCAGCGCATCATCCACGCTCATGTTGGATTGGTCTGCCAGGTCGGGCTCATTAAAACCCAGCATGTATTTTACTTTATCTTCTGCTTTCTTTTGTTTAACGTAGGCAATATTATCGGCTGTTACATTGCCTTTGCCCCAGAACATGGTGGCAAACTCGCAGTTGCCGGGCGCCTGGTCAAACGGCAGGGTAGTGCCCCAGGTGTAGAACCAGTGGCTTTTCAGCAGGGTAATGTTGCCATACCAGGTGCCATTGGTGGTGTTGGTGCTGAAGTCAGCGCCTTTTTTACCCACGGTTATGGTGTCGTCGCCGCCGCCGGTGGGTTTATCATCATCTTTTTTGCTGCAGGAAAATAATAATAAGGCACTGAAAAGCAGTGTGATGTTCAGGAAACGCATAGGATACGGTTATATAAGTAAAATTTACAATGAAAGGTATAACAACTTATCATGAAATCAAAACCCCTTACTATCACGGTACCGGTTATACGGTTAATTACCTTCAAGGGCAAACCTGATCGGCAGGAAAAATGCCATCCGTACATTTTTCCCCCTCAGGCATAACCTTCAGTTTGCCAGGGCTCAGCGGCTGCATCTGCCGCAAAGGAGTACTGCATTTTCATTTGTCCGTTATAGTAATAATCAGTCCATTGCCCGCTGGGTTTACTTTTAGTGTAAACGCCTGTTTTGGATGGCTGTTGTTTATTGTTGTACCAGGTGCGGTAACCATTGAGCAATAATTTTGTTTTGGAACCGGATAACATGCGTCCCAGCAGCTGCCCGCTGATAGTGTATTCCTGGATCTCATACAGCTGCCCGGCAGAGTCAGCGCCTTTGCTTATAACACGCCGCATATGAGTGGCTTGCCCGGCCGGTACCTCGTTCCAGTATTTATTCATGAAAAGAATAGTAGTATCCTGTGAAAATGCGCATACAGGCAGCATACCTGCAAAGGCCAGCAGCAGGAGGGATCTCATGGTATAGGTATTTAGCGGTAAAGTTATACATTTCACTTTTGTTATGAAATCCTATAAATTACGGGTTATAATAAACAATTACATAACCCATGCATCCTGCAAATATTCCCTTCCAAACCACTGACTGGGAAAGTATACCTGCCACAAAACATGCCGGCGATACCGGTGAAGCGTATTGGAAAACACTGCAATACGGCGATCTGCGCATCCGCATTGTAGAGTATTCCAAAAATTATAAAGCAGATCACTGGTGCGCAAAAGGTCATATCATTTACTGCATTGAAGGAGAAATGACCACGGAGCTGGCAGATGGCAGCACCTACCGGCTAACAAAGGGCATGTCGTACCAGGTATCTGATGAGCTGAGCTCCCACCGCACTTCTTCCGGACAGGGCGTAAAGTTGTTTATTGTTGATGGCGCATTCCTGGCATTGAAATGAATATTGGCGGGGAGACAAACGGATATTGCCTATTTTAGCAGTAAACCTGCGCGTTTTGGCAAAAACATATTTAATTCAACGTAAACAATTCTTACCCGTCACGCTGGAACGTGCCTGGGAATTTTTCAGCACGCCGGCTAACCTGCAGGCCATTACCCCGCCGGATATGCACTTTGTGGTAAAAGAGGGCGGGTACAGCAAAGGCATGTATCCCGGCCTTATTATAGAATACACCATCCGCCCTATATTAGGCATACCACTATACTGGATGACGGAGATCACGCATGTGGATCACCTGCGTTATTTTGTAGATGAGCAACGTTTTGGGCCCTACGCTTTCTGGCACCATCAGCATCATTTTAAAGCAGTGGAAGGAGGGGTGGAGATGACGGATATTGTGCACTACCGTTTACCCTTTGGTTTCCTTGGAACGATGGCCCATGCGCTGTTTGTGGGCAAACAACTGGAAGGTATCTTTACTTACCGTACCAAAGTGATCCCTACATTAGTGTACTAAACAGCCACGCACAGCAGGCCGCAAACAGGGTGTTAAGAAAGTTCACTACATCATTATTGATATAATGCCTGCGCTCCAAAGAAGCGCCCAGCACAGAATCTGCCAGGTTGCCCAGTATGCCTGCCAGCCCTATAAAAAGGAAATACCTGTTAAAACCAAGCCCCAACGCATATACGGAGGCAATGATGAATGCGCCTGCAGCGCCTATCAGCGTACCTTCCAGGCTTACTACACCATCCAGCCCGCGGGTGTCTTTTTTAAAGGTTAATATATTGTAATGATTGCGGCCATAGACCATACCCAGCTCAGAAGATAGTGTGTCTGAAGCAGCAGCTGCCAGGCTGGCCGCCAGCATAACATGATACAGGAAAGCATGCGCGGGATGAATAATTGCCATCACCGCCATTAATGCAGCGGTGCCGCCATTGGCCAGTACCTGCCAGGCATTCCTTGCCTGGGGATGAATCCCCTCTGGATGCAGGCCTGCCTTCACATCTTTCCGGTGCGTCGTAGCCAGCACACCCAGCGTAAAAAAAGTTCCCAGCAGCAACAGCCCGTTATATCCTGTACCTGCAAATACCAGGAAGCCTACCACACCGGCAGTGAGTGCAGCCGTAACCGTTAGCTTTTTTGTGCGGATGCAAATGATAATGACCAGGAGCAGCAGCCCTGTTACAATAAAAGTATCTTTTGTAAATAACATACAGGGCAAAGCTATATAAATTATCATGTGAAGAGCATACTGTTCAAGTACCGGCATCGGGGCAAGGAATTTGTGGTGATTTTGTGCAGAATAGGACGGTTATAAGCCCGTTTATTATCAGACCATAAAAACTTTAACAGATGGCAGCAAATGAAAACAAACCCTTTGCAAAAGCGGAAATGCTCATTCGCAAACCGGTGAAAGAAGTATTTGATGCGTTTGTGAACCCGGAAGTGATCACTAAGTTCTGGTTCACGCATAGCTCTGGCCCGCTGGAAGCAGGTAAAAAAGTAGAATGGACCTGGAGCATGTTTAACCTTACGGTACCGGTTTTTGTAAAGTCAGTTACACCTGATAAGGAAATAGTTATGGAGTGGGGTAATGGAGAGGATATTACCCTGGTTACCTGGACATTTAAAACGCTGGCCGGGAAGGGCACTTTTGTAAGCGTGGTGAATGAAGGTTTTAAAGGAGATGCTGCAAAGGTGCTGGCAGCTGTGCGTGACAGTACAGAAGGTTTTACAATAGTGCTGGCCGGTGCAAAAGCATACCTTGAACATGGGGTGCAGCTAAACCTGGTAGCGGATAAATTTCCGGAAGGACACTATTAGCATTTTTTCATAGTAATATATTGTAAGGGTTGTTAAAACATTTAAATTGCCCTTTCAAAACTATTACAATGAAAAAATTATCCGCCATTCTTATCGTAATAGCCCTGTATCTGCCTGCCATGGCCCAATCTGTAGCAAACCGCCAGGTACTGGCATTAACAGGCGCAAAGATCTATCCTTCCCCGGGCGCAAAACCCATTACCGCAGGTGTGGTGCTGGTGCAGGATGGTAAGATCACTGCAGTAGGCAGCTCAAAGACCGTTAAAATACCTTCAGAAGCCTATGTTATAGACTGTAAGGGAAAAGTGCTGACCGCTGGTTTCTGGAACTGTCATGTGCATTTTATAGAACCTAAATGGCTTCATGCAGACAGCCTGCCAGCTGCACAATTAAGCAAACAGCTAAGTGATATGTTTGGCCGTTATGGTTTCACCCATGTGTTTGACCTGGCTGTATTTGACTTCTCCAACCTGTTAGCGCTGCGTAAAAGAATAACAGCCGGGGAGGTGAGCGGGCCGGCCATAATGAGCGTGGGCGTGCCTTTTACCCCGCCTAACGGAAGCCCCGTTTATATCAGGCCTCTGAAGCTGCCGGAAATAGGCACACCGGCAGAAGCTACTGCCTATGTGCAGAAGCAGATCCAGGCCGGCGCCGATGGTATAAAAATATGGGCAGCCTCACCCAACGGCCACGAGGTAGTACCTATGCCGCTGGATGTAGCCCGTGCTGCAGTAAGCGCCGCACATGCGCTGGGCAAGCCGGTATTTGCGCACCCTACTTCTGATGCCGGCGTTGACATAGCTATTGAAAGTGGTGTGGATGTACTGGCGCATGTGGCGCCGGATGATCATAGACCCTGGGACACCGCCACCATCCACAATTTACTGCGGCATAAAACAGCGCTCATTCCCTCTTTAAAGCTCTTCAAATGGGAGCTGTTAAGAATAGGGCTTCCTTTAGATAATGGTAACCTGATAGCTACTGCCTTACAGCAGGCCGGCTCTTATGTAAAAGCAGGCGGTGAAATATTGTTTGGTACAGATGTAGGTTACGTAACAGATTATTCCACTACCGATGAATTTGACTTTCTGGCACAGGCAGGTTTTAGCTTTGACCAGATCCTAACCGCCCTTACAACAGCACCAGCTAAAAAATTCGGACTGGGCGCACAAACCGGCCGTGTTGCAGTAGGTATGGATGCTGACCTTGTGGTGCTGGAAGCAGATCCTGCAACGGACAGTAAAAGGTTTGCAGACGTAGCATATACTCTTGCCAAAGGGAAAATAATTTACCAGGCAGGCAAATAAAAAACCTGTTTGCCATTTGGCAAACAGGTTCCTTTTGTTATTTGTAGCAATAAACCTTACTTCTCTTTAGCCATTGCTTTTTCCTTATTTTCCTGCATACGCGCCCGCACGATCTTTTTGATCAGCGCTACCGGTAAGGGAGCATCCGGCTCAAAATGAATAGTAGCGCCGGATACCTTTACCCCCTTCAGCTCCGCCTTCATGGCGGCAATCAGCGGAGGGCTCATTACATACAGGCTGCAGTATTGCTTGTTGGCCCCAATACCTACCAGCATATAATAATACTTAAAGCAGGGGATCTGGTAGCTGATCATTTCCTGTGCTTCCGGTGCAAGGGATTGGATAAGCGCCCGCAGCTTTTCCAGCGTGCCCCTGAAGTTCACGGGCAGCATGGCTATATATTCATCTGTATCTTTAGGCGCTGCAGTATTATCACGCATAGCTGCTAATTATTTTCTGCCAGCGTTTTTACACGGTCCAGCGCTTTGGGAAAGGTTTCCCGGAAGTAGTCCAGGTATTGTTGCGTAATGTCCATATCAACGGTGAGCTCTGTTTGCCCATTCACCGTTTTAAGCGTATAGTTCTCATGGGCGCCGGCCCAGTCCTTTACGCCCGGGCTTTCCATATCTTCCACGCCATCTTTTACAAAGCCCAGGTGCTCTATAGACATGTACTCGTTGGGAATGTTCTCTGCAATGGAAGCTACCATGCCTTCATTCTTATGATCCAGGAACAATACCTTACTGCCTTTTTTCCAGTCGGTTACTGCGCGGGAACCCTCACTGAATACAGAGGTCCAGTCGCGGTAGGAGGCATCGCCCCAGAGTATGTTCCATACTTTTTCGCGGGGTGCATTCACAGCAATTTTGAATACTTGTTTTTCCATGGTTTGAGGTTTAAGTAATCAATATTTTAATACAGGTTAAATGTTATGCAGCAAAGATGCAACTCTTTTAGGTTATCCCGGAGGGGTAATAGCGACTATTAAAGGGGGAAATTCCGTCATCATTATTACAGCAGCCCGGTTTTTTATAAATTTACCGGGGAAGCAATCGCCACTAAATAACAGCCTGCATTATGCCTTACAACGAACAGCTGGCCATACGTATAAGAAAAGCGCTGGCCGGGCAGCCTGCCCTGGAAGAAAAGAAAATGATGGGTGGTCTTACTTTTATGGTAGATGGAAAAATGTGCGTAGGCGTCATGAAAGATGAGCTGATGTGCCGTATAGCGCCAGAAGAATATGCAGCGGCGCTGCAAAGGAAAGGCTGCCATGAAATGGCCTTTACCGGCAGGCCTTTGAAGGGTTTTGTGCTGATAGCTGCAGAGGGCATGCAGGCAGCAGCAGACTTTAATTACTGGATACAACATGCGCTGGCATACAATAAAGTAGTACCTGCAGCTAAGCGGAAAAAGTAAGGAGCTGCCTAAGCTCTGTGGTCCGGGGCCGGACTGGCTTGCTGCACCGGGAAAACAAGGGGGCTGGCCGGGCAGCCTGCTCCAAGATTATTGCTGAATTTCAAAAAAAGATGTATCTTGATCTTCAGTTAAGATCAGCCGACTTACATTTAACTCCTGTTTCTATTACGCTGAGCATCCAATTCTTCTCCTATTATCCGAATACATTTTACGGAATAAGTGTACCTGTTAATTATTAAATCCCCGATCCCGCTATGAAACGTATTGTGGTATATGCAATGCTGTACCTGCTGCACACAGCTTTTGTTAACGCCCAGACAATGCAGGCTTACTCTGTGGATATTGCCACTCCAGGCTCTTTTTATGCATTACAAAAACAACCTTTATGGTGCTGGGCCGCCTGTAATCAAATGATGCTGAATGCCGTGGGCATCCCTGAAACACAGGAGAAACAGGTGGTAAAGCTTTTTGGGCAGCTGGTGAACCGGGGCGCGGGCGGAAACTATGAGCTGGCGCGTATGCCCCTGGGCGGGCGTTATGAGAACGAGGCAGGTGAAACCGTGAATGTACGCGTATACATTTCCTATGGCCGTTTTAATGACCACTTAGTGATCATTGATCATCTTAAAAAAGATATTCCTTTGGTGATGGCTACCAAAATGCATGGGCGTGTTTGTGTAGGGGCTGATTATATTACGGATGGCCGCACCTGTAGAATAACAAAGGTACGTTTGCTGGATCCCGCCGGCCCATCGGAGCAGGTGATCGAGTATACTATGCAACAGTTCAGGGACGAAGGATTGATCGGTTTTATGACCATTGATCTGCAGCCCGATTATACCACCATCAACAAATAAGTCAAGGGCAGCCTGGAGTATGTAAATTACTGCAGGCGCCCTTGCACAAAAACAGCTAACCTCAATTGTTATTTTTCTATCAGCTTCATGGATCCTTCCAGGTAACGCTCACCTGATATAGGGTAGCGGTTCAGCAGCCCGTCAATAACAGCAAGATCAGCGGCGGAAAGTGTTACGTTAATAGCACCCGCATTATCCTCCAGGTACTTGCGTTGTTTAGTGCCGGGAATGGGAACAATATCCTGGCCCTGCGCTAATACCCAGGCCAGCGCCAATTGAGCCAGCGTGCAGCTCTTATCCTTTGCAATAGCGGTAAGCTCTTGTGTAAGCGACTGGTTGTTGGTCAGGTTATTACCGGTAAAGCGGGGCAGCTGTTTACGGAAATCACTGTCCGGCAGGGACCGTATATCCATGGCATTGGTGATGAAACCTCTGCCAAGCGGGGAGTAGGGGACCAGGGAAATGCCCAGCTCACGAAGCGTGGGTAAAATATTGTCTTCCACATCCCGTGTCATTAAAGAGTATTCTGATTGCAGCGCTGTAATGGGATGTACAGCATGCGCTCTGCGGATGGTAGCGGCAGAGGCTTCGCTTAAGCCCAGGTAACGCACTTTGCCGGCTTTCACCAGCTCAGCCATTGCACCTACGGTTTCCTCAACAGGCACCTGCGGATCTATGCGGTGTGTGTAATAAAGATCAATGGTATCTATTTTCAGTCTTTTAAGACTGTGGTCTACAGCGGTTCTTACCCATTCCGGCGATCCGTCAAAATATATATTGGGGCTGCCGCTGATCCCGGTTTGCCCGTCCCGGGAGCGGAATCCGAACTTAGTGGCAATAAATATTTTGTTACGATTGGGCACCAGTACATTGGAGATAAGCTTTTCATTTTCCCCGTTGCCATACATATCGGCAGTGTCCCAGAAATTAATACCCAGGTCTAATGCCCGGTTTAAAGTAGCAATGCTTTCCGTATCATTCCTGTCGCCATAAAAGGCGCTCATGCCCATACATCCTAACCCAATTGCGGATACTTGTTCTTGCGTGGTTCCCAGTTTCCTGTATTGCATAAATGAAGATATTTAGAAGCTCAAAAGTAAGCTGCATATCATTTACAGCGCTTAAACTATTCAAACAAAAGATTACAAATTTCAAACAGCTAACAGCTAACAGCTAACTGCTAAAAGCTAAACGCCAGCCGCCAACCGCTGTTGTACAGCCGGGTCTTGCCGCATCACTACCGGTCAGTTAGTTCTGCTGCTGCCGGAGGTGCAAACGAAAGGACCTTTGCCCGGCGTCACACGCTTGATAATGCGTAATGGATTGAAAGTAGCTTATACGATAACAATAGCTAAATATTTATTCAAACAGGCGGGCGCAGTCCGTCGTTGCACCTCCGGTGGAGGCTCTCTTTACCCTATCAAACACAGAAAGCTAAATTGATCAATTCCTCCGCATAATTACTTGCAAAATCGATATTGCACTGGGGTTCAGCAGAAAAAATTTTATGAAAATAAAAAGGATTGGCTTATATTTCATAAGATCGCTGTACTCATCAGACTCCCGAATGAAAAACCCGAAATCAAATGAAATTTCCTCTTAAAAACTCCATTATCTCCGGTGCAGTAGGTATGCTTTTACTTTCTGCCTGTAGCAAATCATCACTTGTTACACCCGACGACGTACCCGGCACTAATGAACTGTCTGTAAACAAAGGCGTAAAGGCGCAGGCTGTACAGCCTGTTGGAACCGTGGTATACACCAGCAACGGTTATACGCTTACCTTCACCAACAATGACGGCACCTTTGATACTGCGGAATATCAACGGTTGATCAACACTTTTTTCACCGTTTATCCAAAGTTGCTAAATCGTTTTTTTACTGGCGCTACCAAGCAGGTGAAGTTTGTTATAGACCCTAACTACACCGGTGTAGCCTACACATCAGGCGATGTTACTACCTTCAGTGCTGCCTGGTTCCATAGCCATCCGGAGGACATAGACGTAGTTACCCACGAAGTAATGCACATTGTGCAGCATTACACCGGCGGCACGCCCGGCTGGCTAACAGAAGGGATCGCCGATTATGCACGTTATAAATTTGGTGTAAATAACGGTCCTGCCGGTTGGTCATTACCTGCCTGGAATGCCTCGCAAAAATACACGGACGCCTATCGTGTAACCGCACGTTTCCTGGCCTGGCTGGAGCTGCATGTACGCAGCACCATTGTTAATGACCTGAACACAGCATGCCGTAACAGAACTTACACCAGCAATACCTGGAACCAGCTAACGGGTAAATCCGTTGACCAGCTGTGGTCTGATTATTCACAAAATCCTGCATTATAAGAGCAATTAAAAATTTGAGCTGAGCACATTAGCGTTGCTATTTCTATTCTCTCATCAGGGAGCGATGAGCAGCCGGTCCAATTAAGCAACGCTATTTATTTTCCACGAACCGTAACCCACGGCTGTTGTAACCCGGCAGCCGCAGACACCCGTTTTTATTTTTCATTATTTAAACTAAACCGCATGAACTTACAATCGTTCAGGATCAGCACTATGCTAAGTATTCCCGTTCTGTTATTTTCTTTACTAAGCTCCTGTGGCAAGGAGGATAATATTTCCCAGCCATCCGGTAAGGATGCTGCTGTCAAATCATCCGCTAAAGCCGCAGTAGTGGCAGCGCCGCCGGCTACCTGGCAGGAGCATTGGTTTGAGCATGTACAGCTCTTAAACCGTAAATTTTATGATGATGATGTAGCCGTATATTTTGATAATGACGTAAGCAGCAGTGTTACCTGGCCCAATACTTATATGGGCGATGTATGGCGCTACACCAAAGGTTTGTACGGCTCCTTTGGCTCAGACCCGCGTTTGTTTGCCATTTTCCATACCGGCAAGTACAGCGGCGGCCATCCCTCCACTTATTTTGATGCAAGCCATGATAACCGCAATGTGATAGATGTAGGCTCCAACAGCACCAGCGCCTGGTTATCCGGCACCGGCAACGACCTGGATATTACCACGCACGAGGTAGCGCATATTGTGGAAGGCGCTTCCAAAGGTTATCATAACTCCCCGGCTTTTGGTATCTGGGGCGATAGTAAATGGGCAGAGATCTTTATTTACGACGTATACAAAGGTTTGGGCAGAACAGCTGACGCTACCCGCTGGTATAACCTGGTGATCAATGGTTCGGATAACTTTCCCCGCGCCGGTACCCAATGGTTCAAGAACTGGTTCTATCCTATTTATCAGCTGGGCGGCTCTGCAGGGTTAAATAAATATTTCACTTTGCTGGCGCAGTATTTTCCCAAGAGTGGGCAGAACTATTCCCGTGCTATGAACATGGGCGAGTTTGTACATTTCTGGAGCGGCGCCGTAGGCCATAACCTGAAAGCGCAGGCTACTACCGCTTTCGGCTGGCCTTCAACATATGAAACACAATTTAACCAGGCACGTGCTACCTTCCCGGGTATCACTTATTAATGTGCAGATGGTATAAACACCTGCGGCTGGCGCCTTTTATGGGAGCCAGCCGCTTTTTTTGTGGTGATGGCAAGGCTGTGATCACACGCTGCAAAGCGCTGCATCCTGATGCATAACCGGGTAATCAATATACCCTTCATCGCCTCCCTGGTAAAAAGTATCTGCGTCGCCAGCTGTCAGCGGCGCATTCAAGCGGAACCGTTCCACCAGGTCAGGGTTGGCAATAAAAGGCCTGCCAAATGCTATAAGATCAGCCAGGCCGGATTGTAAAATGGTTTCAGCAGAAGCGGCAGTATAACCACCGGCCAGCATCAGCAGGTTAGGAAAGCGTTTGCGTACCTCCCATAAAAACTCCTGCGGTATGGGCGGGCGTCCGTTGGAGGATTGATCAGAAAGATGGATGTACAGAAGACCCAATTGCCGCAAGGCATCAGTAAGGTACAGGTGCGTGGCTGTTTCTTCAGCATATGGAGGCAGGTCGTTCAAACCCGCAAAAGGGGAGAGCCTGATGCCGGTACGTTCCCGGCCAATGGCCGCTGTAACGCCTTCTACGATCTCCAGTAAAAAGCGGCTGCGGTTCTCAATACTGCCGCCATAACGGTCTGTTCTGCGGTTGGTGTGCGGATGCAGGAACTGCTCCGGTAAAAAGCCATGCGCGCCATGGATTTCCACACCATCAAAACCTAGTGTTATGGAGGTTTCAGCAGCCCGTATATGTGCATCCACCATGGCTTGTGCTCCGGCAGTGCTGAGCGCCTGCGGTTCCGGCATGGGTAAATGCCGGTCCCCGGCTATACGCATCATACCAGCTGCCCTTACAGCAGAAGGAGCCACCAGCGACGCTTCCCCTTCATGGTTCAGCGGGTGGCCTATACGGCCGGTATGTACCAGCTGTACAAAGATCTTTCCATTGCGGGCATGTACTTCATCTACTACCTGTTTCCAGCCAGCTTGCTGGGCTGTATTATAGATACCCGGTGCATCCACATAGCCGACACCGTTAGCCGCTACTGCGCTGTTCTCCGCTATGATCAAACCGGCGCTGGCCCTTTGCGCGTAATAGGTGGCTACAGAAGCACCGGGAATGGTTTTTAGGGACCGGTGCCTGCTCATGGGCGCCATTACTACCCGGTTGCGGAACGTAACCGCAGGAGTAACTAATGGCGACAGCAGTTTTTCATTCAAACTCATGATACATTAATTTTTCTGGCATCAAAATTACCGGTAGCAGCTACAGCAGAACAGTGACAAAACAAGGTTTTTCCTGTAAATTGGCAGGTATGGAACACAAAGTCTTACACCAGCCTTTTGAGCTGTATGTATCTGATATGGAATGCTGGAATGAGCGCCCGCTGATCTACCATTTCTTTGAGATTGTGCGGATCCTGGAAGGCAACGGCATGCGGGAAGTGAACCGTAATAAATTTCCCTACCACAAGGGAAGCATTTTTCTTTTTACGCCGCTGGACTGCCGCGGGTTTGACATTGAAACGCCTACCCGTTTCTGCTCCATCCGTTTCTCAGAGGTATTCCTGAAGCAGTGCAAAAATGCGCAGGACCGGGAACGCATTACGCAGTGGCTTAAACAGCTGGAACATATCTTCTCGCACCATAACCGTTTCCAGGAGCTGCTGGTAAAAAATCCAGGCGACTGTGATATGATCGCTACACTCATGAGCAGCATGGTAGATGAGTATGAGCAAAAACAATCCTACCATGAAGAGAACCTGCAGCATTTTGTAACGCTGATCCTGAACATCCTGGCCCGCAATGTAGCTGACAATGCAGGCAGCACTGTTACAGGACTGGAATCAGAGCCGCTGATCAACCGCATGCTGCTGTACATTCACCAGCACATCAACCTCCCCGAAAAGCTGAAGATCGATCACCTGGCTTCTCATTTTAATCTCTCCGCAAATTATGTAGGCGAGTATTTCCGGAAGTTTGCCGGGGAAAGCCTGCAGCATTATATCACTCAGTATAAGATCAAGCTGGTGCAGCAACGCCTGGCTTACAGCACGCTTACCATTAGCCAGATTGCCGGTGAGCTGGGCTTTACAGATGAAAGCCATTTGAGCCGGCAGTTCAGGAAGTATAGCGGTGTAAGCCCGGTGGAGTATAGGAAAAGTGTTTCCGGCGCTACACGCTAGAATGTTTTCAGATCTTTCTGGTAAAAGGTCCATTCGGGCGTTTCTATGGGATCTGCAGCCTTTAGGGAATACCATGGAGATAACTTACCATCTTCAGGATTCTTCAGCACGTGAATGCTTTGAGCAGGCATGTAACTTTGGGAAAGCAGGAAAATGGTGTCCTTCGTGATAGGGTTATAGGCCATATCCATCACTGTAACGGCGTGGCCGTAGGGATCACCTTTCTGCACAAATACAGCACCAGGCTGCATTCCAGACATAGGTATGGTTTTCAGCTGTGTATGTAATGACCGGGTGCCAGCATAGGAAAAAACGAGGTTAAGATACTGCCTGAAGGTGGCATAACTGTAATTTTCCGGCTGCTGCCGTTGCCAGCGGCACTGGTTGCCGTTCACATTCAGCCGGAATCCTTCGGCATAATGCACATAATCACACCGGAAGCCGTTCGTTAAAGTAAAAGTGATCCCGTTATACCTTCCTGCCTGGTAGAGGAACTCAGCGCGCAGGCGGATCACGGCATCAGCGCACTGCTGAAGATCTTTGTTACCGATGTCCATATCAAGTACGGCGTATTGAGCATTTTGATTTGTTTTCTTTGCACCATTGAAGAGATAAACAGTTCTATCCTGGTCCAGGGTAAGGGCACGCAGGTAAGCACCGTAGGAATTTGCTGGTTGGGCCAAACGAACATACCCGGCAGGCAGGGGGATATCCATTACCTTCTTTAGCGCTAATGGCGGATGAGCTGCGCAAATGATGATTGTTATAACAACAAGGGAGATCCTGATCATATAACACAGATGCAGAACAGGTTAATTTCCATACGGAAAAAGGGCTGTCTCTTAAATAATTTGGAGACAGCCCTTTTCTTTTTCTATTCTACGCACAACCATCCCTCAAGCACCATGCCATGGACTATGGACCATCGACCATGGACTATTGCTTCACAAACTTCAGCAGCAGCGTTTCATGTTGTTTGTTCATGAGCTGTATTAAGTACATACCGGCTGGTAAGCTGTTCGCATCAACAGGATAAGTACCGCCCAATTTCCCTTCCTGCGATAATTGAGTGCTCCATGTTCTGCCATTCATGCCCACTATTTTGATCTGTTTAATGGCTTCACTGCTCAGTATTTGTGCTTGTCCGCCGGCTACCGGGTTCGGATACACGCTGGCTGTCCATTTGCTGTGCGTGGTTGCCGGATGGCTGGTAACGCTGATACCATTGGTACGTGCAGCACCGGTAAAGGGGCTGCCATAGGCTTCCAGCTCAAACAGCGAGTAACCGTATGGTGTGGTTCTGGCAGTACCATAAATACGCAGGTAACGTCCGTGGCCGCTCAAACCGGTCCAGTCGTTAGTGAGCACGCTGTTATTAGTAACGGTCTTTAAAGCGCCGTTCCAGGTACCTGGATCATTGGATACCTGCACCAGGTAATCTTTACCGGCCGCGGTTTCCCAGGTGAGTTTTACACGGTTTATGTTGTAATCCGCGCCCAGATCTACTACAATCCATTGCGGATCGCTGAAGGCGCTGGACCAGCGGGTGCCTGCATTGCCATCTACCGCATAGTTACCTTCAAAGGAAATATTTTCATTAGCGGAGGTAGTAGTGGTTTTATTCAGCGCCAGGTTAGGCTGGTTGTTGCCGGCATTGGGCGTGGTGTAATATACATTGTCTATGTAAAAGCTGGCTGCTGCTGCAGGCGCATCGCCGGAGAAGGTAAAAGCCTGCGTTACTGCGGCCAGGTTAGTACCGGTTAAAGCGCTTACCGGTATGCTTACTTCATGCCATTGCCCATCTCTTATCAAACCGTATTTCTGCTCAGCGGCGGCATAGTTAATATCTGTTTGCCCGCTGCTGGAAATTACGCTGAAACGGAAAGAGCCGGCATACGTAGTTTTAAAGGAGAATTTCAGGAAACCGGTGCTGAAGTTCGTAAGATCGCGCACATCATTAGCTACGCCTAACCCAAACCAGTTATTGGCTGCCGCGGTAAAGGCCATTACTTCAGAACCTTCTGCTGGCGTGGCATTGGCAATGGTGCTCAGGTTGTTCCACACATACAGGTTAGCATCCAGCCCATAGGTAAGCTTATCAGTAATGGAAGTGTCTTCACTGTACACGCCATACTTATCTGCCGTGATCCTGTTATCCTTTACCGTGATGGTTACCGGTGCTGATGTTGTGCTGCGTTTGCCATTGTCCGTAGCTTTTACTGTAATGGTATAGGTGCCCTGGTCCACATTTTCCCAGGTAAAGTTATAAGGCGCTTTATTGAGTGTACCTAATAACGTAGTACCGTTAAAGTATTCTACTTTGTAAATGCTGCCATCGTCCGTAACATTTGCGCTGATCACTACTTTAGCTGGTTTTCGGTAAGGCGTGGCAGCAGTGGGCGATGTAATGTTTACCTGCGGAGCCGTATTGCCGGGGGCTGCTATCAGTACTGTTATAGGTTTTGAGCTGCTTATCTTACCCTGGTTATCTGTTGCTTTGGCAATCACCTGTGCAATGCCTTGTGCAGAGGTGTTCCAGGTAAAGCTGAAGGGCGCAGTGGTTTTTGTACCGATCAGTTTAGTGCCGTTAAAGAAATCTACTTTAGTAATGCTGCCGTTAGGGTCACTGGCATTGGTTTGAATATTAATAGCCGCCGGTGTGGTGAATACAGTATCATTAGCCAGGTTGGTGATAGCCACTATGGGTGCCGGATTCTCAGATACGCCGCCGCTGTAATAAATGTTATCGAAATAAAAGTCAGCGGCTGTTGCCGGTGCATCGCCGGAGAACATGAATAGCTGCGTTACCTGCATCAGGTCCAGCGCGCTGCCAAACTCACTTATGGGAATAGTTACCTGGTGCCATTGGCCATCTCTTACCAGGCCATGTTCATTGGTACCGGTAAAGTTCACCCAGCCTTCTGCACCATCGGTAGCAATACCTACTTTGAACGGCGCGGTGGAAGTGGTTCTCATATGGAACTTTAAGCTACCGCCTGCAAAGTTGCTCATATTCTTTGCATCATTGGCTACGCCTAAGCCGAACCAGTTACCGGTATTGGCATGAAAGGCCCAGGCATTGCTGCCTTCAAAGGGAGCCGGCGCAGGGCTGATGCTGGTAATGTTGTTCCACAGGAACAGGTTAGCGCCCTGGCCAAATACTACTTTGTCGCTCACCGTTGTGTTATCGGTAAAAATACCGTAGTTGCCTTCCGGTGCGTTGTTGGTGCCCAGGATCAGCTCCTCGCCCTGGGTTACATCCTGGTACAGTTTAAGATAATCTATTTCCATGCGGCCAGGCAGCGGCGCTGTTATGCCGCTTTCTGAAGGTATGCCTGGATAATTGCCGCCCACAGCAAGGTTCAGCAGAATATAAAACGGGTTCTGAAAAGCATCCAGCCCGTTGCCGCCTGCAATACCTATTTTGTAATAGGGTTGATTGTCCAGGAAAATGGTCAGGAAGTTGGGATCCCATTCCAGCTTGTACAGGTGAAAAGCATCGCTAAGCTCCGCAGCTTCTGTTACCGTGTCTTTGGCATAGGTGGCATGACCGGTATAACCACCGGGGTTTTCCGTCCACCAGTGCGTGGCGGCACTTACGGTTTTGTTAGCCTTACCCGCTGCTATAGCGCCGGCAAAACCCATCTCTAAAATATCCACCTCGCCATTATGCGGCCAGGTACCGCCGGTAGCGCCCAGCATCCAGAAGGCGGGCCATAGGCCGTTGCCTACTTTGGGTACTTTAATGCGGGCTTCCAGTGCGCCGTAGCGGAAAGATACACGGCCGGCAGTTTTAATACGGCCGGAGGTAAAGGGTTTACCACCCATGGTCTCGCGCCGGGCTTCAATGATCAGGCTTCCATTTTCAATGCGCACATTTTCAGCGCGGTTGGTGTAATATTCCAGCTCCGCATTGCCCCAGCCGCAGTTGCCTTTGGCGCAGCCATCGCCGGTTTCATAGGTCCACACTTTTGGATCTAAAGTAGTGCCGGTGTTAAAATTCTCTTCCCATACCAGCTGCCGCTGCGCATGTAAGCATAATGGCAAGAGTAAAAAAAGGAGGGACGCAAACATACTGGTGCGCGCCTTCAACAGATCTGTTGAGTAGATCGGGCTTTTCATATGGTACAATTTAAATGACGTGGTTCAGCCATATATGTATATGGCAATTAAACTAATAACAGGGCCAGGGAAGTTTTTTGCTCATGGAATAAGTGCTACACTATATAGGCTTTAGATTACAAGGGCTTTCCGGGCTATTACTGTTCTTTAATGGATATAACAGGTACAAATGTACGTTTTAAGGGGTATCAAAGGTGTTGGGCAGCTGAAAAAAGTAAAATTGGTATCTTTATCGCAGGGTAAATAATAACACTGTACATCATGACTACCGATATGTTTTTTCGCAAGATCCGGACATATGCCGCACTGACCGAAGCCGCAGAAGCAGCATGGACAGCGCTGCTCAGAGAGAATAAATATGACCGTGGTGAAAATTTCATACGCGAAGGACAGGTGCCCAATAAGCTGGCCTTTGTTGTAACGGGGCTTTTCTCACAGTACTATACTTCGGACGATGGCAGCATGATCATCAAATATTTCTTTCCGGAACAGCGCATTGCAGGCTCCATGAGCGCCATGCTAAAAGCTGAGCCAGGGGTTTTTACCATAACCGCGCTGGAAGACACTACTGTACTGGAATACGATTTTGCTGCATTTAAACAGCTGGTAGCCCAATACCCGGATATAGCGGCTTTTTACATAAGGTACATGGAGCAGCACTGGATCGTTGAAAAAGAGCCCTACGAGATATCGCTCCGCCACGACACGGCAAAAAAACGCTATGAGGAGCTGTTATACAAATACCCGCAGCTGATAAAACGGCTGAAAAAACACCAGATCGCTTCTTACCTCGGCATTACCCCCACCCAGTTGAGCCGGATCTTTTTTGCCAACAAATAATTTTTGCATTCCTCAACATATGTAAAAGTCCAGGAAAAAAAGTTGCTGCAGTTTTGTGTCATCAATCACTTAAAAACACAGAACAATGGCAACAAAGATCTTCATTAATCTACCGGTAAAAGACCTGGCAGCGTCCATGGCATTTTTCACCAGCCTGGGTTTCAGCTTTAATCCCCAGTTTACCGACGAGAAGGCAGGCAGCATGGTTATTAGCGACAATATTTTCGCTATGCTGCTCACAGAAGAGTACTTTAAAACCTTCACCAGGAAGAACATTGCTGATGCAAAAAATACTACGGAGGTACTGATAGCGCTGGATGCTTCGTCGAAGGAGGAAGTGCAGACAATGGTTGCAAAGGCCAAAGACGCCGGGGCCGCGATCTATGCGGAGCCCCAGGACCATGGCTGGATGTACCAGCACAGTTTTGCCGACCTGGATGGGCACCAGTGGGAAATAGTGTATATGGATATGTCCCAGCTTCCCGGGCAGGAATAAAAAAGGTCGTATAAATATATTTGAAAGAGCCGCAGTCAGATCTGTGGCTCTTTTACTGTCATGAGCTTACAAACCATTTTCGCCGGGGCACGGATGGGTCTCAAATATTATTTCAACTTTGTATCTTTATTGAGCCGGACATTTTACAATTGCCAATTAACCCAACCCTAACCTGTTGAAATTATGACAAAGACGATCTTAACACTGGCCTTTTTACTTTACGCCTTCATATTAAAAGCGCAGCTTTTTAGCGAAAAAAGCTTATACCCTAACACCACCGGCATTCGCGGTAAGTATTTCAATGGAACTGGCGGCAGAGGGTATTGGACTTATGAAAGGCTGGATGCTTTCGGAAGAACTGTTGAAAAGAATAGTCATAAAAAGAATGAACTCCAGGGAAAAGATTTATACCAATACAATGATAAGCATGACATAATCCAAATTATCTATGCTTACGACTTCAGCAATCCCAAAAGAGTTGACACCGTTAAGTACGAATATGCTTACCTCAATAATAGAATAGCCTTTCAGAAACGTACGTTTGCCAGTAAGGATTCAACCATCTACCGCCTGGTAGCAAACCAGGGCGATTCTGTGCTTACCTACCAGGAGATCTCATATCATTGTCCGCCAGGGAAAAAGGCAGATCATTCCTTTGAACGGACCTATATTTTAACTTACCAGGGAAGCTTACTCGTTAAAAAAGAAGAGATAACTGATGATAAAACCAGAGAGATAACAAGCTATGAGTATTATAATAATGGAAAATTAAAACGCAGGACCATCAAAAGAGAACCTGAACCTGAGCAACAGGGTGTTTACACCGGCGGTCCGGGAAGTGATGACCAGTTTTACCGGTATACCTACGACCGTGAAGGAAGAATTAAGAAACTTTACACCATTGTTGCAAATAAAACCTATAAGCTGGCAACCTATAGTTACGAAAATTAAACACGGACCGGACCGCTCTGGCAACCGCCACCACAGCAGGCTACAGAAACCACGTACTAACCATTCCTGCAAACCTGTATGAATGGTAAATGGAATATTCCAAATTCTTGCTAAATTTAGTCTGTAAATTTTAGCTTTATTGAACAAGGTGTGTACACAGATTAAATTCCACAAATTCATCACCGGCCTTTTTATCTTGTTAATTGCCAGCTGCAGTGCATTCGGCCAAACCTATGGGCTTGATTTCCGCAGTCATGAGGTTGTCCAGGATAAGCGCACAGGCCTTGCCATAGGGCAGGAACATGCTTTATGTTTTACCGATAATGTGGAGCTGTCTTTTGAAGTATCCTTTATACCCAACCAGAAAAATTATTTTGGTTACCTGGTGCGTGTCATCGGCAACGACGGCCGTAATATCGATCTTATTTACGACTACGATAAATCGCCGCCCATCCGTCATTTCAGGATTGTGATTGGCGATACCTTTTCCCGCATTGTGTTTGACCTGCCGGGTATTGGCACGCAGGACCAGTGGCACACTTTCCGCCTGCAGTTCAATAAGGATAAAGGCATGCTGCGCCTGCTGGCCGGCGGCCAAACCTTTGAGCAGCCGCTGCCCCTCAGTAATAAGAACTGTTATAAGCTGTTCTTTGGCGCCAATGATTACCAGAACTTTAAGAACTCTGATGTACCGCCTATGATGCTGCGTAACATCCGCATCCTGGAAAATAACAGGCTTACCCATTACTGGCCTTTGAATGAGGCAGATGGCGGCCTGGCTGCAGATTCCGTGGGTAATAGCAATGGCATAGCTACCAATGCGCTGTGGATGAAAAAAATGCGTACCAACTGGCAGGCCTTGCAGCCGTTCACTATCAATGGCGCTGCCAGCCTGGCTTTTAACCCGGCAGAGGAAACGGTATATATTATTGGGCGCGATTCTTTATTTCGTTACTCCATTCCCTTAAATAAAATGAGAGCGGATGCGTACAGCACCGGTCCGCAATCTCTTTCTATCAAATACCAGTCGTACTATAACGTTGTTGATAAAAAGATCTACCTGCTTCCCGTTACCCTGCAGGATATGGCCATCCTGGACCCTGCTACCCTGGCCTGGGATAAGCAGCTGCCGTCGTTTACAGATGGTATGAACTACTGCCATTTCAACAAATATTACTCAGCGGCAGACACCGCTTTGTATACCTTTAACGGTTACGGTTTCTTTTTATACAAGAGTAATATGTACCGCTATCATATGCCTACCGCCACGGTGCAGCTGATAGATTCATCCAAATCCCAAATGACGCCGCGTTACCTGGCCGCGCTGGGCCCGGCAGCACATGGGGCTTATATTATGGGCGGATATGGTAACCCATCCGGCCGGCAGGTGCTGAATCCTAAGAACCTCTATGACCTTAATTATTTTGATGTACGCACCCGCACCTTCAAAAAGATCTACGACCTTAAAATAGATACGGAAGAATTTGTATTTGCCAACTCGCTGGTTATTAACGAAGCTGCACATACCTATTACGGGCTGATATTTCCCAAGCATAAATTTGATTCGGAGCTGCAATTGATCCAGGGCTCTTTAACGCAGCCGGCATTCCAGGCCGTGGGGGATAAGATCCCCTATAAGTTCCATGACATCCGCTCTTATGCAGATGTGTTTTACGATAGTATTGCCAAACGTTTCATTGTACCGGTTTTGTTCTATGATGAAGAAGCCAACCGCACTACTATCAGCATGTATTCCTTATATGGCCCGCCCTTGCCGGTACAGGCGCCGGAAGCTGCGCCACGTAACAGCTACACGGGATTAATTGCTTTGGGCGCCGGTGCTGTATTACTCCTGCTGTGTGCCGGCTGGCAGCTTTACCGCAGGTTCCGGCATAAACAGCCCGCCGTAACAACACCCGTTACACCCACACCCATTCCGCAGGAGCCTGTTTTACCGGTAACAGCTCTGCAGCCGCAGTTTGATGCTGCATCCACACCGCCTGCAGCCGCCGTACCAGGCCAGGACAAAGTGCTCATCCACCTGTTCGGAGATTTCCAGGTACGGGATAGCAGCGGGGAGGAGGTCACGAAATTATTTACGCCGCTCATCCGTGAGCTGTTCCTTGTAATATTATTGTACAGCATCCGCTGGGAGCGGGGCATCAGCTCTGAGAAGCTGAAAGAGCTGCTGTGGTTCGATAAAACCGCTGCCAGCGCGCGTAACAACCGATCCGTAAATATTGCCAAGCTAAAAAACATCCTGGAAAGGATCGGGTTTATCCGTATTTCCAAGGACACGGGTTACTGGAAAATAGATCTTGATGAAGACAAGGTATATATCGATTACAGCCGTTACCTGGGCATTATGCGCGACAAAAGCCAGCTCAATAAACACCGCATGAGCGGCCTGGCAGACATCATTCAGCGGGGCAGCTTTCTCACCAACGACGAGCATGAATGGCTGGATGCTTTCAAATCCGAGATCTCCAACGAGATCATAGACACCTACATGCACTTCGCCTCTTCCGTAGACCTGCGCGAAGACCCTGATTTCCTGATCAAAGTAGCCAACTACATCTACTACTTTGACCCGGTGAATGAAGACACCATGAGCATCAAATGTAAATCCCTGGCTTACCTTGGCAAACACTCCCTTGCACGCGATACCTTTGAGCATTTCGGCAAAGAGTACAAGCGTTTGTATGGCGAGGATTTTGAAAAGAACTTTCAGGAGATTTTGGAGTGAGGAGCTTATAATTAAACTTTCTTCGTTTGATGTAACACCGCGTAGCTCTCTATTTTGCTTTATTGCTTTCCCGCTTTCCCGGAGGTCCAGTAAACGGGCTGCACCCGCCTGTTATGTAAATCTATTAAGCTATTATATTATCGTATGAGCAGTGGATTGCTATTAAACATATCAAGCGTATCACGCCGGGCAAAGGCCCGTTTATCCGGACCTTCGGGGCCCGCGTAGATCAGAGCGATCGAGGGCCCTGGGGAAACATTCTCCATCACTATCCCGTAATTACTTGTGATTAAGGATTATTTCATTACCTGCATCTATCTCAGTATTGCAATCGCTGGGGTTCCTCACTGTTTCCTCTTGGGGTAGTTCTTCCGCGGATCCGAGCTGCGAACCTTTGCCCGGCGTGATTCGCTTGACAGCGCCCCATTACCCCCCTTAGCCCGTACGACCCTCCAAAGTCCAATAGACATTCAAAACAGGCGGGTGCAGTTCGCAGCCGGATCTGCGGAGAACGATCCACTTAAAAAACTAAGCATCATACAGTTTGCTCCCAGTGATCTGCGGAGAAAGATCTACCTTAAAAAATTAACCCTCATACAGTTTGCAACCAGTGACCCACAGAAGACAATCCCCTGGAAATATAATCATCATACAGTTTACACCCAGTGACTCACAAAAGACAATTCCCCTAAAAATGTACATCATACAGTTTACTGCAATGATCCACAGAGTACCCACAAAAAAGAAATTTGCATAACCCACAGCAAATCCCCCATTCGCTTCGCTCATTCGCTCCCCTCCGCTCATCCGTCATTACAACCGCTCACTAATGCCGTTAACAGTAATTAACACCATTAACCCCGCTATTAATCCTTTATTAGTTCTTTATTAAGGCTCCCCGGTTAATTTTACCCCCGCCTTCATTGGCAAACCATTAAAGTCACGCAGGACTATTAACGCTAAAATTCCACGTCATTTTTTATGCGCCTGAAGCAGAGAGGTATTTCAAAAGTATGGGTAGTACTGGTTTTGTTTGCCTGTAATGTAACCGTAAAAAGCGGCAGGCATACCAGCTGGCAGCAATACGGCGGCGGCGCGGATCAGTCCAGGTTTATGGAGCTGAAACAGCTCACAAAAGCCAATGTGAGTCAGCTGCAGGTAGCCTGGAGCTATCCCACAGCGGACAGTGTACAATACCTGTTCAGCCCTGTGATCATTGATACTGTAATGTACCTGCTGGCAAAAAATAATTCGCTGGTAGCGCTGAATGCAGCTACAGGCAAAGAGCTGTGGATCCATGCCAACCTGGGAGGTATTACCTGGCGCGGGATCAACTACTGGGAAAGTAAAGATAAAAAGGACCGGCGCCTGATCTTTTGCCTCAACAATACGTTGCAGGAAATTGATGCAGCCACGGGAAAGTCTATAGCCAATTTTGGTACTAATGGGTATGTATCGCTGAAAGAAGGGTTGGGACGTGATCCCAATACTTTCTCGCGGGTACAAAGCACTACACCGGGGGCGGTGTTTGAGGACCTGATCCTGCTGGGCTCTTCGCCCGGGGAAAACCTGTTCTCAGCACCAGGACATGTCAGGGCATACAGCATCATCACGGGTAAGCTGGAATGGGTATTCCACACCATTCCGCATCCGGGTGAGTACGGCTATGATACCTGGCCTAAAGATGCTTACAAATATGTAGGCGGTGTAAACACCTGGGGCGAAATATCGGTAGACGCTCAACGCGGCATCGCATATTTTCCCGTAGGCTCGCCCACATACGATTACTACGGCGCCGACCGTGCCGGCAGTAATTTGTTCGGTAACTGTTTGCTGGCGCTGGATGCACGCACGGGAAAACGTTTATGGCATTACCAAACCGTGCATCATGATCTGTGGGACTATGACCTTACCGCAGCACCGCAGCTCATTAGGGTAAGGCATGAAGGAAAGTGGGTAGATGCCGTGGCCCAGGCCACCAAGCAGGGTTTCCTGTTTGTGTTTGACCGTGTAACCGGGCAGCCCTTATGGCCTGTTGAAGAACGGCCCGTGCCTTCCAGCGATATGCCGGGCGAAGAAACCTGGCCTACGCAGCCGGTGCCCACAGTGATACCGCCTTTTACGCGGCATGTGGTGAGAAAGGATGATCTCAATCCTTACTTTACGCCGGAGCAAAAGCAGCACTGGGAGAAGCGCATCGCCGCAGCACGCACGGGTTTATTCACCCCGCCATCTGACCAATACGAAACCATGGTTATACCGGGAGCAACAGGAGGGGCCAACTTAGGCAACTCCGCTGCTAACCCGGAAGCAGGGCTGGTGTATGTAGCCAGCATGGATTACGCATCAGTATTCAAGCTGGAAAAACTTATGCCCAATGAAGGGCCTATGACAGCCGCCCGCAACAACCGCGCACAGGCTGTATACGCGCAGTATTGCCAGTCGTGCCACGGCGCTAACCGCGGTGGTGGCTTAGGCCCATCATTATTGAACCTGGGTGCCCGCGTACCGCTGGAGAATTTTAAAACCATCCTGGCCACCGGGAAAGGACAAATGCCCGGCTTTCAGCATATAGATGAAAAGAGTGTAACAGACCTGTATGGTTTTCTGGCAGGCATTCAAAGTAATGAGGCCATGCGTGCCCGTCCGCCGAAGCCTGAACCGGTAATGCCGGCCGGTCCGGTAGTAGCTTCCGGTGGAATGGCAGTACCGGACAGTATTACAGGGCGTTCATCAAAAATGATGCGCACATACCCGGAAGGCGTGAAGGCGCCGGAAGATCATTACACCACGGATTATGGTTTACAGTATTCCAATTTAATGAGCCCCCTGTGGTCGTCCATTACGGCATATGATCTGAACACCGGCACCGTAAAGTGGCGGGCGCCTTTAGGGCAGGACGAGCGCATAACAAAGCTGGGCGGCAAGGGCACTGGTATTCCCATTGGCTCCCAGCGTAAGGGTATGATCGTTACCAGCACAGGATTATTGTTTGCTACCGCTAAAGGTGGCAGGCTGTATGCCTTTGATGCAGATAACGGCCAGGTATTATGGACCGGCAACCTATCCTGGGAAACCCAGGGCTTGCCCGCTATGTACCAGGTTAAAGGACGCCAGTACATTGTAGTAAGTGCCAATGCACCTTTCACGAATGAAACAATTGACAGATCAAACGCCCCGGGCGCATTGCCCCGGAGTTATGTAGTATATGCATTACCCGATTAATGTGTACATCAATTTTACGCTATGAACAGAAAAGCCTTCATCATCCAATCCTCAGGCCTGTTGTTATCCGTATGGGTATCTTCTTCGCTGCCTGTTTTTGCGGGCCGCAAAGATAAAATGGACCGCATCGGTATGGGCACCGTATTGTTCCGCTATCGTTTTAAACAAACCCGTCCTAAAGAGATCTCCACTATCAAGAACGAGCTCACCCTGACAGCTGTGCCGGCGTATTATAAAGAACGTTTCAATATCCGCAACCTGGAGTTCTGGAGCAATCATTTTGAATCGCTGGAAAAGCCTTACCTGTCTATGCTCAAGGATCGTATTAAAGCAGCCGGCAGCCGTTTGGTGAATGTGCAGGTAGATAGCAGCTACGATCTTGCAGCGGTTGATGAAACAGAACGCCAGCGCAGCATGGCGCATGTAAAAGAATGGCTGGATGCGGTGGCTTATGTTGGCTCAGCTTGTGTGCGTGTAAACCCCGGCAGAGCAGGCGGCTCCCTGGAAAAGAGCATAACCTCCATGAAAGAAATTAACCGCTACGCCAAAAGCAAAAAACTGGTGCTGCTCACTGAAAATCACTTTGGAATTGAAATGAACCCGGACACGCATATACGAATTGTAAAAGAAGCAGGCCCCGGCAATATTTATACACTCCCGGATTTTGGTAACTATCCTGTGAAAAGCATGTTTGCCTCCCTTGAAAAAATAATGCCGTACGCATATCTCATCTCCGCCAAGGTCATGAAGTTTAATGAACAAATGCAGCATACCTCCTACGATTTCGATAAATGCGTGCAGCTGGCGGAGCAGCATGGCTTCAAGGGCATTTACTCCGCAGAGCAATGGAGCCCGGAGTTCCAGGATGCGGATTATGAAAAAATAGGCGATTGGTTAATTGAACACGTGAAGAATAATATATGAGAGTGGTCATTATCCTGTTACTACTGGCGCTAAGCGCACATGCACAAACCGGGCAAAGTTTTGTACCGGATGGCACATTCAGCGGTTCCGTATTAGGCCCATGGCATGGGTTAGGTGCTGCAAAGTGGCAGGCGCAGAACGGCACACTCACGGGTACGGCTAATGGAAACAGCGGCTGGCTGGTGCTGGATAGCAGCTATCAGGATGCCGGCCTGCATGCACAGTTCAAATGTACGCCCGGTACAGAAGCCGGTTTCCTGTTCCGTATGGAAACAAGGAACGACAGCATTAAAGGGGTGCTGGTATCCATAAAAGACAGCGGTATCATAATATATAGCATAGTGCTTAACACGCAGGGTAAAGAGCTGTTGCGTGAGCCATTACGTTCCGCCGGCAGCATTGTGCGCCTGGCGCCGCCGCCAGATCCGCGGGGCAGCAGCAATAACAATAATAACAACCGTAACCGCCGTGCTGGCGGACCGGAGCTGCCTTTACAACGCCCGGAAACGGCCTTGCGCCCTAATGACTGGAACACAATTGAAATATTTATAGATGCCAGCATCATCCGTACTTTCCTGAATGATGGCCGTGAATTGGGCGCCGCTGCTGACGATGCAGGACTTTATGGCCCCATAGCCCTGTACGTAAGCAACGGTACAGCGCAGTTTAAAACAATAGGCTGGAAGGACCTGGCTCAAAAGATCATCCCCCAAGAAGCTACCGGACCGCGTTTCCAGGTACAGCGTATTAGTGATATGTATTATTCCTGGGGCGCTGCAGCAGCAGACTTTAATAAAGATGGGTATACCGATATTGTGGCCGGTCCTTACATTTACTTTGGCCCGGATTATACCCGTCTGCGGGAAATTTTTCCCGCCTCAGCCTACAATCCTTCCAAAGAGTTTACAGAAATTAATTGCCAGTATACTTACGATTTCAATGCCGACGGGTGGCCGGATATTTTTACCGGCCCGCCGCGTGCCACCGTGTACCTCAATCCCAAAGGGGCTTCCCGCCGCTGGGATAAGTTTGAGGTGATCCCCTCCGTGCAAACAGAGATCACCGTGTTCAGGGATCTTGATGGCGATGGTAAACCGGAGCTGGTATATGGCGCAGAAGGTACGCTGCGTTATGCCAAACCCGATCCCGCAGATCCTGCCAAACCCTGGGTGCCGCATATTATTTCCGGCAATGGGTATATGATGGGCCACGGTATTGGTACCGGCGACATTAACGGCGACGGGCGTACGGACATTGTAAATCCCAACGGCTGGTGGGAGCAGCCGGTTACGGACAATGGCCGGCCATGGTCCTATCATCCCGCAGCCCTGGCGCGTTATGGCCACCGCAGCACCGGTGCAGGTGGCGCAGTAATGGCAGTATATGATGTAAATGGCGATGGGAAGAATGATGTGGTTACCAGCCTCAATGCACATGGTTTTGGCCTGGCCTGGTTTGAACAAACGCAGGATAGCAGGGGCAGCATCACTTTTACGCAGCATCTCATCATGGACGATTACAGCAGCAAAAATGCAGGCGGCGTAACTTTTTCCCAGATCCACGGCACTACTGCCGCAGATGTGGATGGCGATGGCATCCCGGATTTTATTGCCGGTAAACGTTACTGGTCGCACCTGGACAATTACTTTGACCCGGACCCTTACGGCGCACCGGTGCTGTACTGGTTCCGCACTGTGCGCGATCCCAAAGCACCCGGCGGCGCTACGTTTGTACCAGAGCTGGTGCATAACCGTTCCGGCGCAGGCTCAGATATCCTGGCAGCAGACCTGGATAAGGATGGGAGAGTGGAGATCATCACCTCCACAGACCGGGGAACTTTCATTTTCTGGAATAAAGGAAATAAGATCGATCATAAATAAAAATAAACCGTGTGGGTTAAATGACGCGGCAAAAAAACAATAATCGGCCCCAATTAGTGCACTAATTATGGTGTTTGTTAATGGGAATGGCAGGCCGGTTAATCTGTAATTAAGCATTTGTTAAGCGGTGCCCGCTTAATTTGTCGCCGGTACAACCAATTTTTAAATCCACATTTTAAACACCACGGTATGAAAAAAATTCTATTTATGGTACTGGCGTGTTGTGCGATGCTGCAAGGTTACGCACAGAACATCGCCGTCAGGGGCAGGGTCACGGACGACACCGGCGGGCCGCTTATTGGCGCAGCCGTAAAAGTAAAAAATGGTAACACGGGCACCGTTACCAACACAGAAGGCCGGTTTAATCTCAACGTTCCCGGCAACGCCACCTTAATTATTTCCTATGTAGGGTATGTAGCAAAAGAAGTACAGGCCTCCGCACAGGAGCTGAACATTTCCCTGGCGCGTAATAACAGCAGCCTGGGCGAAGTAGTAGTGGTAGGCTACGGGCAGCAGCGCCAGGCTACCCTTACCGGTTCCATTGCCACCATAAAAGGTGATGAGATCAAGACCACCCGCAATGAAAATGTGCTGAACATGCTCACCGGCAAGCTGCCCGGTGTGCGCGTAGTACAGAACAGCGCAGAGCCAGGGTCCTTTAGCAACAGCTTCGACATTCGCGGTTTAGGCTCACCGCTCATTATCATTGACGGGGTACCCCGCGGTACCCTGAACCGCCTGGACCCGAATGATATTGAAAGCATTTCCGTACTGAAAGATGCTGCCGCCGCAGTATACGGTGTGCAGGCCGCCAATGGTGTAATACTGGTTACCACCAAAAAAGGTAAGGCAGGCACCACCCAGCTAAACTACACTGTTACAGTAGGCATGCAAAAACCATCCGGTTTGCCCAAAGTGCTGGATGCCACGGACTGGATGACCTTATTCAATGAAAGAGCCCTGCACAACGTAAACGGCGGTACACCGGTGTACAACCAGAACGATTTTGATGCTTACGCCAACGGCGCCAAAACCAGCACCGACTGGTATGGCGCAGTAGTACGCAACACAGCCCCGCAAACAGAGCACAGCCTCACTGCCAGCGGCGGCTCCGAAAAAATGACCTACTTCGTAAGCCTGGGTTACCTGAGCCAGCAGGGTTTCTGGAAATCGGGCGACCTGAATTACAAAAAGTACAACGTACGCTCTAACCTTACGGCAAAAATTTCCAGCACACTCACTGCGGAGCTGCAGCTGAGCGGTATTTCCGATACCCGCAACCAGCCCTATGAAGATTCCTGGGGCATTTTTAAAGCACTGTGGCGGCATCCGCCCACTTATTCATTGTATGCAGATAACAATCCTGATTATATTAACTACCTGGACGATAATGGCACCAGCGCGCTGGCCCTTACCAACGCAGCTATTGACGGGTATAAGCGGTCTGTGTCCAACACTTTTCAGGGCACCTTTACACTTAACTATGCCGTACCTTTCCTGGAAGGCTTAAATGCCAAAGCGCTGTATAGCTATGATTATGCCACGTCAGACAACAAGAACTTTGCACGCTCTTTTAATGTATACCAGGCAGTGAAAGTGGGCGATAGCACCGTGTTTAATCCCAAACCGCTGCAAACGCCTTCTAACGTAAACCGGTATTACTCCGCCGCACCTAACACCATGCTGCAGTTCTCATTAAACTACAGCCACACCTTTGCCAAAGCGCATAATGTGGATGTGCTGGCATTGTATGAGGAGCGTACGCAAAAGTCAGACAACTTCAGCGCCAGCCGTTACCTGGTATTAGGTACGCTGGACCAGCTGGGCACCGGCACTACTGCCAACCAGATTGGCACGCAGGACCTGGGTGGCTTAACCAATTACGCCACCAAAAGTTATGTGGGCAAGCTGCATTATGATTATAATGCAAAGTATCTGCTGGACCTCAGCGGCCGTTACGATGGCTCCTCCCGTTTTGCGCCCACTGGCCAGTGGGGCTTCTTTCCAGCCGTATCTGCCGGTTACCGCATTTCTGAAGAAAGCTTTATTAAGGACAATCCAAAGCTTACGTTCATTGATAACATTAAGTTCCGCGCCTCTTATGGGGTAATGGGCGATGCCAGCGGCCTGCGTTTCCAGTACCTCACCGGTTACGACTATCCTTCATCCGGCAACCTGCAAACCCTGCCCGGCGGTTCTGTGTTTGATGGCAGCTACACCAATGCCTTAGGTTTCCGCGTACTGCCTAATCCAGGTATTACCTGGTTTAAATCCAAAACGCTCAACTTCGGTTTGGATGCAGATTTCTGGAAAGGTTTATTCGGCTTTCAGCTGGATTGGTTTAAAAGGGACAGGAATGGTTTGTTAGCCAACCGCCTGTTATCTCTGCCAGGCTCATTAGGCGCAGCACTGCCGCAGGAGAACCTGAACAGTGACCAGAGCAGCGGTCTGGAGCTGTTGCTTACGCACCGCAACCGCATAGGGCAGATCAGCTATAACATCAGCGGCAATATTTCTTACTCCCGTACCAAATGGAAACATTATGAACGCGCAGTAGCCGGTAACTCTTACGATAACTGGCGCAATAACGTGAACGACCGCTATAACGATGTATGGTGGGGTTATACGGGCGCGGGGCGTTTTGAATCCTTCAATGATATTTATAACTACAACATAGACAATGGCGGCGGCAACCGCGCCACCCTGCCAGGTGATTATAAATATGAAGACTGGAATAACGATGGTTATATAGATGACCTGGATCGTCATCCAATTGCATCCACGTATAATGGTAATACAGACCGGGGTACCAGCACGCCCAATCCGCCCCTCATCAACTTTGGGGTAAGTTTTGGGGTTAGCTACCATGGATTTGATCTGAGCGCGCTGATCCAGGGCGCTGCCATGAAATGGATCGCTTACCCGGAAGCGCTGGCCACGCCGCTGAACTTTAATGGTAATGCCCTGGAGCAGTACATGGACCGCTGGCACACAGTAGATCCTGCGGCAGACCCCTACGATCCCAATACGCAGTATGTGCCCGGTTATTTTGCCATGACAGGCACCGGCTTCGATGGGAACTCCTCTTTTGCAGTAAAGAATGCTGCCTATGCCAGGCTTAAAAGCGTGGAACTGGGCTATACATATGTGTTTTCGAAATCCGTTACCCGTAAGGCCGGTTTAAGACAAGCCAGGTTGTATGTGAACGGGTACAACATTTTCACTGCAACGGGCATACGCTACGTGGATCCGGAACATCCATCGGACCTGTACGGGTATGTGTACCCGCTGAACAAAACGTATAATGTTGGGCTGAGTGTAGATTTTTAATGATTAACTAAAGCATTCCAAAAATGAAAAAATTCATATATCCGTTACTGATACTGCTGTGTATAGTCACCGCCTGCAACAAGCTGGGCATATTGCCCGATAATATTGTGCAGGATAAAGATGCCTTTGCCAGCACCGGCGGCGTTACCGCTTATTTTGCAGGCCTGTACAACCGCCTGCCCATAGAGGATTTCAAATATAACATCAACACCGGTTATAACCAGTTCAATTATATTCAAAATCTCAATAACCTTACCGGAGAATCTATGTCCAGGGAAGCTGGTAGCGCCAGTGCCGCGCAAACCGGCTACTGGGGCGATGCCTATGTGGTGATCCGTAATGCCAATTACTTCCTGGAAACCATGCCCGCCTATGCGTTCAACTTTAACCAGAGCCAGGTGAACCAGTGGCTGGGCGAGGCCCGCTTTATCCGCAGCTTCACTTACTTTGAGCTGGTAAAACGTTATGGTGGCGTACCCATTACGCCCGGCGTGCAATTCTATCCCCAGCAGGGTTTAGAGGAGCTGCAGCTGCCCCGCAGCTCTGAGCAGCAGGTGTATGATTATATTGGCAAAGACCTGGACACGGCCATTATGCTTATGAACAATACCAGCGAACAGCGGGGCCGCGCCAATAAGTTCATAGCTGCAGCGCTCAAGTCAAGGGTTATGCTGTTTGCAGGCTCCATTGCAAAATATAATACCAAGAACATCTCCGATCCCGCCACAGGTGCGCAGGTGCAGGGCATTCCCGCTACAGAGGCCGTACGTTATTTTAAGGAATGTTATGCCGCCGCAAAACTGGTGGAAGCAGGTGGTTACACGCTTTACCGCGCATCCGCCAATAAGGAGGAGAATTACTATAATCTGTTCTTTGATGTGAGCAGCGCCAATAAGGAAGCCATTTTCATGAAAGAGTACAGCGATCTGAATGCAGTGCACAGCTTTGACCTGTTTGCCATCCCTAACCAGATGAAAGGCAAGGATGGTTACAGCTCTTACATGAACCCCACTTTAGATTACGTAGAGCTGTTTGATGGCCTGCCCCGCAATGCAGACGGCAGTCTTAAAACCATTGATGCAACTACAGGCCAGTACGCGTATTATGATAATCCGTACAGCTTTTTCCAGAATGCAGAACCGCGTTTGCTGGCAACAGTATTAATGCCTGGCGCCACTTTCAAAGGCCAGGTAATAGATATCCGCAGGGGTATTTATAAAGGTGATATTGCAGGCGGCATTAATCCATTTCCCGGCAGTGTAAGCCCTTTCCCTAACACTACCAATCCTTACGCCAACAACCCGAACATAGTACCGGCAGTTAACAGCAGCAACCTGCCTTCGCCCATGGTGGACCTGCCTAACGGGCAAAAAATGAATGCAGGCGGCTTAAGCGGCACTTACGGTACTACCGGTGGTTCTGTAACTATTTCCGGTTTCTTCCAGCGCAAGTACCTGGATCAGCGCAAGCCGGTGGCAGATGTGATCGTGAACAAATCTTTCCAGCCCTGGATAGAGATGCGCTACGCAGAAGTTTTACTGAACCGTGCAGAAGCAGATTACGAATTAATGACGGCCGGGCAAAATGATGCAGACTACCGGCAGGATGCTTATACCTGCATCAACGACATCCGCGACCGTGCCGGCGCTACGCTGCTGAGCAGTGCAGCCGATCTTACCAGCATTAACGTGATCCGTAGTGAAAGGCGCAAGGAGCTTGGGTTTGAGAACAAGATCTGGTGGGATATTAAACGCTGGCGCACGGCAGATGCCGAAATTCAGAACCGCGTATGGCTGGTGCTGAATCCCATTTATGTAGCTGCCAACGGCAAATACATTTTTGATAAAAGAAGGTACGAAGGTAACCAGCAGTTCACTTTCCAGCCCATGTGGTATTATGAGCAGATACCCAATGGAGAGATCACCAAGAACCCTAAACTGGTACAAAACCAATAAAAAGTCAAACAATGAAACGCACTTATATATACACAACAATTTTTTGCATGGGGCTGGCTTTGCTAAGCGCCTGCACCAAGAACGATAACTACGAGGAGCCGGCTGAAACGCTTACCGGACGTGTAATTGATAACAGCACCGGGCAGCCCATCCAAACAGAATCAGCGGGGATTCGTTTACGTTTGGAAGAGCAAAGCTGGAACAACGGGCAGGGCGTAATACCGCAATACTTTAACGTAAAACCGGATGGTACTTTTAACAACAGCCGCCTGTTTAAAGGCAAGTACAAAGTATATCCTATGGATGGCGCTTTTGTACCCCTGGTAACCACCACCACACCGGTAATTGATAACAGTAAAACGGTAGATATCTCCGGGGTAACCAGCCTGGAATTTAACGTAGATCCGTTCCTGAAAGTAGAGTGGGTAGGGGAGCCGGTAGTGAACCCGGATAAAACAATAACCGTGCGGTGTAAGTTCACACGCGGCACCACCAATACCGCTTACCAGTTTAATGTAACAGATGTGTTCCTGTATGTATCTACCACGGATTTTGTGAGCAACGCCAGTTACGACAACCGTTTCTCTAACCAGGTAAAGTACAACGGAGCAGATGGTAATGCGCTGCTGGGACAAACCATCAGCATTACCACCAAAGGCACGCTGGGCAACAGCCGCACCTACTATGTACGTGTAGGCGCCCGCACAGCTGATAATGTAAACAAGCGGTATAACTATAATGCGCCTAAGCCGGTGAATATACCGGGGGCATAAACAGTAGAAAAGTCCATGAACTAAAAAAAATAGTTCATGGACTTTCAAAACAGAAAATATTAAACTGCATATTCAATGACCAGATGCTTATTGCTGGCAGGCTTTCTCCTGATAGCCGCCACTGCCCACAGCCACGTCGAACAAAGGGATCAAACCAAACCCAAACAGGGGCCGGTAAAAAAGGCGCCTGCCAAAACTGCAAGCGCTAAACCGGCTGCTAAACCAGCTCCCAAACTGCTAGCCAGCGCGCAGGACATTGCAGACGGTGAAGCCCTGCTCTCAAAATCCGATTGCCTGGCCTGTCATAAAGTAGATCAGAAGCTGGTAGGCCCCGCATACCTGGATGTAGCTAAAAAATATCCCGCTACAGAAGCCAGCGTAACGCAGCTTTGTGCCAAGGTGCTGAACGGGGGCGCAGGCGTATGGGGCCAGGTAGCCATGGCGCCGCATCCTGCCTTACCCGCAGCAGATGCCAAAAAAATGGTGCAGTATATTCTTTCCCTCAATAATGCTAAATAACAGATGGTCATGAGCAAAGCACATAACAAATGGCGTATAACAGCAGGCTTATTATTAGGCAGCCTGCTGATATATCATTGCAGATCATCGCAGCCGGCCCTGCAGCGCGACGCTACGGGTAAGGTGATCGTAAACCCGCATCCCGATCCTTCCTACAAAACAGTGAAAGAAGCCATGCAGTCCATTTACCTGCAGCCCGGTTATCACCTGCAGCTGGTGGCCAGTGAGCCTATGGTGCAGGAGCCCGTGGCTATTGTATGGGACGGCAATGCCCGAATGTATGTAGCAGAAATGCGCACCTATATGATGGACATTAACGGCACAGACGAAAACAAACCCATTTGCCAGGTATCCCTGCTGGAAGATACCAACGGCGATGGTAAAATGGATAAACGTTCCACCTTTATAGACAGTATGGTGCTGCCGCGCATGTTGTTATGCGTAGGCCACAAGCTGCTGGTTAACGAAACCTATACGTATAACATTTACAGTTATGCAGATACCAATGGCGATGGCAAAGCAGATGAGAAAGTGCAGGTGTATAAGAACGATACGCCGGACACCCGCAACCTGGAACACCAGAAAAGCGGCCTGTTATGGAACCTGGATAACTGGATCTATGTAAGCTGCGACCCCGTACGTTATAAGTATGTCAATGGTAAGCTGGTGGCAGATTCCCTGGCTAATTCACCGGGCGGGCAATGGGGCGTGGGTAATGATGATCTTGGCCGTTTGTTCTTTTCCAGCGCAGGCGCGGAAATACCGGCGCTGGGTTTCCAGATCAATCCTGCTTATGGCATCTTAAACCCGCGTGATCAGTTCAATGATGCTTTCCAGGCTGTATGGCCCATTATTGCTACACCGGATGTGCAGGGCGGTATGGGCCGTTTGCGGCCGGATACCACGCTCAATCATTTTACTGCCAGCTGTGGTCAATCTGTTTTCCGCGGTAATGCATTGCCAGCCGATATGAAAGGTGATCTGCTGATCTGCGAGCCCGTGGGCCGTTTGATCCGCCGTGCAAAAGTGATAGATAACAACGGGAAAATAACATTGGAAAATGCCTACAACCAGCAGGAGTTCATTACCTCCACAGATATGAACTTCCGCCCCGTAAATACCACCACCGGCCCTGATGGCTGTTTGTACATTGTAGATATGTACCACGGCATTATCCAGGAAAGCAACTGGACCAAAGAAGGCAGCTTCCTGCGCCCGCGCATTATAAACAAAGGCCTGGATAAGAATATTGGCCGCGGCCGTATTTACCGCGTGGTGCATGATGGCTACAAACCCGGTCCCAAACCGCATTTGCTGGATGATAGCGGTGCACAGCTCTTAACGTACCTGGATCATCCCAATGCCTGGTGGCGGGAAAATGCGCAAAAGGAAATTATTGTGCGCGGAGATCAGTCATTGGTGCCGGCGCTCCGGCAAATGGCTGCCGGCCCGCATACCACCCTTGGCCGCATACATGCCTTGTGGACCTTAGAAGGCCTGAATGCCATTGATAAAGAAACATTATTAAAAGCGCTGAAAGATACAGCTGCGCAGGTGCGTAAAACAGCGGTATGGATCAGCGAACGTTATGTGAGGCAAGATGATGCAGATATGATCCGCCAGCTGGCAGCCTTAAAGAACGATCCTTCTGCAGATGTGCAGGTGCAGCTGGTAAACACGCTCTCCATCAGCAAATCAGACGATGCAAAAGCCCTGGCTGCAAGCATTGTAAATGCAGGCGCCGATAAAGAATTTATGCAGGGCGTAGCGCACAGCATTGAGGTGAATAACAACACAAAACTCTTTGGCCGCCGTTTAGGCAGCATGCCCACGGCCAGCCGTAACAGGATACTGCAGGGCGCAACTATTTACAAACAGCTTTGTTCTACCTGTCATGGGCCGGATGGTAAAGGCATTGTAGTGGGCAATGGCTCAGCGGCAGCGCCGCCTTTCGTAGGCTCTAAACGTGTAGATGGGGATGATGTAACCCTTATGAAGATCTTGCTGAATGGCTTAAGCGGGCCTATTGATGGCAAAACGTATACAGATGTAATGGCGCCTTTTGGTGCATCTAATAATGATGAATGGATAGCATCAGTGCTCAGTTATGTACGTTACAGCTTCGGTACCCGCAGGGAAAGGAACCGGGATAATTCTCCCGTTGTATCCGTAGAAAAAGTAAAACAGGTACGGGCTGAAACTGCCAGCCGTGGCAAGTTCTGGACCTTAGAAGAATTGAGGCAGTAAGTTTAAACAATAATTAATGAAGTATTTCACACTTATAACGGCTTTCTTATTATCAGCAACGGCCCAGGCACAAACAAAATACGTTGATCCGTACATCGGTTCCGGCGGGCATGGGCATGTGTTTGTAGGCGCCAGCGTGCCTTTTGGCGCAGTGCAGGTGGGGCCTGCAAATATTTTCAAAGGCTGGGATTGGGATTCCGGTTACAATTATGGCGATAGCATCTTGATCGGTTTCTCACACCTGCATCTGAATGGTACCGGTATTGGCGACCTGGGAGATATCCTCATCATGCCGTACACCGGCGAAATTAAAACCGATAAAGGCACAGAATCCAACCACCGCACAGGTTATGCATCATTATACTCACACGAAAATGAAAAGGCAAAACCCGGTTATTACTTTGTAAAGCTGGATGATTATCACGTATCAGCAGAGCTAACCGCAACAGAACGGGTAGGTTTTCATCAGTACAATTTCCCGGGAGATGCTACTGCCCGCGTGATCATAGACCTTAAAGAAGGTACGCAGGACAAAGCCACCGCCACTTTTATAGAACAGGTAGATGCGCAAACCTTTAAAGGTTACCGTTACTCCACCGGCTGGGCTAAAGACCAGCGGGTATATTTTGCAATCCGTACCTCCATACCTGTTAAACAGTTCAGCGTATATAATCACGATCAGCTGTTGCAGGGCAGCAGGGGAGAGGGCCCTGCCATTAAGGGTTTGATGAGTTTTGAGGAAGGCCCCTTCACCCTGCAGATGAAAGTAGGCATCTCACCTGTAAGCGCAGATAATGCCCTGGCCAATATAGACGCTGAAATACCCGGCTGGAACTTTAAACAGGTAGCGCAGGCCGCAGACGATCAATGGAACAAAGAGCTTTCTAAAATTCAGATAGACACTAAAGACGACAAAGAAAAGCGCATTTTTTATACCTCCCTCTATCATACCATGATAGACCCGGCTGTTTTCAATGACCACAATGGCGATTACCGCGGCGCTGATAAACAGGTGCACACGGGCGCCAGCTTTACGAACTATTCCATCTTCTCCATGTGGGATACGTATCGGGCCGCCCACCCTTTGTACACACTCATTGAACCGGAACGCACAGCAGATATGATCAACGCCATGCTGGCTATTTATGACCAGCAGGGCAAGCTGCCCATCTGGCACCTCAATGCCAATGAAACCGGCACCATGGTAGGCATCAGCAGTATGCAGATAGTGGCGGAAGCATATCTCAAAGGCATTAAGGGCTTTGATGTTAACCGTGCCTACAATGCCATAAAAGCCACTGCCATGGGCGATAGCCTGGGCCTTATGTACGTGAAGAACTTTAAACCCATACCCGGCGATAAGTTCCGCGGCTCTGTAGCCCGCGGCTTGGAATATGGCATCAGTGATGCCAGCATTGCCCTGATGGCAAAAGCGCTGCATAAACAGGACGACTACACGTATTTCTGGAAACGTGCACAAAACTACCACCAGTACTACGATCCCGGCACAAAGTTTTTCCGCAGCGTGTTCCTGGATGGTAGCCGCCGCCCCGCTTTTGATGCCATGAAAGCGCCCAACCCGGATTATACAGAAGGCAATGCCTGGCAATACCTTTGGCTGGTACCTGGTGATGTACCGGGGCTCATAAAGCTCTTAGGCGGAGAAAAATCCTTTGCGTCAAGGCTGGATAGTTTCTTTACCCTGGAAATGAAAAGCAGTACGCTGCAGGACCTTACCGGTTTAATTGGGCAGTACGCCCATGGCAATGAGCCCGGCCACCATATCAGCTACCTGTATGCCTATGCAGGGCAACAATGGAAAACAGCAGAGAAGGTGCGTTACATTATGAAGGAAATGTATCACGATAAACCTGATGGCATTATCGGTAATGAGGACTGCGGGCAAATGTCGGCATGGAACGTGTTCTCATCCCTGGGTTTTTATCCTGTGTTCCCGGCTTCCGGCGCGTATGTGATCGGCAGCCCGGCGGTGGATAAAGCCGTGATACAAACACCTTCCGGCAAACCCTTTACCATTATTGCTGTGAATAACAGCCCGGGAAATATTTATGTGCAGCGTATTACGCTCAACGGTAAGGAGTACACGAAAAGCTACCTGCTGCATGCTGATATTGTGAAGGGCGGCACCCTGCAATTCTGGATGGGCAGCAAACCTAATTATAACTTTGGAACATCACCCGCATCGCGGCCACAATAAAACACCAGCTGAATGAAACTATACGCATTAATAACCGCCATGATATTAACGGCTTTCAGCAGCTACTCGCAAGGGTACCTGCCGGACGCCAACACGCTGGACAAAAAAGTGATGTTCGGCTACCAGGGCTGGTTTGGTACGCCTGGTGATGGTTCTGGCAATGGGGCCTGGAAACACTGGTTCCGCAATAACCAGCCGGATTCCGCGCACGCCACCTTTGACTACTGGCCGGATATGCGCGAGTACCCCGCTGATGTTCAGGAAGCTACCAGCATGGTATATGCCAATGGCCAGCAAGCAAAGCTGTTCTCCGCCTACAAATACGCCACGGTAGACCTCCATTTTAAATGGATGAAAGAACATGCCCTGGATGGCGTATTTGCACAACGTTTTGTTACTGAAATAAGAGGAGAGAACGGGCGCAAACATTTTAACCAGGTAGTACGCAACATTAAACAGGCCAGTGAAAAATATGAGCGCGTGTACTGCATTATGTATGATATTTCCGGCGCAGGCCCGCGTTGGAAAGAGATCATCATGCGCGACTGGCAATACCTGGTAGATTCCCTGCAGATCACTAAAGGCTCATCTTATTTACATCACAAGGGCAAACCGCTGTTAGCCATCTGGGGCCTGGGTTTTGACCATACCACCTTTGCTACGGCACAGGCTACGGATTCCCTGCTGCAATGGTTCAAACAAGGTAAATACCAGGCCACCATTATGGGTGGATTAAACAATACCTGGATGCAGCAGCCGGAACCCTGGCGCGCTGTGTTCAATAAGCTGGATGTGATCAGCCCCTGGGCAGTAGGCCGGTTTAAGGATGCAGCAGGCGCAGATAAATTCTGCAATACTTCTGTAATACCGGATAAAACGTATTGCGATCAGCAGCACATAGATTACATGCCCGTAATATGGCCGGGGTTTTCCTGGTATAACCTGCGCAATGGTAAATCGCCCTTTAACCAGGTACCGCGTAATGGCGGCAGCTTTTTCTGGCATCAATCTTATAATGTGATCAAAGCTGGTGTGAATATGGTGTACATTGCCATGTACGATGAGGTGGATGAAGGCACCGCTATGTTTAAAATAGCGCCGGCAGCGGCACAAAAACCAGCGCATGCGCAGTTTGTATCGCTGGACCAGGATGGGCAGCAGCTGCCCTCAGACTGGTATCTGCAGCTGGCTGGCGCTACCAGTAATATTGTGCGTGGTAAGGCAGCTAACAGCCCAAATATTCCAATGTCGCCCGCCGCTCCGCAGGATAAAACATTGAAGCTGTGGTACAACGCGCCTGCAGGCAAGGTATGGGAAGCTGCGCTGCCAGTGGGTAACGGGCGTTTAGCAGCTATGGTATACGGCAACCCTGCAACAGAAACATTACAGCTGAATGAAGCTACGTTGTGGAGCGGCAGCCCTAACCGCAACGATAACCCGGATGCATTAGCCGCCCTACCGGAGATCCGTAAGCTCATCTTCAACGGGCAGTATAAAGAGGCCAGTAAAATGGCCGCGCAAAACATACAGTCTAAAAAGAATAACGGCATGAAGTACCAGACCGCAGGCGAGCTGCAGCTGGACTTTGCGGGCCATGATCAATACACAGATTATTACCGGGAGCTGAACCTGGAAACCGCCATCGCCAAAACATCCTATAAGGTGAACGGCACTACCTTCAGCCGCGAAGTATTTGCCTCCACGCCTGGCCAGGTGATAGTGGTGCACCTCAGCGCTACAACACCCGGCAGTATTACATTCCGGGCATCCTTTCATAGTGAGCATAAGTCAGCAATAAGCGTATCTGGAAATGATGAGCTGAAACTTTCCGGCATCAGCAGCGATAAGGAAAACGTACCTGGTAAAGTAAAATTCCAGTCGCTGGTAAAGTTCAGGAATGAGGGAGGTAAAGTAACCGCATCAGGCGATGTTATTAACGTAACCGGCGCTGACGCCGTTACGCTGTACATTTCCATGGCCACAAACTATGTGAACTACCAGGATATTAGCGCCGATGAAGGCAAACGCGCTACAGATTATTTAAGCAAAGCATTAACTCAAAACTACCAGCAGCTGCGCAGCGCGCACATAGCTGCCTATCAAAAATATTTCAACCGTGTGCACCTGGACCTGGGTACTACGGATTCCGTTAAAAACCCAACGGATATACGCTTACGCGATTTTGCGCAGGCCAATGACCCGCAGCTGGTAGCCTTGTACTTCCAGTTTGGCCGTTACCTGCTTATTTCCGCTTCCCAGCCCGGCGGGCAGCCCGCTACCTTACAGGGCCTGTGGAATAACAAGATGGATCCGCCCTGGGGCAGCAAGTACACCATTAACATTAATACGGAAATGAACTACTGGCCGGCAGAAGAAACCAATCTCCCGGAAATGCATATGCCGCTGGTGCAAATGGTAAAGGAGCTGTCTGTTACCGGCAGGGAAACCGCGCGTGTAATGTATGGCGCCGGTGGCTGGGTGGCCCACCATAATACAGACCTGTGGCGTATTACCGGCCCGGTAGATGGTATTTATTCTGCAATGTGGCCCATGGGCGGTGCATGGCTTAGCCGGCATTTATGGGAAAAGTATTTGTACAATGGCGATAAAAAATACCTGCAAAGCGTATTTCCGGCACTGAGAGGCGCTGCACAGTTCTACCTTGATTTTTTAATACCCGAACCCACGCATCAATGGCTGGTGGTATCACCTTCCATGTCGCCGGAAAATGCGCCGCAGGCGCATCCCGGGATCTCCATCAGCGCAGGCGCCACCATGGATAACCAGCTGGTGTTTGATCTTTTTTCCAACACCATTCACGCCGCGGAAATATTGAATACAGACCCCGAATTAGTGGCTAAGCTGAAGGCTACCCGCAGCAAGCTGCCACCCATGCAAATAGGCCAGTACAGCCAGCTGCAGGAGTGGCTGCAGGACCTGGATAATCCGGAAGATAAACACCGTCACGTATCGCACCTGTTTGGGCTGTACCCGGCCAATCAGATCTCTCCTTACCGCACGCCGGAGCTGTTTGACGCGGCCCGTACCTCTTTAATACAGCGGGGCGATATTTCCACCGGCTGGTCTATGGGCTGGAAAGTAAACCTCTGGGCCCGCCTGCTGGATGGTAACCATGCCTGGCAGCTGATCAAAAACCAGCTTACGCCGGCAGGAAAGAACCACGCAAAGGAGAACAGTGGCGGCGGTACATATCCCAACCTGTTTGGTGCGCACCCGCCTTTCCAGATAGGTGGCAACTTTGGCTGCACAGCCGGCATTACGGAAATGCTGCTGCAAAGCCAGGATGGCGCCATTGATCTGCTGCCTGCTTTACCGGACGATTGGAAAAGCGGCAGCATCAGCGGCCTGCGTGCAAGGGGCGGTTTTGAAATTGTAAATATGCAGTGGGAAGATGGTAAGCTGAGTAAGGTCACTATCCGCTCTGCGCTGGGAGGCAATTGCCGTTTACGCGTGCCTAATGCGCTGCAGGGCAAGGGCCTGAAAGCCGCCACGGATGCTAATAGTAATCCGTTCTTTCAGCCGGAAACCACACCCCGCCCGCTCATTAATGAAAAGGCAAAGCTAACAACGCCTACGCTGAAGGCAACACAGTTATATGATCTTGCCACGCAGGCAGGAAAAACGTATACGTTTACCCGCTAAAGCTGCGGCACACATAATAACGCTATTGAACATGAGAAAGCTTATCATATTATTCCTCATCCTCTGCACCATCGCACCCGCCATGGCGCAGAAAAAAATTACCTGCATAGGCGCCAGCATTACCTATGGCGCTACTGTGCCGGACCGGGAGCATAACTCCTTTCCCGCGCAGCTGCAAGCCCTGCTGGGCAAGGATTACATCGTAAATAACTACGGTGTAAGCGGCACTACCTTATTAAGCAATGGCGATCATCCTTATATAAAAACAAACGAATACCGGCAAGCCTTGCAAAGCAACCCGGATATAGTGTTCATTGACCTGGGCGGCAATGATAGTAAGCTCATTAACCGCGTGTACATGCATGAATATGAAGCGGACTATCACGCCCTTATCAGGTCATTTACGCAGCTGCCATCCCATCCCCGCATTATTTTATTAGGCCCGGTAGTGTCTTTTGTAACAGATACCACCGGCATTTGGGATGCAGTGATCGTAAAACAGGTGATCCCGCACATGCAGCAGGTAGCCCTGCAGGAGGGCCTGGAAATGCTGGACATGCATCCCTTGCTGATCAACAAACCTGAGCTGCTGCCCGACAACATCCATCCCAATGCCGCGGGCTCCGGTATTATGGCCAAACGTTTATACGATCAGCTAATGGTGCAGCGCGATCCTGCTTTTGATATTTTCAAACAGCTTAGCATACCCACCACTGTCAGCGCTTTTTACGGTTATGCCTGTGCAGATTTTACGCTGGATAACCATGCCTGCAAAGTGGTAAAACCTAAATGGGCGGCCAAAGGCCATCCCTGGATATGGCGCGCCCGTTTCTGGGGCCATGAGCCGCAAACAGATCTTGCATTGCTGGAACGGGGTTATCATGTGGTATACTGCGATGTAGCAGAGCTGTTTGGTAACCAGGCCGCCATTCAAACCTGGAATCATTTTTACGATCTGCTGCAGCACGCCGGCCTGGCCCGCAAAGCCGCCATGGAAGGCATGAGCAGGGGAGGCGTATATGTATTTAACTGGGCCGCGGAAAACCCGGACAAAGTAGCCTGCGTGTACGTGGATAACCCTGTGCTGGACCTTAAAAGCTGGCCCGGTAGTTTAGGGAGGGTAAAACCGGAACCTAAGGAGCTGCAGCAGCTAAAAGCAGATTACGGTATTACTACCAATGCACAGCTGCAGCAGTTCAAAGGCAGCCCTGTAGATAAGGTAAAAGAGATTGTGAAGGGGAAGTATCCGATACTTATAATATGTGCAGATGCAGATGAGGCAGTGCCACCAGCAGAGAACACCCTGCTGTTTGAGCAAAAAGTAAAGGCGTTACATGGGAACATTACGGTGATGCATAAACCCGGGTTTAAACATCATCCGCACAGCTTACCCAACCCTTCACCTATCGTTGAGTTTACTCTAAGCGCAGTGACCCCTGCGCTTTTCATTGTTCAATAGCGTGAAAAAAGGGCCGGTTATTCTTGGCTGGCCCAATTTTTTCTTTTCTTGTTCAGCCACACCCACTAACCTTTAGGTTAGTAGCATCCCCACCAGGCCCCCGGCACAAGCCGAAAGCATAAAGCGCAAAGCATAAAGCCCTCCGCTGCATTAAGCTTTCCGCTTTCTGCCTTCTGCTTTCCGCTCTATAACATTCGTGTGACCAAAAACCCCGCAGTTCTCCGTAACTTGCACCCAGAAAGGAATTAGTTACAATCAACCTGGCTTTATGCGTATGAACAAAAGAACCTTGATACTGTGCGTGGCAATGTTGTTATCCCTCCTGGTAAATGGGCAGCAAAAATGGACCCTGAAAGCAAGGGACGGAGATATGGAGATCTATACCAAAAATATAGAGAACTCCCACCTCAAAGCCGTAAGGGTACGCTGCCTGGTACCCGCCACCTTATCCCAGCTGGTAACCGTGATCTTAGATGTGAACACCGGCGCCGAATGGGTATACAGCACTAAATCCAGCACTTTATTAAAACAGATAACCCCGGCAGAGCTGTTTTATTATTCAGAAGTAAGCCTGCCCTGGCCTGTCAGTAACCGCGATTTTGTAGCACACCTGATCACCACACAGGACCCGCAAACCAAAATAGTTACTATCAACGGGCCTACCGTAGCGGATTATGTACCGGAAAAAAAGAACATCGTACGCGTACACCGCTCCTATGGAAAGTGGATCCTCACACCCGTTAAGCAAAAGTCCGTACAAATAGACTATACACTGGAAACAGATCCCGGTGGCTCTTTGCCTGCCTGGCTGGTGAACCTGTTTGCCACCAAAGGCCCTTCTGAAACCTTCAAAAAGCTGAAAGAGCAGCTGGCCAAACCGCGCTACCAGAACGCGCAGCTGGCATTTATTACAGAGCCTTAGCGGGTAATAATTGATCTGCATCACACAAAACCATTATCATACATCATTGGAATAAGGCCGCCAGGAACGGAACTTTGCAGCGAAAAGCTATAAACTATGCGGCAAATTCTGATCCTGGTAATGGGTGTATTGTGCGCCTCCTATAGCTGCCCACCCACACCGGCAGCACAAAACAAGCAGATCGTACAACGTTACTTTGCAGAAGTATGGAACAGTGGCAAGCTGGAGGTGCTGGACGAGCTGCTGGATCCGCAGTACATTAACCATACGCCCAGCACGCCTGACCCGCCACCCGGGCCAGCCGGCCTTAAACCCATTGTGGCGGCCATCCGCAAGGCATTTCCCGATCTGCATTATGAAATAAAAGACCTTATTGTAAATGACAGCATGGCCGTGGTAAGGGTAATAATGACCGGCACGCAAAGGGGCGATCTGTTCGGGCAGCCGCCGACCGGCAAAAAGATAGCAGTGAACCAGATCAACATAGAAAAGATCCATCATGGAAAGATTGTGGAGCACTGGCGGGTAACCGATGAGCTGACCCTTATGAAACAATTGGGTATAGTGCAATAGCGCAGGTAAAATGTTGTAACTATGCAGTTGTAAACCTGGTTAGCAATGCATCAGTTACTCATCAACAACTTTTGCAGGTACATTTCTTTAACGGAAGAGGAAAAAGCAAAGATCCCCGGTTTTTTCCGGCACAAAAAGCTGCGTAAAAGACAATACCTGCTGGAAGAAGGCGCCATTTGCAACGCCGATCACTTTGTAATAAAGGGCTGTTTACGCCAGTACGAAGTGGATAATGAAGGCCGGGAAAACGTAATGCAGTTTGCTTTGGAAGACTGGTGGATAGCTGACCTCTATAGTATGCTTACCCACACGCCATCCTTATATAATATTGATGCTTTGGAGGATACAGAAGTACTTGTGCTGGAATATGCCCAGCAGCAGCAGCTGTTCAATGAAATACCAGCCATGAACATTTACTGGCGTATGATCATGCAAAAGGCTTTTGTTACCCTGCAGCGACGCGTGCTGTTCTTACAAAAACCTTTGGAAGAACGCTACCAGGATTTTTTAGCGCAATACGCCTACTTTGAACAGCGTATCCCCCAGCACCAGATAGCCTCCTATTTAGGCATTACCCGCGAATCCCTGAGCCGCATTCGCAGTGCTGCGCTAAGCATAAAGCGGAAAGCATAAAGCAAAAAGCATAAAGGAGAAAGCATAAAGCAAAAGCCTTCCGCCTCAACCCTTCGCTGCATTAAGCTTTCTGCTTTCCGCTTTAAGCTTTCCGCTCACAAATTATGTATATACGCCAGCATAAAACCGACCGAAAACCGCCGGGCCTTTACATCCGTGGGATCGCCCTGCAGCACGTTATTTTCATTGGGATGATCAAAGTTAACATCCTGAGGAAAGTGATGGGTAACGCCATAGGAGCAAAGAAAGCCGGTGCGGAAATTAAACTTCTTTTGCTTAAAGTTGGCGCCCAGCGCCCAGTGTACAAGGTTCCAGTACGCAGTATATGGCTCATAGCCGGTTTGGTCTTTGAACTGGTCTTTGTCGGCATAGCTCATATCCGTTCTTACAGAGCAATAACCCGTTACTGAAGGCCGTATGTTGTAGCTAACGCCAACGGCTACATTTAGAATGGCCTTGCGCGCATCGTGCAGGCGTACGAACTCACGGGTTAAGCTGGAATTACTGCCGGTGTCGGGCCGTATAAAAGCATCGCTCCGGGGTGTAATTACATTATACTCCTTTACCCGGCAAAAGTATTCCGCTGTTACATATAGCTGTCCCCGCCTGAAATCATAGGCATAACCCAGGGCAGTGCTCAGCGGCATTTTAAAGGTTGTTTTCAGGCTTTCCTGCCGGCTGTTGGCCAGGAGGCTGTAAAAATCCTTCAGGGCATCTTCATACATATTATTTATCGTATAGTCCGTTACGATAGTACCGGTGCCCCACACATGCAGCAATGGGGAGCTAACTGTCCACCCCAGGTGATGGCGGCCTGCATCATAGGCAAGCCCTGCTTTAAAGCGCAGCCCCGCATGAATGTAGTTGGCCAGGTAATAAGCACTGGTGCTTACCAGCGGTAGTGGTAGCGGTAAGCTGTCAATATCGGCATTTGCCAGCGCGCGGGTATTGCTGATAACATTATAATGCTGCTGCCGCAGCTGCGCTTCGGCAGAGATACCGGCGGAAAGGCGGGGTGTAAGCCGGAAACCGGTGCTTAGCAGGGCGGAAGTTTCACTTACCCGGTTTTCCAGCACATAATCGCCCACAAAGTATTCATCGCCGGGGCTATAAGCATCATTCAGCACATTGATCTTATCATCACGCCGCTGCGAGGCCTGGAAGCGGAATCCCGGGGAATTTATCAGCGCATAGGCAATTACTACCGGCGCCTTTTTGCCTAACGATATGCTGCCGGATAACATTTGCGGCACAATCCGGACACTATTATTGTGCAGGTCCCTTCCGGTACCGGCGCCGTTTTTGATCTTAGTGGCATCCAGCTGGTAAATATTAGCGGAAATAGTGCTGATGGCAATACGGTTCTTGTTGGAAAGGCTCAGCAGGGCAGGGTTATAGAACAGCACACCACTATCACGGTTGCTGGCAATAACGCTGCCGGGCGTTAGCAGCACCCCGGGACCGTAGTTGTTTGACCAGTAATGCGCATCCTGGGCAAATGCAGGCAACATAACAATAGTGATACAGTACAATAGCAGGAGGGTTCTGGGCATGGCAATGGCTGTTTAATTATATTGGTAACTAACATTGCAGCCCTGCAAAAGGTTTAAACAAATATGGAAACCGGCGCGTTATAAAATACAAACCATTGCTGTTTATTATATACCTGATCTGCCAATTATGTATAAATTCCTTTACTCCCTGTTGTTATTCACCTGCCCGCTGTATGCGCAGAACCTTTCCTTTACACCGCCCGTAGCCCTGCTGCCACAGGCCGTTACAGACAAAGCACCGGACATTACGCACTTCCGGGGAGGTTATTTTGTAACCTGGAAAGCCCCCGGAAATAATGCCCCCGTTCATGCCAGCTACCTGGGCAAACACCAGGATACCGCTTTTACACAGCAGGATGTTATTGTAAGCAGCGCCGCCACCAGCTGCGCACCTGTGCTGCAGGTATTAGATGAGCACCTGTACCTGTTCTGGATAGCTGCAGATGGATCCCTGAAATATATAAAGAATGATACAGATACCAGCCTGGCTGCACAGCAGGTATATACCGTAAAGCTGAATGGCTTGCTGGCAAACGGGTTAAGCACCACGGCTATTCATGAGCAAATTGTGCTGGCCTCACATGCAAATGATAAAAGTACCCTGGTATTTGCATTGCTGGAACCCGGCAACAAGGGTGTGCTGCAGGATGCGCAGCTGCAAACTGTTGAGCGCGTACAAGCTGCCGCCTATCCCTTTATTGTAAGCCTCACGGGTACCGACATACGCTTTTGCTGGCAGGCATATAAGGGAAATGATGTGTATTATGCCGACTATAACATGCACAGCAATAAGTGGGGAGCAGCCACACAGCTGGCAGGCGCTGCTACAGGCACGGCACCCGCCTTATACCATGTGTACAACGCACAGCAGCTGTTTTACCTGTGGAGCGGGGCCAAGAAAGATACCCGCATTTATTACGCCACCGCCGGTAACGGGAACCCGCCTACGGAAAAAAAGGTGCTGCCCCCTTACTTCAACAGCAGCAACCCGGTAGCCATTTGCGAAATAGATGTTAACAATTTTATGCTGGCCTACACCGGTAATGACCAGCACATGTACCTGAGCTATTTTGCCGCCTATAACCCCGCCTCCTGGATGCAGGACCTCCTGCACCCCGCCAAAGAAACCTATACGCTAAAGGATATTGTAATACCCGGCGCGCACGATGCCGGCATGTCCGTATTAAACGGCACCGGCGGGCAAATGAAAGACGCCATTAATACCTGCAATACGCTCACCCAAAGCTTACCTATAAAAGAGCAGCTGCAGAACGGCATCCGTATGTTTGACCTGCGGGTAGGCAATTATGCGAAGGCGTTATATATAAAACATGCAGAGTCCGACTGTGATGTGGATGCTGTAGGCGCCGGTTACGGGGAAAAGCTGGCCGATGTGCTGAGCAGTGTGCACGCTTTCCTGGAAACTAACAAAATGGAAACCGTGATGCTGAACTTTAGTCACTTTTGTGAGCAGGATGTACCTACAGCCCGTTTGGCAGACACTATTATAGCACAGCTGGGCACGCACCTGTACCACAATCAGCAACAGAAATTAGCAGACTTAAAATTAAAAGACCTGGCCGGTAAAGTGATCGTAGTATTTGAGCAGCATGCCTACCAGGGCGCTATTGATTCATGCAGCATTGCAAATACTTCCGGTGCTTTTATTAATTACCGGCGTAAATATGCAGCTACCAACGATATCAAAAAAATGCTGGCCGACCAGGTGCTGTTCTTCAACAGCATGAAGGAAGGTGTAAAGGATAATGACCTCATACGCCTGGACTGGCAGCTAACCCAAAGCAGCCAGGAAGCAGCGCTGATCTGCAATGGTTTCCGCCCCGACAGGACCGGCGCTGTGGTAAGCGGCGTAATATTGCTTACCAATGCCCTGAAAAAGAACCAGACCATCCTGGACCTTTCCGCTAAGGGCAACCGTTACCTGCTGCCAACAGTGAACGACTGGATCAGTAACGGCACCATCAACAAAAAGAACAAACCTAATATCCTGTACGTAGATGCCGCCGGCAGCTGGATCACGGACTATTGCATTGATCTTAATATTAGCCCCTTGTACACCCGGTAAGGGTTTTAATAGCTGGCTTGTCCTATATCCAGCCGGTTGATTTTTCCATCCGCCTGTAGATGGAATTTCATATATGTTTTAAAAGCGCCCCATTGGTCGCTGTGAAAATGGCCGTACACATCCAGCCCCTTATTTTCTACCTTATCAATGCTGGTAAAACGTTCATGCCCCAACGCTTTTTCCCAGAAAGTGTGGAAGTTTATTTTATTACCATCATCATACAGGGCCGCATCTGCCGTGAATGCAGCAAACCAGGCTTTTTTATCTCCCGCCTGTAAGGCATTAATGGCTTGTTTTACGGTGGTATTGGTGAGTTTATCCGTTTGCATGATCAGTGTGGTTTACCCAGCGGGTGTTGCAGGAAAATGATCAGGAGGTTCAGTAACAGGAAGGGCAGCTCAATGGCTGCGCCCTTCAGGTCCTTATCCCATAAGTGAAAACAGGTAATGAATAAAATGGAAGCCGCCATCAGGAAATTGCCCCATACAAAGGTCCTGGGAAACAATATCAGCACTGCGCTGATGAGGGTAACGGCCCCGGTGATCATAATACCTGTTCTGCTGAAATGCCATTTACCAAAAAGCTGCAACATATTCGGCTGTACTGTTAACATAGCCCAGCCCTGTTTTAAGCCCATGAATACGGCTGTGAGTATGAGGATGGAGTTGATGATTTTTATATACATACGCTTATTTTATGCTAAACGCTAAACGCTTAATGCCCGCGAATTGTTTCAAACGCCCATCACAGCACATTCAACATAACACAATCAGCGTTCAGCGTTTAGCATTCAGCATTCAGCCTCAATTAGTCGCTCCTCCATTCACCAGCAAATGCTGCCCGTTCACAAAAGAAGAGAGGTCGCTGGCAAAGAACTCCGCTACATTAGCCACATCTTCCACTTCAGCTAAACGGCCCATGGGGCAGCTGTCCAGCAGCTGTTTGCGCAGCGCAGGGTAGCTTTCAGGATCAACAAAGATACCGGAATGATCTACTGCAAAAGGAATAATAGAATTAACAGTTACACCTCTGTGTCCTATTTCTTTGGAAAGAATATCCACCAGGTAGCGGGGCGTGGTTTTACTGCCGCCGTACACGGCCATACCAGGCACAGGGAACGAGGTGGTGCTGGAAGCAATGTAAATAATGCGGCCATTGTCTTCCACGTTACGGGCTGCCTGTTGCAGTGTAAAGTAAGATCCTTTGGTGTTGATGGAAAATACGCGGTCAAACTGTTCTTCTGTAAAATCGGTTACCGGTACTTCCACCATTTCAATACCAGCATTAGCCACCACAATGTCTATTTTGCCAAAGGCTTTTTTAGCTTCTGCAAACAGTTTTTCCAGCTCGGCCACTTTGCTCACATCGGCCTGCACGGCTATCACTTTAGCGCCCATGGCTGTAATATTGCTCACCACTTCATCTGCTGAAGCCTTATCGCGTGAATAATTGATCACAATATCTGCGCCCAGCGCCGCATATCTTTCTGCAATGGCTTTACCCAATCCTCTTGCAGATCCCGTAATTAAGGCTACTTTATTTTTTAAGCTGTTCATATATAGTTCAGTTTTTAAGCACTATTAATTCTTAATTATTTACGCCATTCCTCCATTTGCGCCAATATTCTGCGCATTCACCCATTTGGCATCATCACTGGCAAGGAACACTACCACGCGGGCAGTATCTTCCGGTTCGCCAATGCGGTTAAAGGGGGAGAGGCTGGCCAGGCGGCCTATCAGCTCATCGGATTTACCTTTGGTAAAAAGTTCAGTGTTGGTGGGGCCGGGAGATACGGTGTTCACATTAATACCACGGCTGCCTACTTCTTTGGCAAAGATGCGGGTAAACTGTTCTACCGCTGCTTTGGTGCCAACGTAGGTAGCATAGGTAGGCATCATTACGCGGGTGGTGGTTGAGGAGAAGTTAATAACGCTGCCATTATCGGCCAGGCGGGTAGCGGCTTCGCGCAGGGTGTTAAAAACGCCTTTAACATTAATATCGAACTGGCGGCTGAAATCTTCATCTGTAGTGTCTTTCAGCAGCTTGGTGATCATGATGCCGGCATTATTCACCAATATATCTATTTTGCCATAATGGGCAATAGCGGTATCAAACAGGTTTTTTACGTCAGCAGATTTACTTACATCGGCCTGTACGGCAATGGCATCGCCGCCTTTTTCTTTTATTTCATTTACAAGCTGGTCGGCAGCTTCTTTACCACCGGCATAGTTGATCACAACTTTAGCACCGGCAGCAGCCAGGTGACGGGCAACCGTAGCGCCAATACCCCTGGATGCGCCGGTTACTAATGCAATTTTGTTGGTTAGCGTGCTCATATTACTTTGTTTTTATTGTTTACAATTATTCGTTGTTGACAATACAAAGGTCTATGATACACGCGCCCTAAAAGTGCAAATATTACACTATTAGGTACAAAATTCTAAGGTAGGCGTTCAGCATTACAATCCAATCTTCCCATAAGGCACCCTTATGCCTTTTACCCTGTAAAAATAGGGGTCCAGGTAGCCATCCACACAATCTTCCACCCCGCAGGCAGAGAAGTTCAGGCAATAGGTTACCAGCAGCTCATTACGGCCGTTCACAGATTCAGGATGTATAGCCGGGGTATAATACCGGGCATAATTACCATACAAATATTCTTTAATAGTGTACACCTGTTTACGAACGCTGAACGGGCCCGTAGGGCTGGTAGCAGTAGCTGTATAAATATTACGGCTGTTATCACAGTTAAAGCCCTGGTCCATGGTTACCATTACATACTTTCCATTTACATAGGCAACAGCAGCGGTGCCCAGCGCATCGGTAATGCGTGCGCCGTCGCCGGTAACAGGGCTGCTAACCCAGGCTGTGCCGTTCCAGAACGTCCATGATTGCGGGTTGCTTATAGGAAAGCGGGCCACATGTACATTGTTCGTATAACCAAAACCGGTAGCCTGTGCGCCAAAAACATATACATAACCATCTGCTGCTTTTACCATGCCCGAGGAATAGTTGATAGCGTTTTGCCCCGACATACCCGCCGGTGTGGTGCGTTTTACCTGCCATTTGGTGCCCGCATTTTCTGTAAGATCATATAATGACTGATCGCTGAGGCTTAAGCCGGAACCTTCACCGCACTGAATGTATACATGGTTACCGATTTCTACCCCCGGGCCGGGCCATGCAAAACTATTACCGGGTTGAATATCGCATATTTGCTTAGGGCGCCCCTGTGCGCTGGAATCCCGGGTCATATTGGGAGTGGAAGCAGCATCCCAGTTACCGGCCGTAGGTTGTATCAGGATAGAGTTGCCATAGCTGAAAAAGGAATTGCAGCTGAATTTACCATTGGGCTGCAGGGATGCGCCATCCCAGGCATCCTGGGTTACCCACAACACTTTGCCATTGCTTAATGGAATGCTGGTGCCTTCATCAAAAGCTACTGATCCCATGGAGCTGCTGTTACGGTTAAAGAAGCGTACTACCCGGTCGTCCCGGTAAGTATCAGCCTCCCGGGCGGTTAAGATCCATTGCTGGTTAGTGCCGGTACCGGCTGTTTCCTGGGTAATAGGTGTGCCGTTGGCAGTGGATGATCCTGCATTGGTAAGGGCCATACCGCTGCCTTTATTAATAATACGGAAGGCGCCTGTAGTAGCCGCAGGCTCAATGCTCCAAAGCTGCTCATTGCTCAGGAGCGGAAACTCAAAGTATTGCTGCAGCTGCGTACCGGATACGTTTGAGCCGCCCGGCACATCCAGCAGCTTACCACTGAATACATTGCGGATATGATAATACCGGGTACCATTTACCGTGGTTTTGTAAATAATATGCCAGCGTTGCCAGCCATCAATTACGCCATCTGAAACAGAGCTGGCGTATTGGGTAATTTTACGCTGATCGTCATACTTTTCATTGTAGGTAGGGAAGCCGGTAACTTCCATGTACTTACCCCCGGCTACGCAGGAAAAGGTGTAAATGGTGTAATCCGTAATGTTGGCATTAACAGCGGTGGCGGAAACTGCGGATAGCTTTTGATTAACGGAGCGCTCCGTGGCGCTCTCATTGTTTTTTCCGCAGCTGCAGCATAGCAGGCAGGCATACAAGCCTGCAAACAGGGTGAGGGTTCTCATAACGGGAATTTTTAAATGATTAATAAATTCGATCCGTTGTTAAGATAATAGTTTAGCTGATTAGCAAAAATAATTCTAGGATGCCGGTTGCCCGAATTGTTTGCGGTACAGGACAGGGGAGAGGTCGGTATATTTCTTAAAGTAGTTGCTGAAATGGGTGCTCTCTGCAAAGCCCAGCTGGTAGGCGATTTCCTTAATAGGCGTGGCGGAATGCTGTAGTAGCGACTTAGCTTCTGCAATGGTTTTTTCCGTGATCCAGGTGCTGATGGTTTTGCCCGTTTTGGTTTTAATAACATTACTTAAATAGTTGGGGTGCAGGTGCTGGGCATCTGCATAGTCCTGCACACGGAACACCTTTTCCGTTTTACCGTTACGCAGGTCGCGGTAGTGCTGTTCCAGCATCCGCTTAAAATCCTTTACGATCTGCGAGCTGCGGTTACCCTCATAAATAGGGTTATAATCTTCCCAGAAATATTCTTTCACCTTTAATAAGATCACCACAAACAGGTTGCCGATGATCCTGTTCTTATAGGGAGAGTCGGACAGGTAGGCCTGCTCCACCTGTAAATACAGCTGCTCAAACTCCGCATAGATCTCCGGGCCTACAACCCGCGGCTGTACGGTTTCTGACAGCAGGAAAGAAAACTCCTCAAAAATGCGCGGGTGCACATTCTCTTTCAGAAAGCTTTCACTCAGCGTTACCAGGTACACTTCTCCCAGCCGCTCCCAGTAATGTGATTTATAATGCCCGGGATTGGTGAAGTAGATCATGTTAGGCTCTGTCTTAAATACATGATCGTCGGTTGTGTACTGGCCATTGGCATCCTTAACAAACACAAAGGAAAAGAAGTTAGGTTTATATACTTCCGACTGAAAAGGCAGGGAGGTAAGAATACCCTTCAGGCTATGAATATTAAATTGCGTATGCTCGTTCAGGTTACCCAGGGGCAGGCCCTGTGCTACGTACTGATCATATAACGTATTATAGATAATGATCGGCGCTGTTTGCTTATGCTGTGACATGGATGTAGGCTGATTATTAGCAAAATACGCAAAAAATGGCAGGTTGGGAAAGGGGCAAATATTCCAGTCCTTTATCGCGCTATATCCGCCTTGCCCCGCAGGTCCAAAGCAAGGACCTTGCCCGGCGTCACCGGCTTGATAAAGCCCCATAACATCACACCGCTGAAATGTCCCCCTCAGCACCATAGTCATCCAAACAGCCGGGCGCAGTCCGTCGTTGGACCTGCGGAAAAAGGCTATAAGCAAAAGGTCCGCAAATAAGGGCCTATCAACAAAAGGCCCCAACTTTCCAAGCAGCTGCGCAAAACCTTTCGCCACAAAAAAACTATTTATACTAACTTTAAAAGAAAAATGGAAAACAAAGGGCTGCTATTTATTCCTGATATAAGCGGCTTCACCCGGTTTGTCACTGAAACGGAAATTGAACACAGCCGTTTTATCATCCAGGACCTCCTGGAGATCCTCATCAACGCTAACCAGGTAGGACTGGAAATTTCTGAAATAGAAGGAGACGCCATCCTGTTCTATAAATTCGGCGCACCGCTGCAGCTGGAAGCTATTTACAAACAGGTAGAGCGAATGTTCTGCGAGTTTCACCGCCACCTCATTGCTTATGAATACCGCCGTTTATGCCAGTGCAAAGCCTGCGTATCCGCCGTTAGCCTGTCCCTGAAAGTAATTACCCATTACGGGGAATTTACCAGCTATAACGTTAAGAACTTCAGTAAGCTCATTGGAAAGGATATTATTGTTGCCCACCAGCTGTTGAAGAACGATATTGAGCAGCACGAATACTGGCTGGTAACCGAAAGCCTGCTGCCCGGCGCTCCACCCGCAGATTTTGCAGAATGGATGCAATGGAACCAGAGCGCCAAACAAACAGAAACAGGCAGCATCCCCTTCCATTACACACAGCTAAGCCATCTGAAAGACCAGATCCCGCCGGATTACCCCGCCAGCCCCGAGCTGGCGCAGCAGGCAAAAATGGTGGCTGCCAGCAAGGTTTATCATACTAATATTAAGAACCTGTTCTACACCGCCTGCCACCCGGAGTTTCGTAACCGCTGGCAAAAAGGAATAAAAGCCGTACATGATGTAGATCATAAGCTGCCTGGCATCGGCAACCGTTACCGTTATGAGCTGGAAAAAGGAGAGCGTATGGTATATGTTAGCAGCTTTGCCTATAACCCGGATGAAAGTATTGTGCTCACTGAAACCGACGCAAATAAGAAAAGCTCCCTTCATTTCTTTATGGAAAAGATGGATGAGCATACCACCCGTTTCACGCTGTCTTACTACATACGCAAAGATCCTCTAAGCCAGCTGTTATTTAAGCTCAGCAAAAAAGCCCGGCTGGAAAAAGACCTGCAGGCATCCCTGGCAGCGCTGGAACCGCTGTTGCAGGAAATAGAAGTACCGCCGTTCTAACACATTCCGCAAGAACCGGGTTTTCCGGCCAAAGGTGCACCGCTACTTTTGTAGGGTAAACAAAACAATTGTATATGCACCTCAGCACAGATCCCGCTATTTTATACTTCGGCACACCGGTAGTTCTGATCAGCACACAGAATGAAGATGGCAGCGCTAACCTGGCGCCTATGTCTTCTGCCTTCTGGCTGGGATGGCGTTGTATACTGGGTTTGGCCGCACCATCCAAAACTACGCAGAACATTATACGAAACGGGGAATGCGTGTTAAACCTTCCCTCTGTACAACAGGTAGCTGCGGTGAACCGCCTGGCGCGTACTACCGGCAGCAACCCTGTGCCGGAGGGCAAGCTGAAAAAGGGTTACCGTTACGAGCCCGCCAAATTTGAAACCGCCGGCCTTACGCCCATCGCTTCTGAAACCATAGCTCCGCCCCGCGTGCTGGAATGCCCCGTGCATATGGAAGCTAAAGTAGCAGCCGTACATGGTGTAGGCGATGATGAACCTTTGCAAAAAGGACGTATCGTAACCATTGAGCTGCGCATACAGCGTGTACACATTAACGATAGTATCTTAATGGAGGGTACTACCAACCGGGTAGATCCGGATAAATGGCGCCCGCTCATTATGAGCTTCCAGCAGTTCTACGGGTTAGGGGAGCAGGTGCATGATTCCACCCTGGCGCAGATCCCTGAAGCGCTGTACCATAGCGCTGATATTGATAAGGCGAAGTCCTCATCATTTCAGCCATCCCTGCTCCTTTAAAAACGCTATCAGCCGCGGATCTTCTACAGACAATGCCGGTATCCATTCACCCACACGTTCACGCCTCCACCAAAGCCCGCCTGCATTGCCAGGTTTGGCAAAAGTATAGTGGTATAACACGGCTCGGATAAACCTGGGCGGCTTAGCGGGAAAGGGATTACCGGCAAATAAGCTTACAGCGCCCGGGTTGTTATGCAGCAGCTTCCATACCAGGTGTAACGTCCACGGATACTCGTTTGGGGATGACATAGCGGCAAACCACATTTGCCAGTCCAGGCGCAGCTGGTAGGGCGCTATTTGTGGCGGCTGTTTATTAAGAGCTACCGGCAGGCCCTTATAGATGTAGGGTTTCCAGTTGGCTTTATTCCCAGGATACTCGTCGTTAGTACCTTCAAACACCACGTTCAATCGTTCCTGGCCCACTGTTCCAAAGGCTCCGTAGGTGTTTACCAGCGCAAGCGGATCGTAAGAGCTGTTCATGACCTGCCCGGGCGATAGCAGGTTCAGGGCCGGCTGAATACTAAGCAGCGAAATAACAGCAGTAAGAATCCATGCAGTAACGGACATGGATTTGGATGTTACGGCCCTGGCAGCAGCAGCTTCCGCTTTATGTACCAGCACACCTGGCAGTATCTTTGACCAGAAGCCATCATCAAAACAAGCCAGTGCAGGAATAATAGTAAGCCAGTTTAAGAACGAGAGGTTACCGCTGAGTATAATATTCACCTGGAATAAAACGATCACTATCCCCGCAATATGCCGGGCTAAGCGTGGCCCGAATACAAACCAGGGCGCTGCAATTTCTGCCAGCCAGTTAAGCCATACACCTATTTTTAATGCAGCATGTGGCAGAAAATGAAACCAGCGGCTTAAGGGACCTGGAATGGGTTGTGTTTCAAAATGATGGTAGAGCGCTGTGCCATTGCGCCATATTTCATCGCCCCGGAACTTGATCAGGCCCGATCCCAGCATAATACGGAAGATGAGCCAGCGGAATAAAATGAGAACAGGCAGGGGAGGCGCCGTACGCGGAAAGGGGCGCAGGTCAAGCAGCGGGCAAAGAAAAATGGAGAGAAAGCCGGTTTCAGCAAGCTGGATCTCCCAGCCATATCCATACCATTCCTGCCCTACATGCACGATGGAAAGATAAAAGGCCCACAGCACCGCAAGCAGGATGGCATTGGCATAACCGGCTGCTACTATGCAGGAAAGTATAAACCCGGCCCAGGCCACTGTTAACAGCGCAGTATCAGAATGCCAGTACCAGAAAATGGAGGGCAGGCGCCGGAAGCCCGCGCCGCTTGATCCAAATGCAGCGCTTACCCGTTCCAGGTAATGATTCAGCGGCAGCAATCCGTCCGTACCAATTAAAGGAACAAGCTGGTTAATGGCCACCAGGAAAGCGACCGCATAAACCACTCCAAGCATACGAAGTATAACAAAGCGTGTAAGCCAGTAGCTGGAAGCAGAGGAAACGATGCTGTTTTCACTATCCATAGCTTGCGGTTGTTAAATGTCAGATCAATTTATCGAAATAATCCTGGAAAATGCAGTCTGTCTAATTACCGGACAGCCCTTGTCCGATTATGAACAATCCTTTCCTTCTGCCTTCATATAAATACCTGATTCATAGTTAACTAGCTTTCAGGCATTTTTTTTGGATTTCCAGCCTGCATTTTCCCTTTACTCATATAACACCGTTATGCTTAACACTTATCTGAAGATTGCGCTGCGTTACCTGCATAAGAACAAAACACATGCATTCATCAACATTGGCGGGCTGTCAGTAGGCATGGCAGTAGCCATGCTGATAGGTTTATGGGTGTGGAACGAGCTTTCTTTTAATAAGTACCATCAAAACTATAACCGCATTGCAGAAGTAATGCAGCAGAAAACGCTGGATGGTAAGGTAAGCACAGGCGAGGTAATTCCTATGCCGCTGAATGCCGCCATGCATGAAAGTTATGGCAGCGATTTTAAGTACATTGTTATGTCAACCCTTACCTGGGATCATATTTTATCCGCAGGTGATAATAAGATCACCTATACCGGCAAATATATCAGTGCAGATGCCCCTGAAATGTTTTCCCTCCGCATGCTTAAAGGCACGCGTAATGCATTAAAAGGCCCTTCCTCCATGCTGCTTTCCCAAACAGTAGCAAAAGCTTTGTTTGGCGATGCAGACCCCATGGGCAAAGTAGTAAAGCTGGATGATAAGGTTACTTTTTTGGTAGGAGGTGTGTATGAAGATCTGCCCCGCAACAGCACACTGCGCAATGTAACCTTTATGGCGCCCTGGGATTATTTCGCCACTTCGGAAGACTGGATCGTGAACAGGGCGGCTGCTGACTGGAACGATGATTTCCTGCAAATGTATGTGCAAATAGCAGATCATGCAGATATGGCAAAGGTATCGGCCAAAATAAGGAACATAAAAGCGGAAAAGGCCGGTCCGGCCAATGCACTGGCTAAGCCGGAGCTGTTCCTGCAGCCTATGTCCAAATGGCACCTGTATATGGAGTTTAAAAATGGGGTGAACGTAGGCGGCGCCATACAATACGTGTGGCTTTTCGGCATCATTGGTATTGCAGTGCTGCTGCTGGCCTGTATTAATTTTATGAACCTGCAAACAGCACGCTCAGAAAAGCGGGCAAAAGAGGTAGGCATCCGCAAAGCTATTGGCTCTTTCAGGGCGCAGCTCATTTACCAGTTCTATTGTGAATCCATGTTAACGGCCATACTGGCCTTTGTACTGGCCCTGCTGCTGGTAGTGCTGGTTTTACCATTCTTTAATAATATAGCCGATAAAGATATACAGATCTTATGGAGCAATCCTTTGTTCTGGAGCAGCTGCATAGGGTTTGCTTTGTTAACCGGTTTGCTGGCCGGCAGCTATCCGGCTTTATACCTTTCCTCTTTTCAGCCGGTAAAAGTATTAAAAGGTACTTTCAGGGCCGGCCGCCTGGCTGCCATACCGCGTAAGGTGCTGGTAGTAGTGCAGTTTGCAGTGTCTGTGATATTGATCATTGGTACTATCATGGTATTTAAACAGATCCGTTTTGCCCAGAACCGCCCGGTAGGTTATAGCCGCGAGGGGTTGATCACTATAGAAACCGCTACCAACGACCTGCATAACCATTTTGAAGCCGTACGTGCTGATCTGCTGAGGTCCGGCGCCATAACAGCCGTATCAGAATCATCCAGCCCTTCCACCGGCGTTAATAACTACCGTGGAGGCCTGGAATGGAAAGGGAAAGATCCGGCTATGACAGATAATTTTGCCAACATCCGCGTAACATCTGAGTATGGTAAAACCATAGGCTGGCAGTTTGCAGCAGGCCGCGATTTTTCCAGGCAGCTGCTCACGGATTCCACTTCGCTGATCGTTAACGAAGCCGCCGTAAAATACATGGGGCTGAATGATCCAATAGGGGAGATCGTACGGTTCAGGAACAAGGATTACCACATCATTGGTGTAATTAAGGATATGGTTATGCAATCGCCCTACGAGCCCGTGAAACAAACTATTTTTTATATAGCCCCTGAAGATTTCGGGTATGTGAATTTCCGTATCAGCCCTAACGTAAGCGCACATACGGCGCTTGATAAAATAGCAGCTGTTTGCAAAACCTATTCGCCCGCAATGCCTTTTACCTATAAGTTTGCCGATGAGCAGTACGCCCGCAAGTTCAATGCAGAAGAACGCATTGGCAAGCTGGCCAGCTGTTTTACCATTCTTGCCATTTTCATCAGCTGCCTGGGATTGTTTGGTATGGCGGCATTTATGGCAGAGCAGCGTTTCAAGGAAATAGGCGTGCGCAAGGTAATGGGCGCCTCTGTATTTAATTTATGGAGCCTTTTAAGTAAAGATTTTGTAGTGCTGGTGATCATAGCCTTTTGTATAGCCGTACCCGTGGCTTATTATGGTATGAGCGCCTGGCTGCAGCATTACCAGTACCGTGCAACAATGTCCTGGTGGATCTTTGCCGTTACCGGCCTGGGAGCCATTGCCATAACGCTGTTAACCGTCAGCTACCAGGGTATTAAGGCAGCGTTAATGAATCCGGTGAAGAGTTTGAGGCTGGAATGATCACGGCATAGGCTCAATACAACATTTCACAAAAAAACAGGGATGTATCACATCTGATACATCCCCTATATTAATTCTTAATTCTTCTTTATTAATTACTGCCCCAGTGCCTTCAAACTATCTTTTCTCGCCTGCTCCGCCTTTTTCTCCAGCTCTTTCTGCTCTTTCTTCTTCTGCTTCTCCTGCCGGCGGAAATACCCGCGCAATAAGAAGTTATGCCGTACAGCTTCCATATTGGTATCCAGCTTGCCGGTGCTGTTAGCCAGGTTCTTTAAGGTCAGCTGCAGGTCATGCGCGGCGCTGTCATCGTTCAGCAGCACACCTGCCGGCGATTCGCTGCTGTTTAGCTTAGTGCTGATGCTGTTGCTGGCCTGCTGCAGGTTGGCCACTACATCATTAGCCCTGCGGGCAATGGTATCAAAGCCGGTAGCGGTATTACGCAGGCGTTGAAATATAACCGTATCTGTTACCAGGTCATTAGCCAATGTGCCCGGGTTTTGCAATTTTGCCGTATAGCCGGCCAGGTTACTGGTAAGACGCTGCGCATTGTTAGCGCTGGCGCCCAGCTTGGCCATGGTGGTGTTCAGGTTATCGTACACGGTGCTGTCGTTCAGCAGCTTACCCAGGGTGCCGTGGCCTTCGGAGAGCTGCTGGGCCAGTTTGGCCAGGCTGCCCGTTATCTGCACCAGGTTCTTATTGTTCACCTGCAGGGTATCCAGTATTTCATCAGTGCTGATGCTGGTGGCCACGCCAATCACATCTCCGTCCTCAATAACCGGTGTATGGCCGCTGCCGCCCGTCAGCGCAATGATCTTGTTACCCACCAGCCCATCGGTGCTTACCTTGGCTTTTACATCCTTATGAATAAACTGGCGCGAGTTCTTGTCAATATTCATCAGCACTTCGATCTGGTCATGCTGTATAAAGGTGATCTTTTTGATCATACCTACTTTTACGCCGGAATACCAAACGTTATTACCTTTGGCAAGCCCGCCCACATCGTGGAAAATTGCTTTTACCTCTACAGATGACATAAAGGATTTCCGTTGCCCGCCCAGCACCAGCACCGCCAGGGCAAAAATTACCAGCCCCAGGAAACTGAATATACCTACTTTAACGGCTCTTGATCTGCTAGTTTCTTTCATAAGCTATTGTATAAAGTTATAATCGTAAAATTCCCGTATCAGCTCATCGTTATCGCTGAATACCTCTTCAAAGTTGCCCTCTTTAATGAACCGGCCTTCCTTCATAACGGCAATCTTATCGCCGGTGGCTTTTGCACAGGCCAGGTCATGCGTAATAATAATGGAGCTGGTCTTGAACCGCTTTTGCACTTCGTTGATCAGGTTATTGATATCCGTGCAGGTGATCGGGTCCAGCCCGGCGGGGGGTTCATCATATAACATGATCTCCGGCCGCAATATCAGCGTACGCCCAATGCCTATGCGTTTACGCTGCCCGCCGGACAGCTCCGCCGGCATCTGTTTTATTGTTTGCGAAAGGCCCACAGCTTCCAGCACGGTGGCAATGCGTTCGTCCCTTTCCTTTTTGCTCATATGCGGCATATTACGCCTGAGGGGGAACGCGAGATTTTCGCCCACCGTCATACTATCATACAAAGCCCCGTTCTGAAAGCAAAAACCAATTTTCAGGCGCAGATCCCGCAGCTCATCATGTTTAAGGGTTTCCACTTCCAGCCCCAGCACATTCACCGTGCCCGAATCCGGGTACAATAACGCAGAAATGATCTTTATCAATACTGATTTACCCGTACCGGAACGGCCCAGTACCACAATGTTCTCGCCCCGGTGCAGGTCCAGGTTAACGCCCCGCAGCACATGGTTCTGTCCAAAGGATTTATACAGATCCCTGATGGAGATCACCGTTTCATCCCAGTGTATTTCCGGCGTAAATGGTTTCATAAGTTAGCGCAACATATTTATTACCTGAACAATAATGATCTCTTCTATAAATATCAGGAACATGGAAATCACCACGCTCACATTAGCCGCTTTACCCACGCCCTGTGTGCCCTGCGTGGCATGATAGCCCTGGTAGCAGCTCACAATCCCAATGGTAAAGCCGTAGAACAGCGTTTTAATGAATGAGGAGAAAAAGTCCAGGAACGAAATTTTCTCAAATGCATTCTGGACAAAGATGGCCAGGCTGGTCTGCTCATTCAGGTGAATATCCAGGTAAGAGCCCGTCATGGCTACCAGGCCGGTATAAGCCATTAAAAGCGGCACACATAACATACAGGCCATTACCCGGGTTACCACCAGGTATTTAAAAGGATTGATGGCCGATACCTCCATGGCATCAATCTGCTCTGTTACTTTCATGGAAGCCAGCTCCGCGCCAATGCTGGAACCCACCTTACCTGCGCAGATGAGAGCAGTAACCAGCGGCGCCAAAGCGCGTATTACCGCAATAGAGATCAGCGATGGCAGCCAGGAGGTAGCTCCAAACTCCGCCAGCGACGGCCTGGATTGTTTAGTGAACACCAGCCCCGTAATAAACCCCGTGAGCGTGATCAGCAGCAATGATTTATTACCTATATAATAACACTGCCGTACAAACTCCCGGCCTTCATATGGAGGCGTGAACATCTCCTTGAAAAACCGGAGAACAAACTTGAGTATGTCATAAAAATTCAGGAAAAACTTATCAATGCCCTTGGTAATAACCGGTTGCTCTGATCGTTCAGTAGACCCCATAGCTGGTATTTATCTATTAATAATTGGCCATTTATCATATGCACAAGCCCTTTCCGCTGGTTTCTTAACCCGCTACGCGGTACTGTTAAACAAACAACATTCCAGAAACAGAATGTTGTAAAACCGCGCTGAGCAGATAAATTTATTAATAACCAGGTTGTAATATAAGCATATAGGATGTAAAGACTTATACAATATGTGGAGTATAATCCCGGTTCATAACCGGGCATAAGATAATAATGATTTAACAGGGGTTACTTATGAGGAGTTTGGGTTATATGAGGATCAGGCGCTAGTTAATCCTCATGCTGACTAAAAGCCCGGTGGATTTTGGAAACAGATTAATTTTATCAAGAAGAAACATGCTCCAAAAATAAACAGATTTTTTACCTTCAAGACCTCATAAACCTTACTATGCTATTACGCGTATTCATCCTCCTGATTTTTACCGCTTTCTCTTATACCACCCATGCCCAGCTGCCCGCGCTCCGGCAGAAAATGGAAGCCATTATTGCCGGAAAACAGGCTCACATCGGCATTTCCATGCTGGCTATAGAAGATAAGGACACCCTTTCTATTAATGCCGCCCATCATTACCCCATGCAAAGCGTGTTTAAATTTCACCTGGCATTGCTGGTATTGCATAAAGCAGACCAGGGAAAGCTGTCCCTTACCCAACGCATTCACATCAAACAAGCATCGCTTGCAAAAAAATCCTGGAGCCCCTTGCGGGATGAGCACACCGCACCGGAATTTGATCTTACCATAAAGGAGCTGTTAAGCTACACCGTATCCCAGAGCGATAATAACGGCTGTGACATTTTATTTGGCTTAGTGGGTGGGCCGGCAGCCCTGAATAATTACATACACACCCTGGGGGTTAAAGACATTAACATTGTGGCTAATGAAGCACAGATGCACGCTGCCTGGGATGTACAGTACAATAACTGGACTACCCCCATCGCAGCTACGCAGCTGCTGCAAAAGTTTCAGGCGGGGAAGATCCTTTCTGAGAACAGTAAAACATTACTCTGGCAGCTCATGGCCACTGGCGTTAAAAGCAACCGCCTTAAAGGCCTGTTGCCTGCCGATACAGACGTAGCCCATAAATCCGGCACTTCCGATACCAATGAGCAGCACCTTACCGCCGCATTCAACGACATTGGCATTATTACCCTGCCCAATGGAAAACATATAGCCATGGCCGTATTTGTATCTGATTCAAAGGAAGATGATGCTACTAACCAGCGCATTATTTCAGAGATAGCCAAAGCAGCCTGGGATCATTATTCCTTAACCCACATGAACTGATCCAGGTTCAGGATCATTTTCTGCGAAGCCGCATCTGTAATAAAATCGTACCCCAGGCTGAATGAGGTGCCGGGAACCTTTACCTGGAAATGGTTATCGCCCGCATGCGTCAGAGGTACATTACTCAGCTCCGACAGGTAAGTGGAATACAGCTGACCGTTCCTTATACTAATATCAAGACTACCGGCGCCACCTGCCAGCTTGTAAGTACCTGTATATTTACGCAGGTCTGTGTCCGTTTTTTTATTGAAAACCGGTGTTAGGAGCTGGCTGAATATTGCATTTATCCGGTTAAACTCAAAGTCGCTTACGTTGGTTAGTATTACCCAGCCTAGTTTTAACGCCGGGCTAAAAAAGACCTCGCAACGGTAACCCAGCATTGCGCCTTCATGCATCACAAAAGGGTATGCTGGTTTCCAGCCAATTTTAAAGGCCCCCATCATGGCCTTATCCGTAGCCGGTAATATTTGGTTGGCCGCCGCATCATCCCGGAACTGGAAGCTGATGTACTTAGCCAGGTCCCTGGCGGTTGAATAAACGCCGCCTGCCGGCATAGCCGAATTGGGCACAAACACCGGTGTGCGGGTCACTGATTTCGTACTATCGTTATAATGGTAGCCGGCAGCCACTTTGGGATTATCAGCATCCTGCAAAAAGCCGCTGCTGCTCATACCCAGGGGTTGCATAATATGCTGTTTCACATAGGTAGTATAGGTGGTTTTAGCGGCCCTTTCCAATGCAAAACCCAGCATGCTGTAACCCAGGTTAGAGTAATGCCGGTCGCTGTACGACAGCAGGTCATACGCCGGGTATTCTGTTGTAATAAAGGGTAAAGACTGCAGCATGGCCTGTTGGGTACTGGCAACAATAGCGGTGTCTTTTGATGCTCCCATTATCCACCGGTCTATCCCTTGCATAAAGGCAAGATCGGCCTGGGTATTGCGGGGCAGGCCGCTTGTGTGCGTAGCCAGCTGCAGCAGCGTGGCGGCATGCTTGTATTCCGGCAGGTATTTACGCACATCATCATCCAGCCGTACCACCTGTTTGGCTTTGAGCTGCATAAGCATAGTAGCGGTAAATGTTTTGCTTACGGATAGTATCGGGTACTTTGTATCAATGGTGGAGGGTATTTTGTTTTCCACATCCACATAACCCAGGGCTTCGCTGTAAATAATGTCCTGATCATGTATAACGGCTACGGCTATGCCGGGTGAGTGGTACCGGCCCATAAAGCCTGCTACATTTATTTTTAGCTGGCTGCGTATTGAATCGGGGAGTGTACCCTGGGCTTTACAGCACATTGTTACAAAGCCCATCATAACGGTAATGATAACAGTAAGGAGTAAGTGTCGCATACACCTTCTTCAGCAAGATGGTGCCAAAGTGAAAAGTAATTGATCTTCAATGAAATACCGCACCGCTCTTCTACCAACATGTCCGGAAATGCACAACCAGTGTTCAGTAGGGAACGTTGAATGCCAGGCTCCAAATGCTAAATGCTAAACGCAAAGTGCAAAACGTAATCAGCTTTCTGCTTTCTGCTTTCCGCTTTTAGCTACATGTTCATAAATATTCCTCAGCTGCCGTATATGCCTTTTCGCATGTGCTACGCCAAAACAAACCCATTCCAGCCGTGTAAGCGGGCCTACCTGCGGAAAGTCAAATTCAGCGTAGGTCATAGACAGGTCCTGCGTTTGAATGGCTTTTTCCGTGCGGCTAACCGTGGCATCCATTGCATTCAGCAGGTTTTGTTTGTCGTACTCTTTTGCCTCCGGCAATACAAAATCCGGCGATTGCAGCTTAGTGCTAAAGTCAAGGAAAATACCTTCAATGACGGCTTTCATTTCATCGGGCGCCCGTTGCGTAGGTACACCTGGTCCGTCTACAGCATCGGCAATAGTGCCTTTTAATAAATGTTCTCCTACCTGTGCAGCCGTCCAGCTGCCTTCAAAGGGCACGGTATTCAGCTGCTCCTGTGAAAAGGTGGAGAGTAATTGTAACAGCTCTCTGTATGTGCTGGTATATTCCTGGTAAGCTGCCTGATTATTGATCATAGTTGTAAGTTTTCGTTTGGATGATGATGCAAACTTACAATGCGCACACATGCCGGAAGGGGTTGAAATACGACAATTAAAGGGGGGATTATGACATGGTGGAGGACCCCAAAAAACCACCAACGTCAACATTGAAATTTTATTATATTTGTCTGAGACAATACACCTATCCCTATGAGTACAGGAATCGATACCCACTTCGTACAGGAGCACTATGCTCAAATGTCCGATAAAGAGCTGATCCACTTTTTCTCCCATGATGCACAAGGACTTACACCCGCGGCACTCGCCATTGCAAAAGAAGAGGTCCAGAAACGCGGCCTGGATTCCCGGTTATCAACCGCTCTGGAATTACAGAACAATCGCACGCTGGCAACAGACGAAACAGATTATTACTGCAACCTGCTCCGCAGCCTGCAATGCCCGCACTGCCAAACGAATAACAAATTGCTGAACGCAACAATGGTATCTGAAGTAATCAGCTTCATTTTCATTACACATTACCAGCAGCACGTAAAGATCGGCTGCCCCGATTGCCTGGACAGCGCCATTCATAAAGCGCAGGCCAGAACCCTGATCCTGGGCTGGTGGGGCATTCCCTGGGGAATTATACGATCCGTAAGCGCTATAGCAAGCAACATAAAGTTCAAAAAACAGCACCACGCAGATGGGGCTAATGAAGTATTAAAAAACTTTGTACAGGTAAATGCAGGGCAGCTGATCATGCGAAAGGATTATAAACAATCCCTGCAAAACCTGATTACAACGTAACAGGTAAATGTGCAGATATGCAGATGTGCAGATGGTAAATGAGTGATCTTCGTAATGCTCCATCCGTACATCCAAATATCTGCCCATTTGCTTATCTTCATATTCGCACATCTGCATATTTGCACATCTGCAAATCTATATCTATGCGCTTACTCGTCTGTTCCATACTCGTCTTGTCCGGCCTTGCCGCCAGCGCACAAACAGATACGGCCCTGGCAAGGCAAAAACGCGATACCGCCATCGCCCTTATTGATGATGGTAAGTCTGCAGAGGCACTGGTAATGCTGGCAGCCGCGCAGCAGCTGGATCCCAATGATCCGGAAATACCCTACGAGATAGCCTTCGCCCATTACCAGCTGCAGGATTATGAAGGCGCTATTACCATCCTCAAAAAAATGCTGAAGAATAAAATGGTCACGGCCCGGGTGTACCAGATGTTAGGCAATAGTTACGACAACGCCGGCAAAAGCAGTAAGGCCATTGAAACGTATGATAAAGGGCTGGAGCATTTTCCCGTGGCAGGTAACCTGTACCTGGAAAGAGGTGTAATGGAGCTTAACACTAAACAATACAACAAGGCATTAGCCTTTTTTGAAGCCGGTATTAAAGCCGATCCCGCATTCCCCTCCAACTATTACTGGGCTGCACGTTTGTTCTTTGATTCTGAAGAGGAAGTATGGGCTATGATCTACGGGGAGATCTTCGTGAACCTGGAACGCGGCAGCAAACGTACAGAGGAGATCAGCAAACAATTATACTACACTTATAAATCAGAGATCCAGTTTAAGGACGATACCAGCATTACCGTTAGCTTCAGCAAAAATAAAACGGTTAATATTGTCTATAACCCGAAAAGCGGACCGGATGCGCTGTTGCAGGCTTTAATGCGCAAACCTTTCGGTACCGGCGTGTATGAGCCAACGTTAGCCCTGGCAGTAGCAGGGGAGAAGATCGTAAGCCTGGCCACGCTGCATAATATCCGTTCTAAGTTCCTGGATAACTATCAGCAGCTGGGCCACCAGCAAAAAACACCCGTTGTATTATTTGATTACCAGCAGCAAGTACGCAGCGCCGGTCATTTTGAGGCCTATAATTACTGGGTATTGGGCAACGGTAACCAGCAGGAGTTTGATGACTGGCGTTTGAATAATCCACAAAAGTGGCAGCAGTTCATCGCCTGGTTTACCAACCATCCTTTACAGTTAACAGAAGAAAACAAGTTTTACAGGAGTAAATATTAAAGAGCCCTTAGCCCTTAGCGTTCAGCGTTAATTCTTTCTCCGGTAGCTGGCAATAGCCTTACAAATAGCAGTGGCGGGGTTATTTTGTTGAGCTGCTACCACAATCGCTTCCAGTAAGCCTTTCAGGTCTTTGTAACTATTGGGTTTAGTTAAAAAGCAGGATGCGCCAAGTACATTAGCCGTTTCTTTATCGTTTTGGTCAGAAGAGGTGGAATACATGATCACCGGGATATCTTTTAAACCGTCAGCGGTCTTTAATTTCCGCAGGAACTGCCAGCCATTCATTACCGGCAGGTTAATGTCCAGGAATATAATGTCCGGATGTTCCAACCCTTTTTGCAGTTTCCGGAAAGCCTCTTCCCCGTCTATGGCCTGTTTGCAGGTAATAATAGGATCTACGGCTGCCAGTACTTCCGCAAATAATTCGCGGTCGTCCGTATCATCATCTATTAGTAAAAAGGTTCTCGTTACTGCCATTGCTATCTGCTTTAAACGGTCGTTGTATCTGTATCAATGGTAATAATATGGTAAATACAGCACCTTCATCTCTTATACCGGTAGCGGTAATGCTGCCATGGTGCCGTTCCACTATCTTTTTACATAAGGCCAGGCCCAAACCGGTTCCCTCAAATTTATCTTTTGCATTCAGCCTGGTAAAGGTATCGAAAATTCGCTTTGCATATTCCTGTTCAAATCCTATACCATTATCGGTGACCGCCACCTCTACATAATCCTGTCCGCCTTCCCGAAGGGTAGAGCAGGTAATGCGTATCACCGGCAATTCATCTGTTCGCGCAAACTTCAGGGAGTTGTTAATTAAATTATAAAATAGCTGGTAAATGAGTATGGAAGCGCCCTCAACTATAGGTAATTCGTTCCGCACAATACGCGCGCGTTTTTGCTGTATGCTTACTTCCAGGTCTTCCTCAATATTGGCCAGCGTTTTATTCAGATCAACTTTTTCAAGTTTCTGTTCTGCAGCATTCAGGGTAGAGTAGGAGAGCACCCCTTCTATCATGGAAAAGATCCTTTCTGTGGCATGTTGCACTTTATCCAGGAATGTTCTGCCTTTTTCCGGCAGCAGATCTCCATACTCATACTGCAACCGGTTGCTGAAGGTTTTGATCTTGCGCACAGGCTCTTTCAGGTCATGGCTGACCACATGTGCAAACTGTTGCAGGTCTTCATTGGATTGTTGTAAAGCTATATTCAGCTCCTGCAGCTCGTGTGTGCGGTTTTTTACTTCCTGCTCCAGCAAAGTGGTATATTCCCGGGCAACGCGGCGGGCAATTACCTGTTCAGATACATCAATGCCTACTGCAATAATACCTGTTACCACATTATGTGCATCGCGCAGCGGCGCGTAAATGAAGTTAAGGAACAGCTGTTCGGGTTTACCAAAACGTATCAGCTCCAACGGTATTTCATTGCCATGGTAGGGCACACCGCTGGTATATACTTCATGTAATATTTGTCCAAAACCCTGCTCCGCCAGTTCCGGCAGCACTTCCAGCAGCGGTTTGTTGATGGCATTTTCATGATCCCTGTCCCAGAGCTCCAGGGCCCTTTCATTTACGATCTCAATAGAAAAGGTGTCCCCGCGCAGCAGCACCATGGGTATGGGTGATTGCAGGATCATGTTGCGCACATTATTTTCAGCGGCAATACGGCTTTTGGCAATCTTGATATTCGCTTCTACCCGGGCCAGTAATTCACGGGCCGAAAAGGGTTTCACCAGGTAATCGTCCGCACCGGCATCCAGCCCTTCTACTTTAGATTCTTCACCTGCGCGGGCCGATAAAAAGATCACCGGTATATGCCGGGTATCCGGGTGGTTACGTACCTGCTGCAGCAATCCAAAACCATTCAGCCGGGGCATCATAATGTCAGACAGCAGCAGGTCCGGTTTATATTGCAGCATTTTGCTGAATGCCTCTTCACCATTAACGGCAGTGATTACACGGAACTGGTGGGCCAGCAGCCGCTGTACGTACTCCCGCATATCTGCATTATCATCTGCCAGCAGCACTGTATATAAAGCAGGGCTACTGGTATCATTAATAGCTGCTTCATGCCGCGGCGCTTCCGGCAGCCATTTCATGGCTTCCTGCAAAAAAGCGTCGGCCTGTTTAGATATAATTGCGTTAGGATCGCTTTCTTCAATACGGCCGTGTTCCAGGTGTTTCTTACCCGTGGGTATCACTACTGTAAAGGTAGATCCTGCGCCCGGGCGGCTGCTTACGGTAATATTTCCCTTATGGATCTTTACCAGCTCTTTTACCATGGCCAGGCCAATACCTGTGCCTTCCTGGCTGCGGCCCTGTATGTTCTCTACCCGGTGAAAACGGTCAAATATTTTATCCAGCTGGTCTGCTGCAATACCTATACCCGTATCCGTTACTGATAGCAGCACCTGGTTATCTGCCACCTGCACCCCTACATCTATATGACCCTGGTTCGTATATTTAAAGGCGTTAGAGAGCAGGTTCAATACTATTTTCTCCCACATCTCCACATCCACATATACTTCCGCCTCTGTATCAGTACAAAGAATGTTCAGCGCCATACCGGCTTTTTCAACCGCAGAGCGGAAGGTGCTGGCCAGGTCCTCTGTAAATCTGCAGATGTCCACCCGGGCAAACTTTCCGTCTACCCGTTCCGCTTCAATGCGCGAAAATTCCAGCAGCGTGTTCACCAGCTTTTGCATGCGCAGCGCATTGCGGTAGGCAATTTCCAGCTCTGTTTTATGGGCGGTATCAATAGCAGGGTTTTGCAGGGCTTCTTCAATAGGGCCCAGTAATAAGGTCAGAGGCGTGCGGAACTCATGGCTGATGTTGGAAAAAAAGGCCGTTTTAGCGCGGTCTATCTCCGCCAGCGCCGCAGCCCTTTTCCGCTCTTCTTCCAGCAGGTGCACATCTGCAAAGCCGGACATGATCTGGTCCATGATCAGGGTGCAGAAACCAATATATTTTTCATCTGGTAAGCGGTAGGGGTTAAAGCCTGCTACCAGGAAACCATAAGGTTCTTTGGCCGTAGCAGAAACAATGGGCAGTATAACAGCTTTTCCGGGCCTGATGGTCCAGCTGCCCATGGGCATGGCTCCCATAATAGCTTCCAGCCCGTCCATGACCTGCGGCTGCCGCAGCAGGGCGGCCCTTTGCAGTAAAACACCCAGGCCCGGGGTTTCCAGGTCAATTTCAGCGGGTACCTGCGGGGCGGCATCGCCCAGGTCCGTAGCATTTACCAGCGTAGCCCTGTTATCAGATAGAGTATAAAAAAGTGCAAAAGGAAAGTCCTTCGGGTTTTCTTCCAGTGTATAAATGGTTTGTTGTATCACATCCCGGCTGGCCTGCAGCCCGGTTAAACGTTTACCCAGCTGCGTGAGGGTCTTTAGCTGCCGTTCGCTGATAATACGGTCCGTATTATCCACATTGGCGCAGATCATGCCGGCAGTGCCGCCATCATCACCCGGTATGGGTGTGTAGGAAAATGTGTAATAGGTTTCTTCCGCATACCCATTCCGCTCCATAATTAGTAGCTGGGATTCCACATAGGTGCCTTCATCCTCCTGCATCACCTGCTGCAGCATAGGCTCAATATCCTTCCAGATATCTTTCCATACCACGGAAGCAGGGCTGCCCAGCGCCCAGGGATGTTTACCGCCCACAATAGCTTTGTAGGGATCATTGTAGAACTTAATTAACTCTTTTCCCCAGCCTATCCAGATGGGCTGCCTGGAAGTAAGCATAATACGTACACAGGTTCTGAGGCTTTGAGGCCAGGTATCTACAGGCCCCAGCGGGGTAGCGGCCCAGTTATATTCCCTGATACGTGCCCCCATTTCACCGCCGCCGGCCAGAAACTCAGGGATAACCGACACATTCGTGTTCATAAGAGCAATTAAGAAACGTTCAAATAATAAAATAACTTATAATAAAATAATAATACAAAATACGCACACTATTTTTGTGCCAACAACTATCAGACTATCCGTATGGAACTAATGCAAAAAAGTAATGGCCTGCCAGCCGCTAAGCGTTTTACACTAACCTGGTTAGGCGAAAAAGACTGGCTGGCCCTGTTATTATGGTTCGGTTTATCTATCCTGGTGGCCGCCAAGGAGCTGCTGGCCAACAATGCCAACAATTTCAGTGTTTTCCGGTATGTATACCTGCACCTGGTGGCGCAAAAGCCCCTGTACATTCCTTATCCTGAGCACTACTATGATGTAAATATGTATGGGCCGGTGTATAGCATTATTATTGCACCTTTTGCCCTGTTACCCTTTTCCGTAGGAGCTATGTTATGGGTGATAGCCAATGCGCTGTTCCTGTACATCGCCATCCGCAAGCTGCCCATTACCCGTATCCAGCAAAACCTGGTGCTGATCTTTACCAGCCATGAGCTGATGGGTTCCAGCAGCTATTTCCAGTTTAACCCATCCATTATAGCCTGTCTTATCCTGAGCTTTGTACTGATACGGCAGGGGAAGGATTTCTGGGCTGCTTTTTTTATCATTATAGCCACCCTGGTAAAATTATATGGCATAGTAGGGCTGGCATTCTTCTTTTTCAGTAAACACCGCTGGCGTTTTATAGGCAGCCTGATTTTATGGGGCGCTGTATTGTGGATCTTACCGGCAGTCATATCCTCCTTTGATTATATTGTACAATCCTACCGGGAGTGGGGAGAGGCCATTGTACAAAAAAATAAAAAGAATTATAAGTTCGACCAGGGCGTTATATTCCAGAATATTTCCGCCATGGGTTTTATACAACGGGTATTTCATTTAAAACAGCTGAACAACCTGTGGGTATTATGCCCCGCTTTTCTGCTGTTTGGCACCCATTACCTGCGCCTTCAATGGAAAGAGAATAAGGAATATTGCCTGTACTTGCTTTGTTCCGTGCTGCTCTTCACTGTTATATTCAGCACCAGCTCAGAATCGCCTACCTACATCATTGCCTTCCCGGCAGTGTGCATCTGGTATGTAATGCAAAGGCCTACCCGCTGGAACAATGCCTTGTTCATATTTGTGCTCATTTTCACCAGTTTTGCCCACTCAGACCTGCTTACGCCCTGGATGCGGCATAATGTGATGTTACCCTATGCCGGTAAGGCATTCCCAAGCATTATCATGTGGCTGGTGATCGTGTACCAGATCTGGGATAAGCAGTTCTTACGCTTACCGCCCCCGGTAGGCAGCGCTGCTGTGGTATAAGCGGGTTTTTCCCTGCGGGAGATGGCTGCGCCATTGCTGCGCAACTCCTCCCCCCTACATAAAAGCCTACATGTTTTTGGGGGGAGGGTAGCTATGCAAGCCTATTTCAAACAGCTGCTGCAACGTATCAGTAAAGAAACAGATTATATTCTGGCGAATTAGTATCTTTCTCACTAAACAATTTTTCAACGATGATCCTGGATACATTAGCCAATGCGCACCTATACTATAACCTGGGCCCTGCATTTGTAAAGGCATTTGAATACCTGGCCGGCACAGACCTTACCACACTGGTAAAAGGTAAATATGAAATAGATGGCAACAATGTTTTTGTAATGATCAATGAGTACGATACCGTACCTGCTGCCGGCGAGCAGATGGAAGCCCACCGCCAGCATATTGATGTGCAGTACATCATCAGCGGATCAGAGCTCATAGGGCACGATAACCTGCAGCAGCAACAGCCCTCCAAAGCGTACGATGAAGCCGCGGATTACCTGCTGGTACCGGACCGGCCGGCCTTTTTCTCAAAGCTGCAGCAGGGCCATTTCGCCATCTTTTTTCCTACAGACCTGCACATGCCTAACATACAGGTAGATGGTCCGGCCCCGGTAAAAAAGGCCGTGATCAAGATCCGCGTGCAGTAAGGTTTAAATACCTACATTTGTGAACACCCACGCTAAGAAGAAAAACCATGAAGGAAATAGCTTTGTTGATCTACGAAGACACCGTCTTATCCTCCATTGCAGGTGTGCTGGACCTGCTGTCCGGTACTAACCGCATCCTGCAGCAAGCCGGCGCACCGCCAGCCTTTAGGGTAACTTTGGTAAGTGATAAGGGTAATAATCCCTCCATGCACATCCCCGGGCAGTTCATCAGCAATAAAAACTTATCGGAGGTCAGCAATACTGACCTGGTAATAGCACCCGCTTTTTATGGCGATGCCCAGCAGGCGCTGGACAAAAACCATGCGCTGGTGAACTGGATCATAACCATGCACCGCCGTGGTGCAGAAGTAGCCAGCCTGTGTTTGGGCAGCTACTTCCTGGCAGAAGCAGGCCTGCTGGCCGGCCGTTGCTGCACCACCCACTGGACCGCGGTAGATGATATGCGGCGCCGCTATCCCAACATAGAAATACTTCCCGACCTGGTGGTAACGGATGAAGAAGGTATTTACACCAGCGGCGGCGCCTTTTCCTCGCTTAACCTGGTATTGTACCTGGTAGAAAAGTTCTGCGGGCGGGAGGTAGGCATTGTAGCCAGCAAAATGTTTTCCATTGATATGGACCGCGTGAACCAGGCGCACTTCTCTATGTTTATGGGGCAGCACCAGCATGAGGATGAAGAGATCCGCAAGGCGCAGTCTTATATTGAAGAGCATTTTCACCTGCAGATCTCCATCGAGGAAATTGCAGGGCGCAGCAACATGAGCAAACGCAATTTCATACGCCGCTTTAAACATGCCACCCAAAGCACCCCGCTGGAATACCTGCAGCGGGTAAAAATAGAATCTGCCAAAAAAGCGCTGGAAAAGAGCGGGGAAAACATTAGTGCGCTCATGAATAATGTAGGGTATAACGATCTTAAAACCTTCCGCAAAGTATTCAAACGCATTACCGGCCTTACCCCGCAGGATTACCGGAAGAAATATTGCCGCGCGCTGAATTAATGCTGAATGCTTAATGCCGAACGCTTAACGCTTAACGCTTCTCATTTTTTGCTCCATGTGTTTAATGCTATATCTCATGGGTAATACCAAATGCTTATGCATATGCAGGCACAAAACATAAGTATAAACAAAAGGCAAACAGCATAAAACAGGAAAGGATCAGCCTTCAGCATTAAACAAAAAAAAGCCACCGGTTTACCGGTGGCTCTCCGACACCCGTCCGGGCGTCTGACAGTTTTCTTATATGGAAGAACCCAGTTAGGCGATACTAACCGCAGGTTTCCATGAATATCCTGTAGATTGCATGAATACCTCCTTTTCTTTGATGAATAACTAAATTACAATAATATTCCCGAATAAAAGCAAAAAGCATAAAGCAAAGAGCGTTCAGCCTGCTTTGCAAAAGCATACAGCCAAACACATCGCGCAAAAAATAAGAGGCGCTCAGCTTTAAGCCTTCAACGTTCAGTCCGGAACAAAACACATAAAACAAAACATGAGAAGCTTTTTGCTTTCTGCCTTCCGCTTTCGCCCCACTAACACCAATGTGTTAATTGTTAAAATATACCCAAAATAAATTTCTTTAATATAAAATTAGTAATACATTTGTTCGATCTTTTTAACCTCTATCCGAAGAACCTACATCTGTTTTATCCTTGTAACTGCGAGCCCACGTCGATTGAGCAATCTCTAATTTTGTTGGAACGAATTTATCTCTATGCATGTACCCGGAAGAAGGCATTTCCTTAAAAATGCAGCTATCCTTGCACCTGTTTTAACGTTATTACCTACCTCACTGTCGGCAATAACGTCTTCCCGCTTACGTATAGGAGTAATTGGCGCAGGGCCCTGGGGCCGCCAATACCTTCAATGGGCCTTACAGCACCGCCAGCTGGATGTACGGGCTATTTGCGAAAGTAATACCGCTGCGCTGCAGGCCTGTAAGCCGTTGCTGAACGGTACCGCCTACACGCAGCCGGATGTCTGTAATGATTATCAGCAGCTTTTATCCCGTAAAGATCTTGATGCCGTTATCATTGCCACACCCTGGGATCAGCACTATACCATTGCCAAAGCCGCGCTGCTGGCAGGCAAACATGTAGCCTGTGGCCCGGTAATGGGCGTTACGGTACAGGAGCATGAAGATATCATCCGCACCAGCGAGCGTACTAACCGCCAGTATTTTACGCTGGATGAGCACAGCTACCGTCCCGATCTCATGGCCGTTTCCAACATGGTAAACGCAGGCCTGTTCGGCACACTGGAAACCATCCACGCCGGTGCGCACTACCAGACTTTAACACCCACACATACTACTAACCCCTTACCTTACCCGGTATTTCCTGCGGCCGCCATCGCCGGAATACTGGGCATGCACAAGGGTAATAAATATCAATCATTACAGGTACAGCCGCATCAAACGGAATATGTGATCAGCAAGCAACATCCTAAAACCGCTGCGCAACGTATATACCTGATGCGTGCGCAGCTGGATCTGATCTGTTTAACCACTGAGCAGCAGCAAACCGTCTATTTACAATCGCATACAGGAACAGGGCAGCCACTGAGCACAGGCTTCCGGCTAAAGGGCAGTGATGGCCACTGGATGGATGTTGCACGGGCTATCCATATCAAAGGGCAAAGCCCGGAGAATTTTATGTGGGAGCCGGTAAGGCCTTACCTGGAGCAGTATGATGACCCTCAGTGGAATGAGAGCAGGAACGCATATAAACAAACCCGTGTACCCGATGGCTGTGCCCATGCCCTTAACGATTTTGTGCAGCTGCTGCAGCAGCAAAGCTACCGGTCGGTATACGACGCTGCAACAAATAGTGTGATAGGAACCCTGGCTGTTATCTCCAAAGCCAACGGAGGAGCGCCGGTAGCAGTACCCGGTTTCAGTGCCGGCAAAAAAAATCTTGTCTAAGTTTAAACATTTTTTAATAACCGCTGTTGAACACAGCATAAACCCTTAATTTAATCGTTATGGAACCTTACTTAGCTATGATTATGCTCTTTGGTGGGAATTTTGCAATCCGTGGCTGGGCTATGTGCTGGGGACAGATAGTGTCCATTGCACAGAACTCTGCGTTATTCTCTTTACTGGGCACTACTTACGGGGGCAACGGACAAACTACTTTTGCATTACCGGACCTGCGTGGCCGTTCAGCCATTGGCTGGGGCCAGGGACCGGGCCTTTCCAATTATCAGCTTGGGCAGCTTGCCGGAACAGAAAGCACAACGCTGCTCATCACCAATATGCCTGCGCATAATCACACAGGAGTGATAAGCGGCGGAACATCAACTATCTCTGCCAGCACTGCTGCAGGTACTACTAACACACCTGGTCCTTCCCTGGTACCGGCTGTATTGCCTACTATTGGCAGTGGCCCGGGCGCTACCCAGATCAAGGGTTATGCAGCACAGGATAACACTACCACGCTGGCTCCGGGTACTGTAAGCGGTAACGTTACCATAGGCATCGCCGGTGGCAGCCAGCCGTTCAGCATTCAGAACCCTTACCTGGCCCTGACTTACCTGATTGCAACGGAAGGTATCTTCCCTTCAAGGAACTAAGACTGTCTGGAAAAAATTATTAATATTACATCCATAGCTGCAGCATCCCTCTGCCGCGCCTTATGAATGTTACTATCTAACTACAAAAAATGAACGCTCCGCTAACCGTCGGATTCCTGACACCCTATTCGGGTATTTATCCCTATTACCATGCACACCTGGTAACAGGGTGGTTATTAGGTATGGGCCTGGATCCTGCACGGCAGCGTACTATTCAGTTCATACCGGAATATACAAATCAGGGCAGCTTGAAGGCCAGCGAAGATGCTGCGCGCAAGCTGCTCTTTTTTAACCGGGTAGATATCCTTTCCGGGTTGATAGGTTATAAGTCCATTCCCGATATGGTCCCTATCATAGAAAAGGAAAAAAAGCCCGCTTTCTTTTTTGATATGGGAGAGTACGTACCGCATTTTCCCTATCTCAGCCCCGACATTTTTTATGCCTCCCATCAGCTATGGCAATCGCAATATGCGCTGGGCCATTGGGCGCACAGCACCTTTGGCGGGGGCGGGCATATGATTATGCCGGTATACGAAGCAGGTTATCATCTGGATAATACTTTCCAGCAGGGCGTGGCCGCCGCCGGTGGCTCATCGCTGCAGCTGAACGTATTGCCCTTTGACCCTAATGACCCGCTGAAGCTGGACCTGGACGGCATCTTTAACAAATGGAAAGAAGAGCAGCCCGCCTATGTGCACGCCATTTTCTGTGGCAGCATGGGCACCCGCTTTTTACAGCAGTGGATCAGCAGCGGATTGCATAAACGCATACCCCTGCTGGTGCATGAAACCATGGCGTACGATGATATCCTGGATGATATCAAACATATAGATATGGAAATGTACACCGCACAGCTATGGATGCGGGAAGATGAAAGCCAGGCCAACCGCGCCTTTGTAAAGAAGTTTGAAACCACCGCACAGCAACCTGCCAATATCTACGCGCTGATGGGATATGAAGCCGGTCTTATCTGGAAAGAATTATTACCCCACGCAAAAAAAAGAGACTGGGATACCGTAAAGCAGCAGCTGCGTACCGGTATTATACAGGGCCCGGGTGGCGAAAAGAATTTTTACCCGCTCTCTGGTTTTGCGTTACCTAATACTAACATCATTAAAATATCAACAGTACGAAATAGCCTCCATAAAATAATCATTGACCGGGGAAAAGGGATGCGCTTTGATGCGAAAGAGTTTGAAACCATACATGATGCCTGCATTACAGGCTGGCAAAATCCCTTCCTCTGCATTTAATACCCTTATATGAAACATACATTTACACAAAGTATGAAAGCCCTTTACTTACTGCTGGCCGGCCTGTTGTCCGGCTTTGCAGCCATGGCGCAGTATACCTCCACTACCATAAATTCAGGCCTTTCACAGTGTGCGCTGGCAAAAGATGTTGCCGGCAACATTTATGCTGTGCGGGAAGATGCTGGTAGCGGCAAATATACCGTGGTAGAATATATCAACGGTACCGGAGCGCCTGTCACATTAAACAGCAGCCTGCAGCTGGATGCCAATGCTATTGAATACCCCTGGGGTTTGGCCGTGAGCTCGCTGGGCGATGTATATGTTACAAACCCAACTCCAGCTGGAACTGATAACTGGGAGATCATTAAGCTCACTGCACCATCCTACACAAAATCGGTGATACAAAGCGGCAAGTTTTATTCTTCGCTTGCTATCGACCAGAATAATGACATTATTACCACGGAATATATAGATCCCGACGGCACATACAATAATGGCGATGATAAGTACCGGGTGGTTAAATACCTGCACACGAATGAAACCGGTGCAGGTACCGTGTTATATGCCGGGGTGCCTTATCAGGAGGATTTTTCCTATCCCTGGAGCGTTGTAGTAGATGACTACGGGAATATTTATTTCCTGGATTTTAAAACCAATGACCCTGCCCCCGGTACCAGTAATGATGGCGGCCAGCTGATAAAGCTAACCTATCCCGCGTATACTGCCAGCGTTATTAACAGCGGCAAGGGCATTAGCACCCTGGCACTGGATGCTTCCAACAACCTGTATACTGTTGAAGCAGTAAGCGCTACTACTTCGCATGTCGTAAAATATTCATACCCGGTAACTGCAGGCGCATCAGGCACTGCCCTCACACCGGTAACGCTGGTAAGCGCAGCCGGTTTTTATCCCTGGGGCATGGTGGTAAAAGGGAGCAGCATCTTTGTAAATGATGCAACAGATGATCCGGCCACTGCTGGTGACCCGGCCGATGGCGCTTTCAAGCGCCTGGATCCGCCTACTATTGCCGTTAATAGCGTAAACCGCGTTAATGCATCGCCCACCAATACGGCCTCCGTACAGTATACGGTTACCTTCAGTGGTTCCGCTACCGGTGTTACCACCGCTGCGTTCTCACTAACTACCACCGGCCTTACCGGCGCCGCCATAACCACCGTAAGCGGCAGCGGTACTACCTATACGGTAACTGTAAATACCGGCACCGGCGATGGTACGCTGAGACTGGATGTTAACGGATCCGGCATTTCCCCCACCGTAACGCCCGTACCTTATACAAGCGGTCAGGTATATACGATAGACAGAACCTTCCCAACAATAAATACCTTTACCATTAACAGCGGTGCAGCCTTTACCAATAACCCTTCGGTTAATCTGGCTATATCGGCTACCGATGCAGATCCAGTACTGCAGATGGCCTTCTCCAATGATGGCTCCTCTTACAGCGCCTTTGAAGCCCTGGCGGCAACGAAGACCTGGACATTATCTGCCGGTGATGGATCCAAAACAGTGTATGTGATGGTACGGGACCGCTCAGGCAACTTTATTGTTGAAACGGACAACATCACTTTGGACCAGACAGCGCCCAATACCACTATTACCGGTATGCCGCCTTTAATCACCAACAGTGCTAACGCAACATTCACATTCAGCTCCGACGATCCGGCCGCTACCTTTGAGGGCGCCCTGGGTGCAGGTGCTTTTGTAATGGTTACCACTCCGTTAACCTATACGGGTTTGGCAGAAGGGCCACATACCTTCAGCGTAAGAGCAAGAGACCTTGCTGGTAATACAGACGCAACACCTGATTCCTACACCTGGACCGTAGACCAGACAGCGCCTACCGTTACATCCATAGGCGTACCGGCCAATGATTATTACCATGCCGGCCAGAACCTGGACTTTACCCTTAACTTCAGCGAGAATGTAACGGTAACGGGTACACCTTATATTAACCTGACCGTTGGCAGCACCGGCCGCCAGGCAGCTTATGTAAGCGGCAGCGGCACCAATGCCCTGGTATTCAGCTATACCGTACAAGCCGGCGAAGCAGATAACGATGGCATTACCTTAGGTACGCTTGCCCTGAACGGCGGTACTATCCAGGATGCAGCCACCAATAATGCGAATGTTACATTGAGTGGCGTGCCCAGCTTGGCCGGCGTACGTGTAAATACTACTATACCTTCTGTGGTATTATCTACCACCGCCAGCTCGCCGCGTAACAGTGGCTTCAGCATTACCCTTTCTTTCAGCGAGGCGGTATCCGGCCTTAGTGTAGGTGATCTTAATGTGCTCAATACTACGGTAAGCAACTTACAGACAACGGATAACATTACGTATACGATGGACCTGCAGCCTTCGGCAAATGGCGTTATAAATATGCAGTTACCGGCTAATGCAGTACAGAACATAGGCCATAACCCCAACACGGCTTCCAATACGCTCAGCATTACTTACGATGACGCTGTACCAACCGTTACATCCGTAAGCGTACCGGCTGGCGGGTATTATAACACCGGGGAGGTACTCACCTTTACCGTTCACTACAATGAAAATGTAACCGTAGCCGGAACCCCGCAGATCAGTATAATGATAGGCTCTATCATCCGGCAGGCTGTGTATGTAAGCGGCAGCGGCACAAATGACCTGACATTCTCCTACACCATCCAAAGCGGAGAGCTGGATACTGATGGCATTGTTGCAGGCACCCTTAGCACAAACGGCGGTTCTATAAAAGATGCCGCCACCAACGATGCTGATCTTATCTTATATAACTTAAACAACACCAGCGGCGTGCGGGTAGATGCAGTTGCGCCCACAGTAACATCTGTAAGCGTACCGGCCAACGGGTATTACCAAAACGGGCAGAACCTGGACTTTACCGTTAACTTCAATGAGAATGTAACGGTAACGGGTACACCAACAATTCCCATCACTATCGGGGCTGCAACAGTTGATGCCAGCTACATCAGCGGCAGCGGTACCGGCGCGCTGGTATTCCGCTACACGGTGCAGGCAGGGGAGCAGGACCTGGATGGCATCAGCGTAGGCAGCGCCATAGCACTAAATGGTGGTACTATCCGCGATATAGCTGCCAACAACACTGTGCTGACATTAAACAGCATAGGCAGCACCAGCGGTGTATTTGTATACAGCGTAGTACCTGGCGTAACAATATCCACCACCGCACCGGCCCTGGTGAATGCGCTGTTCCCGGTCACCATTACCTTCACTGAAGAAGTAACCGGTTTTACCGCAGCAGATGTTACTGCTACCAACGCCACAGTAAGCAACCTGAATACTTCCGATAATATTACTTATACACTGGATGTAACACCCACTGCCGATGGCGCCGTATCCTTACAGGTACCTGCCGGCAGCGCGGTGAATATAGCCAGCAATGGTAACATAACATCCAATATCCTCAACCTTACCTACGATGGTACTGCACCGGTTGTTACAACTGTGGGCGTACCTGGCAACGGGTATTATAAAACAGGCGGTATCCTCAACTTTACCATAAACTTCAGTGAAAATGTAACGGTAACCGGCACACCCTACCTGGAAGTAGTGGTAGGCAGCACCACCCGTAATGCCGGCTATGTAAGCGGCAGCGGTACCGGCGCGCTGGTATTCCGTTATACAGTGCAGAGCGGGGAAGAGGATATGACTGGTATTACCCTGGGTACCCTGCAGCTGAATGGCGGCACTATCCGGGATGCAGCCACCAACAATGCGGCACTTGCCTTAAACGGCGTGCCCGCCACTACCGGCGTACGGGTACACACCGCTATACCTTCCGTAACATTAACCACCGCAGCACCCGCACTGGTAAATGCGCCCTTCACCATCACCGCGACCTTTAGCGAATCTATGGCAGGTGTGGCATTAGCAGATTTCACCGTTACCAATGGTACGGTAAGTAGCCTGTCCGGCACTGCCAACACGGTGTTCACACTAACGGTAACGCCTACGGCAGATGGCCCTGTAAGCATAAACTTCCCGGCCAATAAAGCGCTGAACGTAGCCGGCACCAATAACACGGCATCCAATACGCTTAGCTTTACCTACGATGGTACTGCACCTGTAATAACCGCAGTATCCGTACCGGCTAACGGTTATTATAAAGCAGGGGATGTGCTTAGCCTTACCGCTACCTTCAGTGAGAACGTAACTGTTACCGGCACACCGCAATTAGGTGTGGTAATAGGTGCTGCCACACAACAGGCAGATTATGTAAGCGGCAGCGGCACCAACCAGCTCACATTCTCCTACACCGTGCAAACCGGTGATAATGATATGGATGGCATTGCCCTGGGCAATCTTACCTTAAACGGCGGTATCATACAAGACGCCGCCACTAACGATGCGGTATTAACGCTGAATGGTGTGCCCGGCACAGCCGGTGTATTTGTAAACACCACTACCGCCACGGTAACAGTAAGCACCACAGCAGTATCGCCTGGTAACCAGCCATTCACAGCCACCTTTACTTTCAGTGAAAAAGTAACCGGCTTTACCAGCGGCGATATTACTGTAACCAACGGTACTGCCGGCGCTACGGTAACCGCTGATAACATTACCTACACGGCCTTAATTACGCCTGCGGCAGATGGTACGGTAACCGTACAGGTACCCGCCAATATAGCGGTGAACATCGGTAATAACGGTAACGCAGCCTCCAATATCTTAACATACACCTACGACGGCACCGCACCGGCCATAAGCTCTGTAGCCGTACCGGCTAACGGTTATTACAAAGCAGGCGATGTGCTTAGCTTCACCGTTAACTACAGTGAAAATGTGAACGTGATAGGTGCAGGCGGCATACCTTCCCTGAACCTTACCATTGGCAGCAGCTCTGTGCAGGCAGCCTATGTAAGCGGCAGCGGTACCAACGCCTTAACCTTTACCTACACGGTGCAGGCAGGTGAGCAGGACCTGGATGGCATTGCCATTGCAGGTACCATGATAGGCACTATAAAAGATGACGCAGGCAACACCGCTGCAAACACCCTCAGCAACGTGGGTAATACCAGCGGCGTGTATGTATACACCGCTATACCAACCGTACAGCTGTCAGGCACTGTGCAGGCTAATGCGCCATTCACCTTAACCATCACTTTCAGCGAAGCAGTAACCGGCTTTACCCTGAGCGATATCAACGCCACCAACGCCACACTGTCTAACCAGAACACTACCGATAACATTACGTATACCGCACTGGTAACACCAGTGGCAGATGGCCTGGTAAGCCTGCAGGTGCCCGCTAATGCAGCAGTGAATGTTGTAAGCAACAGCAACACCGCATCCAATACCATCAGCTACACATACGATGCTACAGCACCGGTTATTACATCTGTGGATGTACCGGCCAACGCTTACTACACCACTGGCCAGAACCTGGACTTCACCGTGCATATGAGCGAGGCTGTGGATGTAGCAGGCGGCACCCCATCCATACCGGTGACCATTGGCACTACTACCGTACAGGCCAATTATGTAAGCGGTACCGGCACCAATGCCCTGTTGTTCCGCTACACCGTGCTGAATGGCCAGATGGATATGGACGGCATTTCCCCGGGCGCGGCCCTGGCGCTGAATGGCAGCACCCTCCGCGACCCGGCTGGCAACAATGCAGTACTTACCCTGAACAGTGTTGGCAGCACCGCCGGCGTACGCGTTAACACCGCGCACCCCACAGTAGTAGTAGCTACCACCGCAGCAGCGCGCGTAAATACCGGATTTAATGTTACGCTCACCTTTAGCGAGGCCGTAACAGGTTTAACAAGCACCGGTATCACAGCCACTAATGCTACCGTAAGCAACCTGAATACCACAGATAATATTACTTATACCGCTACCATCACACCCGTAGCAGATGGCGCAGTGAATGTAAGCGTACCGGCAGATGCCGCTGTGAACATCGGTAATAATGGTAACACGGCTTCCAACACTGTAACCATTACCTATGATGTTACTGCACCGGTAATTGCCAATGCTTCCTTCGATGTATATGATAACAGCACCGTAGGCACTGTTGTAGGTACGCTCACTGCTGCTGAAACAGCAGGCACCCTGCAAAACTGGACCCTGGTTACCGACGGCTCCGGCGGAACCTTTGCCCTGAATGCCGCTACCGGCGCAATTACCGTAAAAGACGCCGCCCTGCTGAAAAGCAAGGCCGGCCAAACCTTTACACTCACCGTAACGGTAAGCGACGGGTTAAATACCAGCGCAGCAGCGCCGGTAACTATTAAAGTGCTCATAGCATTCATTAACAAAGCGCCTACGCTGGATGTTATTGCAGATGCGAAGGTTTGTACCGGTACTGATACGCATACCATTCAGCTGACAGGCGCATCCGCCACCGAAGCAGGACAAACGTATACCATTACCGCAGTCTCTAACCAGCCGTTCTTTGATGCGCTGAGTGTAAATGCATCCAACGTATTAAGCTACAAGCTGAAAGCATCTGTAACCACCGGCACAGCCACTATCACCGTTACCATCAAGGATAACGGCGGTACGGACAACGGTGGGGTAGATACCCTGCGCCGCAGCTTCACCATTACGGTGAATGAGCTGCCATCCATCAGCATCAGCAGCGATAAAGGCAGCACCATCTCCAAAGGCGATGTGATACACCTTAACGCTACCAGGGTTAACGGTTATACGTACAGCTGGTCGCCGGCAGATGGTATCCTGAGTGGTCAGAATAACTTTATACTGGAAGCCAGGCCGCTAAGCAATATCACTTATGTAGTAACGGCCACCACAGCAGCCGGCTGTAGCAGCACTGCTGACATAGCCATAACAGTGGTTGAGGACTTTAAAGTAGATGCTATCAACATCCTTACACCTAACGGCGATGGCAGGAACGATAAATGGGTGATCCGCAACCTGGACAGCTACCCGGATAACGAAGTATCCATCTTCGACCGCTCCGGCCGCATGATCTACCACCGCGTGAACTATAGCAACGACTGGGACGCTACCCTCAACGGCAGCCCGCTGGCAGAAGGCACTTATTACTACGTGCTGAAGATCAACGGCGGCGCTAAAACGGCAAAAGGATATATTACTATCATCAGGGATCAGCATTGATCCGTTAAAATATTGATACCATGTGTACACGGTTAAATAAAAAGCATATGCGGGTATTATTCATAGGTGCAGCATTGCTCACCCTAATAGGCAGCAGGCAGGCACAGGCCCAGTCCTGGGGTAATTCCCAGGCCCTGCTGGAACCCTCCGGCACCCAGTACTTCCAGAACCAGTACCTGGCCAACCCGGCCATGGCAGGCGCCGACACCGGCATCCACTTTAACGGCGCCTACCGCCGCCAGTGGACCGGCATAGATGGCTCGCCTGAAACCAAGTTCTTTACAGCCGACGCACTGTTCGGCTACCGCGTGGGCGGCGGCATCAACATCTTTAATGATCAGGCAGGACTCATGAACCGTACCCGCGTAGCGCTTTCATATGCATACCATTTACCAGTAGGGCATAACGGGCAAACACTGCACTTTGGCCTGTCCCTGGCGCTTAACTTCCAGCGGGTAGACTATAAAAATGTGAACGGTGATGTTACAGATCCGTCCATTGCCGCCTTTAACCGCCGCGATAACTATTTTGAAGGCGAATACGGTATGGCCTACACAGACGGGCGCTGGAACATCCAGGGCGCCTTACCCAATGTAAGAAGCCTGTTCACCGGCGATGATAAAGGCGTGAACGGTGGCGGTATCTTTTTCACTGCCGCATCGTATAAGTTCTTTGGCGATGGCCCGGTAAGCAGCGTAGAGCCTAAGCTCTGCTACCGGGGTGTAAAGGGATATGATAATATCCTGGATGCAGGAGTTAATATCTCCTTCCTGAACAATGTAGCCAATGTAATGGGCATGTACCATACCACCAAAAGCATTACCGCAGGGGTGGGGGTTAACATTATGCAAACCGTTACGCTGCAGGTGCTGTACTCTACCCAAACCGGCGGTATTAAAACCTATGTGGATGGCGCTTATGAAGTAGGCGCTACGGTAAACCTTTTTGGCAACAAAAGGAATGAGCGGGTGAATACCACGCTGTAGGATCACTAAGCCATTATTTGTTCTTCTACTGTAATACAATACCGGCGGTTGGTCAGGGTAACCTGGCTGCACCGCCGGTTCGCTTTTAATATTTTCTACCTGCCGGAATATCCTCACCTTTGTTATACTAAATTGAAAAACCATGATAACAAGCAAAACAGCATTGACCTACGCTTTAGGTGGTCAGCTTAATATCAATAGGGTAGGGTACGGCGCCATGCAGCTCACAGGTACCGGCGTATTCGGAGAGGTAGCAGACCGTGAGAACGCAAAGAAGGTTTTGCAGGCTGCAGTAGCTGCCGGCGTTAATTTCATTGACACGGCCGAAGCTTACGGCCCCCAGTTAAATGAAAGCCTGATTGCAGATGCATTGTACCCTTACAAACCAGGTGTGATCATTGCTACCAAAGGCGGTTTTAACCGGCCCGGCCCCGGTCAGTGGATCCCCAACGGCCACCCCGCCTTTATCCGCGAAAACATTGAGGGCAGCCTGAAACGCCTGAAAGTAGAAACCATTGACCTGTGGCAGCTGCACCGCTTTGATCCTAACGTACCGGTAGAGGAAACCCTGGCGCCTGTAGCCGAGGCCGTAAAAGCCGGCAAGATCCGCTTGGTGGGCTTATCTGAAGTAAATATTGAGCAGATCGAAAGGGCAGAAAAAGTATTACCTATTGTATCTGTACAGAACCTCTACAACCTGGGCAACCGCCAGTGGGAAGAAGTGCTGGACTATACTACCCGGCGCAATATGGCCTTTATTCCCTGGTTTCCGCTGGCCTCCGGCCCGGACAGCATGGCTGATAAGATCAACAAGATTGCTGCTGCCCATAACGCCACCACTGCACAAATAGCGCTGGCCTGGCTGCTGCAGCGCGCAGAGAACATCCTGCTGATCCCCGGTACTAAATCCATAGGCCACTTAGATGAGAATATGAAAGCCGCAGAGATTGAATTATCTGCAGAAGAGTTTGAGGAGTTGTCTAAGTAATACCGGTTTATACTATTAGCGGCTGTATCATTTTTTTGATACAGCCGTTTTTGTATCCCCCGGGCAAATTTCATTCTATTTCTTCCGCCTCCATTCCCTCACCTTTGCCCCATAAACACACTTGTATGAAAAAATGGGGGATACTATTTATAACATTCTTAAGCACTGCGCTCAGCACGCATGCGCAGCTTTCCAAAAAAGAGATTGCTACAGCCGTTGATACTATTGCCGCTATCATCCGCCGTAGTTATGTGCACGAAGACAAAGGCGCGCAGATAGCTGCTGCATTTAAAGCCGCCCACCAGTATGGCAGCTTTAATACTGCCACTACCTGGAAAGGTTTTGATTCCCTGGCAACGCAGCTGCTGCGCAGCATTAGCCACGATGGCCACCTGTATGTACGCAACGATCCTGCTACGGTAAAAACTTTGCTGGCGCCACCGGATAACATTACAAAGGAAACAGAAGATGATTTCTATTACGGCCCTGCTGCCAGCGAAAAGAACTACGGCTTCCGCGAAGTACGGATCCTGGATAATAACATTGGCTATATTAAATTGTCAGAGATCAATATCTCCGGAAAAAGTTTACCGGTATTATACGCTGCCATGCAGTTTGTTGCACACACCCGAGCACTCATTATTGACCTGCAGGGCAATGGAGGCGGCGGCAGCGATATAGGCCCGGTAATAGAAAGTTTTTTCCTGAAGAATAATACACCGCTGCTGCAAATGAAGAGCCGCAACGGCGCTACAGAAAATATAAAAACCGTTTCCTGGCTTACGCAGGAAAAATATACTGCGCCTGTATTTATAATGATCAACAACAGAACAGCATCTGCCGCAGAAGCGCTGGCCTTTTGCCTGCAATCACAAAAGCGCGCTACCATTGTAGGGCAGCCCTCTGCCGGCGGCGCCAATATGAATGAATGGTTCCCGGTAAATGAGCAGCTCTATGTATCTGTTTCCGTTGCTTCGCCTACATTGCCCGGTACCACTATTACCTGGGAGCAGAAAGGCGTACAGCCGGATGAAGTTACTGAGCCGGGGAAGGAAATGGAGAAGATACGTGCGGCAGCAGGCAGCATGTAGTCGATGGAACCCGCCGCTCACAATTATTTAACATGAAATATCCCCGCCCTCAGATTAATTTTGGCCGTAACCAGGGGGCAATATGTATCAATCTTCTTATCCCGGTGAGCTGTGTGAAATAAATGATGAAACACTCTTAGCGTTATTTCAGCAGGGAAATGCGCCTGCCTTTGATGAGCTGTACAAACGTTTCTGGGGCGGCCTGTACCTGCACGCCTGCCGTATGCTGGAACAGGAGCAGGATGCGCAGGATGTGGTACAGGAAGTATTTACCACCATCTACACAAAAGCCGGCAGCATTGTATTATCCGGCACACTCTCCGCCTACTTATATACCGCTGTGCGTAACCGCGTGCTGAATGTAATAGCGCATAAGCGTACGTACCGGCAGCACCTGGATAGCCTGCAACAATTCCTTTCCACTGCTGATCATTCTTTACTGCACCGTATCACGGAAAAAGAAATGATTGCCCGCATAGAAAAAGAAATAGCGCTGCTGCCCGCTAAAATGCGGGAAGTATTTGAGCTGAGCCGTAAAACCACCCTGTCACACAAAGAAATAGCCAGCCGCCTGCAGCTCTCGCAGGAAACCGTTAAAAAGCAGATCAGTAACGCCATCCGTACCCTGCGCCATAAAATGAGCCACTTCCCCTTGTTGTTTTGAAGAGCGTTAACATTTAGATAATATAGACGCCTACCCCTTCCTTTACGCAGGCCTGTCATATACATACACACCTTTCAGGTTAATGTAAATGAAAGCACGCCACATCAAACAATTATTAAAAAGGTATATAGCCGGGCAATGTACGCCGGAGGAACAGCTGCTGGTAGAAGAATGGTACCGGCGGCAGCAGGAGGCTAATACCGCTTACACAGCACCGTCTGCCTACCCGGAGGAAGATGTCCTGTTACAGCGCATCCAACAGCCACGCACTGCAAAACGTGTAACCATGCCGGTAAGTACGCTACTGAAAATAGCCGCCAGCCTTATCTTATTATTAGGCGCAGGGTATGTATTACAAAAGTTATGGCCTAGCGCAACACACTGGCAGGAGGCTGTTGCGCAGGATCATCCGCTGCAGCTGCGCCTGAGCGATAGCTCTGTAGTATGGCTGAATGCAGGCAGCCGTTTGCGTTATCCCGATAAATTTAACGGCCCGCAAAGAGAGGTGGAGCTGTTAACAGGGGAGGCCTGTTTAAACGTGACCCAGGACCCTGCCCATCCTTTTATTATACGCTCCGGCAGCATCCATACACGAGTGCTGGGTACCATCTTTAATGTACGCGCTTATGAAAAGCTGGCAATAGTACAGGTGACAGTACAGCAGGGCAAAGTAGCGGTGCAGGCGGATCCAGTACAGCAGCTGGCAGGCCGGCAGGTAATACTGCTGCCGGATGAGCAGCTCACTTTTTACACGCAGCAGCAAAATTGGAAAAAGGAACACCGGGATGCCACCAACATCAGCGCATGGACCAGCGGGCGGCTGTTATTCAATAATGAAAGGCTGGACCTGATAGCCATGCAGCTGGAACAAACGTACGGGGTGCACATAACCTTTGCAGATAATACCCTGCCTGCATACCGCATCACAGCTGGTTTTGAGGCGCCGGATTCATTGAACGATGTGCTGGATGCCCTGAGCCTGGCCAACAAACTGCATTACACCATCGATCATCATAACATCATATTCAGTAAACAATAAAATTGTATCGCCTATGCTTCAACGATAATTACCCGCATAAAAAAACCGGTAAGGTAATACCTCACCGGCAGTAACCCGGGAAAGATCAATCCGTAACGCCAATCACTAATTGATCCCCGGACCGGATCCCATAATGATTTTACTCAATTATTAAAACCCGTGCAAAGGTATGAAAATTTGTACCAGTAATGTTGTATCTGTAATTAAGCAGGTCATGAGAACAGGTAATATAATAAGTATGTTCCTGCTGTTAGGCGCTCAGCTGTTGCAGGGCGCTGTTTCCAGGGGGCAGTACCCGGTGGAGAAAATAGATCTGAGCATCCAGCGCAGATCACTCAAAGAAGCATTTACCATTATTCAGCAGCAAAGCGGTGTGCTGTTTATTTATAACGAGCAGGCCATCGCCCCTTACAAAGCCGTAAGCCTGAACGCCCGGCAAAGATCATTGGATTGGGTGGTGAATGAGCTGCTGCGCAATACCCGCCTTACGTACAAAGTGCAAAATAATAAGGTCATTATTCTGGAAAAAGAGATCACTACCGTGCCGCTGAAACCCACTGTAGCAGCTGATCCTGACGATAAACGGAAAGGCAGGGTCACGGATGCCAAAGGCGCGCCCTTACCCGGTGTAACGGTGCAGGTAAAAGGCGCTAACCGCAGCGCTGTTACAGATGGGGAAGGCGTTTTTTTCCTGCAGGTAGCAGAAAGCGAAGTGCTGGTATACACTATATCAGGTTATGTGACACAGGAAATAACTGCCGGCAGTGGTGAAATAAACGTGGTATTGCAGGAAGATATTAAAGGGCTGGAAGAGGAAGTGGTAGTAGGTTACGGCACACAAAAGAAAAGAGAGGTAACCGGCGCTATTGTATCTGTACAGGGCAAGGAGCTGGCCGCGCAACCTGTTACCAACCCCATACAGGGTCTTAAAGGTAAGGTAGCTGGTTTGGATGTGTTCACCAGCGGCAATGAGCCCGGCGGTTCCGCCAACATCTTAATACGCGGGGAGCGTTCTATGAACGGCGGCAATGCGCCCCTGCTGGTGCTGGATGGCATACCGGTAATGGATGCCAGCTTTAACGAGATCAATCCCAACGATATTGCTTCCATAGAAGTGCTGAAAGATGCCGCATCCTCCGCTATTTACGGGTCACGCGGCGCTAACGGCGTAATACTCATTACCACCAAACGTGGCCAGGCCGGCAGGTCGGTTATCAACTATGATGCTTACTACGGCATTACTTCCATTACCCGCAAGCTGGACCTGATGGATGGGCAGCAGTTTGCCAAACTGCGCCGGGAAGCTGCCAGAGGCGCTGCTGCAGATGGCAATGGTCCCATTCCGCCGGATGATCAGCTGTTTGATGCTATAGCGCTGGAATCACTGGCCAAAGGCCGTAGCACCGACTGGCAGGACCTGGTATATCACCAGGGATCCCGGCAAAACCACCAGCTGTCTATCACCGGTGGTAAGGAAAAAACGCAGTTCGCTGTTTCCCTTAACTATTTCAGGGAAACCGGCATCATTGATAAAACAGATTACACCCGCGGATCCATACGCATTAACCTGGACCACCAGGTAAATGACCGCATCCGCATGGGCGTATCCACTTTTGTAACCCGGTCAGAGCAGAGTGTAGCAGATAACACCGTGTTCGATGATATGCTGCGTACCAACCCGCTGGGCGTACCGTATGACAGTGCCGGTAACATGTTGTTCCGTCCCAATAATGATGAAGGCCAGCGCGTAAACCCTTTAATGGTAATAAAGAACACCATTGACGAACGTTATAAAACCAGGGTATTTGCCAGCGTGTACGGCGAATGGGACATTCTCAAAGATCTTACCTACCGCCTGAACGTAGGGCCTGAGCTGGAAGTAGCGAGGGAAGGCATTTTCAAAGGCAGCCTTACGGATGCTAACCAGGGCGGTAATGCCACGGCCAGCACATTTGACCAGGATCGCTTTTCCATAACGGTAGAGAATATACTGAGATATAAGCACCGCATCAGTAAAGATCATAATCTGGGTGTTACCTTATTACAAAGCTCCCAGCAGCAGATCACCAACAGCGCCGGCATCAGCGCCAATAAGCTCCCTTATGAAGCGCAGGGCTATCATAACCTGGGCAGCGCAGGGGAAGTAACAGGCGTTAGCAGCGATTACAGCAAATCACTGCTGCTGTCCTACATGGCGCGTGTGAACTATGATTATAAGAACCGTTACCTGCTAACATTAACTGCGCGTGCAGATGGTTCTTCCGTATTTGCGCCCGGGCATAAATGGGGCTATTTCCCCTCTGCTGCTGCGGCCTGGCGCATAGATGCAGAGCCCTTCATGCAAAGCCTGCGCAACATCAGCGCGCTGAAGTTGCGTGTAAGCTATGGCAGCAATGGTAATAACCCGGTAAACCCTTATGGCACTTTCAGCCTGCTCACTAAAGGTGTGTATGCTTTTGGGGAAACGGGCGCCAATGGTTTTATACCTTACAGCATTGCCAATCCTAACCTGCAATGGGAAACTACCCGTGAGCTGAATATGGGTATTGATTTCGGGTTATTCAACGACCGTATTTCCGGTTCCATAGAACATTATATTTCCAATACAAAGAACATCCTGCTTACCCGCAGCATTCCTTCCAGCACCGGTTATACCAACATAGTAGAGAATATAGGCGCTACGCGCAATAATGGATGGGAGGTAAGCCTTTCTACCATTAACGTATCTACGAAAAGCGGTTTCCAGTGGAAAACAGATTTCAGCTTCAGCGCCAATCAGAACAAAATAGTGCAGCTGTATGGCGATGGTAAGAATGACCTGGGCAACAGCTGGATCATCGGACAGCCCATTAACATTTTTTACTACTACAAAAAGACCGGCATCTGGCAAACTTCCGAAGCAACGGAAGCAGCAGCCCTGGGCTTTAAGCCGGGTATGATAAAGATAGCAGACGCCAATAATGATAAAACCCTGAACGACCAGGACCGTGTGGTAATAGGCAATCAGCGCCCCGCATGGCTGGGGGGCGTTACCAGCCATTTCATTTACCGTGGCCTGGACCTGAGTGTGGTGGTGAATACCCGTCAGCATTACCTGATCTATTCACAATGGTACGATAACAATAACCGCCTGGCCGGCCGTTACAATAACCTGGATGTGGATTACTGGACACCGGAAAATCCTACCAACGATAATCCACAGCCTAACAAGAACCAGGAATCTGTGTACCTGGGGCAAACGCTGGCCATGAAAGATGCCAGCTTTGTAAGAGTAAAGAACATTGGGCTGTCGTACACACTGCCGCAGGTATGGCTGCAGCGCAGTGGTATCCGGAGCCTGAAAATAAACCTGAGCGCGGAGAACCCGTTCACCTTCACGCATTATAAAGGCCAGGACCCTGAGTTTGAATCGGATGGTACCCGCGCCATGTACCCTACCGTTAAAATGTATGCCGTAGGCTTAAATGCAGCTTTTTAACTGATCAAACAACCGCTATGCAACGTTATAAATTATTTACTTTCCTGTTCTTCATATGCAGCTGGCTGGGCATCAGCTCCTGCAGCCTGGAAGAGAAGAACCTGTATAAGCCCGTGCCGGAGGCTATTTACAGTGATGCAGCCGGCATTAACAACGGCGTTACCGGCGTATACAGCCAGCTGCGCGGCTTATATGGATCGCAGAAAGGGTTTACCCTTACCACCATGGGCACGGATATTTTTCAGCATGGAAAAGACGGTGGTTATAAGTTCATGGACGATTACTCCACTGCGCTGAATGCCTCTGCCGGTTACCTGTATGATCTGTGGACCAATTGTTATGCAGGCATTAATGCCGCCAATACCATCCTGGACCGCATAGACGCCATTACCATGGATGAAGCGCTGCGCAACCACTACAAAGCAGAAGTACGCTTTTTACGCGCGCATTATTATTACTGGTTAACCCTGCAGTTTGGCGATGTAGTGTATACAGATCATGAAACCAAAGGCGTGGTAACCAATGCCGGCAGAACACCTAAAGCCGATATCTGGAAAAAGATGCAGGAAGATACACAGTTTGCAGTGGACAACCTTGACTGGACCACGCAGGAGTATGGCCGCATCACCAAAGGCGCTGCCCTGCACCAGTTAGCTGTAACAGACCTGCTGCTGAAGGATTATACCGGTGCCGCTACTGCCGCTGCAAAAGTGATCAATGAAGGGCCTTACCAGCTGCTGCCAGCCTATGCAAGTGTATTTGACTATAACAACCAGAAGAATGCAGAAGTGCTTTTTGCCGTACAATACATTAACAATGCATTGTTCAATGGCGATGGCAACCAGGGTAATGCCTTTTTTACGCCCGCCTACGACCAGTTTGGCCTGCTGCGCGATGTGAACCAGGGTGGCCGTCCGTACACACGCTTCCGGCCCACACCCTTCTTCCGCAACCTGTTTGATAAGAACGACAGTCGTTTTGATGTTACCTTCCGCATATACTGGTTCTATAACAACCCCGCCAACCTGCCTGCAGGTAAAAAGCTGGGCGATACCGTGGTATGGCAGATCAGCCCGGGCGTAACATCTACCATTGCACCCAATACAGATAACATGCACTGGGGCATCAAAAAACATGATGATCCTACCCGCGCCTCCCCGCAGGACCTGAACGGCTTTCGCGATTATTTTGTGTACCGTTTATCAGATACCTACCTCATTGCAGCAGAAGCATTGATGCTGGATGGTAAGCCGGAGCAGGGTGTAACCTACCTGAACAAAGTGCGCAGCCGTGCCGCCAAACCAGGTACCACCATGCCTGGGCTGACTGCTGCACAGCTGAATATGGATGCTGTGCTGGATGAACGGGCCCGTGAGCTGGGCGGGGAAGAAGGCCGCTGGATGGACCTTGTACGCACCGGTAAGCTGGTGGATCGTGTGAAGCTGTACAACCCGAACGGCGCCAACATTAAGCCGATCCATGCACTGAGGCCCATTCCGCAGTCGCAGCGCGATCTTTCAACCGTACCCTTTCCGCAGAACGACGGATATTAATTACTACCATTAAATATTAAAAATGAAGCAATTTAGTTTTGCTGTTGCGTTGCTGCTTTGCACGCAACTGTTATCACAGGCGCAATCCAGGGTGGAACCCATCCTGGAAGATTTTTACCACCACCCGGAGCGTGTGCTGGTAACCGCCCACCGTGCCGCACATAACAAGTACCCGGAGAATTCTATTGCCGCTATTAAAGAAGCTATCCGTATAGGCGTTGATGTGGTAGAGCTGGATGTACGCTCCACCAAAGACAGTGTGCTGGTGATCATGCACGACGGCACCATTACCCGCACCACAGGCCAGCCCGGCGCTGTAAGGGATTACACGTACCAACAGCTGCAGGCATTCCGCCTGCTGTTTAACGGCCAGCCTACGGAAGAAAAGATCCCCACCTTTGAGGAAGCGCTGAAGCTGTTAAAAGGCAAGGCCATGCTGGACATTGATTTCAAGGAAGCATCACCGGAAGCTGCTAAGAAAACCTGCGCACTGGTAGAGGCTACCCAAACGGCCCCGCAGGTATTATTTTTCCTGTATGCCGCCAAATACGCACCCTACCTGCACGACCTGGATCCCAACATTCCCATTATGCCCCGATCGCATAACGCGGAGGAAACAGAAAAGATCATGCAGCAGGGTAAATACGCCGCCATTCACATTGATGATTCTTTTTATTCCGATAGTTTGATGAGCCGCGTACGCGTACACGGAGAACGCGTGTGGATCAATGCCCTGGGCAAGTATGACGATATGGAGGAAAAACAAAAAGATAGTGGCTTTGACGCGATGATGAAGGCGTTTAAGTATGCGAATTGTATACAGACTAATTACCCGGAAGAGTTGCTGGCTTATTTGAAGAAGAAGGGATTACACCGGTAGTAGTACGGGAGTCCATGGTTTATAGTCCATGGGCTCCCTTTTTCATTTCTTTCACCGCATGATCCACTGCTCTCGCGGTAAGCGCCATATACAGCAGGGAAGGGCTTTGATTGCCGGTGCTGGCCATGCAGGCGCCATCTGTTACAAATACATTTTTGCAGTGGTGCAGCTGGTTCCATTCATTCAGTAAAGAGGTTTTAGGATCGCTGCCCATGCGGCAGCCGCCCATTTCATGAATATCCAGGCCGGGCGCCTGGTGGTTATCGTATTGCTGTATGTTCTTGCAGCCGGCCTTTCCCAGCATGGCGGCGCTTTGGGCCAGGAAGTCCCTGATCATCTTTTCATCATTATCATCATAACCCACATTCATTACCAGCAGCGGAATGCCCCACTGGTCTTTCTGATCTTTGCTTAAACGTACGTGGTTGCTGGCTTTGGGAATGGTTCCGCCCTGCATGTACATATACACGTGCCAGCCGCCGGGTTCTGTAAGCGCTTCTTTGTAAGCAGCGCCAATGGTTTCTGTGGTGTGCGAATCATCCAGCCGCTGGCGGTAGGCGCCCATGAAAGTAGTAAAGCCGCCAACATAATCGGTGTCCTGCTTTTCCAGGTTTCGGTAGTTGGCTATAATGGGCTCTGTGGGGTTGCGGCCAAAATAGTAACGGTCATCCAATCCATCCAGCGTACCATTTACTGAGGCCCGGTAGTTATGAAAGGCTACGTAATGGCCCAGCAGGCCATTGTCGTTCCCAAGGCCGTTGGGAAAGCGGCTGGAAGTAGAATTGAGCAGTACCAGGGTACTGTTCAATGCCGATGCATTCACGAAAATAACCTGTGCAAAATAATCGGTAGCGGCATGGGTATTGGCATCTATAACGCGTACGCCTATAGCCTTTTGTTTTTGCTCATCGTATATAATGGAATGTACTACAGAGAACGGGCGGATGGTTAAATGGCCTGTTTTTTTTGCCCAGGGCAGGGTAGAGGATACGGAGCTGAAGTACCCGCCAAACGGGCAGCCCCGCATGCATAAATTACGCGCCTGGCATTTTACGCGGCCCTGTTCCAGGTGAATGGGTTTGGGTTCTGTAATATGCGCCCAGCGGGCATGTACAAGATGCCGGCCGGGGTAATGCTGTTTAACGGTTTTCTGTACCAGCGCTTCCACGCAGTTAAATTCAAACGGTGGCAGAAAAGAGCCGTCCGGCATAGCGGCAATGCCATCGCGGGTGCCGCATACGCCAATAAATTCTTCCACATGCGTGTACCAGGGTGCTACATCATCATACCCAATGGGCCAGCCAATGCCGTAGCCGTAACGTTGCGGGGCGGTAAATTCAAACGGGCTCCAGCGCTGGCAGGCACGGCCCCAGGTAAGTGATTTGCCGCCTACCTGGTTACCCCGGATCCAGGCGAACGGTTTTTCCTGTATGTGGGGATGATCTTTGTCTTTAATGAAAAAGTGTGCGGTGTCTTCTCCAAAGCCTGCGGCCTTGCTGATGAGCGGGTTCTCCTGTAGGAACTGTTTGGTCATTTGCCCGCGGTGGGTAAATTCCCAGGGCGCTTTGGTAGCGGTAGGGTAGTCTTTGTTATGTTCTACATTGCGGCCCCTTTCCAGCACCAGGGTTTGCAGGCCATGGTCGCACAGCTCTTTGGCGGCCCATCCGCCGCTGATGCCGGAGCCTATCACTATAGCGTCAAAAGTGTTTTGCGCTTTACCGTTGGAATTAATATTGATCATATGACGTGGAGTACTTGTTACCCAATGTAATATTTTATGGGGTAAAAAGAAAGCCGGCCCTGCAGCGACCGGCTATAAAAGTGTTGTACAGTACGGGCGGTTTACTCTACCCAATACACTAATGTTACGGTAATAAAACCATCCGGGCCAACATCGCCGCTGCTGAGCGTAACGGTTTTAGACACTGCGCCGTCCCAGTTACCGGGGTAAGCGCCAAAGGTGTACGTGCCGGCGGGTAATCCTTCAAACTCATAACCTTCCCGGTCAGTAGGGTCATAGTAAGTGCCGGTAGCCTCATTACGGGCCCAGAAACCGTGCAGGCCGGTGCCGCCGGTTACCGGTGAGCCATCCGTATGCACCAGCGTAATACGCACGTCATATGTGGCTGCCACCTTGTGTTTGGTAGTAGCATTGGTGTGCGCTTTAAATACAGGTGTTGAAGCAAAGCTCCGGGCAAGGAAAAATACTGCCAGGCAGGTGAAAATGAGGGTTTTTCTCATGGGTTCCATGATTTAATTTGGTTAACAGATCACTAAAAATAGCAAGAAATTCCTAAGCGGCGATGTTAAGTTTAGGGTTGAAAAGTTGAACAATACCTGTTGCGGTTTAAACCCACGGCAGATATGTTGAGGGTATCGTGCAGGCCTGCATTTACCTGTTTAAATCCAAAATCCTGTGCAGATAAGCTTTGGATCATCTTATACGCCTGCATGCTGCTATCCGGCATAGGTACGCCTTCGCCCTGCTGTACAAAAGAAAATACTTTATGATCTATGAGCTCGCCTTTACCGGTGATCTTTACCTGCAGCAGGGGCGCTACGTTGTAGGGCGGTTTCAGGTTAAACAGGTGATAGGTGGCAAAGTTACCCAGGCTGTACGCGATCAGCTTTTGCTTATATACTTCCATCCCTCTTACCACATGCGGGCCGGAGCCTATGACCATATCAGCGCCGGCATCCACACACAAACGTGCAAAGTGTGTTACATTGCCACGGTCCTGGCCCAGGAATATTTCCCGCCGTTTTGGGGTATGCGTACGCGTAGTACCTTCTGCACCGCCATGAAAGAATACAATGAGCACATCACACAGGGGCCTTACACGCGCTACGTATGCCTGTACCAGTGAGTCGTTGTTCATGTTAAGGCAGTTGCTGTGCGGGGCAAAGGAAACAAATCCAAAGCGTGTATTCCGGGCCGTTAGTGTATCAAATGGGTGCTGGGTAACACCACTGGTGCGTATGTTGTTGTTACGTAAAAAAGCAAGCGTATGTTGCACACCTTTATCTCCAAAATCATAAGAATGGTTGTTAGACAGGTTAAGATATTCAAAGCCGGCTTCCTTATACCACTGTGCATATTTAAGTGGTGTGCGGAAAGCAAAACACTGCGTTAAGCCGCATTGTTTATACACGGCTGCACTATCAGATACCGCGCTTTCAAGATTACCGATGCGCAGGTCTGTTTGCTGTAATAAGGGAATGGCATGCTGCAGGATATTTCCTTCACCTGCTGCGGGCAGGTAAAGGGGAGAAGGATAGCTGGAACCTACCATCATATCCCCCACAATGGAGATGCTGATAGTATCTGCTCCCGGCTGCGGGATGATCACGGAATCCCTGGTGGACAAGGCTTTCCGGTACATTAGTCCGGCGCCTGGGTTACCTGCAAAAAGGCAGGGGATCGTTACCAGGCCAATTACGTTAAAGGTGAATAACCGGAAGTGCTTAACAACCAACTTTTCTTCGGGCATAGAGCGGATAAATAGTAAATATCTTTCAGGGGTTATGGTTGCAAATATATGAAAGATATTTACTATTTGTGCAGGGTATACCCGTAATAGTTATTAACAATATGTTTATTCTGCCCGTAAACTTTTTACGGGATTTGATAATGCTGTTTTAATTGCCTGATAACTAACGGTTGATAGTGCAATGAATAACGCTCCCGCCCCTACGGCTAAAAAAATTATCCACGAAATATTTGTACGGTATTCATATTGCTGCAGCCATTGATGCAGAAAATACCAGGCAATAGGGGTAGCTATACAGCAGGATAATACAACCAGCAGCGCAAAATCTTTGGATAACATGCGCCATAAATTGAAGATAGAAGCCCCCAGTACTTTGCGGATACCAATTTCCTTGGTGCGTTGTTCTGCAATAAAAGAGGCTAATCCAAACAGTCCCAGGCAGCTGATAACAATAGCCAGTGCGGCAAATACGGTGGAGAGTTTTGCAATGCGCTCTTCGGCGCCGAACTTCTTTGCGTATTCCTGGTCTACAAATGTATATTCAAAAGGTGCGGAGGAATTGTATTGTTTAAAAACAGCTTCCAGCTTTTTCAGCGCTTCGCTCATATTCATGCGTGGGTTCAGCCGGATGTTGATGATGTTACCGCCCTCATGCAAAATGCTGAAAACACTTTGCGGTACGGCGCGGTAAGGAGAGGTCATGATCATATCTTCCGTAACGCCTATCACATGGTAATCCTGGCCATTCCAACGTATAGTCATACCTATGGGATCGCCTTTAATACCCATGTATTTCACAGCAGCTTCATTTAATATCACCGCCATGGAATCTGATGCAAATGCTTTGGAAAAATCACGCCCTTCCCTGAACTTCCAGTTAACGGTTTTACCAAACTCATGGCGCACGCCAATGTTCGCAAAATTCGCCTCAAAGGACGGGTCTTTACCTGCCCAGTCGAACCCACCGGAGTTGGCCCAGATATCAGTAATAGGGCATTGTGATTCCGCCATTTCTACTGCAATATTATTTTCCAGTAAGGTGCGGTGAATAATGTCGTAATTCTTATATACTTCGGGCGTGGTTTCGTGGATGGAGATAAGCCCATTGCGGTCGTAACCCACAGGGCGGTTCTTGCCATACTGTATTTGCCGGTATACGATCACGGTGCCGGTGATGAGCAGTACAGATACGGTAAACTGCACTACTACCAATACTTTACGGGGCAGGGATGCAAAACGGCCTGCGCGGAAAGTGCCTTTTAATACTTTTACCGGCTGAAAAGACGAGAGGTAAATGGCGGGATAGCTGCCTGCAATAAAACCGGTGAGCAATGAAAAGCCGATCCCTGCTATCCAGCACCAGGCATTGGTCCAGGGGAAAACAATGTGTTTATCTGCTACGGTATTAAACCAGGGCAGCATGGTGATCACAAAAATAATGGCCAGCACAAATGCAAACAACGACATCAGCACAGACTCGCTATAGAACTGGTTGATGAGCTGTGAGCGCAGCGAGCCGATGGCCTTGCGGATACCTACTTCCTTGGCACGTTTTTCTGAACGTGCCGTGCTTAAGTTCATAAAGTTAATGCAGGCCAGCAGCAATACAAACGTGCCAATGATACCAAACAGCCATACAAAGGTGATAAGCCCGCCGCTGTTTACACCATTCACAAAGTTGGAATACAGGTGCCACTTGTGCATGGGATGGAGGAACAGGTCTACCTTATAATTCTTTTCAGGATGTTTGCGGGTCATTACACCGCTGATCTTTGCAGATACTTTATCCATATCCGCATGGTCTGCTATCTGTACATAGGTGTTTGTAATATTGCTGCCCCAATCATCTTTCAGGTTCTTCACCCAATCCCAGGTGCTTACATATTTATCCCAGGGTGCAAAGAAGGTTGTGCTGTGCCAGGTGCTGTTTTCGGGAAGATCTTCATAAATGCCGGCCACCTTCAGGGAAATGATGTTGGTGATCTTTACCAGTTTTCCCATAGGGTCTTCTTTACCAAATAACTTTTGGGCCAGCGACCGGGATATTAAAACAGAGGAGGGATCTTTAAGCCCGTCGCGCGTGCCCTGCAGCATGCGAAAGCTGAACATTTCCGGCCCATCCGGTTCTATAAAACAACCGTCCTGTGTGAATTTATTATCGCCGGCAGCAATGGTGTACTGCCCACCGCCGGCCCTTACCACGTATTTGAGATCATCCGGATATGCCATGCGCAGCTCTGCGCCCAGGGGAACCGGCGTTGAGGTTCCGGCGCCACTTTCCTTGCCGTCTGTTGCATGCTGCCATACCTGTGCAATGCGCGGGTAGTTAGTATGATACTTGTCAAAGGATAATTCATCCCATACCCATAACCCGATGACCATGGTTATAGCCATGCCCATAGACAGGCCAAAAATATTAATGAGGGAAAAGCTTTTGTGTTTAAGCAGGTTGCGTAACGCTACCTTGATGTAATTTTTAAACATAGGCGGGTGTTTAATAATTATTGTCCGGGAAGAAAGTCGCAATTAGGTTGCCATATTGCGTAGCCCGCTAGCAGTAGGGGCTGGCGGGGTGGGAGGTGATGGGGGAATGTTCGTATGCGAACGGGCGGTGTCCGGAAACGGACAGGTATATGGTACTTAGATGTTATTGTACGGCTAAACGCAATATCTAGTTTTGTGGTCTGAATTGGTCTGTCAACTATGCGATTGCACTTATTATCCCTCCTAGGTATTATGGTACTGTATGCGTCTTGTAGCAAGGATAATGACAACAATGATCCCGTACCTGAACCGGAGGTGTTGCTTACCATTAGCAGCTATTTATCGCCCTGGGACAGCACTGCACTTGATTATAACTCCGATGGAACCTTAAAGCGGTTAGCTAATATTACATTTGACGGTTTACCACCGGATACTTCTCTTTTTGTTTATCCCTTCTATGAGAACGGGCAAATGAAACGTTATAATTTCGCAAGGGATATTAGTGATCCTGCTGGAGAAACGGTGGCTGTGCTAACCTATAACAGCGCCGGGCAGGCAGTGCGGATAGATCATCCTGAAAGCACCAGTGGCACCGCATACGACTCCCTGGTTTATAATACACAGGGGCAGTTAACAGCGACCTACGCATTTACCTCAGCGGCAAAAACAGATACTGTTGTTAACTTTTATACCTGGGAGAAAAATAACCTGGTTAAGAACGTAGTGACCAGTTCATATATAGATGGGGTAACAAAAAAATGGGAAACCACTACCCGGACCTATCGTTATGAGGATAAGCCCAGCCCTTTCAGGAGTATGGCGGGTTATTATTATTTCCTGGGTGGTCCTCAATATCTTTCTGTTAATAATGAGGTGGAAGAATCGTTTTCCAGTACTAACGGATTTAGTGGTACCACCACCTATGCTTATGAATACAATAGTGATAACTATCCCGTTAGTGCAGTAAGGACAGTTGCACTTTCCTTAGGAGGCAATACGGAAACCCATGTATATGAGGGCGCCCGGTTCCACTACCTGCCCCAATAATCATCGTCATTCATCCAAATTCAAATAGTACTTATAAAGGCCTTTCCGTTTTATGGATGGCCTTTTGAGTTTTAGCGACAATTCCGTGCCCTAAAAATGGTTAAATTTGTACTGAAAAGAGAGAAAGCCCTTAGAGGGAAACATGGCCTTAATACTTTTAGTATGGAACTGACGTATGAAACCGCCTACCAGGCTGCTGGTAAGGTTGCCGACACAATAGCATCGATCTTATTAAAACATCAGACTGCGGCCCTGGAGAACGGGGAAAGGAACCTGGCGTCTGTGCCGGAGGCATGGATCGTGGAGAAGATGATTGACACCGCCTTCTGGGCCAGCCTTCGTAAAGAAGAAGGGAACGCCACCAAAATATCACTGGCCTTTTTGCCGCCTTCCCAGGCCGGCAAACCGTTGTTATTTGCACAACCCCTGCCGCTGAACCCCAAAACACTCAGCAAGCTGGCGCCCGGCGTAGAGCGGGCCGGCGTGCATGTAGGCATCTGGTATAAAGGGGAGGAGCTGTACATCTGGGGTACTACTATTAAACTGCCGGACTATTGTTTTGTGCTGGACGTTTCAGAACCGGCATTGCTGGTAGTGAAACAGCGCCGCATTATTGGCCTGGGCAAGTTCATGAACGTAGCTGTGCTGCGTGGCGACCAGGTAAAAGTGGTGGATGAGAACAGCGGCCTGCTGCCGGATAGCCCGCCCATTCTGACCTCCCTGCTGGGGCTTAGCTCATCGGCCGTATGGAATGATCCTGTAAATGTGCTGATACAAATTGCCGTATCCATGCGTGCGCATGGGCGGGGCGGCATTTTACTGGTAGTATCCTCCCGGCATGAAGAGTGGAAAGGCTCGCTGATCCATCCTTTACAATACCCGGTAGTACCGGCATTCTCCGGTGTGGCGGACCTGGTATCATCCAACTGCAATAACAAGAACGGAAGTGATATATTCCTGCAGAATGCTTTACGCCGCGAAGTGGAGAACGTGACCGGCCTTACCGCCGTAGACGGCGCTACCGTGATCAACGACCGGCATCAGCTGCTGACCTTTGGCGCCAAGATCACCCGCGCGCATAACTCCACCAGGGCAGAGCAGGTGTTGTTAATGGAGCCGGTAATGGATGGCAGCCCACGGCTCATACATCCATCCAGCTTGGGCGGTACCCGGCATTTATCTGCCGCGCAGTTTGTGCATGACCAGCGGGATTCCCTGGCGCTGGTAGCTTCGCAGGACGGATATTTTACGGTGTTCTCCTGGTCGGATCATGCGGAGATGGTGCAGGCGCATAGGATTGATGTTTTGTTGTTATAATTAATAATTGAGTTGAGTACTTCAAATAGAAAAGTCCTGCGTTTAAACGCAGGACTTTTTTATGTTATGTCCGTCATTGCGAGGCGCAGAGTAAAGCTATTGTGCGTGGGGTGACGAAGCAATCTCCGGAATGGCTGGGGATTGCTTCGGCCTTGCTGCCCACAAGTCCTTGCGCGAGGCCTCGCAATGACGAAGCAGGGCCTCGCAATGACGGCTAGTAGTCTGTGGATTTTGTTACTGCCTCCCAGGCCTTGTATTCCTTACCAAGTATTTCCAGCTTATTCGTGGCGCGGTTATAGGCATCGGTACCTAAGAGGAAGTACAGGGGCGGGTTGGGTACGGTGGTGATGCGGATCATTTCTGCTACGGCCTTTTCCGGATCGCCGGCCTGCTGCCCGTCCATTTTACGGAACTTGTCGTGGGTGGCGTGAACGGCGGTGTAGTCTTCAATGTAATTATCCGTGATGGCCAGTGAATCCGGTGTGAGGAAGCTGGTGCGGAAAGCGCCGGGTGCTACCACGGTCACCTTGATGCCCAGCTCCTGCACATCGGCAGCCAGCACTTCGGATAAACCTACTATAGCGTGTTTGGCTGCGGTATATATAGACCATCCTGTGCCGCCTGTAAAACCGGCAATGGAGGAGATATTAATGATATGACCGGAACGTTGTTTGCGCAGGTAAGGCAGCGCTTTACGGATCACGTTAATGGCGCCGAATACATTTACATCAAAGGCCTGGCGTACTTCCGCGTCCGTTACTTCTTCCACGCTGCCGCCAATGCCATAACCGGCGTTGTTCACCACCACATCCAGCCCGCCAAAGGTTTTTACGGTTTGTTCCAGCGCCTGTGCTACGCTGTTCTCATCTGCCAGGTTAACCTGCAGGGGTAAGAACTGAGAAGAGCTTGTACCAACAGAGCTGCTGAGGTCCTGCGTATTGCGGGAGGTAGCGGCTACCATATGACCTGCCTGTAAGAGCTGTTTTACGAAGCTCAGTCCCAGGCCTTTGGAGGCGCCGGTTATGAACCATACTTGTTGCTTGTCCATCGTTAAACATTTTTGATGGAGCAAAATTACGCCCCTAAGCCCGGGCGCAGCTTACGCCTTTCAAACAAATGGTTACATAATTCAAACAGCCCTGAAAGCAGAGGGGGGAATGCTGGTATGTTTCTTAAAGAAGTTATTGAAGTGGGAAGGCTCCTCAAACCCCAGGCAGTAGCCTATTTCGGAGATGTTCCAGTCGGTATGTTTGAGCAGTGATTTGGCCTCGCTCACCAGCCTTTCGGCAATGCGTTCCGTGGTGGTTTTGCCGGTGGTGACCCGTATGGCGCGGTTCAGGTGGTTTACATGCACGGCCAGCTGTTCTGCAAAGTCTTTGGCAGAGCGCAGGGAAAAGCGCTGTGAGGGGTGCTCAATGGGGAACTGCCGTTCCAGCAGCTCTGTAAACACGGCACAGATGCGGGAATTGGCATCCGGGTGCTGGTACAGGTTTTCAGAGGGCTGGGTTTTCAGGGCAAAGTGGATGAGCTCCATCACGTAATTGCGGAGCAGGTCGTATTTATAAATGTAGTCGCTGTTGATCTCATCCAGCATTTTCCCAAACAGGCTGCTTACATGGGCATCCTGCTCCGGGGTGAGCAAATAGGCCGGTTTGCCGCCATTGGCGTACATGGGCAGCTCATTGAGGCCGTTGCGGGTACGGTCTGTGAAAAAGGTTTCGCTGAAGATGCAGAAAAAACCGGTGGGATCGTCGGCCACATTTTCCCAGGTGTAGGGCACGTGCGGGTTAAAGAACAGCAGGGCGCTGCCATTGACCTTCAGGCTTTTATCTGCATAATGGTAAATATTCTCGCCCCGTATTAAGGTGATCTTATAGAACTCGCGGCGGCGGTATTTGGCCGGCGTGCCGTTAGGCCCTATGCAGTCCTCCAGGTTGAACACGTTAAAATGCCCTATGTCCTGCTGAAGGTTATTGGGCAGGAAATTAAATTTATACTGGTAGAATTCCTGTAAGCTTTCTGTATCTGACATGCTGCAAAGTTACGAAATACAAACTTTAACCGTTACCTTAGGTCCCTAAATTTTTTAACCCATGAGCAGCTTCCCCGTGCAGTACTCCATGTTATCGTCCAAAGCCCTGCAAGCCTTCATCATACAACAATATGGCGATCCTGCGCTTACGTGCCGCCTGCTGCTGCGTAATGTGAGCGATACCTATATTATAGAAAAGGACGGTGCGCCTGTGTACATTTTTAAAGTGTACCGGATCAGCCATCGCAGCCTGCACGAGATCCAGGGAGAGGTAGAGCTGCTGAACCGTTTGCACAAAGGCGGGGCCACTGTTTCCTATCCCATACCGGACCTTCAGGGTAACCAGATCCAGGATTTTAATGCGCCGGAAGGCCTGCGGCACGGGGTATTGTTCAGCTATGCCAAAGGCAGCAATGTTTATGACCTGACGGAAGCGCAGCTGCAGCTGGTAGGCCGTGAAATGGCAAAGGTGCATAACATTACCGCCAACCTGGTGCTGCCACATGAGCGCGAAACCTACGATATTAAGCGCCTGCTGCTGCAACCCCTGGAAACCCTGGCGCCTGCGTTCAGGGATCACGCAGAAGGATATACGTACCTGAAGGATACTGCACAAAAGGTGATACAGCAGTTAAATGAATTACCTACCGGTAGCTTTAGCCATGGGTATTTGCAGTATGATTTTTTACCCAAGAACTTCCATTTTGATGAGCAGGGCCAGCTTACCTTTTTTGATTTTGACTTTACCGGGAAGGGATGGCTGGCAAATGATGTGGCTTCTTTTTTCCTGCATTTCTTTTTTCATGTGGGTGCCGGGAAAATGACGCAGGAAGCTGCTGACCGCGACTTCCAGGTGTTTATTGAAGCCTATCGTACCGTGCGCCCATTTTCCGATGATGAATTAAAAGCAGTGCCTTACCTGGGTTTTATATTCTGGATCTTTTATCTTGGTTACCAGTACATGCATTTTGAGGAGTGGTCGAACTGGTTTTTTACGCCGCGGTACTTATCGGATAGGGTGCAGGTTATTAAGAAGTATGTGGAGCTGCACTGCAGGTTTAATTAAGGATTAATAATTTAAAGACATATGGGATTTTCTGCTAATCGTTACGCTGAGATGGAGTATCGCCGTTGCGGCAAGAGCGGTATTAAGTTGCCTGCTATTTCGCTGGGGCTGTGGCATAACTTCGGGCATGTAGATGTGCCGGATAACTACCGTAAAATACTGTTCACTGCTTTTGACAGCGGCATCACACATTTTGACCTGGCCAATAATTACGGCCCTTCTCCCGGAGCGGCAGAGGAGAACTTTGGCCGTATCCTGCACAGCGACTTCCGCGGTTACCGCGATGTGCTGATCATTTCTTCCAAAGCAGGTTATACGATGTGGCCCGGGCCTTATGGCGACTGGGGCTCCAAAAAATACCTGGTATCCAGCCTGGTTCAAAGCCTGCGCCGTATGCAGCTGGATTATGGAGGTATCTTTTACCATCACCGCCCTGACCCGGAAACACCGCTGGGAGAAACCATGCAAACCCTGGACCTGCTGGTACGGCAGGGAAAGGCGCTGTATGTGGGCATCTCCAACTATCCCGCACAGGAGGCGGCACGGGCTATTGCTATCTTAAAACAGCTAGGCACGCCCTGCCTGATCCATCAGCCCAAATACAGCATGTTTGAACGCTGGGTGGAAAATGGCTTACTGGACCTGCTGGGCGATGAAGGCGTTGGCTGTATTCCCTTTTCTCCACTGGCACAGGGCCTGTTAACCGATAAATACCTGCATGGTATTCCGCAGGATTCGCGTGCGGCAAAGCCGCATGGTTTCCTGAAAGAGCAGGATGTAACTGCGCGAAGATTGCAGCAGATCAAAGGGCTGCATGTTTTGGCGCAGCGGCGCGGGCAAACACTGGCGCAAATGGCGTTGTGGTGGCTGCTGAAGGATGCGCGCGTTACCTCAGTGCTGGTAGGGGCCAGCCGGCCGGAGCAGCTGCAGGATACGCTGCAATGTTTGAAGGCGGAGCGGTTTACGGAAGAGGAGCTGGGGGAGATTGAGGGGATATTGGGGTGAGCTGATTGCTTGTTTTACTGAAGATTTTTTGCGGAAGGGCCTTACTGTTTGTTAAAGGCCCTTTCGCGTAGGTCCAGCTCCGGACTGCGCCCGCCTGTTTGGAGGGCTATGGAGCGTTGGAGGTCGTGTAGGGGCTTGTGGGGGCATGGGGCGGTGTCAAGCGGGGCGCGCCGGGCAAAGGTCCGTCGTATGGACCTACGGCGCAGTGCATTGAGATGGCGTGCGTGATAAGCATGTAGCTCATCCTTCATCGTACTTCCTACATCCGGCTTACCCCTTCGGTTTTTATGCTACCTTTGCGGGATTAATCCATTACTACATGTTCAATATTGGTGCATATAACCGGCTGAAAGTGAAGAAAACATCTGACTTTGGAGTATTCCTGGACGGAGGCGAACAGGAGATCCTGTTGCCTAAAAGGTACGTGCCTGCGGATACCAAACCTGGCGACGAGCTGGAAGTGTTCCTGTACCATGATTCCGAGAACCGCCTCATTGCCACTACCGATAAACCCAAAGGCGTAGCCGGCGATATCCTGCTGCTGAAAGCCGTGGATGATACGGAGCAGGGCGCTTTCCTGGACTGGGGCCTGATGAAAGACCTGTTTGTGCCCAGATCCCAGCAAATGAGCACTATGCAGAAAGGACAGGAGTACCTGGTGCGTATTTACATTGATAACCTCACCGGCCGTATTGCGGCTACGGAAAAAATAGATCCCTACCTGAGCAATGAACAGCTGACCGTAAAAGAAATGGACCCGGTGGAAATGATCATTTACCGCCGTACACAGCTGGGTTATGTGGTGATCATCAACCAGCAACATATTGGACTGCTGCATTTCAATGAAGTGTTCCGCACCCTGGACATTGGCGAACGCCTGCAGGGTTTTGTGAAAAAGATCAAGGAGGAGAATAAGATAGATGTTGTGCTTGGACAGGCAGGTTACAAAAAAGTGGAGGATGAAAGTGGAAAGATCCTGCGGCTGCTGCAGGAGAACAATGGTTACCTGCCTTATCATGATAAATCAGATCCAGAGGAGATCTATGCGTTCTTTGGCATGAGCAAAAAGACGTTTAAAATGACGACGGGCAGTTTGTATAAACAAAAGAAGATCGAGTTTACGCAAACGGGGATAAAGTTGGTGGAAGAATAATTTGATTTTAGATTTACGATTTTAGATTTACGATTTATTACTGCACCGGGCCGGAAGACGGGCGGTATGTTTTGTGCTTTATGCTTTTCGCTTATGAAATTATCTCCTGATGCCAGACCGTTCACCGCGGTTACTTCCCAGCCGTTAGTATAGGTAAATATCTTTTTCGGTATTGTCGTTTGTGCCTTAGCGTTAGCGGCGGTTGGGCTGATGATAGGGGCTGTTTGCTTATTGTTTATGGAGGATAATACACCGTTGTGGGGACGTTTTGCACTGCTGTGCATTGCGTTGGTGATGAATGGAGTGCTGTTATACCTGATCCTGAAAGGGAAACGATACACCACTATTACCGTGGATAAAGACGGGGTGCAGTTCTATAACCAGTACACTAAAACTATTGTTAAAACCCTGCAGTGGCACTCCTTTAGCAAAGCCCTCGGCAGTACGAAAATCAGGGATCTAACCCATGATGTAAATAAGGAAACTACTTCCGGTATGGTGAATGGGGCACGGATCAGCTCAGATCATTTTCAGTGGTGGTATATGCAGGATGGGATACCGGTAAGCCAGAAAGAAACGTTCCGCGGGGCGCATCCGTTCCATGTGTTCTTTGCCAACCGGGGAGAGCTGATCGCTGCGTTTATGAAGGGGCTGAAACAATACCGCCCGGATCTGAAAGTTGACCCCTTGTTATTCATCACTTTTTTTATTGATCCCAATACTTATGAACATCAGCGCGGTAAACAGACCATTACGTTTGTGGCAGGCTTAGCGTTTGCTGCGATCATTTTTGCGATCATCTATTATTTTGTGCGATAGTGATGGCTTATTGCGCCGAACCGGAAGATGGACGGTTATTATACCGTTTAGGCTGGCTATTCTGTTTACGTTCGCCGCCCTGGGACCGGGATGACTGACCACTACCACTGTTCTCTGTTCTGGATTTGTGCTGATGATTGCCGGAACCCTGTTTACGGTGACCTCCACCTCCACCACCTCCGTGACGGGGCTTGCCATGGTGGCCGCCTTCCGGACGTTCAGAGCGGGGTTTCATTACCGGGGCGGGACCTATCTCCGGCGGTATTACACCGCGGGGTACCTGTTTACCCAGGGTTCTTTCTATGCGGGCAAAACGGCCCATTTCCTTTCCACTTACAAACGTATATGCGGTACCGTCAGTAGCTGCACGGGCGGTACGTCCAATGCGGTGAATGTAGTCTTCGCCGTCTTTGGGAACGTCGTAGTTGATCACCAGGTCAATATCTTCAACGTCAATACCACGGCTCAGGATATCGGTGGCCACCAGCATTTTAAGCTTCTTGTTCTTAAAATCCAGGAGGGCCTGTTCGCGTTTTTCCTGTTCCAGGTCGGAGTGAATGAGCTCTATGGAGAACTTTGCGCGGTGCAGCTCCGCGTATAGCGTTTTTACGTTCTGTTTGCTGGAGCAGAAGATGATCACGCTATCAAACTGCTTTTGTGTGAGCACGTGTTTGATGAGCGGGATCTTTTGCTGTTCATGCACCATGAAAACTTCCTGCACGATCTTTTCCGGCGCCTTGCCCAGGGCAATGGAGATGTGCTCAGGATCCTGGAGGATCTTCATTGCCAGCTGTTTGATCTTGGTAGGCATGGTGGCGGAGAACATGAGGTTCTGGCGCTCTTTGGGCAGGAAGGAGATGATCTTGATGATATCGTCGTAAAAGCCCATGTCCAGCATGCGATCGGCATCGTCCAGCACCAGGTATTTCAGCTTTTTCACATTTACATAACCCATGTTCAGGTGGGCTATCATGCGGCCGGGCGTGCAGATGACAATATCCACCCCGGTGGCCAGGGCCTTTTTCTCTGCGGCAAAGTTAGCGCCGCCGGTGCCGCCGTATACGGCTATGGAACTGATATCGGTGTAGTAGGTTAGTCCTTCCAGCGCCTGGGCTATTTGCATGGCCAGCTCGCGGGTAGGTACTATCACCATTGCGTTAATGCTATGTTCGTCGCGGCCCTGCGTAAGCAGATTATGCAGCACGGGCAGCAGGAATGCGGCCGTTTTGCCGGTACCTGTTTGTGCGGAGGCCAGTATATCGCGGCCTGCGATAATAGGGGGTATTACCTGTTCCTGTACAGGAGTGGCGGTGTTGTAGCCCATTGCGTAAATACCATCCAGTAGATCGTCGTCAAAACCAAATTCGTGAAATTGCAAGGTTCCAGTGCGTTTTTAAGTTGTAATCGTTTGTCTGAGGTTGAATTGTGCCCCCGTGAATACGATAGAAATCCAGTGAAGATAGGAAATTTTCGGTTACGAAATGCGCTTAACGCCGAATGCTTCCTAATGCTTAATGCTGAACGCCGAATGCTTAACGCTAAATGCAGCGGAGGGGTGGGGGGAAATAAGCTGGTGGCGGGTAATTTGAGGGGGGAAGTGGGTTGGGGATGTGAGAGGCGTGTTTTGGGAGGCTGGGAGGGGTTGGGGAGGAATAAGGGGATTGGTGGAGACTGGGAGGAGGGCATTTGGTGGCCTGAAGGCCGGGCGGTTGGGCGGCATTAAGCGTTTAGCATTCGGCGTTCAGCATACTGTGAGCCTATTGCAGTGAGGGGTGAAAATGATGTAAAATTGTCTGGTTTGAATGGAAAATTGGTCTAAAAGTCTACCGTTAATTCCAATTAATAGGAGGAACTTTATTACTGACAACGAAGCTTAAACTTACCGGTCACACCGGGTGCTTGCCCGGTTGTGTCTGTTATTTTGAGGATTATATTAGGTTCCGCCTTTTCAGGCGGAACTAGTTTTTTAGGACACTACACCTACCGGAGTATTGTTATCACGGCACATCGCTATGGTGGGTTTAATCATTAATTGTATGCAGCAATTTGGCACCATTGGCATTTTAACGGCTGAACATACTCCTGGTACAACCTTCTGGCAATGGACCTGGTATGTCAGGGAAAACAGGTTATACCTGTTGCTGTCTGCCGGCCTTATACTCATACAGTTCATTGTATTTAAATCCCTGTTTCCCAATCCTAATTTCCTGCCGGAATCTTATGCTTACCTGGAAATGGCCGCAGCTAACAAGGACATTAGTATATGGCCTGTGGGATACGCTAAATTTTTGCGGCTGGGCAGCCTGTTTACCCATTCAGCTACTGCGTTGGTTCTTTTCCAATACTTATTGCTGCAAATATTTATCCTCTACTTCATTTTCACACTTACCTATTTCCTCAGGCCCGGGAAGATCATTACCGCGCTATTATTTTTCATAGGGGTCATAAACCCGCTTCTGCTGCATGTGAGTAATTTAATTTCCAGTGATGCGCTGTTCACTGCCTTGAGTATTGGTTGGGCTACGCAACTGTTATGGATCATGAAAGGGGCCAGGCTGCCGCTGTTGATAATACATGCCCTGCTGTTATTGCTGGTATTTACCCTAAGTTATAATGCATTGTATTACCCGGTGATCAGCATGGTTATCATTGCAATTTCAAGATCATATATCCTGTTTAAACTGGCTGGTAACTTATTGATATTCGTTTTTATAGGAGGGTATATTATACATACGGTTAAAACGTACCAGCGGGAAACAGGTAATACCCTGTATATGTATACGTATACAACACCGGAAGCACCGGCAAAAATACCTCCCCGTTTAAGGCCGCTGCATGCTGTTATCCGTCATATGGATTCGCTGCGGCAGGTGAAGGTGTGGCAATGGTCCGCTATGGCCCCGTTGTACGGAAGTTATGGCGCCTATGCCATGCGTAAATATCCAGGTCTTTATGTAAAGTATTATCTTTTACCTAATCTCATAACTTTTTATGTACCGGAGGAGGAATCCCTGGACGGGATTGCGGCACCTTATACGCTCATAATAGCTTTATCCAATCTTGGATTTTTAACCGGCTGTATTATTTTTTTTGTGATCAATGATTTTAAAAGCGGCGGGTATTTGTATAAAATATTGTTGGGGGCTTTTATATTATGGTTTGCCAATGGAGCCTTTAGTATAATGGCAGGCCCTATTGTATTGAGATACCAGGTATTTTCAATGATCATTAGCGCTGCATTTTCCCTGATCATTATAGAATATTTCATTAATGCGGCCAATGCAGATGAACCGAAAACTATAAACCTCAGAGCAGATGATGCACCTGTGCTGGTGGGTGAATCATTGCACTGAGGTTTGTGTTATAAATGTTTTACTCCTTTGTAAGCGGTTCCTGTATTGCTTTCAGCTTTTCTGCCGGTACTTTTGTTACTTCACGGTCGTAGGTCATGAGGCCGTTCACTTCCATTTCCACATCAGTGGTTTGGGTATATACGGCGGCGGAAAGGCCTTCGGGAATGAGCGTTTTCAGTCTTTCACAAAAACGTTTGTACACATCAAACAGGTCGTCTGCATTCTTAAAGCTCTGATAACCCCAGTTATCCTTTTGCTGCCAGGTATGGCCGGGCAGGGGAAGTCCCAATCCGCCAAATTCGCCTAACACCAGTGCCTGTTGTTTGCCGAAGAGGTCCGGGCGGGGCATGGCAGGATCAGGATAGCTGTGCAGGTCTATCATGTGACCTACCGGGTAAAAGTTGCCGCCGCTGGCGCTGTTCACCAGGCGGGAGGGATCCTGCTGCATGGTCCATTTGGTGATCTCTTCTGTTTTGAACTGGCCCCAGGCTTCATTAAAGGGCCCCCATACCACTATGCAGGAGAAAGGATGGAGGGCATCCATGATGGCTTTCCATTCTGTACGGTAAATGCTCTCTGAGATGTTGTCCCTTTTCTGATCTGTGGCGCGGCCCAGTACACCGGGGCGGTTCTCCCAATGGTTACCCAGGTCACCGCTGGGCATATCCTGCCAAACCAGGATGCCTAATGAATCTGCGTAACGGTACCAGCGGGCTGGTTCTACCTTTACGTGTTTGCGGATCATGTTAAAGCCCATGGCTTTGGTTTGTGTAAGATCGTATAAGAGCGCGGCATCAGTGGGTGCGGTGTACAAGCCGTCAGGCCACCAGCCCTGGTCTAAGGGGCCGAACTGGAATACAAATTTGTTGTTGAGCAGCATACGCTGAATGCCTTTTTCATCCGGCGCCATGGAGATCTTGCGCATGGCGAAATAACTTTTCACTTCGTCTATCACTTTGCCTTTGCGCACAATTGTTACCTGCAGGTTATACAGGAAGGGATGTTCCGGTGACCAGAGTTTGGGCTGCGGTATATTTAACGTAGTGCTGGTACCGTTATTAATGGTTTGTTCTGCTACCTGTTGGGCGCCATCCAGGGCGGTTACTTTTATGGCATCGCCGGGTAACAGGTTAGGTGCATTTACACTGAGCTGTAAGGATTGTTTGTCGATGTCTGGCGTGGGTTTCAGGGAAGCAATGTAGGCGGGTGCTACGGGCTCTATCCATACAGTTTGCCAGATGCCGGTAACAGGTGTGTACCAGATGCCGGAGGGTTTCTTCACCTGTTTGCCGCGGGGCTGGGGACCATCATCCGTTGGGTCCCAGATGCGTACCACAATTTCCTGCGGGCCGCTTTTCTTTAACAGGGAGGTGATGTTAAAAGAGAAGGGATCGTAACCGCCTTTGTGCGTGCCGGCAAGTTGGCCGTTCACAAAAACATCCGCCTGCCAGTCGGCTGCGCCGAAATGTAATAACAGGTTCTTGTTCTTATAGTTTGCCGGGAGAGTGAAGGTTCTTTTATACCACAGCACCTGGTCTTTGCCTACTGTTTTGGTAACGCCGGAAAGCTGCGACTCTACCGGGTAAGGCACCAGGATGTTGCCTGCATAAGATGCGGGCGGCGTTTGCTGGGACATGGGCGCAATGGCGTACTGCCAGGGACCGTTCAGGTTCAGCCATGCATTGCGCACCAACTGCGGGCGGGGGTATTCCGGGAGGGGAATGGCCGTGGCGTGAACATCCTTTGCCCAGCGGGTTTGCAGGGTAGGCGATTGCGCGCAGGCAAGACTACATTGGAATAAGATACTGCTTAATAACAGACAGAAATGAGTGCGATTACGTGGCATTTGTTCCGTTGGGTTTGAAAAGTGAGGAGGTAATATAGGGAATTTTTGGAGTTGGCGGTAGCGGGGATTAAGTAATAAATTGGCCTGATTGTCTACTGACAATGGCCTATTGGTACATCAGGGCCCTAAGTTATTCGGGCGATCTTTATAAGGACTTACAAGTTTTATTAAGCATCTTCCCTCATGCTCAAACCCGGCCCACTCTATGAATACACAAAGTTATATAACAGGCGCCCTCCCTGTAAATATCAGCACCGGCGGAACGGCTAATAATGCTTTTGCAGATTTTGTTTTCCGGCATAAACGGAACAGAACTTTGCTTTTAACCCTGCTGGCTTGTGCCACAGTGGAGTTCATTATTTTTAAAGTGTTGTATCCCTTTCCGGATTTTTTTTCCGATAGCTGGAGTTATATTTTTGCTGCGCAGGAGGGGCTGGGCGTTAATATATGGCCTATTGGTTATTCTAAGTTCCTGGCGGTTTTTCACTGGATCACGTATTCTCATCTTGCCTTAATAACTTTTCAATATTTTAGCCTTGTAACTTCTTCCCTGTACTTTTATTACACGGTTACTTATTTTTATACTGCCCGGAAGTACACCCGGATCATACTTATTTTATTCCTGTTCTTTAATCCACTACAGTTTTATATTGCGAACTATGTAACCAGTGATGCGCTATTCATATCGATGAGCCTTGTGTGGGTAAGCCAGCTGATGTGGATCATGCATAAGCCCCAGTTGTACCAGATCTTTTTCCAGGCTATTTTATTCTTTATAGCATTTACTTTCAGGTATAATGCATTGTTTTACCCGGTAATAACTGCTATTGCTTTTTTGTTTTCCCGGCAGGCGCTTTGGAGAAAGGTGGTGGGCATTGTAATTGGTCCCCTGCTAATTATTCCTTTTATCTTTTATTGCCTGAATGCTTCTGAAAAGATGACGGGCACGGCGCAGTTCCCGCCTATTCTTGGCGGGTGGCAATGGGGCAATAATGCACTGTACATGTATGAGCATATTAATGCGGATAGTACAAAAATGAGCTCTCCTGAAGTGAGGGAACTTAACCGGATAGCCATACAGTTCTTTAAGGAAACACCTCCACATGAGCGGAACCTGCCTGCTTATGTGGCCAATTATTTTATACGCCAGCCTAATGCGCCGTTGAAACAGTATATGTCGCGGCATTACCAGCCTACAACCGGTTATGAAAGCGTAGTGGCCTGGGGAAAGGTATCGCCTGTGTTTAAGGAATTTGGGTTATCGCTGGTAAAACAGCATCCGGTAGCCTTCGTCCGGTATTATATGGGGGTGAATACCATGAATTACTTTTTTCCGCCGCTGGAAAAACTGGAGGTCTATAACCTGGGCTTTGATGAAACGGTGCCTATTGTGCAGGAATGGTTTCACTTAGAGAGCACGAAACTGCCGGTTGCCCTGCCTAAGCAATTCCAGGGAATACTGCTGTTTTTGTATCCTACCCTATTCTGCATTCTGAACCTGTGCATTTTCATTGGATATTTTCATTTTGTGCAACCAAAGTATTTCAGGAATGCGGATCCCCGTTTCAAACAGTGTGCGATTCTTATAGGCGTGTTTGTACTGCTGAACCTGGGTTTCAGCATATTTGCCAACATTATTGTGATCCGTTACCAGGTATTCCCCATGTTCATTTGTTTAACGTTCACGTTGTTGTTGATCGACGAGCTGCGGTATTTTGAGAACAGGACACGTGCCCCACAATAACCATTTCATGCAGACTTATAAAAGCGTACTGAATAAGCGATACCGGCTTATATCCATTGTAAAAAAGGAGGTGTTTAAAGGTGTTTACAGGGACCGATTTTTCCGGACTAGGCGATGTATTGTGAAAACGGCAAACGCTATCTCATCTTCCTTAAAATGGCAGGCGCATGTACATAAGGTATATGCGGCGCAGGAATATGTGCCTAAATGCATTGATTATTTTTGTGAGGGAGATACCTGTTATCTTGTACTGGAATTTATTAAAGGCATTTCCCTGGCTAACTATCTGCAAAAAGTAAACTTCCGGAATGAAAGCTGGTATGAATTAAACCCGGTGGTAAAGAAAGACCTGATCCATATTTTACTGAATATTATTGCCATTACCGGGCGTTTTCACAGGAAAGGGTATATACATCGCAGCCTTTCTGCCAATAGCATTTTTATTGACCGGCGCAAGCGGGTGTACTTTATTAATGCAGGCATGGCCTGGCCTAGAGTAAGCAAAAGGCCGGGGCCGGCCCCCACGGATAAAGAAGATGTTTATGGTTTAGGAGCTTTGATGATCGCTTTATTTACCGGTTTAAACCCTACGAAATTTACACATCATTATACCACTGATCTTGCCCAGGACCTTTGTTTTTTAACGGGCAGTAAACCTATTGCCGATCTTATTGTACAGTGTTTGGATGATGATCCTGCACATCGGCCAGGCCTGGAAACAATAAGTGCTGTTATAGAAAGATACCAGGCGGAAATGGAGCTCTCCGGCTACACGATCTATTCTTTTCAATGCACTAATGAATACCGGGACCAGCTTAGCGCAGTATTAAACCGGGCTTCCAGGGGCTTAGTAAGTTCTTTGTATGCATTGCAGCGCGAGCAGGCCAATAGCAACAGCCTGGGGCTGAGTGATGGTATTGCGGGGGTACTTTATTTACTGGCCAGGCTCAGGAAAAATAATATTGATGTAACAGGATCTGTAACGCCTTATTACCGGGTACTTGAATTTGTGAAGCAGGGTGCTTTGGGTAATGACCCCGGGTTGTGGAAAGGCGCGGCGGGGGTGGCGCTGGCATTTTCAGAGGGCATAAAGGGCGGGCTGATACCGGATACCCATGAATACCGGGATTATATTCTGCGTGCCCTGGACCTGCACAGCACATCACCTGATATGAACAGTGGCGCCGCGGGGCAGGGGATAGCCCTGAACTTATGCCGCAACTATCTTGATAAAGACACGTTTGCCCAATTGCTTAGAAATAAGGTAAGGTTTATTGAGATGTTACAACAAAAGGAGGGGTGCTGGTTACCTGATATCAGTTTTGCGGCCGGCACTACGGGCATCACCTGGTTTTTATTAGACTATGTTGAAAAATACGGGGATGATAAAGCAGCGCAGGCAGCGCTGAGATCCCTGGACTGGATAGGCCGGCAAACCCATGAGCTCCGAGACCTGTGCAGGAAAAAACGTTTTACAGGAATAGTACAATATGATAAAAAAACTGTAGATGAAGTAGGTGGGTGCATCTTAACCTTTATAAAGGCTTATGAAGTGTTTAAAATGCCGAGGTTTAAAAAGGCAGCTGAAGATGCATTGAGCAGTTATCCCAAACTTATCCTGAATGATAACTATACTCAAAGCGGAGGACTGGCCGGACTTGGTGAACTATATCTTGAAGCATTCCGGGTTTTTAAAACAAATGAATGGAAGCTGCGGGCTAACTGGATCGCCAACCTCCTGCTGCATTCACGCAACTTTACAGACCGGGGATATTGTTACTGGATCGCCAATGAGGATGCCCTGCCATCTGCGGCGCTTACAACGGGTAACGGCGGCATTATTCACTTCTTACTACGGTGCCTTTACCCGGAGCAAACCGGTTACCGGATCTTACAATGAACTGCTAATAACACACTCCTGTCATGTACATTAAACCTCTCCTGTTAATTGTTCTAACCTGGATAACAGGATCTTTCACACTACAAGCACAATCAGTTAACCGTCATTATAATGATGTGTATAAAGGAGAATACCTGCAACAGGTAGCTTTTCCTATTGGCGGCATGGGAGCGGGGATGTTTTGTTTGGAGGGGACGGGGGCTGTTTCCCATATGTCCGTACGGAATAACCCTGATATGTATAATGAACCTGCTATGTTTGCGGCTATTGCGCTGAAAGGTGTTCCTAACAGCGCCAAGGTGCTGGAAGGGCCTGTGCCTGGATGGAAGAAATTCGGGCAAAGAAATGCAGCAAGGGGTGCAGAAGGCAGCACGTATGGACTGGCCAGGTTCAGGGAAGCCAGCTTTCTTGCACGGTTTCCTTTTGGAGAGGTGACGTTGCAGGATAAAATGCTGCCGCTGGAAGTACAGATCACCGGCTGGAGCCCTTTTATTCCTACGGATGAAGATAATTCCAGCCTGCCCCTGGGTGCGCTGGAATACCGGTTTAAAAATACCAGCGGTAAGGTGCAGGAGTACGTGTTTTCCTATAACGCCCGCAACTTTATGGCTATTCCTCAAAGGCCGGGAGCGTATGACAGTACTATTGGCCCTAACCATATACTATCTATTAAGAACGGGTTTGTGCTTACACAGGACAGCACCCCTAAAGCGCCTTTTCAGAAAGGCAGCTTTGCCATTTTTACGGATGCAGCAGAAACGGTTACCGATCATTGCTGGTTCCGGGGTGGCTGGTGGGACCCGCTTTCCATGGCATGGAATAATATTGAAGCCGGCCAGGTAAAGGCAGTGGCGCCTGTGGCGAAGGATGCGCCGGGGGCGTCTGTGTTTGTACCTTTTAAACTGGGACCCGGGCAGGAGAGAACGATCCGGGTGATGATGGCCTGGTATGTACCCAATAGCCGTTTACGTTATGGGCTACCGGTAAAAAAAACTGCTGACAGCACGGTGCGGGACGCATCGGCAGATCTCCCATCTATATATCATAAACCCTGGTATAGCAGCAGGTTCGGGGATGTTTTTGCTGTAGCTGAATACTGGCAGGAACATTACGACAGCCTGCGGCAAAAGAGCCGTTTATTTACGGAAGCTTTTTATAAAAGCACGCTGCCGGCTGAAGTGCTGGAAGCTATTGCGGCTAATCTTACTATCTTAAAATCGCCTACGGTGTTAAGGCAATATGATGGCCGTTTCTGGGGATGGGAAGGCTGTAATGATGAAATGGGCAGCTGTACCGGCACCTGCACACATGTGTGGAATTACGCGCAGGCGCTGCCACATTTGTTCCCAGCCATGGAGCGTACTATCCGGAATACAGAGTATAATGAAAGCATGGATTCTGTGGGCCATCAGAACTACCGCGCTTCGCTGCCGATACGGCCTGCAGGGCACCAGTATTATTTTCCTGCTGCTGACGGGCAGCTGGGCAGCATTATGCGGGTGTACCGGGACTGGCGCATTAGTGCGGACCATGAGTGGCTGCGGGGCTTGTATCCTAAATTAAAACGCAGCCTGGACTATTGCATTAGTACCTGGGACCCAAAACATAAAGGCGTTCTGGAAGAGCCCCATCACAACACATATGATATAGAATTTTGGGGACCGGATGGCATGTGCAGCAGTATTTACCTGGGCGCATTAGATGCTATGATACGAATGGGCACTTTTTTGCAAGAGGATGTAAGTGCGTATCAGCCTTTGTTGCAAAGTGGGAGGACCTACCTGGAAACACAGCTTTATAACGGGGAATATTTTATTCAGCAGGTGAAATGGGAAGGCCTACAGGCGCCTAACCCAGTTGTAGCCGCGGGCGGTAGTAGTGAAGAAAGTGAAAGGTATTCACCTGAAGCGGAGCAATTATTGGAAAAGGAAGGCCCTAAATATCAATATGGGGGCGGGTGCCTGAGTGATGGCGTGATAGGCGCCTGGCTAGCCTATGTATGCGGTTTGCCGGCGCCATTTGATACAGTAAAGATCCGGAGCCATTTGCAGGCTGTGTACAAGTATAATCTCAAAAAAGACCTTACAGACTTCTCCAATCCGCAACGCCCCACTTTTGCTATGGGCAAGGAGGGAGGACTATTGCTTTGTACCTGGCCTAAAGGCGATAAACTGGCCTTACCTTTTGTGTATTCCAATGAAGTGTGGACGGGGATTGAATATGAAGTGGCCAGCCATTTGATCATGATGGGTAAGGTAAAGGAGGGGTTAGATATTGTGCGTACCTGCCGTAATCGTTATGACGGGCGGATACGTAATCCATTTGATGAATATGAATGCGGGCACTGGTATGCGCGGGCGTTATCCAGCTACGCATTGCTGCAGGCATTAACAGGGGTGCGTTATGATGCGGTGGATAAGATACTTTACGTAGATTCAAGGGTTGGGGATTTTACCAGTTTTTTATCTACCGCAAGCGGGTTTGGGAATGTTGTTTATAAGAACCGTAAAGCGAGTGTGCAAACTGTTTATGGTAAGATACCGATAGATAAGATCATAATTTTGTAAACTGCATGTGCATCGCATGAAGGGGCGTTATTTTTAAACAAACCCCCTGCGATATGAGCAGCAAACATGCCCTATGGATAACGCTGGCCACGTTCTTACTTCTTATATTTGTTATGGAGTATGCCATTATGCTAAATACCAATGGCGTATTCTCTTATCCGCTGGATGATGTTTATATTCACTTAGCCATTGCCAGGAACATTGCCTTTTATCATGTATGGGGCATCTCGCCACAGGGATTTACTTCTGCTTCTTCTTCTGTCCTTTACCCTTTATTGCTGGCTGGAACCTTAAAAATATTTGGCGCACATACTATTATTCCATTTATAATTAACCTGCTTACCGGTTTATTGTTCCTGGTAGCGCTGCACAAATGGCTTGTGCGGCAGGAGCTGGGGCCTGTTGCGCAATTAAGCATATTACTGGTGGTAATACTGGTAACGCCGCTAACTGTCATTGTTATGTGCGGCATGGAACATATGTTACAGATCTGGTTCTGCTTTCTTTTTGTGACAAGGTTTTCGGAGGAACTGGCTGCGCAGGTTGAAACCGGAAAACGTGGTTTTTCCTGGCAGCTGTATGCATATGGTTTTTTGCTAACCGCTACCAGGTATGAGGGGGCTGTGCTGATAGGGATTGCGGGTTTGATCGCGTTCTTTGAGGGCCGGATGCTGACTGCAGTGAAGCTGGTAGTAGTTTCTGTATTACCTATTATTATTTTCGGGGCTTATGCACAGTACCATGGCAGTTATGCTATACCTAATTCTGTATTGCTGAAGTCTGGTGCGCCGCCGCTGACTATAGATGGTATGATCAATTTCTTTTTTGATGACCTGTATAATAAGCTCTCTATTTCGACCGGCTTTTATGCTACAGCAGCCCCCCAACGTTTGTTACTGATATTACCATTGACCTATCTGTTTTGCCGCCCGGCCATACCGGCTATTAAATACCGGTATATGATAATATTGTTAACCCTTGCTACGCTCTGCTATCTGCTGCTAACTGGCAGAACGCGATTCCCCCGTTATGAGGCTTACCTGATAGCTAATGGGGCTATTGTAAGCGGTGTATTGTTATTCCGTTATGGGAAGCAGGCATTATCGTTGTTGTTTGCGCAGGCGAAATGGCTGTTGATCTTTGTGGGTTTTATATTAGTTATTCCTATCCTTTTAAGAAGCAGGGATGCCCTTACGCTGGTGCACCCGGCCAGCGTGAATATTTACCAGCAGCAATACCAGATGGGGCTTTTTTTAGGGAAGTATTATTATAACACGCCTGTTGCCTTTAATGATATAGGCGCTGCCTCTTATTTTACCAGGGGCGGGAACCTGGACCTTTGGGGGCTGGGCAGCTATGAGATTACAAAGAGTATTAAGAATGGGTATTATTCCCCGGGGTATATTGAGCAGCTAACGCAAAAGGATAGTATAAGGATAGCTGTGATATTTGAGCGGTATATTCCGCAGGGCGTGTGGCAGAACTGGAATAAAGTAGGATCCTGGCAGTTAAGGTCTAATGTTATTTGTGCGGATGATAGTGTTTCTTTTTTTGCGGTACGGCCAGAGGAAGCGGTTGGACTGCGGAAACATTTGCAGGCGTATGAAAGCTTGCTGCCAAATGGGGTGATTGCACACTATTATTGAATAATTAAAAAGCGTCCCGATAAACTTGTTATCGGGACGCTTCACTTTTAATGACAATACCAGAGGGGGTTATGATCTTAAGGTTGGGAGGGGTTGATGGATGTGGAGGCCGGGCCTTCGTAGCCGTGAGCATCCAGGGCGGTGACGCGATAGTACCAGGCGCCTTGCAGGGGCTGGGCCAGCAGGTCTTCACCGTTGTCGGTGAAGGTGAGGGCTGCGTCTGCGGCGATGTAGGTTAGGAAGTTTTCCGGGCCGGGTGTGAAGTCCTTATCCTGCGAACGATAGATGTGGTAGTAAGATGCGTTGGTTACCGGTTGCCATTTAAAGGATTGTTGTTGCGATTGCAGCTCCGGTGCTATGAGGGATGCGGCTGTGACAGTGAGCTTTTCCTGCATTAAAGAGAGCGGCTGCGAAGGGGCATCTGCAGGGAACATAGATTTGTTATCGCCGTCAATTGCTGCAATATAGTATTCCAGTCCTTCCGGGCCTATTTGGTCTGCAGGGATTATCGCGGTGAAAATGGCTTTTACTTTGCGCGTCATATTTAGCTGATGCCATTCTTTTGTACCGGGTTTACGATAATAGAGATTTGCATTTAGCAGATCATATACACGGTTATCAAGCAATCTTGCTTTGATCCAAACCGGCTGACCGGCCAGTGCGGATGTGGGCGCAGATATTACTACGATCTGCGGGGCTGTTTTGTCGGCTGTACCGGCTTCGCAGCTGGCGGCCACAGAAGGGGTGGAGCCCATATCGTCCCAACGTACACTGATCACTTCATATTTAGCGGCGCTGGAGGTTTTGTCTTCATAGCGGCGGGCATCTGCGGGTAAAGTGTTTTCTGTAATACGTTCTCCATTACGGAAAACTACAAATCCTCTTGAACCGGGGTGGTTCATTTCCCAGGTAAGGATGGCGCCATCACGGGTACCTTTTACCTGTAGGTTTTCGGGTGCAGGTGCGCCGTATGTGTTGAGCAGGCGCCTGTTTATTTCAGGTAAATAATTCTTCTGGATAAAACGGTTCTGCATACTTACCACGTTGCCTAATGAAGAAAGATCTGTTACGCGGCTGTTGAAGTTGCGTACCCAGGAGGCAGCCACCGGTGTAATGTTCCATTTGGCTTCGTTAAAATGCAGGTTCAGCTGAATGTGATCCTGTTCTGCACCAATACGGCTGCGCAGGAGTTTAAGGCGGTATTGCTGCCCGGGATTGGTTGTTGCATTAATAGTGTTATCCAGCGTGGAGAGCTGGTCTTTTGCTTTGCTTAGCTCAGCCTGCGCCATTGTTATATCGGCTTTATAGGTCTGGGCAGCATCGGGCTCGCGGTATACCAGGTAAATGGAGTGCTTACCGGGTGCAGGTGTTATGTTTGTTTGTACATCTGTCCAGTTTACCCAATCGCCGGTAGGTTGTACCAGAGCTTCGCCGATCTTAGGGCCATCCGGTGCGTTCAGGCGGATCTCTATACGGCCACCGCTGCCCATGGAGGCTACCCGCGCTTTGAACCGGGTCCATTTGGGATCAAATTCCTGTTCCCTGTAGGCTGTCCAGGAGCCTTTGCGGATGTAAGCCACGCAGCTGCTGTCTGATGAAATAGCTACTGTGCGTACTACATTGTTCTGCGTATAATTTACTGCGGGGGTGAAGAATTCCTGTGTGCCTTCTCCTGTGAGTCGGAAGGAGAGTACGTTGAAAAGGTAACTCTCATTATTTTCGACATCGCCTACGCGGAAGGGCGGCGTGCTGCGGCACTCGCTGAAGTTACTGGCGTAGGGCTCATTTTCATTAATAATGGGCGTTATTGCAGTAGCAGCAGCGTTGCCATACTGCTGCTCTGCAAAACGACCGTACACGGTCCTGGAATCCTTTAGTTCGTTCTTATCATCCCAGGGCGCTCTGGAGATATACCACATTTTGGCTTTCACCGCATCGGTAATGCGCCAGGTGAGGGAGTAAAAACCTTTCATATTAGGGGCACGCTCTTTCCATGCTTTAATGGTATTAGAGAGGTCCATGTTATAGGGATAATAGTATACAGAGCTGTTAAAATCTCTTTCCAGCCAGGGACAGCCCCAGTACTCGCGCTGATCGTAAATAGTGCCGCTTTCAAAACCATCTGAGTAATAAGAGATGGGTGCACAGATCACATCTTTGGGCAGGGTGGCGGTGTTCTCTGGTTCCAGGCCCCAGCCAGAAACGGCTACCCGGGTATTGGGCGTGGCTTTCTTTAATCCATTGTAAAAACCATCGAAGATGGTACGCCATTTTTGCCATTTGGCTTTATCTTTTGCAATACCTTCTGACTGAAAGCAGAGCACATAATCGAGATTGGGATAATCGGTGGTAATCTGCTTTACGCGGGCTTCTACTACCTTGGGATCATCGGGCTGCAGACCATAAGCTTCCGGGATCAAATCGATATCCAGGCCCAGGCCTATGCGGATACCGCGGCGGTGGGCGTATTCAATTACACGCTGGAACTCGTTCACGCCTTTGCGGAATACCTGTTTATTACTGAGCTTTTCATTGTGCAGGGCACAGTCGGCGCCGAAGTCGTAATCATCAAATAAGTCTGAAGATCCAAAGGGGTATTTGTTTACTTCTCCGCCCGGAAAGGAGCCCCAGGCATGGCCGGTGCGGGCGGTGGCCATCCATACGCGGGACATTTTTCCATTGACCTCAAAGTTGTGGAACATTTCATTATGCCCTGCTTCGCCATTGTAGTTATGGATGTGCAGAAAGTTCAAACGCATTCGGGCCATCTGGTCCAGGATGAATTTCCAGTCTTCCCAGGAGTAAGAGGTAGCGGATTGTGGGAAGTTAGTCCAGGGAAGGAAACCGCGTACTTCCACGGCGGGTGTTTTTTCTTCGTTCACTTCCGGGAGTATGTTGGTGAGTTTCTTTTCCGGAAGTACATCGCCATCGAAGCTGAAACTTACGCCGAGGTGTTCTTCCAGGAGGCCGTAAACGCCGTAGAGCACTCCTACTTCTTCATTAGCAGCTATTACTATCACCTCTTTACCGTTCTCTTTGAGCTTTTTGAGCAGGTAACTTTGCGGGGCATTAGGGAGCTTTATCTTTTGTTCTGAAATCAGGCGGTCAATTACCGGGTTGCCGGGGCGGCCGAGGATAAAACCATCGGTTTTGTTATCACTGGTGGTGATGGCCGGGAGCTTGCCGGAGAGCTGGTAGATGTAACGAGACAGGTCTTTGGCGGCGTAATCTTCCATAGGGGTAGCGTTTTTGGAGATCACGATGCTGAGGTTTTGCGCTTGCAGCGCAGCTGCAAGGAGGAGAAGGTTTAAAAAGGCGAATATTTTGCGGAATGAGGACACTGGAATTTGGTTTTGTATTTTATAAGTTCTGGTTTTGAGTTTTCAGTTCTTGCCTTATGCCTTGTGTTTTTAGCGTTAGGCATTTGGCATTCAGCGTTCAGCATTTATAGCCATGCAGGCAAGTCCGGGTACGAACTGCGCCCGCCTGTTTGGATGGCTATGGGGCAGCTCAAGCGGACGGGCGGTGGAGGGCTTTGGGACGTTGTGGGTCGTGTCACGCCGGCCTAAGGTTCGTAACCCGGACCTGCCCGCAATGCAGTACTTCAATGAGGAAGTAGTGGTACGGCGGTTGAATGCGTGAGGACCTGTACCTTTTGTACCTGTTGCCCTGGTGATAATTGTGATATGAAAGTCCATACTTGTAATACTGGTCAGTGCGTTGTTTGTACTATCCCAAAGAGATTGAACTGAGCCCGGGTGGTATGTAGTTGGCGGCTGTTATCTCTAATACATCTTTGTGTGACGTGCTCATTTGCGTGATGTGCTCAGTAACAGGTGAAATTACCTCTAAAATTACCTCTGGCAGGGCGGGGAGCATTCCACTTTACTATCTAAAAACTAAACTATTTTAATGGGTTAGAGAAGGGCGGAAATTTGGCCTGATCGTCTACTGAAAGTGGCCTGAACGTCTACTGACGGATCTGTTGTTTGTGGGCATCTTTGTAATGAAAGCAATGATAACCCGTTTTGCTGCACCTACCAACCTATATACCTGGCACTGCCATAAATATGATGATTGCCTTTTTTCATGGAGTTGCTGCCTCTCTTTCAGAACGGGGGGCAGCATCCTATTGTATTGTTAAAAAATAAATTCCTGCATATGATCCCATCTACGACTATGACACCACAGGAAGTGGGTTTGTCGACCCTTGAGAACCTGAGCGTTGCTGACCGGCTGAACCAATGGATGTTTGATTCTATACGGCCTTATGTAAAAGGCGCGGTACTGGAAATTGGCAGTGGCATTGGTAATATATCCAGCTGTTTTGTACAAAACGGGATACCGCTGCATGTGAGCGATTATAGTGCAGATTATTGCCGGATGCTGCAGAAAAAATTTGATGCGGAACCGCTGATCAGAGATGTGCTTCACCTGGACCTAGCTATCCCAGATATTGAAAGTGCGTACCCGAAGCTGATCGGGAAATTTAATACGGTGTTTGCACTAAATGTAGTGGAGCATATACTGGACCACCAGCTGGCGCTGGCGAATTGTTATAAATTACTGGCGCCGGGTGGAAGGGTGATTATATTAGTGCCGGCGTACCAGGCGCTTTATAATGGGTTTGACCGGGAGCTGGAACATTACCGGAGATATACCAGGAGCTCTTTGCGGAAGCTGCTGGAATCACAACGGTTTAAAGTGATGAGGACCTGGCATTTTAATTTTGCGGGGATATTGGGTTGGTTCTGGAGTGGTACCGTGATGGGGAAAAAGACGCTGCCGGCCGGGGAGCTGAAGTTTTATAATAAGCTGGTGCCGGTGTTTAGGGTGGCGGATAAGGTGGTGGGGAATCTGGTGGGGCTGTCGGTGATTGGGGTGGGAGAGAAGTGAGGAGGTTTTTAGGCCTCCATTATTCATTATAAACTATTCTATCGTTTTTCCACATTGCATAACCATGGTCAATGGCTTTGTTGATGCCTAATAACATAGCGTTTTCAACGTTGGCGCCTATTCTTGCATATCCAAATGCCTTTGCGGCTTCTCTTATGAGATCCGGTTGGGAAAGGCTAATCTGATTTTTTAAAATCTCTCTTACCGCAGTGGCAATTTCTTCCGGAGGTAAATCATCGGCATCTCTTTTAGCCGCTTCTGTAGCTGCAATCCTGTACACTGTAAAGTCTTTTGCCTGCTGGCCTTTTTTCCAGAAGAAAGTTTTATCTCCATAGGTAGTCTGCTCTATATCCAGCTGGTTAAATAAACCTTCAAAATGGAAGTTGATCCTGGTTCCCATTCTTGAAATGCCCCATGCAGCAAGTACGCGTTTGCATAAAAGGTTTTTACTAATGGGGGATTCAGCTTCCAGTACATCAAATATCTGGTCTTTGATCTTTCCCCGGTTTTCAGGAAACAGGAACTCTTCTGATGATGAGGTGATCACCTGGTTAACCTGGCTAATCTGATAAGGAACAGCCGAAGGTGTAACAAGGTGTTGAGTGAAAGATGGCTGCGGTGCGTTATTTATAGTGGTTGCTACCTGAACCTGTAATGAGGGCTCGCTGGTAGTTGCAGTGTGGGTATGATCTATTGCGTCTATAATGCCGTTGAGTACCTTGCCGGGGTTCTCCCACCATTCTACAGACCATATTTTGTGCACCTTCCAGCCCAACTGGTGCAATACATCCACCTGAATCATTTCACGGTCTTTAGAAGTGGTGGCATTATAATAGTTCTTGCCGTCTGTGAGCACTGCCAGGACATACTTTGAAGGATCCTTTGGATCAACAATGCCTATGTCTATCCTATAAGCTGAGCAACCAATATGCGTATGAACATCATAACCATGTTTTTTGATCTCTTCAGCAATTACTGTTTCAAACGAAAATGACTCATTATGCTTATTCAGGGAGCGTATGGGTAATGCTGTTTTACCCTTTTCTGCATAGGCCAGGAATGCTTTAAGGCCGGCTACACCTTCTGCACTTGTACGGTTCAGATCGATCTGGTCTGAACGCAAAGTGGAAAAAACCTTCATTTCATACCGTGCACGCGAAACGGCTACGTTTAGTCTTCGCCAGCCACCATCCCGGTTGATGGGGCCAAAGTTCAGGCTTATTTTTCCTTCCTTGTCCGGTCCGTAACCAATAGAAAACAAGATTATATCCCTTTCATCGCCCTGCACATTTTCCAGGTTTTTGATGAATAATGGTTCTTCTGTTTCCAGGGCAATTTTTTCCAGCTCCGGGCGTGCTGCAAAAACTTCTGTCAGCAAATCGTCTATTAGGATCTGCTGTGTGGCGCTGAAAGTAACAATGCCCATACTTCTTTTTGCCAATACCGGGTCTGATAAGCGGCGTATTACTTCATTTACAATGGCTTTTGCCTCATTGTGGTTCTGTCTTGTTTTTCCTTTATCGTAGAAACCATCAACGGGCACAAATTGCACCTTGCTGGCAATATCATCTGTTGAAGGGAATGTCAGCAGCTTGTTTTCATAATATTTTGCATTGCTAAAGGCAATCAGGCTTTCGTGCTTACTACGGTAATGCCATAACAGGTGCTGTGATGGCATGGAAAGCGCAAGGCAATCGTCCAGGATACTTTCCAGATCCTCTTTTTCGATATTGTCCTCATCTATATTATTGTTGGAGAAAAAGCTGGTTGGTGGCATTTGTTTGGGATCTCCCACCACAATTACATTGCTGCCACGGGCAATGGCGCCTACTGCTTCGCAGGTGGGCATTTGTGAGGCTTCATCGAAAATAACCAGGTCAAATTTTACGCTGTTACAGTCAAAGTATTGCGCTACGGATATGGGGCTCATGAGCATGCAGGGGGTAAGCCGGGGCAGCAGGTTGGGAATGCTGTCAAAGATCTTGCGGATGGACATTGCGCGGCCGTTATTTCTTATTGCTCTTTGCAGCATTCCGATCTCCGAGCTCTGTGAGGCTTCCTGCGTAAAGTTGGGGATTTTTGCTGCGAGCCTGGCGTAGAGTTGTTCTTTGGTTAGTGTTTCAAACTGTTTGCTGATTGTTCTGAACTTCCTGATCTTTTCGCTAAACAGGTCGCCATTGAATATGGCCAGCTGCGGTGTTTGTTCTATGATGCCATTGGCAGCCGAGGAGTATAAGCCTTTATTGTATTGAAGAAGAAGATCTTTACTTTGGATGCTGCCGTTTTCATAAGCAGTTATCAGCGGTTGCAGGCCTGCCTGCAGTGCACGCGCTCTTACATTTGTCCAATTGTACCAGTCTTTGAGTGCGTCTATATTTTGCAGCCACTGTTGTGCAGTAGCGATCAGGTCTGCTTTACGATCCTGGCTATTGTTATGCAGTGTTGCGGTATTTCTTATGCCCAGTAATTGCTGTAGCCCAGCTTCTGTTTGCTTTATTTGCTGCTGTAATTCCGCATATTCTGTTAGTTTTCTTACATGTGCTGCAGTATAGACCTTACTCCCTTCTGCCCATTCTCCTGCCATACGGTTACGCCATTCTTTCAACTGTTTTACACCTGTAATATTGCCTGCAAGACGGTTTGTTTCAATCAGCTGCCCGCAGGTTTTTATAAGGGTATCCCACTCACATTCTCCATTTTTCCAAAGGAAACCCAATGTGGCCGGCAGGTGCCTGGTTTGATCTATGATTGCCTGTTCTCCGCTATAGGCAATAATATTCTGCAGCACTGCTGTTACTTCCTGTTTATCGACTTGCCCGGTCAGCGACATGCTTTTGAGGGTTTTCAGGATGGCTTTTTGCTTAAGCCAACGGGGAAGGAACCACTTGTGCGATGCCAGATTCCATTCCGACAAAGTTTGTGCGGCCTGAAAATTCAAAAGATCCTTTTGCCAATTGGTTAACAAGGTTGCCCGTAAGGCATCTCTCTTTTTGCCGTTTGCTGCTACCTGTATGACTTCCATCAGTGTTTGCTCCAAAGGATCTGCCTGCAATAATGAAGCAGGGGTATTTTCCAGGGAAGTGAGCAAGCTGGCCAGCTGTATGATGGCTTCTTCCTGTTCCGGTTGCTGGTAGCTGCCTTCCAGCTGTAAGATGTTATTTGCTGTTATGGCTGCCTGTACAGACTTTGCCAGTTGTTGCAAATAGTCATCTATTAACTGGCGTGCCTGTTGTTTCAGCTGGGTATTATATTCTCTCATATTAAGCGCCAACAGGGGATGGCCCTGCGGGTGACCTATGATTAGACCAGTGTTTTGTATTTCTTCTGCTAAATCTTTCCACGTACTAAGCTGTGCGGGGGTTATATTCCGGAGAATGTCAGCCGGAAAATATACCTGGTCTTCGCCTGCGGGCAACTGGCTATAGGCTGTGAACAGATCAAATAATGAATAACCCAGCGGATGTTTTTTATGCAGCGCATCTACATAAACATTCAGTTCGTTACGCAGTTCAAATAAACGATCGGCTTCGTGCTGAAAGTTTTCGGGAGAGGATTTCTGTGTTATTTGTGTGGCTGCTTTGAGCTGCTCCAATACCGAAGATTTTTTGGCTTTGTTTGAATGGAGCTCCAGGCAAAAGGGTGCAATACCAATGGATTGTAACCTGCTTTCTACTACCTCCAGCGCGGCTTTCTTGGCGGCTACAAAAAGCACGCGTTTACCTGCATATAAGGCATTGGCGATAATATTGGTAATGGTTTGCGACTTTCCTGTGCCGGGAGGGCCGTGCAACACAAAACTTTTGTCCTGGGCTGAGCTTACAATGGCATGCAGCTGTGAGGAGTCTGTGCTGATTGGCAATGCTACCTGGGCGGGATGTAACTGTCCATCAAGGATCTGTGCTGTAGAGGTATCTGTACCTACGTTCCATTCCAACTTACCTGACATGAGGCTGGCTACCAGTTTGTTCTTACATAATTCAGCAGCGTTATGGTGAATGTCGTTCCAGAGTATAAATTTACTAAAGGAGAAAGTGCCCAGGATGGCCTGTTCTTCCACATCCCAGCGGGGCTGGCTCATTACTGCCTGGCGGATATAGTTCATGACTGCTTTTACATCTACGCCACTTTCATCCCTGGGAAGTGTTTCGAGCCCGATTGTAATGCCAAAATCCTGGCGAAGCATTTCCAACAAGGTAATATTCGTGATGGTTTCTTCTTCCCGGCTGCGGATTACATATCCTTTGTGTGCAGATTTACGGATGATCTCAACGGGGATCAGCAAAATGGGCGCATACCGGGCCCGCTCGCTGGCGGTGGTTTCATACCATTTCAACATGCCCAGGCCTATGTATAAAGTATTGGCGCCATTTTCCTCCAATGCCAGGCGGGATGAACGGTACACATGGGTTAATGCTGCCTGTAACTCTGTTTCTGACAGGTGGGTGCGGATACGTTTATGTGTTAGTTCATGTTTTACCAGGTCGGCAACGGGATCAGATTGGTGTAAGGCTTTGTATAACCCTGTATCACGTATGGCATGATCCCAATCTGTGGGTTTGGCCAGTATCTGAAATTCTTCCCCGTCGGCCAGGGCATCTTCCAACTGCCCGATATGGACGGTCATAAACTGAATTACGCTTTTGGTAATGCGTGTGTTCAGCAGGCTATTACGCAGGGTGAGGTCCAGCAGCTTGCGTTCCCACAGGCGTTGTTTTGTTACCTCTATTTTCTCTACCTGCAGCAAACATTCGCTTACCGTGATATCATCCGGGCTTATATTGGTTCTTGCTGTCAGGGCTTCTTCCTGTATTTCCCAACCCGTGGGTGTGGCAATGCGTAGTGGCAGTGGGCGAATGCTGCTAAAGCGGGCACGTTTTACATCTATGAACAGGATAAAATTTTCCTGGTGCAGCATTTTCTGATCGGCGGCGCGTACGGCATCGTCAAAAGCGGTGTTTTGCCCGGCATTCATACAGGTTGCTTCTACCAGTGTGATTTCACTGATGCCGTTGGCTGTTCTTTTGGTTAGCAAGGAGGGATCATCGTTCACCGTGTCGGCAAAAGACTCATCTATGAGCCAGGCGCCTGTAAATGCATGTCCTTTTACAACGACTACAAAAGGATGGATACCTACTGCTTCCAGGCAGGCTGCATATAACAGGGAAAGATCCAGGCAATTGGCTAGTTTATTGGCAAAAATAGCGTCTGTGAGGCGAACCCGTTGCCCGGTTTCTTCAAAGCTGGCAGGTACGGAACAATAGATGAGCTGTAACTCAGATATGGCTTCATAGATAGCTGCCATTTGTTTTCGTACCCGGTTGGGGTTACGGGTCTGGTATTCATCAAAGGAAGGGCTGCCGGTCCATTTTTCCAGGATGCCTGCTGCCTTTCGTATAATGCCTGGAATATCCGGATGGTTGGGTGTGATAAATGCTGCCAGCATTTCCGGCATTAGGCTAATACCATTCCATTGATCATAGGCTAATAAGGCTATCGGATAATGTTCCTGAAAGAGTTGCTGGCCGGCCTTCTTTACCGTAAGCATAAAACTGCCTGCTATCCGTTCTGTGAGGGCGGCGAGATAAGCAGGTGCAATATGTAAAGCTACGTGCTTCAAGGACCATGTTTCTTCTTTCTTAAGGGCGCCAATGGTTTGACTCCAGGCTACCATAAAATCCGGCTCTGACACTATTTCTACGGTAACCTGTTCCCAATCGTCTTCTGAGTTATTGGTAATGCTTAACTCAGTTACTACCGGCACCTGGTTTTGCTGCAATGCAAAGTTGATAACCGGGAGATGGTTGAAGGTGATGGTTATTGACATATTTCAGGTTAATTATTTGTTGCTGCTGTTTCCTCAGTTGCTGGTGTGCGAAACATCATATTGTAATGTTCTTCATGTCCCATTTGACGAAATATTTTCCGGAAGACATCAAAATAGGTATCGATGATTTCATCCAGGCGCTGTACATAGATATCATCCGTTATGCCGTGTGAACCGTCGTTGAGCCAGCAAATCAGGGATCTGCATATTTCCTGTTCTTCGTGGTTTTCAAAGCTTTTAATTATTTTATCGTCGTTATGTCCGCCCAGTATTTTGAAATAATGTTCAAGAATCCTTCTCATTGTATTCTGAATGGTGATGCCTGAATTTTGATCCCGGTTAACCAGCTCTTTCCATAGTAGTTCATAAGAGCTTAAAATTGGGTTGTCTGTTCCAAATGCCTGTATTGAGGATATATTTTTATTACGCCTTAAAACCCAGAAGCTTCTCTCCCTGGCGTTTGGGCCCTTTTTATCTTTTACAAAAGATACCTCTTTGTGGAAATAGACATTATGGGTGAGTAGGATCAACTGTTTGATAGGACCTTTTTTCTTATGTATGTCTTTGATGATCTCTTTTATCAGGGAGCTTACTATAAAGAGCACATTACTATCCAGGCTGGAAATGGGATCATCAATTACTAAAATCCGCTCTTCTGTAATGTTTTCCCGTTGTGTGCTTCCTTTAGCCTGCTGTAGGAAATACAGGAATGTAATGAAAGTAGTTTCACCTTCGCTTAGTGTGGATTCGGCAATGGTACCGTCTTGTCTATGGATCTGGTATTGGTTGGGCTCTGTTTTTGAAGGCACTATTTCAAAATTGAGGAAACCATAAGACTTAAGTATACCATTGATCTCGTCAACAGAGGGCTGTGTGCTGGTTACATTCTTATTTGCTTCTTTTATTTCGTTTGACAGGGTGGCATGTTGAACGCTTAATTCATTTAACCGTTTTTCAATTTCACCGGTGAGCTTTTGGATATTAGCAACTTTTCTATTGAAGGCTTCAATGGCCACCCTGTTTTCTTCAATAAGGAAGTTCCAGATTGCTTCTACCAGTTTACTCCGTTGATTAGTAAAATCATCTACAATGTCATTGTGCTTTTTTATTTCCGCATTACATTGTATAATCAACTGCTCAATGCCTTCCAATTGCGCTTGTACAGCAACCAGTTCAATGCTTCTGCTGGGTTCCTTTATTTTATTATTCAACAACTCTTTGTTAGCTGCGAACTGACTTGTTAATGTTTTAAGTAAAGCGGAGAAAGATTCGATATTCAGCTTTGTTTCTTCGTTTGCCTTTTCTCTTGTTTCTATTTCAAACAAGTGGTTTAACAGGTTTTGTGCAAGCCTGTTGTATTCTTCTGCACAGGCCTTTGCCGTTGCAGTATCATGCGTAAAGGTTTCGTCAAAATAGTTTTCCAGCTGCTTCCTGAAATCTTTGGTAATGGTTTGTTGTTGGCAAAACGGGCAGGTTTCGTCTTCCTGCAAATAACTCCTTCCTTCATTTACCCAATCATTTAGATTTAACATTTGGATTAAACCTGCAATTCCAACGTCCGATTTCCCAATAATTTTTTTCTGCCAGATCTTATCTTTTTCAATTTCCAACACACGGCTGAAATCCATTTTTGTAATAAACTGCATAGATACCGGCGGTTTCCCAAAGATTGTTTTAGCCTTTTCCTTCAGGGTATTATGGGTTTCAGGTTGTGAAGCGGTTTTTGGGAATTCAGAGAGTATTTTGTCTTTAAATTTTTCCTTTTGCATGTAACCGGTAAATGCTTCCTTAAAATCACGTTCGTACTTTTTATAAGCAGTTTGCCATATGGACTCCTTAAAATCATCTTCGGCTTCTTCTTCTTCTTCGCCATGTTGCTCCAGCGAGGTGTTTTTTGTTATTTCTTCGTCTTTAAGCTTCGATAGCTCAACCTGCATTAATTCAATGGCCTGGATTTGTTCTTTTGTAGCCTGCCCCAGCGTAAAAATACCGTCCATTTTGCCCTTCCCGAAGTTCCTGTCTCTAAAGTCCTTATTGTATACCCGGGTTTCAACCGGAAGGTTATTTTTCCAGGTAAGGCTACAATCCTGGTAATTTTCATTTTCAGGGTCGTGCACAAACTTAGTTAAGGTTGTTTTACCGGAACCATTTGCCCCGTAGATAAAGTTGATCTTTTTCAGGTCGTTGATTTCTACTCCGGTTGAATCATATGTTGCAACGTCCCTGAGAATAATAGAGTCTAACATATTTATTGTTTTGGGTGTATAAACGTTTTTTAGATACTGAGCACTTCCACTATGCTTTTTCCGCTTGCCTGTTTGCTGACCTTTACCTGTACCGGTATGCGCTCTGTCATTTCCTGCACATGAGAGATGACGCCTACTTTGCGTCCCTGATTGTGCAGGCGTTCAAGGGCATCCATGGCTATGCTCAGGGTGGCGGGGTCCAGAGCACCAAAGCCTTCGTCAATGAACAGGGATTCTACCTGCATCTGGTTAGAAGACAGGGAGGCTAATCCCAATGCTAATGCCAGTGATACCAGGAAAGATTCCCCGCCGGAAAGAGAGAAAACAGTGCGGATCTCATCGCCCATATCCTGATCTGCCACCTGCAAGCCCAAGGTGCCTGGTATGCGCTGGAGCAAGTACCGCCGGCTGAGTGCAGTGAGGTGTTTATTGGCATAACCCAGCAATACATCGAGGGTGTATTCCTGGGCTATTTGCCTGAATTTTTTGCCATCAGCAGCGCCAATTACTTCGTTCAGCTTTGCCCAGTTGTCTACTATTTGGGCATGGGCTTCAATGGTGGTAAGCAGCTGGCTTATCTGCTGCCTGTTAGCTGTATCCTGTTGCAGGCGGAGTGTTATTCCTGTTTTTTCCTCTGCAGCTGATTGCAAAGCTGCCCTGGCGTCTTTTAAAAGCTGGGTGAGCTCATCGGCCTGCCGCTCAGAGCGTTGTTGCTGCTGGTGCTGTTCCAGCTGTTTTGTTCTTTCATTTAATATAGATTGCGCATGGGTAAGTGCATCATCCATAGCGCGTAAAACAGCTCTTTCCTCATCTATCCATTCGGCAGGGAGCTCCAACAGCTGTAGTAACAGCTGCTCATCCATGGTTGAGGATTGCGGGGTATTATAGTTGCTTAGCCATTGCTGTATTTTCCCGGTGTGGGTGGTTTGCTGCTGTTGTAACAACTCTATTTCTTTTCCTGTTTGCTCTTGCTGCGTAAGGATTTTGGTAATGGAGGTTTGCAGCGCTGTGTTTTTATCCTTTTGTGTTTCAAGTGTTTGTTGTGCAGCCTCTATAGCACGTTTTAATCCCGCTTCTATATTGGCTGCGGCTGCGCCTCCGAAGATGGTTTGCCGCTGCTGTACCAACCCTTGACATTGATCGTTGATGGCTGTTAACTGTTGCTGCTTTTTATCCAGATCTGCTAACAGGGCCTGGCATTGCTCCTGCATAGTGTTAATGGTGGCAGACAGGATGCCATGTTGTTGAATACCTGAGCTGAGCTGTTCGCTATTATCTTTCCATTGCTGTGCAACTGTGTTGATGTGATCCAGGAAGGCCTGGGGATTTGTTTTCCAGCCGGAGAACCAGTCCTGTGCGGAAAAATAAGGGCTGAGCTGTTGCTCTGTTTTACTGAGCGCTGTGCTGCTTTTGTCGCGCTCACGGAGCTGTTGCGCCAATTGCTCATTAAGCGATTGTAAGCTGCGCTCTGTATCTTTTATTGTATTGTTATGGGCAGCCAGCTGTTTCTCTAACTGTATCAGTTGTTGCTGTTGGGTGTCCAGTTGCTGTTTTAACAGGTTGTAGGCTTGCAGCTGTTGCCGGATACTTTGCTGCTGTTGTTTTTTCTCCTGCTGTTGTTGCTGCAGCCAGGCTGTTTTTTGATCGTCCGGTATGGCCATACTATCCGTATGGGCGGCAAAACCAGACCAGGTTTGCTGGAGCTGCAGTAAGGAAGGTTCCTTTGTAGTACGCTGTTTTTGCAGGTCTGCAATTGTTTTGTTTAATCCATTGCAGGCTGCCTGGGTATTATTTTGGGTTGTGAAACAAGCAGTATAGGCGGTTTCATTTTGCTGGTGGGCAGCTTCGAGCTCTTTAAATACATGATCCAGTTGCGTATTGTGTGTTGCATATGGATGTTCTGTACTGCCGCATACCGGGCAGGGATCTTCTGCAATTAACTGGTTCCGTAATGATACTACATTTTCAGCTGCTGCCAGCCGGGCTTTGTTCAGCATTTGCTGTGATGTTTCCCGCTGAGTAAGCAGCATGGCGAGCTGCCCGCTGATTTCTTTTAACTGGTTAGTTTTATCTGCATATTCCTTTTCACTGTCTGCCAGTTTTTGTTTTAAACTATTAAAATCTGTTTGGGCTGTGTAGAGTAAGCGCCAATGTGCCTGTGCCTTGATTGTGTTTTCCACTGCATCATCCGCCTGGGATTTATTGTGTTCCAATGTTGCTATTGGGATGCCTGCCAGTTTTTCAGAGCCGGTCTGGTATGCCTGTTGTGCGGTTTGTAACTGCTGTTGTACCGTGATGGATTGTGTAACGGCATTTTCTTTTCCCTGTTGCTGGCTGGCAAGCGCTTTTTCTGTATCTGATATCTGCGTGTGCAGAGATTGTAATGCTCCCAACAGTTGTTGGGCATCAGACAGTTTGGCGCTAATGAGGCTTTGGTGTTCGGCAATTTGCTGATGGCCTGCGTTTTCTTTTTTCCACTGGGTTGACCGTTCAATATTACTTTGCAGCTGGGTTGCTTCTGTTTGTTTGTTCTGTAATAACTGCTGCTGTTGCTGGTGTTTTTTTTGCGCCAGGGCTACTTCGTTGGCTGCCTGGGTCTTAGAGTCTGTGCGTTCAGTGATCTGGACGTCCAGCTTTTTAGCCTGCTCCAGCATTGGTGTTGCATCACTGTAAGCCTGGTTTTTGGCAGTGAGATCCGTGACTGCCTGTTGCTGCAATTGATCCTGTTCTGTTTTCTGGTGTTGTAGCGTGTTAATATTGACAGTTAATTGTTCTATTTCACGGACTTTGCCGGTGAGTTGGGTTTCGGTGGTCTTGCGGGCATCTACCCAGGTTCGGGTGGCTTGCGCCTGCTCTACCTGTTTTAGCTTTTGTTCACGAACGACTGCGCTTTGCCTGGTTGTTACAGCTTCCTGGTGCCCTTTGCCGGCTGCAGCCAATTGCGCCTGCAGGGCTGTAAGCTGCTGGTGCCAGCTGATCTCTTTATTCAAGGCATCTACCTGCTGCTCCTGTGCTTGTATTTCAGTGGTTACTACTGCCTGCCGTTGTGTGAATGATTCCAGCTCTTCTGCAGTAAAAGTGGGGATTCCCTGCCGTTGCAGGTTGAGATCCCGCAGTTGCTGTGCTTCTTCCCGATGGCGTTCAAAAATGCGTTTGGAGATTTCAGTATAAATAGTGGTGCCGGTAAGTTTTTCCAGCAGGGCTGATTTATCGTCTTTGGCTGCTTTGAGAAAGGTGGCAAAATCGCCCTGGGCTAGTAATACTGAGCGGGTAAACTGCTCGAAATTCAAACCTACCTTGCGCTCAATTTCATCCAGCAATTCCTGTTTTCTGCCGGGTATGTCTGTGTTGGTGCTGAGGTTTTTTAATGCAATTTCGAATGGCTGCAGGCTGCCAGTGGCTTTGTTCCTGGCCCTTCTAACACTCCAGGTTGCACGGTAGTGCTGGCCGTCCACACCAACAAAGTCGGCTTCGGCATAACCCTCTGCTGTGCCATTGCGCAAGATGCCACGTACATCGCCCTGGTTAATAGTGCTACCTGGTACATCATGGAGATCAATACCGGTTTCTTTGGCCTGGAGGTAACGGGGCGTTTTTGCATACAGGGCTAAGCAGAGGGCATCGAGAATAGTGGATTTGCCTGCGCCCATGGGGCCTGTAATGGCAAAAATGCCGGCGGTGTCTAAGGGGGCAGCTGTGAAATCAATTATTGTAAGACCTTCCAATGATGTCAGGTTATTAGCCCGTATAGTGAGTATTTTCATGTTGCCTGGATTTGAGACACTTCCTGCGCCACCTGATTGAACAACTGTTGTATGGCCTCAGGAACAGGGGTGTTATATTTAGATTCATATACGCGGGTAAAAACATCCAGGGGTTTCAGCTCATTTAATCTATCATGTGAAAAAGGCTGTTCCTGTGTTGCCCCGGCGCTGGCGTTGCGGTAACGGGAATCGATCTTTGTTAGCCGCACATGCTTGCCTGCCGACGCCTTTTCTACCTGATGCCGGAGAGAAGGTTCCGGGCCATCGAGCAACACGCACACCTGCAGGTAAGGGGGGAAGCCGGGATCACCATTGGTATCGGGTAATTGCTGTAAGGCTAATAATACGTCTGGTAAGGAGCTATGGGTTGACGGTACACGCAGTAGCGGGATGGCCAAAGGAACTTCGATGGGCTGCGGGCTACTGATCCCTTTTTCGTTCAGCGTAAAAACCAGGACCTGGTGTTTGTAATGCAGTTCGGAAAAGGACATGGGCAGCGGGCTGCCGCAGTACCGGATATGTTCTTTGCCGCCAATGCGCTGCGCTTTATGGATATGCCCCAGCGCTACGTAATTAATATCTTCATGAAAGGATGCCGGGGAGATATGTTCTACACCACCCATGATGAGCCTTTCTGTAGTGTCCAGATCTGTTATCTCCGCTTGCTGTGTATGCAGGTGCCCCATGCAAATGATGGCCTGGCCATTTTGCTTTTTGGCAAGAGCATGTTGGTAAACTTGCTGGTATAAAGCGGCAATGCCTTCTGCATAGGGATTATCAGCGTTGGGAATAACGGGATAGTCTCCAATACGGAGGAAGGGGATGGCCAAACACCAGGCCTTAGTGGCGCCTGTTTGATCTTTTAAAGGGATGATCAGCTTTTCATAATCGATATTGCCTGCTTCATCTTTTTCTATTAAACCGATAATGTGAATGTTGGACGATTCCAGCAGCGGTTTAGGAGATTCCAACCGCGGGGCGGAATCGTGATTGCCGGCGGTAACGATTATTTGCAGGTGAGGATTGGCTTTAGTGGCCTGGTTCAGGAAGCGGTAAAACATTTTTACCGCTGCTGCTGATGGATTGGACTGATCAAATACATCTCCGCTAATTAACAAAACCCCGACCTGTTCATCCTTTATTGTTTGTACTAACCAATAGAGGAACTGCTGGTGTTCATAAGTGCGGTCATGTCCATGAAACAATTGGCCAATATGCCAATCGGCTGTATGGAGAACTTTCATAATAGGAATTATATTGTCGCCTTAAACAATGGGAATCTTACATTGCTACCTTATAGTGTAGCGGGAACCTGGAATGATTATTTCATATTTGGTACAGGATTAAACTTATAAATACTCTTGGTTATTTTATCTCTCGAATGCGCTGGTTGTGGTAATCAGACGTTAACAAATATATTCAAAAACAAGTTAATTAACAATTAAGAATTAATAATTAATAAGATTGGAGCGAGTGAATTGTGAAAAAGTGTTTAAAAAATGCCGGTACACTTTTTAGATTGTACCGGCCAGACTGAATGAAAACACAACTAAAGTAAGGTTGATAATTATTCTACAGCGAGGTCTATCTTTTGTACGTCGGTGCTGTTAGGGCCTGTGAAGATTTCCACAGTGCCGGGTTCTACACCGTACTTCATGTCTTTGTTCCAGTAAGCAAGTTTGGTGCGATCTAATTTAAAAGAAACCGTTTTTGTTTCACCGGGCTCCAGGGGAATGCGGGCGAAGTCTTTGAGCTCCTTTACAGGCCTTGTTACGGAAGCTACTTTCTGGTGAATGTATAATTGCACTATTTCATCTCCTTTACGGGTGCCCCTGTTGGTTACGTTTACGGTGATGGTAACAGCGCCGTTCTTTTTCATTGTTGAATCAGATACCTGCGGGGCTGCGTAGCTGTAGGTGGTATAACTGCGGCCGTAACCGAAGGGGTAGAGCGGCGTGTTTTGTTCCGTTAGGTAGGGGAAGAACTGCGCGCTGGGCTTGTGGTTGTAATAGATGGGTACCTGGCCGGCGGAGCGGGGATAACTGATGGCGAGCTTGCCGGAAGGGTTTACATCGCCGAAGAGGATGTTGGCGAAAGCGTTGCCGGCTTCTTCGCCGGTGAACCAGCCGTCTACGATGGCGGGCACGTTTTCAGCAATCCAGTTGATAGATAAAGGGCGACCATGGGCCAGGTATACCATGGTGGGTTTGCCGGTGGCCATGATGGCTTTTACCAGCTCCTCCTGCTGGGATTGGAGGTTGAGATCTGTTTGGTCGCCGGGGTGGTTGGCCCATGCTTCGCGGCCCAGCTGTTCGTTTTCGCCGATGGCGATGATGATGAAGTCTGATTGTTTGGCGACTTGTACTGCTTCGTTTATGAGACGCAGGTTTTCTTCTTTGGAGGGCCAGTGTGCGGTATCAATGTACTGATAGTTGTTGTGGCTGATGGTATCGCCGTTGGTGGTGAGCTTGACGCCCTGGGCGTAGAGGACTTCATACTGACCATCGGCTTTGTTCTTTAAACCATCTAACAGGGATACATTGTGACGTGGAATACCGGAGTAATCACCTAAATAGTTTACTGCGGCACAGGGACCTATGACGGCGATCTTTTTGTACTGGTCTTTTTTGATGGGGAGGAAGTTGTTATCGTTCTTTAATAGTACCATGGACTTTTCTGCGGCTTCCAGGGCCAGTGGTGTGCCTTCGTTGGAGGCCATGAGCTGCTGTGCTTTTTCAAGCGAAGCGGTATCCTGTTCAAATAAGCCTAAATCGAATTTCAGGCGGAGGATGTAAGCTACGGCGCTATCCAGCTCTTTCATGGGCAGCTTCTTTTCTTTGATGAGGGGTTCCAGGAAAGTGTAGTTCTTGCCGTAAGGAAGATCTATTGTTACGCCGGCGTTAAAGGCGGTGAGGGCGGCTGATTTGGTATCTGCAGCAATGAGGTGTTTTTGCCAAAGCTGATCGATGGCGAACCAGTCGGAAACCACCACGCCGTTGAACTTCCATTCTTTGCGGAGTACGTCTGTTAACAGCCATTTATTGGCATGGGAGGGAATATCATCTACCTCACAATAGGAGGCCATTATGGATGTAGGTTTGGAGCGGTTGATGGCCAGGCGGAAGGATTCCATGTGAATCTCCCGCAGATCGCGGATGGAGACATTGGTGGGGCCCTGGTTATTGGCGCCTTCTGAACCGCCATGACCGGTGAATGTTTTGAGACAGGCGCCTACATGATCCTGCGTAACCTTACCATTACTGCTGCCCTGGAAACCGCGTACCACAGCACTGCCTAATACACCACAGAGGTAAGGATCTTCGCCAAAGGTTTCGCCGGTGCGGCCCCAGCGGGGATCGCGGCAAACGTCTACGATGGGAGCCAGGACCACATCCGTGCCTTTGGAGCGGCATTCACGGCTAACATAATCATATACCCGTTGTACTAAGGCGGTATCCCAGGAGCAGGCAAAACCTATGCTATGCGGAAAGGCATCAGCACCGGGGGCCAGGAGGCCATGGTGGGCTTCGTCCAGGAAAATAACGGGGATGCCTAAACGGGTATTTTTACGCAGCCATTGTTGCAGCGCATTGCGGCGGTGGATGGTGTTTGCTGCAGTGGCCTTAAAATCGGGGTTCATCATGCCGATGCCGTAACGGAACATGGAATCCATTTTAAAGGCATTGGCCTGCATGGCATTGTCTATAATGGGGCGGCCAAAGTGCATGCTGCGTACCTGGGCTATTTTTTCCTCCAGCGTCATACGAGGAAGCAGGTCGGCTACCCGTTTGGCAGTTGGCAGGCTGGCGTTCTTATAGGCAGGTACAGGGATGTGTTTATCATTTTTAATGGCAAGGGGTTGTGCCATAACGTGGACCGCTATATTACATAGCAGGAGGAGCCATACTGGCTTTAAAAGACACTTCATTTTTGTAGTTGTATCTGTTCTTTAATAAGTGCATGATGTAACTGTTCACCTCCCATTGGTTGGCTATGGGCTGGCCGGTAACGGGATTGTGCACCATGTAAGGGAAGGGACCAAACTCCGGGCTAATGGTAAGCTGAGCGTTGGGCGACTGCTGTTCTTTAAGCTGCACTACCTGATCCCACCAGGAGAGGTGTTTGTTCAGCGCCTCCTGCCATTCCGGGGCGCGGGGATCGGGTACCTGGGGGCCTTCCGGGTAACCTACACGGGCGTGGATGTGCTCTGTTCTTTCAATGGCCAGCTGCATGGCGGAGGGCTGATCATCCAGGAAAGACTCTGCTACATTTACCCAATGGGAGGCATCCAGTGTGAGCCGCAGATCCGGGATCTTTTCCAGGTAGGCTTTGGTGATATGGGCGGCAAAGGAGAACTTATTGCGGTGCGTTTCGTGCAGCACCTGCAAACCGCTGGCGGCAGCGGCTTCAATGAGCACTTTGTTCTGTTCAAAGCTGAAGAAGTCTTTGCCGGTTTGAGAATTCACTTTAAACGGTTGGTAAGCCCTGATCCTTAACAGCCAGTTACAATAAAGATCATAATGCTCCGTAAAATTGGCGGTGTAGGTATCAAAATGCTGGGGAAGAATGACCAGGCTGTTTTTAACTGCAGCGTTCCAGGCGTTATCCAGCTCTTTAGGAGAGGTATCGGATGCAATAGCATATTCAATACCATCGTAACCTTCCTGTTTTACGTTGTGGCAAAAATCTTCCCAGGGCATATGTTCGCTTCCCCAGCGGGGGCAAAAGAAAAGTACTTGCAAAGCCATTATAATTCAGTTTTGATTTTAAGTACTTCGGGGCGGAGGTAGGGTTTGTTGGCATCTACGGTGCCTTTATGAGCATAGGGATCGTGGCCGGCTACCAGCACAATATCACGGAGGTCTTCTGTGGGTGGCAGGTGGCCGTCCTGATCCCAGGGCAGCATGGATTCCGCGCTCATGTAGTGATTGACCAATGCGGTGCGGAAGTGATCTTTTGTTTTGTTGCGCAAAGAGCAGTGCAGGGTGTAACCGTTGAAGAACACTACGGAGCCGGCTTTTACTTCTACCGGGATCTTGTTCTTTTCGTATTGGGATACATCTATGGTATCTACATCGGCATATTCCGGTGAGCTGTTCTTTACGCGGGGCATAATATAACCGGGGCGGCCGGGAATGATCCAGAGGCAACCGTTTTCCACGGAGGCATCGTCGATGGCGATCCATACGCCGACGAGGGACCTATCGCGGGTAGGGATGTAGTATTCATCCTGGTGCCAGGACTGGCCGGCTTTCCCGGGAGATTTTACAAAGAGCATGGACTGCATGCATTTCATGTTGGGGCTCACGATCTTTGTAAGGATCTCCACGATGTTGCGGTTAAACAATGAGTTGTGGATGACCTTTGAGATCTTGTGCGGGAAGTGGATGGCCACATATTTTTTGAGCACGTCTTCATCGGGTTCGTTATCATCTACGTCTACCATACCATCTATATGTCCGCGGTGTCCGCGGAAGATGGCGGCGGTTTCTTTTTTCAGGTTGGCAATGTCTGTTTGTGACAATAGGTTTGGTATGACCAGGTAACCCTGGTCCTGGTACTGTTTGATATTTTCGGGAGTGATCATGTTTTGAAGTTTTAGAAAGGTTTAATAAACAGGTGCTCTATTTCCTCAAGGGAGCGACCCTTGGTTTCTTTCACTTTTAAGAGCATATAGAAAAATGCAATTGCACATAAAACAGCATAACAGAAAAGGGTGAGGGGCGTGCCAAGGTGTTTGGTCATAACGGGGAAACTGCCGGCAATGATAAAATCCGCCAGCCATAACGCTAAGGTAGCTATGGACATGGCGAGACCGCGGATGCGGTTGGGAAAGATCTCGGAGAGATACACCCAGGTAACGGCGCCCAGGGTGCAGCCGAAAGCGCCTACATAGGCCAGCATACCAATGAGTACGATGTAGTTGTGGAAGTATTTATACTGGAAACAGGTAGCTACCACGATGAGTGAAATACCCATGATACAGCTGCCGGCCAGCAGGAACTTTTTGCGGCCTACTTTATCTACCAGGCCAATGGCAATGAAGGTAGAGATAACATTTACCACACCGATGCCAATGGTCTGTAACATGGAGGAAGAAGTATCCATGCCCATTTCTTTAAAGATCACCGGGGCATAATACAGGATGGCATTGATGCCGGTAACCTGCTGGAATACGGCTACCAGGATGCCGATGAATAATACCGGGCGGTAGGTTTTTGTAAAAATAAGTTTGAGCGGGGCATGTGTTTCCTGCTGAAAGCTATTTTCAATGGCGGCTATTTCGGTAATTGCTGCAGCGCTGCCGGATGTTTTGTTAAGTATGTCGATGGCTTCTTTTTTACGGCCCTGTTTCATGAGCCAGCGCGGGGTTTCCGGTACAGCTAATAATAAGAACAAGAACAGGAGGGAGGGGGCGGCCTGTGAGGCAAACATCCAGCGCCAGTTATCAGGACCGGTAGCATCTAATAAATAGTTAGAGAAGTAGGCGAGCAGGATGCCGAACACAATGGCCAGCTGGTAACAGGCTACCAGCCTGCCACGCCAGGCTGCTGGGGCTATTTCGGCAATGTACATGGGCGATACCATGGCGGCAGCGCCTACGCCTAAACCGCCTATGAGGCGCGAGAGTATGAGTAGATATAACTGATGGGACAGACCTGCACCGATGCCGGAAATAGCAAACAGGATAGCACAGGTAATTAATACTGTGCGGCGGCCGTATTTATCTGCTAACGCGCCTGCGGCTAGTGCGCCTATGGCGCAGCCCACCAGGATAACGCTGACGGCCCAGCCCAGGGTATATTCATCCAGCTTAAAATAAGCGGTGATGTAAGGGATGGCGCCGGAGATAATAGCGGTATCGTAGCCGAAGAGGAGGCCACCTAATGCGGCAACGCTGCTTACGGTAATGATGAAGCTATTATTTACCGGGGTTGAAGGATTAACTACCGGGGCTACCGGCGGTAATGTGGAGACTGTATTCATACTGTGGAATGTGCTAATGTACTAATATGCTAATACGTACTTAACATAGAAATGTACTACCAACATACATTTTCTTTTACGAAAGTAAGCGATTGCGGAGGGGAGGTATTCCATTTTCCTATTCAAAAACTAAATTATTTTAATTGATGGGGTATGCTAAATTTTGCTAAATTGCTAAAAACGGTATAGATCTACACATTGTCTCATGCGTCCCGCGTTACAAAAATTGCCCCTGGATGAAAGCACGTCGTTTGTGGCGAAAACATTCCGCACGCCTCATTTTGAGGTGGGGTGGCATCAGCATATTGAGTATGAGCTGATCCTGTTCACGGAGGGGGCAGGGCAGAGTTTTGTGGGGAATCAAGTAGAGATGTTTGAAACCGGTGATATTTATTTCCTGGGATCGAACCTGCCGCATACTTTTCAGAAATGGGAGCCTGATATGGTGACCAGTGCAGTGGTGGTGCAGTTTAAAGAGGACTTCTGGGGTGAATACTTTTTACAATTACCGGAGAGTAAATACATACGGCAACTACTGGACAAATCGTTCCAGGGGCTAAAAATGCAAACACCTGTTAAAGAAAAGCTGGCGCCGCTGGTAAAAGCGCTGGAATATACCAGCGGGTTTAAACGGATCCTGCTGCTGGGGGAATGCCTGGAAATTATGGCTACACAACCTGACTATGTTACGGTATCTACCCAAACTGTTAACTCTTTTCAACATAAAGACCGGGATAAACTGGACCGGGTTTTTCAATTTACCATTGATACTTTCCGCGACCCTATTACCGTTTCACAGGCGGCGCACGTGGCGTGTATGAGCGTACCTGCGTTCTGTAATTACTTTAAACGCTGCACCAAGAAAACGTATATTGATTTCCTGAACGAGGTACGCATCGGGTATGCCTGTAACCTGCTGCGGGAAACACAAAAAACGGTGCTGGATATTTGTTATGAAAGCGGGTATAATACCATGGCTAACTTTCACAAGCAGTTCAGGAAAATAAAACAGCTTACGCCACTACAGTACCGTAAGCTGTTTGCGGATAAATGAATGAGAGCTGCCTTAAACGGGCTTTGATGTTCCCCCTGCTGAATGATCTTTTGTTTCCTGTACTTTAATGTATATGAGCAGTGTAAAAATTATACATATAGTGAGATAACAGAGCAGCGTAACGGGCATGCCCATGTATTTGTTCATTGCAGGAAAGCTGGCGCTAACGGCAAAATCTGCCAGCCATAAGGCAAGAATAGCTATGGACATGGCCCTCCCGCGGATGATACCGGGAAAGATCTCCGTGAGGTATAACCAGGTAACCGTACCCAGGGTGCAGCTAAAGGCCGCCACATACAAAAGCAGGAATAAGAAACTACCAAAGACATATCCATTCCGGAAACAAACTGCCAGTATGGCTAACAGACCGCCCATGAGCGAAATGCCGCATAACATAACATTTTTTCTGTTCATTTTATCAGCCACAAAGATTATTACAACGGCTGCTGCCAGTGTTATTACTCCTATAAAGATGGTTTGCCGGAATGCTACCGCTGCATCGGCGCCCAATTCCTTAAAGATCAGCGGGGCATAATACAGGACCACATTAATGCCTGTAACCTGCTGGCATACTGCTACCAGGATACCGATAAACAACAGCTGGCTGTAAGGCGGGGAAAAAAGGTCTTTAAAAGGAATGGGCTCCATTTTAAAAAAAACTTTTCCATCATGCTTCGTTGATACCACGATACCCTTTACTGCATCATAAGGCATTTCCGGCAGCCTGTATACCAGGAGCCCAAACAATACCGGGAAGGCGAGCTGTGAAGCCAGCATCCAGCTCCAGTTATTTGGCCCGGTGCCATATAAGGAGCTACAGGAAAAATAGGCCAGTAAAATACCGGTTATAATAGCTGACTGGTAACTGGCTATGAGGGTGCCTTTTAAGGAGGGTGGCGCTAATTCAGAAAGATACAAAGGAGATAATAATGCGATTGCTCCTACCCCCAACCCACCAATGATACGAGACCACGTAAATGCATACAGCTGCTGAGATACAATGGCAGCTAAACCTGTAACTACAAAAAAGACGGCGCATGCGATCAATATTTTACTCCGTCCAAATTTATCGGCCAGTACACCGGCGATTAAGGAGCCTACTGCGCAGCCAATTAACATGCAACCCACGGCCCAACCGAGCGCCCAGCCCTCCAGGTTAAAATAAGCGCTGATGTAAGGAATGGCGCCTGCAATAATACCTGTATTATACCCGAATAACAGGCCGCCAACTATTGCCACACAATAAACTGTGAGCTTAAACCGCTGCCCGATTTTCGGAGGTATAGAGGGGACTTCCTGTTTGGAGATAGTGGAACTCATACGCAGAATGGTTGATTTTTTAAAGATCAATTTTCCGTGTAAAGGTAGAGATTGCTGTTTCTGCAGGGTTCCATTTTTCTATTTAAAAACTACATTATTTTAATTGGGGAATGATCGTGTGAAAATCACACCAAGCTGTTCTTATTTTCCTCTTCTCCTGCTTAATGTTTCCTCCGCCAGCCCCAGGAAGGAGGCGATATGTTTTTGAGGCGCGATGCTGAACAGATCAGCATGGGCTTTCATAAAAAGAGCCAGGCGATCTTTTGCTTTCAGGCGCAGGAGGCGGCTATGTGTAATGGTTTGTATGATCATGCTACGGAGGTAGTGGTTATCGACGATATACAGCTCCGGAAAGCTGGCACACAGCTCCTGTACATCCTGGAAGCTGATATACACCACCTGTGTTTCTGTGATGGTTTCGATATAATCATGGCCGGGTTCCTGATGATAAAAACTGTACGGGGAAATGGCCCATTGGTTTTTCTTTATAAAGGTACAGGTGACCTCTTTATCATCCTGTATGTAAAAGCGGCGCAGCAGGCCGCTGACCACAAAGTAAGCGTACTCACAGATCTCGTTTTCTTTTAACAAGGTTATTTTTGGGGAGAAGGTGTCGCACAAAAAGCGTTCGCTGAGGGCTTTTTTTGCCTGGTTGGAAATCGAATAGATGTCATCTATCTGTGCAATAACGGTTTCCATGTTGCGGATAGTTTGGGTTTATAGTGTTAACAAATATTTAAAAAATGGTGGTGAAAATAACTGTTTTGATAATACAAAAATCATGTTAGTATCAATAGGTTTAAAATATTCCTATTGTGTTTAATGAGAAAGGGCTGACCCGAATTGCGCACGAGTTGCAGCCGAATAACGCCCGAATAAACGGCCTGTTTCATACCAATTGCTCATGACTTTAGTTTTCCAGGAAAGGGGCCAGTTCTTCTTCCGTAATGCCGGTGCAGGCGCAAAACTCGGCTGCGGTCACCAGGTCTTCTTCGCCTTTGCCCAGTTTTTCACGGATCTCCTTTAGCAGGCGGCGGGCGGTTTGCGCGCTTTTGCCTGTGATGTTTTCCACGTCTTTAGTGTAAATAAAACGCCGTTGCGGTATACTTTTTTTCATGGATAATAACAAGTGCCAAAAGTGATAAAAAGTGATAAAAAACGCCAAAAGTGATCAAATGTGATATAAAGTGATAAAAACGCTCATTTCGTTTTTCCTGTTCTGCGGATGGTTTTATCATTGCACTGTCGAACAAACAAAGCTCCTATCACAGCGCTGTAATTAATACTGGTGGCTTGTTTTGTGCGATCAGGGCTTAAACGGTGTGTGCCTGAACACGCTGTACTTCAATAAACTTTAAAACCAATTTTTATGCCCAGTAACATGAGTAAACGTATTGCCACTGACCCTGCTTTTGAACGCACCCGGGAAAACATGGCTGAATTTGAAAGGGCCGGCCGGGCCGGCAAACTGCTGACTGATTCCCTGCGCATACTGGCTAACAATGCCAGTGATGGTAAACTTACCAGCAGGCTGGCTAAGGGAATGTCGAAGGTGATCAAAGCTGACCCTTTGAACGACCGCGGACAACGTACCGTAACGGACGGCAACCTTTTGCTGATACGCGGTTTTGACTTTAACGGCGATGCCAAACTGACCACTGTATTCTTTGCGCCGTATACTGCCACCGTGGACCGTGCGGCCGGAACGCTTAAGGTGGACATTACGCCGTTTGTGCCCAAAAGCATGCTGAAGGCCCCTGCAGGCGCCACGCATTTCAGCGTGGTAAGCGCTGGTGCTGAGATCGATTTTGACAACAGCGTGCATATTGGCGCTAACAGCGCTACGGCGGAGCTGGTGTACGGCGATCAGCTGGAGGCTGCTATTAGCCTGAACAATGCGGTGACAGCCAACAGTACACTGCCATTGTTCCTGGCGCTGGGTGTGCGTTATTACCAGCAGGTGAACGGCAAGTTTTACCCGCTGAACAGCGGGCGGCATAACGCACTTGCCATTGTGCAGGTGGATGTGCCGGCAGCGCCACCACCTGCTGCGGGGAATGCGAAAGCTGCGTGATAGCAATTGATCAGAGCGAAGGGGATGTGTGCCACACCGGGAAGGTGTGGCACACTTATTTACGCTTGTCTGTACTGTTTTTTGGAAAGGCGATGATGTTAAACATCTGGCGCATGCGGCTGCGGATACGGTTACCATAACGTTCTTCTATTTCCAGTGCATTGAGATTAGTGGTGAGATGGGTGAGTGTACCACATTCAAGAAACAGCTCATACCGCAGGGGCAGGATTTGCGACATGATGTTGCAGTTGTTACCATAATGAGCTGTGTTGGGCTCAAAACCCAGGTCGTCAAAACAAATTGTAAGCGGCTTAGACTTACTATTAACTGGCTGGGTGGTGTAACGCTCTACCACAGCATGACCTTCGAGCGCAAAATCGAGCGCCAGGCGGTGGCAGGGGATGACCAGGAACCGCCATTCAGGACGACATAAACTGCGCATCACCTGCATAAGGGCTGTTTTACCGCAGCCTATGGGGCCGCATAGAAGAAGGCCTTTTTGCAGGCAGATGTTATGTGCTGCAGCCTGTTGTTTATCTTCCAGGAACCAGTATAAGAGTTTCAACACTGTGGGCTGGTCATCTTCTGTGATGTTAAAAGCGGAGCCATACATTTCTTTACCTTTTTTTATGACGGTTTGCAATGGCTGCCAGTACTCAGAAGGGTTTGTCATAGTCTTTGTTTTGCGGGGTGTGGCTGTTGTTTGCATGGTTGTTGTTTTTTATTTTGTTTTCATTCCTCATCCATTTATCTGCGGCTGCCTGCCAATTTACAATGGGCGTTCTACCGCCCAGCATCCAGCCATTGGCCTGGTAATGCGCAAAGAATTTAAAGGCTTCCTGTTCCGGATAACTGACCTGCTGAAAATAAAGGAGTACCTGTTCCTGTGCGGGCGGGAGGGTTTGACTCTCCCTGTTTACCCTGTTTGATACTGTTTTATTAAAGGGATCCACATCCGGGCCGGGGAGGGAACCAATTTTGAGCTGGAGGATGTCCATATCTGCGCCGGGACCGGGCCCACTTTTTACCGGGCCCTGCTCTGTTTTTTCCTTTGCTGTGATAACATCTAATGTGAACATGCTTACACTGGGGCGGTTGGTATTTTTAGCCGGGTGGTACTGTAAGTAGCCTTGATTGTGCAATTCTTTGAGACATTTGAGGTAGGTGCTTCTGGAGCCAATGCCGCTTAAGCGCATGAGCGAATTACGGTACAATGTAAAGGTTGGCGGGAAGCGATGATAGTTCCAATACTGAAACAGGGCCATATACAGGCTGATATGGGTAGCAGTAAGCTGCTGTTCCTTATGCTGGTGCATAAAGAAACTATTAACATGCGTAATAAAATTCATTTTGTTTTTGCGATTAATTGAGGGTTTGATCAGCTAATATTCCGAAAACGTCCATTGGATTGTAAAGAAAACTGCGGCCTTCTTTTACGACAGGTACTATACCGTTTTCGCGCATCCAGCATAAGTGCTGGGGAGAGACGCGGAAGATACTTACGATCTGGCGGCTTCGGAGTAAGAATGGTGTTAACGCGTTTTGCTGTAAGAGCGCCTGGAGAATATCGCCCAGGACTGCTTCTTTGATTGTTTCCTGTTCTGGTGTAAGGTTCTTCATTGTTTTTAAGGTTATGGTTGATTTGAAGGTTGCAATTTAAGTAAGATATTGATATGATGAGATTGACCAAAATCAATTTTTTTATAGAAGTTGGTGGAGCGGAGCTGAGCCTATTTTCTACGGGGATTGACCGGAATGGACACCTTTGAGCCAGCGATTTGAACGAACTTAGCAGTGTAAATTGTATAAATATCACCACAACCTATAGCCTGCAAAGTAAGCGCGGATAAGCCCTATTGCATACCTATTATATTCTGCACGCAATCATCATTAAGCTTCCCTTATGCTTAAACCTAAACTACTTGCAGTAGAAGATGCCAAACATCTGACACAGCAAGCAAATGCCCGGCTGTTCTGTACCCACATAAACCCAGCACAGTATCATTATATGAAATTGCTTGGTTTTCATAAAATACTGATAGATCATGCAGAGGGAATGTATTATTATGACCGTTTCGGTCATAAAATCATGGATCTTTTTGGTTGTTTTGGCGCCCTGGCGCTTGGTCACAATCACTCCCGTATTTTGGCTGTCCGCAGCCAGTTTCAGAAAGAGAAGCGGCATGAGATTGCTATGGCGTTTATTTCGCAGTATGCCTCAGTGCTTGCGAAAAATCTGTCGGCTATTGCACCTGAGAACCTGGATATGGTATTTTTTGGCACCAGTGGATCAGAGGCTGTTGAAGCGGCCCTTAAACTGGCGGAAAAAGTACAGGGACCTTCCAGATCAACGATCGCATATGCCGGATCTTCTTTTCACGGAAAATCGCGAGGCGCATTGTCGGTTACAGATTCTGCATTCTATGCATCTTCTTTTCAGTTGTTGAAAAATACGGTTAAAGTACCCTTTGGTGATATAGTGGTGCTTGAACAGTTATTTAACAGTGATCCGTCTGTTGGTATCCTGATACTGGAAACCATACAGGGGGGCGCCGGAATTATTACTGCACCTGCGGAATATTGGCACAAAGTGCGGTACTTATGCACTAAATATAATGTGATCTGGATAGCGGACGAAGTACAGTGCGGAGTGGGAAGAACCGGGCAATTTTTTGCATTTGAGCATAATAATACTGTACCTGATATTGTTACGTTGGCGAAGTCTTTAGGTGGCGGTAAAACCGCTATTAGTGCAACCATATCCAGGAGACCTCTGCATATGACCGCATATGGAACTCCTAAACTGGCACTGATACATGGGCCTGCAACCTTTTCCGGAATGGGCGAAGCCTGCTGTACGGCTATTGAAACGCTCAATATCTTATATGATGAAGGATTGATAGAAAACAGTGAAAAAATGGGTACACTGCTGCTGGAACTTCTAAATGCGTTACAAAGAAAACATGCAACCATTATAAAAGAAATAAGAGGGATTGGTTTAATGGTAGGCATTGAATTTCATGATTTCAGCCATGCTATGCCTTTACATCTGGAGAAGATCATTTCCACATTGGATGAAAAATTAAAAGGAAGCTTGTGTGGTTTTGTAGGGAGCATTTTGCTTCGGGATCACCAGATACTTGTGGGTTTTACTGAATATAACAGGAATGTTATCCGCATTGAGCCCCCACTTATTATAACTGCAGATGAAGTTAACACATTTATAAATGCATTAGATGAAGTGCTTTCCCGCGGACTGGCGCGGATAGTGCTGAGTTATATTAAGAACTTATTTTCCAGTACAGCCATTTAAGTATTATAAATATGCCTAAAACAGCTGGAGCATTAACAACAGATCCCGTAGTGATCATAGGAGGAGGTTTTGCCGGCCTGGTGGCTGCTAAAGAGCTAAAGCGGAATAAGATCCCATTTGTTCTATTTGAAGGAGGAAAAAATATTGGAGGGCTTGCGCAAACCTTTACTGATGAGCAGGGATTCAAATATGATTTGGGAACACATATTATTACTAACCGGCTTGCAAGGAAACTGGGTATAACAGATCAATGCAGGGACGTGCTCTATTTTGGGGAAAGCATTTGGCTGAATGGCCGACTCCGGAGTTACCCCTTTGGCCTTTTAGGGAATAAAAAATACCTGATAGACGCACTAAGAAGCCGATTGCGCTTTCCTTTGCTCCGCAGGCATGAGAACCTGCAGGAGAGATTTATCCAGGAATATGGAAAGGCTTTTGCGACTGAGGTGGCTATTCCTTTAATAGAAGGCCTGACTGGCAGCCCTGCCCATACCCTGGCCGCTGATGTGGGGGATAAATTGCCCGGTATTTTCCGGACCATCTATTTAAAATTAGGAGGACTATTTACCGGTAAGGCCATTGCCATTGGTTATTGTCGGGAACTACCGGAAAGCTGGAACGTATGGCATGTGTACCCTAATGAAGGCATAAAAATGCTGAGTGAACGGCTTGCAGCAGAAGTGAATGATCATATACAGTTAAATGCGGACGTAAGCCGTATTATTGTTGGAAGTGACGGCGTGAAAGGAGTAGAGGTTAATGAAAACATCATCCCTACATCTGTAGTGATCAGTACTGCTCCCGTGAATATTCTCTCCCAGTTGATCGATGGTGCCAACGACCTTAGTTACCTTTACCATTTTCAATATAGCGGAATGATATGTGTTACCATTATGTGTGAAGGAAAGCGGATATTACCTGATGCCACATTATGGACGCCAGAAGATAGATACTCTTTTTTTCGCCTAACAGAGCCTTCTTATTCCATGCCCTGGGTGAGCCCACCTGGAAAGTCTGTTATAACGGCTGACATCGGATGCAAACCGGGGGATAACAGCTGGGACCTGCCAGACGAAGATTGGTATAATGCTGTATTAATCCAGCTATCTGAAATTATTCCAGGCATCCGTAAATGTTTGCTTGGCTATAAAGTGCTGAGAGTAAAATTTGCTTACCCCATTTATTATAAACAATATGAGCCTTTACGACGGCAGTTTATAAAAACCAGCGGAGTGAAAGGGCTTTACAGTATTGGGCGTAATGGAGAGTTCTCTCACCTGTTAATGGAAGATGTGTATGTACGGACCATACAAAAAATGAAGGAAGTAATCAGTATCTGTAAATATTAAAAGTTTTAAAATGCGCTACCAGATCATCTTTTCAATAATAGTGGCTGTGCTTATATCTTTTTTAAGCAGTTATATTGTTTATTTCGGATTTACCTCCAATTACAACTCGGGATATTATTCAGAAGCAACCTTTACACATGCATTTGACAGAGGTGTATTTAAGTACCGGATCTTAAGCAAAGAATTGCTGATAAGATTAAACCGGTTTATGGACGCCCATTATCCTGATCCCAAGGCTAACAGGCAGGTATTATTTATGGACCCCAAGGGTTCAAATAATTTTTACCGGTCTTTTTTTTACCTGAATACTTTTTTTCTTGCATTGACCTCCATTATGTTGGTGTTATTGTTTTACCACCGAGATTTCTCGTTCACTAGCTCTGAAAGGAATATCCTCATCTTTTTTGTACCTATACTAATAAATGTATCACAGTTTGCCATCTACCCCTACGATATATCTAGTTATTTTCTGGAGTTACTCATTATATATGTTTTTCTTAAATATTTTCACCAGAATTATCATTTTTCATTAATAATCCTTTGCTTACTGGTGATTGTTTTTACCCTGAACAGAGAGTCGTCTGCTTTAACAGTATCACTTCTTATTGTTTTAATTATTTGTAAAATGGGGGTTTCAGAAAAATCGTTATACGCGATCACCTTTATTTCGTTAAGCTTTTTGGTGACCTTCCTTGCTCTTGCAATTTTTATTAAAGAACCTTCTGGTGAGGAAAGAATGTTCAGCGGGGGAGCAGGAGACTATACCAGGATTGAGAATAATATGGGACTTCTTTTTTGGGCCCTGTTCTTTTATTTATCTTTTTCCATGTCTTTAACCGCAGAGAATAAACGGTTAATTATACTGTATCATATTGTTAGCTTGCCGTACAGTATTTTCGTTGTTTTTTTTACCATCCTTTGGGAGGTACGATTATATATTCCCTTATTCCTGGGATCGGTCTTTCTGAGTAGACTTAATGCAGCTGAGTTGGTGTTCCCCACTAGTAGAATATTAGAGAAGATTACGGACTATATTAGCCCACGGAAGGCGGACGCCCATAAAGAGGTTCGCTAGTAAAAATCAATGAGGCCCTATGCAAATAATTTAAGGTGTTAACAGATGCTGATGCAGGAGCGCCTAGAGGATCCGGAGCAATTGGTTAAATGAAAAACTGCCCCAAATATGGAGCGGTATTCAAGAGAGATGCAAACCTAAAGAGAGAGATAGGAGAGCAATCTCAAATAAATCCTATGCAAGAATAGGCAATTAGTTTAAAAGATCGGGTTAATCAAATGTAAATGGTGAATTTTTTTATGAAGGGCCAAAATGCTTTAGTTGATGCATAATTGGTGAATAGTTATACCTATAAATAGTTTGTTACTCTAGCTAACCGATCCAGATCTTCAAAAAGTATTTAATGCCAAGTGTTTGTGGCGCTTCATAAGAGCGAAGGCTGGCACTTTGATTGGGCTGATTTTCCACTTAAAATGACCTATTGGGCTACCGCAACATCTACCAATGTAGCGCATCTTTACAAAGCAATGAATGACCCGATCAAATCTGTTTAACCATGTTTGAAATGATAATTACTCATTATAACCTTTGATATGCTGATGATGTTTACTCCAATTTTGGTGCAGGGAAAGACTGCTTTGCCAGGTTAATTTCCATTCTGCACTGCATTTATAGTTTGCCTTTTGAATTGTATCACCGGGCTGCCTCCTTTTATTTGGAGGAGGCAGTACCGGTTGTGAGTTAACAATTTGTTGATCGACCTGTAAACAGCCTGATATGTTGCCAGAAAAAATAATGGAAACTGAGTTAAGCACAACCATACCTCAAACCCCGGAAATATTACCCGCTTCGGACGATTACAGTAACATATTACAAGCATATGGCCTGACCTATACCAGCAGTGAATATTATTTGCAGGCAGGTACCCTTACCCAAGTACAAGGCTGGATATTACATATTGCTGTTATTAAAACTCAAATACCGGCGTTACTGGCTAAGCTTGTACCGGAACTGATACAACAACAGGTACCGTTTAAAATCCCTGTTAATGAAGTGGCCTGTGATGGTTTGTTAGGTGGTATGTATGGATATACGTTACTAGGAAAAGCCGTATGCATTTATCCTGAAAATGAAATGCAGGCGCTGGCACTTGCACAGCGATTACTGGCAATAACTGCGGAATTTAAAGGACCGGATATACCCACTGCTATCCATTTGGGCACTGTGGTACATGCGCGGTATGGAGGCTGGACGCCAGTGCTGCAGCCAGGACCTGATGGTAATTCATGCGAATATATTTATGACCAGCAGGGACAACTGATACCGGACAGTTATTCCGTACCCTTTACACTGCCGGTAGGCATCAGCTGGCCATTTGACCCTATTAAACCTTATAGCGTACGGATAGAAAAGCCATTACTGAATGATTACATAAAACCGGTAGCTGTTCTAAAACATGATGTGAAGGGAAGGGTAATAAAAGGCATGTACCTGAAAAAATGGTTCTGGGCTAAACCCTGCCTGGTAAAGGAAGGTAAAAAACATATGTTCTCAGATGGATTTGGCCGTGATATACAGGACCGGCTGGAGTGGCAGATAAAAGTACATAATGACTTAGGTAATAGCGTACCCATACCTAAAATACTGGACCATTTTAAAGAGAACGGGGATCTGTATGTGATGATGGAGTTTATTGAAGGGGAATCCCTGGACCAGAAAATAATGAATATATATGCTGGGAACAGCTGGATCAATTTAGCCCGGCAGCAGCGGGTATTATTGCTGGATTATTTACTACAGGTATTAGATGTTGTTGGGCGGTTGCATGAACGGGGATATGTGCACCGGGATCTTACCCCTGCCAATTTTATTTTCAACAACAAGCAAAAACTACACATCATAGACCTTGAACTTACTTATTCTATTAATGAACAAATACCTAACCCACCCTATATATTTACCACACTGGGCTTTATGCCGCCGGAGCAAAATACGCGGCCTGTGCCTACGGTAAAAGAAGACATTTATGGACTGGGTGCTTTGATGATCGTTTTCTTTACCTGCTTATCACCTTTAAAATTTGAGGCGGCAGATACCGAACTGTTGAAAGAACATTTATACTTTTTTATTAAAGACCGGGAAATGGCTAACCTGATAGCTGATTGCCTGCAAACGGATGCCCGGCAGAGGCCCACTTTCGCCGTGATCAGGGAAACCGTACAGCGTTACCGGAATAAGCAGGATCGTTTACCAACCCAGTTACCCGCTGAGGATATTTTAATACCTGCGGCAACCATGGCGGATGTTATACAACAAGGGCTGCGTGGTATTATTTGTGAGCGGATGGCTACTGAGGAAGGGTTATGGGTTTCAAAAACCATACAGGTAAATCAACAGACGGGTAATCCGTTAACGGCTTACTCCATATACCCCGGATTTTATGAAGGTGTAACAGGCCCTTTATACTTAATAAGCCAGCTTGCAAGAGCAGGGATACCTATAGACGATACCATCCGCCAATACTATGCGTATAATATAAATTTTCTTAAAACAGGCTATCTGCAAGATGTACAGACCATGCCAGCTGGGCTTTATCTCGGTAGTGCCGGGGTAGCATTAATGCTGGCGGCTAGTATAGATGCGGTATTGCTGGAAAATACGGCCTCCAACATTTCCCTTATCAGGCAATGCCTGGAGCGCGCACCGGAGGAGCTGAACCTGGTGAGCGGAGCGGCAGGGCAGGGGCTGGCCCTGTTGCATTGCCTGCACCTGCTGCCGGAGCCATTTGGGATGGAACAGTTGCAGCAACATTGTATGCTGCTGTTACAACAGCAACAAAAGAATGGGGCCTGGGTAGTGCCTTTGAATGATGGGAAGGGAGGCTATGCCACCATTACAGGTTTGGCGCAAGGTATTGCCGGTATTACTTACTTTTTGTTAATGGCCGCCGCCCGGTTAAAGGATGAGAATATTACCCATGCAGCCGTTAAAGCTTTAGCGTGGTTACAGCAACAGGCGCATGTACATAAGCAGACATATAGCTGGCCAGTAAACTCCATTAACAAACAGGCGCACCTTTGGGAGCATATAGGCATAGCCGGTATAACGTTGACTTTTATTAAAGCGTATGAACTGATTAAAGATCCGGTTTATAAGACAATAGCCACCGGCGCTTTAGCCAATTACAGCCCGTTTGTATTGGACCGGAATCTAAGCCATGCCTGGGGCATAACCGGGCTGGGAGAACTTTACTTGGAAGCCGGGCGTGTGTTTAAAGAAGATGAATGGAACAAAAAGGCTGTACGGATAGCCGGCGCTTTGACACATTTGCGTAAGCAGCAGGATACAACAAGCTGTTACTGGATAACAGATGCGATTGATATTATACCTACGGCGGATCTTATGACAGGCTGCAGCGGCGTGATCTACTTTTTAGCGCGGATCCTGCACCCGGAGAAGCTAACATACCCATTGCAGGCGTGATACCTGCTGTGTTTAAAACATACTAAAAATATTGAACAAATGGACATAATTCCCAGTCAGATAGACCCACCAGCGCCTATGCCTGCCAGCAATACGGTGGTTAGGACAGGAACCGAGGTGCCGCCGGCCGTTAACGGGCAACAAATACCGGTGGCCATTAAGAAGTTATCCATTATTATTCCTGCCTATAATGAAGCCAGGACCATTCATCTTATCCTGGACAAAGTAAAGGATGTTTTTCTGATACGGAATATTGAGAAGGAAGTGATTTTGGTGAATGACTGCTCCAAGGATGATACGGAGCAGGTGATACAGCAATATATGTTGAACAACCCGGCATTTCCTATCCGGTATCTAAAACATACTGTTAACCAGGGAAAAGGGGCGGCCATACATACGGGAATAGCTCATGCTACTGGTGAATACATTGTGGTGCAGGATGCGGATTTGGAATATGACCCGGATGAATACAACACCCTGTTAAAGCCTATTGTAAACGGCTTTGCTGATGTGGTGTATGGATCCCGGTTTATGGGTGGAAATGCACACCGGATACTTTTTTTCTGGCATACCATAGGCAACCGGTTGCTGACCTTTTTATCCAACATGTTTTGTAATCTGAATTTGACTGATATGGAAACCTGTTATAAGGTTTTCAGAACAAGCCTTATACAACAAATATACTTGCAAGAAAAACGGTTTGGATTTGAGCCGGAGGTAACGGTGAAAATTGCGCAAATACCTGATCTGCGGATATATGAGGTGGGAATCTCTTATTACGGCAGAACGTATAAGGAAGGTAAGAAGATAGGGTGGAAGGATGGGGTGCGGACGGTGTTTTGTATATTGAAGTATTCTCTGTTTAACCATCATGTACGATTGCCTGCTGCTGTTAAAGTACCGGCAAATACGGAACAGTTATAATTACTCAACCTAGATATTAGGGCAATGGATATCACAACGCACATACCAGCTAATACTCCATCTGAAACCTTTGGGTACTTTATATGGGGCAACAGGCAGTACCGGATTATTTTATGGATAGCAGCAGCAGCCATGGTGATACAATTTGGTGTGTTCAAATACATTTACCCATATGCCAGCTATATACACGGGGATTCATTCGTGTACCTGAATATTGCGCAGCAAAATTTGAATATTGATGCTTACCTGGTAGGGTACGGGCGCTTCCTGCGGATGTTCAGTGTATTCGGCAGCTCAGACCTGGTTTTAACTGCGTTTCAATATCTGCTGCTGCAAGGCAGCGCATTGTTTTTGCTATTTACACTGTTTTATTTTAACCGGCCGAGTAGGCGGGTGCAACACCTGCTGCTGGCATTTATGGTGTTGAACCCTTTATTCCTGGGCCTGGCCAACCTTATATCCAGCGACGGCCTTTTTGTGGCCCTAAGTCTCAGTTGGTTTGCGCTGTTGCTATGGATCATGCACCGGCCCAATAATATAGTGATGGTATGCCACGCGTTGGTGGTATTTGCTGCGTTTACGGTGCGGTATAATGCGCTGATATACCCGGGTATAGCTCTGATAGCCTTTTTATTATCCCCTCAGTCATGGGGCCAGAAAATGGCGGGTGCCGCAGTTGGTATTATCCTGTGCGGGCTGTTTGTATTGTACAACGGGCACCAGTACAAAAAGCTCACCGGTACCTGGCAGTATTCTCCATTCAGTGGTTGGCTAATGGCCAATAATGCCATGTATGCTTATCGGTATGTGGATAGCGCAGACCGAAAGCCGGTGCCGCAAAGATTCAAAGTATTGGACAACATGATACGAACGTATTTTGACAGCAGCCGGGATGTGAAAACGCATCCGGTAGAAGGGCTGATAGCCAGTACAGCTTATATGTGGACGCCAAGCCTGCCTTTGTATGTATACCGCGAGCGTTTGTTCAAAAAAGACAGCCGCACCAGCGAGGTGCGCAAATGGGCCAGTATGGGGCCGCTGTACGGAGATTATGGGCGATACATCATCCGCAAATACCCTTTGCAATATGCACGATATTTTTTATGGCCGAATGTCAACAAGTACTATGCGCCGCCACTGGAGTTTTTGGAAACATATAATTCCGGTAGGGACAGTGTGCAGCCTGTAGCCCAGCAATGGTTTGGGTATAAAAGCAATAAGGTGAAAGTTCGGAGTAAAACATTTCAGGCGCAGCTGCTGGGGTTTTACCCCATCTTTTCCGGGATCATTAACGTGGTAATGCTTTGCCTGCTGCTGTGCTTTGTGCTGCTAAAAGGCTTTCGGGAGCACACCCTATTCCGAAAAGGGGTGTTGATGGGCGGTGGCGTCTGGCTATTGAATGCGGGATTCACCATTTTTGCCTCTTCCGCAGCCTTAAGGTTTCAGGCCTTTCCCATACTGCTTACGAGCACTTTTACTCTTTTACTACTGGACTGGTTGTGGCAAAAAGGACTGGAAGAAAAACGTGTAACAGTGCAGCAAAGCAGACAAGAACCTATATCGGCCAGTTACGCAGATGAAGCTATTGAGCCAGGTGAAATACATCATAGTTTTTAAGTTATAATTTATGCAGTTGATGCCTACTATACCTGATACGCCATTTAACAAAAGGATATGGCAGGACCCGGAAAGCCGGTTACTGTTATGGATAGCAACTGCGGCTATTATTATACAGTTTATTTGCTTTAAGATACTGTACCCTTACCCAAACTTTATGCCACCCGATTCGCATTCCTATATAGCTGCTGCAGAGAGCAATCAATTTGTGAATATTTGGGCCATTGGGTACTCCAAATTCCTGCGCCTATTCAGCAGCTTTACCAGCTCTGACCTGGCACTGACGGCTTTCCAGTACTTTTTTCTGCAAGGCAGCATACTGTATCTGCTGTACACGGTGCGGTACCTGCTGGGCCCAAGTAAAACCGCCTTCCGCATTATGTTTGGTTGCTGCGTATTAAACCCGTTGATGCTACATATTAGCAACTTTGTATCTAGCGATGCGTTATTTACAGCTTTTAGTCTGCTATGGTTTACACAGGTGTTGTGGATATTGTATGCGCCAAGACCTCGGCTATTGGTTTTACATGCTGTTGTGTTGCTATGCGCATTTACCCTGAGGTACACGGCCCTGTTTTACCCGCTGATCAGCATTTTGATCATTATGTTTAAGCGGTTGAAGGCCTGGATGAAAATAGCGGGTATTGGCTGTATTATATTATTGCTAGGCGTTTTCATAGGCCGCACCAGTTACAGTTATTATCAGGAAACCAATACCTGGCAATACTCACCATTTGGAGGATGGCTACTGGCTGCTGATGCTTTGTATGGTTATGCGTATGCCAACCCTGACCCGCCAGAAAGCGTACCAGCCAAATTGCGCCCCCTACACGTGATGGTGAACCGGCATATGGACTCCATGCGAAGGCTACCCCAAAGACCTGATGCCAATATAGGGGTGTATTATTTCTGGGACTTTAAATCACCATTGCTGGAATATATGTATTATACCTGGCGGAAGGACAGCGTTGCCCCTTATTTGCAACGCTGGGGCAGTATGGGGTCGTTATATGGCGCTTACGGACGGTACCTGGTAGTACGGCATCCGGTGTTGTTTGCGCGGCGTTACCTGTGGCCTAACCTGATCCGCTATTATGCACCGCCGCCACAGTTTATGGAGGTTTATAATATGCAAAGGGATAGCGTACCGATGGCTACGGCGCGGTGGTTTGGCTGGAGAAGTAATAAAATAACTACGTACTTTAAAGATAGGCACATCCTAATCAGCCAGTATTTTACCGCCTTGTTTGCTTTTATTAACCTTTTTTTTGTTATGGGCTTTGTTGCATTTACCTGCCTGGGCGGCCTGCGGCGCCGCAGACAGGTGCAGCAGAAAATACTATGGTGGATGCTGATTGTGTGGCTGAGTAATATGTGCTTTAGTGTGATAGCGGCACCTATTGAACTGCGATATCAAATATTTCCGATGGTGATTACACTGGTGTTTGGGATACAGCTTACCACATTTATACTGCAGGAACAGCCAACAGCCTTAAAACGGCCATTGCAAGCATGCGTGCCAAAGCAGTTTAGCATTACGGAAAAAAAATAAAACAATGCATAAACTATCTATTTATGAAAATACTTGAAAATTTACTGCTTGCTATGGTGTTGATCGCTACTTATAGCTGTACCAACAAGGAGGCCATAAAAACCGGTATGGAGGGTAAAGAGCTGCCGGCCTTTGAGTTGTTGCTTGCCGATAGTGTGACCCATTTCAACACGGCAAACAGCCCTGTAAGCAAACCGGTAGTATTATTTTACTTTAGCCCCTATTGCCCTTATTGCCGGGCACAGATGGGTGATATTGCCCAAAAGATGGATAAACTCAAGAACATACAATTTTATATGTTTACTTCTTTTCCATTCAGCGACATGAAGCATTTTTATGAGGAGTATAAAGTACGACAATATCCTAATATTCAAATGGGGCTTGACCTGAAAAATTTTTTCCCCAACTATTTTGAAACACAGGTAGTGCCCTACACGGCTATTTATGGAAAGGACCGGAAGTTGCGCAAAGTATTTATAGGGCAGGTTTACAGTAGTCAAATAAAAGCAGTTGCAGAAAACTGAGCAAAAACTTTACTAAGCTATTGACCAATTGGTATACGTCCACGTGGGAAAGGCGAAGCCGAAAACCTTTATAAAAGAGTAGGCACGATCATAAATTAAAGTTTAGCTTTTTGATTTAAAAAGCACCTGAATTATGAAAAGAGTAAAAATTATCTTATCTGCCATTACGGTATTGGCAGCCGTAGGTGGCGCCCTGGCTTTTAAAGCTAAGACTTTTGGTGTAGATTATTGCTATAAGACAATTGCAGGAGGAACAGGTAGATGTACTGCCTCAATTCAAACTAGTTTTGATATTTCAAATGCAAATACTCCTGCCCTAACATATTTTTATACAACTACTACAAATTTGGCAGCGTGTACCACTGCAGGTGCACCACAGTGTGCTAAGGTTGGCGAAGTTGTTCTCGAGTAATAAAAGTTAGGTTATAATTTTAAAAGAGACCGTCTCCTATGTTTGCAAAAACATGGAGGCGGTCTCTTAACGTGTGAGGCTAAATACTATGCATTTTTTAAAGGAATAATTTAAAGCAAGTAATTATGCAGAAGGTAAAAATTATGTTGTCTGCTATTACAGTACTGGCAGTAGTAGGTGGTGCCTTGGCTTTTAAGGCCAAGACTTTTGGCGCGGTATATTGCTATAGGACAACACAAGGTGGGGCGGGGAGATGCACTGCTGGTATCACAACCAGTTTTTGCGTTCCAATGGCAAATACTCCGGCCCGAACATATTTTTATACCACTACTACAAACGCGACTGCTTGTACCACTGCAGGCGCCCCTCAATGCGGTAAGTTAGGTGAAATATGTGTAGAGCCATAAATATTCTACGGGACTTTACCGCTTGTGTCAAGCTCGTAACCGGTTTTGATGCCCTTTAATCTAGCCGGAATGCCTTCGGTCATCCATATTGGAGGTGGAGCACCTTTTAAATAATGATCAAAAAACTGTGTAACTCGGATGGTGAAGTCAATTGCATCTTTGCCTGATACGCCATGGCTGTTATTGTTATATTGCATCATCCATACTGGTTTTTGCAGACGACGGAGTGCAACGAACAATTCCACTGCCTGTTCCCAAGGCACCGCGCCATCACCTTTGTTGTGAAAGATCAGTAGAGGTGTTGTAACCTTGTCGGCATTCAAAATTGGAGAGTTCTCCAGATAATCGTTCCGTTTTTCCCAGAGGCTACCTCCATGTAAATATTCAGACCCTGCAAGTCGGCTTCTCCCATCTCCTCCAAGCTGTAGTGCAGAACTTATAATATCGCTAACGCCAGCACCTTCCAAAGCTGCTGCAAAAATGTCTGTATGTGTTACCAGATAATTGGTAGAATATCCTGCCGCACTGTGTCCATTTAAGCCCATGTGTTTGGCATCAACATAGGGCAGGCGGGACAGCATTTGAGCTGCTGAAACCAATGTGTTGTATGCGCTTTGTCCAAATTTGCCTACAGTAAAGTGAATGTCCGGCGTAAATACCAAGTAGCCTCGGCTTACAAACCAGGGAATATTTATGTTTGTTGTCATAAAAGCAGGTTCAGGATACTCGTACATACGGCCGGAGAATTGCTGGTAATAATTGAACAATACCGGGTATTGTTTCTTAGGATCAAAGTTTTCCGGTTTGTACAATATTCCCTGACTCATAATGCCATCCAGCTGCTTCCAGGTCAGCAACTCTGTTGTTAGCCAGTTGTACTCCTGCTGGGGATATAAATTGGTTAACGCTTTATAATTTTTGAAGTCGGTTGTTAGAAAATAGTTAGGAGCTTCGGATGATGTCTGTCGTTGTACCACCCAGGTATCGGTATCTACTGCTTTGAAGGGGGACATGCCATGTGAAAAGGTATGATCTGTTGCGGTAGCCTGGTAGCCCGGTTCATAACATAATGTCCATGGACCCATAGTGAGCAGCTCAGGATCGCCCCTCCTATTAACCTGTTTGCGATAGAAGCCGTTATATTTAGTATTAACATTGAAGCCTGTTAGCAGCAGGGAAGCATCTTTTTTGTGTAGTACGGATTTGTGAAACCGATCCTGTTCATTCGCCAACCTAAGTCGAGTATGGTTGGTACGGCCATATCCATTTGTAATATTCTTTGGTTGGTTATTGCCGGTGGGATCCAGCAGCCATATATCATAGTTATCATATACCAGTAATCCAGCACCACCTTGTAACCAACCTGCTATGCCGGAAGGAGCAATATTGCTAGTTCCCGTATAGAATTCATTGTTGAATGCTAGTGTCTTCCGGGGTATAATACTGGATATATTTATTGTTTTTCCAGTGCTTAGATCATAGCTGTAATAATCGGCATTATCTTTTGTGCCATCATAATATACCAGATATTTTCCGTCAGGTGAAAAGGTGAAGAGGGAGAAACCTGCTGTTTTAATAGGAGTTATAGTACCATCCTTTAAAGATAAAAGGTAGTTTGTGTTAGGCATAGCAGGATTTGCCGGATTAATTCCTAGCCAGAAGCGGTCTCCCTGTACCCTGTGTAATACCACAACAAAGTCTCCTTTCGGTGGTGTAGCCACTACGAATTCATTCTCCTTTTCCAACTGGATGATCTTATTACTGTTTGTACTGATGACTGCTCTATAAGACGGTGTTTGTGGATTCAGTAACTGGAGGGAATGCAGTATTGTATCCCTATAGCTCCATATATCCAAGTTTTCCGGACCTACAATTTCCCGCGATTTTATTTCCGGTATTTTCAGGTTAAAAAAAATATAATGCCCGTCTTCACTAAAGCTAAGTGTTTGATCATCGACCAGCAAACCGAGTTGTATATCTGCCGTCTGATGATTTGCTTTTAAAACCGCCTTCTCCATGCCCTTTTTATAATACCAAATCGAATTAGCTGTTTGGCCCGCCTTGAGGTTAGCTGTCGTAAAGGCTCCCTGGCTTCCACTTTCATCTATACAATAGTTAGTGATCTTTAGGTCCTGATCCGGGAAGTCGGCTGAAGTCCAGATGTCTGTAATATTACCGGAAGGTAAGGATACATATTGTAGTTTTATAAAATGTCTGTTCCCTTCCCACGCAGCTGTTTTTAACAACAAGGCTTGGCCATTATTGTCAAAAGTATAGTCTATAACAGCAGGGAAACGCCATTTTTTTGCGGTTACTAAATTTTGTAATATCAATAGATCTTCACCATTTTTAAATTTGTATGCTAACCATTGACCTTGTTGGTAACGTGGCTGTTGTATCGCGCTAACATTGGGAATACATTGTAATTTACCGGTGCTGGTCTGGAAAAAATAAAGCGTGTCACTACAAGTAAAGATTAACTGCTTGTTATTTGCTGCAAAAACGAGTGGATGTGCGCCTGGCCATCTTTTATTCCAAGAATCGGTTGTTGAACGCAGTACTAATGTTGTACTATTAACAGGTTGATTTTCGATATTATATGCAAAATATTTGCCGTTATTACTGATAAATACCTGACTTGATAAGTATGGCCAACTATAAATGGAATTGCTATCAATGGGAGATTTCCCCTTTTGGGCGGTCGAGTTTGTTGTAATGGTTATAGAGAGGAGCAGTAATGATAGATGTTTCATGGTTTTTTATAAAAGAGTTTAAATGCAGGGTTTTGAAAACTGAATGTAAGTGTTTGCCATTTAAATGATTTGGCATATTTAGCAATAGGCTTAATTATTTTCCGGCCAGGTAGGTTCTCCGCGTTTTATTTTATTAATTGTTGTCCGGTAGAGCTGGGAAAAGTCTTCGCTAATTACATTGTTAAGCGCTTTTGTTTCCCAAAAAAGCGCTTCATCTCTTCTGCCGGCTTTATATAAGAGGTTAGCGTAGGTATCCCATATATTACTCATCGGTGTACAGCAATTGCGGTGGGCTACTCGCTGCATCCACCCAATAACGGTGTTGATCTGAGCACTGTCATTACTGTGCATCAAGACATGCCAGGCAAAATTATTCAATGTAGCGTCCATAAGCGCGTTGGTGGTATCTGTACCATACTTTTCTACTTTAAGGATGAAATATTTTATGTAGTCATGGTGATTTCTGTTTACAAGGCTCCAGTTAGCCCGGTAGGTTAAGAGCGCTTTATCTGCATATGTAGTATTAAATTTGTTTTCCAACTTTGTGTAAAAAGTCGTCCAATCGGGCTCAGATTCCCCTTTAGCGGCTTTTACTAACGGATCAATGTATTCATACAGAATTATTCGGTCTACCACCTTCTCCGCGAATCCATTTTTTTTCATTACAGTATTTACTTCTTTACTGTCGGGGAAAAAGAGGGAAAAGAAGGGATCATGATCCGTTTTAATGTTGTCCGCTATGAAAGCAATGATGTCCTTATTATACAGATTTCCCCGTTTTACTCTTTTCAAAGATTGATAGTAGTTCTTTGTTAGACTATCGGCTGTCTCCCACTGACCCAATTCCTTTGCGGTTTTAACTAAGTAAGTCATACTTGCATAGCTTTTCTTACTGCGGTTATATTTTGACAACAGTCTGTCGTATTTTTTATAGGGATCCACATATTTTTGGCCAGGAAGGATGGCTTTGCCAGCCAGGGCCATAAAGTCTGCAGGAGATTTAAATCCAATTTCTTTTGCGGTCCACGTGCCATCTGGGCCAAAATAGAGGAACGTAGGGTAGGCTATTACCTTGTATTTTTTTTCAATGGCTTCTGCATCCTTATACCAGTTGCGTATGGCGGGGGCATCTTTCGCCGTTTTATCCATCTGCATTTTTACGGAAATGAACCTGCTGTTTATATAAGCTCCTACACTGTCGTTAGGATACACCTCTTTTTCCATCTGCTTACAAGGGCCGCACCAGGTGGTGTAACAGTCTACAAAAATATATTTGTTCTCGGCTTTTGCTTTTTGCAATACTTGCTGCCAGCTTAAGTTTTCTTCAAACTGGATACCATTCTCCTGGGCACACACGAAAAAGGGCATGCCCAGAAGCAGTAACAACATTTTTTTCATACCTGATTTGCCGTTTAAGTTTATACAATTAGATTAATATAGGGCTTATCTATTTAATACCCGGGATTCTGGACAAGGTTATTGTTGCTATTTATGTCTGCAAAAGGTATTGGGTAAAGTTGATCTGTAGTTTGCCAGCTGCCGCCTTTCATGGGCGTAACCATCTTCATCAACTCGTTGGCCCGGTTACTTCTTTTCAGGTCCATCCAGCGGTGGCCCCATTCTGTAAATAGCTCTACCTGTCGTTCGTGAAAAATGGCATTTAGCAAGGCATTTCTATTATCAGACGTTGTACCGGGCAGGCCGGCTCGCTGACGTATGTTATTAAGGTCTGCAACAGCGCCAGATATATTGCCCAGTTGCGCCCGAGCTTCGGAGCGGATGAGGTACTGTTCGTCCAAACGCAGCACAATAAGATATTCTGTAACAGGGTCATTCAGGATGGCGCTTTTATATTTATAGGGATAGTGATACAGAATACCGGCTACGGTTACGGTATCCACCCAGTTACTAAGCCGCTGATCGGCCGGCTCAAAACTATGCAGTAACGTATCACTTAAATACACGGGGTATAGGGTCGCGTCTAGGCCTGTGTTGGGGATGATGAAAGTCCAGGCTTCTTCCGTATTATGGCCGGCAATTACAGGCTGTAGCTGCCAGATGGCCTCTGTGCTGTTTTTTAGAAAGGCGTTGTTTAAAGCCGGCAACCCAAACAGGGTCGTATTATTTATGAGGGTAGTGGCCTGGGTTTCAGCATTTTTCCAGTCACCTATATACAGGTACACACGAGCCAGCAATGCAGTGGCAGCCCAACTAGTGGGTCTTAGCCGGTCGTCTGTTGTGGTACGCAGGTCTGCTTTTAGGTAGGTATCACTTAATAAATCCTTGGCTTCTTTCAGATCGATAATTATCTGCTCATACACTTTGGCTATAGGCGCGCGAGGCATCATAGCATTGGCCGTGTAATCCGTACCGGTTACAATAGGTACCTCCCCATACAGATTCACCAGGTAAAAGTAGGCGAATGCGCGCATGAACCTGGCCTCACCCAATAGCTGTTTTTTAATGGCCGGGGTTATTTTATCCGCCCCTGCCAGCCCTTCAAGGGTTTTATTGCAAATAAAAATGTAGTTGTAAAAGTAATTCCAGAAGCTGTCGTCCGAAGTTTGAGTGTAATTAGATACTAAATTATTGGTATAATAGGCGATATACTTTGCATCAGTTACACCGGTATATAAGGCCCATTCATCTGCAGACAGACCAGTTAATACTGCCATACCGGCGCTGCCGGTGAGAATGCTAGAGGAACTCATATTGGTGTATAGGCCATTCAATACGGCTATGGCATTTTCATCTTTGATATACACTTCCACATCTGTCACGGATGTGAGGGGCTGCTCGGCCTCTATCCATTTTTTGCAGGCAGAAAATTCACTCACCGTAAGTATGGCACTTATACAGAGCATAATATGTTTGAGTTGCATATTGTTTAGTTTTAATAGAGCGTTGTTGTGATTACAGGCCGGCCTTTATGCCAACAGTGAATACTTTTAGAGGAGGTAAAGCAATAGTACCTTGGTTCTCCGGGTCCAGCCCTTTATAGTTGGTAAAGGTGAGCAGGTTTTGGCTCTGCAAGAAAAGTTGGCAGCTTTGCATGTGTGTTATTTGCAACCATTTGACAGGTAAACGCCAGGCTACCGCCAGGTTTTTCAGGCGGATATAGGAAGCATCTGTGTAGCCTGCATCACTGGTATTTGCATTTGCCAACTGTTGCGCTGAGCCATTTGGAACGGCGCCATACCTCCGAATGGATTTTACATCGCCTGGTTTTTCCCAGTGATCCAACACTGTTACCGGTTGGTTGCTTCTACCATTAAAGAACTCGCCGGGACCTATATTGGAATTGCCATTGAACAGTACATTATCCCCCAATTGTTTTACAAACTGTAACAGGAAATTGACTTCGAAGCCATTGTAGGTGATGCTGTTCTGTAAGCCACCATAAAATTTGGGCGACAGATTGAGCAGTACAGTGGCATCTTCAAAAGCCGGGGTGGCAGTGGCCTTGCCGTTTTTGTCGGCAAACTGGTAATCCCCGACTGTCGGATCTACACCCAGAAAATGGTAAGCCCGGATGACACCCAGTGGTTGGCCGATGATGAGTGTACTAGCATAAGGTGAGCTTTCAAGCCCGGGAAACGCTACTAGCTTGTTGCGTGGAATAGTGATATTCAAATCAGAGGTCCAGGTAATATTTTTGCCTTTTACATTCGTTGTACTGATTGCAAACTCCCAACTACTATTTTGTACTGTTGCCGGGAAATTGCGTAAAATGTTGGAATAGCCAGTTATATTGGGAAGTATGTACTCAAGTAATTGGTTGGAGGAACGGTTGCGGACATAGGTGGTGTTCAATAATATTCTATCGCCGGCAAATCCCAGCTCCAGCCCTATCTGCAATTTCCTGGTTTCTTCCCATTGGAGGCGTGGGTTGGAAAGATAAAACGGTGTTAATGCGCTACTGCCCTGATAAGGATTGCCAGCATTCTGAATACTATATAAACTTAAATAATTATAGTCAGCTATCTGGTCATTGCCTGTTATACCATAGCTAGTGCGTAGCTTACCAAAGCTGAGAAAGGGCAACGTTTTACGGATAAAATGCTCATTGGAGAATATCCACGCAGCGCCTGCTGCTCCAAAATTATGGAAGCGGTTGGCGGTACCAAAACGGGAGCTTCCATCCCTGCGGGCAGTTAGATTGATAATGTATTTATCCTGCCAATTATAATTTAGTCTGCCAAAAAATGCATTGTATTTATATTGGGAATTGTTTGATCCACCACTTTGCAGGGAACTGGCGGTGCCCATTTCTTTCATTACATCATCATTATTATAGCCTAAGCCAATGACGGTATTCCCTTTTGTATTGTTTTCCTGAACGGTGCCCCCCAAAATAGTTTCCAGGTTACCCTTTAGTATCCTTTTCCGGTAGCGGAGTTGAGGCTCTATGATCCAGGAATTAACAGTCCGGTTACCATAAAATGCTCGCCTTTGGGATACGGGACGATTTTCCGGTTTTATTGCCAAGAGCGGAGTGGGCGCAAAATCATTTGTTTGCAAATTCGTATATCCCAGGCTGGTACTTACTTCCAGACCCGGTAAAAGCTGGTAACTGACTACCAGGTTGCTAAGCAGATTAGTAGTTTTATTTACATATTTCATATATATACCTATAAGTGGATTGGTCCAGGCGCTGGCACCGGCGGTAGTGGGTGCCCAGTTTAAATCAGAAGTACCACTTACATACAAGGGAGGAGCATCCGGCTCCGTCTGAATGGCTCTTTGGGTTAGATCCACTCTAGGTAGCTGGTTATTATCCACCATGTAATTGCCGGATACCAGCAGCCTGAATTTCTGGTTTGCACTGCGGCTGCTGATGCTGAAATGTACGGATGCCTTTTGGTCTGCAAAATCGCTGGGGTAGGGGAATACGGTGGTTTCACGGTGATAAGTGCCACCTACCAGGTATTGGGCCAAGGCTGTGCCGCCAGAGAAGCTGGCGTTTATATTGGTGTAGTGCGCGGTGCTGCCTATGAGCGCTTTTTGCCAGTCGGTATAGCGGGTAGTATCCCAGGTGCCGTTAATATCATAGTCTGTAGGCAGAATGGTTGCATTGTCATTTCTTTTTCCTTCATGGCGCATTTCCAGATACTGCTGTGTGTTAAGCATTTTTAAAGTACGAGTTACTTTGCCCCAGCCCTGCTGAAAGTCCATGTTAAACCGCACGGGGCCTTCCTTCCCTTTTTTGGTGGTAATGAGGACAGCGCCGTTGGCAGCGCGGGAGCCGTAGATAGCGGTGGCATCAGCATCCTTCAGGATGCTGATGCTTTCGATATCTGCGGGGTTTAGGTAGCTCAGGGGATTGCCAGAGGATTGCTGGCCCCTAAGGGGATCGTTGCCGGATTGACCCAAAATGGCATCCAGGCCGGTAGTGGGTAGTTTGTAGTAGATGGGCACCCCATCTACTACAAACAGCGGATCACTACCGTTAAAGATGCTGTTTTGCCCCTGGATACGCACCGTAACACCACCGCCAGAAATGCCGGTGTTCTGGGTAATGTACAGGCCCGGCACACGGCCCTGTAGGGCCAGTAGCGGGTTGGCCACGGGCTGCCTTTCTATGTCCTTGGCTTTTATGGTGGCGGTGTTGCCGGTGTTATAGCGCTGCGTGGTGGTGCCGTAAGCGATGATTTGTGTTTCATCCAGTTTGCTGATGTCCATATTCAGCTGAGTGAGGATGCGTTTACCGCTTACCGTAATTTCCCTTCTGGCATAGCCCACGCTGCTGATCAGCAGCGTAGCGCCAATAGGCACTTTGGGAATGCTGTAATTGCCTTCTTTATCAGATACGGCGCCCTGTGAGGTTCCTTTAACCATAATGGTGGCACCAATAACTGGTGCTCCGTTGGCATCGGTTACTTTACCAGTGATCATAGCCGGCGTCACCGTACTATCACCCTCAATTTTTTTTTCAGGTTGCATCGGCTCTTTTTTATGGATCACCAACACATCATCGCTGTATTTCCATTCCAGTTCCTTACCCCGTAACACGTACGCCAGCACGTCGTCCAACGGAGTTTCTTTAAAATTTACATTCACTTTTTCATCCTGGTTCAGCGCAGTGGCTGCGGTGCTGTACATGACCGCATAGCCGGTTTGTTGTTTAATAGCTTTAAATACACCACGTAGGGTGGTATTACCAGTTAAGGTAACCGGATGATCATTCTGTGTGCCGGCATAGGCATGAGCATTGCCGCAGGTAAGGGATAAAATAAAGATGAATAACAGCCATGGGTTTAGATAGCTGCGTGTTAGCAATAACATTGGTTGCATAGCGGTTAGTTTGGTAGATCTGAAAAAATGGTTTAAACCCCGGTACGTTGGCATAGGTGAGGAGAAAAGAGTAATTAAGAACGAATAATTAATATTATTCCCGCTTTATGATATTACTGAGGTAGCAGTGCAGTGTACCATTCGATTGTTTTTGTTAACAATACATTAATGAATGCATTAACATGTCATTAAGGAATGCGTTAACTTCCTATTCACGTTATTGGTTTTTTATACTGCTAACTTTAAGCATGCCAGTGTTTTAGCAGGTGAACCGGTTTGTTATACGTATTAAATATGACCACAACTATGTCACTGTACGAAGAAGATATTATATTGCTGCAGCAGCTAAAGGTTGGGAAACCTGCGGCATTTGCCGCCTTTTATGAAAAGTACCGCCGCTACCTGATGATAGTGGCTGCTTCTATACTGGAAGATGAGATGGAGGCGCAGGACCTGGTGCAGGATTTTTTTATTGACTTTTGGGAACGGCAGCTGTATATGAGAATAGACCCGGGGCAGTGTAAAAGTGAAGAGGTGGTAATAAAGGGGTATGTGCATAAGGTAGTTTATAACCGGTGCATGGACCGGCTAACAGCAAGAAAAGCTAAGCAAAAGCGAATAGCGCATATGCCTGTGCAGGATGAGGCCTGTGCGCCGGAGATCCGGATGGAGATAGCCGAGTGGCAGCAGCAGCTGAGCTGGTCTTTGAAAAACGCCATTGAGCAAATACCGCCGCTATCTGCCAGGGTGTTTGAGCTTTCTTACATACAACGTAAGAGCAGGATAGAGGTGGCGCAGGAAATGGGGGTAAGCCCTAACACGGTAAAGAACCAGCTGGTGCGGGCAATGAAAATTTTAAGGCAGCATTTAAAGAAAGGATAAAAAGACAATAGTACATATGCAACGGAAACCCTGTAATAGTGATAATGAAGCGTGACCCCCGCCATATACATGCACTTATGAGCTCCTGGATAGCTGGTGACATCAGCGAAACTGATGCGCTGTACCTGAAGCAGCTGATAGCTACAGACCCTGAAGTACTGGCAGCCTGGGAAGAGTTTAAGCATAAATTTTTACCGGAGGATGTGCATAATGGATTCCTGCGGTATGAAGATGTGCAGTGGATACCGGCAGAAGAGATCACCAAAAAAACTTCGCAGCCACAGATCCGGAATATTTTTTTGTACGTAAGTGTAGTTGCAGCGATGCTGACAGGGATTATAGCGGGTGTATTGTTCTATAACAGGCAAGTACCAACGGAACAGATGACTGCAAATAACAAAAATATTACCCTGCAGCTGGCGAATGGTAAAACCATTAACCTTTCACAGGCGCAAGATAAGATACAGCTGGCCGGGGCAAAGCTGAAGAATAATGGGAAAGCCTTATCCTACACCCTGGACGGCAATAATAATGGCAGCAATGAGGCTGCCGCCATCAGCAAGCTAACAGTTCCAATAGGAAAGGACTATAAGATGTTTTTGGCTGACGGGTCTGAGATCCATTTGAATTCAGGCACGGAGGTCAGCTTCTCTCTCGCCCTTAAGGGTTCTTCCCGTGAGATTACGGTCTCCGGGGAGGCCTTTCTCAGGGTTGCTCCCCAGGCCGGCAGGCCTTTCCTGGTACACACCCCACATGGTACGGTGCAGGTACTAGGCACCAGCTTTAACGTAAACACTTATGATTCCGGGATAATAAAAGTAGCGCTGGTAGATGGGGCAGTGCAATTTGCTGCTGGTAAGAACACAGTAAAGATTAAACCAGGTAATGAAGCCATTTATACAGTGGATGAGGGAATACAGGTACAGCCGTTTGATGAAGATGAAACCCTGGGCTGGCAGGAAGGAAAATACTACTTTTCTGATGCCACTCTGCAGGAAATAGTAAATGTGCTGCCCCGGTGGTATGGCACAAACGTGTTAATAGATAACCCCCAATTAGCCACGGAACGCTTTGCCGGAATGATGGATAGGAACAAGCCAATCACCGCCTTCCTGGACAATCTTGGGAGTGCCCGAAAGATTCACTATCACTTTGATAATGAAGGAGTTTTGCATTTACAGTAGCTACTAAAATATTTTCATTTTTGCACCAAAACATAACACAAGGCCGTTCTCCGACGGTCTTTTTTAGGGGGATAACCGGTGGATAATAAGTATGATGTCAATTCAATAATTTTTTCGAAAATTTGCAACCATATGATCATTTCGGATGTTAAGTATGGTAAGATAAAGGAACACGTGTGAACGGGAGACAATGAAAGCCTATAGCCTATTCCTTTCTTTCCTATCCACTATCTTAATTGAGGGCCCCAACCAACTAAAAAAATGAACCACTATGATCAACAACATTGATCGCGATGATTTGCTATTACTGCTGATACGCCGGCAGGAGAATTGCACCAGCTGGGAGGAAGAACGCCTTATTGACCAGATCTTGCGCCAGGATGAAGATGCGAGGGAAATGGCAGAAGACGTACGCGTAACCTATGAGAACCTTGCCAAAGTTCCCCAAACCAGCGCGCAGGTACGGGTGCAAAGCTTCATTAATATGGAAATACCGCGGAGTGTAGAGGAAAGAAGGGCTGCCCTGCCTAAACGCAGGCGGTACCTGAACTTTGCCGCTGCCGGCATAGTGGCGCTGGCTACCAGCGCCATTGCACTGTACTTTCCCTTTTACGAGAAACATGCCCCTACCGTTACCCACCTGAAAGGTGTAACCCTGGCCATGGCTGGCGGTGATGCCGTAGCGCTAGGGATGAACAACGATACTATTGTAGCCAGTGCAGCCATGCTGCACACCAATGCCTCTATGTTATACTTTACTGCCAAAACAGGCGATCCTAATGCCGGTAGGGATAATACGATCACAGTGCCTGCCGGCAACATGTACAGCCTTACCCTGGCAGACGGCTCTGTGGTGCACCTGAACGCAGCAACCATCCTGCGGTTCCCCTTTGCCTTTACAGGCCCTAAAAGGGAAGTGTTTGTAGACGGGGAAGCATTTTTTAACGTAGCAGCCAATGCCAACCAACCCTTTATAGTACATTCTAAAAAGAAGGATGTGCAGGTGCTGGGAACGTCGTTTAATATTAACACCTATGATGACCATTTCCTGCTATCACTGATATCCGGTAAGGTAGCGGTGACGGATGTGATAATGCAGCCGGTAACAGCCAAAGGGAGCGTGAAGTTAAGCCCTTGCCAGAAAGCTGTGCTGGACCCGAAGACAAAACGCATGGAAATAGAAGCGGTTAATGGTAGCAGTGAACTAAGCTGGCTGCAAGGGATATACCGTTTCCAACAGGAGCCGCTGGCAGAAGTTTGTAAAGTGGCAGAGCGATTGTACGGGGTAACGTTTAAACTGGATAGTGAGGAGCTGGGGAAAGTAACCTATACGGGTATACTGCATAAGAATGACTCGGTGGATGTGTTTTTGAAGAATTTGAAAAATAATGGTAAAGTGGCAGCATATGAGCAGGATTGGGATGGAACGGTGCTGTTAAGGGGACAGTAACAAAACTGCTATTTTAAGATAAAAAAACCACCGGGAAACCGGTGGTTTTTTTATTTGCGGAAGTTACCCGCTGCTATAATACTGCGGACCAATATTCTATCCATAATGGTCCTAATGTCTACTATTTACTTCTTACATTACAGTACCGGAACATACCATTAAAGGACCCTTATTGTTTTACAGATGAGTAAAATACTCCTCATCGTATGTATTGTTACCCTTTGCCCTCTCATAACCTGGTCTCAGCAATTACAAACGGCACGGGTAAAAGGCCGCATTATTGAAAAGGATACACAACAACCTTTGGCTGATGCAAGCATTACGCTGTTATATGCTAAAGACTCAACACGCGCAGCATTTACTTTTGCAGGCCGCCAGGGTGCGTTTGAAATAAAAGGTATAACCCCTGGCGCGTACCTGTTATATGTAACTTACCTGGGGTATAAAACGCTGCTAAAACCTGTACAGATATTACCGGCAGATACCCTTACAGACCTGGGCGGCTTAGCGCTGCAAAAAACCGGCGTGAACCTGCAGCTAGTGGAAATAGTGGAGGCAGCTGTGCCCATGACCATGAAAAAAGATACGCTGGAATTTAATGCAGATCATTACAAAACCCGCGAGAATGCTTTAATGGAAACTTTGCTGAAAAAATTGCCGGGCGTACAGGTAGACCCAGACGGTACCATACGCATAAACGGAGTGGAGGTTAAACGGATATTGGTAGACGGCAGGCCCTTTTGGGGCAATGACCTGAAGCTGGTGATCCAGAATTTGCCGGCAGATATGATCAACAGGATACAATTCATTGACCGGAAAAGCGAGCAGGCACGGTTTACTGGTATTGATGATGGGGAAAGGGAAAAAACGATCAACATCACCATCAAACAATCGCGTAAACAACAGTTTTTCGGAAGGGTGGCCGCCGGTTACGGTACGGAAGAACGTTTTGCAGGGAACGGGAACCTGAACCGCTTTAGTGACGGGGAGCAGCTATCTTTTATAGGCAGCGCCAATAATGTTAACAACCCCACTTTCCTGGATGGAGGCGCAGTTCCCAGGAGCAGTGGGCTGAGCCAGGCCTGGAATGCTGGGGCTAATTACAGCAAAGACATAGGCAAACAATGGCGGTTGAACGGCAGTTATACTGCTAATGGCAATAACACGGAAAACATGATCAGTAGCGCACGCCAGAATATTTTGCCGGATACTACCTATTATTATAACCAGCGCAGCCGGGCGTCAGCTAATACTCATAACCATACTATTAATACACATATCGAGTTCAGGCCGGATTCAATGAACCTGTTGACCATGGAAGGTAATTACAGTTATAACAGTGGTAACAGTGATCAGCAGCGTACTTACACCTCCCTGAGTGGCACGCAGCAGCTGGTAAATTACGGCAGCCTGCATAATACAACCGGCAATACGGCTCCTTCTCTTAATTTAGTAGGTAATTTCAGCAGGCGGTTCCGGAAACCCGGGCACACATTCAGCGCAAGATTAAATGCTACTAATAATAACAGCAGCAATGAGGGATTTAACCGGTCCGATAATTTCTTTATTCTTCCTGGTGGTGATACACAGGCGGATACTATTAACCAGCATAATAACCGTAACAGCCGGCAACAGATCTTGCAGGCGCTGTTAGTATATACGATGCCTGTTTTTAAGAATTACTATCTACAGGTGATGTATATGCCTACCCGGCGGTATAATACGGCTGAAAAGTATACCTATGACTTTAACCCTGCCAAAAACAGCTATGACCATTTTAACGATAGCCTGAGCAACTCTTTTGAAAGTACTTCGATTTCACATTATGGGCTTGTGAACATACAAACGCAAGGGGAAAAGTATGATTTCGGCATAGGGCTGGCAACGTATATAAATAGCCTTCATAACGAGGTTAGCGGGCAGCCGGAACTCCGGTTACATATGCACAGGATTTATCCCAAAGCGTTTTTCGGCTATGCCTTTACCAGCCATAACCGCCTGCATATGGATTATACCGGTGTGCCTCAATTGCCGGACCTGGCCCAACTGCAGCCGGTACCGGATAACAGTAATCCCTTATATATACAGCTGGGCAATCCGGACCTGCAGCCGGCCTTTATACACAGCGCCAATATAAAATATGAGGCGCTTAACCCGGTTAGCATGCGGAGTTTTTTTGTGAACATCAATACCTCCGTTATCAGCAACAAGATCATTAATGCCAGCTGGTTTGATTCATTAGGGCGCCAGGTAAGCCAGCCGCTGAATATGAACGGGAGCTACAGAACCAATATAAACATGGTAAATTCATTTCCGTTAAAAAAGCTACAGACCGCCATTAATACCAATACCACCTTTAGCTATAACCGTGATGCTGGTTATGTAAACGGCCAGAAAAGTTATACGGGTAATTTTGGAGTGGACCAAACCCTGGGTTTTAATTATTCACACGCCACACTGTTTGATTTTGGTGTGAATGCCAGTGCGCATTATAATGCCGTACGGTACTCACTGCAAAAGACCAGTAACACCAATTACTTCAGTTATGGTTTTTCCTTTAACGGCAATGTGCAATTGCCGCTTGGGTTTAGCATTTATGCAGCTGCCAATTACTGGCTTAATACCGGGCTGGCTGCGGGGTACAACCAGCACATTACCTTATTGAACGGATATATAGCTAAATCCATGGCCCATAACCGGGCACTTTTGAAGTTGCATGTATCTGACCTGCTTAACCGTAATACGAGCATTGAACGTACGGTTGGGCAGAGTTATATAGAGGATGTGCAAAGCAATGTGCTGCAACGGTTTTTTATGTGCAGCTTTACTTATTTTATTAAGGAAAAGAAAAAGTGAGTAGTACATAGGTACAATAACCCGGTATTAACATATTACGGGTATGTGGCTTTAATAGTTAGTATACCTGACTATTTTTAATTATATATTATTTACCTATGGGATTGTCAGAGAAGCTGAATGATATATCATACTATTTTACATTGTGGGTTAATAGTTACAATAACGGGGACCTGGTAACCGCCAATGCCCGGATTACTGTAGAAGCTATATGTAAAGCCTGTATTTTTAAGCGGAAGGGGGATATTGTCGGTGAAAGAATTATTAATGGAAAACATGACGCTATTCCTGCGCGGTTTGTACCAGATACTTATACCGGGAAATTAAACCTGGAGAACCTTATACATACTATTGGTAGGGATGAGCTTAGGATACTTATCGATAGCTGCCTGCAAAATCAATTTGAGATTGTCAGGAATAAGGGAAATAATGGTTCACACCACCAGGATGATCCGCGAAAAAAAATAACCCAGGATGATCTGGATATATGCCACCATGCCCTGGTGCCTATTGTACGGTGGTTTTATGCTGATGTTATGGGAATGCCGCTACCCATGGAAATTGAAGATGCAATAGCGGGCAAGCCGCATGTACCTAGTGGCGCCTCCTTTCTAGAGCGGTGGAACCAATTTTATAATGCCTGCCTGGAATTTGATGCCATGAGGTACCAGTATATACTGGTTTCTCCGGAGTATTTGTCTGCAAGCGCCCATACCGTAAAATCCTTTTCTTTGCTGCCATGGCGGCTGGTTATTGACTTTAACCCGCAGAGCGATGAGAACGAGCTAGGCCTACTTTATCATTTTAACCAGGAAAGAGGAGCTTCTAATAAAATTTCGTATACAATAGAAGACAAGTGCTCATTTGATCCCGGATTTCCGAGGTATTGGTTTATGGCAAACGGGCAGGGAAGCATAACTCCTATTAAGGAATTTAAAATATGGAATAATAAATATAAGAGTAAAATAGCCGATCCGTTATACAAATCCTTTATAAAGGGCTCCCATACTAAGACACGCATTGTGGTGCTTGTTAACCCTAGTAAAAATTATGCGTATGCCATTATAGATGCTTTAAACATTGTGGATGAGGCTAACCTACAGTTTGTTATTACCACTGACGATATTACACTTTATGAGCAGGTGCTGGACACTTATTCTAATGTACAGATTATTACCATTTCGCCGGAGGAGATTGCCGCCCATATTGAAAACTATGCACTATTGGGTAACGATAAGCAACCTTCTGATGCCTATTGGATCCCTTCACGTGCTGATGAAAAGAGTGACGGGGCAAGAATGAAGCAAGAAGATTATGACTTGTTGCTGTCGCTGGAAATAGAGGTGCTTCATAAGGGGATTGCAAATTTGATAGCGTCTGACGAGGAAAACGGGTTTTACCGGGGTAAGGTAATATCCTGGAGGGATCTGGCGGAACAAAAAGATATTAGAAGGAGCCCGGTTGATGAAATACAGCACAAAATAAAGATCAGACTGGATTTAAATAAGCTTTGCTTATTTGAGCTGATACATGAAGCAGGATCCGGAGGTACTACGGTGGGCAGGCATATTGCCTGGGAACTGTCGAAAAACTACCCAACAGTGGTAGTACACAAATACGAGCCCAGAAAAACCATTGATGCGCTGCGAACCATTTATGACAAGTATACCAAAGGCAGCCTTCCATTGCTGATACTTATTGAGGCATTTGAAATAAGGGACATGAACAGGTTGTACCGGGACCTGGCAATGACAAAGAAAAATGCCGTTATTTTTGTGATCAGGCGAGGCCCGCATGAGAATGCACCGGATAAAGCTTATCTGCCTGCAAGATTATCCTTTCAGGAAGTTCCAGCGTTTGAAAGCATGTACACCGCACTGGCGCCGGCGATGAAGGAGCGTATAAAATCTATACCTGGGAAAAACGAGTCAACACCCGGATATATTACACCTGTACTTTATGCCTTAACTGCATACGGCGATGATTACCAGGGAGCGGAAGATTATGTAGTTAAATGTTTTAATGGCATTTCCCTTGAGCAGAAAAAACTGATTGGTTTTATAACCATTATTTATAATTACACACAACGGTCTGTTGCTGGGGAATTATTTGCACCGCTTTTTAAAGTGGACCGTGATAAATGCGACCTGATTTCTGTATTGGGAAGGCATCATGCGCTGCTGCCATTATTACATGAGGAGTTTAACGAAGAGGGTTATTTGAACCGGTGGCGCCCACGTTATTCAGTCTTATCCCAGGAAGCCATGAAAATTATACTTGGCGGTGGAATAGAGACCAAGGAAAACTGGAAGAATAACCTGGGCAACTGGCTGATTGAGTTGATAGATATGATTAAAACAGCGGTACCCATATTGGATGAGACAACAGAGCAGATCCTGAACAGCCTTTTTATTGAGCGACATGATTTTGATGGTTCCGGAAAAGAGCAGGAGTTTACAGAGCTGATATCGGATGTGGCGAACCCCCATGATGCCATGGCGATATTTGAGGTGCTTGTAAATTCCTACCCGGAAGAGGCCCATTTTCACGGGCACTATGCCAGGTATGCCTATAGCCCCAAAGTAAAAGATTTCGAAAAAGCTATTTCTGAGGCGCAGATTTCTCTTACAATAGCTCCGAATAATTCCGGGCTAATGCATACGCTTGGCATGTGTTACAGTGAAAAAGCGTCAAATAAAATAACGGCTGCCACCCAGGATGAGATACCCGATGAAGATAAAGAGTATGAAATCAGGAACCTAACTGATGAAGCATGTACCATATTTGATGAAGTCATAAGATTGGATGCATCCAACATCTACGGTTATCATTCCCAGATAAGCTGTATTATACGGGCTATCAATTACGGGTTTAAAACATTTGCGGCCTCCAGTAAAAAGGATGTTTTCCTGTCAGACCCAAGCCATAACTGGTACATGGAGAAGTTGGATAAAGCCACTTTTCTACTTCGGGAGGCGTTTTTTCTGATTGAACAGTCCAAACAGATGGACAACCGGTATAGGATACAGCGGTCAGCAGAATATATACTGAAGAGCGAAACACATTTGATCAGAACAATTGGTTCCGAGCTGTCTGCGAAAAATAGGTTTGAGCAGTTAATTAATAAGACACCGTCCGGATATGAATTTATGCGGCCGCGTTATAAACGGATGTTTGTAACCTGCCTGCTGGCCTCAAAAGCAATTCATGAAAAGGATTTATTTAACTCCTGGAGCAGGATATCTGAAAGTGAGCTGCTGCAATGCATCAAATACCTTAACGAAAACATTTTTGATGAGCCGGATAATGCACAAAATATCAGGCTCCTGATGCAGGCCGTGCGGTTTCTGAAAAATCCGCCAGATATAGCTTCCTGCATTGTTAAGATAAGCACCTGGACCCAGATTGCCGGCCAAAACAGCAACTCTTTGCTGGAGGGGTATTATTATTTATATGTGTTAAATGCCATACAGGCCATTTCAGAAGGAGCTGCATTTGATAATTCAACTACTACGAACGTACGGGAAATATTGGCACTTATGAAGCCATATGTGAATAACGACCGGTTTTGTTTTGAATGGCTTGCTCCCGGTAAGGGAATAAGACAGATGCTGAATCACAAGAGCCTGGGCGATTTTTCGTTGGATTTTTTTGACCGGAATAAGCAAAAGTTGCGGGAGGCTTTCGGCAGAATAAAAACTGTGCAAAATTCACAGCAGGGTATTATTGTACTGGATTGCGGACTGGAAGCATTTTTTGTTCCCCACCACGGAGGATTTAGTGAGAGAAGTGTTAATGACAGAGTTAAATTCTTTGTTGGATTCCGGTATGATCAGATCCAGGCCTGGGCAGTTATTCCATTCAATAGCAACCGGGATGAAGTTGACATAAAAGTGAAAGCGGAAGATGAAGAGGAGGTTATTCCCCTGCAGGCAGCCACTGAGGAAGATGTTGTTGAAAAGCCGGTATCTGAGGAACCTGTAGTGCGGCCGGTGCTGGCGCCACCTGTAGTAGTTGGGAAAATTGATTTGAGTAGTACGTCCGGGAGGCCGGCGGGCATTAAAGTTTATAAGAAACAGGCGCCGGTTGACGGGAATGTGTATGCCGGGAAAGTAAAAGGTATTAAAGGATCCCGGGCCTTTATTCAATGTCAGGAAATTGACCGGAATGTAATGTTCTATTCTCAGAAACCGGTAGATGCCGCCTTGCTTAAGAAATTAGCAGTAGGACGGGAGGTAACATGTTCTATTTGCTTTGTAGCTGGGAAGCCGGAATTTGACAGGGATGGTAGAAATTATGTAGCAAAAGATGTGATAATTAAATAAAAATAAAAGGAGCTTCATAATTGAAGCTCCTTTTATTTTACGCTAGCTGGATGAGCACCCAGGTTACCGCTTTGCCCCCGTAAGGTGGCATGCGATTCCCCTTCGCTATCGGGGCTGTTGTAGTAGGCGTACCTACTACCTTCCAAACGCCGCTTTCAGGACATGTTTCGCCTGTGCCAGCCGTTCTTCCTATAGCCATAGTATTCGGTTTTAAATGGCTTTCAGCAAAGAGAGTGAAAACCGTGTCTCCCCTGAGCTCTTACAGGCGGAACTCAATAGCCTTAATTTTTTTACTATTATGCTGTTGTAATGCAATGAGTCAAAGCTAGCCGTGCAGGATGCACTCTTTTTGCATCCTGAGAGGGACTTACTATATTTATATATTCAATCTTTAATCAATGCCCGCTAATAAAAACTTTGCTTTCCGCATTGCGATTCTGGATGAATGCTTACGCAACCGGAGAAGAAAATGGACTTTACAGGACTTAATTGATACGGTTAATGACAAGTTATGGGACCAATTTGGGCAAAAAGACGTACGAAAGCGGACTATACAAGATGATATTAAACAGCTGGAAATGACCCTGGGGGCGCCGATTGAACGGAGAAAGGAGGGACGGGTTACCTATTTTATGTATAGTGACCCTGATTTTTCAATTAAAAATTTGCCGATCAGCCATGAAGAGGTAGAATATTTAAAGGACGCTATTAAAATTTTAAAGCAGGTGAATGATTTTAAGATCCTGGAGGAGGTAGAGGTAATTGTTAACAAACTTCAGCATACGGTGGATACCAATATTCCTGAAAGCCACTGCATTATACAATTTGAGAAGCATACAGTGGCCCGGGGAACTGAATATATTGATAATATTTTTTATGCGATTAAAGAAAAGACCCCATTAAGGATCACCTACCAATCTTTTAATGCAACAGCCCCCAACCAGTTTGTTTTTCACCCTTACCTGCTGAAGGAATACCGCAACCGATGGTTTTTATTTGGCAGGAAGGAAAATGATAAGAAACTGACAAATCTGGCCCTGGACCGGATACAGGAAATAAAAAACTCTTTGGTATCATTTATAGGGAATGACTTGTTTGATCCAGATATTTATTTTGAATCACTTATAGGCGTAACCGTGCCCACGGACGAAGTGCCTCAGCCAATCAGGATTAAAGTGTCCCGGTTGCAGGCTCCGTATATCAGAACAAAACCTATCCATCGTACGCAGCAGGTGCTGGAAGAATACCCCGATGGGGGCATGCTTATAGCGCTAAATCTGCTTTGTAACTATGAGTTACGCTCGGTACTTTTGGGTTTCGGAGGCGAACTGGAGGTTTTGGAGCCGCAGGATCTGCGGGAGGCTATGAAAAAGCTTTTCCTGTCAGGATTGGCCGTTTATTCTCCGGAGGATGCAAATAGGGTGCATGCATCAACGTGACTTTTGTTTTTCAATATGATTATAGGACTATCTTGCATCTTCAAAATATAAATATGCTTACATCAGAGCTTCGTACAGACATCGATAAGATTTGGAATACCTTCTGGACCGGCGGCATTTCCAACCCGCTGACTGTGATTGAACAAATTACTTACCTGCTTTTTATTAAACGTTTGGATGAACTGCAAATACTCAAGGAGCAACAGTCTACCTTATTAGGAACCCCGGTAGAAGGGCCTATATATAGCGAGGATCAAAAGGAGCTGCGCTGGAGCACCTTTAAAGATATGGAGCCTGAAACCATGTTTCAGCTTTTCAGGAAGGAAAATGGGGTGTTTGATTTTATGAAGAATTATGGGGGCACAGGCAGTGCTTTCGCCAGGTTTATGAAAGGTGCGGTATTTATGATTCCCACAGCCCGGCTTTTATCGAACGTGGTAGATATGCTGAGTGGTATAGATATGAAAGACCGGGATACCAAGGGCGACGTATATGAGTACCTGTTAAGCAAAATTGCTACCGCAGGCCAAAACGGCCAGTTTCGTACACCCAGGCATATTATTAAGATGATGGTAGAAATGATGGTGCCTACTACGGATGATGTTATCTGCGACCCTGCGGCAGGCACTTGCGGTTTTCTGGTAGGCTGTGCTGAATTTTTGCGTGAACACGCGGCCAGGGCCTTTTATGATGGGGCATTTACCACGCATTTTAACCGCCACATGTTTATGGGGATGGAATTTGACCCTACTATGATACGTATTGGCGCGATGAACATGATTTTGCATGGTATTGAAGAACCGGACCTGCGAGATGTGGATGCACTAAGTGAAGCAAATCATGCTTTTACAGACCAGGCAACACTGATGCTTGGTAACCCCCCCTTTACCGGTAGCCTGGATAAGGATGCTGTGGATGGCAGTATCTTGAAAATGGTAGATAGTAAGAAAACGGAGCTACTTTTCCTGGCTTTGATATTACGTGGGTTAAGGAAAGGTGGCCGTGCAGCAGTTATTATCCCGGATGGGGTGCTATTTGGTAGCAGTAAGGCACATAAACAGATAAGGCAACTATTGATTGAACAGCATAAACTGGAGGCGGTAATATCCATGCCTTCGGGTGTATTCAGGCCTTATGCAGGTGTAAGCACGGGTATATTAATTTTTACTAAAACTACTACCGGTGGTACGGACCATGTTTGGTTCTATGATATGAAGGCGGATGGTTTTAGCTTGGATGATAAACGGCAGCCTATACCGCAGAACGATATACCTGATGTGCTGGATAAATGGAAGAATAAGGGAGCTGCCTCTTTGGAAGGCGGGCGGGATACTGCGTGTTTTTTTGTCCCTGTTGAAGAAATAAAACAGCATGGCTATGATTTGAGCATTAACCGGTATAAGGAGGTGAAACATGAAGAGAAGGAGTATGAGGCGCCTGCGGATATTATAAAGACAATTGAGGGGTTGGATAAGGACCGTAGTGATGCGTTGGAACAACTGAAAAAGTTGTTAGCTGGGATATGAATTATTCTTTGGAGTTGTTACCATTGTTAGCATATTAGTACGTTGAGCATTAGATGGTAAACGTAAGAAAGATAAGCAATATTTATAATTAGAACAGATATTAGATGAGTTGGAAAACAATAAAATTGAATGAAATTGTATCAACTGCTAAGGGTAAAAAGCATAACGAGGTTGAAAATACATCGGCTACACGATATATTCAAATTGAAGATTTGAATGGTAGCTATATTCCCAAATTTACAGATGAAAAAGGTATTGATGTTTTGGCGAACGATGTAATTATTGCCTGGGATGGTGCTAATGCAGGGAAAGTTGGAACTAACCTCACCGGGGTAATTGGCAGCACCCTTGCCCGATTAAGGCCATTGAATGATAATGTCAATGGAAGGTTTCTATTTCGCTATTTACAAGCCAAGGAAGCTGAAATAAAGTCTAAAAGAACCGGAGCAACGATTCCTCACGTTAATGGAGGGGAATTGCGAAATCTTCAAATTCCTATGCCTCCGCTTTCTATACAATTGAAAATAGCTGCCATATTAGACAAAGCAGATGAACTACGCCGTAAAGACAAAGCCTTACTTGCTCAATACGATAAACTGTTACAAAGTATATTTTACCAGATGTTTGGTGATCCGGTAAAGAATGACAAAGGATGGGAAATAAAGACCCTGGGGGACGTATGTACAAGTATAAAGGATGGTCCACATGTATCTCCTCGGTATGTAAAAGAAGGTGTGCCTTTTATTTCGGTCAACAATATTATTAAAGGATATTGGGATCTGTCTAACGTCCGATACATTTCAGAAAAAGATCATGAAATTTATAAAGCAAAATGTAATGCCCGAATTGGTGATGTTTTATACACAAAAGGAGGGACAACCGGATTTGCAAAATGTGTCGATATAGATTTCGAATTTTCAAATTGGGTACATCTTGCTGTATTGAAATTTGATAGGGGACTTCTTGAAGGGAAATTTTTAGAAAGCATGTTAAATCATGACTTTTGTTATACCCAATCGCAACTTTTTACTAGAGGAATTGCTAATCGGGACCTAGTTCTTGGGCAAATGAAAAGAATTAAAATTTTATTACCTCCAATAGAGGTTCAACGGAGGTTTGCAATAATGGCTCAGCATATACTGGAGATCAAGCAAACCATGCTTAAACAAATAACCCACTCCGAAAGCCTTTTTCAAAGCCTTTTACAAAAAGCCTTCAAAGGCGAATTAATAAAATAACCTGGTTACACTAAAAACAACCTTATGGAAAGTAATTTTTCCTTTTTGCAAAACGAATTTCAACTGATGTACGCCACAGCGCGCAGGGCGGAGGAACAGGTATATACTGATCCGATGTACTGCGCTATACTTTGCCGTAAATCACTGGAAGAGTTTGTGAAGTGGTTGTATGATAACGATAGCGAATTAGCTATACCGGCAGATACCACGCTGAATTCCTTAATGTATGAGCAGAGTTTTATGGATGTTGTACCGGAAACTCTTTGGCGCAATATTAACCTTGTACGTAAGATAGGGAATAATGCGGCACATGGTTCTGCCGCAACAACCGTTAAAGACTCCCTGGTAGCATTAAAAATGATACACAGCTTTTGTTTGTGGGTAGTGCGTATTTACAGTATAAGCCTTACCCCGGTTGTGATATTTGATGAAAATATACTGCCGAAAGGAGATGCCATAGTACGTACCAGGAAACAGGCTGAACATCTTGCCCTGCAATATGAGGCAGTAAAACAGCAGCTGGAACGGGCCAATACAGCCTTACTGGAGAATAAGGAGCTGGCAGAAAAATTACAGCAACGGCTTGATGCCATACAGGCTGTAAAAGCATCTCATAAAACACTGCCTTTACCGCCGCTTAACGTTTCAGAGGCGGAAACAAGGCGGATGTATATTGACGTAATGTTAAAAGAGGCAGGCTGGGATATTACCCAACCTAATTTTGTGGAATTTAGGATTGCGGGAATGCAGACCGGAGATGGCAGGGCTGATTATGTTTTATGGGGGGATGATGGTAAGCCACTGGCTGTGATAGAGGCAAAAAGAACCTTAGGGGATGCCCATGAAGGTCAACGCCAGGCAGAGCTTTATGCTGATGCGCTTGAGCGGATATACAGCCAGCGCCCTATTATTTTTTATACCAATGGTTTTGAAACTAACCTGTGGGATGATCTTTTTTATGCACCCAGGAAAGTACAGGGGTTTTATAGCAAGGATGAGTTGCAGTTATTAGTGAACCGCCGTATTACCCGCAAGCTTTTGCATACCCAACGTATTAATAAAGATATTGCAGACCGGTATTACCAGGAAGAAGCGATTAAACGCGTAATGGAAAGATTGGAGGATAAAAAAGCCAGGGGGACTTTATTGGTAATGGCTACCGGCAGCGGTAAAACAAGAATAGCAGCAGCCATAACGGACTTGTTGACCAAGGCAAACTGGGCTAAGCGGATCTTATTTCTTGCTGACAGAAACGCTTTGGTAACACAGGCAAAAAATGCTTTTAATACCTACCTGCCGCAGCTTACCGCTATTGACCTTACCCGGGAAGAAGAAGATACTGCGAGCCGGATTGTATTCAGCACATACCCTACCATGATGAATAAGATAGATAACGCGAAGGCGGAAGGAAAGCGTTATTATGGAGTAGGACATTTTGACGTAATAATTATTGACGAGGCCCACCGGAGCATTTACAAGCGTTACAAAGCCATTTTCCAATATTTTGATGCCATATTTATTGGGTTAACCGCCACACCAAAGGCGGATGCGGATAAAGATACTTACGAGCAGTTTGGCCTGGAGGTGCATCAGCCAACCTATGCCTATGAGCTGGATAAAGCTGTGAGTGATGGATACCTGGTACCGCCAAAAGGTATTAAGGTGCCGCTGAAATTTGTAAGGAAAGGTATTAGATATGATGAGCTGAGCGAAGCGGAAAAAGAAGCTTATGAAAAGGAGTTTTTAGAAACATATGGAGAGGTACCCCAGGAAGTAGACAGCAGCGCAGTAAATACCTGGCTATTTAATAAAGATACGGTAAACAAGGTGCTACAAACACTTATGCAGAAGGGTTTGACTATTCAAGGGGGAGACCGCCTTGGTAAAACAATCATTTTTGCAAAAAATCATGAACATGCCGTTTTTATTGAAAAGTGTTTCAATGAATTATACCCTGAAGAAAAGGGTAAAATGCTGCGGCTCATTGATAATACCGTGTATGATGCCCAGGATATGATTTATCAATTTGCTAATCCTGAGAATACCGACTTCCAGATAGCCGTTTCGGTGGATATGCTGGATACCGGTATTGATATACCCGAGATTTTAAACCTTGTGTTTTTTAAACTGGTACAGTCGAAAGCCAAATACTGGCAAATGATTGGCCGGGGAACACGTTTATGCCCGGGTATTTTTGGGCCTGGCCAGAATAAGGAATGCTTTTATGTTTTTGACATATGTGGCAACATTGAATTTTTCAATAGTGGTATTAAGGAATCAGAGACAGGGGTAAGGATACCTATGAGTGAACTAATTTTCAAGAAGAAATTAAATATAGCTTTTTTGCTTACCCAACATCCTGCTGCGGAAGAGGAAGCAATTTTTTGTGAGCAATTGCTGGATGAGTTGTATGCTATTGTATGTTCATTTAACCCGGAAGATTTCAGGGTAAGGATGGAACTAAGATATGTAGAGAAGTATAAAAACCGCGACCGGTGGAATGCATTGGATTTAAGCGATGTTTACGAGATAGAAAACCATCTTGCTCATTTATATACAGATAGTACGTCTACAGAATCCGCCCGCCGGTTTGATTTACTGATGCTTTCACTGATTGCACAGCAAATAGAACAGTCTTCCCGTATCAGGTATTACCAGGGAAAGATAAAAGATACAGTAAAAGGGTTATTGCGGAAATTAAGTATTCCCCAGGTAAAACAACAGGAGCCCTTAATCAGGATGTTGCAGGAAGAACCGTATTGGAAAAATTCAGGAGTAACCAGCCATAACGAAACAAGGCTTGCGTTACGCAATCTTATTCAGTATATAGATGTGGAAGGACAAAAGCTCCTTTATACCAATTTTACCGATACCCTGGATAATATTGAAGAGGTAGAGCTGTTAACCCAATACCAGGAGTTAGGGGATCATAAAAGAAGGGTGGAAAAAATTATCCGGGATAATTATGATCATATTACCATTCACCGCATTCGCAATAACCAGCCTATTACTAAATCAGAACTGCAGGAACTGGAACGGTTGTTATTTAGTATTGATAAAGGTGGTAATAAGGAAATGTTGGAAAAAGCCATGGATGGTAAGCCGCTTGGAAAATTTGTGAGAAGTATTTTAGGGTTGGAAATAAATGCGGCGAAGGAAGCCTTTGCTGAATTCCTGGATAAAGGGAATTTTTCTGCGCAACAGATTAATTTCATTAATACTATTATTGATTACTTGAGCGTTAAAGGCACCATTGATAAACAAATGCTTTTTGATCAGCCTTTTACTGATTTTAGCGACCAGGGACTGAGTGGAGTATTTGATTTAACTCAGGGGGCTAAGATTATTAGTATTGTTGATGGCATAAATAATAATGCAATTGAAGCCGGGTGATAAAAGTACAGAGGGGGTATTGGAGAGAAGGAATAAGTAATTATTATTTTATTTCTCATGAAAACACGCTTTTCAGAAGCAGATACAAGGGCTGAATTTATAGAGCCTGCACTTAAAAGGAGCAAATGGAAACCTCAGAACATTTGCCGGGAATACTGTATTACCTATTCTGATGGCAAAATAGTAAGACGTGGATTTGTTGATTATTTATTGATACATAATAATATACCCGTAGCTATTATAGAAGCCAAAAGAGCAGGTAAACGAGCCAACGCCGGTTTACAAAAGGCTATAAAATATGCGAGCAATAAACAGTTGCGATTTGTATATGCCAGTAATGGGAAAGACATCTATGAGTTTGATATGTATACGGGGAAAGGACAGTACATTAATTACTTTCCTACTCCCGATGAACTACTGATGAAAATAGCCACTCCATACATTTCATTGCAGGAAGAGTTACATAAAGCCCCAACACACCTGAGAGAGAATGAATCTATCCGGGAATACCAGTATGATGCAATAGAAATAGTAATGAAGAGTATTGCGAAGAGAGAAGGAGGGATATTAAACATGGCACCCGGCACGGGAAAAACTTATGTGACCTTTCAAATATTGTACAAACTATTTCAGTGTAACTGGAATATTGAGGGGGCGAACAGGAAACCAAGAGTACTGGTTCTTACAGACAGGCAGGAGATGATTGAACAATTTGTTAGTTTCTTTAGCCGATACGGGGAAGATTATATACTGACCGATCTTAGTAAAGAACAAAAGACCGGTTTTTCAGTTGAGGGAAATATATTTTTATCTACTTACCGGCGATTTTCCTTCAAAAAGAAGAAACATGAATATTATAAGATATACCCAAAGTCTTTTTTTGACATTATTATTATAGATGCCTATAAAGGAAGAAGCATATCTCAGCAAGATATTTTGAGTGACATACTAAAGTATTTTAATGACGCCATACATTTCGGATTTTCCGGTGTGCCGCAAATGGCAAGCGACATGTTTGGAAGTGAACCACTTTATCAATATACACTGGAAGAAGGAATTAAGGACGGCTTTCTTTCACCAGTTAAAATTCACCGTATTAGACCGTTTAATTTATTTGGTGAGTGGGAAATAACAGATTCTGATATAACCTCCCCAGTGTCAGTGAGGTTTATTGCGGAAAAGCTACTGGAATATTTACCCCCTTTGGGGAAAACAATTATTTACTGCGTAGATCAAACGCATGCATTAAATATATGTAATGCTATTAATGAAATGTACCTCATTCATATATTTGGATGTTGTGCCCGAGTAACAACGGCTGATGGCGCCGCAGGTAAAGAAACTTTAAAACGGTTTAGAAATGGTGGATGGGGCGCTCCGGTGATATTGACTACCGTTGACAGCCTGTCAACGGGTTTGGATATAAGAGATCTGAGTAACATTGTCATTTGTAAGCACATTTATGAAAAAAATAAACTCCTCCAGCTAATTTCAAATGGCACCCATTTAGCTGAGGGTAAGGAATGCCTTAATGTAATTGATTTCACTCACGCAACGCTTAACCTCTATAACAGCTCCAATTGTTTGTATTGACAGCATTAGGAGATTATTGTTTTTACTAAGAATAACCTCATTATTTCTCATCTTGTCCCCAAAAGATGCAGTCAAAGCAGCGGATTCCCTATTGAGGGTGGCAAGGGCGAAGCTGAACCTAGTTAAATATTCCAGTGGCTTCCTTTTACTACCTACCCCCCGCATGCGCCCTGATCTTCGTATTACACAGCTCCAAACTCTTAATATCCCCGGCTACCACAAAATACTTGTGAGTGGCATAGGTTAACCGGTTCACAATGGTCAGCTCCTGCTCCGAAGACTGTTCAAATGTTATGGGTGCATTATTCAGGTCCGCAAGCCAGGCGTCGTCCAGATCATAAGGTTGTAATCGCAGGCAGTAGTCTTTGGATAATGGAAAATAGATCACTGTATCCTGCTTTATATCAGCCAGCAGGGTATCAGGGTGGGAAGCTTGTCTGGACTTACACCATTCCTCAATACTGATACCAAAACCGGCATTATCCGATGTTACCCAGGAGTGCCCGGATGGACTTTTAAGAATGGCCCATTTTTTAAGGGACAATTTCTTTTCACAAATATCATTGATAATGGCGGCGAGTTGAGACCTGGTCTTTAATAGAGATGCTTTTTTGGTTTCCCGGTCAGGCAGGGGAGACGCGTTGCTTCCGGATCGTTTCAACTGGGTAAAGAAATTTTCACACATACCAGGATCGCGCAGTTTTGAGTAATACAGCCATTCCACCAGCTCTTTTTTGAATCCTTCACTTTTAACAGGCCGTTCCTTTTTTATCTTTTTAAGGAGCTTCTCAAGCAGGATTTCTATTCTGGCTTCGAAAATGATATTAATACGGTTGCTGAAATGTGTCCAGCCATCTAATGGCATATGCTCCTCTATATATCCAACAGTAGTGCATTTAAACTGCTGGTTCTTTAATTGTATGAGGTTAATAGGCCGGTTGTTATTATGCTCATAGAATTGTTCCAGGTACACGGAGGAGATAAAACCTTTCACCTGTTCCCGTTCTACAGGGACCGGTACAAAAAAATGAACGGAAATACCCATGTATTCCTCTTTAGGCTTAAAATGATGGTCTGTAATATACATGCGGCGATACAGAGCATTTATAAAGAGGTGGAACGGCCGGTTGGCCACTGTTAACGCTTTTGCCGTAGCATGATGCAGTTTCAGAAAAGTATTTTTATATAAAGAGGGACTGAGTGCGTTAATAGAGGGCGGATCCTTTATTGGCAGCGGACTATCTTTCCTGGTCTGCTGAATGAGATCAGTAAGGAACTCCCTTACCCTGGTCTTTTTACGGTTGTAGTGGGCTATTAAGCCATCTAAGGTGGTTAACTGATGCATAGCCATTACCTCTTTCAGGTATTCTACCGTTTGGGCTAAGCGGTTGTTCTTTATAAGGGAGCCTATGGGTTGATGATTGAACAGATTTTCATAGGCGAGGATCAGGTCATTTTCGTCCATATCGTCATATATACTCACAAAACCCCTGAGGAATCCTGTGAAAGTATCAGCTATCTGCTTATTTATCTGTTGCATACTTTTTAGATTAACTTTTGAGTGAATAATAATTACTTCTTTCCTTTCCGGTTCAACCATTTCTTTAGCCGGTACACCTGCATTTTTACAGCGCCTTCTTTTATATTAAGGATTTGTGCTATTTCGCTGTAGTGATATCCTTCGGTTATCATCTGAACGATGATCTTTAGTTCCATTTTCCCGGCTTTTGCAGGCAGATGATCCTGCAGGTCTTTGTTCATCATTGTTTTAAGAGGATCCGGGTCTTTACTTTCTTTTTCAGGCGAGCCTTCCGATGTGTGTTTAAAAGGTTTGTTTTTTGACTGCTTTATGTACTCAGACCAGGTATTACCTGCTTTTATGCGGATGAGCTTTTTTAGTGGGTAATTGGCGCCATTAGTGGTGCGACTGTATTGCAGTGCTTTATATGCCGTTTGTTGTACCAGGTCATCTTTCATCAGGGCCCAATCCGCCGTTCCCGACCTGCCGGCATTTTTAAGCCTGAAATGGAAGAACTTGTCCAGTTTTGGATGCATATCCTCAAAAACCTTTGCAAATTCAAGATCCCGTTCATAATTAAGCATAATAGTTGGTTTAGAGCGTTAAAGCCAGTGTCCTGTCATCAGCCGGAGCAGCATGAGGAATAATACGATCCATACCACCAGCCAGGGCGGAATGTTATAGATGAAGAACCTGATGTGGTTTTTCTTATGCGGTATTTTGATTTTCAGATCCATAAAATGGTGTTTATATTAAGAACTGAAATTGTGGGGCGGAAAGTAACAGGGGATGGAAAATGTTATTGGCTGGTGATATAGAATAAGACGTTTGTTCATTAGATATGTACTAGCAGGTAAGGGACTTTGTAGGTTGGACCAAAAAAGTTATTGTGGAATAGTACAACAACAGCGATTTTCAGTATATTATAGTCATGTTGTTTTCTAAATAACAACCAAAATGGAACAATCACCCCATTCCCCTTCCCCCGAACAAACCGCCCTCAACGAAGCACAGCTCAAACTAAAAGAGCAGCAACTAAAAGTTGAAGAGCTCACCTTAAAAGTAGCAGACCTCAAACGGCCGGCATACAAAAAATTAAACTTCTGGACCAGCTCTTTCGCCGTTGTAATTGCCTTAGGCGGTGTAATAGGCCAGAACATCGTATCGAATATACAGTCGAAAACCGCGGCACTGGAAATGAAGGAGGCGCAGGTAAAAAAAGATTCGGCCATAAAAGCCGTGGCTGCGGCTGAATTAGCCAGAGATGCAGCGAAGAGCAAACAATTAGTGGCCCAGCAGGAGTATGCGGCCATCCAACTTCAAACAGATAGCGCCAAAAGAAATATTGCCCTTATCCGGGCCCAGGTTTATTCCATGCCCTGTTCTACCGGCCGCACGGATACTATTAAAACATTGCTTAACAAAGCCACAGAACAGCTGAACAACATTGCCCCACGTGTATATATCCAGATAGCAGATGAAAGCCAACGGCCTGTTGCCAAATTATTGCAAAATGAGCTGAGCAAAAGAAATTTTATAGCACCAGGAGTGGAGAACGTTGCAAGGCTGAAAGCGAATATCCCGGATAAGATAGAGGTAAGATATTACCGGGATGAAGAGCGCGGGGAAGCTGCTGAAATTATTCAGATCCTGAAAACGCTGAATTTAGGTCCGACTTTAAATGAAAGCCCTGTGAGGATACCTGGAAACGGCAGAGGGACCAGGCCCAGGCATTACGAGGTTTGGTTTACTAACCCATGATCCGCCGCCTTTACTAATTTTATACAACCCTTAAACGAATAATGATGAAAAGAATAATTACAGGACTGTTGATGTTATGCATATTTAATGCAAATGGACAAACATCGCCTGAGAATAACCTGCTTTTTAATGCTTTTAAGCAGGGAAATGTGAATGGCGGCGGTAATTGTGCTTCCATAGCTTTAATCAAAGCCTGCATTGGTACCTTTGGTGTGGGGAATGTTTTTAGATATGAACGGCATAATGAGGACAGCCTGATCACCGTTATACTGAGGAATGACAGCTCATTTAATATTACTTATGAACAGATACGTACCGCTACAAAGGAAAATGGTTTTGTTAACAGATCAGATCTGCCGGAGGCTAAGCGTATCCGGGATTATGCAGATACCTGTTTTGCGGTAATGGTGAAAATGAACCAGCGGTTACGGAATTTGCCGTCCTATGGGCAGGCTCTTAACAGCCTGCTGAATGGCTATAATACACCCACTGTTTACCGTTTGTTAGGTGTTAAGTTCAAAAACCTTGGTAAGGCCAATCTGAATACCAATGCAAATCTTGTTACTTATAATGCCTATCATGCTGTTTATTCAAGTGATGGGTATTATGATGAAACAAAGGCTCAATCCGGATATGCGCCCAACGGAAAGTTTAACAATAACAGGGCCGGTGTTAAGTGCGTGCATTATGGTTGTAAGCCAAGGGCGGCATTGAAGGTTTTGTAGAATTTATCTTTGGTCTTACCAGGTTTTTTATATATTCATTGTCTTTTTGCCATTGGCAATTGCCTAATTGAAAATCATGGAAAGAACCCAGGAGGAATGGTCCCGGCGGAAATTTATCACCACAGTAACCGGAGCTGGCGCAGTAATGATGTTGAACCCATTGTTAACATGGGCTGTGAACGATGTAGACCCAGAGGTAGCTGCAATTGTATCCAAAACCATCGGGATTGATACCCACAATCATATTGATGTTCCGCTTAACGCAGCGGAATTACCGGGCCCTAAAGTAGACCTGGCCGGCGAAATGAAGAAGTCGGGCTTATCGGCCATCTGTATGACATTCGCCGTAGACTATCAGCAGCTACGTAACCCGGGAGATGCCTATAACCGGTTCATAAACGGATTGAATGCAATGGACAAGGTGCTGGAAAGTAACAACATGAAGCGCTCCATGAACCTGGCAGACCTCCGTGCCGCTCATAAAGAACACAAGCCAACCGTTATTCAATCGGTAGAGGGCGGGCACTTTCTCGAAGGACAATTAGACCGGCTTGGAGTAGCCTATAACCGGGGTTTGCGGCATCTTGGACTACTTCATGACAACGATGCATCCGTACCATTGGGCGACGTTTATACAAACCCCGCTCGCTGGGGTGGACTCACCACGTTCGGAGCAGATGTTATCAAAGAATGTAACAAATTAGGCATTCTTGTAGACCTTGCACATGCTAGCAATGAAACGATTGACGCTGCATTAAAAGTGGCCACCCAGCCAGTAATCATTTCTCATACGGGCCTTGATACCCAGCTGGGGCAGAATCCGTTCATGGCCAAAATGATGCGGCCAAGACTCATCAGCAAGGAGCAGGCTAAGATCGTTGCCAACGCAGGCGGCGTTATTAGCGTTTGGACGCACTTGGCAGATACGCCGCTGGAGTATGCCCGGAACATTCGGGTACTGGTTGATGTTATGGGAATTGATCATGTCAGCATTGGCACAGATACCAAGTTAACTCCTGCTTACAGACCTGCTGGTGACTTTGGTCCTAAACCGGGTGGGAACAATCCCGGCAATCACCAGGACAGCATTCCACGCGGTAATAATGGCTCCGGTGGAAAAGATCGCGGCAGAGTGGGTGAACGCACAAACGAAGCCTGGCAGGACCAACAAACCGGTTTCTATTACGCGGTTGTTGATGCAATGTTAAAGACCGGTTTCACGGAGAATGAGATCGCCAAGATCGGCGGCGGTAACTTTTGCCGCGTATTTGATGCAGCTACTGCAGGGCATTAGTAATTTCACCTGCACGCCCGTTCATTCTCCTCCCCACTCACCCCCATTATATCAAACACCTCCTTATCCATACCCGGCAGTGACTGATACCCCGCGCTCCACTCCGGCGTTTTCACATATCCCACTCCGCTAACACACACCTCCATCAAACTCCCCATCCGCGAAAGCGGAAAACCCAACCCAAGCGCACCAGAAAAAGCACTCCTGAACAGGCGTTGCGCTACTGTAAAAGCCAGCGCATGATCCATGATCTCCTTATTAACACCATCCTGTACATTCTGGTCAATGGTCCTTTGGATCATATTATTCGACTTAATGTACGGAAACGCCCAGGGGCTGTTATCCACCTCCGGGTGAAGGTCCTTTTTACAGAACCTGCTTTTATTATACGCTACCTGCTCAATAAACGTCAGTGTATTTAATGGATTATCGTCTGCAGGTAACATCAGCGAGCGAAGATCAGGATCCAGTAAATACGGATCCTCCCGCACACCAGAACGTATCTCCGATTGTGTGATGAGAATATCCCCTGCGGTCATATTACCCGGGAAGCCGGCGTTTATTTTATTAAAGAATTCTTCTCCTGTAGCGCTGCTGGCGAGGTGGGTTACGATTAAATCAACCAGGTACTGGTGGTAATAACTTTTTTTAACACGCATAGGGGAGAGCAGGGGATCGTTAAATACACTGCCGTTTAACAACTTTTGCTTTAGCAACGTAAAATTACTAATAACAAAACCGGTGAATTGTTTGTAAGGCCCTTCTACCAGGAAGTTTTCCGTACCCTCATAAAGATGCCTTTTAAAGATCAGGTAATAAGCGCATGCATCATACATGAACTTTTGATAACGGAACTGCAGCAACGCATACTGGACCTGACCGGAAGGCTCATTGTACGCATAGGTATCTACAAAACGGTCCATGCTGATGATGTTACAGCCAAGCGGGGTGTTTACCAGTGCCGGATGCATCAGCACCCTTAGGGGCAGGGCGCCATCAGTACAGTTGATCATAGTGGTAGCTACGGGCCTGGCATCTGCTGCATAGGCCAGGGCCTGCGCAATAACGGGTTTGGAAAAACTCCCCAGCTTATACTTTTTACCCGCTGCATCAATAAGGGTAATATGCACAAAACCTGCGCTATCCTCCCATTGCATGTCACGGATATCCGGTGCTGCGGTGCTGCTTTTTTCAGGACTTCGCCCTATTAATACCCCGCCGGTCCAGGGGTTAGCGGAAAGGTTGGAAAAACTGAAGGCATTATTAAAAGCTTCCTCGCGGGTAAAGGCCACAATGCTGGTGGGCGAGAACCGTTTCAGGGGTTTCATGATCACAGCATAATGCGTGGGAACAGAAGATTGCAGCGAATTGGGAAAGTAATCTTCATAGGTGCTTAGTCCGCCGGCATAAGCGGCTTTAATGTAGGGCCTTACCAGGTTGTTAGCCGCTTTTTCTACATAAACATCCAGCCGGTTTTCGGTCATCTGGTATTCCGGCTCTTGCATGCGGTTATAGATAATAGCGGGCGGCGCCTGCCTGATGGCGTTGTTCATCTTCTCAAAAGGAAGGGGATGTTTTTTGAGACGGTCCTTGATTTTGGTGAGATGGTCCGAGATCACGCCACCGGAAGAGGTATGTCTGATGTTATGGATGGATGCCATCACGGTTTTGTGATCAATGAAAATAGATGTTAGCAGATCCCTGGCTTTCATTTCCAGAATATTATCAAATGCTTTCTGAAAGCTGCGGGGAAAGGCGGCCGTGAAAAACTTTAGAAACACCTGTTCTCCTAACAGGTTCTTAAGTATTTCTTTTGACCAGTTATCAGCCAGGCTATCGTGCAGGTTTTCAAAGCTCATGGTAATTACATCATCGATGGTTACCTGGTCATTATACATGTTGTTAAGGTCCCTGAGCTGCGTGCGGAACATCTGTTGATCCCGGGCGCTTAGCCTGCTAACTGCGGTGCTAAGCCTGGCCTCCATTTTTTTGCCAAAGCTGGTAGCAGGGCCAGGCTGCGCTGTCTGATATGCATAAGCTTTAATGAAACTGGTAGCTGCCGGCGACGGGCTGACGGGCTCAAAGTTATCAAACGGATTGGTAGCCTCATAAGCATGCGGATCTGCGGCAACTTGTTTCTGCGCAACGTATGCCTTTAATAAGTTTTGCCTTACCTGGGTGCTCACTAACTGGAACTGCTGTACGCTATCCAGGCTTACACTGTCGTGCAAAAAGGAACGCATAATTTCCCGTTCCATGATGCGGCTTAATCTGGCAATACCGGCGCTCAGATCTGCGGAGAGGGGCGTCTTCTTTTGAGTACCCGGAGGAAAATGCAGGTTCCACTTTTCATCCAGGGTTTGGATGTGATGCGCAACAATAATATTTTCCAGGTTGTAACGTGCATTTACAGTGGCAAATGGTACCTGGATGGCCTGCAATATTAGAAGCGAAGCCAGTAGTATTACACCGGAAGTTATGGAAAGTGCTGTATCTGTTTTGTTAACGGCGCTGTGCATGCCGGCGGATGTAAAGAAAGTGAATGCCCTACCGCTGGCGCGCTGCTGTCCATTTATTATGCCCGGACGTTTGGCATGTTTCTTTATAACGTAATAAATAACGATGAGCGCCAGAACAGGCATCAGTGCCAGGCTTAGCCATTGCCAGCTTGCATGGAACGCATCATGAAATTGTTTTAATGCACGTAGCGGGGCAAACAACATACGCGCAAGCACAACGTTTTCACCAACACCAGTTATATTATTGAGCATAAAGACCAACACCGCTAAGAGTGTATAGGCAATAGCCGCTACAAGGAAAAATGTACGGATATAAGCGCTGAATGCAATAGCAACAGCGGATCGGGCGCCACTTAATACACCCGGATTTTTTGACAAAGTATTGAACAGGCTATACAAAAGCCAGGCCAGCAGGCATGACAGGTAAATGGGCATAATGCACGGCTTGAGGTTACAAAACGGTTTCCGCTTATGTTAAGTGTTAGTTCTTGCGACGGTCTATTTACAATGTCCCCAGTTATAATGAATACAAAAGGCAGCTGTTAATTGTTCATATAGCTATTATGTAGAAATTATTATTTAGATGATTATGTTAGCCCCCTGTACCTTCCTCTCTGAATACCGCTCCGGGCCTTTGACAGAAGCGGCTGCCGGCATAAAAAAAGATTTCACGTTGTTATCGTTATTAGCTATTTTTATGAGGAATCAATACCCCAACAACAGTCCTTATTTTAGCCGGCTCTAATTCCCCGAACGGATCAGTTTTCTCATCACCCCATTTAAAATTATTTCCTTCGAGCACTTCATTTTTATAAACCTGTTTATCATGCCTGATGTAGTACCTGTGACAGGATTGCATACCCCTATAACAAATATTATTACCTCTGAATCATCTGTGTTAGTGCCCATGGAATCGCCCGGATCGCCCGGTTATGGCGATATCTGGCCTATAACGGACGGCGCGGAAATAGAATATATACCCCGCATTATACAGGAGCTGGCCGGGGAGGACGAAACATCCTTTAACGTTCCGGACCTGTCAGGCCTGGCGGATATCGGGAATGCTTCTTTTGGTGCAAGTCCAATAAAGGAAGTAGTGATAGGGACCGATGAACGCGTACAGATCACAGATACCAAAAAATATCCCTGGCGCGCAACAGCTTCCCTGCTGATCACTGCAGCCGATAATACGCAATGGATAGGTACCGGCTGGTTTATAAGCCCGCGCACATTGATCACCGCAGGACATTGTGTATGTATCAAAAACAGCGGTATGCCGGCCCGCGATGGCTGGGTAAAAAAGATCCAGGTAATGCCCGGCCGTAATGGTACACAGCTGCCCTTTGGCGGTAAAACCGCTACGGAGTTCTGGACCGTGCAGGGATGGGGCGAAAAGGGATTGGAGCACTACGATTATGGCGCCATTATTTTACCGGCTGCTTTTGACCAGGAGCTGGGATATATGGGTTTTGGCGTTTATGACGATAACCTGTTGCTGGCATCCATCGCCAACATTGAAGGTTACCCGGGAGATAAGCCCCCTGGCACCTTATGGTATGATAACAGGCAGATAGGCAGTGTGAACGCCGATAAGATTTTTTACGCAGCAGATACCGCTGGCGGACAAAGCGGCGCAGGCGTATACATCATTAAGGGCGGACAGCGGCAAGCGGTGGCTATTCATACCTACGGAGGCAATACCGCTAACTCCGGCACCAGGATCTCGTCCCAGGTTTTCTCGAACCTGGAAAGCTGGAAAAGATCATAATTCATCACAGATCCCAAAAAAATAACAATGCAAACAGTGGAAGAAATATTACCGGTAAGCCCCGATCTGTTTGGACCGGTTATTACGGTTATTAAAGCCAACCAGGAAGCGCTGTTAACTCTGCCCGGTGTATTAGGTGTGCGCCCGGGATTCAGCAAAAGTAACCGGGGAGAAGATCCTGTTCCCGTAATAACAGTAGTAACAAAACCGGATGCCGGCATAGTGCCCCTGCCGGAAAGCCTGGAAGGCATACCCCTTGAAGCCGAAGTTGCCACCCCACTGGACCTGGTGGAAGGTTTGATACCGCTTTCAATATGGGAGGGATATAACCTGGAAGCTGCTCCCCACATTAACTACCAGCCGCCGGACCCCAACGAGGTAGCGCTTACCGCAATGGAAGTGAAGAATGTGACCTGCCATGTAGGGCCGGATTCCGGCTGGACCACCCTTCAGCCGTTTCTTGAAGAAACCACTACCAGCCTTACGGTGGCCATGTATGAGTTTTATGCAACGCACATCATTGATACCATTACCACGCTGGGGCAGGAGCGGGGCGCTACGCTAAGTATGATATTACAGGTTGATAAGAACGACCTGCACATAGTAGATACCCTCTCACAAAGCTGGGGCGAAAGGCTGGAATTTGTAAAAGCATCCGTATCCGGCGCTAACCGCATTTTTAATAACTCGTACCATACCAAGGTAGCTGTGCGTGATTCCAGCGCTTTCTGGCTTTCCAGCGGTAACTGGAGCCCTCACAGCCAACCCCTGATAACACCCGGCAATGAGCAGTTCCTGTATAAGGAAGGGAACCGGGAATGGCATGTGATCATTGAAGACAGGCCTTTGGCGGAGATGTACGAAAAGTTTATCCGCTATGATATGCGGCAGGCCACAGGAGCAGTAATAGAAGAAGCTTTTTTTGAGCTGCCGGACCTTTTTGTACCGGATACCTTAGCTGAAGCGGAAGCAGCCGTAATACAGCCACAGCCCTTTGCAGCAGAGACCTTCTATACAAACGGCGAGGTTGTAAAAGTGAAACCTTTGATGAGCCCTGATAATTATGCAGCGGAAGTATTGAAGCTGATTGAAGCTGCGGAGGAATCGCTGTACCTGCAGTTCTCTTACATACGCCAGCCTTCTGCAGAAATATTTGACCGGATCATTGCGGCTATTGCCCAAAAGATGGAAGCAGGCTTGGATGTAAAAGTGATTGTTGGCCCCAGCCAGAAAGCAGAGCACTCCGACCTGCTGATCGGTACCCGTAAATGGAAAAGAAGCATGTTCCGCCGGCAAAGCAGCAAAGTACATAACAAGGGCATTCTCATTGATGGTAAAATAGCGGTGGTAGGCAGCAACAACTGGTCGTCTGACGGTACGCAATACAACCGGGATACCAGCCTGGTATTCTTTTCCCCGCAAATAACCGCGTATTACACTGCTGTATTTATGTTTGACTGGAACAGCCTTACAAAGCCCATTAGCCAACCGCAGGAAACTACCCCGCTGATCGCGCCTGAAAATGCACCTGCGCCGCCGGGTATGCGCCGTGTAAGCTGGCAGGAATGGTATGACGCATAAATTAATTCTTATGTTATCTGAAAACGATAAAGACTACGTAATAGAAGTGCTGACCAGCCGGTTGATCCTGGAAGAAAAACCCAGGACCGCGCTGGTACTTTCTTTTATGAACACCACATTTGCCGAAGACCTGGTACAGGGGAAAGCCCGTGAAATAGCCATGGACGCCGTACGCTTATGCATAAACGACGGCTGGGGCCACATGCCTACCTGGATGGAACGCCTGCTGAAGATCTATGAGCTGACCATTGTGGATGCAAAGATCGCGGAGATCTGGGAACGCTCACGGCACCAGCCGCCACCCGTTGCAGACCCGCTTGACCAGACCGTGCTGAATAACAGCACCCCATTCGTGAACCGGAGATTATTGCGCTCGCACCTGCAACGGCTGTCCACTGCCGGTGCTAACCTGCAGCCCATACTGGTGGTGAATGGAGATACCCAATGCGGAAAATCGTACTCCACGAATTATATAGAGCACTTTTCAAACGTAAAGTCGATCTTAACTTACCGGCTTTCTCTGGACCCTGAGCTGGGCCTGTCAATGGGCCCCAGGGAAGTGGCTATGGACCTGGTGTACCAGATGGGCAGGCCGCTGACCAGCATGCCTGCACCTGAAACCAATTTAAACCTGTACGCCCGGCAGCTTGCCGGCTGGGTGCTGAATGAAGCATCGCAAACATCTTCACAACACTGGTTTGTTTTAGACAACTTCCGCGGGGAAATGCTGCTGCCGGCAACCCGGAATTTCCTGGTAGCCCTTTCAGACCGGATCACTACAGGCGTGTTTTCGCATCGCTGCCGGCTTATACTCATAGGATTTGACCGGGCGGTATTAACGGTGGACCCCGGTAAGGTAGAGGAAGAGCGGATACAACCCTGCACCGCCAACGATGTAGAATTTGCGGTAGATGAAATATTGAAAAGAGCAGCAGGCCACAGCTTTAATATGCAGCACCTGGTGGCATATGTTTGCACTGACCTTCCCAAAGCACCGGAGAAAATGTATGAGCTGAACCAGCGCTTAAGGATGCTTTTGCGTGCGGTGAATGAGCTGACCGTGATCTTTGCAGCCGTGCCTGACATTGATTTCGAGGCCGTGCTGCTGCAGGTGCTTACCGGCCTTCCAAAAGACCGCGCGGAGCGCATGAACGAGCTACAGCAAAGACTGGATGATCTCAAGGATTCTCTCAACGAAATTTAATTTTATGTCATTAGATATTACTGCCAGGATCATTGCAAAATATACCAGCAAGCGGGATGAACGCCAGCAAAAGGAAACAACGAAGGATGATCAGCTGTTATGGGCTTACCTGCAGGCAGCAGCCGTGCTGCATTGTTTTGCCTGTGATTCCCTGCAGCCGCTTAATAGCACTGTTACGCACCCGCATCCCCGGGTATTATTGTATGACTATGTTGTACCCGCTGCCGGCGGATTATCAGAAGGCCTTTTTACGTTAAAGCCTGCTACACGGCAGGAAGCATTGCGTAAGTTCACATCAAGAACAGCTATGCAGGCGGCTTTGCAGGCCAACCCGGACCGTTTGATAACCGATGTGCAAAAGTTATGGGAAAACTACCTGTCTACCGGCACCATACCCCCACCGGAAAAAATGGGTTATAAACAGCTGAACTGTTTGTGCCAGGTGCTTACCTGGCTGGGGGGAATGGATGACAGCCTTCCTTCCCAGGCCGATGTGCTGCAGCTGTTACACCGGAAAAGCGTGCTGGCAAGTTTTGAGCACCTGGTTATTTCAAACTTTACCGGGCGCAAAAAAGAGCTGCGTACCCTGAACCAGCATATTGGCAATGCCTCCACTTCCATACTGGATTGGTTCTCGTCTAAAAAGAAACCCATACTGGCTATTCATGGCCCGGGCGGCATTGGGAAATCGGCGCTGGTAGGCCGTTTGCTGTGGGAGAATTTCCAGGGCGACAATAAGAAAAAGATCCCCTTTGCTTACCTGGCTTTTGACCAGCCTAACCTGCGCATTGAAACGCCCTTTACCATATTGGTGGAAGTAGCTGCGCAGCTGGCATTACAGCTCCCGGAGCTTGCCGCTGTGTTCATACAGTTCAATGATGTGGTGCGCGACTACCGGGATGGCCAGGGTGCAATAAATAACCGGGGAGATATATCTGCTACCCGTACTATTCGCCTGAATGCCTACCGTTCAGCAGATGAAACCCTCTATAGTGAATTTGCCTCGCTGCTTGATATTATTTCCAAACAGAACAACCCCAAAAGCCCGCTCCCGGTATTAATTGTACTGGATACTTTTGAGGAGGTACAGTACCGCGATCGTGAAAGCCTGAGTGCCTTTTGGCGTATGCTTGGTATTATTCAGAGGGAGTTTTCCCTGCTGTCTATCATTATTGCAGGCAGAACGCCCATTGCAGACCTGGGGATAGATAAAGATGTTTTGCAGGAGCTGCCCCTGGAACGGCTGGACCAGGCCGACAGCATTACTTTGCTGAATGCCCTTGGCGTTACAGATGGAACCGTTGCAAAGGCCGTTGCCGGACAGGTGGGCGGAAATCCTTTATCGCTAAGGCTTGCAGCCAACTTAATTACATCTGACACCGGTGCTGCCGGTACTTCAGGAATTAAGAACCTGAGTACATCCAACTGGATGTTCTTCCGGCTGGATGAGCAGATCATACAGGGGCAGCTCTACAAAAGGATCCTGGATCATATCCATAACGAAGAGGTGCGTAAGCTGGCACATCCCGGCATGGTGTTACGCATTACCAGCCCGGAAATAATACTCTATGTGCTGGCCCCTGTTTGCAAAATAGCCATTGAAAGTATAACAGAAGCAGAAGCGCTTTTTGAAGCGTTAAAACGGGAGCATGCGCTGGTAACAATGGGCGATGCCGGTACCCTGGTGTACCGCCCGGAGATCCGGCAATCCATGATCCGGCTGCTGAAGCAGGATAAATACGCTGAAGTACGTACGCTGCATAATGCCGCCATTGCTTTTTATATAGGGCAGGAAACTATTGAGGCGCGCGCGGAAGAAATGTACCACCGGCTGGCATTGGGTGAAAACAGTTATCACGAGCTTGACCAGCGCTGGATAAAAGGTATTGAGCAATCCATAGCCTCTAACCTGGAAGAATACCCGGATCATGTTAAGGTTTGGCTGGCTTCCAGGATGGCCCTTGAAGTGCCCCGTGATATTTATGCAAATGCGGATATAATGGACTGGGAGCGGAATATAACGCGTAAGATCAAACGCGCATTAAAGGAGCTGCAGTTTAAATGGGCGCTGGAATTATTAGGCGAGCGGAAAGACCGCTCAGAACAAAGCCCACTTTTTGCGCTGGAAGCAAAGGTATATATGCTGATAGAAAATAATCAACGGGCATGGGAAGTGCTGGAGCAGGGGGTAGAGAAGGTATCCGGCTCCACGAACCGGGGCCGCCTGGCGGAATTGTTCTGGCTGCAGTCGCAGGTAGCATTGCTCCGAAAAGATCCACCCACTGCAGATGAAAAGCTGGAACAGGCAGCGCAGGCCATTGCCGGTGCGGCCAACCCCATTCCCCTTATCCAGATCCTCTGCCACCGGCTGCTGATCCATGATACCCACCATTTAAGCAACAATAACATTATCCCGGCTTTACGTTTCAGGTTAAACGCTGCCTGTGAACGCATAAACGAAAGCAACGCCTATACGGTGCCCTTTGTAATTGAGCTGGCTATTCCACTCTTAGGCGATGAATATCCTAAAACCAGGAAGCAGCTGGAAAGCTTTAACATACACGGTTTCAAGCCAACGCTTGACATACTGACCACTGAAAACCTCAGGGGCCTGGATGAATACAGGGAAAGCTGGGAGCAGGAAGAAGATAATTATTTATACGAAAGCTTAGTTTAATGGCATTACTTACACAACAGGAGATCCTGAAACTGGGCGATGCGCTTATAAGCGGGTTAGACCCGGCCGGGAACCGCATTGCATTGCTGCAATCCATTGACAGAAGATTTGTGGCCGTTTTTCCGCAGGCAGGTAACCCCGCCGCACAAATGATGGTAGATATAGGGTACATGAATGAAGTGGAAAGGCTAACCTCCGGTGCGGTGCCGCTGCAGCTATACCTGCAGAATGCAGCCTTCCTGTTATACGGGGCCGGGCAAAATGAAGCAACGGTAAGGGCTACGCTGGACCTGGTGAACCAGCGGGCCACAGGTGCTCCCAAACCTGATGTGGAGAACATAAAGGAAATAAAGGAACAGATCATTCATGCAGATGATATGGTAACCTTTGCCTTTATGGAAGCAGGCGTAAAAGCGGCGCCTGCCGTGTTAAAGCTGAAAGTGCCGGGTTTTCAGAACGGCCAGCCCCGCAAGCTGGCGAATGGGCAGCCCATGAACTTTTTAGGTACCGGCTGGCTGCTCACCTCATCGCTTATTATGACAAACCATCACGTTATTAATGCGCGGAAACAGGGTGAGGCAAATGCCCCGGAAGCCGATCTGCAGCTGCAGGCAAAAGGCACGCAGGCATTGCTGGATTTTGATGCAGATGAAATGGAAGCAGGCAGCACCATCCAGGTAACGGCACTGGAAGCATGGGAGCCCGGCCTGGACTATGCCATTATACGGGTGCCGGACACCGGCAGAAGCCCGCTGCGGTACACCACGCAAATGCTTACCTATAACAATGAGCCTATTCCCGTTAATATTATACAGCACCCCGGCGGGCGTGGTAAACGTTATGCCATCCGGAATAATCTTGTAAGCTCCTCCACTGCTAATGAGCTGCGTTATTTTACGGATACAGAAGCCGGTACTTCCGGCTCGCCGGTATTGAACGACCAGTGGGAGGTGGTGGCCTTGCACCGGGCATCCATGTCGGTATCCGGTGTGCAATTCCAGGGTAAGACCACTGCCTATGTGAATATTGGAACGCATTTATCATTGATCCTGGAAGATCTGAAAGCAAGATACCCGGCGCTTGCAGCGGAGATAGGGATCTTGAATGGAGCAGTTGCGCTGTAATAAAAATAACAGTGTATGCATTACAATGATGTATCAGGATTGTAAAGGATAGTATCTTATTGATGCTGCTATAATAATTTCCCGATCAATAACAAATGCTTTAACATGTAATTAACCAGATTTAACCCATCCTGCTGTTAAATTGAGCAGGATTTTTTCACCCTATATACCCATGAGTAAGGGACAATTAATCAATCCATTAATTATGGTAATGTAAATAAATATATCACACAGCTAAAGCTCTTACAATAGGAGAATGTATAATTCTCAGATGCCTTGATATCTGCATAGATAATCATGTACTGTCGGGCGCCCCAAAAAATGTCGCCTGGACATTATTAAATGCTGACAAATGAGTTTGTGCAACACTGCCAAAACATCCATGAGTTGGTATTGACATAATCTTGAAAAACCGCCCAATCGCGTTAAGGCGATTGTGGTAGAAACATATGTACTACACCAGAACATATTTATATGCTATACGATTTCAACATGTTTTTAGATCTCATCGCAAAGAAACTGGCGGGCTCTATCAGTCCTGATGAAGAGCAGCTTCTTAGCGATATTATTGCGGCAGATCCCAAGGCTGCAGCTATATATGCCGACGAATCTGCCCTGTACCGCTCCTGGCATTTCAAAAGACCTGTTGCGGGTAAGCATAAGCACCGGGATACGCTCAAAGTTGTTGCTGTTAAGAGCACAAAACATGCACGCAGACTTGAGATGATGAGGGCTGCAGCGGTGTTACTATTGATCATCTCCGGCATTTGTTTTTTCCATTACGGTCCGCCCACATTCGGCGGAAACAATTCTATGCTGGCTCTCCCTTTTGATAACATGGAGGATACTGCAATCCACACCGTGATAACATTCAGGGGAAAGGAAGATAGCGTTAGCTTATCGGATGGATCTACAGTACGGATCAATGCAGCTTCACGCCTGCGGGTGCAGTTCTCAAAAGATAAGCGGAAAGTGGATTTTAAAGGGGAAGCTTATTTTAAAGTGGCGCCCGGCCGCAGGCCATTTGTCATTAACACACCTTATGCCACCATTGAGGTACTGGGCACAGAGTTCAATGTTAATACCTATGACTCCGGAGTAACAAAGATCTCATTGGTTAAGGGAAAGATCCGTGTCAGGGCAATGGGCAAAGACATTATTGTACATGCAGGCGAGGAGCTGGTGTATACGCATGGTAGCACGTTCCAGCTACGGGCGTGCACGTGTAATGTTGCTTTGGCATGGCAGCATGGAGTGTGCCATTTCTTCAATGAAGATCTAAATGCTATAGCTCCCAGGCTGGAGCGGCTGTTTGATACCTGCGTTGTTATTGATGATGAGCGGCTGCTGGATAAAAGATATACAGGTTTGATCGATAAGTCAATTGGCCTGATGGCCAACATAAATAATATACCAGCGGTCACTAAACTTGATTGTCGTTTTTCGGGAGATACGCTGCATATTGCTTCTAAGTAAGCGGAGGGGGATGAATGAAGCGGCAGGGTACAACATACCCTGCCGTTTTTATGTTGTTATGTGTTATGGTTCCCGTTTTGCCCGGTGTGGATTATGGCTGCCGATAGTATACGGTCACACAATTATCCTGGTACCAGGTCCTGGTGGCTGTTCCCAAAGTGCTGGTGCAAATAACACCGGTTACAGTGGTTCCGCATTCAGGCGGTAGGGTCCCTAACAGGCAAGTATTACCGAGATTACTCTGTATGAATCTGGCAGATGTGCGTTTCGTATTTGCCAGTGAAAATAAGGTGGACAATAATAATACGGCAAGCGTAATTGCTTCACGCCGGCGTTTACATAGGAACTTTTTCATGATGATTAAATTTGGTTTTATGCTTACTCTGTTACATGGGTTTTCAGCATCTCCCATTATTGCTATCGATTGCGCAATAAGTTAAACTGCTATACGTATCACTGTAAGAGAAGTCATAACAGTAATCAAGCCCCCCGAATTAAAGAAGTGGTGTAAATAACCTGGTGCCCGTGTCTTGCCCCCTGTTCTTAGAATGCTATTTGTAATCCGGCGGTAACCATCCTGGTTGTAGGATATCTTTCCGAGGATGCGGCAGTTTCAGGATCTAAACCGGGATACCTGGTAATTGTAAACAAATTTTGCCCCTGTACAAACAATTTACTGCTTTTTATCCTGATCCTTTGCATCCATGCTTCGGGAAGATGCCAGGCAACAGATAATGACTGCATCCTTATATAAGATGCATCTGCTATTCGTTGGTCGCTCTCAACTAAATAACGGAAAGCTGTTCCTTCCGGTGTGAATATTGTACTGGTAAATCGCTGTATATGGGTCACATCTTCAGGATGCTGCCAGCGGTCCCAAACTGTTGTAGGCTGATTGCGTATAGCGCCCGGGGCAACATTGGAATTTGCATATTCGTAGCTATAATTTTTTTGACGCACAAAGCGTAAAAGAAATTCAATTTCCAGGCCTTTCCACCGGATATTATTTTGTATACCTCCATATATGGAGGGCCCAATACCCTTGCCATATGCCTTGTCATCAAGGGTAGCTCCGTCTCCGTTCTTGTCCGCAAACAGGAAGATCCCTTCTTTCGGAGCAACGCCGAGTACATGGTATCCCTTAAACATATCAAGCGGTAACCCTACAGAGTAATAGTATTTGTAGGAGGTCATTTCCAGGAATGGGAATTTTTTCAGTACTGTTTTGGGAAAACTGATGTTCAAATTTGTAGTCCAGGTGAGCTTATCGGATCTTATGTTATTGGAGATGATGTCTACCTCCACACCTTTGTTTTCCACTACTGCCGGGTAATTCACCGGTCTTTTTTCTGCGCCGTCGAAGGCGGATTTTAATGTGAGAAGCTGGTTACCACTGCGGTTATGATATACACTGAGGTTTATTAACAACTGATCGTTAAAAAAACCAAGGTCTAGTCCTGCTTCCGCTTTTCGTACTTTCTCCCAGGTATAATTCCAATTGGCTAAGGGGCCATAAACATTGCCAACTGCCAGATAAAAAGGTAGGGAAGGGTTTTTGCTTTCATCGGGTGTCCATCTGTTATTGCCCGATACTCCCAGGCTGCCGCGCAATTTACCAAAGCTCAGAATACGGTTTTGTACCAACCAGCTTTCCCTGCTGAAGATCCAGGCAGCTGCAATGGTTCCAAAGTTACCGTATCTACCCATAGTGGATAGCCTGGTAGAGCCGTCCCGGTTAATAGTTATATTCAGCAAATATTTGTCATTATGCTTATAGCCGATATGTGCATACCAGGATGTGTAACGATAGTTTTGCCTGGTTTGGTTATTGGTATCCACGTCTGTTGCAGCATTTCTGTTTTCGAGCTGCGTATCATCCTTATACCCATAGCCTGAATAACTGTTGGCCGTTTTCCCATCTTTTTGAAAGGTGGATCCGATCAGCATATTAAATTGTTCTTTTCCAATTGTTTTATTCCATGAGCCTTGCAGCTCTGCAATCAGGTTGGAAAATTTAGTATCCGCAAAATTGCTAAAGCCAGCGATCTGGCCACCGAATGATCTTGATGGATTGATCTGCGTTTCATGTATATTGAAGGAGCCATAACCTAAAGTGGATGTTATAGACAAACCTGGTATTAGCTGGTAACTAAAGGTGCCATTAGTACGGACGTTATGTGAGCCAGCTTTGTAGGTTTGAAGCATAAAGCTATAAGGGTTCTCAAAATTCCCCTCTGCAAAGTTGAGGGTATCACGAACATAAGGCTCCGGCGTATTAGGCGGCAATGTGGAAAATTGGGTAAGATCCAGAGAGGGCAACACATTCCGGTCAGCCACATAATTTCCGGCAACAGCTGCATTGAATTTTTTATTGAGTGAGCTGAAATTGTATTGAAACCGTAATGAACCCTTTGTGTAATAAAATTCTTTAGTGGGATAAACAGTGCTTTCACGCCTATACAGGCCGCTTAAGCGGTAACTGCTGGTTTTACCTGTGCCCACCAATTCCATGTTCGCATTGGTAACATGGCCCGTTCCGCCTATCAGCGTCTTTTGCCAGTTGGTATAACGCGTGGTATCCCATACTTTGAGGTCATAATCACGAGAGGAGTCAGCAGACCGCTTGTCGTTGTTTAATCCTTCATGACGCATCTGTAAATATTGCTGCGTATCCAGGTACTTAACCAAATGACCCGCTTCCGCTATGCCTGAGTATACGTTGACCGTCATTCCTTTCCTATCCTCTGTGGGCGTTTTACTGGTAATGACTATTACCCCGTTAGCCCCGCGGGTGCCGTAGATGGCTGTAGCATCAGCATCCTTCAGTACAGATATACTGGCAATATCATGCACATTTACCAGGTTTAACGGGCTGGCGGCAACATTTGCACCTAAACCAACGCCGCTTCCAATCTTATTGGTCACATCTGAATTGGATTGTCCCGAAAAGAAAGGCATACCATCATATATTATCAGCGGATCTGTGCTGCTTTCAATACTGTTCCTTCCACGCAAGCGGATATTAAGACTGCTGCCAGGCAATCCACTGATGGCCGTAATATATAACCCGGGTATACGGCCCTGTAATGCAAAGAGCGGGTTTGAAACCGGTTGAGCAGTAATATCCTCCTCTTTTACCCTGCTGATATTCCCGGTAAGCGTTTGTTGGGAATATCCCACTATGGTTATCTGGTCCAGGTTTGCAACGTAGGGGGCTACCTGTATATTGATGGTATCTTCCTTTGCAATCACCTCTTTATTAATATAGAGCATGGAACGTGTTGCAAGACGGGCATCCGGTTTAACATCTTTTAACCTGAACTGGCCGTTTTCATCTGTCCGGGTTCCTTTAAAGGAAGCTCTCACCCCAACAAAAATATTCTTAACAGGAATACCATTATTATCCCGCACTGTTCCTGTTACTGTTCGGGTAACATTTTTCGGCATCTCACCTAACAGCGGATCGCCTTCTTTTCTGGGTAAGATCACAAATACCTGACCCCTGTAGTCCCAGGTAAGCTCTCTTTTTCTTAGCAGATAGGCGAGCACGTTATCCAGCGGCTCATTTTTAAATGTTACGCTGATCCTTTCCGAACTATTTATTTGCTGATCGTTGAAGAAGGCCTGTAGCTGGGTTTGTTCCCATATTGCATTAAAGAAGTCGCTTAATGTAAGATTTTCACAGGTAATGGTTACCCTTGCATCTTTCCCCTGCGTATAGGCATAGAAGTTGCCTGCCATTAATGTGATAAAAAGGCAAAATGAAAAAATGAGGGGAAATATGCGGGGATACATATCCTGGATCAAATGAATCTCATGTGATAAGTTGAATGCTTCCTTATTTTTACTCTCGATAGGTGTATTACTGTCCTTAGATGCAATGAGGCCGTAAATTATGATAAACGATCATCGAAAAGGTTAATATCTTGTTAATGTCAGGGAGCCGTCCTCAGGGGCCTTTTCCTTTTTATTCTCCCATCCCTTCCTATCTTTGTCTTTTGCTACCTGGTGCTGCATGCAAAACGAACCTTCTAAACCGCTCCGCAAGATCATCCACATAGATATGGACGCTTTTTACGCGTCCATAGAGCAGCGCGATTTTCCCGAGTACCGCGGCAAACCCATTGTAGTCGGCGGCTCGCCTGAAGGCCGGGGCGGGGTAGTGGCTACTGCCAGCTATGAAGCGCGCAAATTCGGTATCCGTTCTGCCATGCCATCCAAAAGGGCGCTGCAGCTTTGCCCGGATGCTATTTTCGTACGTCCAAGGTTTGATGTGTACAAAGAGGTATCCCGCAGGATCCGCGAGATCTTTCACCGCTACACCGACCTGATAGAACCCCTTTCCCTGGATGAAGCTTTCCTGGATGTAACAGAGGATAAACTGCAGGTAGGATCTGCCATAGAAGTGGCTAAGCTGATCAAGCAGGCTATAAAGGATGAGCTCCGGCTTACTGCATCTGCCGGCGTATCGGTAAATAAGTTTGTAGCCAAGATAGCCTCTGATATGCAAAAGCCGGATGGCCTTACCTTCATAGGCCCTTCTGCAATAGAAGATTTTATGGAAAAGCTGCCGGTAGAAAAGTTCTTTGGCGTAGGCAAGGTAACGGCAGATAAGATGAAACGCATGGGCCTGCACACCGGCGCTGATCTGAAAAAACTTACGGAAGCAGATCTTACCCAGCATTTCGGTAAACCCGGCCGTTTCTATTACCGCATTGTGCGGGGCATTGATGACCGGCCCGTAGAACCACACCGCGAAACCAAATCCCTCAGCGCAGAAGATACCTTCCCTTACGACCTTACCACCCTGGAAGAAATGTACGCGGAGCTGGATAAGCTATCGCTAACCGTACATAACCGCTTAGTGAAATACAATCTAAAGGGCCGTACTATTACGCTGAAAGTGAAGTACAGTGACTTCCGGCAGATCACGCGGAATTTATCGCTTAGCTATCCGGTGAATGATGTTGCTACCATACAGGCTACCGCAAGGCAGCTGATGACCGCGGCTTTTTATGAGGATAATAAAGTACGGTTGTTAGGGATCGGGCTTTCTAATTTTGGTGAGATATTGCCGCCGGCGAACGGGCAGCTGGAATTGTTTTGATGTCATCACATTAGCTAATTTTTCAAATAATTCACCGGGCTGCTGCCGGTCCATCTTTTAAATGCCCGTGTAAATGCACTCAGCTCATTATATCCCAGTATATACGAGATCTCTTTTATAGGGTAACTACCGGATTCCAGGTAATGCAGGGCCAGCGATTTGCGTACTGATTCAGCCAGCTGCTGGTAGGTAATGCCTTCTTCCTGCAGCTTGCGTTGCAGCGTACGGGCGCTGGTGTTAAAGTTCGCGGCCAGGTCTTCCAAAGAAGGAATGCCCAGGTAAGCATTGGCCAGTAAATAACTGCTTAACCGGGTGCGCAGGTTGGGAATGTTGCTTAACGTATCATCTACCGCGCCCACCTTTTGCAGCAGCAGGCTTTGTAAAGCGTAATTAGCAGTGATCACCGGCGTATCCCAATGCTGTTTATCAAACTCAATTACATATTCCTTTGATTTCCGTATAGCCGTACAACGCAGCACCCGCTGGTATTCCGCTTCATTATGGCTATGAAAGGGCAGCTTCACCTGTTTGGGCTGAATGGGCTGCAATACCAGTCCGTCCATTTCATGCAGGGTATAGGCCATAAACAGGTCCATCATTTGCTGAAACGCGAAACTGTGTTCCTGTGTGCCATCTTTATAAGGAATGAACTGTACGGTGAAACCTGTTTTATGTTGCGTAACCTGCATGCCAAACAGATCGGTGATGAGGTGCGTGAAGGACGCCGCCTGTGTAAGCGCTTCGCCTACTGTGCTGCTATGCTGAATGATGAGCCCTACCATGCCCAGGGCAGATGCCTGCATGGACTCGCCCAGGTGCAGCCCGAATAAAGGATCGTTACTCAGGTGGCAGGCGTTTAACCACAGATCATTCAGCTGTTTTGGTGTAATGACCAACGGGTTTTTACTTTGTAAGGCGGAGATAGAAAGCCCTGCCAGTGAGCATAACTGCTCCGCAGATATTTCCCGCCGCACTGCATAGGCCAGCAGGTTTTTCACTAATGCTTTTTGCAGATCCATACATCCTGAAATTTGTGCCAAGATAAGTGTAAATACAACTGGCTGTGATGCCGTGGCGCAAAATGATCAATGATTGGCGTCTTTGGATAAACCCGCAGGCACTGACCCGGCCTAGCTTTGCCATCAAAATAATGATCATGAGAGCTTATCACCTGGAAGATACAGCCACTGTAAAAAAACTCATCCTGCAACAACATTCCATCCCGGAACCCGGCCCTACAGAAGTATTGGTACGTATGCATGCCGTATCCCTGAACCGCCGGGATACCTATATCCTGAATGGCGTGTACCCGCTGCCGTCAGTACCGGGCGTAATACCGCTGAGCGATGGGGCAGGAGAAGTAGTGGCTACTGGTGAAGCTGTACAAAAGTTTGCCATAGGCGATCATGTAGCCGGCAGCTACTTTGCCCGCTGGGTAGACGGGCCTTTTAGCCGTGAGCTTGGCCGGCACCAATTAGGCTGCACACTGCCCGGTATGCTCACGGAATATGCCTTGCTGGAAGAAGAAAGCCTGGTACATGTACCACCACACCTGAGCTGGGAGGAAGCGGCCACCTTGCCTTGCGCAGGATTAACGGCCTGGAACGCACTAACCGGCGGCGGGCCCATTACACCGGGGCAAACCGTACTTACTATAGGCACCGGCGGCGTAGCATTGTTTGCTTTACAGTTTGCCAAAATGCTGGGTGCAAAAGTGATTGCCATTACCTCCTGCCCGGAGAAGGCGGCGCGGCTTATTGAGCTGGGCGCGGATGATGTGATCAACCGGCATACCATACCCAACTGGCCGCCTGCAGTACGGGCGCTCACGAACGGGCAAGGCATAGATCATATCATAGAAACCGGCGGGGCCGATACCATTGAGCAATCCTTACAGGTAACTGCGCTCAATGCCAATGTAGCGCTGGTGAGTGTGCTGGGCATCCAAAAAAAGATGATAACAATAGATCCCATCATACTGGCCGGCAACCTGGTTACCATGCGCCGTTTATTTGTTGGCCACCGTACCGGCCTGGAAGCCATGATCCGCGCCATGGCCGTACACCTGCTGCACCCGGTAATAGACCGCGTATTTCCCTTTGAGGAAGCTGCACAAGCCTATGAATATTTTGCTACGGGCTGCCTGATGGGAAAAGTAGTGATCAAAATATAGAAATACCCGCGTACTGCCTTATCTTTCGGCAAATATCTACGCAGCATGAACCAAGCGGCTGTTTTTATCAACAATACATTTGTACCCGCCACAGAGGCTGCCTTGCTGGTCACTGACCTGGCAACACAACGTGGTTACGGCATTTTTGATTTCTTTAAAACGACCAATAACATACCGGTTTTCCTGGATGACCACCTGGCCCGCTTCTACAATTCCGCAGCGCAAATGCGGCTGCCGTTGCAGCAAAGCCCGGAGCAATTGAAAGCGATCATCCATGAATTAATACAACGCAACCAGGTCCCCGATGCCGGCATCCGTATTTCCTGCACCGGCGGTTACCCGCAGGACGGGTATAGTATTACTACGCCTAACCTGGTGATCACGCAACAACCTTTGGCCCCGCTTGCTGCAGATGCCTTTGAAAAAGGATTGCGCCTGGTAAGCTACAATCATCAGCGGCAGCTGCCGGAAATAAAGACCATTGATTACCTGATGGCCATCTGGCTGCAGCCGTTTGTAAAGGAGCAACAGGCAGATGACCTGCTGTATTACCGGCATGGGTTGATCACGGAATGCCCGCGTGCAAATATTTTTATGGTTACGGAGGATGATATTGTAGTAACGCCATCCCGCAACATTTTAAAAGGCATTACGCGAATGCATACTTTAAAAGTAGCTGGCGGATTGTACCAAGTGGAAGAGCGGGATGTTACCTTAGAAGAGTTTCGTGCTGCAAAGGAGGCTTTTATTTCCAGCACTACTAAATACATTTTGCCTGTATTGCAGCTGGATGGGAAACCTATTAGTAATGGGCAACCGGGGGCTGTTACTGCGCGGTTGAATGAAGCATTGCGGGAGTATGTTGGAAAGCATGTAGGGTTCTCCCACCCATCCGGCAACGAACTGTACCCGCCTGTTCGGTAAGTCTATTGGGGCTTAGTGGGTCGTATCAGCTGTAAATAGGGATGTGTCATTATCAAGCGTATCGCGCCGGCTAAGGTCCGCTGCTCGGATGGGTAGGAGGCCCGGCGAGAGAGCGTGTTATCAAAAAATTTTAACAGTGTAGCTAAGAGAAAACAGGCAACACGAGATAATGTGAGGAACCAGCAGCAACCAACATAAAGGAGTTTCATCGCTCCGATTACTGGACCCATAATAGGAAACATGAGGTAATATAAGGAACCGCAGCTATCAACAAAAAGGACTTTCATTGCTCTGATCACCGGACCCATAATTAGGAAACAACGAGACAATATGAGGAACCACAGCAACCAACATAATGTTCTTCCATCGCTTCGATCTCCCCGGCCCCGGAGGTCCAATAAACGGGCCTTTGCCCGGCGTGATGCGCTTGATAAAGCCCTATAACATAACAACGCCTAATACGATAGTAAACGCACCATCGGATTACAAAACAGGCGGGTGCAGCCCGTTTATTGGACCTCCGGGAACGGTTATAAGAATCCTGGAAATGTTTATAAAACCTTTGAGAACGGTAACCAACCCTCCGGAAACTCCATCATACACTAATGGCAGGGACCACAACCATTACTCCACATAACCCCACTTCATAATCTATATTTGGAACAATCGTTCCGTTATCGTACCTTTGCCTCATCATGGCACGAAACAAAGCATTTGACCCGGAAGAAAGATTGGAAAAAGCCCGTGACCTGTTCTGGGAAAAGGGCTACCACGCCACTTCCATGCAGGACCTGGTAGAAGCAATGCAGCTGAACCGCGCCAGCATCTACGATACTTATGGCGATAAACACGCCCTATTCCTGCAATGCCTGGGCAATTATGCTACAGATAAACAGGAGGAATACAAAGCAGCTGCTGCTGGTGCGCTATCGTCTATAGATGCAGTAGAAGCCATTATCCGCAAAGCCCTGGAAAGAACGCTGCAGGAAGGTAAAGCCTGCATGGTGGTGAAATCTTCCTTCGAGCTGGCAGAAACAGATAAAGAGGTGAGCAATATCCTGAAGAATGATGGCGCCCGCCTGAATGATATCCTGGAGGTATTACTTAAAAAAGCGCAATCAGCAGGGGAGATCAGCAAAGACCGCGATGTAAATATGCTGGCCAGTTATATCATCGCTAACTTCAGTGGATTGTGGCAAACCTATATCATCTCAAAAAATAAAAAGCTCGTAACACAAATGGCAGAGTTTTTAATTCAAGTGATCAGGCAATGATCGCCTTTTTTTTGACCAATAATGGAATGATCATTCTAATATAAACTTCCAACATTCAAATCATAACATATGAAACGTTTAGAGAACAAAACAGCCCTGGTAACAGGAGGGAGCCGTGGTATGGGCGCCGCTATCGCCAAACGCCTGGCACATGAAGGTGCAAAAGTAGCCATCACTTACGTAAGCGCTGCAGATAAAGCACAGGCAGTAGTTAAAGAAATTGAAGCTGCCGGCGGACAAGCAATAGCCATTGCTGCTGACAATGAAAACGCCGAAGCCCTCACCGCTGCGGTGAACCAGGCAGGCAAAGCCTTTGGTAGCATAGATATCCTGGTGAACAATGCAGGCATCTGGATAGACGGACAAATAGACAAACATACCCTGGCAGAATTTGACCGCGTAGTATCTGTAAATGTACGGGCAGTATTTGTAGCAGTGCAGGCAGCGCTTGCGCATATGCCCAACGGTGGCCGCATTATTACCATTGGTAGCAACCTGGCAGAGCGGGTATGGGCGCCGGGTATGACGCTCTATTCCATGACAAAAGCCGCGCTCATTGGCCTTACCAAAGGACTGGCACGCGACCTCGGCGCACGCGAGGTCACTGTGAACCTGATACAGCCCGGTGCAACTGATACCGATATGAACCCGCAGAACGGACCACATTCCGATCATCAACGCACCTTAATGGCCATTCCTAAATACGGATCCGCAGACGATATTGCAGCATATGTAGCGTTCCTGTCAAGCGCAGAAGGCCGCTCTTTTAATGGTGCAGTAACTACTATTGATGGTGGCACTAACGCTTAATAATTTCTACTACCAATGCGTCCAAAGCAAAACAGATAAATACCTGCCGAATAGTATTATAATATACAACGGTCGTTAAAATATAAGATCAAAGCTGGGGTGCCGCAAACATAAGCCTGTAAAGGATATGGCGGCATCCCGTTTTTTTATATTTTACCTATCTAATTAAATAGCTCCCTTCACTTTACCACCAATGTATTTTTACTTCCCCAAAGCAAAATATTGTATTATATTTCTAACGTTATCATTGGTGTAATCTCTAAACCCTTGTTATGGCTGTCTTCAACTTAACCATCAACAACACTGACTACAAAGTAGATGTAGACCCGCAAATGCCTTTGTTATGGGTGATCCGCGATTTTGCAGGACTAACAGGTACCAAGTTCGGATGTGGCATTGCACAATGCGGCGCCTGCACCGTGCACCTGAACGGTGATGCTGTGAGGTCCTGCTCCGTACCGGTATCCGCCATTGGTCAGCAAAAAATAGTGACCATTGAAGGACTGTCTGAAAAAGGAGATCATCCTTTACAAAAAGCCTGGGAAGAAGTGGATGTGCCGCAATGCGGTTACTGCCCGTCCGGGCCGATCATGAGCGCAGCAGCTTTCCTGAAAGATAAACCGCAGCCTACAGACCAGGAGATTGATAATCTGATGTCGGGCAATATTTGCCGCTGCGGTACCTATAACAGAATTAAAAAAGCCATTCACCTGGCTGCACAAGGAGGTAAATCATGAGCACATCCACCATCAACAGAAGACATTTCCTCAAGATCGGCATTACGGCCGGCGGAGGTTTGATATTAGGCATGGAGTATTTAGCTTCGTGTAGCCCTTCCGGTAGCAATGCGCCCGCAGCAATGCAAACCCTGAATGCATTCATTAAAATAGGTACCGACGGTTTGGTGACCATTATGGCGCCCAACCCGGAAATAGGACAGGGGGTGAAAACTGCCCTGCCCATGATAGTGGCAGAAGAGCTGGATGTAGACTGGAAGAACGTGATCATTGAGCAAGCCGCCCTGGATACGGACAAGTATACACGCCAGGTAGCAGGTGGCAGTGGCTCTGTACGCAGCAGCTGGGATCCATTCCGGCAGGCAGGCGCCACCGGCCGGCAAATGCTGGTGAATGCAGCTGCCGATAAATGGAAGGTAGCTCCCAACACCTGCACCACGGAAGCTGGTATGGTGTTTCATAAAGACAGCGGCAAAAAGATCTCTTACGGCGACCTGGTAGAAAAAGCAGCTACCATGCCCGTACCCAAAGATGTGAAGCTGAAAGACCCGAAGCGCTTTAAGATCATTGGCACACGTATAGGGAACTACGATACCAAAGCCATTATTACCGGCAAACAGAAATACGGTATTGATACCAAACGGGAAGGCATGTTGTATGCCACTATTATCCGTCCGCCTGCATTCGGGCAAACACTGGAATCCTTTAACCAGGATGCTGCCCGCAAATACCAGGGCATAAAAGATGTAGTGACCTTTGATAACAAGATAGCAGTGCTGGGCCGCAGCACCTGGGAAGTGATGCAGGCTGCCAGATCCATAAAACCGGTTTGGAAAGATGATGGCACGCTGGAAAGCACTGCTGATTACAAAGCCAACTTTAATAAGACGCTGGAACAGCTGCCAAAAGAATCAAAACGTAAGGATGGCAACATCAAAAAAGGATTGGCTGCCGGTACCAAAACATTTGAGGCAACATTTGAATGCCCGTTTATTCCGCACAACCCCATGGAGCCCATGAACTTTTTTGCGGATGTAAAAGCTGACAGTGTTGAGCTGTATGGGCCTATTCAGCTGCCGGACAAAGCGCGTAATACCATTGCTGAAAAATTCAAGATCCCTAAGGAGAAGATAAAGGTAGGCATGACCCGCATGGGTGGCGGTTTTGGCCGCAGGCTCATGACCGATTTCGTAGAGGAAGCTGTGGCAGTATCCCAGCTGGCCAAAGCCCCGGTAAATGTGATCTGGAAAAGGGAAGATGATATGGGCGGCGGGTTTTACCGGCCCATGGCTTTATACAAATACAAGGCCGCAACAGATAGTAACGGCAGGCTCATTGCCTGGCATCACCATTCTGTAGGCGTAACTGGTAATACATCGCGTGAAGATAATTTCCCTGCCGGTGCAGTACCTAATCTGCAGGTGGATACGCACGAGTATAAATCGCCCGTAACTACAGGCCCCTGGCGCGCACCCATTCATAACTACATTGCTTTTGCAGAAGAATCTTTCCTGGATGAAATTGCGCACGGCGTAGGTAAAGACCCCGTAGCATTCCGCCTGGAGCTGCTGGAGCAGGCCAAAGCGCAGCCGGTAGGCAAAATGGATTATAATCCTGACCGTTATGCCGGCGTGATCAAAAAAGTAGCGCAAATGGCCGGCTGGGGCCAGTCTAAACCCGGTGTGTTCCAGGGAATAAGCGCACACTTCTCATTCCAGACCTATGTGGCGCAGGTGGCGGAAGTGAGTAACGTGAACGGGCAATGGAAGATCAACAAGATCTATTGCGCAGTGGATTGCGGCACCATCATTAACAGGAGCGGAGCGGAAAACCAGGTGGAAGGCGCTATGATAGATGGTTTGGGACATGCCATGTTCGGTGAGCTGACCCTTACCAAAGGCAAGCCGGATCAAACCAACTACGACCGTTACCGCCTGATACGCATGCGGGAAGCGCCGCCGGTGGAAATAGCTTTTATTGAAAATAATGAAAAGCCCACGGGTTTAGGCGAGCCGGCCTTACCACCTGTAGCCGCAGCAATAGGCAATGCTATTTTTGCCGCTACCGGCCATCGGTTAAGATCACAGCCATTTATGAATAGCGAAGCGGTGTTCTCTGTGCAGAAGCAGCAGAGCGAAGTGTAAGGAACGAAGTGAGAAGGCGATGGGCGAAATGAGATGACTATTAGATATATAAAAGGTGACGGGTAAAGCAATCGTTTTACTCGTCACCTTTTGCTTTTTTACTTTAAGATAACGGCCTGCCTTTTACTTTTACGTTTTTACTTTTAACTTTAGGAACGATGAAAGAGCTCAAAGACATTGTAGCCGCGTTTGACAAAGCTCAACTGCAAGGACAACAAACCGCATTAGCCACCGTGGTGCTGGTAGAAGGCTCTGCTTACCGCCGCGCCGGAGCACGCATGTTAATTACAGAAGACGGTCAGCTGACCGGCGCTATCAGCGGAGGCTGCCTGGAGGGCGATGCCCTGCGCAAAGCCCAGCAGGTAATGTTCCGCCAGCAGGCCATGCTGGTAACCTACGATACTACCGACGAAGACGATGCCAAACTGGGCGTGCAGCTGGGCTGCAATGGCATCATCCATATTTTAATAGAGCCTGTTGTGCCCACAGCGCCCGATCATCCCATTCAATTATTAAAAGCCTGCCTGCAGCAGCGGCAAACCTCCGTGCTGGCTACTTTATTCTCCCTGGAAGATAAAAAAGGAACACAACCCGGTACTGTTTTGCTGCTTACGCAGAACAGCGTACAGAAAAATACATTTTTCAGCAACATAGAATGGCCGGATAATACTTTACTGCAGGATGCGGAGGAAGCGCTGCGTACCCAGCTGCATGTTACCAAACAATACACCTACACGCATACTTTCACTGCCTTTATAGAAGTGGTGCAGCCTGCGCCGGCCCTGATCATTTTCGGAGCTGGTAATGACGCTATTCCGTTAACCGCCCTGGCAGCAGTGCTGGGCTGGGAAACCACGGTGGTAGATGGCCGCCCTAATTATGCCACCTTGCAGCGTTTCCCGCAGGCTGGTAAAGTGCTGGTTTCCAGGTCGGAACAGGCTTTATCGCAAATAGTGATTGATGACCGTACCGCCGTGGTGCTCATGACGCACAACTATAATTACGACCTGGCCATGCTGCGGCAGCTGCTGCCTTTGGAGCTGCCCTACATTGGTTCCCTGGGCCCTAAAAAGAAGCTGGACCGTATGCTGGAAGAGCTGCGCGCAGCCGGCATCACCATTACCCCGGAACAGCTACAGAAAGTGTATGGGCCCACCGGCCTGGATATTGGCGCGGAAGGTGCGGAAGAAATTGCGCTGTCGGTAATGGCGGAGATCAAAGCTGTGCTGTCTAACCGCAGTGGTAGCCCGCTGCGCGATAAAAATACCCCTATTCATGCCCCGCACAACGGGGAACCAGCTGTACTGCATTAATCCATTATTATGACAGGCATCATCATCTTAGCCGCGGGCGCCTCTACCCGCATGGGCGCTCCCAAACAACAGCTCATTTACCAGGGCAAAACCCTGTTGCAGCACGCTATACAAACGGCCCTGAGCTCAGGCTGCACTCCCGTAATAGTGGTACTGGGCGCGCATGCCATGATCATTTCCCCGGAAGTTCCCAAAGAGCTGGTAACCATGATAGAGAACAAGGATTGGGAAGAGGGCATGAGCTCCTCTATCCGTACCGGCATATCGGCCCTGCAGGAAAAAGCGCCCCTGGCCACCGGCGTGATCTTAATGGTATGCGATCAGCCCCATGTGAGTGTTGAACACCTGCAGCAGCTCATGCAGCAAAAGCTGGACACCGGCAAAGGCATTGTAGCCAGCTACTATAAAAACACCATGGGCGTGCCTGTGCTGTTTGATAAGCAATTCTTTCCCGGGCTGATGGCCCTCAAAGGCCAGGAAGGCGCTAAAAAGCTGTTAGCGCAGTTTGAGCAGGAAGTGGCGGCTGTGCCGTTCCCGTTGGGAGAGGTGGATGTGGATACGCGGGAAGATTATGAGAGGTTGTAGGTAATTATTGGTCAAATCCCATTTTTTGGATAGCATGGGTATACACCCAATCCGGAATATCATCATTATGAATGATGACTGTTTCATTATCTTCAATTTCTGCTATTAGACGGTATTTTCCTTCCAGTGAATTGTCGATCAGGTAACACCGATGGCAATAAGGTATCATGTCAGCTAAAAGATCCAGGGAGCGGTAATAACGTTCTTCGATTTTACGTGGGTCAACAGCATGCCCGCCCTTTTTTACTCTTGCCGCTACGCGATCAATATTGATCTTAGGCGATATTGTTGCAATAAAGTACAGGTAGTTTTTAAAGCCGGCTGCATGGGCATTTCTAAATATATCCAGTTTGGAGGGGTGCGACATTACTGTTTCAAAAGAAAAAGTATTGCCTTCTTCAATCAGCAATTGGCGCAGGAACTCAGCAATTAAAGCAGCTTCATAGGAATGAGTATCCTTTCTTATTTTTATGATATTGTCTGAAAATGTAAGATCTATTGGAAACCCTTCCTGGTTCGCTTTTTGAAATAGGGTAGATTGTTGAAGGAAATTAGTAAAAGTTGTTTCATCAGCGGTTAAACCATAATCTCCCAGGTTAATAAAGCCTTTTTCCCGCCCGGTTTTTTCTATATCATCTGCATTGATGTAAACACCCGTATAAAAATTGCGTTGAACTTCTCTAATAGTGGTGCTTTTACCGGACCCGTTAGGGCCGGCAAATACCCGCATACGGCTAGTGTGTTTTTCTGACATGGAGTACAGTGCCTTTCCTGAATTGTTTTTCCCTGACCTGTGCTGCCTGTTGGAGCCGTTCAATGCTGCCATCCGGCATTCTGCGTACTACCCATCCGTCTTGCCAGAAGGTAACAGGAATTCCCAATGCTTTATTTTCATTGATGGCATTGGTAGCAGCACGTTTTCCAATATTTGCAAACATTACTTCAAAGCCTTTTTCTTCCAGGTCACTTAGATCCTGTTCCTTGAGTTTTTTATAAGCAGAAAGACGGAAATAATGGCGTATTTTACTTACCCCGGTACGTAATGCCATCCCCCTGTTGGTCCTTCTTTTCATTTATTCTGATATTTACTTACCATGGAAGGTACAAAAATTCCCAAATATGGATTATTTGCAGGTCAAGCCGCCGTTTGCCCCACCAATTTATCCATACATCTGTACGATTTTCCATTCTTTCCACCCCGCCTTTCTGCTACTTTAGCAGCTACGTTATGAACATGTAGCAGAAAGTATCAACCTTTTCCTCGCACCCAAAATCTGAAACAATATGCGTACATCCACGAAACGCAACGGGATCGCCTTCCTGTTTGCGAAAGCCCTGCTTTTTACGTTATTTGTCTGTTGTAGCCATTTAATTTCTTTTGCGCGCGAAGCGCCTGCCATCACCATTACCGGCCGTGTAACAGCGGCAGAGACCAATAGCCCGCTGCCTGGTGTAACGGTAGCGCTGAAAGGTACCAGCACAGGTACGGTTACAGATAAGGACGGGCACTACAGGCTCACCGTTAGCAATGGCCAGGGCACCCTGGTTTTTTCTTTTGTAGGATATGTACGTAAGGAGGAGGAGATCGGCAACCGCAGCACTATTAATATGGTGCTGGCGCTGGACCAAACCGCTATTGAAGAAGTAGTGGTGGTTGGGTACGGTACCCGCAAAAAGAGTGATGTAACAGGATCCTTATCTTCCGTAAGCGCCCAGCAATTAAAACAGGTACCCGTGCAAAGTATTTCGCAGGCCTTGCAGGGCAGGGCTGCCGGGGTAGATGTGGCCGCCAGCAGTTTCCGCCCGGGCGATAACCCGCAGATCCGCATTCGCGGTAACCGCTCCCTGAAAGCTACCAACTATCCGCTGGTGGTGCTGGATGGTATTCCGCTGCCGGACAGCTCCAGCATCAATGACTTTAACCCATCCGACATAGCATCTGTAGAGATCCTGAAAGATGCATCTGCTACCGCCATCTATGGTTCCCGCGGCGCCAACGGCGTAATACTGGTGACCATGAAAAAAGGCAAGATCGGTGCAGCCTCTGTAACGTACGATGGGTATGTTGGCTTTTCAAAACCGCTCACTACCCTGGATATGATGGATGGGGGCGAGTTTGCAGAGCTGAGACGGGAGGCCTACCGCAATAACAGCGATCCGTTGGATTATACCACTCCCTTTCCCAATCCTAAACAGGACTTTAATTTATTTAAGGGCGATGCTAACATGTGGGAATCTGTAGCAGAGGGGTATGAGTGGGCAGACAAAGCCAACCTGATCCCCAAATACCGCGCAGCTACTGCTGCAGAACAGCAGCAGTTTGCATTGTACGGTATGGGTTCCTTTGATTCCTTACCCATTTACAATGCTGGTAAAGTAAGAACCACGGACTGGGCCAAGATGGCGCTGCGCACCGGTATTAAGCAGGACCACCAGGTAAGCGTTTCCGGCGGATCGGAGAAAGTGCGGGTGGTAATGTCGCTGGGGTATTACAATGAAAGCGGCATCCAGAAAACACAATCCTTTGAGCGGTACAATGTACGCCTGGGAGTGGATTACAATGTGAGCCGCATTATACGCGTAGGCGGCTCCACCATGGCCAGCGTAGCTACCCAGCAATACGGCGCGCCGTTGTACTTTAACGCTATTGGACAGCTGCCCCTGGCCGTACCCTATGACAGCGCTGGTAATAAAATATACCAGCCAGGTGGCGATGCGCTGATCTTTAACCCGTTGTTCAATATCGATAATGTAATTGATGAACGCCGCACCACGCATGTGATGGGCAGCTATTACGGCGAAATACAGCTCACAAAGGACCTGCGCTTCCGTATGAACTTTGGCCCCGATTACAGGCAGTACCGCCGCGGGCAGTTCTACGGATCGCTAAGCACTAACCGTAACCGCGGTACGTCGCAGGCTATTTATGACCAGCAGCAGCGGTTTTCCTATGTGCTGGAAAACCTGCTGTACTACGATAAACAAATTAATAAGCAGCATAGCCTGGGCCTAACGCTGCTGCAAAGTATACAGCATGAAAGGTATGAGGCATCCGGGCTTACGGTGTCTAACCTGCCGTACGATAAACAGCTGTTCTACAACCTGGGATCTACCAACAACAGCGGGCCGGATGCATTCAGCAGCGATTATTCGCAACGCAGGTTAATGTCGTACATGGGCCGTGTGAACTACACGTTGTTAGACCGTTACCTGCTTACGGTATCTGGTCGTTTTGACGGGTCTTCCGTGCTGGCGCCGGGTAACAAATGGGACTTCTTTCCCTCCTTTGCGCTGGCCTGGAAAATGCAGGAAGAGCGCTTTCTGAAAGGCATCTCCTTTTTAGATGAGCTGAAGCTGCGCGTGGGATATGGTAAAACAGGTAACTCCGCCATTAGCCCGTACACGGTGCAGGGCCGCCTGGCAAAAACCCGTTATGTATGGGGTGATAATCCTGCATGGGGTTACTTACCCAACCTGATACCTAACCCGGCGCTGAAATGGGAAGCCACTTACCAGGTGAACGGCGGTATTGATTTCTCCTTTGCAAAAGGACGTATAACCGGTACCGTAGATGTTTACCAGGCCAATACCCGCGATCTGATCATGGACCGGCAGGTGCCCACGGTATCCGGTTTTGGGTTTATACAGGAGAACATCGGATCTACCCGCAACCGTGGTGTGGAAGTGAGCCTGGGAACAGTGAATATGGAAACCAACAGCGGTTTCCGCTGGACCACCGACCTGGTATTTGCCAAGAACAAAGAAGAGATCACAGAGCTGTACGGCGCCAAGAACGACGATATTGCCAACCGCTGGTTCATAGGGCAGCCGGTAACGGTATACTACGACTGGAAACCCATTGGTGTATGGCAAACCAATGAAGCGGATGCCGCTGCCGCATATGGCCGCAAACCCGGCCAGGGCAAGATCCTGGACCTGAACAATGATAAGGTGATCGATGCCCGTGACCGTATGGTTATTGGCAACAACGTACCCGACTGGTCAGGCAGTATTGTGAACACCTTTGCGTACAAAGGCGTGGAGTTCTCCTTTTTCTTTTACGCACGTATAGGGCAGATGGTAGCCAGCGGCTATTACCGTCCTTCACTGGCAGGACGTTATACGGAAAGGAAGCTGGATTACTGGACACCGGCCAACCCATCCAACGTATACCCGCGCCCCCGGCAGGACCAGGAACGGATAGATTACCCGGAATCTTACCTGTATCAGAAAGCCTCTTTTGTGAAGCTGCGTAATGTATCGCTGGCATATAACCTGCCAAAGAGCATGATCTCACGCCTGCACATCCAGAACCTGCGGGTATATGTTACGGCGTTTAATCCCTGGCTGATCACAGATTTCAAAGGCCTGGACCCGGAATTTACTGCCAACTATCAGACCAACATAAACGATCAGCTGATAGATAATAACCTGAGTGATAAAAGCATAGTGATAGGCCTGCGCGTAGGTTTCTAACCCTCACCCATAAACTGAAAAATGATGCAAAAGCGATTATATATACTGATAGCCATTCTGCTGCTGCCTTCCTGCAAAAAGTTCCTGGATGAGGAAATGGTAACACAGATCTCTTATGATTATTACAATACCGAAACCGGGATAGAAGACCTGGTGGATGGCGCGTACAGCGAGCTTCGTTATCTGTTTAACGGGGAGCAGAGCTTTACCCTGTTCAACTACGGCGTAGATGAATACACCGAAGCATCTGACGGGCAGAATAAATATTTTGACGATTTCACTGCCCAGCTGAACCCTACCTCCGCCGCATACATTCATGATATGTGGACAGCCTACTATCGCGCCATTAATGCCTGCAATATGGGCATAGAACGCATTCCAAAAATAGAGGGCACGCAGTTTTACACGAACGATACCAATAAGAACCTGCGCATTGCAGAGCTGCGTTTCCTGCGGGGTTTTTATTACTTTATGCTGGTGCAGCAGTTTGGAAGCGTGCCGCTTACACTTACCGGTGATATTACGGTACGTCTTGAGTTTGCACGATCTCCCGTTGCAGATATTTACCAAACCATTATCAGCGACCTGCAGTTTGCCGCTGCAACACTGCCTGCCACCCAGTCGCAATACGGGCGTATTACCAAAGGTGCTGCCAGGCATTACTTAGCCAAGGTATATTTAACCCGTGGCAGCGCTGTTACGGAACAACGCGGACAAAAGCCTTCAGATATGGACAGCGCCGCTTACTGGGCTAACCTGGTGATCACAGACGGGCCTTACCAGCTGTTAGATAACTACGCCGATCTCTGGAACATTAACAACCAGGAAAACCGTGAAGTGATACTGGCTGCACAGTTCAACAACAATGCCTTTATGCTGAACGGCTCCGGCAACCGCACGCACCTGTACTACCAGATGGTGTACGACCAAAAACCCGGTATGCAGCGGGATATTCCCTACGGGCGCCCGTTCCGCCGCCTGATGCCTACTAATTATACCCTGGATATTTTTGACCGGAAAAATGATTCCCGCTTTTATAAAAGCTTCCGCACCACCTACCTCTCTAACAACGCCGCCAATATTCCCAAATGGACGGTAGACAATGCGCCTTCGCCAGCACTGGTAGGGCAGCCTAAGTTCAAGCTGGGCGACACTGCCATATTGCTTACCCTGCACCAGAATGTGCCTGATGCGGAGATCGCCAGGAAGCCTTACCTGTGGATAACGCGCAATAAGTTTAATAAACAGGATTTCCTGTCGCTGATCAAACACATGGATCCCACCCGCCTGGATATCTCCACTGAAACCGCCGGCCGTGACGGCGTATATGCACGCCTTGCAGAAACCTACCTGATTGCTGCAGAAGCGTATGGCCGTGGTGGTAATTATGGCCGCGCATTGGAATACATTAATGCGCTGCGCCGCAGGGCCGCTTACAAACAGGGCGAAGCAAAACCCATGCATTACTGGTTTACCGAAGGTGGTGTGCAGGGGGATGTAAGCAGCACTGAGAGCCTGGTACAGGTAACGGAAGCTGCTTTTGATGCGAATGATCCGCATGAGCAGTACCCGCCGTCTGCCAGCTCCAAAGCTGCGCGTTTCATTCATTTTATGCTGAATGAAAGAACACGGGAGCTGTTAGGTGAGTTCCAGCGCTGGATGGACCTGGCGCGTACAGAAACATCTGTTGAAAGAATAAAGCTCTTTAATCCTGCAGCCGGCAACATGAAACCATTTCACAAGCTACGCCCCATTCCGCAGCAGCACATTGATCGCCTCTTTAAGGACGGTGTACCGCTTACTGCCGATGAACGCGCAGCAGAGCAGAATCCCGGGTATTGATACCTTCACACATTATATAGAATAGAGAAAGCCGGTTCCATTTTAATGGGCCGGCTTTTTTGTGGAATGCAAAAGCCGGCCACTCGCGTAGCCGGCTTTTTGCAAGGAATGTCAGGACCTTATTGTTTAGATAACTTTTTCGTAGTCACTTTACCGTTATGGATCACTTTCAGCATATAAGTACCTGCCGGTATATTACCGCTGAGCCACTAACTTGCCGGACATATCAAATATACCCAACGTAGTATAACCCGCTTCTTTTAACGTAAACGCGACACTTATATTGCCCCGGAACGGTTGCCCGTTTGATCTGTCGCATATAGTTGATGTTTAAAAAGAAGAAAAGACAGGGTCGTGGGAAAAAAGTTACACTGCGCAGCAAAGTACGCTACCGGGCTGCAGTGGCAGTACAGCGCAGTGTAACGGCAATAACAGGCATAGGGATGATGCCCTCCGCAGCCGGACGGGGTAGGTTTTCATAGGATATATGCAAAATGAATTAAATAGTTTGCTAAGTACAGAATATTTAATATGGAAATGTCATGTACACATATGGTCATAACATACGTGTATGGCAACACGCTGCAAATGGCTCTTCATACAAAACGGTTTACGCCTGTTTAAAATATGGTTATACTACACTAATATGTTCTTTATGGATACTAGTTTTAGCTAAATAATAAATGGTTATGGATTTGTGTACGAATGGTAAAGGTTTTTCTATGGTTTGTGCATTCGGCTTTGCTTGATTCTCTCTGTTGTGCTACCGGTTCAGTACGGCACGAAAGTATGCAATCGTTTGTACTTATGCAACATTTTTAACCGGAATTTTTTAGCAAAATCCATTTTGCAATTGTCCATTTTAGTTAATGAAAGATGTTTGGCAGGCTTGAAATGATTGCTGGTAAAGGGTTTGGTCTTTACCTGACAAGAGGCGCTCCGGGAAAGAAAATTTAGCAAATGTGTTGCACACAATATACATATCTACGGCAACGTATGTACGATAAAGCCTGCCGCAGGCCTCACCACACTATAACAATTTATCCCGCTGCTGCGCACGGAGCATTTCAGGATAACTTTGCTTTTTTGAAAGCGATATTACTGTTTGGGCTATACGCTTTTCTTTCGTAGGCACTGTTTTGGCGCTCTCTATCCACTTCATAAAATAGTTGCGGTGCGACATATTAAGACTGTTAAAATAAGCCAGCGCATCCGGATCATCCGCCAGACATTCCATTAGCTCAGGACAGGTAACCGGAGTTGGGTTCTTATCTTCCGTAAGCTGCAGCTGCAGTTTAGCACCTTTACGCTTACCGGTGCCTTTGCGCATATCCGCATTAACAGGCAATATAAAGCGGCCTCCGCCCATGGGCATTACAGCTACGGCTTTTATCGCAAAATTATCCAGCTTACCCTTTACGCGAAAAGTTTTCCTGTTGCCCGGTTTTAGCTCCTGCGCAATATCGGCGGGGATCTCAACATAGCTCCAGCCGGTCTTATCGCCGTTTTCATTGAAGCTGAGTATAGTGGCTGTGAACTTGATCATAATAGCGCTAAATTACAAATTATCAGTGTCCAGAAATGAACAATGTCTCATTAAAAACGGACATATACATTGCCGGGTAAAATATTAACTTACACATTATCAAAGTAGTAGTAAGTGGCATTTTTTATGTAGCGCTAGATCCATACTTATGTTCACCGACTATTTAAAGGCAGCCTTCCGCAATCATACAAGGAACAGGTTATATACCATGATCAATATTATTGGTCTGGCCATTGGTATTACGGCCGTACTGCTGGCCATCCTGTATATTAAAGATGAGAACAGCTTTGATGCCTTCCACATGCATCATAAAGACCTTTACCGCGTTACCACCACCATCACGCAGGATAATAACACACAAACCACAGGAGGTACCGGCCAGGTGCACGGTCCGGCCTTTAAGGCGCAGATACCGGAAGTGCAGGACTTTGTAAGAGTAATGGGGGGCGGCATATACGGCGACCTTACTGCAAATAATAAAGTGCTGCAGCAACAGCTGATGTTTGTGGATGAACATTTTTTTAACCTGTTCTCGTTCCAGCTGTTAAAGGGCGATCCGCAAACAGCCCTGCAGGATATAGGCAGCGCCGTTATTACGGAAAGCACCGCGTTAAAATACTTCAACCGCATTGATGTGGTAGGGCAGCTGCTAAGCATGAACGCAGACCCTTCTGCCAGGAAATTAGGAAAACCCCTGGTGGTGACCGCTGTGGTAAAAGACCCGCCCCGTAACTCTTCTATCCGGTTTGATGTGCTGCTGCCTTTCAGTTTTATGCAGCTTTCATTTGAAGATACAGATTGGCGTAATCTTTATCTGAGCACTTTTGTACTGCTACAGCCAGGGGCAGATATTAGTGTTGTGTCCCGGAAGCTTAACAATACCAGGAAAGATGCAAGCCTCCGTTTTGGCTTACAAAATATAAAGGACATGCACCTGCATCCCTTATACGTTGGGGCAGATAATGATAGTAAAGAAGGCGGCATTATAAATGGCAGCAACCCCGTATTTTCCTGGCTGTTCCTGGGCATAGCCATCTTTATTTTACTGATGGCCGGTATTAATTTCATTAACATCAGCCTGGCCGGCTCGCTCAAAAGAATAAAGGAAGTGGGCATCCGGAAAATAAATGGCAGCAGTAATATGCAGATGATGCTGCAATTCCTGCTGGAATCAGGCGTATTGTGCCTTGCGGCCTTTGTGCTGGCATTGTTATTAACCTGGGGTGCGCTGCCCACCTTTAACCAGCTAACGGGGAAAGACCTGATCCCTGCCAAAGTGCTGGATATTTCCCTGCTGGGTTATTGTAGTGTGGTATTGGCGGGGATCGTTATGCTCACCGGCGTTTATCCATCCTATGTATTATCCGGCTTAAAACCGGTGCAGGCATTGGCAGGTAAGCAAAAATTGCTGGGCCGCAATATGCCGGGCCATATGCTTATTGTTTTACAATTCTCCCTGGCCATTTTCCTGCTGCTTTTCACGCTGTTGTTTTACCGCCAGATGAATTATGTGCGTACAAAAGACCTGGGTTATAACCCGCAACAGGTAATACGCGCCTACATTGGCGGAGAGCCGGAGCTGCCGCAGGTAAAAGCCTTATTGAAAAACGAGCTGTTAAAACAGCCGGCTGTAAAAATGGTGTCTTTTGGAGGTACCCGCAGCGGTACCAGCCCGGTAAAAGTAAATGGCAGCAGCACTGCAGCTGCGCATATGGTAATAGATGAGGATTATTTACCGGCCATGGGCATTACACTAAGCAGCGGGCGCAATTTTTCCGCAGCTTATGCCACCGACAAAACACAGGGAGCCATTGTAAACGAAGCCTTTGTAAAGGCCGCAGGTCTTACGGATCCTATAGGTAAGCAAATACATACAGATGAATATTTTGACAAGGAAGTAAAAACAATTGTAGGCGTAGTAAAGGATTTTCATACCGGTTCTTTGCGGGAGCGTATTCAGCCAACCGTAATGATCATGAGCAGCTGGTTTGGCAGAACCATCTTGTTAAAGTTAGCACCAACAGGCCAGCAGCATGCGCTGGCTGCTTTTGAAGCCGCCTACAAAAAAGCATTGCCGGATGCTGTATTCAGCTACAGCTACCTGGATCAGCTGAACATGCAGGAATATGCACAGGAGCTGCGCTGGAAAAAGATCATCAATATTGCAACCGTACTTTCTATACTTATTTGCTGTGCAGGATTGTTTGGCCTGGCACATATAGCTACACATCAGCGTATTAAGGAAATAGGGATCCGCAGGGTATTGGGGGCAGATGTGATGAGCATTGTTGCATTGTTCTCCAAAAACTTCCTGCAGCTGGTAGGGATCGCTTTTATCATCGCATCGCCTGTTGCATGGAGTGCCATGAATGGCTGGTTACAGCACTTCGCTTACCGGGTGCCACTGAATGGGTGGATCTTCCTGGCAGCGGGTGTTTTTGCTTTGCTCATTGCATTGGGCACCATTACCTTACAGGTGTGCAGGGCAGTAGTGCTGGCGCCTGTGCGTAATTTAAGCGCAGACTAACGATTGTCCTAAAACTTCGCTTTCTTGTCCTTCCCTGTAACTGCATCCTGGCTTACCTTTGCCTGCATAAACTACCCATCATGGAAAATGTATTACAGGGCCGCCCGGCCTTATTGCTGGTAGATCTTCAGCAAGGTTTTGAAGAAAAGGAATATTATGGCGGTGAACGTAATAACCCCCAGGCAGAAGAGAATGCCCAAAAATTGCTGGTTTACTGGCGCGCCAATGAGCTGCCGTTCTTCCATATCCAGTATAGCTCCCTAAGCCCGAAGTCACCGTTGTTCCCGGAAAAAGCCGGGTATGCATTTAAGGAAGAAGTAAAACCTTTGCCCGGAGAGCCTGTGGTGGTAAGAAGTGTGAACAGCGCTTTTATTAATACTGATCTTCAGGCGCAGCTGGATGCGCAGGGGATTAACGCGGTAGTTGTGATCGGGTTATCAACGGAACACTGTGTATCAACCACAACCCGTATGGCCGGTAATTTAGGCTATCATACATACGTGATCTCCGATGCTACTGCAGCATTCAATAAAACCGGTGTGAATGGTGAACGTTTTGATGCAGAGCTGGTGCACCAGGTATCCCTGGCTACCCTGCAGGACGAATTTGCCACCGTGCTTACAACGCAGCAGCTGCTGCAACAGCTGCGTGTACCGGTTGCCGGTAGTTAACCAGCCGCCTTACCTCTTTTACCCATTTTATTTTCTGACCTAAAGAATCCATATCACACACCAGGGCCTTGCGGCTCAGGGCAGCCAGTTCCGCCATGCTGGTTACCCCGCGGGTGTTGGCTTTCAATTGTTCCAGCGCCATACGGCCCATGCCATGCAGGGCATGCATGGTAGTGCTGTAAAATACTTTGGCAAAGCGCTCAAAGGGCAGCTGCTCCAGGTAATGATTGAACAGCGCCACATCGGTCATAAAGTGCTGTTGCAGCTGATCATAGTTGCGGTACAGGTTGGGAAGGGTATGAATACCGCTGCGCACATCCTTGTACACATCAAAAGCATCGTTGGTTAATTGTAACAGCCCGGCCATGGGGTACAGCATATGCTGTATGGCTGTGGCGGGGTAGTGGTCTAATATGGAGTAGTAAAGTAAAATAGAGTAGTAGCTTTTTTTATAGGTGATCTCGTAAAGCGCAGCTTCAGCTACTTCCGGCGATAGCTGTTTAAGCGATGCCTGCTGCCAAACAAATACTTCGTGCAGGTGCTCCATTACCTTTTTCCTGTCAGGCGCCAAGGCTAGTAGCTCCAGGTACACCGCTTTCACCACATGCTCCTCAAAGCTTTGCGGTACATGCTTTTCCGGTTGCCAGGTAAAAGCTTCCAGCTGTTCATGGCTCATGATCTGATCATCAAACAGGTCATCGTACAAAGGGCCGAAAATGCTGAATAATAAAATGCGCTGCTGTTCATTTGCTGTAAGCTGCCGCCCGCTTAGCTGGTACAGGCTGTTGCAGATAACGTGCAGTCCCAGCTGCCAGTATTTATGGATGCGTTGAACGGTTTTTTCAGAAAAAATCTTTGACTGACCGGCAGCCAGCTGCGCCAGTAAAGGTGGCAGGTGTTGGTGGAAGTAACGTTCCTGTTTTTTCAGCCGCCAGTGTAAAGTGCATAGGCAGCGGATAGTCTGGAACAGGCTTACATTCGGATGTGGCATTATAAGGACAAAAAATTGACAGTTGCAGGTTTTTCCCGCCTAAGTTAGCAGTTTTTAATAAATAGCAAAAGGTTTATTCCTTACTTCAGCGCTTCAATGGCCGATGCTGTTTTGTATAAAGGCTTACCCAGCAGGCGGCTGCCATCTCCCGTAATTAAAAAGTCTTCCTCTATACGTATGCCGCCAAAGTTGCGAAAGGCCTGTACTTTATCATAGTTAATAAAGTCCGTGTGTTTTTTAGCAGCCTGCCAGGCATCCATCAGTTCGGGAATAAAATATAATCCCGGTTCTACGGTCAGCACAAAACCCTTTTCCAGGGCGCGTCCCAGGCGTAATGATTTCAGGCCGAACTCCGTGCTTTTTACCAGTGTATCTGTATAACCTACATAGTTTTCGCCCAGGTCTTCCATATCATGTACATCATGCCCCATCATATGTCCTAACCCGCATTGGAAGAACAGGGTATGCGCTCCCTGCGCAACGGCTTCCTTTACATCGCCTTTCATAAGGCCCAGGTCGCGCTGGCCTTCTGCCAGTTTTTCGCAGGCCAGCAAATGCACATCCCTAAACAGCATGCCGGGCCGCAGGGCGTCTATGGCTGCCTGTTGTGCGGCGGCTACAATATCATACACAGATCTTTGTATAGGGGTAAAGCTGCCATTCACGGGAAAGGTGCGGGTAAGGTCGCCGGCATAATGCAGGGGTGTTTCTGCTCCGCAATCGCACAGCACCATTTGCCCGTCCTTTAATACGGTATCCTGGTAGTGGTTATGTAAGATCTGCCCATTCACCGTTAAAATAATAGGGAAGGAGAGGTTACCGCCGGAGCTTACTGCCACGCCATGTACCCGGCCGGCCAGCTGTGCTTCCGTTAAACCTGCCTGCGCGCTGCGAATGGCTTCCAGCTGCATATCTACTGTAATGCCAATGGCTTTTTCTATTTCTGCTATCTCTTCAGGCGCTTTAATGGCGCGTTGTGCTATTACCGCTTTTATGAGTGTTACAGATGCCTTGCTTTTCAGCGCAGCATAGGGAATGTTTAACCAGTCGCTGAGCTTTTGCGCATTATCTGCACGGTAAGGGGGCAGGAAATGTATGGGCTGTCCCTTAGCTTGCGCGGCTTTCAGCAGGCCATCCAGCGCTGCTAAAGGCTGCACTTCGGAGATGCCGGTTTTGGCTGCCTGGTCGCGGATGGTTTCTTTAGGGCCTGTCCATACCAGGTCGTCCATGGTAAGCTCATTACCAAACAGCAGCTCTTTGTCATTGTCCACATCTATTACTGCTACCAGCGAGGGCCTGTCAATGCCTATAAAATACAGGAAAGAGCTGTCCTGCCGGAAATGATACACATTATCCCGGTAGTTCATTCCCAGTTCCTCATTGCCCAATAATAAAATAAGGCCCTGGTTAACAGTGGCCTTCAGTTGGCGCCTTCTGGCGGTATAGGTATCTTGCGTAAACATAAGGGTGAAGCTAATAAAAAATCCGGGAGTAACTCCCGGATTTTTGTGTTATTGCAGCTCATCTGCGCCTGCGTCAATGGCGCCTACCCTCCGGGATTCTCCGTCAATATCCGTTCCCGGGATCCGGGTAAACTCAGTACCCATATTTTTTGCCAGTGAATGAACCGACAAATGCAGGTTCAGACTGGCTGGCACGGTATTTATAAAGCCCGGATCAATAGTGTTGGTAGAATGTGTTTCGGGCCTTACATACGTTCTCCAGGTAATGAGATCACTTATGAGGGTACCATTATAACGCCACTGCCGCGTACCATCTGTGTAATACATGTTATGGTCGGCATAGGGATAGGAAGAGGAGGTGCTGTTTGCGCTCACAAATAGATCTGCCGGGCCGGCGTAGATGATATTGTTAAAGAGATTGGTGAACATACCATTCGTTTGTATGTCAACCTCCCCGTTCATACCTGTGGCAGGCGGTTGCTGGTTGTTATAATACAGGGTATTGTTCAGCACATAGCTGTTAGTGGCGCCGGCTGTACTGGCTGCATCTGTGCTGCCTATAGCGATGCCGCTGCCCTGGCAGAACCAGATCATGTTATTGGTTAAGATATTGAGTGTGCCGGCAGAATAATTGATAACGCCGCCTGCCTGGATGCCAATGCCGTTGTTATGTATGTAGTTGGCATCGGCAATTATGTTCAGGGCCCCCAGCAGGCTGATGCCGGCCTGTGTAACATTATAAACAGTATTACGCTGAATGGTACCTGCGCCAGGCTTTCTGTAAGCGCCATTCTCATAGCTGCCGGTTACGCTGATACCAATGTTTTCCCCGTTATAGATGGCATTGTTGCTGAAGGTAAAGGATGAAACGCTGCCCACTGCGCCCAGGTTAGCGCCGGTACCGGTTTGGCAGTCGCGGATGGTGTTGTTGGTTACCTGGATATCGCTCACCGGGTCGGCTGTGCTGCCGCTGAATAAAATGCCGTAGCTGTTGCCGGTTTGCGGAGCGCCTTCATAGTTAATGCCGTACACCTGGTTGTTATACAGCCGTGTAAAGTCTTTGCCGTTCGTTACCAGGATGCCCCTGGGGTTACCGGTGCTGCTTTTAAAATTACAGATGTCAAAACCATCTATCGCAATATACTGCGCGCTGTCAATGGTTACCAGGCCTTCATCGGCCGTTACGCTAAGCCCTGTGCCGCTGATGATAGCGGTTTCACCGGGATACTCTTTTAATGTAACAAAGCTGCCTTTTACACCGGATACGGGGAAATGTACTTTCTCAATATAAGTGCCGCCGCGCACAAATACCGTATCACCGGGCGTTACCACTGTAAGGGCTTTATTAATGGTGCGGAAAGGCGTGCCCAGGCTGCCGTCAGCAGCGTCATCGCCAGTGGTGGATACATAATAATTAATACCGGTCAACAGTGCAGTAGCGCCTGTTTTGTTGTTATAGAGGGTATTGTCTTTTAACCCGGGCTCCATTTGGGGTTTGTAACAGGACAAGAGGGTTGTGCTGCATGCCAGCAGCCATACAAGGTGTTTTTTCATGGTACGTTAACTTTTAATTTGGGTAAGGGTATTGGGTTTTAAACATTATAAACAGATACCGGCCGGGTTGCCAGTTTATATTGTCCGCATACAAACTTTAATGGAAGATAAACCAATTGTTGCATGCAGTCCCTCATATGAAAAGCGTAAAATTGCTGTGGAATTGTTAAAATTAAATACTACGGTAACCCCTATATTAAATAACATCCGGAGTGTTACGCATGCAATTTGCTGGTTATCATACAACACGTATAAATATCGTAAATTTGCAGAGATATGAGCTACCGCGAATATACACCTCATCCGCAGCTGCGCAGTTATATAGACGCTTACTGGACCGTGCAAACAGCTGCCCATGACCTGCCTGCGCCGGAAAGGATCTTACCGGACGGCTGCGTAGATATTATTTTTAACCTGGGTACAGCGGTAGCTGTTAACCCGCAGCTCATAATGGCCACCGGAGGCACTTACCTGGTAGGTACTATGACGCGTTTTTCCGCCTCCATGCGGCAGCCCGCTACCAGCTTATTAGGCATCCGTTTTAAGCCGGGCTGTTTTACCGCGTTTTACGATCTTTCCCTGGAAACTATCACAGACCGCATTATCCCTTTTAACAGTGGTTTGATCACCGGTATAACGTTTGAGCCTGATGTGCTGGACAAGCTGTTGCTGGATAAAATAAAAACTGTTCCGCACAGCCTTTTACCCGTTATTGCAGACCTCTATCATTATAAAGGACAGCTTAGCATGGACCGGCTGGCTAAAAAACATTTCATGCATAACCGGCAGCTGGAACGGCAGTTCAAGCAACAAACGGGCATCAGCCCCAAAGCCTTTGCCAACCTGGTAAGGTACCGCTTTGCATTACAGCATATTAAGGAACACCGGGCCGGCGCCAGCCTGCAGGACATTGCCTTTGAATATGGTTATTATGATCATGCGCACCTGAGCAACGAGATCCGGAAGTATACCGGCCTGCAGCCCTCCGGCCTTCATCTAAAATCATAAATCTAAAATCCCAAATTCATATATTTGTTCATGGAACTTGCACAGCCCAACCCGGAGATATTACAACAGTTAGTGACCATGAAAATGCCCTTTGGTAAGTACAAAGACACTGTGCTTTGCGATCTGCCGGTATCTTACCTGGAATGGTTTCCGCGCAAAGGCGGTTTCCCAAAAGGCAAGCTGGGCATGCTGCTGGAAACGTTGTACGTGATCAAGACCAACGGCCTCATGTTCCTGCTGGATCCTTTGCGGCGTAAATAACAAATCGTTTAACCTTACCTGGTATGAACCGGAACTTATATATTTTCCACGTTATTATACTATTTTGTGCCTGTAATTCCCGTGATATGAGAACGATCGGCACCATTGAGCAGGCAGACAGCAGCCTGGATTCCATACTGCATAAAGATGCTCCCATAGAAATTATTGCGGAAGGTTTTGACTGGTCCGAAGGGCCGTTGTGGATCCCTGCGCATAACATGCTGCTGTTCTCCGATATCCCGAAGAACAAAGTATGTAAATGGACGGCAGACAAAGGGCTGGAAACTTACCTTACACCCTCCGGTTATACCGGCACTACGCCACGCGGGGGAGAAGTAGGCTCCAATGCCCTGATCCTGGACCTGCAGGGCCGCCTGGTGTTATGCCAGCATGGCGACCGCCGTATGGCGCGTATGGATGCCCCGCTGGATAAACCTGCATCTAAATTCATTTCCCTGGCAGATAACTATGGCGGCAAAAAGTTTAACAGTCCCAATGATGCCATTATGCGTAGCAACGGCGACCTGTTTTTTACTGATCCGCCTTATGGCATGGAAAAACAGAACGAAGACCCTGCCCGTGAGCTGCCTTTTCACGGCGTGTTCAAAGTGGCCACAGACGGTAAGGTAACCTTACTCACGGACTCGCTTACACGCCCTAACGGACTGGCATTAACGCCGGATGAAAAAACGCTCATCGTAGCTAACTCTGATCCTAATAAAGCCATATGGTATATGTTTGACCTGGCTGAAAATGATTCGCTGGCGAACCCGCGCATTCTGCGGGATGTAACGGCCGAAGGGAAAAAAGAAGGCGGCTCACCCGATGGTTTTAAGATAGACCGTAAGGGTAATATTTTTGCTACCGGCCCCGGTGGCGTATGGATCTTTAACAGCAGCGGCAAATTATTAGGGAAGATAAAAGTACCGGTAGCCACCTCCAATTGCGCCCTGGCAGAGGATGATACGGTATTGTACATTACCGCCAGCAAATATGTGCTGCGGGTAAAGATGCGCTAAACGTGCCACTCATCACAACCCCGGCACAGCGCGCGGCTTTTTTTATACTTTGTACGTTCAACGTTCACTAAAATTCCATACTCATGCAACGCTGCCGTTTATTATTGATGCTGTTACTCGTTTTCCACTTTTCCGCCATCGCGCAGCAGGTATCCCTGCAGGTAGCGCTGGCCGGCCTTAACCACGACCATGTGCACCTGATCCTGGGCCGCTATCGCAAAGGCGAAGTAAAGATCCTGGGTATTGCGGAAAACGATGAACAGCTGATCCAGCGCATGAAAAAACGCTACCAGCTGCCGGATAATATCTTTTATAAAGATGTGCCCTCCATGCTGGCTAAAATAAAACCGGATGTAGTGCTGGCCTATAATCCCATTGCCGATCACCTGGCTGTGGTGGAAGCCTGCGCCCCCAAAGGCATACCGGTGATGGTGGAAAAACCGCTGGCCGTATCCGTACAGCAGGCGCAGCGCATAGCCGCACTCTCCGCACAATACCATGTGCCCGTGCTCACCAATTATGAAACCACCTGGTACAATACCAACCAGCAGGTGCAGGATATGGTGAACAACCAGCACACCATTGGCCCCATCCGCAAAATGATAGTACATGACGGCCACGAAGGCCCTAAAGAAATAGGCTGCAGCCCCGACTTCCTGAAATGGCTCACCGATCCGGTAAAGAACGGCGCAGGCGCATTAATGGACTTTGGCTGTTATGGCGCTAACTTAATGACATGGCTGATGCACGGTAAAGCACCGGTAGCAGTAAGGGCCGTTACACACCAGATAAAACCCGATGTATATCCCAAAGTAGATGATGATGCCACCATTCTGCTGGAATACCCGGATGCCACCGGCATCATAGAAGCCTCCTGGAACTGGCCTTTCAGCATTAAAGACCTGGAAGTGTTTGGCAAAACCGGTTACCTGCATGCGCTGAACATGCATAACCTGGTAGGCCGCCAAAAGGATAGCACCTACACCGTGGAAGTAAAAACCGCGCAGTACCAGGATAACCTCACTTACCTGCAGGCTGTGCTGAAAGATGGTTTTAAACCGGGTAATGATCTGTCGTCATTAGAGAATAATATTATTGTGGTAAGGATACTGGAAGCAGCGCGTAAGTCGGCAAAGGAAGGGAAACGGGTGGTGTTGTAGGGGATAAGAGGTTTTCTTTGAAATAAAGGTAAAAATACTTACCTTTGGCGTTAGTAACGAAATACGTATGTATGATCGTATCTTTTGGAAATAAGGAAACCGAAAAAATATGGAATGGTGAGTGGTCAAAGAAATTGCCGAATGGGATACAGGAAATAGCAAGAAGAAAGTTAAGGATGTTGAATAACTCGCAGCATTTAAATGATCTGAAGATACCACCGGCAAATAAGCTGGAAAAGCTTTCAGGGAATATGAAAGAGTTTTACAGCATACGGATCAATGATCAATGGAGGATTATTTTTAAATGGAGCAGTGGAAATGCTGCGGCAGTGGAAATTATAGATTATCATTAAAAGCCTATTGCCATGAAAAGACTAAAAAATATCCACCCGGGAGAAATATTGCAGGAGGAGTTCTTAACACCCATGAATATTTCAGCATATAGATTAGCCAAGGATATTAATATTCCGCAAACACGCGTTGCAGCAATATTAAAGGGCGCTCGCAGAATTACTGCCGATACCGCCCTGAGGCTTAGCATCTATTTTGGTACTTCGCCTAAGTTCTGGCTGGGCCTGCAGGATGATTATGATGTAGAAGAAGAAAAACTGGCCAAGGGCCAGGAGTTTGATGCCATCAAACAATATACCAACCCGGCTGCTTAAGATCATTTTAAAAACAGGCAAAACCGCATAACCTTTAGGTTTTATGCGGTTTTTTTGTTTTATTGAGAACACAATCCAAAATCTACCGCTTCATGAAGAACCTCTTGCCCCGGCGCCTGGCCTTGTGCTGCGTTGTATTATTATTTTCTGAAAGCGCCCTCAATGCCCAGGCATATAAAAAGCTGCATGAAAAGGCTGTGCTGGTGGATACGCATAACGATGTACTTTCCTCCGCCACCATGCGCGGACTGGATATTTCACAGGACCTGCGCGGCAAAACACATTCTGACCTGGCCCGTTTTAAAGAGGGCGGGGTAGATGTACAGGTGTTTTCCATTTTCTGCGATGAACGTTTTGGAAAGGATACCGCTTTCAAATTTGCCAATATAGAGATCGATTCCCTGTACGCCATTACCGCACGTAACGCCGATAAAATGGCGATGGCGTTTACCCCAAAGCAATTGGACTGGGCCGTAAAACAGCATAAGCTGGCAGCCATGATAGGCGTGGAAGGCGGGCATATGATAGCCGGCGATATTGCTAACCTGGATAGCCTGTACAAACGCGGCGCGCGTTACCTGACCCTTACCTGGAACAACTCTACGGAATGGGCCAGCTCTGCCAAAGATGAATCAGGCGATAGTGTGCGTAACGCGCATAAGGGGCTGAACGATTTTGGCAAACAGGTAGTGCGGCGCATGAACCAGCTGGGCATGATGGTAGACCTCTCGCATGTAGGCGAGCAAACCTTTTGGGACGCCATTCACACCACCACCAAACCGGTGCTGGTATCGCACAGCTGCGCATATGCGCTTTGCCCCGTGTTCCGCAACCTGAAGGATGAGCAGATCAAAGCAGTTGGCGCCAATGGCGGCGTAATACAGGTGAACTTTTATTCCGGTTTCCTGGACAGCACCTATTTCCGGCGGCAAAAGGAGTTCATTGCCCGGCATCAGCAGGATGCAGACGCCCTGAAACAAAGCAGCAAAGCAGCGTATGAGATCCAGGAGGAGCTATACCGCAAATACCCTGCAGAAGCAGAACAGCTGCGGGCGCCCTTTAATTTGCTCATTGATCATATTGACTACATAGCTAAGCTGGCCGGGGTGGAGCATGTAGGGCTGGGATCCGACTTTGACGGGATTGAAGCCCCGCCGCAACAGCTGAACGGTGTAGAGGACTACCCGTTAGTGACCAAAGCATTACTGGAAAGAGGATATACAAAGAAAGACATCCGCAAAATATTAGGCGGAAATTTTATACGGGTATTTAAGGCCAACAGCAAAAAATAATTGTATGATGAAATGGTTAACCGGCATGGCTTTGCTGTGCAGTTTCCCCGCGTTTGCGCAACAGCCCTGCGATGTATTGATCCGCAACGGCCGCATCGTGGATGGTACCGGCAACTCCTGGTTTTATGGGGATGTGGCGGTAAAAGAAGGTAAGATCATTGCCGTAGGCAAGCTAAGCGGCTATAGCGCCAGCAAAACCATTGATGCGCAAAAGATGATCGTAGCCCCTGGTTTTATTGATGTACACGGGCATGTGGAATCCGGCATTTTTGAACGCCCTACTGCAGATAACTATATCTATGATGGTGTAACCACCATTGTTACGGGCAACTGCGGCAGCTCAGCCGCCGACCTGCAAAAGTTCTTTGGCCGGGTAGATAGCTTGCACGCAGGTATTAACATAGCCTCCCTGGTAGGGCATAATACGGTACGGGCACAGGTTATGCAGCGGGATAACCGCGCACCCACACCGGCAGAGCAGCAGCAGATGGATTCCCTGGTGGCCAAAGCCATGCAGGATGGCGCCGTAGGTTTTTCAACAGGCCTCATTTACATTCCCGGCGCTTTTTCCAAAACAGATGAAGTAGTGGAGCTGGCTAGGTCAGCCGCGCAATATAACGGCGTGTATGCGTCACATATACGGAACGAGGAAAACAAAGTGGTGGATGCGGTGAATGAAGCCATTAACATTGGCAAATCGGCCAATATGCCGGTAGAGATCTCGCATTTTAAAGTAAGTGGTAAAGCTAACTGGGGCCGTTCCCGCGAAATATTGGGATTAGTGCAGCAGGCACGCAAAGAAGGCTGGGACGTAACCATTGATCAATATCCCTACACGGCCAGCAGCACCAACCTGGGCGTACGTTTGCCGGATTGGGCGCTTGCAGGCGGGCAGGATTCCATTAACGTGCGCCTGCACAATGCCGCCACCCGTGCACAGATCAAAAAGGAAATGCTGGAACAGCTTCACAGCTACAAATACAAGAATTTCAGCTACTGCGTGGTAGCCAATTACCCGGCAGATACCAGCTTTAACGGTAAAAGCATTACAGACATCAACAAGTTGATGGGCCGTAAAGGCAATGCAAAACATGAGGCGGAAACCATTATGGATATGGTGGAAAAAGGCGGTGCGCAAATGGTGTACCATGGCATGAATGAGGAAGATGTGCGTTACATTATGCAATACCCCTTTTGCATGGTAGGCGCTGATGCCGGCGTACCCACACCGGGCAAAGGCATGCCGCACCCCCGCGCTTATGGTACTAATGCGCGCATACTGGGTAAATATGTGCGGGAGGCTAAGCTGATCCCGCTGGAAGAGGCCATCCGCCGCATGACCTCCCTGGCCGCACAGAAGTTCCAGCTAAAGAACAGGGGTATGCTCCGCGAAGGTATGGCCGCTGATATTGTGATCTTTGACGATCAAACGATCGATGACAAAGCCACCTTTGACGTTCCGCATCAATACTCCACCGGCATGCAGTACGTATTGGTAAATGGCCAGCTGGAGCTGGAAAACGGCCAGCACACAGGCCTGCGCAGCGGCACACCGTTGTATGGACCGGCAAAGCGCTAGGGAAGCATAAAGCACAAAGCATAAGGCATAAAGCATAAAGGATAAATGGGGGATAGAACATAAAGGCTTCAGGCTTTCTGCTTTACGCTTTCTGCTTTATGCTTAAATTAGTCCAATGGATACCTTCAACCACATCAAAACCCTGATCACCATTATCCTGGGTTTAAGCATTACGCATTTGCTGAAAGGCGTGGCTAAATTTATACAGCATCCGCACCGCGATAAGCCGTATTGGCTGCACCTGGCCTGGGTATTCTACATTTTCATGCTGCTGGTGCACTTCTGGTGGTGGGAGTACCGTTTAACGCATGTGCCGCACTGGACCTTTACCAGCTACTTCTTTATCATCTTCTTCATCATGACCTTTTACTCTTTATGCGCCCTGCTGTTCCCGGACGATATTAAAGACTATAAGGGGTATGAGGATTATTTCTTTTCCCGCAAAAAATGGTTCTTTGCTATCCTGGCCTTCAGCTACCTGCTGGATATTGGCGATACGCTTATTAAAGGGCAGGACTACCTCAAAAGCCTGTCCATAGAATACCCCATCCGTAATGCCGTGCATATTATTTTATGCCTGCTGGCCATCCAGATCAATAACCGCGTTTTTAACGCAATTTTAGTTATACTATTTATCTTGTACGAGCTGTCCTATATCTTTCGTCTGTTTGATACGGTGTAACTTTGCGCTCTCTGTACTGTTTATAAAAAACGATCAATGAAAAAATGTATGTGGCTGCTGGCCTTTTGCTGCAGCAGCGCAATAGCGATTGCCCAGGACAATGATCATCCCGATAGCCTGTTGTTACGCCGGCAGCTCTTTGTTTTACGCAATGTAATAGCAGCTAAAGGTGAGCAGCTGTCCGAACGGGAACGCCTATATTACCAGGCATACCTGGATAATTTCTTTAACAAAGGCCAAACATCCAACACCAGCATAGACCTGCTGCTGCAAAAGTACCGTGCCGATCTTACCGCCAAACAGGTGTCGGAATTGTTACAGGTAAAAATAGATAACCTGGTAAAAGCCTACCGGTATAAAGCCGCTTACACCAGCTCCATGTATTTGCTGGACAGCTTTAAAACCACGTTGCCGGAAAAAGACCAGGCAGCCATCCGCAATGCAGCGGTAATATGGGAGGGCTTACAGGAGATAGCACCCCAGGAGCTAACTGTGGTGCAGGACACACATGTTCCTTTTAAGCGGGATGCAGTAGGACTGGTGAATATACCGGTGAGCATCGGCGATACCAGCAATGAATTTGTATTTGACACCGGCGCCGGTATTTCTACCATTACAGAAAGCAGCGCCGCACGCAATCATCTTACCCCGATGAATAAATATTTTGACGTGGAAGCGGCTACTGGTGGCATTGTGAAGGCGCGCATTGCTGTAGTGAAGGAGCTGAAGATAGGCGGCATCCTGGTAAAGAACGCCGTGTTCATGGTATTCCCCGACAGCGCGCTTACCTGGCCGGAGGCAAAGTATGGCATTAAAGGCATCATTGGTTTCCCGGTGATTGAGCAAATGGGCGAGATCCGTATTAACAGTAAGGAGGGCCTGCTGGAAGTACCGCAGCAACCTTTACCCGGCAGCTACGCCAACTTTGGTTTGAGTAACCTGCGGCCGGTTATCAATGTAGCGTACAAAAAAGACAGTTTGCCTTTTATATTTGATACCGGCGCTACCGCTACTGCGCTGAATGCGCCCTTTTTTAAGAAATACCGGAAAGAGGTAATGCGCAGGGGCAAGCCTTTCCGGCTGCCGCAGGGCGGGGCAGGAGGTGTTAATACCGTGAACGCATATAGGCTGCCTGAAATAGTATTGGGCATTGCCGATAAGAAACCCAGGTTGCCCCATATACCTGTTATTACCGCACCGGTAATGGAAGAGGACAGGTATTACTATGGCAACCTGGGGCAGGATATTATGAAACAGTACCGTGAAATGGTGATCAGCTTCAGGTATATGTATGTATCCTTCAACGACTAGCGTTTAGCATTGTATGTTCAGATTCTCCAGGTATTTATAGCCGGAGCCGGTGTTCAGCAGTAAAATGTTTTCATCGTGCAGTATCAGGCCTTCGTCCAGCAGCTTGGGCAGGGCTGCAAGTAAGGCCGCACCTTCAGGTGCGGCCAGTAATCCCTCCCGCCGCGATAATAACTGCATGTATTTTTTAAGCTCCTCTTCACTGATGGCCAGCGCATGACCATGCGACTGGTTTAACGCATCCATGATCAGCGGCTCCGCAAAGGGGCGGGGCACGGCCAGGCCATTAGCAATAGAGGGCTGTCCGTTATACTTTTTAGCATTAGGCTGCAAACCTTGCCAGGAGGCCACTATGGGCTGGCAATTGGCTGCCTGCACCGCAATCAGGCGGGGCATTTTATCGGGTATCCAGCCCAGCGCCAGCATTTCCCCGAATGCTTTCCATAAACCAATTAACCCGGTACCGCCGCCGGTGGGGTACAGGATCACATCCGGCAAGTTCCAGTGCAGCTGTTCTGCAATTTCATAACCCATAGTTTTCTTGCCTTCCAAACGGTACGGCTCCTTAAAGGTGGAGACATCAAAACAGCCGCGTTCTTCCCGGATGCGGGCTGCTTCTGCTGCGCAGTCGTTAATGAGGCCATCTACCAGTACTACTTCAGCACCGTACATCCAGCATTCTTCCTTAAAGATCTTAGGGGTATGCCGTGGCATTACTACCACTGCCTGCATGCCTGCAGCAGCGCAATAAGCTGCCATGGCACCGCCGGCATTGCCTGCTGTGGGAACAATGCAGCTTTCCACGCCAAATTCTTTGGCCTTGGAAATAGCAGCGCTTAAACCGCGGGCTTTAAAAGAGCCGGTGGGATTCAGCGATTCATCTTTCCAGAAAAGTTTATCGAACCCCAGCTGGCGGGAAATATTGTGCAGTGTTAACAGGGGCGTCATGCCTTCGCCCAGGGTTACAATATTGTTCACATCAAAAACAGGCAGCATTTCCAGGTAACGCCACATATTATCTGATTGGGCGGGCAATACTTCTTTTGAAAGCGGAAATACATCATCAGTACTATACTCCGCTACTAAAGGGGCATTACAACATACGGATGTTTGATGTAAACGGTGTGGGTCGTGATATTGGCCGCAGCTGCTGCATTGCAGGGACGACAGCAACGACAATGTTTCAATTGTCCTCATAAAATGAAGTGTAAATAAAAATGAAGTCAGATGTACAATGACAACAGCCGGTTATTACTGTTATCATCATTTGTTCTCACAACAAATGTACTTAGCTCCTTCATTCGGAGGTTATACTAAATAGGCATATACTATTACCTGGGGTTATACTGTTTTTTGGCGAGGCGTATAAATATGTTGTTGATCTGGTCATTATTGGTGCCCTGCCGCTGCATGAAAAAGAAGGAGCGGTGGATCCTTAAACCCGGAATATCAATGCGTACCAATTGTCCGTTATCTATAAGATGTTCTACAGAACGCTGTGGTAAAAAGCCCAGGCAGGTATCGCTGAGCAGGAAGTTTTTGAGAGCTTCTGTACCGCCTAAAATAATGCGGTTATTAATATCCTGGATAGATAGTCCGAAGGGCGCCAGGGCCTCTGCCACGGCTGCCAGCGTGCCGCTGCCCCTTTCCCGCAGCGCTACAGGAATATTCTTCAGCTCCTCTACTGTTACCCGTTTCTTTTTAGCCAGCGGGCTTTTGTGATGACATACCGGTATCACCTCGTCTTTCATGAAAAATTTATACTGCACCGTGGTATGTTTATTCCTGCTTTCAGTAATACCCAGGTCTATTTCCTGTTCCAGCAGCGCGCGCAGTATATTTTCCGAATTACTGTTGAGCAGCCGCAGTTGTATGTTAGGATATTGCTGGTGAAAGCTGGACAGGATACCCGGTATCACGTACAATGCCACTGTGGTGCTGGCGCCCACTACCAGCGAGCCTTTGGCCTGCTGACGTCCGGAGAGGCTGCTTAAATTGAACTGCATGTTCCGCTGCAGCTCTTTAGCCTGTTTTATATGATCAAAAAGGATCTTTCCTGCAGCAGTTAGCTGTATAGTGCTGCCTTTTCTTTCAAAGAAGCTGAGGTTAAACTGGTTTTCCAGCAGCCGGATATGCTTGCTCACAGAGGGCTGCGTCATAAACAACACTTCTGCCGCTTTAGAAAAGCTAAGCAGGCGGGCTGTTTCGTAAAAAGCTTCATAGCTGACGTTAAGCATAGTTGTAAAAGTAGTGAAATTCTTTAGTCCATGGTCGTTGGTCCATAGTCCATTGCATACAGCGTAAAAAAATGTTACGTTAAAAGCAAGTGCAGGCACCTACCTTTAACGTAACAACAAATCTATTCGCACCAGGCCATGGACGCTATTTATACTTCGCTAACAGCTCTTCACTTTCCGGCTTGCCCCAGTGCGGTTGTTCGCCGGTTGCCGGTTGGGCAGAAAAGCCTTTTAATGCAGATTGGGCCAGGATCTTAGCTTTATCCTTATCGCCGCCCCACATTTTAGGCGTATAGTATTTTACCCAGGCCTGCAGATACAATACACGCGGGTTTTCAGGATCCAGCTGTGCTGCTTTGTCCAGGTATTGCTGGGAAAGCGTACCAAATTCACGCCCGTAGGTCATGGGGTTGATGAATACTTTACTGCGGTATACCATGCTATACACCGTGTACAGTTCCGCCTTGTCTTTATTGGTGCCTTTGTCTTTCAGCAATGCTTCCGCCTGTTTAGCATATTGTTCGCCTTCAATGCTGAAAGGCTCTATACGGTCGCCATCTTTTTGCAGCAGGAACCCAATTTTAGCATTACACAACGCCGTGTAATAAAACGGCAGCCAGTTGCTTTTTTGCGCATTCGCCGCCTGTTTAAAACGTACAGCCAGGGCTTCATAATCTGCTACTGTACTGGCTTTATCCAGCTGTGCAATCGCAGCGGAGAGCTTATCCTGCGCTTTAGTCGCGAGTAGCAATAACAGGAAACTTGCACATAAGAGCATTACTTTTTTCATGATGATGAGATTTTATAATTATTAAAGATTATCGTTAATGAAGTCCTCCGTCCGGTCAATACCAAAGCTCATAAAGAGGCCGATGTAGTAGCTGCGGCTGGCAGTGGGCAGCATGGGTACTTTGTTCATGCCGTTATAGCTATACTGGTAGCCAAACACCTGTTGAGTGCCCAGTATGTTATTCATGCCAAAGCCAATACCGGAGAAATCTTTATGTTTCCATTTCGGGAACAGGGAAAACATATAGGCGCCGCTGAGGTTCACGTTATGATAGGCGCGGGTAGTGCCCTGGTCAAAGACCTGCGGGGTCTTGTCCTGCGGGGAACGGATATCGTAATACGGGCGCCCGGTCGCAAAATTGTATACCAGGTTTACATTCAGGTTAATGTCGGGGAAGTAACGTTTTACGGCTAAAGAGGCGGTGTGCGGTGTGGCAAAATTGGGCTGCAGCGCATAGGGAAAGTTCAGGTAATCCCGTTTGGTATCCAGGTAAGTATAGCTTACCCAGTAATCCAGGTTAGGAATGGTGCGTTTATCGCGCCAGAACAGCTCTATGCCTTTGGCATCGCCGCTGCCATTGTTGTTAAGAACGGGGGCTGTTTTAACAAGGTCCTGGTATTTTTTATAATACGCTTCTATACGTAACAGCCGGTTGTTAGCCTTTTTAGTGTAGTTGATGATGTAATGCGTAGCCTCTGAAAATTGAAGATTGCGCTGCTGGTATAAAAATTCGTTCTCCGGTTTCTGGTAAAAAATACCGTAAGCAACATTCACCTGCCCGCCATCCGGGAAACGGTAGGCCAGGCTGGCGCGCGGCGCTACGGTAGTGCGTTGTAGCAGGGTAGAGCGTTCCACACGCACACCGGCCCTTGCCATCATGTTATCTGTAATATAAATATCGCCCTCAGCAAAAGCAGCGCTTAGCTGATCGGTTAATGGATAAATGCTGTCATTGCTGCGGTAACGGTCCTGCGTATAAAAATGTTCTACGCCCATATGCAAGGCCTGGTTATGGGCAAACAAACGTGTTAGCACCGCACGGCCCTGTGCAAAATTGGTTTGGGTTTGCCAGCTGCGGTACTTCCATGAAAAAGGCGTATTTGGAATAGGTATGGTTTCATGAGCGTTGTTCTGCAGCTGGTACGACATTCTATCCTTATTATAGCTATATGCGCCACCGGCATTCAATTGCCAGTTAGGGACCAGCATTTCGCGGTAGCTGATGTTGCCGTAAAAGTTGCGGCTATGCAGCTCAAATGCGCCCTGCAGGCTGCTGGTATCAACATCTGCGTTGCGCATGCCAATGTTGCTGAAGGTGCTGTTGGCATATATTTTCAGGATGCCGGTTTTGCTGGTCTTTACCCGGTAGTTGGCTTCGCTGCGGCCATATTCCGGTCCGGTAAAATAATCCGGCCGTTGTTTGATCACGCTGTTATAGGGCTGCAGGTTGCCATAATCCGCACTAATGCCATAGCTGCTTTGTTTGTTCCTGGCCAGCTTTTGAAAACCTGCGCCGCTGTTAGATGGGAAAATGTGCAGGCTGGCAGAGGATGTTTCCGGCAGGTCCACGCTTTCCAGTATCAGCGCGCTGCTCATAGCCTGCCCGTATTGGGCAGAGTAACCGCCGGTGCTGAACAATACGCCTTTAAATAAGAATGGATTAATACGCGCGGGTTGAATAATACCCGGTACGCTGGCAAAGTTGGGGTTCTTTAGCAGGGTACCATCTACAAACTGTTTGGTTTCTTCGCCTGTGCCGCCGCGCACAAACAAACCTTCCCGCTCACCTATTTGTTGTGCGCCGGGTAAGGAGCGCAGGGAGTTGGAGATATCACCGTTATTACCCGCCACTGTCATGGCATCCATGGGCGTAAGGGAAGCGCCTTTGGCTTTATCGCTTGCTTCAAAAGCGCCGGCGCTGATCACTACCTCGCCCAGCGTTTTATTCTCATTGGCCAGTGTAACGTGAACGGTTATACCAGTATCGGGGATCATAATCCCGCGCTCATAGGGTTTATACCCGATGGATGAAACTGCCAGTACCTGTTTGCCTTTGAGTGCAGTGCTAAGCTGGAAATAACCGGCGCTGTCTGTAACTGCTCCGGCTGTGCTGCCCTTGATAGTTATGCTGGCGCCTTCAACGGCAGCCTGCTCTTTGTTGGTAATATAACCAGCTATTTTTACCTGGGCGGTAGCGGTAATATACAAGGCCCCGCTACACAGTAACAAAATAATAGGTTTAATGTAAGCCGCCATAGTATGTGTTTTTATGAACACAAAACTAGGCGGCCTCACTACGCGGGTTTAGCGCAATCTATTTGCCGGTTACTTGCTGCGACAAAAAGGGGAAATGTGCGTACCTGGTTAAACAGTAGGTACCCCGATTTCACCAAATACAGTTTCTTCTATACCTTTCCGGAACAGTTCCGCACCCTGCCACAGGCGTTGGGCGTAAAATGCTTTTGCATCTTCGCCGGCCTGGTAGCGCAGATGATCTTTTCCATCTGTAGCGGCTTCATATACCACTTCGGCAATCGTTTCAGCAGACGAATATTTTTCCGGGTCCCACAGCCTGCCAAAAACGGAAAATACCTGCTCCATCATATTGCCATAGGCTGCATTCGGCTGGCCGGTTTGCAGGGAGCGGGTACCGAAATCAGTTTTAATAGCGCCCGGCGAAACGGTTTTGATGCCTATACCCAGCTGGCTGAATTCAAAGGAAAGGCTCTCGCTCAAGCCTTCCAGCGCCCATTTGCTGGCATGGTACACGGCTGAAAAAGGTACTGTTATTAACCCGCCTATAGATGTAATGTTGATGAACAAACCGCTTTTCTTTTCCCTGAAATGCGGGGTAAAAGCCTTAATGATCCTGATTACGCCCAGCAGGTTAGTATCCAGCTGGGTAGTGATTTGCTCATCCGTATAACTTTCCAGCGGGCCTACCAGGCCATAACCGGCATTGTTCACCACCACATCTACAGGGCCTGATGCCAGGGCCTGTTGTACGCAGGTATCTATTTGCGCCGCATTGGCAACATCCAGCTTCAGTAAGTGCACATTATCCAGCTGTGTAAGTTCCGTTTCTTTTTCAGGGCTGCGCATGGTAGCAATCACTTTCCACCCGCGGGCGGCAAATAACTGAACGGCCGCTTTACCCAAACCACTGGAAGTACCAGTAATGAAAACAGTTTTCATTTGATTCAATTTTAAAAAGATTAAAGAATAGTGTAGTGTGCCGGTAAAAGGCTTTACCGGTTGTATTAATTGATTAAGCGGCGTTTATACCATGGACGGATTTACGCCAAAGAATTGTTTAAAGGAATAAGAGAAGTGCGAAAGGGTTTCAAACCCTACATCCAGGTACACATCCGACGGTTTTTCGCCCCGCTCCTTGATCAGCTGATAGGCTTCCTGCAACCGCTTTTGCTGCAGCCAGCGGTTAGGCGTTGTATGAAATACTTTTTCAAAATCACGTTTAAAGGTGGCCAGGCTTCTGCCCGTGAGGTAGGCAAATCTTTTCATGTCCACATTATACCGGAAATGCTGGTTCATAAATGCTTCCAGGTCTATTTTGCCCGGTGCGCTAAAATCAAACAGCAGGCTGGCCAACGCCGGCTGTGCCTGTAACAGCAGCAGGATGGCTTCCCGCTTTTTCAGCAATATCAGCGGTTCCGGCATGTCCAGTTTAAAATACGGCAGCAATGACTGAAAGTAATTTTCCAATAACACATTGGGCGGCAGCTGTAATACTGCTTTCTCTATTTTGCCGGGGGCGGTATGCGCAGCATGCTCTTTATAAAAATCCAGCAGCGTATCCTGGTCCATTATAATAGCAATAGACTGGTAATTGCCATTTGCCGGTGGATGTTTAATGAATTTTGCCAGGTGGTTCTTGGGACTGTACATATAATCCCCGGGCCTGAAAGTGCGGGTATTATTCCCATCCAGTACGGTTACCGATCCTGAGATCAGGTAACTCAGGCAATGTTCTGGCATGAAATGCTCCCCTTGCCGTTGTACCGCCGGATATTCTGAATATACAATGCCTTGCAGGTTCTTTGCTAATTGCGCATGCTCCATAGTGCCTTGCTTGAATTACGATACAAATATCAGTAATAAAACGGAGTGCAGGTTTCGTGGAAAGCTCAAAGTTGCTTTCGTTGAAAGCTCAGGATTGATAGTCTATGGACTTCACCGGTTAATCACCTTATCCAGGTTCCCTTTATAAAACTCGCTCAGGGGCAGCTCCAGCTCTCCTATACAAACCAGGTCGCGTTTAATAGCTGTGATCTTAGGGGCTGCAATAATGAAAGATTTATGGGTGCGTATAAACTGCGCGGGTGGTAACTTTTCTTCAATGGCTTTCATGCTCATACGCGTGATCACCGGTTTTTTGGAGGAGCCTACATGGATCTTGATGTAATCTTTCAGCCCTTCCACGTACAGGATATCTGCTATCAATACCTTTACCAGCGTATATTCCACGTTCACAAAAAAGTGATCAGGCGCAGGTTCCGCAGCAGGCGTATAGGGCTGCCGTAAAAAACGCTCATGCGCTTTGTTGCAGGCTTTCATAAAACGCTCAAAGGAAACGGGCTTCAGCAGGTAATCCACCACATCCAGGTTATAGCTTTCCAGCGCATACTGCTCATAGGCGGTAATAAGAATGGTCATGGGTGGATGCGGTAAGCTTTGCAGCAGCTGCAGGCCGTTGAGCCCCGGCATCTGTATATCCAGGAATAAGAGGTCGATGGGAGTGCTTTGCAGGATGGTGGTAGCTTCCAGCGCATTGCGGCAGGCTTTTACCAGCTGCAGGAAAGGTACCTGCCGGATGTTGTCTTCCAGCAGCTCCAGCACCAGTTTTTCATCATCTATGGCCAGGCATTGCATCATTTTAACTGCAGGGTTAAGGTAGTGGAAAATACATCATTTTCCTTTTGTACTGCTAAGATATGCTGTTCCGGGTATAAGAGCTTCAGGCGCGAGCTTACATTGGCCAGCCCTATGCCGGAATTAGCATCTTTACTATCCTTCACATTGTCGCCGCTGTATTTATTCCGCACTGTAAACGTAAGGCGGTTCTCCGCCACCACCAGGCGAATGTAGATCCAGGGATCATCGATCCAGCCAATACCATGTTTAAAGGCATTTTCCACAAAAGGGATCAGCAGCATGGGCTCAATGCTGTAAGGGCCAGCGCCTTCTTCCAGCTCAATAATGGTTTCTATCTGCGTATCGCTGCCAAAGCGCAGCTTCTGCAGCTCAATATAACTTTTCAGGTAAGCGATCTCCTTATCCAGCATCACTTTTTTGCCTTCGGAATCGTAGAGCATGTACCGCATCAGCTCCGAGAGCATAATGAGGGAAGGCTCCATCAGGTCCGACTTTTTCCTGGCCAGCGACACCAGGTTCGTGAGCACATTAAACAAAAAGTGAGGGCTGATCTGCGAGCGCAGGAACTTCAGCTCCATAGCCAGCTGTTCGGCCTGCCTTTCTTTCTGCGCCTTTTCATACCGTACCTTATCCACCACCAGCCGGTATATAATGCTGGCCACTATGAACAGCATAATGGAAAAGAACAGCATAGCGCGGATGGATGCCGTTATGGCGATCTGGGAGTAGAACGCTGCCAGGATCCCGGTTTTGGCATAATTAACGCCCATTACCAGCACCACCAGGCTCAGGATGTATAACCACCAGTACCGTTTATTCATCAGGCGGGGATACAGGAAATAGGCGTTGAGGTAAAAAGCGCAGATGTGCAGCAGCGTGCTTATGAACCAGAAACTACCCGGCAAAGCGCCGGGCGGGGGCTGGGTACCTGCTGTGAGTAAATGCGGCAGCGCCATTAACGCTCCCCAGATCAGCACATGCAGGGTTATAATACCATATATAGTATTGGTGCTCCTCATTTCAACAGAATAAGTTAACAAATTTATCTGTAGGATGTACCCGCCGCTCAAGTAGTAGATGAGACGGGGGTTTTTGTAGACAAGCGAGAGTATTTTGTATATTGGCGGCCCATAACCCGTCATCTTTAAAACGAGTACCGTGCTTATCTTCCGGAAATGCTTATTGCTGGTTATCAGCTGTATTACGCTAGGCATACAGGCCCGGCAGTATTATAGTAGAATCAGCTAATTTATCGAACTATACCCATCAAACGGCCAACTACTAACAGCCAGGAGCCAACTGCCAACAGCTAACTAAAAACCGGCCCCAAACTTGTGGCCGTTATGTAAAAAAGTCTCATGGCTGCCCAAACCATTATAATCAGCTTCAACGGTAAAGATGAGGATCTGCATGTGGAGCAGGAAACATACAACGGTAAACCTGCATATTATTTACAGGACGGTGACCTGTCCAAACGTTTTGAAGGCCATATTCCGGATAACCTGGTGATTTTTGAAACCGGGGAAGGTGTGCAATGTTCTCCCCGGGTTATTACCCTGGAAGGACGGCATATCCTGGAATCCATCTGGAATGGTATCAGAAAGAAGGGTTCAGACACTCCCCAGCCTTACGGCCCGGGATTGGGATGAAAATAGTTGGCCAACGCCAACTATTTTTTTACTACTTCCGCTACCGCAGTTACGTCATGCTCTCCAAATCCTGCAGCCACTGCCTGCTCTAAGAGTCCCTGCACTGTTTTGCCTACCGGCATATTGCTCCCTGTAGCTACTGATTGCTGTAATACCAGGTTGGCATCTTTCAACGCCAGCTTTAAACCAAAACCTGCGGGTAAATAATTTTCCTTTAACAAGGCTGCGCTATAGTTAATATAAACCGGTGCGCCGAAAATAGTTTGTGTAAGCATGTTCATCCACATCGCAGCATCAATGCCGCTTTGTTTGGCCAGGTGAATACCTTCTGCCATGGCTGCTACGCTGGAAAGTATCAGGTAATTGCTGCACAGCTTAGCCGCCGGTGCGCCGGTCACCTCTTTCCCAAATTCCCATATAGCTGCGCCGCCGGCATCAGATAATAAGGGTTTAATACGATCAACCTCTTCAGCGTTGCCGGATACCAGCATGTTCAGCTTGCGGGCCCTGGCTGCTTCCGGCCTGCCCAGTATAGGTGAGGAAATGTAGTAGTTGTGGTGCTGATGGTGTAAGGCTTCCAGCACAGTGGCTGTTGACGGTAAAATAGTGCTCATGGAAATGTGTACGCCGCCGCGCTTCAGGTGGGCTGCAATACCATCCGGCCCTTCCGTAATGTTTTTGAGCGCCGCATCATCCGATACAATGCTGAATACCACATCGCACATAGTGGCCAGCTCTTTTACAGATTCGCACAATATGGCGCCTTTATCTACCAGGTGCTGCGCTTTGGCTGCGGTGCGGTTATACACATACAGCTGGTGTGTTGCCAGTAAATTTTCCGCGATGGGAGTTCCTAAATTGCCGAGTCCAATAAATCCTATTTGCATGTCTTTATATTTTTGAGGGTAATATTACGCAATGCGTTGTAAGATGTGCAACAAAAAGGGGAGGAGATGGTTAAAAAAAAGAAATGCTGACAGCATTTGGGAAAAGTGCTGGCAGCAAACAAACATACACATGCAGGCAGGTTACGGATTCAATTTATCCAGTATCTCCTGCCAGATGAGGCGTGCGATCTGCTCGCTTTCCACGGTCTTTAAGCGGTCATCAAATTTAATATGTCCATTGGCCCTGAATTCCAGCCGTTCCGGGATGATGTTATCTAATTGTCCTTCATCTGCACCCGGTTCTACGCGGTAGGTAACTTCTTCTTCCTGGTGGTCAATGGAAATAAATAACTGATAAGGCTTATCGTTTAGTACGATAGTTATGATATGTTTTTCCATATTAAAAGTGCTGCAAGGCGCGTGCCATGAAAAGGGGAAATTTTGTATCTTCCCAAAGCCATAAGCAAAACGTAAGCAGCTTTCTGCTTTACGCTTTCTGCTTTCAGCCAAAATCAACACTTATGAAGGAAGCCATAGTACCACCGGTGGCGGCCTTGAACCAGGCTCCCGCGCAGCCGGCATGGTGGCAGCAGTTCCGGGAGGGTAACCGCGATGCTTTCGCCCTGATCTATCACACCTACGTGGATGACCTATACAGTTATGGCCTGCATTTCTGCGGAGATGCGGAAAAGGTAAAGGACTGCCTGCAGGAGCTGTTCCAGGACCTGTGGCATAGCCGCCAGCAGCTGGCAGAAACGGTGGTACATATACGTTATTACCTGCTCACCGCATTCCGCCGCCACCTGTTACGCAGCCTGCAGAAAGACCGGCGCTGGCGTAAAACAGACGATACCATCCCCTTTGATTTTGAATGCATTCCGCCCCGGGAACACCACATTATCCAGGACGAGATCCGTAAGGAACAATTGCAGCAGCTGCACTCCGCCCTGGCCACTTTAACCCGCCGCCAGCGGGAAGCTATTTACCTGCGCTTTTTCCAGAACCTCTCTTACCAGGAGGTAGCTGATATGATGGGTATGAAAGTAGATTCCGTGTACAACCTTATCTCCAAAGCCATAGGGCTGTTAAAGGAAATACTGGCCCTGCCGGTGCTGCTTTTGCTGGTAAATAAAGGCGCTTAAAACACTGTTCATATTCGCACACGGCCTGTGTTAAAACCGGACATGCCGGTAGATCAGAGTAATTGATTATCAGTGTAGTTATGAACTGGCACTGTATTGGAAAACCAGCGTTGATCAATCTGCCTTCCCATGTTCAGAAGTTATCTGCTCTCCGCTATCAGGATCATGCAACGTAATCTCAGCTATGTATTGTTGAATGTATTTGGGCTTACCATTAGTGTGGCCTCCTGCCTTATGACCTTTTTGATCGTACGGAATGAGCTGGGGTACGATAGCTTCCATCACAAAGCCAACCGCACTTACCGTGTTACCCTGCATGCGCTGGATTATAACCCCAGCGTGTCTATGGCTATAGCGCCCGCATTACGCAATGATTTTCCGGAGCTGGAAAACGTATCGCAGGTGTGGTACCGCAACAATGGCCTGGTAAAAATAGGACAGCAGCGTTTCCCTGCAGATGGTTTCCTGTTTGCAGACGGGCAGTTCACCGGCATTTTTGATTACCAATGGCTGCAGGGCAATCCCCGCACCGCTTTATCAGAACCCAATACCATTGTGCTTACAGAAAGTATAGCCAGGAAATATTTTGGAGATAAGGACCCCATGGGCCAGCTCCTGAACCTGGATAACCGCCTGGACCTGAAGGTTACCGGTTTAATTAAAGATGTACCGGGTAATACGCATTTGCCTTTCGGGTTCCTGGTATCTTTTGAAAGCATCCGCAAAGACCTTGAAAAGGGCAGCGCTATGCGCGAGTTCTATGCCATTATGGGAGGCAGCACCTATATTGTATTACCGGAACATTACCCGGTGGCAAACCTGGAAAGGAAGCTGCCCGGTTTTATTACAAAGAACTGGGGTGCGGATATTGCCAAAGAAGCCACCCTGCCTTTACAGCCCCTGCGCGATATTCACTTTGATCAGCGTTACCTCAATAATACTGTTAGCCCTACCGCTTCCCGCAGCACTTACTGGGCATTGGCCATCGTGGCATTGTTTATTATTATTACTGCCTGCATCAACTTTATTAACCTGGCCACGGCGCAGGCTACACGCCGCGCCAAAGAAGTAGGGGTGCGCAAAGTGCTGGGCGCTAACAGGCCGCAGCTCATCCGCCAGTTCCTGGGAGAAACGGCTTTCCTGGTCATTATTTCCCTGCTGCTGGGCATTATCATTGCTTACCTGTTTATGCCGCAGGCTGTTAACTGGCTGGATATTAAGCTGGATCATACGCAGATCTTCCAGCCTGTTATACTGGGTTTAGTGCTCGCATTGGGGCTGCTGATCGTTTTGCTGGCAGGCTTATACCCGGCCTTTATACAATCGGCGTTTAAACCGGTGTTGTCTTTGAAAAGCAGTACTGGTAACAACTTCCGGGGATTAACTTTGCGTAAGAGCTTAGTATTTGTGCAGTTTGCCGCCTCCCAGATCCTGATCGTAGGCACCTTAATAGTAGCCCGGCAAATGGATTTCTTCAAAAACCAGGACCTGGGTTTTAACAAAGAAGCCGTGATCACCTTTAATCTGCCCGACGAATCCAAACAGCAGATAATAGCGCAGCAGCTGGCCAATGATCCCGGTATAAAAGATCTCAGCTTTTCTTCCGGTGCGCCTTCATACAACAGCAGCTTTGCGCCTTTCCGTGCACCGGAAATAGGCCTGACCAAAGACGATGTAACGGAGATCAAGTTCATTGATGAACATTACACCGACATGTTTGGCCTGCGTATGCTGGCCGGTAACAAGATCGTTAAGCAACATGAAAATGATACCACCCACCAGCTGGTGATCAATGAAACGCTCATGCACAAGCTGGGTATTCAAAACCCGCAGGATGCCATTGGTAAGGGGTTCATTGCATCCGGCGAACCGGTTATCATTACCGGTGTTATGCAGGACTTCCAGAGTGAATCCAAGCATAAAAAGAGAAGGCCCTGCATCCTGTTATACCGTGCCGGCCGTTTCTTTAGCGCCAGCGTAAAGCTGCAGCCGCAGCACATGCCGGAAACTATTGCCCGTATTGAAAAAGTATGGACAGCCCTTTTCCCGGATGATCTGTTCGACTACGAATTTATAGATGATCATATTGCACAGTTCTATAAGCAGGAGCAGAAAGTGTACACCGCCTTCCGGCTGTTCTCTATCCTGGCTATTTTAATAGGCTGTTTAGGACTGTATGGACTGGTTGCTTTTTCTGCCGTACAACGTACCCGCGAGGTGGGCATCCGTAAAGTATTGGGCGCCTCTATACTTAATATTGTAGGCCTCTTTGCAAAAGAATTTATGCTGCTGATAGCTATAGCCTTCCTGATAGCGGCACCGGTGGCCTATTACATGATGCACGCCTGGCTGGAGAATTTTGCTTACCACATCGGCATTAACGCCGCTATTTTCCTGGCCGCACTGGCAGTATCTTTTATTATTGCCGGGGGTACTATTGCGTATCAGTCGGTGAAGGCGGCGGTGGCTAATCCGTTGAAGAATTTGAGGACGGAGTAGGGGGGATTAAGGGAAACAAAGGTTGCATTTTTTAATTGATCCATGGTATGATGATTCAGCCATATGGGAGCTTAACATTGTAACCCTGCATATGCAAATGGTGAGGCCTTTTACTGATTACATTGATAAGGAATACACAGACAATGTAATCTGGTAACTAAAACGGTTTCGAACGGGGGCCATCTCCAAATTGATACATATGTCATTTCACCACCCATGCACTTATTCATGTTAGTTAAGCACCCTAAACTTTTCCAGGCGCACTCCCGCATTGCTTGCAGGTTCCAAACAAAGGACCTTGCCCGGCGTCACCGGCTTGATAATGCCCCATCACCTAACTAAACCATAAGTGACAACCCAACGCCCCATAACCATCCAAACAGGCGGGCGCAGTCCGTGTTTGGACCTGCAAGCATGTAAAGCCAAGATACGCCTGCAAACATCCGCACCAAGGCATCTCCGGTAACCTAAATTAAGATCAACCAGTGTTCCCAAAAAAACTTTTCAAAAAACTTCCCCAAAACTGATGAGATTTCTCCCCTCCGCGTCTCTTTAATAAAAACAACACCCTTTGACGGAAAAAGCCTACCACTTATATACTACCAGGGACTTTATCCTGGATGAGGACTTTCAGCAATGGGTGCTGCATCCGGATGTGAAAAATACCTATTACTGGGAATCCTGGCTGCGCGAGCACCCGGAAAAACGCGCTACCATTGAAGCTGCCGTTACCCTGGTACGCAGCATACAGTTTAAGGAATATACGCTTACAGAACAGGAAAAGGGCCAGCTATGGGATAATATCTGGGAACATCAAACAGGGGAAGAAGAGCTGCCCGTTATAAGAAAACGCTGGTGGGCCAGCTGGAAATACGCAGCCGCAATTATATTAATAGCCGCCACGTCATTATGGCTGATGCAACAACGATCTTTTAAGCCGGTAACGTATAGTGTATATACGCATTTAGGAGAAGTAAAACGCGCCTGGCTGCCGGATAGCTCTTTAATAATATTAAATGCCGGATCCCGCCTGCTGTACACGGGAAAAGCAGATCAGCGGGAGGTGTGGCTGGATGGAGAAGCCTACTTCCATGTAAGGCATAACAACCAGCGTTTTATAGTACATACGTACGACAAACTATCGGTAGAAGTATTAGGCACACAGTTCAACGTCAATAGCTTTGGAAATAAGATTATGGTAGTACTGCAGCAAGGACAGGTAAAGCTGAACGTACCGGCCGCCCATGCACCAGAAACGCAGCTGTACCTGCAGCCCGGTGAAATGCTGAACTATAATAAGCTGGATGGCAGCTATGCCAAAAGCAATGCACCGGTAAGCCGCCTCCTGGCCTGGACCAGCAGCCGCGTGGAAATGGAGAACTATACCTTATCAGATGCCGCAATCTTTATGCAGCAGGTATTCGGCAAACGATTGATCATGGCCGATTCACAGCTACTGCGCTACCAGGTATCCGGCTCTATGCCAGTGATCTATAATGCCGATACCATGATGACACAATTTGCAAAAGTATTCAACGTAAAATTCAACCAAAAGGAAGAGTATATCTATATACGGAAGGGAAGTAACCGGGGTCACTAACACACAAAAAAAAGTACACATGCAAAAATGTTTACGTGTGCTGCCAATGCACATATTGGCGCTCGCATGGCTATGCCCTGCACTTTACGCGCAGGATCTGACAGCCGTTGCTGCAGGTCCGGCGGGCACTCCAAGGGAAGTAACTTACCAGCTGGAAGAGCTTACCCTTAAAAATGTATTCCGGCAAACAGAAAACCGCTTCGGCATTTCCATAGCCTATAAAAGCGAGCTGGTAAAAAGCCGTAAGGTAAAGCTGGACCTTACCCTGTACCACTCGCCGGAAGAGATCCTCCAAAAAGCGCTCAGCCCTTTTAACCTGTCGTTTGAAAAAGTACGCGACCGCTTTTACCTGGTCACGGAAAAGAAAGCAGCAGAGCAGCTGGAAACACCTACTGCGCCTGTGCTGCAACAGCAGCAGCGCCCTATTCATGGCAGGGTAACAGATAAAAAAGGCGTACCCTTACCCGGGGTAACTATAAAGGTAAAGGGTACACGAAACGGTGCGCTTACGGATGCAGATGGTAACTATACCCTGAATATTGAAGGTAGCGGGAGCGAAGTGCTGCAAGTATCCTACGTAGGTTATGAAAGCCGGGAAATACCCGTAGGCAGCCAGTCAGCGCTGGATGTAACCCTGCAGGAAAATACCAGCTCACTCAATGAGGTAGTGGTAACCGGTTATACCTCCCAGCGTAAAAAAGATCTTACCGGCGCAGTTACCATTGTTAAGGTGGCAGACATGAACAAGCAGCCCACCGCGCAGGTAGAGGATCAGCTGCAGGGGCAGGCCTCCGGCGTAACGGTCATAGGTTCCGGGCAGCCCGGCGCGGCGCCCATGGTACGTATCCGCGGGGTGAACACCTTTGGCAATAACACGCCCTTATATGTGGTAGATGGTGTACCCACGCAGAACATCAGTGACCTGAACCCGAATGATGTAGCCACCATGCAGGTGTTAAAAGATGCCGGCGCCGCATCCATTTACGGCTCCCGTGCATCCAACGGGGTTATCATCATCACCACCAAAAGAGGCAGCGGTAAAGTAAAAGTGCAGTACGATGCGTATTACGGCCGCCAGTATCCTAAAGGCGGTAATGTATGGCATGCGCTGAACCCGCAGGAAATGGCTAACCTGCGCTGGATGGCATATAAGAACTCCGGCATTGCCAACCCGTCGGATACGCTGTATGGCAGCGGCCCCACACCGGTGCTGCCGGATTACCTGCTGCCCGTAGGGCTCAAAGAAGGCGATCCCCGTACGGATCCTTCCCTGTATTATGTAAATCCTAACTACACAGACCAGGACGATTTCAATAATTTTTACCGCATTACCAAAGCCAATAAAGCAGGTACGGACTGGTATCACGAAGTTTTTAAACCCGCGCCCATTACCAGCCATAACCTGTCTGTAAGCGGCGGTGGCGACCGTGGTAACTACCTGTTCTCACTCAACTATTTTAACCAGGAAGGTACCTTAATGAACACCTACCTGAAACGCTACACCCTGCGCTCCAACAGCCAGTTTAATATTACAGATCATGTAAGGGTAGGGGAAAATATATCCGTATCCGTTACAGATAACCCCAGCATAGAATCATTGACCAGTGAAAATGCAGTATCCATGAGCTACCGCCAGCAGCCCATTATACCGGTGTATGATATTATGGGCAACTTTGCAGGCTCCTATGGCCTGGGTTTGGGCGATGCGGCTAACCCTGTAGCACAGCAGTACCGCACCCGCACCAATAAAGGGCAAAGCAACCGCGTGTTCGGCAATGTGTATGCGGAGGTAGACCTGTTCAAATACTTCACTGTACGCACCAGCTTTGGCGGCGAGGTGTATTCCAGCTGGGATCATACCTTCACCTATCCCCAGTATGAGAACAGGGAAAATTCTTCCCTGAACTCTTACAGTGAAAATTCCGGCAACGGTCATAACTGGACCTGGACCAACACCCTGGCTTTCCAGCACACCTTTGCCGGCGCGCATGACCTGAAACTGCTGGTAGGTACAGAAGCCTATGATGAACGCGGCAGAACGCTGAACGGCACCACACAGGATTTCTTTACGTTTGATCCCAACTACGTGGATAACTCCACCGGCGGCGGCGGGCAAACAGCTGCCAATACCCGTTTCTCCAATGCGCTGGTATCACTCATCGGCCGCCTGGATTACAGCTACCGCGATAAATACCTGTTAGGCGCTACGCTGCGGCGCGATGGATCGTCCAAGCTGCTCTACAACCGTTATGGCTGGTTCCCGGCCGTAAGTGCAGGCTGGCGCATTTCCCAGGAGCAGTTCATGAAAGGCCTTACCTGGCTCACCGATCTGAAGATCCGCGGCGGCTGGGGCATAATGGGTAACCAGTTTAACCTGTCTCCCTACAACGCATATACGTTATTCAACGGCAATAAGAATTCATCCTATTATGATCTTACCGGCTCTAACAACAGCATCCTGCAAGGTTTTCAGCCGTACCAGATCGGTAACCCCTATGCTAAATGGGAAAGTGATGTTAATACCAACATAGGTATAGATGCCAGCTTGTTCGGCGGTAAGCTGGAAGTATCTGCAGATTATTACCAGAAGAACATCAAAGACCTGCTGTATAATCCTGAGCTGCCCGGCACTAACGGCGTAGCGCAGCAGCCATATGCCAACGTAGCCAATATGTCAAACCACGGGATAGACATTACCATTGGCACGCACACCAACATTACCAAAGAGCTGCAGCTGGATGCAACCATCACCTTTACCACCTATAAGAATAAGATCAAAAAAATAGCAGAGGGCATTAACTATTTTGATGAGGATGGCCGCCGTTTTGATGGCAGCACCATCATCCGCAATGCAGCCGGCCACCCGGTTTCCTCTTTCTTTGGATATAAGGTAACAGGTTTCTGGAATGATGATAGCGAGATAGCTGCTGCCGATGCAGAAGCGCAGAAAGCCACCGGCGATCCCAACGCCACTTACCAGACAGATGCCAGTTTGGGCCGCTTCCGTTATGCAGACATCAACCATGACGGACAGATCACCGCAGATGACCGCACCTTCCTGGGCGATCCTAACCCGGATGTATCCTACGGTATTAACCTGGGCCTCAAATACAAGGGATTTGATTTCAGCATTTTCCTGTACGGCGTGCAGGGCAACCAGATCTGGAACAACGTAAAATGGTGGACAGACTTTTACTCCTCTTTTGACGGCGCAAAAAGCAAAACCGCCCTGTACGATTCCTGGCGCCCGGATCATAAGAACGCCAAAGCGCCTATCCAGGAAAATGCCGGCTCTTTCAGCACCAACAACGTACCCAACTCTTATTTCGTGGATAATGGCGCTTACCTGCGCGCCAAGAACATACAGCTGGGATACACGTTGCCGGCTGGTATGCTGAACCGCTTGCATGTAGACCGTTTGCGGGTGTACATACAAGCGGCTAACCTGTTCACCATCACCAAATACAAAGGCATTGATCCTGAAATTGGTGGCTCCGGTGTAACGGACTTTGGTATTGACGAAGGAGCTTATCCCAGTCAGCGGGAGTTCCTGGTAGGTGTGAATCTCTCTTTCTAAACCATTAAAAAGTAAGTAATGCAAAACATACGTTTAATAGGTAGTATATCCATGCTGGCAGCCGCTCTGCTGTCACAGTCCTGCAGCAAAAGCTTCCTGGACCGTGCGCCGCTGTCGGCCTTAGATGAAAATGCCCTTACCACTAAAAAGGGCGTGAACACTTTGCTTATTGGCGCCTATGGTGCGCTGGACGGGCAGGATTATAAAGATGGAGATATGGTGAACCTTTCCGGCGGCAGCGGTTATGCTGTATCGCCGGACAACTGGATCTACGGCAGCGTGTGCGGCGGTGATGCGCATAAAGGCAGCGACCCCTTTGATTCCCCGGCCACCATGGCCATCGCGGCTTTTAAGGGAGATGCCAGCAACAGTTTTTTTAACGATAAATGGCGGGTGGATTATGAAGGCGTAACCCGCTGTAATACTGTGTTACGCATACTGCCGGCTGTAAAAGATATGTCGGAGGATGAGAAAACAGAGGTGGAGGCAGAAGCCCGCTTTTTACGCGCACACTATTATTCTGATCTGAAGAAGATGTTTAACATGGTGCCCTGGATAGATGAAAAACAAAGTGACTTTAAGATGCCCAATGACCAGGATATATGGCCCGACATTCAGACGGATTTCAAATTTGCCATGGATAACCTGCACGAAACGCAGGAAGAAGCAGGCCGCCCCAATAAATGGGCTGCCGCCGCTTACCTGGCCAAAACCCTGTTATACCAGCATAAGTTTACAGATGCCAAAACCTTGTTCGACCAGATCATTGCACAGGGCATTACTTCCAAGGGAGAACGTTATGCGCTGGTAAATAAGTTCGAGGATAACTTTGACGCAGCTACGGAAAACAATTCCGAATCCGTTTTTGCCATTCAATACGATGCGAACGATGGTTCCGGCACCACCGCCAATGCCAACCAGGGCGAGATGCTGAACTACCCCTACAACGGGCCTTTCAGCTGCTGCGGTTTTTACCAGCCATCACAAGACCTGGTAAACTCCTACATTACAGATGGCGGCGGTTTGCCTTACCTGGATGCCTATAACCAGCATAACGCCAATACAGAAACCGTAGATCCACGCCTTGACTGGACGGTAGGCCGCCAGGGCATACCTTACCTTGACTGGGGCTTGCACCCCGGCGCAGCCTGGGCCCGCGATCCCGTGGATGCCGGTGTATACTCCGCCAAAAAGAATGTGTACTGGCAGGCCACGCAGGACGATTATTATGATCCCCGCAGCTGGGCCCCCGGTAATGCCATTAACTATAACCTGATCCGTTATGCGGATGTGTTGCTGATGGCTGCCGAATGTGAAGTGCAGCTCTCCAGCTTTGCCAAAGCAGAAGAGTATGTAAATATGGTGCGTAACCGCGCCGCCATACCAGCCGGCTGGGTGTATAAGTATAAGGATAACAACAAACCAATGGGCGGCTTCTCTACCACGCCCGCAGCTAATTACAGCGTAAAGCCTTACCCCGCAGGTACCTTTGCCTCCAAAGGGCAGGCTTATGCCTTAAAGGCCGTTTACTTTGAGCGCAAGCTGGAGCTGGCCATGGAAGGTCACCGCTTTTTTGACCTGGTGCGCTGGGGCCAGGCAGATGTGGCTATTAACGCCTACTTTGCCTTTGAAGGCACCATTACTACAGATGTAAGAGGCGCGCATTTCACTAAAAATGTAAATGAATATTTCCCCATTCCGCAGCGCCAGATAGATCTGAGCCTGAAGAATGGCACTGCAACATTAAAACAGAACCCTGGTTATCATTAACAAAGTGTGCCACACCAAAAAGGTGTGGCACACATAAATTAATTGCAGTCACAGGCCATTTGGCACAGCTCCGGCATCTTACGAACCGGGTTGCTTATTGCTAAAATTCACCATCCAGCAGACGCCAAATTTATCTTTAAAAGATCCGAAGTAATCCCCCCAAAACATATCCGCAAGAGGCATTTCAACTTTGCCGCCCGCGGAAAGTCCATTAAAAAGCCGTTCAGTATCTTCACGGCTATCAGGTGTAATAGAAATGTAATTGTTATTGCCTACGTTCAGCACGTGTCCCGCAGAAGGTAAGCAATCAGACGCCATTAAAAGCTGACCCTTACCAACAGGAAGTGCAACATGCATAACACGTTTCTTTTCGTTTTCGGGCAGGTTCTCCGTTCCCGGGGCATCTGTCATTCTTTGAAGAAATAACTCTCCCCCAAAAACAGATTGATAAAATATAAATGCTTCTTCAGCATTTCCATCAAAATTTAAATAAGGATTGAAAGTCATGATCGTTGTTTTAGATATGCTTACAAAACTATGTGATTTTCAATCTATAAAGATGGGTTGATTGCGTCATTCTCCGGGTAAATTGCGTCAATCAGTATTGCGGATTAACGGCTGTTTGACCCATCACTGGCAGCAGGCCGGCATGACACTCGTGTGATACTCGTGCGCAACTGCTGCGCAATTGGTATTAAAAGCGCATAACATCCCTATTAAAAGCGCATAACATCAGGGGTAAAAGCGCATGAGGGTTAATTACTGCTGCTTACTTCCACTAATATTCCCCCTGGCGCATAACAGTAGAACGTAACAGAACTAAACCCGCCCCGTTTTAATTCCTCCACCTCATTAGCGGTAAAACCGGCTGCTGTAATGGCCGCATGTTTTTCGCGCACCAGCTCCGGTGTATCTACGAAAAAGCCGATGTGAAAGTTTTTAGGATAACCGCTTTCGGTACCGGTAATATGGGCCTCCTTAGCCTGCATCAGGTTCAGGATAAAGCCGTCTTCACCTTCCAGCACGGCAAATTTATCGCCGCCACCCTGCATGGGCAATGCCGTAAAATCAAAGTGGGTGGTAAAGAAATCCTTTACCGCAGGTACATCTGCCACCGGCAGGTTGGCATGATTGAGTTTCATCAGTAGTGTTTTAGTGTGTATATAATAAGCAGAATGCTTAATGCCGAACGCTTAACGCTTAATGCGCTGTGCGTTGTTCCAGTACAACATAGGGCCCTAAACAAAAAGGCTTCCGCTTTATGCTTTATGCTTTCCGCTTTATGCTTTAAGCGCTTTAACCACCAGCCCAAACGCCTGTTTCATTTTCTGCTCGCTTAGGGAAAAAGGTTTACCGCCCATGCTGCTCTGGTCCAGGTGAAATTTAATAAGTATGTAAAACGGGCCATAGGCCAGGGCCCATAATATTTCCGGCGGCAGGTCCACGATCTCTTTGCGTTGAATGGCATTTTTAGTGAACTGCTGCATGGCCACCCGGAAAGGGCTTTCCTTAATATCCTGGTGTTTGATCAGCGGCGAGTTGCGGAACTGTTCAGAGAAATGATAGTGCAGCGGGTACTTTTGTACGTACTTATACCGGTTCTTCCACTGCTGCCACAAACCTTCTTCAAAAGACATGGCAGGGTCAAAGTTCTTCAGCACCTCCTTTGCAAAGATCTCATCCACCGCAATATATACCTGGTTCAGAAGGTCCTCCCGGCTTTTGAAATAAATGTAAATGGTGGAGGCCGATAAATTGGCCGCCTTTGCCAGCTTTTGCATGCTTAACCCGTCAAAGCCTTCCTGCACAATCAGTGCAATGGCCTGCTCCCGGATCAGCGTCTCTTTATTTTCATCTCTTAAACGCATATCGGGAACAAAGATAAACGAATGTTCGTTCTTTTAAAAATTATTTTTTTCTATTAAAATGATATCAGCCTGGGTTAATTACTGCACAACAATATTATTTTACCAGAAAATGCCGTTTCTTTAAGCCCCATTTGTGAACATTGAACCTTAAGCTAATCTTAATCTGATGTTGAAAAAAATTTACCAGCTGGCAACCGTACTTGTATTAATGGCAGGCAGCCTGTATGCACAGCAGCCCGTATTCCGGAATGCCCAGGCGCCGGTGGATGCGCGCGTAAAAGACCTGTTAAAAACCCTTACGCTGGATGAGAAGATCTCCCTGTTAGGGTTTAACAGTCCTGCCATTGACCGCCTGCAAATTCCCTCTTACAACTGGTGGAACGAGGCGCTGCATGGCATTGCCAGGGCAGGAGAGGCCACAGTATACCCGCAGGCCATTGGCATGTCGGCCACCTTTAACCAGGCCCTGGTGCAGGAAGTAGCCAACACCATTTCCACGGAAGCCCGCGCCAAATACAACCTGTCGGTAGCCATGAACCGCCGCCTGTGGTACATGGGCCTCGATTTCTGGACGCCTAATATTAACCTGTTCCGTGATCCACGCTGGGGCCGCGGCCAGGGAACCTATGGTGAAGATCCCTTTCTCACCGCCAGCATAGGCACCTCATTTATCACCGGCCTGCAGGGTACAGATCCCATGCACCTGAAAACCGCCGCCTGCGCCAAACACTTTGCCGTGCACAGCGGACCGGAAGCAGACCGCCATACGTTTAACGTACAGATAGATGAAAAAGACCTGCGCGAAACTTATTTATATGCCTTTAAACACCTGGTAGATGCACATGTGGCCTCTATCATGTGCGCTTATAACCGCGTGAACGGGGAGCCTTGCTGTACCGGTAAAACGCTGCTGCAAACCATCCTGCGCGATGAGTGGGGCTTCAGCGGACAAACCGTAACAGACTGCGGTGCGCTGGATGATATTTACACACGCCACAAAGCCATTCCCACCCGCCTGGAAACAGCTGCTGCAGCAGTAAAAGCTAAAGTAGGCATGGAGTGCGGCACCATTTTGCAGAAAGATGTAAAGGAAGCCGTAGAAAAGAAATTGCTTACCGTAGCAGATGTGGACAGCGCTTTAAGCCAGAACCTGCGCACGCAAATGAAGCTGGGTATGTTTGATGAAAATGGCCTGGCTCCGTATAACCGTTATGGTGCGGACAGTGTGCACAATGCCTACCATGTAGCGCTGGCGCGTAAAACCGCAGAACAGGGTATGGTATTGCTGAAGAACAACGGCGTGCTGCCCCTGCAGAAAGAAAAATACAGCTCCATTATGGTGCTGGGTTCCAACGCAGCCGCAGCAGATGCGCTGGTAGCCAACTATCACGGCATTAACGGCAACCTGGTAACCTTTGCAGAAGGTATTGCCGCAGCAGCTGGTCCTGCCACTGCAGTACAATATGACCTGGGCTGTGATTATAAGGATACCGTACATTTTGGCGGTATATGGGCAGCAGAGAACAGTGATGTAAGCATTGCTGTAATAGGTTTAACACCGGTGCTGGAAGGAGAAGAGGGCGATGCATTCCTTTCTGCTTCCGGCGGTGATAAAGCTACGCTTAGCCTGCCCGCATCCCAGCTGGCGTTTATGAAAAAGCTGCGCGCCGCACACAAGAAACCTATTATTGCCGTAGTAACAGCCGGCAGCGCGGTTGATATTGCAGCCATTGAACCTTATGCCGATGCTATTATATTGGCCTGGTACCCCGGTGAGCAGGGTGGTGCAGCGCTGGCGGATCTTGTGTTTGGCAATGTATCACCTTCCGGTCACTTACCGGTAACATTCTACCGCTCCCTGAACGACCTGCCGGATTATAAGGACTACAGCCTCAAAGGCCGTACCTACCGCTATTTCAGCGGGGAAGTGCAGTATCCTTTTGGGTTTGGATTAAGCTACACTACTTTCAGCTATGCATGGGCACAAGCACCTAAGAACGTATATGCATTAAAAGATACCATCCACTTTACTGTGAATGTGCAGAACACCGGTAACTATGATGCGGATGATGTGCTGCAGGCTTACATACAGTACCCGCAAATGGACCGCATGCCCCTGAAAGAGCTGAAAGGCTTTAAACGCGTAAGCGTGAATAAGGGCGGGCAGCAAACCGTGGAATTAAGTATTCCTGTAAGCGAGCTGCAAAAGTGGGACCTGCCCACCGGTAAATGGAAATTATACAAAGGACAATACACCGTAGCCATTGGCAAGAACGCCAATGAAATGGTGCTGCAGCAAAAATTTGCAGTAAAATAAACTAAAAGCAAAAACACCTGAATAGCTTTTTGCTTTCAGCTTTCCGCTTTCAGCCAAATGCAGCCATGCCGGTACCGGGTGGCTGCATTTTACTTTTGTGCACAGCAATAATCCCCCGCCTGCCACGTTAAAATGGTAGAGTCATATTAATGTATTAAACAACCTGCTTATGCGTTTTCCCCTGAAAATATTTACTGCCCTATGTGCTGTAATACTGCTGTACAGCTGTTCCAGGGGCGTATTCCAGTCAAAAAGCAACCAGGCATACCAGGCGCCTGCTATGGGAGCAGAATCCCGCTTTGATGAAGGACTGCGCCGGGAAAAACATCCGCAGCAGCTGTTCAATAAAAAAGAGCGTAAGGATATGGAGAAGATGGGCTGGATCGGCGCTGATAACCGCGCTGCACCTAATACCCGCGTAACACCAGGCCGTGCAGACAGCCTGCTGACGGGCAAAACAGACAGCACCCATACTGCCATGGATAGCACCGCCGCCCCAAAAGATACCATCATTCGTACCCCTGCAGATACAGCGCATCACCCCACCAGCTATTAATACTACAGGCTGGCACTTTAATTGACCTCATAAAGTGCTCAACTTTGTTTATGAGGAAATTTTCAATAAGGGATTTCTGGAAAGTGCTCCGGCACACCGGTAAAAGTTTTGGAACAGACCAGGTGCTCAGGCTGAGCGCATCGCTGGCCTTTTACACGGTTTTTTCATTAGGCCCCATGATGATCGTCATCATTTTCCTGGCCGACCTTTTCTGGGGGCGCGAGGCCGTGGAAGGCAGGATCTACACGCAGGTCAGCGGCCTGATAGGCAGTAAGGCCGCGCTGCAGATCCAGGAGGTAATGAAGAATGCAACGCTGGACAGCGCCAATGTATTTACCGCCGCAGTAGGCTTTATTGCCCTGCTCATAGGCGCTACCACTATTTTTACAGAGATCCAGGAAACCATTAACAGCATGTGGCGCTTAAAGGTAAAATACCGCAGGGGATTGGTGCAGCTGCTGTTAAGCCGCCTGCTGTCGTTCTCCCTGGTGCTGGGACTGGGCTTTTTATTGCTGGTATCATTGATGATCAATGCGCTGGTAGAAGGTTTTATGGACCAGCTGCGGGAACATTTTCCACATACTGCCATCATGCTGTTCTACATTACTAACCTGGTGCTTACGTTCGTGATCATATGGTTTCTGTTTGCTATCATCTACAAGGTATTGCCGGATGCGTTGATCCGCTGGAAAGATGTGGCCGCCGGGGCTTTTTTTACCACGCTGCTGTTTATGCTGGGAAAGTTCATCATTACCTTTTACATAGGCCGCAGCAATATAGGCAGCGCTTATGGCGCAGCCGGGTCTTTGGTGGTGCTGTTATTATGGATCTATTATTCCGCCATTATTTTATATGTTGGCGCGGAGTTCACCAAATTCTACGCCCTGCAGTTTGGCGCAGAGATCCGGCCCAGCAGTTATGCTGTAATGTACCAGGTAACAGAGGTAGAAAGTCACCGCCACAATGTGCAGGAAAATGAAAAAGAGGAGGAGCGTAAAAGAGCAGCGCAGCACAAAAAAGGCCGGTAATTTTTTTCTGCTTGTTTAATAACAGGATTCGCCGTATTATTAACTATACTATAGGGAACCACCAACCAAATATCCGGATCGCAACATCATCTGCCTATAAAATAATCATCATGAAGTTAACTATTACGCTTAGCGCGGCCGCTTTGGCATGGAGTATTTGCACGCCCGTTATTGCTCAGCAAAAAGCAGCCAGCACACAGCTGGAAACCCGTTTTGATCAGCAGCTTAGCAGCGCCCATATAGGCGCCACCATTAAGGAATTGTCTGCAAAGCCCCACCACCTGGGCTCTGCAGAAGGTAAAAAAGTAGCCGAAGCCATTGTAGGGAAGTTTAAGAGTTATGGGTGGGATGCCCGCATTAACACCTATAAGGTGCTGTTTCCCACGCCTAAAACACGGGTGCTGGAGCTCACCGCTCCTGTAAAGTTCACGGCTACGCTAAAAGAGCCGGCCCTGAAAGAAGATGCTACCTCCGGCCAGGAAGGACAGCTGCCTACCTATAATGCCTGGGGCGCAGATGGGAATGTAACAGCGCCGCTGGTGTATGTGAACTACGGTTTACCCGAAGATTATGAAACATTGGAACGTTTAGGCATAGACGTGAAGGGCAAGATAGTAATAGCGCGTTATGGCCGCTCCTGGCGTGGTATTAAACCCAAGGTAGCCTCAGAGCACGGCGCTATTGGTTGTATCATTTATTCCGATCCTAAAGAAGATGGGTATTATGAAGGCGATGTATATCCCAAAGGTGCCTTTAAAAGTGAATATGGGGTACAGCGCGGTTCTGTAATGGATATGGTTATTTATCCCGGCGATCCGTTAACGCCCGGTGTAGGCGCTACGGAAAATGCCCAACGCCTGGAGCGCACACAGGCTGCTACCATCCTGAAAATACCAGTGCAGCCCATCAGCTATCATGATGCGCAGCCTTTGCTGGCAGCCCTGGAAGGACCAGTAGTACCGGCCGGATGGCGGGGCGCATTGCCCATTACCTACCATACAGGGCCGGGTAAAGCTACCGTACATTTGGAGGTAACCTACAACTGGGATCTGGTGCCTGCATACGATGTAGTAGCCACCATAAAAGGCAGCCAGTACCCGGATGAATGGGTGATACGCGGTAACCACCATGATGCCTGGGTAAATGGCGCCGGTGACCCCATTAGCGGGCTGGCGGCCATGCTGGAAGAAGCTAAGGCCATTGGCGCGCTTGTTAAAAGCGGTTACCAGCCTAAACGCAGCCTGGTATACTGCGCCTGGGATGGCGAGGAACCAGGCCTTTTAGGATCTACAGAATGGGTGGAAGATCATGACAAAGAGCTGCAGCAAAAAGCCGTAGCCTATATTAATACAGATGGTAATGAACGCGGTTTCCTGGGCATGGGCGGCTCACACGCCCTTACCAAATTAATGGACGGCATAGCCAAAGACGTAACCGATCCGCAAACCAAAGTAAGCGTATATGAAAGGGCCAAAGCAGCGGCGGTGGTGAATGCAGCGCCCGCGGGCCGCAAAGCAGCATTGGAAAAGAAAGGCATTACCCTTTTTGCGCTGGGCTCCGGCTCCGATTACTCGCCCTTTTTCCAGCACCTGGGCGTGCCTTCTTTAAACCTGGGTTTTGGCGGTGAAGGGGATGGGGGAGAGTATCATTCCATTTATGATTCCTACGACCAGTATTCCCGCTTTAAAGATCCGGATTTCAGCTACGGTGTAGCGCTGGCGCAGGTAGCCGGCCGTGCAGTTTTACGTTTAGCCGATGCTGATGTATTGCCATTTGATTTCACGGATCTGTATAAAACCATCAGCGGTTATGTAAAGGAGCTCACCGAACAGGCCGACCAGCTGCGGGAAAACACCGTGTTGGAGAACCGTTTGATAAAAGAGCATAGCTACCAGCTGGCTGCTGATCCTAAAAAGCCTTTTACTGCGCCTAAAGCAAAAGCGGAAGTGCCTTACCTGGATTTTTCCGCCCTGCAGAATGCCCTTGTAAAGCTGGACCATTCCAGCAGCACACTGGCCGATTCAATTGCTGCAACTACAATAACCGCTGCAGCACGCCAACGCTTAAACGAAGCCTTGTACCAGGCGGAACAAAGTTTGCTGGTAAGCCAGGGATTACCCAAACGGCCCTGGTTTAAGCACAGCATTTATGCACCCGGCTTTTATACCGGTTACGGCGTAAAAACCTTACCCGGTATCCGCGAAGCAATAGAACAGCGTAACTGGAAAGAGGCACAGGAGCAGATAGCAGTGGTAGCAGGAGCTGTAACTAAGTTCAGCGCAAAGCTGGATGAGATCACAGGGCTGGTAAAGTAACTTACATAATCATGCACAGATGAAATTTATTTTAACCCTTACATTATTCTTCACAACGGTTTCGCTCCATGCACAAACTGATGCGCAAAAATATGAGTCATTAATCCCTGAGATCAATAAGATCATAAAGAAAACAAAAGCAGTAGGTGTAAGCATTGCTATTATTGAGAATTATAAAGTAGTATGGGCAAAAGGCTTTGGGTTAAAAGAAGCTGGTACGCAGGATAGCGTAACCGCCACCACGCTTTTCCAGGCCGCTTCCATGAGCAAGCCGGTAACGGCATTAGCGGTAATGAAAAAGGTGCAGGAAGGAAAGATCTCATTAAGTGAAGACATCAATAAACAGCTTACTTCCTGGCAGCTGCCTGATAATGAATATACAAAACAGTCAAAGGTGAATGTGAAGGAGCTGCTAAGCCATACCGGCGGTATTTCCGGCGCTGTATTCCGGCATTATACAAGGAAAGATACCTTACCCACTATTGTACAGGCATTGAACGGGCAGGCCCCTGCCATTAATGAGCCGGTACGGGTAACGTGGTATCCCGGGAAGTATGTGTATTCGGCCGGTGGTTACTCCATCCTGGAGCTGTTGTTAATGGATAAGGAAAAGAAAACGTATCCTGCTATCATGGAACAAACAGTGTTGGCGCCGCTTCAAATGGAGCACAGCACTTTTGACTATCATTTGCCGGGAAAGGAATTTGCCAGTGGCCATCTTAAAAAGAATGCAGTAATTGAAGATAAATACATGGTTATATACCCCTTCAGCTTCGGGGGGCTTTGGAGCACACCGGCAGATCTGGCGCGGTTCCTGGCCGAAGTGCAGCTATCCTTAAAAGGAGAGCAGGGCCATATACTGGACCAGGAGCATACCCGCCTGATGCTAACACCTGTTACCAATACCAGTGGCAGCCAATATGCTTTAGGGTTCACCATCGCAAAGAGAGGGCCTGTGAATTTTTTTGGGCATGACGGGCATAATTACGGGTATATATCCAGCATGCTGGCCAGTCTGGAAGGTGGGTACGGAATGGTTATAATGACCAATTCTGAAAACGGCTGGAAAGCCGTTAACAAGATCAAAAAATTAGTAGGCCGCAAGTACTGGGCCCTGGGGCCGTATCATCCGCACTAAGCAATTTGTAATTCACTCATACCGCAGCGCTTCTATAGGATCCAGCCTGCTGGCCTTTACTGCCGGGTAATAACCAAAGAACACACCGGTTACCGTACAAACAATAAACGATAACACAATAGAGCTTTCAGATACCAGCGTGGGCCAGGAAAGGAATACCGTAATCAGTTTGGAGGCTGTTATCCCCAGCGCAATACCGATCAGCCCACCGGTAATGCTGATAAGGATGGCCTCTATCAGGAACTGCAGCAGTATATCAATCCCTCTGGCGCCAATAGACATGCGTAATCCTATTTCTTTGGTACGCTCCGTTACAGAAACATACATGATGTTCATGATACCAATACCGCCCACTACCAGGGAAATGCCGGCTATGGCGGCTAACAGCACCGTGAGCAGCTGGCTGGTGGAGCTGAAGGTATTGATCAGCTCTGCCTGCGTACGTACGGTAAAATCATCATCATCGCCGGTTTTGAGCTTATGCGCGGTGCGCAGGATCTGCGATACTTCTTCCGTAGCCAGCGTAGAGCTGCTCTCGTCAATAGCCGATGCAAAGATGTTCTGTATATACGGGATGGCCAGTATGCGCTTCTGCACCGTGGTGTAGGGCGCCAGGATAATATCGTCCTGGTCCTGCCCAAATGCATTTTCTCCTTTTTCACTCAGCACGCCAATGATCTTAAAAGGGATCTTGTTAAAACGGATGGTTTTACCCACGGGGTTTTCTCCGCCGCTGAACAGGTTCTCCACAACTGTTTGTCCAATGAGGCAAACTTTGGTGGCTGCCTTTACATCATTATCGCCGAAAGCTACGCCCTCTTTCAATGGCCAGTCGCGTATATCCAGGTAACTAGGGCTTACACCCTGTATGCTGGTAGGCCAGTTCAGCGCACCGTTAATAGCCTGCCCTTTGCCGGATACCTGTGGCGATACGGCTGTAATATATTTTGCCTGTTGTTCAATGGCCTTTATATCGTCCAGCTTCAGGGTTTGCAGGCTGGTAGCATCCAGCCTTGCGCCGCCGCCCACGCTGGTATTGCTGTTGGGCCGTATGGTGATCATGTTGGAGCCCATGCTGGATAGCTGATCCTGTATGCTTTGTTTGGAACCCTGGCCGATGGCCACCATTGCAATCACCGCCCCCACGCCAATAATAATACCCAGCATGGTGAGGAAGGCCCGCAGCTTGTTACGTTGCAGTGCCCGTAAGGCTATCCGTATGAGGTTGAAGAAGTTCATGGTTTTGTTTTTTAATAATCATCCGCCACCGGCAGCTCGCTTAGCGCCTGCCGTGCAGACCGTACATTTTCATTCTTGCTGTCGCGGATCACTTTACCATCGCGCAGCATTACGGTACGGCTGCTAAAGGCGGCAATATCCGGTTCGTGTGTTACGAATACAATCGTTTTGCCGGCCTGGTTCAGCTCCTGTAGCAGCGCCATGATCTCGTATGAAGTGCGGGTGTCCAGGTTGCCGGTAGCTTCATCGGCCAATATCATTACCGGCTCGTTCACCAATGCACGGGCAATGGCTACACGCTGCTGCTGCCCGCCGGATAGCTGGTTTGGCATATGATCCAGGCGCTCTGCCAGCTTCACTGCTTCCAGCGCTTTCACGGCCCGTTCCTTCCGGTCGTGGGCAGTAAGCCCGGAGTTGTAGAATAAGGGCAGCTCCACATTTTCCAGCGCGCTGGTACGCGCCAGCAGATTATAGGACTGGAACACAAAACCGATCTTGCGGTTACGCAGCCGCGCCAGCTCATCCCGCGATAGCTTACTGATATCCACGCCATCCAGCTGGTATACCCCTGAGGTAGGTTTATCCAGGCAGCCCAATAAATTCAGCAGCGTAGTTTTGCCGCTGCCGCTGCTGCCCATAATAGTTACAAATTCTCCGGTTGTTACCTCAAACGATACGCCTTTCAGCGCGCGAACAATCTCCGTACCCATTCTAAACTCCCGCTTCAGGTCATGTAGCTCTAGTATCTTACCCATTTCATTATAGTTTCATTATCATTCACTCCGCACATCTCAGCTTCAAAACTTTATTAACTCATCCCATTCTCATCCATTCATCATCAGCATCCTGTATCCTCTTTTATCCAGCTATTTATCATTTAACTCCATCGCTCATTATAAAAACCAGCATATTAGCACATCAGCACATTAGCAAATTTCAAACATCTGCACATCTACCTCGGTCCTGTTCCTCCGCCACTGCGGCTGCTGCCACCTCTGCCCGGCCTTGTCGGCATAAACGGGCTTTTCGTTGCGGCGTTCTTTTCCTTTTTAGTAACACGTCTTGCATCATTCACCACAATATCCGACGTATCCAGCCCGCTCATTACCTGCACATTAGTTTCATCATTCAGTCCTGTCATAATACGGCGGCGCATAAGGGTATCGCCCCGTTTGATCCATACTGCAGCAGGACGTGCCGCTTCATCCGGAGAGGTTAAGCGTTTAGTGGTATCCGTTTGTGTTCTCAAAGTATCCGGGCGTTTGCTGCGGTAAAAGCCAGGTTCTGTTTTGCCATGAGAGGTATCCCTTCGCCCTATGATCACATAATCTTTCAGCAGGGCGGAATCCGGTTTGAATTTCAGCGCTTTTGCGCTTACCAGCAAAGCATTCTTGGCTTCTTTGGTGTAGATGGTGATGTTGGCCGTCATGCCGGGTTTCAGGCGCATGTCGTTATTGGGCGCGTCTATGATGGTAGTATAGGTAACCACGTTAGCAGAAGTGCTGGGCTGCAGGCGTACTTCCTGCACGGTGCCGTTAAATACATCGTCCGGGAACGCATCCACGGTAAAGGTTACACGCTGTCCTTTTTCCACGTTGCCAATATCCGCTTCATCCACGCTGGCCTGTACCTGCATTTTAGTAAGGTCTTTTGCTAAAATAAAAAGGGTAGGGGTGTTAAAGCTGGCTGCTACTGTTTGCCCTATGTTCACACTCCTGTTTAACACCACACCGTCAATAGGAGAATAAATGTTGGCATACGAAAGGTTTTTGTTGGCTGATTGCAATTGTGCTTTAATTGCCGCCACATTAGCTTTGGCGCTGTTGAACTGGTACAGGGCCGTTTCATAATCGGCCTTGCTGATAGCGCCTACATTGTACAGCTGCGATTGACGGCTGTAGTTACTTTGCTGGAACACCAGCTGGTCCTGAGCAGCAGCCAGGTTGGCCTGAAACTGATCCACCTGCGCCTGCAACAATGATTTATCCAGCTCCGCTATCAGCTGGTTCTTTTTCACCTGCGTATTAAAATCCGCATAAATAACGCGGATGGTGCCGGATACCTGTGTACCTACAGACACTGTATCCACCGGCTGTATAGTGCCGGTAGCCGTAATGGCATTGGCAATAAAACCATACACCGGTTTTTCTGTATCAATCATCACCGGATCTTCCTTATGCCTGAAGAACAGGAACCAGATGGCTACTGCTGCTATAATGATGATGCCTGTTATTAACCATTTATATCGTTTCATTTGTGCTTGTTTGTCGTTTTATTTGCCAAATGGAATCTTTGATTTCATTTGCTGTTGTTTATCGTTTTATCCCTTAATTATTAGTAACCGGTTCTCCTATATAAAACTCGTAGATCCTGGTATTCAGGATGGCGCCATACTTAGCCTGTATAAATGCCTGCAGCGCCTGTACATACAGGTTCTTTTGCACGGCAAGGTCAGTTATATTCACCGCGCCTATTTTCATTTGCTCTACACTAATGCGGTAACCCTCTTCACTGGCCACCAGCTGTTTTTCCGCAGCTTTGTATTGCTCCTGTGCGTTCTGCAGGTTCAGGTAAGATTGCTCTACCTGCTGTGTTAACACGGTTTTGGTATCCTGCAGGGTTAACCTGGCCTGGTCTATCTGGATCTTTGCACGCGCTTCATTGGCCTTGTTCACCCGGTTGCTGAAAATGGGAATACCTAATGTTAATCCTGCACGCTGGTAAAAGTTATTATCCAGCTGCTGCCAGTAGCTGTTTGACTGGTTATCGGAAAACCCGCTGGATAAGGTACCGCCCAGGCTAAGCGTGGGTTTATAACCTGCTTTGGCTTTTTCCAGCCCTACTTCCGCAATGGTTACGCCCAGCTCTCCGTTCTTTACTTCCGGCCTGGTTTGCAGGGCAATACGTTGCGCTTCTTCCAGTGATGGTACAGGTTTTTCTGCCCGTAACGTATCCGGCTGTACGATGGAAAAGGTATAGGCTGTAGGCAGCTGCAATACCTGTTTCAGGGTTAGTAAATTCTGCCGGTAAGTGTTTTGCGCAACTACCAGCGAGTAAGCATCTGTGGCCTGCTGGGCTTCCAGCTGTACCAGGTCTTTACGGGCAATGCTGCCGGCGTTAAAGAGCTGTTGTCCCTGTTGCAGCTGCGCCTGCGAGGTTTGTACCAGGTCTTTTACATACACAATGTTCTCGCCCGCCAGTAAAATGTTCAGGTATGCCTGTGTGATCTGCAGGGTAATGTCGTTCTCCGCCTGCTGCATGTTCAAATTGGCGGTCTGCAGCAGCAGGTTCTTTTCGCGGATGTCATTACGCAGGTACCCGCCCTGGTATAAGATCCAAGTGGAGCTTAGCGCATAGTTGCTGGCCAGACTGGATTGTGTTTGAAAGCCACCTACTACGGGGTTGGTATTCTTGGAATTAGTGAAGGATTGGGTAACCGTACCTCCCAGGCTGGGGAGCCGTGCTGCGCGGGATTGCAGCAGGTCCTGCTCACTGGAGGCCTGGCTCAGGCGAAGGCTGCTTAACTGAATATTATGTGCTCGCGCATAATCCAGGCATTGTTGCAGGCTCCATTTATCCGGCAAACCGGCTGTAGTGGAATCCTGCGCCAGTAAAGGTCCTGCACCGGCGATCCATAAGACCGCCATGAAAATAATGATCCTGTTCATGGTATATCCTGTTCGTAATACATTAAGCCTTTTGCAATAGCGGAATGAAAGGGTATAGCCGGATGCCTGCAAATAACCTGCACTTTTTCAATTGGTCTGTGTTTTGTTAGTAGTAATTAACAGTCGTTAACAGTACTTAACAGCGGCTCACCGCAGGACAACCGGTTACGCTATAAAAGACGGGTTACCTGCTGGATGGTTTAATGTGTTAACACTTAATAACAGAGAATGGTTGAGCCGTTGGGGTTCTTTCATTTATTTATGAAATAATTACTTACATTTACGCAAAATTTATAATAACCTTTCCGAACAAAACCACTCAGATGAAAAAGATCCTTTCTACGATCACTGGTATGTTGCTGATCCTGTGTGTAACCAGCAGCATTTCTAAAGCGCAATTGAAAAGATTCAGTATTGGTCCTTTTGTGGAAGCCGGCTTTCCGGTAGGCGACCTGAAAGACACCCACAATACCGGCTATGGTATAGGCCTGGGAGCGGATATTAAACTGATCGGCGGTCTGGGTGTAACCGGCTCCGTTAGTTATATGCGCTTTGGCGGTAAATCTGTTAGCGATGGTATGGGCAACAACGTAAAGTACGATGCATTATCTGCTGTACCGGTACGTGTTGGTCTTAAGTACAAGTTACCTATTCCGCTACTGTATGTTAAGGTAGAAGGTGGCGCCGCTAACCTCACCGGTGGCGATGGTACTGCGGCTATCTTTGCGCCGGGTATAGGAATACGCGTACTGGGCTTTGACCTGGAAGGCAAATACGAAGCCTGGTTTAAAGATGGCACCATGGGTTTCTTCGGTCTGAAGGCCGGCTGGAATTTCTAAGATAGTTTATAATTAATAGTCCATGGTCTATTGCTTTTTTCAAGGCAATGGACCATGGATTTTTTTATTTTGCTCTTTCACCCCTTTGATTTCACCCCGCATCCTACAGCTTTCGTAAATGTTACCTCCGGCTGCTGACCAGCCAGTAAGCTATTCACCGCATTCTGCACATAATTGATCTTCTGCGCATTTCCATTATCCGGATCATTGTCAATTGCGCCAATATAAGCCACTACAATTCCTTTAGGTGTTTTCTGCAGTACAAACACATGCGGCGTACGCAGGGCGCCAAAGCGGCGGGTCACTACTTGTCCGGGATCTTCCAGGTAGGGAAAGTTCAGGCTGCTTTTGCGGGCATGCTGCTGCATATCGGCAAAACTCTCACTACTTGCTACTTCCGGGTCATTAGGGTTGATCATGATCACCGGGAACCCTTTACCGGAGAACTTTTCCTGCAATGCCACCATACGGTTCTCATAACCGCGGGATACGGGACAGCTGTTACAGCCAAAGATCACAATGTACCCCCTGGCATCCGGGTAGCTGGCCAGCGATACGGTGTTGTTATCAACGTTCTTCAGTTTAAAATCGGTTACCACCGCGCCTACGGCGTAACCTTTTTCCTGTGCCCGGGCACAAAGACCCGGCAGCAGTAGCACCAGTAAGAGTAAGTTGCGCATAACGGTATTATTTTAAAGAGTTGTACAAGGCCAGTAGCTGGTCGTATGTAAATTCCTTTTCTTCCAGGCGGCGTAGCTGTTTCCTTTTGTTAATAAAAAGTGTGGCAGGTATACTGCCCGACCATTGCGGGCTGATACGGTCTATGTATTGTTGCTGATCAGTTTCATTAAGCAGTAATACTTCATTCTTCAGTTTTGCTTTTTGCACAAACGGCATCACTTCGTTTTTTAGTTTGGACCGTGCATCCAGGCTAACCAGCAATACCTTTACCGGTGTATGCTGTAACGTTTTCCCGAACCGTTCAAAATGTGGAAGCTCCTGTACGCATGGGCCGCACCAGGTAGCCCAGAAGTTTATGATGTAAGTAGTATCACGGCCTGCAGCAAAACGTTGTTCCAGCTGGTCCAGGGTGGCCAGCCGCACCTGCTGTGCGTGTGCAGATAAAAGCAGGGTTTGCAGAACAACCATATATACAGCAGTTTTGATGAGCATGCCGTGTAAGATGGGTTATTATAAAAGTTACAAAGAAGCGGGGAGATGGGAAAGTTAAATGGATGAGTGGCATACTTTGGCCGGATGGGCCTGATTTTGTATCTTTATCAGGCAAGTAATTGATTTATTTCAGATGATAGCACTGGATTACCATTCAATTTTGGGTGCTCAGTATAAAGAGAACCGTGAGTATAAAATAGTCGTTTCCGTCTATTTTGTCTTGCGTCCTTTTTTTCTTGCCAACCGGTTCTTAAGCAGAACAAATAAAAAGCTGGTTGCTTATCTGTTGGAATTAAAAGGTACCTATGTCTATCTGTTAGAAAATGTTGAGGAAATCAGGAATGAGAATCTGAGCCTGCAGATAGCAAGCATTGAAGAAACAATTAAATACATCTATGCTGTTCAAAATGACCTGGAACAGCATTTGGTTAATCCCAGGTCTAAAGCATTAAAAGCTACTCACGATATAATAGCGGAGATCCTTGAGATCATGCACGACACGCTGAGGCTTTTAAAAAAGAATACCCTTAAACAACCAGTGACAGCAGTTTCTGAAGAAGCAAAAACCGCTGTCAGCCGTTCCGGCAAAACAATGAACAGGATACTGTATGGCCGTTAACCAGCGCGACGTATTTCTTCTTCCACATCCTTACGGTAGCAATTATGGAGAACCTCATCCGCACATAGTGCTCTCCATATTGGAAGCAAATCAACATGAGAACACTTTCATTGCCGTAATGGTAACCAGTTCCGAAATTACACGGGATGACTTTTCTTTTACTTTGTTAGATGAGATGTTTGAAAAGCCACTAGCTAAGAAAAACTCTCATGCCAGAATGCATTTATTGACCTTATCTTTCGGAGAAGACATTGACCGTCCTAAGATCAATACAATGAAGGCAGCTCCATTCAGAGCGCTTATGAAAAGCATAGGTGACCTCATATTTAATTTTCAGTTCTTACCACAATAGCAGCACGTTTTCACCCTACCTTCCCCGCATACCCCTTAAAATACCCCATCGGCGTTTTCCCGGTAATAGCCTTAAACTGCCGGTTAAAGTTCGCCAGGTTATTAAACCCCGATGAATATGCCACCTGTGCAATGCTCATATCATTTTCCAGCAGCAGCTTACATGCATACCCGATCCGCAGCTCCGCCAGGAATTGAAAATACGTTTTAGAGGTACGTGTTTTAAAATACCTGCAAAAGGAGTGGGGGCTGATGTGTACTGCCTTTGCCACAGTTTCAATGCTAAGGGCCTGGGTGAAGTTGTTAAAAGTATAATGATAGATCTCGTTGATCTTATCCGTGCGTTGCAGGTTGTATTCCTGCACAAAACCCAGGCTGCTGAGGAAACTTTTTTCCGGCGTAGCAGCAATCGCGGTAAGCAGGTGAATAAGTAAGGTGATCTTTTGCGGACCGCTGGCCTGTAATATTTCCTCCATCTGCAACGACAATGCAGCTTTGGCTTTCCCATGTATCTGCAGGCCCCTGCCTGCCTGTTTCAGCAGCATACGCACTGGTTCCATTTCCGGTAGCTGTAAAAAGGTATCGCCCCAGAAGTTTTCGTGAAAGTGAATGGCCACGGCTTCAATATGCAGCCCGCTATCCGGTTGGAAATAGTCTGCATCATTACGCCACATATGCGGCAGGTTGGGGCCCAGCAGCACCAGGTCGCAATCGGTAAAACGTTCCATATGGTCGCCCACCAGGCGGGTGCCCCGTCCCTTGCGAATGAGCGTTAGCTCCACTTCCGGGTGATAATGCCAGTGGTTATACAGGTAAGGCAGCACATCTTCCCGCACACTAAAGGAATGCCCGCCATGCACAGCTACTTTCCGGAGGATCGGTTTCATACGTGGAACTTGTTTTTAATCCAAAAATACACAATACAATCGCCTGAATAGGTAATAATTGCCAATATAGTATAATTTTTGGCTCGTAAAGGATAATACGGTCATCAAAAAAACAATCAATTTGCAGTATGCTAATATTCCACGTTTGTTGATATACCTGCACACCGTCACCTGCGGCATGTATGGAGCTATAAACCGGATACCGCCTTTTTTATTCCCCGGGTTGTTCCGTCACCTGCAGAATGATCCGGAGTTGCCAGCTCCTTCCGCCAGGAGGTTGCCATCATGAACGCGCAACGGTACACAGGAAGTAAGAACAAACAGACGCAGGGGCATTATCAAAGCCCGCCGGGAGCATATGTTGAAGTTAGAAAAGAGGATACGGTGAATGGCCTGTTAACCCTGCAGCAGGCCAACACCTATTTCAGTAACATTCAAAAAAAACGCTGCACTTCATAATGAATAATTCGTAATTTAATCAACCATGTTTAATGTAAATGATCAGGAAACTTTGCTTACATTATGCCTGTATAACTGTAGTTATTTGCGCAACTGTTCCGCGTGCATAATTCATACCTGATGCTACCGCAGTACCCAATTCGTAATTGATAATTAATAATTCAATGAAGTATCCTTTCCACGCACTTTCCCTCCTTCTCCTCGCGGCCTGCAACCCGGCTCCTAAACAAGCGGATCAGGCAAAACAGGCCGACCAGCAAGCTGCTCAAACCACGGATGCAGGCACCTTTCAGCAGGATGAAAATTTTCTGCACAACCACCTGGGCAACCTGGTAACACTCAAAAGCCCCGACGATAGCAGCATGGTATTGGTAGCCGGTGATTACCAGGCCCGTGTTATGACCAGCAGCGCCGGCGGTTATCATGGCAAAAGTTATGGCTGGCTTAACTATAAACTAATTGAATCTGGCAAATACAACCCGCATATTAATGCCTACGGTGGCGAGGAACGTTTCTGGTTAGGCCCGGAAGGCGGGCAGTATGCGCTGTTCTTTCCCAAGGGAAAACCCTTTGCCTTTGAGCACTGGCAAACACCCGGCCTCATTGATACCGCTGTTTTTGACCTGAAGGATCAAAGCAGTACCACTGTACATTATTACAAAGAAGGCGTTTTGCAGAACTATGCAGGTGCTGATTTCCAGGTAGGCATCTCACGTAAGATAACCTTACTGAACCGCGCCACCCTTATACAGCAGCTGGGTTTTACGCTGCCGCAAAGCATTGCCACCGTAGCTTACCGCACGGAAAATACCCTAACCAATAAAGGCAAAAACGCCTGGCAGGAAAGTACCGGCCTTTTATCCATCTGGTTGTTAGGCATGTTCACCCCTTCAGACAAAACCGTGATCGTAGTACCTTTTAAAGCAGGAGCTAATGCAAGAGCAGCCATTCATGATGATTATTTTGGTAAGATCCCGCCTGGTTATTTGCAGGTAAAAGACAGCCTGCTGCTTATGAAGGCCAATGGCCGTAAGCGCGGTAAGGTAGGCCTGGCGCCGGAAATAGCCATACCCATGGCTGGCAGTGTGGATGTGGAAAGTGGCGCTATCACCCTCATCTTATTCAGCATTAATAGAAACGGGAAATATGTTAATTCAAAATGGGAGCAGCAAAAGGAACCTTATAAAGGAGATGTGGTGAATTGTTATAATGATGGCCCGCTGGAAGATGGTTCCCAAATGGGCCCCTTCTATGAGCTGGAATCTTCTTCGGATGCTCGCCCGCTGGCTCCCGGCAATTCACTGACCTACAGCCAAACCACAGTGCACCTGGAAGGCTCCTATGCCACTATGGATTCCCTGGCACAGCGGCTTTGGCATATGTCCATCCAGGACATCAGCACCGCATTTCCAAAATAATTTTTGATTTACGATTTACGATTTTAGATTTACGATCTGACCGGACTTTGGTAAACCGTTTCCATCAAATCTAAAATCGTAAATCTAAAATCGTAAATTCCAACGATCCGGGAAATCTAAAATCGTAAATCTAAAATCTAAAATCAATGGAGCTTATCCGCTTATACAACACTACCAAGGGCATTTTTGCGTACTACCATGAACGTTACTACCGCATGGAAAACAGCTGGGATACGCTGGTGAACGCTTCAGACCTGTTTAACAGTCTTTCCAAAGCCATAGCAGCCGCACAACCAGCCAGCGATGCGGAAACCGCCATTCAGCAACACCTGCTGCCACCCATCAGCTCCCAGGAAATATGGGCCGCAGGTGTTACCTATTTCCGTAGTAAGGTAGCCCGCATGGAAGAATCAGAAGACACAGGCGGCGCTACTTTTTATGATCTGGTATATGAAGCAGAAAGGCCGGAGCTGTTCTTTAAATCCACCGCACGCCGTGCTGTAGGTCATGGTCACAAAGTAAATATCAGAAAGGATTCCACCTGGAATGTACCAGAACCGGAGCTAACCCTGTTCATTAACCGCGAAGGCGCCATACAGGGTTATACCATTGGCAACGACATGAGCTCCCGCAGCATAGAAGGAGAGAACCCCCTGTACCTGCCGCAGGCAAAGACATATGAAAAAAGTGCAGCCATTGGCCCATGCCTGCTGGTACCTGATCAAACCATTCCGCCGGATACAGAGATCAGGATGCAGATACTGCGCAACGGGCAGCCGCAGTACAGCGATGCAGTACCCATCAGTCAAATGAAACGCGGCCACCAGGAGCTGGCCGGTTTCCTGTACCGCGAATGCGATTTTCCCGATGGCTGTTACCTGATGACCGGCACCTGCCTGGTGCCCGACAGCAGCTTTACCCTGCAGGAGAACGATGTGGTGCAGATCACCATTGACCCCATTGGCACCCTGGTAAATACTATTGCCCTTAAAAAATAAAACCCCTTACACTTGTTAACCCATCCTGCAGCTGCAGGAAATGGGGTATATCTCCTCAAAATTTTAAATGAAAACAAAAAAGATGATGTGAAAACATTAAAGTTATTACATTTATAGTCAAAGCGTAAAGCGCAAAGCAGAAGGCATAAAGCTTTAAGCCCTTGTATTGGTAACAGTTTATCCATTCAGAGGCACATACCATAAAGCGTAACACAATCAGCTTTCTGCTTTACGCTTTCTGCTTTCAGCCGGGGAATTAACACATCGTTAATGCAGCATGTCATGTGGCTAAAATACTATTACATTAGTTTTGTCCGCGCTGTATCTTTAACTAACTAACTATATTATGAGCACACTTACAGGGGAACAATGATTGGCCAGTCCATACTAACAATCGGGTAGCCATTTTTAGCCTATACATTATTGGGCGGCTTTTTTATTTCTTTGAATTGTAGAGAGGATCACAGCATTATTCATTTATTACGACCAGATAGCTGAATCGTTTATCACTTACTTATTTTTCCTGCTATGCAAAAGTTTTACTCATGGAAGTCATGTTGCTTCCTTTTGTTGTTATGCCTGTGTGTGAACACGGCACTAGCGCAGCGCATCATTACCGGAAAGGTGACCAGTACTGCAGATAGTACAGGCCTGCCCGGCGTAACCATTACCCTGCAGGGCGCAGCAGGGGGCGCGGTCACAGATGCCGCAGGCCGTTTTTCCATACAGGTGCCTGCCGGCGTACGCGCGCTTAGTTTTTCCTACGTTGGCTATCGCCAGCAAACCTTCACCATCGGTGAGCAATCCAACAACGTGAACATTGCCCTGGAAGTATCCAGCAAAGGGCTGAATGAAGTGCTGGTAGTAGGTTATGGTACACAAACCCGCCGCGATGCTACGGGCACCATCTCCTCAATAAAAGGCGCCGACATTAAGAACCTGCCCGTGAGCGATGCGGCCCAGGCCCTGCAGGGACGGGCCAGCGGGGTGGATATTGTGCGTTCCGACGGATCGCCTGGTACCACGCCCAGCATCCGTATCCGCGGTACAGGTACCATTAATAATGCAGAACCGCTGGTGGTAATAGACGGGGTGCCTGCAAGCGGCATCAATGATGTAAATCCCAATGATATCGCCTCCATGGGAATATTAAAAGATGCATCTTCCTCCGCCATTTACGGTACACGTGCCGCCAACGGGGTTATCATCATCACCACTAAAAAAGGTAACTACGGCGAAAAGCTGCGGGCATCTGCAAATGTGTACCGCGGCGTATCCAACGCCATCCGTACCATTCCTTTGCTTACCGCGCCCGACCTGGTAATGCTGAAAAAAGAGCGGTATGCTAATTCCGGCGGTACGGTAGATCCTGTGTGGAATGATCCTTACTACGCCACCCAGCGCACTGACTGGCAGGATGCCATTCTGGGCTCGGGCAATGTAACCAATGCAGATGTAAGCATCCGCGGTGGTAACAATAGCTCCAACTATATGTTCAGCGCCGGTTATTACGATGAAAAAGGCCTGGTGGAAAATACCTATTTCAAAAGGTATTCTATGCGCATTAACTCTGAGCATAAGCTGGGCAAACGCCTGAAAATAGGGGAGAACCTGCAGCTGAGCTACAAACAGAACCAGGGTTTTGATACCTACTCATCACAAACCGGCCTGCTGTTCAGCGCCCTGCGTTTTAACCCGGCCATACCGGTAATGAACCCTGATGGCAGCTACGGCTCCTCACAGGCCAGCAACGAGCTGGGGGATATTAACAACCCTGTGTTCACCGCACAAACCACCGACACCTGGAATAAGAACTACCGCCTGCTGGGTAATGTGTATGCAGAGATCGAGATCCTGCAGGGTTTAACCTTACGCGGTAACTACGGCTTTGATGGCAGCATCTATAACCAGTACAGCTTTGTACCCAAAGTGCTGGACCAGACCCGTACCCGTGACCATGCCGAGCTGTGGAACCGCAGCGAAAGCAATAAGTCAGAGCTGGGCGAGGTATTCCTGACCTTTAACCACCTGTTTGCACAAAAACATCGTGTAACCTTAACCGGTGGTTACTCTGTACAAACCACCAATGGTTATTTCTTCCGCGCAGAAAGCTGGGGTCTGAATGATGAAGCGCCCGACCAGCGCGTGCTGGATAACGGCAACGACTACCATGCCATTAATGGCAATTTCAATGCGCAAAGCGCACTGGCCTCCGGTTTTGTAAGAGGCTTTTACAGCTTTAAGGATAAATACCTGTTAACAGCCACCTTCCGTGCAGATGGTTCCTCCAAATTCCCCGAAGGTAAACGCTGGGGTTATTTTCCTGCCTTTTCACTGGGCTGGCGCATTTCAGACGAAACATTCTTTAAGAATAGCGTACCCTTTATTTCTAACCTGAAAGTAACCGGCGGCTGGGGTCAGTTAGGTAACCAGAATGTCAATGACTTCCAATACCTGGCGCCCATTACGCGCGACCGCCGCTATTCATTCGGCGAAAATCCTTACACCGGCGTATGGAACTCCCGCCTTGCTAACCCGGATATCACCTGGGAAAAAGCAGAAATGACCAACGTAAGCGCAGAAATAGGCGTGCTGGAAAATAAGCTGAACGCTACCATCACTTACTTTAACAAGAATACCCGCGATATGCTGGTGCCTGCACCGGAGCTGGATGAACATGGTACAGCAGGTATCCCTGACCGTAACATAGGCCAGCTGAATAACCGTGGCTGGGAAATAGAGCTTAGCTACCAGGGTGGTAACAAGGACTTCAGCTACAATATAGCCGCAAACGCCTCTTTCATTAAGAATAAGGTAACGCAGCTGTACGATAAGGATTCCTACATCGGCTCCATCGTGTACGGCCGCCAGGGCGCGGAAATTTCCCGCACCTATGAAGGGCAGCCCCTGGCATCCTTCTACGGCTGGAAAACAGGCGGTGTATATCAGAACCAGGCGCAGATAGATGCTGATCCCAACATAGCAAAAGATCCACGCCGCGGGGATATTAAGCCCGGTGATATGATCTTCCTGGATGTGAATGGCGATGGTATAGTAGATGAAGATGACCGCACTTTCCTGGGCAGCCCCAATCCTAAAATGACATATGGCATCCAGGCCGGGGCCAACTACAAAGGCTTTGACCTTAGCCTGTCCTTCACCGGCGTAGCAGGTGTAAAGCTGTATAATGCAGACCGTATGCAGGGCATGGACCCCGGCTACCCGTACAATATGTATGCAGAAGCGCTGAACCGCTGGCATGGAGAAGGTACCAGCAACACAGTACCGCGTATGACCCTGTCAAACGATGTAGCCAATAATAACCTGCGCGTATCTGACCGTTTTGTAGAAAGCGGTAACTATTTTACGCTGCGCAATGTGGCGCTGGGTTACACTGTTCCTGCAAAAATATGGGGCAACAGCGGCATCTCGGATTTTCGTGTATACGTAGCCGCGCAAAACCTGTTCATCATTACCAACTACACCGGGTTAACGCCTATGCTGGGTTACAGCGGTACCGGCGATGGTAACCGCCAGCGCGGTGTGGATGTAGCAGCTTACCCACAGGCCAGGAGCTTTACTTTTGGCGCAACGCTTAATTTCTAACCATAGGGAACTTAAAAGATAAGATTATGCAACGGATAATATATATAGGTACCTGCGCCCTGTTCCTGCTGGCCGCCTCCTGCAATGTGCTGGACGTAAAACCTAAAGGAAGTTATACCACCGGTAACTACTGGCGCAACCAGAGCGATGCGCTGGACGGCATTACCGGCATTTACAATATTTTGCTGGAAGAAGATTATACCGGCTTTAATGAGTTTGTGTTTGACAACTGTTCGGATGATCAGATCCGCGGCGGGGATCACGACTATGACCAGGCCATAGAAGACTTTAAGTATGACGCCTCTACATATTCTGTAAGGGTAGGCTGGCGCTGGAAATATGAAACCATTAACCGCACCAACAATGCGCTCATCTACATTCCCAAGATCACGGACATTGATCCTGCTATCAAGAGCCGCTGCCTGGGCGAAGCGCATTTCTTCCGCGCATATGCTTACTGGCGTTTGCTGGTAGTATATGGCGAGGCGCCCATCATTACAGAAGATGATGTGCTGAACGGCAACTACAACAAGCCCAAAGTGAGCAGCGATACACTGCGCGCCCAGATAGAATCAGACCTGTTACAGGCTGCCGATTTGCTGCCGGAAACCCTGGCCAGCGCCGACAAAGGCCGCGTAAGCAAAGGCACTGCCTGGGGCCTGCTCACCAAGCTGTATATGGACTGGAACAAGCTGGATAAAGCTATTGAATACGGCACCAAGGTTACTACCAACGCTAACTATGCGCTGGCTACCAATTATGCCGATAACTTTTCGGTTGCTACCGGCAACAACTCAGAGATGCTGCTGGCCGTGCAAACAGTGGATGGCTGGGGTTACTCAGACTTCATTACTTACCACGCGCCGCGCGCATGGGGTGGCTGGAGCTTCTTTTACCCTGTAAAAGGGCTGGTAGATGAATTTGAAGCCAATGACCCGCGCAAGGCGGTCTGCTTCATGGGACCCGGCGATCAAATAGACATTGGTACGGAAGTAGCAACCTACACCGCAGACCTGTCAACCACCGGCCGCCACTACCGCAAATTCTGCGCATGGAAACCTTCCGGCGGTTTGAACTACTCTTTAAAAACGCCGCTCATGCGCTCCGCAGATATTTACCTGCTGGTAGCAGAAGCCAAGATCCGCACTGCCGGCGCCGGCGCAGGTGATGCAGAGATCAATGCCGTACGCAAACGCGCATCTGCCGCACTGCCGCCCGTAGCAGGCGCCGGTATGACGCAGCTGATGCACGAGCGCCGCGTAGAGCTGTGTGGTGAGAACGAACGCCACCAGGATCTTATGCGCTGGGATAAAGCCAAGCTTATTGACATCACCACATACTACAACAAACCCAAGCTGGCCTATGATGGCTCTGTAGTAGAAGCAGCACGTACCTTTGTACGTCCCAAACACTATTACTTCCCCATACCACAGCAGGAAATAGACCGGAGTAAGGGTGTGCTGATACAGAATACGAACTATTAATTACGAATTGCGTACTTCATAAAAAAAGTCCTGCGCCTTATGGCGCAGGACTTTTCCATTATAGCATCTCCATCAATCATTTACTGTATTCCAATTCATAATTACCTATTAAGTGTCATTCGTACAAATATTATTTGTATATTGGCGTGTGCAATACTTTTAAGGTATGGCATACATGTTTCCACGTAATAACTTATAGTTATGTTTTGCAAAAAATTCCTGGTACTCGCTACATTAGCGCTAAGCAGCACGCCAACTTTCGCACAAACCCAGCTCACCGTGCAGGCCAATAAACCCATTACCAATGTGCCTCCCAATATGTGGGGGATCTTCTTTGAAGACATCAATTTTGCGGCAGATGGCGGGTTGTATGCAGAGCTGGTGAAGAACCGCTCCTTTGAGTTCTTTACACCGCTCATGGGCTGGAAGGAAGTAAAACAGAATAAAGACACTGGTCATATCCTCATAGTGAACCGCACGGCAGTTAACACGGCCAACCCGCGTTACGCTGCTATTATGGTAGATGCGCCCAATGGCAGCTATGGTTTATCCAATGAAGGCTTCCGCGGCATGGGCATTACAAAGGGGCAGCAGTATAATTTTTCCATGTGGGCCAATGCGCCCGCCGGTACCGGCCTGCAGGCCAGGGTAGTGCTGCTGGATGAAAAGGATCAGCCCATTGGGGAAGCTGCACTAAGTGGTTTTCACGACGGCTGGCAGCCCTATAAGGTATCCCTTACTGCCACCGGCACAGCCGCAAAAGGTAAGCTGCAGCTGTTATTCAAAGGGCAGGGCAGCATAGATCTGGATATGGTATCCCTGTTCCCGGCCAATACCTGGAAGAATCGGCCCAATGGACTGCGCGCTGATCTGGCGCAAATGCTGGCCGATCTTAAACCCGGGTTCATCCGTTTTCCCGGTGGTTGTATTGTAGAAGGGCGGGACCTGGCCAACCGTTATCAATGGAAGAAAACAGTAGGCAAACCGGAGGAGCGTACCCTGATCGTAAACCGCTGGAACACAGAATTTTCACACCGCTCTACCCCGGATTATTTCCAGAGCTTTGGCCTGGGGTTCTTTGAATATTTTCAGCTGGCGGAAGACATTGGCGCTGCACCATTGCCCATCCTTAACTGCGGCATGGCCTGCCAGTTCAATACCGGTGAGGTGGTAGCCATGAATGAGCTGGACCCTTATGTACAGGATGCGCTGGATCTCATAGAGTTTGCCAATGGCGATGCTAATACCAAATGGGGTGCGCTGCGTGCTGCTATGGGCCACCCTGGGCCATTCCATTTAACCCTGATGGGTGTGGGCAATGAACAGTGGGACCCACAGTACATAGAACGGTATAAGATCTTTGAACAGGCCATTAAATCAAAATATCCGGATATTAAGCTGGTATCCAGCGCAGGCCCGTTCTCCAAAGGCCCTATGTTTGATTATTTGTGGAAAGAGCTGAAAAGCAGCCGGGCTGATTTTATTGATGAACATTATTATATGCCCCCGCAGTGGTTCCTGTCAAATGCATCCCGTTACGATAATTACGACCGCAAGAAGGGGCCTAAGATCTTTGCGGGTGAATATGCCGCCCATACCAAAGAAGGTACGGAGCCGGAAAGCCGTAACACCTGGGGCAGCGCCCTGGCGGAAGCTGCTTTTATGACCGGGCTGGAACGTAATGCCGATGTGGTGCAGATGGCATCCTACGCCCCGCTGTTTGCCCATGTGGAAGCCTGGCAATGGCGCCCGGACCTTATCTGGTTCGATAACCTGCGGGCAGTTGGCACACCTAACTATTATGTACAAAAGCTATTTTCGGCTAATAAAGGTACCCAGGTGGTGCCCATTTTGCAGAATGGCGCCGTACTGGCCGGTAAAGATAGCCTGTATGCCAGCGCTACTATAGATGCAGCCGCAAAACAGGTGATCCTGAAAATTGTAAATGTGTCCGCACATGCGCAATCCCTGCAAATAAACCTGCAGGGTGTACAGGCCGCTAAAGGCGCTGCCCGGCAACAGGTGCTTACCGCCAATACCTTGGCTATTAATACGCTGGATGATCCGGGAAAAGTAGTGCCTGTTACGCAGCCGCTCACTGCGGGTAACCACCTTGCTATTAATGCAGCCCCTGCTTCCCTGAATGTAATAGCTATTCCGTACAAATAATGGGGGATGCCCGTTGGCAGCAGCTGTTAGCCAATATGCAATTAAGGGCGTGCCGGTAAAACGGTGACGCCTAAATACGGCAATTTTCGTATTTTGTAGAATGGAATTCATCCTCGACTTTGACCTGCAGGGGAAAAATCACATAGTTAACATTAACCTGCATCATGAACATGGGGCAACATTTTACCGGGCGCTGATAGATGAGGATCATGCAATAGACTACTACCGGCAGGAGAACGGTACGCTTAAACCTGTATTATCCAGTATTGTAGACAACGACCTTGTAAATGCGATTGCCACACGTTTACTGGAGCAGCTGCATAAAGGAGGAGGGAATGGTTTCTCTTCCGTTTCCTGATGGCCGCAATAGTCCACGGTCCATTGCGTAGCACGTGTGATGAATAGTCCGGTGTAAGGCTGATTGCTCATTAAACAGATCATGCTGTAAGCTAATAACATCGTCCTCAATTCCCCGCATAACGCATCCAGCGCAGTATGCAATGGATCATGGACTGTGGACGAAGTCCACACAAATCTCTTGTCCGTATTAGTAAACAATTCATCATTTACATCTTATTAACATTTTACCGTCGTAAATTGCAGAACTTGCACTGGGGCCTGTATCCGCTTGAAAGCAGTTCCTGCAGAACAACAGTAACCCATTTAACCAATACTATTATGTGGTGAAACAATGATGCAGAACAACGGATTGAAAAACTATCTTTTTTTACTGGAACTGGTGCGTGAGGAGGATATTGATACACTGGAATATTTATACCGGGGAGTACAGGAGCGTTACGAACAACAGCAGGAGAACACTCCGGGCGACCTGGAAAAATATCTGCGGTATTATCCCATTAAACTAAAAAGTGCCTGGCAGCTGGCCGTACAATGGCAGGCCCGCTACCCGCAATCCTATGCAGCGCATATTATCCTCGCAGATTGTATCCTGTCTGACGCCTATACGAAAAGGGGCTCACTGCCCGTAGCATCCGCATCTGTTTACAGTTTAAGAAGCCTGAAAGATGGCATGGACCATGCCGGCGCATTGTTGGAAACAGCTGTAATGCTTTCCCGCAGGCCGTTCCATGCCTGGTTATACCTGGGCTATATGAATGCAGTAGACCCACGTTATGGCACTGCCAAAGAATTTACGCTGGATGAAACCGGCGACCTGCACCAGCTGCCTTACTGGTATAAAAAAGCCCTGCAGCTGGAGCCCGCTTCCATTACTTTACGTATAGCCATGCTGGATGCCCTTCGCAAAACACCTCCGGAAATACACCAGGTAATTGTGAAGGACGGCGAACCGCTGTACCACCGCCCGCCGGACGTATGGTCAGACAGCATGCAGGCTTATGCCTATCTTTTATACAGCGGCCTGCCCGCCAATGCCCGTAATGAGGTACGCGCCGTATACCGTGGCCACTATGCTTTTTACTGCTGGCTGGGTAAAAATGCGCCCACAGAAGCGCTTCCGCATATTGAAACCATGTACCGCCTGTCGCCCCACCGTGGTGCACCGGCGCTGGCGCGGTTTTACGCCTGCCGTAAGGAGTGGGGGAAGGCCCTGCTCTACTTCAAGGAAGCACTGTCTTACCACCCTGAGAATGTAGTGTTATTATACGATTATGCCGGCTGTTTAAGCCAGGCCGATCCCGATAGCCACCAGGCAGTGGTATATTACCGGCGTGCTGCCCGCTATGGGCATCCGGCTGCAATGATGCGCCTGGGCGATATCTACCGGAAAGGGCTAAACGCTCAGCCCAGCCACCTTTTAAAAGCGCTGAATTATTACCAGGTGGCCCTGCGGGAAGGTTATGTTTCCGCCGGTGAGCAGCTGGCGCAGCTATACTGGAGGGGAGAGGAACATAATACCGGCATCATTAACCGGGTAAAAGCCATTCATATACTGGAAAATATTGTGCAGCAGGGCAGCGGCTGGGCCTGCGCACGCCTGGCAGAGCTGGAGCTGGAAAAGCGCTCCCGCACGCACGACTATAGCGCCGCCACACATTACGTGAACCTGGGGATGCACTATGGCAGCTCACATTGTTACTACCTGGTAGGCAAGCGCATTTATGAGGGCCGCCTGTTATGGAGAGGAGTGCATGTAGTACCCGGCTACTTCTTTAAACCCAATAAAGAAGACCGTAAAATGGCGCTGGAATATCTTATGAAAAGCGCCTCCCTGGGGTACCTGAAGGCTATGGCCTGCCTGGCCCGTTACTTTGATAAAGGTTATGAGGAAGACCGCGATCCCTATGCCGCTGCAGAGTGGTATTGCAAAACCGCTGACCAGGACCTGCAGGATGAGGAAGGCTGCTGTTTCCCTGCCTTTAAAGCTGTTTTTTATGGAGATCATAAAGCCCGCAACCTGAAGTCAGCCGCGCGTTACCTGCACCAGGGCGCTACCGTAGCAGGTTCTGAATGCCAGAACCGCCTGGCCTTTGAGCTGCTCAAAGGTACTTTTGCCTATGATAACAAAGGACAATTACAGCCGCAGCTCGGCATAGCCAATGATTATAATATTCGTATAGCCCTGGAGTTATATGAGCGGTCTGCCGCAGTAGGGCATGTGGAATCTATGTATTACCTGGCGGAATTTTATGAGCGTAATGCTGTTAGCAAAGCAGATCACCTGAAAGCATTCCGCTACTTTTTACAGGCCGCTGAAGCCGGGAAAACTGTTGCGCAAAAAGAAGTAGGCTGTTATTACCTCAATGGCCTGGCTGTAGAAAAAAATGAAACCTATGCTATGTTCTGGTTAAGCATGGCGGCTGACAGCGGGGAGGTTACTGCGCGGGAGCTGCTGGATAAAGTAAAAATTAAGAATTAAATGATTCGCGTCATTGCGAGGCCGCGTGTAAGGGGGAGCGGGAAGCAGGGCCGAAGCAATCTCCTGCCATAGGGCCGAAGCAATCAATCATCTGAATGGCGGGAGATTGCTTCGGCACCTACGCCCGGTACCTCCGTTTATGCCTCGCAATGACGCTAATTCTTTCCTCATTTCAATCATACAGGTATCGTATAAATACTACCCCAATCTCCACTACATTATACTTTTATATTTATTATTTTACTTTTTAATTCTTGATTTTTAATTATTAATTCTTCACTATTACTGCAGAATAATTTCAGTCGGAAAGCCGTAATGGGCCTGCATTGCATAGGTTATCCCCACATTGCTCAAATTTAGCTATATTATCCTCAAACAAAATTTATTTCCTATGGCACTCATTAAAAGCTCTACGGGCAATCCGGCATTGTATTGTCCTTTTCCGACCCGTTTAAACCCGTTGGTTGAACAGGCCGATGCGCATACCACTTACTGGGTAAGAGCCTTTCACCTCATTACAACCAATGAAGTAATGGACCATTACCGGCGGCAGCGGTTCACCTGGATGGTGGCGCGTATGTTTCCAAATGCAAACCTGGAAGCATTATGTATAGCTGCAGATCTGAACACCCTGTTATTTGTATTAGACGATCAGTACGACGAAGCTACTGCCGACACGGAAGCTGTGCGTAAAAAAGAGAACTTTGAAATGTTCCTGGAGCAGGTACGCCGCATCCTGGTATTACATGAAACCAAAACCCTGGAAAAACACGGCCCTTCACTGGCGGCCATCAGTGATTTCTGGGAAAGGATCTGCCGCCTCAGCACACCTGCCTGGCAAAACCGTTTTGCAGAAAGCATGAAACGGGCCTTTGTGGCAAACCTTTGGCGTATAGAGCTGGTGAAACAGCACCGCATGCCTGCAGTAGCTGAATACATGCAGTTCCGGCAGGAGTTTGGCGGCGCCAACTTTTTTGCAGACCTGGTAGAGATCATGGAGAACATCCACCTGCCGGAAGAAGTGCGCTGGCATAATACGGTGCAAACCCTTATTACCCTGTGCTCTGATACCATCTGTTATGCTAACGACCTGTTTTCTTACCGCAAGGAATTGCAGCAGGGCGATGAGATGAACCTGGTAATGTTACTGAAGAATCATGAACACCTGACGCTGGAAGATGCTGTGTTTAAAGCCACGCAGATCCATGATGATAAGGTGAAGGAGTTTATACGGCTGGCTGCACAGCTGCCGGTTTTTGAGGAAGCTGTTAATAAAGAGCTGCTGCGTTTTGTAAATGCGCTGGCTACTATGATGCGCGGCAATATTGACTGGAGCTGGATGGATACGGCCCGCTACCGGATGGCCTGAGCCGGTGGCAGCCGCTTGTTATTTACCGGGGAAGTGAGGTACTTGCGCATCACGTCGCTCAGTGTTCTAAAGCTCACGGGTTTTAGCAGGTATTCACTGGCGCCGGCGGTAAGCAGCTCTTCACTTTCCCCGCTATAGGCATCACCGGAAATTACTATAATGGGTAAGTGTGCCAGATGCGGATGATTGCGTATATGCGTGATCGTTTCCCTGCCGCTCATTACCGGCATATGGGAATCCAGGATCATCAGGTCCGGCATTTCCTGCTGGGCAAGGTTAATGGCTTTGGCGCCGTTATCTGCCAGCAGGGTAGTGCAGCCAGCCCTTTCCAGGAACTTGGCCAGGTATAGCTGGCTTATTTCGTCATCTTCACAGATCAGCACTTTTTTACCGCTGTAGTCGGCGGGTGCAATGGCGGGCTGCGTAACCTGTGGTTCTGCCTGCCCGGCTATGAGCGGCATATGAAGGGTGAAAACAGTACCTTCCTTCGGGCTGCTGTTCACGGTGATCTTTCCGCCCAGCAGCTCTATAAAGTGGCGGGTAATAAACAATCCCAGGCCGCTGCCTTCCATCAGGCTGTTCTGTTCTGTTTCAAACGGGTCAAAGATGGTGTGCAGGCGTTCCCGCTCAATACCTTTGCCCCGGTCTTTTACCGCCATATACAGCAGGCCGTCCTTTACATAGGCCTTAACTGTTACACGGCTTTTAGGGGCGGTAAATTTTACCGCGTTCACGAGCAGGTTGCTCATTACTTTGGTAAGCTTGGCCTTATCGCTGATAATGGTAAGCGGCAGCTGATCATGAAACTCTGTTACTATGCTTACCTTTTTGCGGTTGGCCGTATACTGGTGCACCTTGCACAGGTTCATCAGGAACTGCCGTATGTTAATGGAGCTGTTATCTACCTGGTTAATTTTTCCCGCTTCTATCTGCGACATATCCAGCACATTGGTTACCTCCTGCATGGCGGTGGTGCTGGCTGTGTACAGGTCCTCTGCCAGCGGCTTCAGGGAAGGGCTTTCATCCACTTCATCATTCAGCAGCAGGGTTTGGCTTATTTCGTGAATGGCATTTAAAGGTCCTTTCAGCTCATGGTTGGTAACGCGTATAAAAAAGTTCTTGGAAGTATTGGCGGCTTCCAGCTCTTCAGAGCGTTTCATTAAGCTGCTGTAAAGCGCTTCGTTGGTTTTTTTGTAATACCACAGCACCAGGGAATCCAGCAAAATAATGCCGGGCCGGGCCAGCCAGCGCAGGAGCATTTGCTCGTAATCTGTTTTTAAGATGGGGTTTATAAAAGGGTAGGAGTAGTTGTATTCACACAACAGTAAGGTAAGCGCCGTAATACCAATGCTGATCATGCGGTCCCTGTCTTTCCGGAAGAACAGCAGCGAGGCGCCGAACATCAGCAAAAAAGCCAGGTGCACTTCTATAATAGCTGCCAGGATGCCGCTGAAATATACCAGGGAACCGTTAATAATGCATATGTAGGCGTAGCTGGCCCACAGGTGTTTGTGCCGGCTGTTCAGCCATAATACGCCTGCCAGCAAAACAGCTTCTGTCAGGCCGGCGGCCAGTATCTGCAGCTCTCCGGTCAGGAAATAAAAAACAATTCCAAAGCAGGAAGTTAAGAGGAGAGATACCAGGCTAAAGCGGTTTACCGCTATAATAGCATGTTTGGCTATTTCATCCACATTTTGGGTACCGGTTCTTATAATGTTCCTTAATATCGCCATAAGGGAGTAGCGTTAATTGAAGTCAGCGTAACCTGCCACGGGCATTCATACGAGATGGTTAAAGATTATGGTTATTGAGTACGTGCTGAGCTGAAGCCTAATCACCAACAAGGTAAAGCATTTTAACTAAAATTGCAAAAAGTGCCGCGCGTAGTGTCTAAGCCCGGTGCTCCGGGGCTAGTATAGCCTGAATTATAGTGTCTTTCAGTACTTTATGCAGCTGTTTAAAATCCACCGGTTTTACCAGGCAGCCTGCGGCTCCTGCCTGCAGCAGGTCTTCTTTAATAGCCGTGTCTGCCGAGGTAATGATCACCGGTACATGGGCCAGGTACTTATTGGCTTTCAGGCGCGCCAGCAGCTCCCGGCCTTCCATGCGGGGCAGCCCAATATCGGAAATAATAATATCGAATTGGTCGCAGGTGGCGCGGTATAACCCTTCCATGCCATCCTCCGCCAGTATTACTTCAAAACCTTTACTGTGCAGGTACTTATGCAGGTATTGCTGGCTCATATGGTCATCCTCCACCAGCAGCACTTTACGTCCCTGGAAAATATGATTGTCAATATATTCCGGGTGGCTATCTGCCACAATGATCTCTTTACATTCATGCACCGGCAGGCATATAATGAACATGGTGCCCTTACCCTGCTCGCTGAACACCTGTATATGGCCCTGCAGCTGAAAGGCCAGCTTTTGCGCTATGTTCAAACCCAATCCCGTGCCTTCTGCAAAATTGATGCGCTCCCGGGTAAATTCATCAAACAGGGTGGCTACCTTTTCCCGGCTTATGCCTGCGCCCTGGTCTGCTACTGCAAGGTGCCACTGCCCATTCACCTGGTGCATACTAACGGTAACGGTTGTATTTTTAGGGCTGAACTTAATGGCATTACCTATAATGTTGTTAGCGATCTTGGTAAGCGTGGTTTTGTCCTCATACATCAGGCCGGGCAGCTGTTCCCCTGTTTCTACCTCTATCTGCACCGCTTTGCTGCGGGCCAGGTAGCTGTAAATGTTGCATACTTCCCGGATCCAGCTGCGTATATCAAAGGCTTCGCGTTTTATCTCATCCGGTTTGCCTGCTTCCATTTTACTGCGGTCCTGCACGTTGTTAATAATGCTTAACACGTTATGGCAGGCGTAGTGCAGGTGCTCATTGGTAGCGCTATCCGGCGCATCCATCAGCTTCAGCTGTGCAATGCTGTAAATAGCATTCAGCGGGGTACGGATCTCATGCGTAAGCTCGCGCATAAATACTTTCAGGGAACGGTTAGCGTTTTCCAGCTCACGGGTTTGCCCTTTTACAGCAGTTACCAGCAGCTTGTTGTATTGCAGGTAATGCATTAAGGTAAGCACAGTAATGAACAGTATTACAGCAATGGCGGAGTAATGTACTACCAGCAGCACCGTTGGCGTGAAGGGGAAAGGCGTTACTACCGGGTAAAATTTATTCAGCTCTATTAATACCAGGGAAATGATACCGCCTGTGAGGCTGATGCGCCTTGCCGCGGCGGTTTTCAGGAACAGGAAAGAGGTGACAATTAAGAACAGCGCCAGCCAAAGCCCGTCTATTGCTTTGCCCAGTAACAGGCCAAAATACAGGATAGCTGCATTGAGCACCAGCTGCAGGCCCAGTGCGGCCAGCGCATGTTTTTTATAATAGTTAAGGGCAATGATCAGCACAAAAAGCAGGCTTTCTACCGTGGTGGCTATTAATATAAGCAGGTGCCCGGAAAGGATGTAGAACAGGAGGCCGAAGATCAAACTTAGCACGATCAATGAACAGGCAACCCCATTAACTTTGTTGATGAGTAATTTTTCATGGCGGTCCCTGACCGGGCCGGTACCCATATCGATAACAGTGTAGAGGGTTTTACGTAGGTTCATTTGCACTGCTTAAAGCTAATTAGGAACGGTTATTTGAGTATACGTGGTTTGAGGTGATGAATCTATAATAACCTGTAATGTTTGTTGCTGCTGATCTAAAAAATCCGTTAAACCAAAGTAAACAATTTTAACTGAAAATAAAAAATAATAGCCATGGACACCGATTGCAGTGGGGCCGCAGTATAAATTAAAAGCAAAAAATAAAAATTAAAAAGAGAATGCAGCGGTTAGGTTTAAACCTTACTTCGCTGCATTCCCTTTAATTTTTACCTTTTGCTTTTTTACTTTTCAATTAGTATTTGACCACTTTCAAAGTGAGCTTTTTATGCTCATTTTCTAATTTTAAGAGGTACGTACCCGGTATCAGGGAGCCAATGTGCTGACTAACCCTGGTTTGCCCTTTAGCGAGGGCCCATTGTTTTACCACATTGCCCTGCATATCAAGCAAAGTACATACCCGGTACACCGGTTCCTGCAATTCCAGGGTCAGCTGGTCGGTGGTAGGATTGGGGTACAGCCGCACGCTTTTTACATCGCCGGTTTCAATACCGGTTTTTACACTGCTGTAAGCCATACGGGCAGCGGAGGAATCGGCTGCCGGCGCAGCGCAGTTGCTAATACTGAACCAGTTGAACTTAAAAGTGCCCGATTGCACATGGATGCCTGTATAGGAGAGCGCCGGCAGGGTAATGGTATCTGTAATGGTTTGCCAGGCGCCGCCGGTGGATGGGATATCAACACTGCCAAAGTTATAACCACTATGCCCTACCCATAATTTGGCAGGCGCTGTGGCGGATACCCGGAAGCTGATGGTGTATTTACCCGCTGCAGGCACGTTCAGCGTACTGTAGGCAAACCAGTCGTTTACATGCAGGTTGGTAAAATCCTGCCCGCCGCCCACATCTGTGCAGGTTTCCAGGTAGGGGGTGGTAGCGCGGTTAGAGGCGCTTTCTGCTTCATATTTGTCATTAACAGAGCAGGTATAACCAACAGTTACTGCGGCTGTGGCGCTTACGGCACCACCAGATACTGTTACTACATAGTTGCCCGGCGTGTTACCGGCCGTAAAATTGCCGCCTGCACTAATGGTATTATCTGCGCCGGTGGCCGCCCAGGCAGGAGTGAAGGTGTAAACACTGTCACGCTGATCATATCCTGTAGCTGTAAATTGCTGGGATGCGCCTAAGGGTACAGTAACCGTGTCCGGCGCAAGGGTTATGCGGGTGAGCACCGGGGCTGTGACCACGTGTGCTGTGGCAATACCGCTTACAGCGCCTTCTGTGGCTGTAATGGTATAATCGCCGGCAGCAGGGGCGTTTAACAGGCCATTTGCGCTAATGGTATTGCCTGTACCGGAAACAGACCACACCGGCTGCAGCATAAACACGCTGCTATCCTGTCCGTAACCGGTGGCGGTGAATTGTTTTGTTTCGCCGGTGTTAAGGGTTACCGGATCCGGCTTAACGGCGATGCGTGTTAATGGAATAGAATCTGCGCGTATAAAACGCAGCCAGTTAAAGTTCCAGCCGTCTTTATTAGCGGTGATGCGGATGGTTTTCTGGCCTGGTAATAAACGTACAGGCAATGAGGTTACTGTGCTCCATTTTTGCCAGCCCCCGCTGGCCGGCAGGGTTACTGTTTGCAGGGTTGCGGTATCCAGCTGTATTTTCAGGCTGGAGGCCGTATTTGCCGCCACGCGGAACTGGATCCTGTATTCGCTGCTGTCCGGTACATCAATATCATATTCAAACCAGGTGCCGCTGCCTATGTAGCTCACATCCAGCCCGCCGCCGGTATCGGCGGTTGTTTCTGTACAACAGGCATTGCCATTATCAAAACTTTCCGCCTGTATTTTTGCGGGGATAGGTTTGTAATGGGCTGCACGTTTGTTTGCACGTACTACGCCTGTTTTGGTAACACCGTTTACGGTTACTGTGGCGGTAATTATGGCTGTATCATTCAGGGTGGCCAGCCCGCTGGCGGTAATGCTGTTGCCTGCGCCGGTTATGCTCCATACTGGTGTGGCAGCAATTGGCCGCGCGTTCTGGTCCAGTATTTTGGCAGTGTACTGCTGCGTTTTTCCCGGCAAAAAAGAAAGAGTGGCTGGTGTTACGGTTACCGTATCCAGCACCGGTGTGCCTAATCCTTTCTGGGAAATGCGCACATAATCCACTACCATGCTATCCGGCCAGTCTGCTTCTGCAATAGTACCGCCCATGCCGCCGCCAATGGCCACATTCAGGATCAGGTAAAACGGCTGATCAAAGGGCCAGTCTTTCCAGTCTGTATGCGGGTTGGGATAAGTAAGCACATGTATGCTGTCGTAGCTGAAGGTAATGGAATCTGCGCCCCATTCCATGCTATAGGTATGGTACACGGTATCTGCATCCATCAGCTTCTTATTGGCGGATACCTGGCCGCCGTTGGTCCAGTTGTGGTTTTGTGTGTGCACGGTAGAGAGTACGGTGCCGAAGTTATTGCCTACATGCTCCATCATATCCAGCTCCCCGCTTTTGGGCCAGCCGCCATAGGCGCTGCTGGTAGGCATAAGCCAGATGGCAGGCCAGGAGCCGCGTGCACGGGGCAGCTTGGCGCGCACGTCCACCTTACCGTATTTGAAATCCAGCTTGCCCTGTGTGATCAGGCGGGCCGATGACCAGGGCTCTGCGCTATTGCCGGTAGGGAAATCCTTCCTGCCTTTAATAATGAGCTTACCATCTTTTACAAGCGCATTATCATGCGTGGTATCGGTGTATACCTGCTGCTCTCCATTGATCCATCCTTTAGGCTGCGGGTCTACTTTCCATTTGGCGGCATCGGGCTTGCCGTCTGTATTAAATTCATCTGTAAAGATCACCGTCCAGTTGGGGTTGCCTTCAAATACTACATTGCCTTTTGCCTGGTAGGAAGTGGTGTTGGCGTTTGCCAGCTCGCCCCCGGCTATGTTCAGCTTCAGCGTGGTGCGGGAGTAGTTGGCCGGTGAGCTGCCGCTTAGCGTAATACGTGCGGTAGTATCGTTTATGCGCTGCACGTTACCTATGCTTACGCCTGCGGGCAGGTTGGTGCTGGTCCAGCCGGCAGTGGTTAATACGCTGTCAAATTTACTGCCGCGTACCGTGGCGGTGAGCGTGGCGCCGTTTTCCTGGCCCATTAAAATGCTGGTGTCCTTTAGGGTAATACCAGTGGAGTTGGGGCCCTGCACCAGGTCAAAGTACAGGATGCCATTGGCTTTTTTGCCATCAATAAAATGTACTTCAATGCGATTAAAGTCTGTTCTGTTCTTTACGCTCTGGAAATTGTAAGTAGCTTCTTCCCATTGATTAATATGGCTTACCTTATAGGTAAAGTACACTGCTTTTGAATAGTTGTCGCCGGGTTGCAGCTTAAACATGATCTCGTCCTGCGTGCTGCTGTACACCAGCATTTTAAATATGCTGTTGGCTGCCAGGTCAAAAGAATCTGTAAGGCTGCATCCTGCGCTCATGTATTCAAAGCAGGTAGTGTCTTTGGTGAATTTGGCCACCAGCGGGCTGGGATTCACGGTAGAGATGCTGGGATTGGGCACGCCAAATTCCACTTTGCCGGTAGTGGTATTTCCGGCGTAATAGTTCCACCTGCCGGCGCAGGGGCCATTGCCTTCCATATCATCCAGCAGCAGGAATTGCGCATGGAGCCTGTTGCCACTTAACAGCATGCCAAGCAGCAACACAAAGAGTGTTGAAATGTTTTTCATAACGGGTTTCATTTTTACGTGGGTAAATAGGGACCGACGCAGTTCTGTTACTGCGCCGGTCCCGGGTTTCCTGTTAATACGTGGTTTCTGGCTATTGTTTCATAGGACAATCATCCTGGATTGTTGTTATAAATTCGGGTTCACCAATGCATCTACGCCGGGTATGGGCATCCAGTAACCGGCCTGGGTAATGGGGCCTGCGGGCTGCAGGTCGGCAGGGTCTTTACCGGCATTGGCAGCAGCTACCTGGTCCAGCCGCACCAGGACAAACCAGCGGCTCCGTTCACCGGCAAATCCCCAGGCGCGTTCATTTACCACTGCAGCGGCAAAATCAGCGCCCGTCATATTTGCGGCCAGGGCCGGTAAGCCGGCGCGCTGGCGCACGGCATTCACCGCAGTATATGCGTCTGCGTTAGGTGTGCCTGCAGATCTTGCCTGCGCTTCTGCATAGATCAGCAGCACATGCGCATACCGGATCATGATCACCGGGTTGTTAGACATATACACGGCTTTATCGCCCGCCTGCTGTATGGTGAACTTTTTATAATAAGGGTGTTTGGTGGTGGTTTGCTGCCAGGAAATAGTATCGCCACTTACCACAAATTCAGTAGAGAAAGTAGCATCTTTCCGGGAGCCTGCCGGGAAGTTGTTAAAGAATTTCAGCTCAGGGAAAAAATCGCTCCAGCCGCCTTCATTCTCCGGCATAGTGGAAAGGCCGTAAAAGGAGTTGTAGGTAGACCATTGCCCGCGGGTAAACAGCGTGAACACATCTTCTACGGTGCCACCGGCAAAGATCTTTAAGAACCCATCCTGGTAAAGGTCAAAGCTATAATCTGCTTTATGATCTATCACCTCTTTGGCCTTGGCGGCTGCCATGGCATATTTAGACTGATCTTTCAGCGGCCAGCCGGCTTCCGTGAGATACACATCTGCCAACAGCGCTTTTACGGAGCCTTTGTTAGGCCTTCCCGGATCGCGCTTTTTGTTGGGCACCCATTGTTCCGCCCTTGCCAGATCTTCTTCTATCAGCTTATATACATCAGCAGGTTTGCTTTTGGTAAGGGTCAGGAAGTCCGGTGAATAGATCTCCGAAGGAATAATGGGCACCTCGCCCCAGAGGCGTGTAAGCCAGTAGTAGCTCAGCGCGCGCAGGAAGCTGGCTTCCCCTACAATGGTTTGTATTGTGGCTTCAGTACCATCCTGCACCTGTGTATAATTGTTGATGATGTTGGTGGTGGATTGTATGGTTTTGTAACAGCCCAGCCAGATGGGTGTCATGCGGCTGTTAAGGGAGGTTACATTAAAACGGTCAAACTCCCGGAACTCTTCTTTATTGGAGCCGGGGTGGGTGGTGAGGTCATCGCCGCCCATGGTCATAGCAATTTGCGACACGCTGGTAAAACCGCTGGTCCAGGGTACCATTAAGCTGCCGTATGCGCCGGTGAGCGCTGATTCAAGGCCGGCCTGGCTGCTTAAAGCGGCAGCGCCGCCTACCAGGCCCCTGGGATTTTCCGTTAACTCTTTGCTGCAGCCTGCTGTTAGCAGCAGCAAGGCGGCTATGTATATCTTTTTCATGTGGAGTCGTTTAATCATGTACGTTATATTTAAAAACTAAGGGTAACGCCCCCGGTAATGGTTTTTGCATTCGGATAAGAGCCAAAGTCAATGCCCTGCCGCAGATCGCCTGCATCAGAATTAGCTTCCGGATCTATGCCGCTGTAACCGGTAAAGGTGAACAGGTTGGTGGCGCTCACAAATACTTTAACGCCCAGCACATTTTTTATTCTTGATTTAGGTATATCATAAGACAGGCTCACATTCTTCAACCGCAGAAAATCTGCTTTTTCCAGGAAACGGGTGCTTTGCGTAAAGTTCCGGTTAGTGGTGCTGAAAGCGGGTATATCCGATGTTTCATTAACGCCGGGTATGTAACGGTCTTTGATCTCTGTTAGGGTAGCTTCCCTTGCATCGCCGCCGTAGTACATGGCAGCTGCTTTGTTGTAATTCAGCTTATCAAAGCCTAACAGGCCCTGGAACATCAGGTTAAGGGTAAAGGACTTGTAAGAAACTGTATTGTTCCAGCCAATGGAGGTGCGGGGAATGCCGGTACCTATTACACCGTAGTCGTTGGCATCTATCAGGCCATCACTATTCAGATCCTGGTAGCGGGAATCTCCGGCCTTGGCGCCATACTCTGCTGCCTTTGCATCGCCCGGTTTCCAGGTGCCCAGGTAAGTAAGCCCCCAGATGGCGCCCAGCGGCTGCCCGGGCATTACCACAAACTCTGATTGCGGCGACATGCCACCGCCTATTTTGCGGGTGTTAGGATCAAAGATCATTTTTTTGCCATCACCTATGTATATCACCTTGTTCTTAATGAAGGATACATTCAGGGAGGTGTTCCAGTTAACAGCGCCTTTGTCTATTACAGCAGCTTCCACTGAAAGCTCCCAGCCTTTATTCTGCACTGTACCAACGTTGCGGGTAATAGTATTGCCGCCCAGGTACAGGGGCAGGGTTTCATTCAGCAGCAGGTCGCGCGTTTCTTTCACAAAATAATCTGCCGTAAGATTTACACGGTTGTTAAAGAGGCCTACATCCAGCCCTGCATTTTTTTGCTCGGTGGTTTCCCATTTAAGATCAGGGTTGCCAATGTTGCCCAGCACAATGCCATTCAGAAAAGTGCTGTTAGTAAAGGAGGCTATCCTGTTGGAGTAGGATGAAAAAGTACTGTATGCATTAATACCCTGGCTGCCTGTCAAACCCCAGCTGCCGCGCAGCTTCAGGGTGCTGATCACGGGTACATCCTGCATAAAAGGTTCGTTGCTGATCATCCATCCTGCTGACACAGAAGGAAAATAACCGTACTTATTATTACCCTGGAACTTGGAAGACCCATCGCGCCGCAGGGCGCCGGATACCAAGTATTTATCTTTATAGCCATAGTTAATACGGCCTACCAGCGAGAACAGGCCCGATTTTGAATAACCGGAGCCTGGGCTGCCGGGCGTACCTAATGCCAGGTTATTCCACTGGAAATTTTCGTACGTAAGGTTAGATGTGCCGGCGGATACATAGTTGTACGTAGTTTGCTGGTATTCCATCACCGCTGTAATATCCAGGCTATGCACGTTATTAAATAAGCGGCGATAGTTAAGGGTGTTGGTATTTTGCAGCTTGATCTCTTTGTTGGAGCGGTAGCTGCTGGTAGCTGTGCCGCCATTGGTAACCTTGCCTGCAAAACTTTTGTTATCATAATCAAGATAGTTGATGCCATATTGCAGGTTATAGCTCAGGCCCGGCAACAGCTCAAAACGGAAACCGCCCATCAGGTTAGCCAGCATTCTTTCTGTTACGGCCAGCCGGTCTGTAGTTAAAGCTACCGGGTTATAGAAAAGGGAGCCTACAGGATCACTGATGGTATAGCTGCCATTAGCCTGCCGTACCGGCACAGTGGGCGACCATGTGATGGCCTGCGCCAATGGGCTGCTAGGGCCGTCTGCGGGTATATCTACATTCTGCGCCGTGCTGTAAGAGCCGGTAATGTTCAGGAAGGTAGAGATGCCTTTGGCCAGGTTGGAGTTGATGTTAGACCTTACGGTGTAACGTTTGTAGAATGAATTATTGATCACGCCATCCTGGTCCAGGTAGTTGCCGGAAATAAAGTAGCCGGATTTATCATTACCGCCGGAAAGGCTCAATAAATATTCCTGGCTGGGCGCTGTACGGAAGATCTCATCCTGCCAGCTGGTGCCGCCTTTTGCGCGGTAGTCTGCTACCTGCGCATCTGTAAACGGTTTGGTGGTGCCTACGGCGGTTGCATGTGCATTGGCCGTTTCCGCAAAGTCGCCGGCATTCAGCAGGTCCAGCTTTTTGATAACGGTGGCGGAGGAGTAACGGCTGGTAAAGTTCACCTTTAAACCGCCCTTGCTGCCTTTTTTAGTGGTAACGAGGGTAACGCCATTGGCTCCGCGGCTGCCGTAAATGGCAGTTGCAGAGGCATTTTTCTGCACCTGTATGGATTCAATGTCGTCCGGGATAATGGAAAAAAATTCTGCTCCTACAAAGCCATCTACTACATATATGGGACCGTTATCCAGGCTAATGGAATTGGCGCCGCGTATGCGTATTCTTACACTACCGCCCGGAGAGCCGGCTGCATTGGTTACCTGCACACCGGCGGCCCTGCCCTGTAACACCTGGTCCAGGCGGTTCACCGGCTGATCCTTGAATGCAGCTGCTGAAACGGATGTAATGGAATTGGTAAGCGAGCCTCTTTTCTGTTCGCCATAACCTACCACCACCAGCTCATTCATGTTGGAGGCGGAAGGTTGCAGCGTAACAGATACTTCATTTTTGCCGGATACCGGTATCTCTTCTTTATTATAGCCGATGGATGAAACGATCAGTATGGCATTGCCGGCGGGTACGGTAATGGTGTATTCACCATTTTCATTGGTTACCACGCCGCGGGTGGTGCCTTTCAGCTGTACGGTTACACCGGGCAGCGGCTCGCCTTTTTCATTGGTGATGCGGCCTTTTATTTCCTGGTCCGGCGGTGCAATTTCAGGTGGCGCCTGCAGCGCTTTGCGCTTAATAATGATCACCTTATCAGAGATGCTGTAGGTAAGCGGCTGCCCCTGGAAACAGGCGTCCAGCGCTGTTTGCAGGGAGGCGTTCTTCAGCTCCAGGCTCACTTTCGGAAGGTGCTGCAGCTGTTCATCCGTATACAGGAAGGCGTAACCGGTTTGCTTCCGGATCTCTTTAAAGACCTGGTCCAGGGAAATATTCCGTTGCGAAAGGGTAACTGTTTGTGCATACCCGGCCGCATGTACCTGCAGCAGGGTGATGGTCATCAAAAGCACCGTTAATTTCATGATCAGGAATGTTTTTACTAATAATCGTGGAAATGTTTTGCCCCACGCGAGCCTTCTTGGCCCGCTTTGGGAAAAAAGCGTCAATTGCATACATTTGTATGGTTTGGGTTGATAATGAAAATTGCCGTAAGCGATTGTAATTACAGGCCTGAATTGACCGGGGGCGCCGCGAACGCTCCCGGTTTTTTTTGACCTTCAGAGATTAGGTGTAGGAATAAACATTAAGGACTCATGTGTTCAGTTTTTTAACGTAGTATTTTTAAGTGGCATAGATCAGGGCGATACGATCAGCTGTTTCCCCTTTATTTCAAAGTGTACTTCTCCGGTTAGCTCCATCATTTTTAATACCTGTGATACGGGCACATTCCTGGGTATAATGCCCCGGAAGTGCGCAGCCACAGGCGCTTTGTAAACCACCTCCACATCGTACCAGCGGGCTATGAGCCGCATGGCGGAGGTAATGTCGTTGCCTTCCAATTGTATAAAGCCGTTTTTCCAGGCTACTGCTTCTTCTGTATTTGTATTGTCCTGCAGAGTGAGTGTACGTTGTTGCTTATCCAGGCTGGCGCCCTGGCCGGGACGCAGCTGTTTGCTGCTGCCATGGCTGTTTACGCGTACCGCGCCTTCCAGCAGGGTGGTTTTAACCTGCTGCTCATCTTCATACGCCATAATATTGAAATGGGTACCCAGCACTGCTACCTGCATGCTATCCGGGCTGCCGTTGGTATGGGTAAGCACATTTACCCGGAAAGGTTTGGCGGCATTGGCGGCTACTTCAAAATAAGCTTCGCCGCTCAGCTCTACCAGCCGGCTGGTGCCGGTAAATGCAGTGGGATATTTTAAGGTGCTGGCAGCATTGAGCCATACTTTGGTGCCATCCGGTAAGGTTACCTGGAACTGGCCGCCGCGTGGCGTGCGCAGGGTATTGTATTGTGTAAGCGCGGTGCTGCCCGCTGTTTGCTGCGTGTAGGTAAGCTGTCCTGCGCCGGGTTTGGAAACCTTTGTATTGCCTTGTTGCGCCAGCAGGCCATTGGCGGTGCTATCCAATGACATCTGGGTACCATCTGCCAGGATCAGCACTGCTTTATTGCCACCGGGGGCAACATCATGGGCAGGCGCCGGCGTAACGGCCGCCAGCGGGGCAGGAGCGGGCTTTTGTAATAACCAGTACGCCCCTCCGGAGAGCAGTACCGCGCCGGTGATAACGGCTGCTGCCATCCACCCGCGCCGGCGCTGTGGTATTGGTATTACGTTGCCGGCAGGCATTTCCTCCGGGCGGTCAGCAGCCAGTATATTATTGGCTACCTGGTCCCAATAGGTTTCGTCATATTCTGCTGTTCCGGGCGGAAGATCTTTACGCAGCAGCATTTCCACCAGGCGGGCGGTATCGCCGCTTTGGTCGGCCTGAACCAGGTCCGACAATTCCTGTAACTCTGCAACGGTAGCGGTCTGACGCACAGCCTGTTGCAACAGGTATGCTAAACGGTCTTGTATAGACAATTTGTTGGTTGTTTAAATGTTAAACGTGGCAATCTCATAAACGTAGAATCCGGCATCGCGGAAAGTCCCCCTGTATTAACAGACGCGTAAGTAAACAATTAGGACCTATGGAAAAGAAAAATTTTTTTCAGGCTGTGAGCAGCCATATTATAAGTGTGGGAAAAAGGTAGCCGGACAGCTCCAGCTGTTTGCGGATAAACTGTAAGGACCTTACCAGGGAATTTTTAACGGTATTGGGGGAAATGGAAAGCTCACGGGCGATCTCCGGTATTTTCAGGCCCTTATCCCGGCTTAGCAGGTAAATACGTTTAGCCTGCGGCGGTAGCTGTGCAGCGGCCATGCTTACCTGTTTGAGCATGGAATGGTAGATGATGCTTTCCTCTGTGGTGCTGATGTGCTCCTCTGCCGCGGCGTGGGTGCTAATGGCATCCATTACTTTATGATGCACGGCCTGTTTGCGCAGGTAGGAGAATGATTGATGGAAAACAATACGCAGCAGCCAGGAGTGCGGGTTTTCTATTTCAAGCAGCTTATCGCGGCTGATCCATATGCGCAGAAAGGTTTCCTGGATAATATCGTCTGTAATGGCGGGGGCTTTGGTCAGGTGGAGGATGAGGGGGCGCAGCTCGGGAACATACCTGCGAAAGAGCTGCCGGAAAGCGGATTCGTTGCCTTCCGAGATCAGCTGGAATAGTTCCTTATCATTATACTGCATGTGCATACCATTGAGACGCCTTGCGCTAAAAGTAGGAAAATTTATTAATAATCGTTTATGAGAACAAGGGAACTCCGCACTATAATTGGCCGCGATATTGCGGCATAATAACAAATACGATTGTTTAACCTGTAATACATTTCTTATGACCAATCAACAGTATCAACAATGCCTGGAAGCCTGCCAGGCTTGTGCTACCGCCTGCCACCAATGCGCTGTGGCCTGTTTGAATGAAAAAGATGTGGAAATGCTGAAGACCTGTATCCAGCTTGATCTTGAGTGTGCTGTGATCTGTAATGCCGCTGCCACTGTAATGAGCATGGAAGGCCGGTTCAGCGATCAGCTTTGCCGCGTATGTACCGACATTTGTAATGCCTGTGCGGATGAATGCGAAAAACATGCTCAGCACGGCATGGAGCATTGTAGACGGTGCGCCGACATGTGTAGAAAATGCGCGACTGCCTGTGAGGAGATGGCGGCTGTGGGGCATTAAGGGAAGTTATTTTATTAAAGCGGGGCAGCGGCTCCGCTTTTTTTGTTTGGGTGCTATTACCACCTTGTCTTTTGTTCATCGAGGATTGTTTGTTAATGCCGGAAATAATATCTTCTTTTGGGGGTAGAATTACATCAAGCAAACTACCCAAATGAGATCCACATCCTCCAAACCATTGCTTTGGGCTGTATTCATTATCTACGTAATGTTGTTCTGCTTCGCTATGTACCGCCACGAGCTTTGGGGCGATGAATACCATAGCTGGAACATTGCGAAAGCCAGTAAAAACGTGTGGGAGCTGCTCAGCAATATCCGTTATGAAGGGCATCCGCCTTTATGGTACCTGATCCTTTTTACCATCTCAAAGTTCACGCATAACCTGGGCGGCATACAGGCGGTACACCTGTGTATTGTTATAGTAGCTGTTTACATATTGCTGCTGCATTCCGATATACCTGTTGCAAGCCGGATATGGATGCCATTTGGCTATTACTTACTGTTTGAGTTCACCCTCTTAAGCCGGAACTATGCCATTGGCCTGCTGCTGGCTTTTTGCATTTGCATGATCATACGCCGGCAGTTCGGGGGTAAGCTGTTAGTATATTACCTGCTGCTGTTCTTATTAACCAATACCCATTTGCTGGGCATATTCCTGGCCGGCAGCCTGCACCTGTACTTCTTAATATACTGCGCAGAACAAAAAGAGAAAGCCGGCTTAGTGATTTTACATGGTGTGCTGGGGATATTACTGGTCATCCCGGCGCTAAGCTTTGTTTTTCCGCCAGCGGACAGTGTGTTAAACCCGCAATTCTTTAGCAACAAGTGGCAGCTAAAACAGCAGGCAGCCACTATTGTACTGGCGCCGTTGCGGGCGCTGATGCCCATACCCGTATGGTGGGACGGCCATTTCTGGAATACTCAATTCCTGATAGATGCACAACGGCAGTTCCCGGTGTTAAAGATCGTTAACCCAATTTTTTCATTAGGCTTACTGGTGCTGGTATTTTTTATACTCCGTGGTAACAAGAAAAGCCTGCTCCTGTTTGGCGTGAATCTATTGCTCACCTTTGCTACTGCTGCTATTTTTCCTTTAACCAGCGCGCGTTACGTAGGATTTATTTATATCGGGTTTATTGTGGCGTATTGGTTACATGCCAGTGAAACGCCTACTACCCTTGGGGCGCGTAGATTGGCAGGTATTTTATTGGCATTGCAGCTGGCCGGTGGCGCGATCGCTGTTACAAAGGATATCCGTTATCCTTTTTCAAATGCTTACAGAGCACATGGGTTATTTTCGGAAGTACCGCCCAGTGACAAAATAGTTACAGATTACTGGTGTTTGAATGTATTATCCGCTTTTGTAGATAAACCTTTTTATTGCGTGGACCTGGGCCAGGAGGTAACTTTTTTGAAGTGGAAGGCGGATGTGTTTAAGACTGTTATTAGTGGTGAAAGTGCGCATTATGATGGTATGATGAAGTACATGGCGGATAATAATTTGCGGTATGTGTATTTCATGACTATTTATTCGCCGGAGGCACTGCGTAAGCTGGATCCGCAGTTTGTGGATTGTTTTAAGCTGGAGCTGATAGATAAAAGGGAGGGAGCGATAGAGAAGTATGGGGATCTGTATTTGTATAGGGTGAGGGAGAAGTAATTCATGCCGGCCTTGTTATCCCATAATTCCCGGCTATATTTTTTGAATGAGTTCTGACATAATTCCGTATCTGACCTTTAAGCGTATCAAAATATTCTGTAAGATCAGCAGAGGAGATCTCATCATCTATTTTATTGGAAAGGAATAAAGGCGTTTCATCTAAAAATGTATACAGCTCCGGGTAGTTCATTCCCATTTCTGTGGTAAGGCGAATGATGGCCTGCATTAACTGGTTTTTTGAAAACGTATTACTCATAATACATGATTTTGCTTGTCAAACTTTTCATGCAATTCCTGCAAGAGCTTTATTTCTACCGATTGTACTTCCATTAAGCTTTGAAGCTGTTCCTCCATTAACATGTCTATTTTCTGATGCAGGTTGCGTATTTCAATTTCTGATTTCAGGTTAATGAGGTAATCATTTTCGGCTCGCTTCCGGTCTGTATTTTCCTTTCTGTTCTGGCTCATCATAATAATGGGCGCCTGCAGAGCGGCCATACAGGAAAGCACTAAATTCAATAATATAAATGGGTAAGGATCAAAAGCAGTTCTCTTAATAACAGCATTATTTGAGAAAATCCAAAGTGCTAAAATGATGGCGGATATAATAATAAATTTCCAGCTACCGCCGAATAAAGCAACTTTGTCGGAAAGCTTTTCTCCCGGAGATAAAATTTCCTTTGCCGGATGTTGCAGCTGGTCAACAATTAATTTTTCTTCCTTAATGGCATCTTCAACCATCTGGCGCAGCTTTTTCTGCCGCTCGTCTTTTGAATAATTTAATTCATTCAGACTGTTAACATAAGTATCCATTTCATAATTTTTAATTATTACAACAATCTTCCAACGCCTTTCTGAAATGCAAGCAGATCGTACAAGTGAAGGTATGCGGATATTCCTGGCGGGTAGCGGTGGGTATTATATCAATGATACTCTAAAGGTATGAACAATTACCGGGTTATGGCCAACTTACTTTATATGGAAGGTCTTTGCACATAATCAATTGCACAGAAATAGCCGGGTAAGGAAATTTATACCTATATTTAAGCAGATTCTACCGGCATATCCGGTTCTCCATCCTCTCCCCAGCACTGTCGTTCATATAAGTAAAAACACCTTATTAATTAAAAAAACTTGAAGCTCTATATTAAAAATATGGTCTGTATCCGCTGTAAAATGGTCTTGAAAGACGAACTGACCAAATTGGGATTGCATTATACGGCGGTGGAATTAGGCGAAGTAGAAGTTGTGGAGAATATGTCAATCAAACAGCATGACCAGCTCAAGGCCGGCCTGTTGAAGTGGGGGCTTGAGTTAATGGATGATAAAAAGAGCGTATTGATCCAGAAGATAAAAAATGTGATCGTTGAATTGGTGCATTATTCAGAGGAACCCCTGACCGTAAATTTTTCCGAATTTTTAAGCTCAAAACTAAACCACGACTACACCTATCTTTCCAATCTTTTTTCAGAAGTACAGGGCATTACCATCGAAAAGTTCATTATTACCCATAAAATTGAGCGCGTAAAAGAATTGCTGGTGTACAATGAGCTTAATCTCACCCAAATCGCCGCACTGTTGCATTATAGCAGCGTGGCGCATCTTTCCACCCAGTTCAAGAAAACAACCGGCCTGACCCCTTCCCATTTTAAACAGCTTAAGGAGAAAAGACGCTCCATGCTGGACGATGTGTGAATAATGAAACATATTTATGGAGTTCTGTAATGCTTACCGGTAAAAAGAGTAGGACCTTTGTGGTTGATCCTGACGATTAAATAAAACTTTACATTATGGATAATGAGCATAAATACGGCAAGCCTGAATTTGCAGAACTCGAAAAATCAAAATCACACATCATAGTTGAAATTATAGAGTATATGGCTAATGCAGTGGTGATTAAGACTATTATCAGGAAATCAACCGGTAATATCAGCATCATGTCTTTTGACAGTGGAGAAGGGTTAACGGAGAAAACCTCTCCCTTTGACACTTTTGCCCAGATCATTGAGGGCAAGGCGGAGATCGTAATTGACCGGATCTCACATAACCTGGAATCGGGCCAGGGGATTATTATACCTGCCCATGCGCCCAATTTCATACAACCAAACGGGCGGTTTAAGATGATCTTAACCATTATTAAAAGCGGGTATGAATAAGGGGAATAACCTGTGAATTATATAATTAATTCATAGCTTCCTATAACAGATATAGGGTTAAATATGTGCATCTTTACTTCGATAAATTCCTGAATAATGAAAACACTCACCGTTCGCACCAAAACCAGCGCCCTGGCTAGTCACGATTCATATATTGATTTTGCAAACCACCTGATCTCAACAGATCGCCAGAGCCGCTACCCCACGCCATCGGCGCCTAAGAAAGTGAAGGATTATCCCATTCAGTTTTTAACAGCCATGGCGCATGAGCTTAGGAACCCTTTAACCAATATCAATTTATCCATTGGAATGATTGAATCCGTAATAAAGAACGATGACCTGAAAGTATACCTGGATATTATTATGCGCAGCTCAATCCGGATCAATGATCTGATCACCGGGCTGCTTAAATACCAGCAGGAAGAGGACGTACCGGCAGCACAATATTCCGTTCATCAGCTGCTGGATGAAGTACTAGAAACGGCCGGGGATCGCATCACACTTAAGCATATTGAGGTTATAAGGAATTATGCTATCCAGGATTGCAAGATAAAAATGAACAGGCTGAGAATGAAGATTGCACTGACCAATATTATTATTAATGCCATTGACGCAATGACTTCGGGAAAAGGAATACTGGAGCTGAGCACTAAATCAGTGTACGGTAAATATTTCATCCGGATAGAAGATAATGGATGCGGGATCAGTAAGGCGAACATGAAGAATATATTCAAACCCTATTTTACGAACAAACAAGGCGGATTAGGCATTGGGTTGTCAACTACATATGAGATCCTTGAGTCAGATCATGTAGGGATAGATGTAAAGTCAAAAGTGGGCGAGGGAACATGTTTCAGTCTTTTGTTTGATAAGAATTATCAGTATGGTGTTTTTGAGTAGGAGCGTTAATGGAGAATCACATTGTTTTGGACCTGCATTGTTTTTTTAAGCGGAATAACTAAAAAGTGTGCAAGCGGTAAGCCGGATTTTAGTTCAAAGCCATAGTGCGAGGTGGGGTAAGAATGTTATATGACAGATGAATTGTATTTGTTTAATTTTTATGTAATCATGACGTTGGTAAGCTGAGAAAAAATATTTTCTTTTACATCCGAAACTATACCTGGAAAGTAATGTTGTTACCCATAAGTGCATAAACCCATACTTTCTGCTGCATGTTTTCATAAGCGATCATCGTTACCCTATTTGTGGATGTTGAGAGTGCTGTACTATGCCCGCGCATTAGATCCCTTAATAAAGTAGCGTACATGCCTTACCATGAAAGAGCATCAACGGTTAGCCATTGGTTGATCTGTTCTGCTATCATATTCCTGTGCCTGATAAGCGGTTATGTTGCGCAAGCACAAACCACTGATAGTACTGCTATCGCGGTAGCCCAAGTGCCTGCTAAATACTTCTCGCAGGTGACTGGTAAGTCCCGAAAAATGCAGCAAGAGGTCAACCAACGTACAGCCAAAGCCTTGCAACGCCTGCAGCGGCAGGAAAAGAAAATGCAATCCAGACTGGCTAAGATCGATTCCGTTGCTGCGAAGAATATTTTCAGTCATTCCATTGATTCACTAGGTAGTTTAAGATCAAACCTGCAGCAAAAAGCAGGGAAATATAATCCATCTGCCTTAGGTGCTAATTACTCCGGTTACCTGGATACGCTGCAAAATTCTCTATCCTTTCTTAAAGGCGCTAAAGATCTTGGTGGCCAGTCCAAAGCCTTACAAGATAAGGTAAGCGGCTCTCTTAAAAGTGTGCAGGACCTGCAGGCAAAATTTCAACAGGCAGAGCAAATTAAAGCTTACATCCGCGAACGCCGGCAGCAGTTGAAGGCACAGCTGGAACAATACACCGGCTTCACCAAAGACCTCCGGAAATACAACAAGGAAGCTTATTACTACGGACAACAGCTAAAGGAGTATAAAGAGGTCCTCAAAGACAAAAAGAAAGCAGAAGCCAAAGCCATGGAGGTTCTGAAGAAAGTACCCGCCTATAACGACTTCCTGCAGAAGCATTCCCAGCTGGCAGGTTTGTTCAACCTCTCCGGTAGCAGCAACACCGCGCAAAAGCTGGAAGGCCTGCAAACCCGTAACCAGGTGGAGCAGCTCATACAACAACGTTTAGGCGGCAGCGGGCCGGATGCACGTGCTGCCGTAAGCCAGCAGATGTCGCAGGCACGGGAGCAGTTCAATGAGCTGAAGAAGAAATTCCCGGATGTAGATAATGCTGCTGATATGCCGGACTTTAAGCCTAATGAAATGAAAACCAAAAGCTTTCTACAGCGGCTGGAGTTCGGTGGCAACATGCAGTTCGCGCGCTCTACACAATTCTATCCTACTACCAGTGACATTGCCGGGCAGGTAGCGTATAAATTCCATAAGAATGGGACTGCTGGCTTAGGTGCCGCTTACAAACTTGGTATGGGTACGGGCTTTGACAATATCCGTTTTTCCAGCCAGGGCATGGGATTGCGCTCTTTCCTGGATTGGAAGCTGAAAGGCACCATTTATGTAAATGGCGGCTTTGAGGAGAATTATACCAGCAACTTCCAGAATACGCAGCAGTTGAAGAGTATAGATAACTGGCAGGGGAGTGCGTTGATCGGTATTAGTAAGAAGTACAAGATTAACAGTAAGCTGAAAGGCAATGTTATTTTGCTGTATGACTTTTTATATAATCAACATGTGCCCAGAACGGATCCTATTAAATTAAGATTGGGATATAATTTTTGAGTATGCAGATAGTATGCGTAGTATAAGAAGAATTTTGACGTTTATGCCAAACGGTTTTGATGACGAATTTTATAATCCCTTACATATGAAGCAGTATATCCCTGTTCTAGTGGTAATATGTTTGTTACCCTTATTTAGCCAGGCACAAACTACTCAAACCTTTGATAAGGTTGGTATAGGCATAACACCAATTAATCTGCTGCATGTTGTTTCTGCTACAGAGGCTACATCAGGCAGTATTAACACCTATGATGTGAATATAAGCCAGGGCGGCAGCGCATTGGCATTGGGGGGTAATGCCACTTACAGTTATTTACAGAGCTTTAATTCAAAACCCCTGCAGATCAACCTGGCAGGCAACAATACTTTGCTGAATGCAGCGGGTTTAGGAAATGTAGGGATAGGTACTGTCAGTCCTGCTTTCCCCTTGCATGTGGTAACCGCTTCCGGAGCATCCGGTATTACAGCCCAAAGTACAGTTGCCTATTCCACCAATAGCGGAGCTTTTGTAAGATTGTACAATAGCGGCACGCCAACTGTCGCTAACCAGCGCTTAGGCGGCGTACTGTTTGGCTCTAACCCAGCCGCGGGTGTCTACAGAACAGGAGCGCAGATAGAGGCTATAACGGGCGATGCCTGGACGGATGGTACTGCTCACGCTTCAATGCTCCGTTTCCTGACTGCAGGACTAGGCAGCTCTGTTATTACAGAACGCATGCGCATTAACGGTGAAGGCAATATCCAGGTACAGCAGGGTACCCAGTTTGGAGTAGCCCTTACTGACCGTTTTACCTATGATGGTAAGATACAGCCACAATATGGCATACAATGGCTAATGGATAGCTGGAGTACAAGCGGGCCTACATTATGGGCAGCCGCGTATGGAGGAATGAAATTCTTTACCCAGGGTACTTCAAGGATGATCATTACCGGCAGCGGTAACGTAGGCATTGGTACGGAAGATACCAAGGGGTATAAGTTTGCCGTAAATGGAGATGCCATGTTTACCAAAATAAAAGTGAAAACCTATACTTCCTGGCCTGACTATGTATTTGCAGACGATTATCAATTACCAGCTTTGTCTGAGTTAGCCGGCTATATACAGCAGCACAAACACCTGCCGGATATGCCAACTGCTGCAGAAGTAGAAAAGGAGGGACTGGATGTAGCGGAAATGAATAAAAAACTGCTGCAGAAAGTGGAAGAACTGACTCTTTACCTGTTGAAGATGGAGCAGCAGCACCGGGAACTGAAAGAGGAAATAGAAATATTAAAAAACAAGATTAATTAATAAGATGAAATCCCGTATTATTCTTTTCAGGGACATTATCATTGGGATGATGTTTTTGATGAAACCGGACGGTTAATAGGACACGGACCTGAGAATCCACATGGTGATATAATGCATCTGCAGATTCATAATGAGGCTGGAGAGGTAACAAGAATATTTTTTAATTAATTGTATGGAGAAAACTTTTGACCTAGCAGTTTATAACCGATTAAAGGGCGGAGGACATATTGCCGCAGAAATTGATCCAAGTTGTGATCAATATAGAAGATGGGTTGCCATTTATAAACCCCAATCAGCACCTATAAACAAAAATGTTCCTGAACATTTGTATCTGATCCGGGACTTTGAACTTGAGAAAGACAAGATAGGTGAATTTACAGGTGATGAGGATTTAATCATGCATAATAAAAAAAAATATTATGTAAATAGCGAGGAAGAACTTTTTGAAAAGTTAAAATCAGAAAACATTGATCCGGGAAAATTTACCTCTCCTTGGAGATGTGATTACCCATTATAATTGATATACTACACAATCTGCAGATTTTGCTGCAGATTGTGTAGTATATTATCATTTAAGTGGGTAACCAGGCTCTATCATTCGTGTGGTTTCATCGAAATAATTCTATCATTTTTCTGCCACACTGCCCCTTCTCCCATATCCTCATCCCCAAAAATGGTACCCATGCAAAAATAAGAGTAGCCAATAACTGCGTCCAATAATTTTTCCTGACTTAAACAACGAAAACGCCGCACCAGAAATTGCTGTTGGTATTATGAACAAGGTTGTAGCCTCAGCATATGGGACCTGTCTTGGAGTTCAAAATTGTAAGAGAAGTCACCACAAAAATTGCATTGCCTACAACAAAATTTGAAATTTTCTTATCATATTTCATTTGGTTGATGGTTGCAGATATTAACCATGGCCAGCATCTACTGGCAAAAATCATTACAACAGCTTTACCTGTTAGCTATCTAATTAATAACAGACTTACCCCAAACGTCTCATTCCTTATCTAGCTTGCCTAACTAAATTTTATAAATAAAAGCTAAGCACATCCATATAGTGTTATTAATTATACTTCGTAAGTTTTCAGAAAATCCTGCAACTAACAAACTGAAGTCAGTAGATTAGCTTACTCATTCCAACAAAACACAATGGATGAAACACAATTCTTACACCTCATTACCACCCATCAGGCCATCATCCACAAGATCTGCCGCCTGTACCGGGATAACCCCCAGGACCGGGAAGACCTCTTCCAGGAGATCATCTTCCAGCTCTGGCGTTCCGTTCCCTCATTCCAGGGAAAGGCCAAATTCAGTTCCTGGATGTACCGGATAGCCCTGAACACGGCCATTCTCCCTTTCCGTAAAAAGCGGCCGGATATCAGGTATACGGATCAGCTGCCGGATAACCCGGAGGAACCTCATGACCCGGATGAGCAGCAGGAACAATTGTTCCATGCGCTCAAACAACTCAATGATGCAGACAAAGCACTCATTACTTTATACCTGGAAGATTTAAGCTACAAAGAGATCGCGGAGATCACCGGCATTACGGAAAATAATGTGGGAGTAAAACTGAACAGAATTAAAAACAAAATTCAACAATTGCTTAAAAAGTAATTATGGAACAAGATCCTTTAAAATCGGCCTGGCAGGGCATCAACCCTAACGCAAAAAGCAATACAGAATTGCAACGTATGTTAAAGGAGGGGGCACACCCCTTGTTAAAAGGTATCCGCAAACAAATGATCATAGAAACGGCAGCCTATATCGTATTCCTCTGCATGTACTATAATGCTTTTGACGGCGATCGCAAACCATTGGCTGTAAACATTCTGCTGGTAGCCGCTATGTTGTTGGCCCTTGGACACAACATTATCAATTACCAGTTTACAAAACGCCGTATACAAGGGGTGAACCTGCAACAGTCATTGAATGGCCAGCTGTCCCAAATGAAGATCCATGCCACAGTATCCATTGCCAGCCGGGTGCTCATGGCTGCCTGCCTGCTGGTTTTCTTTACTGCGGTTATTAACTTTAATACAAGCAAATACTGGTTACTGGTTGGGGTAATAGCCGCTTACATACTACAAATGACGCTGCTGTCAAGGATCTGGCTGGGTCGCATCCGGCAAATGAAAGATACTATTAGCGGTCTTTTTGCATAAAGGAGACTATGCACTTTGTGAAGCGTTGATTTGCACATGTACTAAGCTTATTCATCCACGCTGGCAATGAACCTGCGGGAAAACCTTTGAACGCTCTTATTAACTATTTCATCATTCCATCGCCACCCGCTCATGCTCCTTCTTCATCTTGGTCCTGTTTGTTAACCTCACTTCCAATTTACCCTCAGGCGTAATATACACCCGTACCTGTTTGGGAAATGCAAAGTGAATATTTCCCATACCTGCCACACGCATGCCGCCGGGGGCCGTAACCGCCTTCCGTTTGCGTTCCGCTGGTTTAACCTTTACAACCTTCGGTGCACAATATGCCTGCAGCTGTGCGCTAATAACTTCCACGTTTACGCCCTGCTTCAGCATCCGCAAGGCTTCGCCGGTCATGGCGCGGTATAGTACCAGGTTCTTTTGCTCCTTAGGTAATAGCCGGTACACCGCTGCAGCCAGCCTTGAAGCCTGTGCCAGCAGGTCTGCATATACCCGCGTTAATTCAAAAGAAGGGGCGTGTTTAACGCGTTTTCCGCTCAGGGAGCTTTTCTTACGTACATAATACTGCCCGTCCATCTTATAAAAACAGGCATCGCCACGGGTGCCTGTAAAATAAACAGGGCCTTGTTGTTTAGGCATTGTTATTGCTTTTTAAAATGAAGAATAAAAGTATCGGAACGAAGTTAAGGGGCTGCATAAAACGTCCCAAATGAAATGAGCGTTTTTATCACATTTTATCACATTTTATCACTTTTGGTAGTTGCGCTACCAGGCCCAAAAGTGGGCCAGGATGGGTGATAAGCCTTACCAGTAGGATGTTTTCGACGAAAGATAAGTATTTACGTGTACTACATCAATAACAACTTCCAACCGTGCACAAGCGCCTTGCCTGCAGGATTGAAAACAAACCTTGGCTGGCGTCATCGGCTTGATAAAGATCAATTTTTCCACCAAAGCCCACACGGCTTCCAACGCTTCATCAACGCTCCGAACAGCCAGGCGCAGTTTGTTTTTAACCTGCAGGCAAAGTAGCAGAGATCATGCGCTTTTACCCCTAATAGTATGCGCTTTTAATGGGAGTTGCATGCGCTTTTACCCCGAATGTCTATCGAAGGGCGCAAGAACATTTCACCAGTTATAACTCCATCACCTCACCAACGTTACCGCACCTCTCCTTACCACAGCCTGCCCCTTGCTGTTCGTATACCGCGCTATCCATACATACGTACCCGCTGCCTGCGGCCGGTCTTTAAAATAACCATCCCATCCAACCCGCGGATCCGAATGTGAAAATATCAGATTTCCCCATACATTAAAGATCTCAAGCTTATAGCCGCTTATATTCCCGTACAGCGCCGGCCTGAAAAGGTCGTTCTGCCCGTCACCGTTAGGAGAGAAGCCCGTAGGCATTGTTAGCTCGCAGTCCTCATCCAGCAAAATGATCTTGAACGGCAGCACTGCTACACAGCCGTATTTATCCTGCACCACGGCGTTATAGGCTCCTTTATCCAAAGGACGGATATCGCCGGTAGCGATGGTGTTTTCATTCAGGCTATACCGGTAGGGAAGGGTGCCGCCTGTTGCATGAAAACGTACACTACCTTTATGGATCCCATCGCACTGCATATCCTGTTTCTCATCCATCACCAATGTCAGCTCCGGCGATACGTCAATGGCCACCGGGTCCAGCTTTGTTTCACAGCCATTTTTATCGGTAACTATTGCTTCATAGCTGCTGGCAGCCAGGCCGCTGAAATCCCCGTCTGTGCGGCTCATAGCAGTACCTGCCAGGCTATACGTATAAGGTAAGGTACCGCCGCTGGCCTTTACAGCCAGCTGTCCGCCTATGTAGGAGCAGCCATTAGTAGCAGATATAAATTTCAGCAGCAGGGGATAAGGCTGTGTAATGCTTACGGTGGTAGCGAAAGTACAGCCGTTTACATCTTTTACGGTTACGGTATAGTTACCGGGTGTTAAGGAGTCAAATACCGGCTCCGTTTGCCAGTTCCCGTTATCCATGCGGTAGGTGTATGGTGTAGTGCCGCCGCTGGTGGTAAAGGTTACTTTCCCGTTTGCTGCGCCATAACAGTCAACCTGCTGTATAACGGGTTTCATGGTAAGCGCTGCGGGCTCCTGCACTTTTATGGATATGCTGTCCAGGCAACCGTTATGATCGCGTACATAGATCTTATAAGTGCCGCGGCTAAGTTTTGCAAAGTAAGAAGTATCCTGCCAGGTAAGCCCGCGATCTTTGGTGTATTGATAGGGCGCTGTACCGCCATCGGCCGTTAACATTATACTACCGTTTGTACCACCATGACAGGTAACTGCGCTGCTTTTCCCGGTAGTATGTAATGCGGGTGGTTCATAGATATCTACAACGGCGCTGGCATCACAGTAGCCGTTGTCTTTTACCATAATGGTGTAATGTCCGCCCGGCAAGCCTATAAAGTTAGGATTGCTTTGCCAGGTAGCACCGTTGTTAATGCTATATTTATAAGGGGGAGAGCCGCCGCTGGCAAAAGTGTGAATGCTGCCGTTTGCCGCATTACGGCAGGTTACATCCGTGCCTTCCACACGCGCGGTTAGCAGGGTGGGTTCACCCAAAGTTATCTGGCTGCGTACCTGGTTACCGTTATTGTCTTCCACCAGTATATTGTATACGCCGGCTGGTCCTGCAAAGCGGTTTTGACTTTGCCAGTTGGCGCCATCATCTTTGCTATAACGGTAAGGAGGCTGGCCGCCCTGTGCATTTATGGTAATGTTGCCATTGGCACCCTGGTAACAGGATGGGCCCCAGCTGTTCATTACCAGCTGCACCACCGGGGAGGTGGCCACGGTAAGTATAAGCCCTGTTCTACACCCATGCTGATCCTTTACATACAGTGTGTAAGAGCCGGAAACAACATTGTCAAAGGTACTGGCGCTTTGCCATGCCTGGTTCCTGCCAATGCTGTAGCTATAGTCGGGCGATCCGCCGCCTGCAACCATGTTAATGCTGCAATCTGTTGTACCGTTAAAAATGCCTTTGGCGCTGCTGATGTATAAAAATGTTGGTTCTTTCAGGGTTACCTGCTCATAGGTCATACAGGCATTGCTGTCCAATACCATTACGGTATAATCGCCAGCAGAGATGCCCTGGAAATCAGGCGTGGTTTGCCAGGTAAGCCCGTTATTATTCGTGTACCTGTAAGGCTGGGTGCCGCCCTGGGCCTGCACGCTGATGCTGCCGTTGGAGTTACCATAACAAACAGCATCCTGGTTTTGTGTGTGCATGGTTAAACGCTGGGGTGCGGTTATCTCTATTGTTTTATCCAATATACACGCGTTGTGATCCCTCACATAGATCTTGTAGGCGCCGCGCGCCAGCTTTTCAAAAACAGGATCGTCCTGCCAGGTTCGGCCATCCTTACTGTATTCATAAGGCAGCTCGCCACCGCTTGCTTTTACGGAAATACGCCCGGTGCTGCTTTCATAACAGGTGGCATGTTCCGCGCTAAGCTCAATATATATAGGGTCGGGAGAGGTAATGTGCATCCAGGCGCTGGTCATACACTCGTGCTGATCCTTCACCAGTATGACGTAATCGCCCGGCAGCAGCTTATTAAAATAGTTGGCGGCCTGCCAGGTGCGGGCACTGTCCAGGCTATAGGTATAAGGCGGTGTGCCGCCGGATGGCTGTACAGAGATCTGCGCATTGCCGTAGCAGGAGGCAGTGGCATGCTGCTCGCTGATAGCCAGGGCTGCGGGCTCTTTTAGCTGAACGGTTGCTGTATCCCGCAGTTTGGCGCTGTCCTGTACTATAATAGTGTAGGCGCCTGCCGGCAGTAGCGTAAAAACAGGATCGTTCTGCCAGCTGCGTCCATTGTCGCGGCTATATTGATAGGAACCTTTACCTTTTGATGCTTCGGCAGTTATACTGCCATCATTACGGCCATTACAGGAGATGTCCGTGTGCGAAAGTGTGAGCGTTGGCGGTATGTTGGTACTGTCTGCGAAAGCATTTATGAGTGCGGTTTTAGCCGCCGGAGGCATTACGGTATGTGCCCGGGATACCTGTGGCAAGGCAGGTATCAAAAGCAACAGCAACCATAACACCCCCTGATTCCGGCTGTACCCGGGCAACGATTCATAAATGCTCCACGACCAGTTTACCCTGGGCATTGACATAGGATAGTAATAAAAAATGAGGGCTTCGATATAGTTAGAATTCAAAAATATGTAATCAAAAACTTATTTAAATCACCTTTTAGTTGCAGATGTGCGATATATTTTTTTCTATATTGCAGGATACTAGTCCCTGTAAACTATGCACCCACATACATTTGAGCGGCTACACGCAGAGGGGTTGATCAGTGAAAGCAGTGTAGAAAAAGTAAAAGCTGTGTCCGCCAATAAGCTGTTTTCCCTGCACTGGGAGCTGAAAACCGTCCTGTACCTGGGTGTGTTATTACTCAGCACCGGCCTGGGAATACTGGTTTATAAGAACATTGATACCATTGGCCACCAGGTTATTCTGCTGTTTATTGCCGCTGTAAGCGCCGGCTGTTTTTACTACTGTAACAAAAGAAAACAGCCCTTTTCCTTTAGCAAGGTGCCTGCGCCGGATGCCTTATCCGACTACCTGCTGGTACTGGGCTGTCTTACCTTTGTATCCTTCATTGCCTATATACAATTCCAGTATGCCATTTTCGGCAACCACCTGCGGCTGGCCGGTTTTATTCCACTGGTGGTATTGTTCTTCTGTGCTTATTATTTCGATCACCTGGGCGTGTTGAGCCTGGCCATCACCAACCTGGCTGCGTGGATGGGCATTGTGGTAACCCCTTTGCGCATTCTGCGGGAGAATGACTTCAACAGCGAAACCCTTATTTTCACCGGCATAACGCTGGGGGTATTATTGATTGCAGCAGGGGAGCTATCCCGGTACCGGAACATTAAAGCACATTTCCGCTTCACGTATATGAACATTGGCGCGCATGTACTGTTTATTTCCCTGCTGGCAGGTATGTTCCACTTTGAGCACCAGTTTTACCTGTTCATAATGGCGTTAACAGGGACTGCTCTTTATTTCTATAAGCAGGCCCTAAAGGATCATTCTTTTTATTTTATGCTGATCCTTACCTTATACAGCTATATCGGGCTCAGTTATTTAGTGATCCGGTTACTGATGCTGGCGGAGGATATTGACCTGGGCGCTGTGTACCTGATCCTGTTCTATTTCATTGGGTCCGGCGTAGGGCTGATCCTGTTCCTTATTAACCTCAACAAAAAGATCAAACAAAATGCTGGCATATAAACAGGAATGGCTGGATAATAAGGTCCTGCACGAAGAAGCGGAAGAAGCATACAAACAGCAATGCATTAGTAAAGAGGAAAAGGAGCGCATTTTCCAGGCGTACCCTGTACCGTTCTACACGCCCAATATTTACATCCGCATCGGGCTGTTCCTGCTAACGGTGATCATCGTTTTATTTTCATTGGGATTATTGGGGTTGATGTTCATACAGCTTGTTAAAGAATCCTGGCAGGGGCTGATCATCTTTTTCGGGTTATTAACCTATGGTGCGCTGGAGTTCATGATCCATGAAACCAAACATCACCGCTCCGGGGTAGATGATGCCCTGTTGTGGACCAGCATATCGTTATTCCTGAGCGGTTGTATGATGGCGCTACCGCAGGATACTCCTTACCTGGTATATTGCCTGGTCATTTTTATGACAACGGTTTACGCTGCCTTGCGCTTTGCCGATACACTTATGAGCATTGCAGCTGTTATAGCTTTATTAGGATGCCTGTTCTATGCCTGTATCAATATGGGTACTGCCGGCCGTATTGCTGCGCCGCTGTTACTGATGATAGCCTCTTATGGTATTTATGCCTGGGCAAGGAAATGGGATTGGAAAACAACATGGCGGCACTACAAGCATTGCGGCAGCATTATTGAGATCACCACTTTACTTACCGGCTATTTATCTGTAAACTATTTAGTAGTGCGGGAAGCCAGCAACGAATTTTTTGATCTTAACCTGGAACCCGGCCAAAGCATTCCTGCTGCCTGGCTCTTCTGGATCTTTACCATACTTATTCCGCTGGCTTATATTGCAGCAGGCATCTGGAAGAAGAATGTGATCCTTCTGCGCACAGGACTGGTGTTAATTGCCGGCATTGTATTAACCATCAAACAGTACCATCATATGGCGCCAATAGAGCTGGAAATGACCCTGGGCGGTTTGGTAATGATAGGTATTGCGTATGTACTGATCCGTTATCTTAAAACGCCTAAGCACGATTTTACCAGCCAGGAAATAGATAATACTCACCTGCTGGAAAAGGTACAGGGTGAATCGCTGGTTGTTTCCGAAAGCTTTACGCCAACGCCTGCACCTGCGCCTGGCTTTAATTTTGGCGGTGGCACCGGCGGCGGGGGAGGTGCGCAGGGGGGATGGTAAAGAACACCTGGAGTTAATCAGGCAGGGCCTTTTCAGATCCAGGAAGCAAAGGTTTGACATAAGGAAAATTTCACGGTTCCGCCATCTGGCAAAACCAGCACTAACAAAACATCCCTTGGCTGGTGGCTCATTTGATTATTTAGGTTTTGATACCTAACAGCAGGTGATCAACGACCTGCACGGTGATAACAGGCTGGCGTTTGATTATAATGGAAAGACGATCACATTCGGCAATAATATTTATTCCTGGGACTTTGATGAGCTGGAAGTAGTGCTTTATGATATAACCGGCAATGATTTTAGGTATGATGATGAAAGTGATTTTTCACAAACAAAGAATTATATTAAATGACTGAGGAAATCAATCAACCTATACCGAACGCTTATTTTGCTATAGACAAAGCAACAAAGGAAAATGGCTTTACTATGGCTTCCGACATTTTAACCTGCTCTTTATTACGGACCTTAGCTGCTTCAAAACCATCCGGCAAATTCTTAGAGCTTGGAACCGGCACCGGGCTTTCAACTTCCTGGATACTGGATGGTATGGATAGTAACTCTACATTGATTTCATTTGACAATGATGAAGCGCTTTTGGCAATCGCTAAAGAATATCTGGGTGATGACAATCGCTTAAACCTGGTGCATACTGATGGTGAGGATTGGGTGAAAAATAATAAAGGACAAAAATTCGATTATGTTTTTGCTGACACCTGGCATGGGAAATATCTTCTTTTGGAAGAAGTGTTAGATATGCTAAATGTGGGCGGGCTTTATATTGTAGACGATATGTTACCGCAGCCAAACTGGCCGGAGGGGCATCAGGAAAAAGCAATCAATTTTATAAAATATTTAGAGAGCAGGACTGATCTAGTACTGACAAAACAAAATTGGGCGACCGGGATAATTATTGCAGTGAGGAGATAGACCGGCCAATATGGACCTGCACGCAACATTCGGTTGCTGCTAATATGGTTTAAAAAAACATTGAATTTGAAACAAGAAGCCAGTAGTTTGACTATGAATGGAAAAATATTTTGGCGATGTAGATCCGCTGCGGCGCGGCGCCCGCATTTCCGCCAGACCATAACATGTACATTTGTCCCTGATGCTTAAAAACGGTTCCGTCTCATCCAGGTCCTTTAATTAAACTACACAAAGAAAGGGTTGATATGATGGGAATTTCACGGTCCGGCGATGGTTCAATTCCATTGTCCTCCGCTAATGAGCATGTACCTGACTGGTAAAGGGGGAATTAATAATGAAGGATAATAATTGATGACCGGCGCGGTTTGTTGGGGGAGTAGTAATTGACCGCATGAAATTATTTTGTTTAAAATATACTTTTTAGTATATCTTTGTACCGAAAAGTATATTTAATATGTTGAGTAAAGCGGAAAGAACCAAACAGTTTATCCTGGAGACAGCGGGCCCTATTTTTAATCAAAAGGGGATCTCCGGCGCGAGCATAGACGATGTGCTGGATGCTGCCAAAGTAACAAAAGGCTGTCTTTACGGGCATTTTCAAAGTAAAGAGGACCTGTCTTTACAGGTAGTGGATCATTTGCTGGAAAATAATGAAAAAAAGCTATTTACAATTATAAGCAAGGGTAAAACCGCAAAGGCAAAAGTGTTTGCCTTCCTTGATTTTTACAAGGACCCTTTGGATACCTACGTAAAAGGAGGATGCCCGTTATTCAACATTGCGGTAGAATCTGACGACCATTTTCCCGAGATAAAAGAAAAGGTAGGAGCTGTGCTACGCCAGGGCCAGGAGCTGTTTGTCAGTATTTTACAGCAAGGGATTAAGGATGGGGAATTTTCTGATGAGCTTAATCCTCCCGTTTATGCATTTAAGGCGGTGGCGGCTGTGGAGGGGGCCGTTGTTTTATGCAGAGCTATGAATACATCTAAACCAATGCATGGCCTGATCAGGAGCCTGAAAGCGGAATTAGAGCGTTACGCCGTGTAATTTTTTTTGCCAAATAATATACTAAAAAGTCTATTTTAAGTCATGAGAAGTACAGGGTGGCTGCGGATCTAAAAATATACTAAAAAGTATAAAATAAACATCAGGATCAGGGTTTGCAAAGTTAAACGGCTTTTCGCACGCAATTGTATAAGTAATGTTTTCAGGTAATTATATAACAGTGAATAAAAAGAATAAAATGAAACAAACGGTTTTAGTCACAGGGGCCTCATCGGGTATCGGATTGCTTATTGCCAGCAAGCTTCATGAAAATGGTTACCGGGTAATTGGCACAAGCCGTTACCCCGGGAAATACCAGGCCGGTCTACCTTTCAAATTACTGGCCCTCGATATTAATGACGACCAGTCTATTGCCTCTTTTTCCAGGGAACTTTTTAGTGAGATCCGGGAGCTGGATGTACTCATTAATAATGCGGGCTACCTGGTAACTGGCCTTGCCGAAGAAACTTCTATTGAGCTGGGGAAACAACAGTTCGAGACCAACTTTTGGGGAACCATCAAACTCACTAATAAGCTATTGCCCTATTTCCGGGATCAAAGACACGGAAAGATCATCACGCTGGGATCAATCACAGGTCTAATGGGTCTGCCAAGCGTTGCTTATTATGCGGCTTCAAAACATGCGCTGGAAGGCTATTTTAAGGCGCTAAGGTTTGAGCTGAACGAATTTAATATTAAAGTAGCTATGGTAGAACCGATGGGCTTCAAAACCAACATCAATAATAGCTCAGTAGGGTCGGAGGTGAAAATTAACGCTTATGATCAGCTCCGGGAAAAAGTAGCTGCATTTTCAAAAAATGAATTTGATAAAGCACCCACTCCCGAACCCGTTGTAGATACAGTAATGAAGATCGTGAACGAAAAGACACCCAAGTTTAGCTTTCCTGTAGGGAAAGGCGCTTCACTCTTTCTTACCATGCAGCATTATGCTTATAAGATCTTTGAAAGAGCAATCCTGAAAAGAATGAATGCGGCCAAATAGTTTAAATAGAAATAAAAGAAATACCACATGAAAGCATTTATAATTGATAGTTATAAACCTAAAGATGGCGGACGGATCGCAGAGATGCCTGTGCCGGAAACCGGGGAGCATGATGTATTGGTACAGGTATATGCTACCGGGATTAATCCGCTTGACAATAAGATCATGAAGGGAGAATTTAAGCTTGTTTTGCCTTATCGCCTGCCCCTGATATTGGGCAATGATGTAGCAGGTGTTATAGCCCAGGTAGGGTCGCGCGTCAGGAAATTTAAAGTTGGAGATGAAGTGTATGCCCGCCCGGATAAAGGCCGTATAGGCACTTTTGCAGAATACATTGCTATGCATGAAGATGATGTAGCAATAAAACCTTCCTCGCTGACGATGGAGGAAGCAGCCTCCCTTCCACTGGTTGCATTAACCGCATGGCAGGTGCTGGTAGAGAAGGCAGATCTGAAAAAGGGTCAAAAGGTGTTTATACAGGCCGGTTCCGGCGGGCTTGGCACTATTGCTATACAACTTGCAAAACATTTGGGTGCAACCGTGGCCACTACCACCAGTACTGAGAATGTGAATATGGTGAAACGGCTGGGTGCGGATGTGGTGATTGATTATAAGAAAGAAAATTTTGAAGATAAGCTACGTGACTATGATGTGGTATTAAACAGCCAGGATGCAAAGATGCTTGAAAAGTCGCTTTCCGTGCTCAGGCCCGGTGGTAAGCTGATTTCCGTTTCTGGCCCCCCGGATCCTGCTTTTGCCGGAGAGACAGGGCTCAGCTGGATGTTGAAAGTAGTTATGTTCCTTTTAAGCTATAACATCCGTAAGAAAGCAAAACGGAAGCGTGTGAGCTATGCCTTTGTTTTTATGAGAGCGCAGGGAGCGCAGCTAGGTAAAATTACTGAGCTCGTTAATGCCGGCATCATCCGTCCGCTGGTGGAAAAGATTTGGGGCTTTGAAGCGATCAGGGATGCACTGGCTTATGTAGAAAGTGGTCGTACCAAAGGAAAGGTTGTTGTGAAGATAAAATAGATAATGACCGGCGATGTTTGTTCCTACATAAAAATATTTCAGAAGGAACTGTTTTTTAAAAGCACAAAACACATATCTTTGCACTCATGAAATTAATGATGTCATATAGTAGTTCATGTTATCGGTATCCGCAAGGTACTGGTCGGACTATTATGTGATGCTGAATAATAACACATTACAAACCCGATTGGTATCACCCGTCGGGTTTTTTGTTGTGCGCCATGCAAGGCGATAAACTTGACGGTGTAAGTCCGTTATGGGGGTTTGTAATCACTAACCATTAGCCCAAAGCAAGGGTTTCCACCGCGAGGTGGGATCTGGAGGAAGCTGGCGGCAAAATTCCGGCCCGAGGAACACGAACACTATCAGGCAGAAGCTGAGTGGACGAGCTTGCAACACAAAGCGAAATCCCATGATTACACGGACGCAGCACTGTAAATGGTGCGGGTATATGGAATGAAGGTTTATCGACTTACCATGGGAGGTCCCACAGACGCGCGGAAACGGAGTAGGAAGCGTGGTTGAAACAAGATTTGCTGTGAGAAGTCAGCCGAGGTCATAGTAAGGCATAACGACTAGTGTCTGAAGGACTGAACCTTAAGAAGTAAATGAATGTTACCAGATGAAGTGCAGAAAGTAGAAAATATCGCAAGATAACTCCCTACAGAAAGTTAGGACGGCATCCGAAGACTGTGTAGGAGTGCAGACCTCCATGTGGATAACTGAAAACAACCTTACAAGTTTAACGCAAACAGGGTATGGGATGTTGGAACAAATCCTATCACCTGCAAATTTGAATGCCGCCTATAAAAGGGTAGTGCAGAACAAGGGAGCTGGTGGAGTAGATGAGATGGAAGTCGAGTTCTTAAAGGATTATCTCATCAAAGAGAAGGATGCGTTAATAACAACCATACTGGCTGGTAAATACCAGCCTAATCCGGTACGTCGGGTACTGATAGACAAGGATGACGGCAAGCAAAGACAGCTTGGCATCCCAACCGTTGTGGATCTGGTGATACAACAGGCAATCATGCAAGTACTATCACCAATTTACGAGAAACAGTTTTCTTCCGCTACCTCCAGGCAGGCGTTATTGTATCAAATAGGTTTGAAACCAGCCAAACTGGTGTACCTCAAGGGGGGCCCTTAAGTCCGCTACTGAGCAATGTAATGCTAAATGAATTGGACCGGGAACTCGAGACCCGTGGCCACCGCTTCGTTCGTTATGCAGACGATCTGATTATCTTATGCAAAAGCCAACGAGGAGCGACACGCAGCAAGGAAAGCATTATCAGATACATTGAGGGAAGATTGTTTTTGAAAGTGAACCGTGAGAAAAGCAGCGTTGCTTACATCACTGGGGTTAGATTCCTTGGCCACTCATTTTACAAAATGAAAGGGGAATGCCGCCTACGTGTACATCGGAAAAGCGTGGAGAAGATGCGAGGGCGAATCCTGGAATTAACTTCCAGAAGTAACGGTTGGGGGAACGCCAGAAGGAAAGAAGCGCTCAAACAGTTCATAGCTGGTTGGGTGAACTACTTCCGGCTGGCAGACATGCAGAAGCTGATGGCCAAAACGGACGAATGGTATCCCAGGAGAATCCGGATGGTCATATGGAAACAATGGAAACGGATCAAGACCCGAGCGGCGAATCTTATGAAACTAGGAGTCAGTAGGTTCAAGGCAGCGGAGTATGCGAACTCAAGGAAGGGGTACTGGCATGTGGCGGATAGGTGGGTGCAGTCTACAACCCTAACCGCCCAGCGGCTAAGAACGGGCGGGTACACGCTCCTGGCGGACTGTGTCCAGAACGCGAGGAA
>NZ_JAGXJN010000020.1:0-17612 GCF_019091455.1 Chitinophaga sp. GbtcB8
GTGCAGGATAAGCGTGATAACAATTCACCCACACACGGCCAGCCTGTATAGCGCGGGGTACCTGGTACATTTCATGCGCATCACGCGTCCATACGCCGGCGCCTAAGCCATATAAGGTGTCGTTGGCTATCTGGATGGCTTCTTCTGTATTTTTAAAAGTGGTTACACAGGCTACAGGGCCAAAAATTACTACCTCGAATACCCGCATTTTGTTGTTCCCTTTCAGGATGGTAGGTTTAATGTAAAAGCCGTGTTCCAGGCCACTGTTCTGGTGAAAGGCTTCGCCGCCGGTTAAGGCTTTGGCGCCTTCCTGCCTGCCTATTTCCAGGTAGCTCAGGATCTTGTTGTACTGGTCTTCAGAGGCCTGTGCGCCCATCATTACCGTGCTGTCCAGCGGGTTGCCCATTTTAATGGCTTTGGTACGCTGTATCACGCGGTCCATAAATTTATCGTAAATGTTCTCATGCACCAGGATGCGGCTGGGGCAGGTACAAACTTCGCCCTGGTTCAGCGCAAACATTACAGCGCCTTCTACTGCCTTATCAAAAAATTCATCATCAGCATCGCCTACTGATTCAAAGAATACATTCGGGCTTTTACCGCCCAGCTCCATGGTAACCGGTATCAGGTTTTGGGAAGCATATTGCGTGAACAGGCGGCCGGTGGTGGTATCAGCGGTAAAGGCTACTTTTTGAATGCGGGGTGATTGTGCCAGTGGTTTGCCGGCTTCAGGCCCAAAACCGGTTACTACATTCAGCACACCGGGCGGCAGTATACCATCTATCAGTTCCAGCAAACACATAATGCTGGTAGGTGTTTGTTCTGCCGGTTTTACAATGGTGCAGCAGCCTGCAGCCAGTGCCGGCGCCATTTTCCAGGTAGCCATCAGCAGCGGAAAGTTCCAGGGAATGATCTGCCCTACAATGCCAATAGGCTCATGCAGGTTAATGCTTACGGTGGTTTCATCATGTTCGCTGATGGTGCCTTCTTCACTGCGCAGCACACCGGCAAAATAGCGGAAATGGTCTACCACCAATGGCAGGTCGGCCGCGCGGGTTTCCCGGATAGCCTTACCATTATCAATAGTTTCTACAATGGCCAAGTATTCCAGGTTGTCTTCTACTACCTGTGCTATTTTCAGCAGCAGGTTGCTGCGGTAGGCGGCGCTGGTTTTGCTCCAGCCGGGAAATGCCTGGCTGGCTGCATCAATGGCTTTTTCAATGTCTTTCGCATTGCCGCGTGCGGCCTGCGTAAACGCTTTGCCATCAATGGGTGAAATATTATCGAAGTATTCCCCGCTGTCTGGGGCCACCCATTTCCCATTAATATAGTGATCATATTTTTCTTTAAAGGAAGGACGGGTAGCCACATTCGGATCGGATGCAACGGCTGTACTCATAACGAATGGATTTTTAGGTGAAGTAATGGCGGTAATTTCAACCAAATAAACGCTTTGGCCATCTACAATTGTACTTTTTTATAGCACGATTGTACCTGAAGTTTTGTAACTTCAGTGACACAGGGAAATCAGCACTCCAAAAGAATCTGTCAGGGATTAAAACTATTCATCGTGCCTATCAAACACTGTCTGCAAAAGGCCGGGCTCACCCATCCGAAATACCTGCAAACACTGGTAGAGAACAGGCGTATCTTTAATTTAAAGAACTGTGAGCTGAATATTTTTGAAAGCTACCAGGAAGCGTATAATGTACCCCTTACCTTTAATGATTTTGTGATCACCAGCATGATCCGGGGTAAAAAAGTAATGCACCTGCCGGATGTACCGGCTTTTGATTACCTGCCCGGTGAAACCGTGATTGTGCCGGCCAATACTACCATGGTCATTGACTTCCCGGAAGCAGGTGCGCAAAACCCCACCCAGTGCATGGCCCTTGCAGTGGATGCCGGATATATTCATGACACCATTGATTATTTAAATGATTATTATAACAGCAGCACCGATGAGCATAATGTCTGGAAGCTGCAGTTTAATCAATACCATTTTTCCAACGATAATGAGATCTCTGACCTTATTAACAAGATCATCCGGGTATGCAGCAGTGTGGACCGGTCCAAGAATATTTTTGCAGACCTGTCCCTGAAGGAGCTGCTGATACGCCTGGTGCAAAACCAGCGCCTGCAGCAGTTTGCAGGGGAAAGCACAGATAACGGCAATCAAACCCGCCTGCATTATGTACTGAATTATATCCACGAGCACCTGTCTGAAAAAATAGCGGTGGACCTGTTGTGCCGCAAAGCTTATTTAAGCCGGAATATGTTCTTTAAATGGTTTAAAGAGCAGTTTGGCATTAGTCCCCTGGAATATATAAATGCGGAGCGCGTAAAAATGGCCAAACAATTACTGGCCGATGCGCATAACGACCTCCGCGCAGTAAGTAACCTCTGTGGTTTTAGTGATGTGAATTATTTTATCCGTGTTTTCCGCAAGCTGGAAGGCATTACCCCCGGCGCTTATCAATCCTGCATGGCGCATCCATCCTGATCTTTGTAGTCATCTTGCAGCAGGAGGCTGCTTTTTACAAGTTTACATTTCGTACACGTTGCATACCATCCTGGCGCCAGGTGGGATCCTTTTTTCAGGTTCGCAGTTGCGTGTGCGTTGCATATCATCCTGGCATCAGGTGGAGCTACTTTTTTAAGGTTCACAATTGCACGTGCGTACATAACATCCTCCATAAAATGGACCTGCTTTTACAATATATGTACGCATCCCGAGGGAAGGAATTCCCCCCTTTTCCGGCCCCAACAGTTGCATTTTTTCTTTCATGCGAATAATTCCCATAGCCTAAAAAATAGGAAAATCTGGAGAAGGGCCGTAAATTGACGGGGCTGCCAGAGAGGTCATAATTTTATCTAACAGATTAAAAATCAAAATGTAAAATGAGATTTAGTCAGCAGTTATCTTAATATATATAAATATATTAATATGAAATTATAATCTTGAATCAGTATAATTTCTTACACATTTTAAATAAAAATATACATATATGATATTTGGTAATTTGAAAATTACTTACGTATTTTTAGACCGATAACTACAGATGCAATCGCCAAAATCAAATTACTGACCATGAAAGTTTGCTATTTACTATTGGTTACCCAGCTGGCCTACACCAGTTTTGCCTATGCCACCGATGAGGTGCCCCCCGGAAAAGAAAAAAAATTAACTACAGATTCCTCTATCCTTGAAACAGGTAAACGGAGCTACAACCCGCTGCCGGAAATTCCTGATTTTGCGGAATTACGTAAGTATGCTTACCTGAACATGAATAAAAAAGGCTTACAGGACGATGCGCCTTTCAAACCATCCATACAGGTAGGCGCCATTGTGCATATGTTTGCATCTGCCGAGCAGGATGGTTTTAGCGCGCCGCATACAGCCACTGCCCCCTCTGACTGGAGCAAAGGTTTTACCTTGTACCGCGCCCGTGTACTGGTTGGCGGTCAGCTAACTTCCAAAGGCAGCTTCTTTTTTGAAACAGATATTCCCAGCGCTATTGGCGGCCCTAACCCGGATGGCACCAAGAACGTAAAAGTATCGCCCATTATACTGGATGCGCAGTTCCAATACAATTTTTGCGAAGCTTTCCAGGTAATTGTAGGGCAGCAGCTCATTTCCAATAACCGCAATGGTTTACAGGGTGCTGCAGGCTTAATGGCCAATGACTTCTCTTACTTTCAGTACCCGTATAACCTGTTTGCCAACAGCCCGCTGCAGGGCAACTTTGGCCGCGACCTGGGTGTGAACACCCGAGGCTTTTTGTTCAAGGATAAATTTGAATACCGCGTAGGCGCCTTTACCGGCCGTAATGTGGATGGCAAAGGACCTGTACGCCTCACCAGCCGCCTTGCATACAGCTTCCTGGATGCTGAAAAAGATTATTATTACGCCGGCACTAACCTGGGCAAAGGCAAAACGCTTACCTGGGGCATAGGTGCAGATGTGCAGGGCACTTACCACAACTACAGCACCGACCTGTTTATAGACCATCCTGTTACGGATAAAGGCTCCATTACTTTCAGCGGCGCCTTTCAATACATGACCGGTGGCACAGATACTATTGCCAAGTATACTTTTGCACGCCTGATCCCTGCGCAAACCGTGCAGTTTGCAGAACTGGGTTATTATTTTAAAGCAGCCAAGCTGCAGCCCTGGGTAAAATTTGAGCGGCAGCATATTTCCGCCAAGGATGCACAGGTAGCTGGTGAGCAGGTGGAAACCTTTAATAAATATAATTCCAGCACCGTATGGGGCGGAGGCATTAACTACTTCTTTAACGCGCTGGGTACTAACCTGCGCCTCTCTTACATAACGCGCAGCTATAATGTAGCCAGCGCCACTACTGCTGATTTTGATAAAAAAACATATGGCCAGGTATGGGCCCAGCTACAATTCTTTATTTTCTAAGATCCGTTTGTCTTTATAATTCCATTTCAACTTTAAACTTATTACACCATGTATAAAAAAATAATTTCTGTTGCAAGATTGGCTATCCTGTTGCTGGGTAGCAGCACTATGCTGTTCACTGCCTGTAATTCCGGCGCTTCTAAAACGGGGGATGCGGCTAACGATTCTACGGCGGCCAATACTGTAAAAATAGGCGTGCTGCATTCTTTAAGCGGCACCATGGCCATTTCTGAAGTATCCCTGAAAGATGCGGTGCAAATGGCGGTAGATGAGATCAATGCTGCCGGTGGCGTGCTGGGTAAAAAAATAGAGCCGGTAATTGTAGATCCGGCTTCTGACTGGGACCTGTTTGCCGAAAAATCCAAAGAGCTGCTTACAGATAAAAAGGTAGCTGCCGTATTTGGCTGCTGGACCTCCGTATCCCGCAAATCCGTACTGCCTGTGTTTGAAGAAAATAACGGCTTGCTGTTTTCCCCGGTGCAATATGAGGGTGAAGAAAGCTCTAAGAACGTAGTGTATTCCGGTGCAACGCCCAACCAGCAGCTGATTCCGGCTGCCGATTATTTAATGAGCGCAGAAGGCGGCGGTTATAAAAGATTTTACTTGCTGGGTACAGATTATGTATTTCCCAGAACTGCCAATAAGATCTTAAAAGCGTATTTACTTTCCAAAGGCATTCCTAAAGAAAATATCATTGAAGAATATACGCCGTTCCACCACCAGGACTACCAAACCATTGTATCCAAGATCAAAAAGTTTGCAGTAGGGGGTAAGGCCTGTGTGCTTTCCACCATTAACGGTGATTCCAATATTCCTTTTTATAAAGAGTTTGCCAACCAGGGCCTCACTGCGGCTACCTGTCCTATCATGGCCTTTTCCGTAGCGGAAGATGAGCTGAGAGCAATGGATACGGAGTTCTTAGTGGGCCACCTGGCTGCCTGGAATTATTACCAGTCTGTTGATGTGCCGGAGAACAAAAAATTTGTAGCTGACTTTAAAGCCTTTTGTGAAAAGAAAAATTTACCCGGTGGCGCCAAGAGGGTAACCGATGATCCTATTTGCTGGGCTTATACGGATGTGTACCTGTGGGCCAAAGCTGCAGAAAAAGCAAAGTCTTTTGATGTAGATAAAGTGCGTGCCGCCTTACATGGTTTAACCTTTGATTCGCCTGCCGGTGCTGTGAAGATGGATGATAAAGTGAACCACCTGGCTAAACCGGTGCTGATAGGGGAAATTAAACCCGACGGACAGTTTAGCGTGATCTGGAAATCACAGGGTTTGATTGATCCGCAACCTTTCTTTACGCTGAATGCAAAAAATTAAAACAAACGAGCTAAAAAGAATGTAAAATCATAAATGTAAAATTTAAAATGTAAAAGTGAAATGCAACGAAGCCGTTAAACCTTATACGCGGCATTTCACTTTTACATTTATGATTTGAAATTTTACATTTTACATTCTTTTAGCCCCTTCAATCGCAAGTGATGGAGCTATTATTAAAGATCAACGAAATTAAAAGCGGTAAATGGACAGGGCCTAAATGGCTTTGGCCGGTGATAATGGCAGGCGCTGTTCTTTTTTTTACGGTACGTGTGGCTACAGACAGCAGCGGCACCTATGTGCAAAACCTGTTCAGCGGTATTAGCCTGGGCAGTATTTTAATACTGGTATCCCTGGGCCTGGCCATTGTATATGGTTTGGCGGGTATTATTAATATGGCGCACGGTGAGTTTTTGATGATAGGCGCTTATACCACCTACAGCGTGCAGGTATTTTTTACGAATGTGCTGCATGTGCAAAGCAGCAACTGGTTTTTTATAACAGCACTGCCGGTGTCTTTTATTGTAGCGGGTTTGGCCGGGCTTTTACTGGAAAGGCTTATTATCCGCCACCTGTATGCCAAGCCGCTGGAAAGCCTGCTGGCTACCTGGGGCGTAAGCCTGATCCTGATCCAGACTGCGCGCTCCCTGTTTGGCGATCTTACGGCAGTAAAGCTGCCGGAAATGCTGGCAGGCGGCTGGAAAATAAACGAGAACCTGGTGCTGCCGTATAACCGCTTATTCATTATTGCATTAACGATTGTAGTGCTTGTAGCGCTGTACCGCACGCTTACGGCTACACGTTTAGGTATGCAAATAAGGGCCGTAACACAAAACCGTAGCATGAGCGCCTGTTTGGGCATTAATACCAAACGTATAGATGCCATGACCTTTTTCATAGGCTCCGGCCTGGCGGGTTTGGCCGGCTGCGCCATGACGCTGATAGGCAACGTAGTGCCGGATATGGGCCAAACATATATTGTAGATGCATTCCTTACCGTGGTAATAGGCGGGGTAGGCAAGCTGTTAGGCACCATTACCGCGGGTTTGGGCATTGGTATTTTTTCTAAAGTGCTGGAAGCCTTTTTTGAAGCAGTGTATGGCAAGGTGCTGATACTATTGCTTATTATGCTGTTTATGCAGTTCAAACCCCGGGGTATTTTCCCTGACAAGGGCAGAACAGCGGCAGATTGAAAATGCGTTATTCATAAAAAAATTACACATCATGCAGTTGAAACCTGCTAAGCTGATCAACATATTGTTTATACTGTTCTTTGCAGTGGTCTTGCCTGTGGGGAACATGCTGGGGCTTGTGTCCGTTAACAGCATTTCCCTGTGGGGAAGATATTTTTGTTTTGCCATTGCCGCTTTGGGCATTGATCTTATCTGGGGTTATACGGGTATTATGTCTATGTGCCAGGCTTTTTTCTTTTGCCTGGGCGGTTACTGCATGGGCATGCACCTGCTGCTGAAAGCCACAGCCCTGCAGCAGCAGCTGTTACCGGAGTTTATGACCTGGAATGATATTACTGCGCTGCCTTGGTTCTGCGAGCCTTTTCATGGTTTTGTGCCAGCCCTGATATTGGGTTTGCTGGTGCCTGCTGCAGTAGCATTTGTGATCGGGTACTTTATTTTTAAGAGCCGCATTAAAGGCGTGTACATGGCTATTATTACACAGGCGCTGGCCTTATCCATGTACCTGCTTTTTTTACGGAACGAGACGAACCTGGGCGGCACCAACGGCCTCACAGGCTTTAAGACCGTGCTGGGCTTTGAGCTGCATAAGCCGGGCACCAAGCTGGGTTTGTACCTGGTAACCCTGGCCATGTTATGCGTGGCATACGGCTGCTGTTATAAAATAGTACACTCCAAATTCGGCAAGGTGCTGCAAGCCATCCGCGATAGTGAGCCGCGGGTGGGGTATACCGCTTACCGGGTATTGCATTACAAGCTGGCGGCCTTTGTGGTGGCAGCTGCGCTGGGTGGTTTGGCAGGTATGTTATATGTACCGCAAACCGGCATTATTACACCCGGCCGTATGGATGTAAAAGCATCTGTAGAAATGCTGATGTGGGTAGCCCTGGGTGGCCGTGGTAATTTGAAAGGAGCAGTAATAGGCGCGCTGCTGGTAAACTGCGTGTACAGCTATTGCACCAGCGTATTTCCGCAGGGATGGCTGTTTATCTTAGGGATGCTGTACATACTTACCGTACTGTATTTTGATAAGGGCTTCCTGGGTCTGTTTGAAAAGATAGGTTCTAAAATAGGTATTAAAACAAATAGTGAAAGGTATGCTACTGGAAGTAAATGAGCTGGCGGTTTCTTTTGGCGGGGTGCAGGCACTGAACCTGCAGCACTTTCAGCTGGAAGACCGGGAGCTGCGGGTGATCATTGGCCCTAATGGCGCAGGTAAGTCTACGTTTATGGATATACTCTGTGGCAAAACCAAACCGGATACCGGCAGCATTGTATTTAACGGAAAGCCCACCAGGGATTTAACAGAGGTGCAGATAGCGGAAATGGGCATTGGGCGCAAGTTCCAGAAACCATCTGTATTTCCAGGCCTTAGTGTGTATGAGAATATGCTGCTGGCCACACGCATGAAAAAGGATGTATTTACTTCCTTATTCTCCAGAATGCCCGCAGGTGTTCAGGAAAAAATTGAGGTCATGGCAGAGCGGGTAGGACTTACTTCTGCATTACATAAACAGGCCGGCGCCCTTTCCCATGGGCAAAAGCAGTGGCTGGAAATAGCTATTGTGGTGCTGCAGGACCCGCGTTTGTTATTGATAGATGAACCGGCCGCTGGCATGTCTGACAAGGAAGCGGAGAAAACCGGCGAGCTGCTGCTGGAGCTGTCCAAACAGCACGGCGTTATTGTAATAGAACATGATATGCATTTTGTAAAACAGATAGCCACTAAGCTGGTAAGTGTATTGGTAAATGGTAAGCTGTTAATGGAAGGGCCTTTTGAAGAAGTGAAAAATGATCAGCGGGTAATTGACTGTTACCTGGGCAGGGCCAATGCACAACTGGAAAAACTATAGGATATGGAGCCAACAACACTGCTAACAGCCAGCAATATTATAACGGCATATGACCAGAGCACCATTTTGTGGGGCGTAAATTTATCGGTGCTGCAAGGTACCGTTACCACGGTAATGGGCCGCAACGGCGTAGGTAAAACCACCCTGCTTAGAACCATTATGGGCCTGCAGAAAGCACGGGAAGGGCAGGTGACTTTTAAAGGAGGGAACATTACTAACCTGGCGCCTTATAAGATAGCGCGCGCAGGTATTGGTTATGTGCCGCAGGGGCGCGAGATCATTCCTAAGCTTACCGTGCAGGAAAACCTGCAATTGGGGCTGGAAGCCACGCCGGACTATAAACCCCGCATGCCTGAAGAACAAATATACACGTTGTTCCCCATCCTGAAAGAGTTCCGCCGCCGCGCCGGTGGTAATTTAAGCGGGGGGCAGCAACAGCAGCTGGCCATTGCCCGCACCCTTATCAGCGGCCCCGCCCTGTTATTGCTGGATGAGCCTACAGAAGGTTTGCAGCCTTCCATTGCTATTGAAATAGGCGATATTCTGCGGCAGCTGGTTACCACAAAGGGAATGGCCGTATTACTGGTAGAACAGAAAATAGACTTTGCCAAACACGTAACCGATTATTTCTATTTTATGGAAAGGGGCAAAATGGTGAAAGAGGGCAATGCTGCTACGTTTGACTTTAATGAGCTGCAGGAACATATTGCCGTATAAGCCCCAAAATAAAGGCGGCGCCTGCATTTGAATTTAACCGGCAGATTTGATATTTTAAGGGGCAATCTGTTTTACTTAATGAAAAGTGATTTTATGATCATATCTGAAGGCAATAAGATCTTTAAGCACTTTACTATCCGGTATGGCATCGCGTTAACCTTCATTGCCGTGTTGTCCGTGGTGAGCCAGGTGCGCATACAGCAGCACCTGAACCGCTCCATGGACGATTCCCATGTTATTAACTTTGCCGCCCGCCTGCGTACCTACAGCCAAACGCTGAGCAAAACTGCGTTAATGCTGGAATATGGTTATGAATACGATATTAGCCGCAAAGAGTTTGTAAATACCCTTAAACAATGGGAAAAAGCGCAGGAGGGCCTGGAAATGGGCAGCCGCTTCCTGAACCTGCCTACGGATAACATGGAGGAGATCAATACCATGTTTGACCTCATCAGCCATCCCCGTAAGGAAATGATGAATGCTGCAGAACATATTGTAGCGGTGCTGGATACCTCCAAAGTATTTAATCCACAGCTGATACGCCCCTATGTAAAAACCATCCTGGATTATGAGCAATCCTACCTGCTGGGCATGGAGCTGATTGTGTTTGATTACGACCGCTTTTCCAAAGAGCGTATCAGCCAGCTGAAACAGATCGATTACCTGATGCTGGCGCTGGTGCTGTTTACCCTGGCGCTGGAAGCTATTTTTATTTTTTATCCGCTGGCCATTCACATTAAAAAAGTAGTGGTAGGGTTAGTATCTTCAGAAGAAACGTCCAAACGTTTATCAGAAAAGCTGCAGGATGCCAATGCCCGCATGGAAGAATCCTATAAGGAGCTGCGGGAAATGAACTATGCGCTGGACAAAGCCACCTACCTGGTAAAAACAGATCCTGAAGGGAATATTGTATATGCCAATGATAAGTACTGCCATGTTACCAAATACAGTATACAGGAGCTGCGCGGCAAACAGGTTTTTTACAATAACATGGGCGGCTGTGAAAGCGTGATCTATGAACACATCCGCGACAGTAAAAAACAAACAGAAGTATGGCAGGATGAAATATTTGATAATGCATCCGATGGTACGGGCTTTTGGCTGGATGTTACCTTGATGCCGGTATTTGATAATGCCGGCAATTTGTATCAATACCTGCTGATAGGCACTGATATTACCAACCGTAAAAATACAGAGCGGGAAAACCAGCTGCTGATGGAAGAAAAGATCCGGCGGGAAGGGGTGGAGCAAAAAATAAGATCCTATGCCATCATTAACGGGCAGGAAAAAGAGCGTAAGCGCATCACGGCAGAGATCCATGACGGCATTGGGCAAATGCTTACCAGCCTGCGTATGAAGCTGGAACAGATACAGGACCGTACCAGTAAGCCCGACCCGGAAGTAGCTATGGTAAACATGATGCTGGCAAAGCTGATCACAGAAACTCGGCGTATCTGCTCAGACCTGCTGCCCAGCGTGCTGGAAGATTTTGGCTTGCTCTCCGCCATTGAAGACCTGGTAACCACCTGTAAAGATGCCAACCATAAAATGGATTTCCTGCTGGATACCAACATACATCCCGGCCCGCTGTCAAGAGAGCTGGAAATAAGCGTGTACCGCATTTTGCAGGAAGGGTTGAATAACGTGATCAAACACTCCCAGGCCTCCCGCGTGGAAATATTTATTGATACCTCCGGCCATTACCTGAACCTGATGATAAAGGATAATGGCAAAGGTTTTTATTTTGATAACCAACAATTACATTTAAAGAACCTGGCCAAGAAAATGAATGGTATACGCGGCATGAAAGAGCGTGCAGAACTACTCAGCGGTACCTTTAACTTAAATGCCCAACCAGGGAAAGGCACTATTGTTCAACTGGAAATTCCTTTAGTATGACTATGACCACGCGCATAAAAGTTTTCCTGGTAGATGACCATGAAATATTCAGGAACGGGCTAAAACAGCTGATAGACAGTGAGCAGGACATGGAAGTAGTAGGGGAGGCCGGTGATGGAGAAATGGCTTTACAGTCGCTTACTACCGTAACGCCGGAAGTAATTATCATGGATATCCGCATGCCGGGCATTAATGGCATTGAAACCAGCCAGGCCATTTTAAAACAGCAGCCACTGAGCCGCATCCTTTTCTTTAGCTTGTATGATAGCCCTGACTATGTGGCCAAAGCGCTGGAAATGGGCGCCAGCGGCTATATTTTGAAGGATACCAGCAACAAGATCTTCCTGCATGCCATCCGCACTGTGCATAAAGGCAAGTTTTATTTCATTGGCGATGTATCGGATGTGCTGGTGAAAAAATACCAGGACCTGCAAAAAACATCCGGCCTTAAAACAGCTGCAAACGTGGAAATATCCCTTTCCAAAAGAGAGGAGCAGATCCTGAAAAAGATAGATGAAGACCTGAGCAACAAGGAAATTGCGGAATCATTGAACGTAAGCGTACGTACAGTAGAAGCGCACCGTTTGAACATTCTGCGTAAGTTCCAGGCCGGGAATATGGAGGAAGTGCTTACCTTTTGCAAAGAGAACGGTATTATTAAATACACCTGACCCTTATATAAAAAATTCCCGTATGAAAAATGATCCAGGAAGAAGGGCCTTTATTACCAATGCCCTGAAAGCATCTGCTGCCGCTACTTTGCTGAACATACCAGGTTTTGCCATGGCCTTGCAGCAAAAGAAATATACCATTAAGGAAGTAATGGATATTATCTTAAAGGAAGTACCCGGTGCGCCTTTTAAAACAACGGTAGATACGCTTAAGAGCGGCGATGAGCAGCAGACCGTTACCGGTATTGTTACCACCATGTTTGCCACGGTACGGGTAATTGAGGAAGCCGCAAAGCTGAAAGCTAATTTCATTATTGCCCATGAGCCTACCTTTTATAATCACCTGGATGATGTGAACTATGTAGCCAACAACCATGTGGTGCAGCAAAAACAGGCCCTGCTCAAAAAGTATAATATTACCGTATGGCGCTTTCATGATTACTGGCATTCCGTAGAGCCGGATGGTATTGGTTACGGCGTGCTGAAAAAAGCAGGCTGGCTGCAGTACTATAAACCCGGGCAAAGGATCCTGCAAATGCCGCCCCTTACTTTAGAAAAGCTGGTAGCACACCTGGAACAAACCCTGGCTATTAAACATGTAAGAGTGATAGGCGACCTGTCGCAAACCTGCGCCCGTATTGCTTTACTGCCTGGCGCTGCCGGCGGGCAAACACAGATCTCCATCGTGGAAAAAGAGCAGCCCGATGTGTTGATAGTAGGGGAGGTGCATGAATGGGAAACCGCAGAATACATCCGTGATGCGCGGCAAATGGGCGGCAAAACCGCATTGATAGTATTAGGCCATTCCGTGAGTGAAGAACCGGGTATGGACTGGCTGGTGGACTGGTTAAAACCTAAGATCCCCGGTGTGCCGGTTACGCATATTGTTTCCGGCGATCCTTTTACCTGGATGTAATTAAAATATTTTAAAGCTTAACACCCAGGGTGCTTTCACTGATCTCTTCAAAAGCGCTGGCAGCAGCGCCGCACAGGGAGCAGCTAAAAGAATCCGGTAAGGCATCAAACGGCGTACCCGGTGTGATGTCCTGCTCTGCTTCTCCTAACGTTTCATCATACACGCTCAGGCATTGGCTGCACTGGTGCAATTTTTTATCAGGCTGCTGCAGGGGAGTAGCCGCTTCCTTACTGCTTACAAAGGCCTGTAAAATATTGGTTTCGCTGCCCTGCTCATAAAACTCTTTACATAAGGATACCAGGTAAGGGCCCAGGTGCTCTTTAGCCACCTGCTCCCGGTACATGAGCAGGGTAGAGGTATTGGGGTTAAAGCCGGGTGTGTACAGGATATCATAACGCTGCAGGTATTTCAGCCTGCTGTTATATTTATTCTCCAGCTTACGGATCACCACAGATCCGAACTGCCCGGAAGCAGACTGCATACGTACGCTGAAACAAAGCCCGTAGGTACGCACATCTTCAATATCAAAATGGCGGATGATATGGCGCTTCAGCACCAGCCCGTCCGCTGAATTATCTTCTACCTGCCAGTTCAGCTCATTGGCTGCATGCCGCACATTAATGCGGTGTTTGCCCAGCGTATAATCCCACAGGTTACGGTGCGCCGGATCTATATTTTTAATGATGATGGTTTTCCAGGAGGTAGCGTACAGCTGTCCGGTGCGGGTTTCCAGGCAAATGGCGCAAATATCCTGCAGGAAAGAAAGGGGAAAAAGCTCATCCCGCTGGTAAATGCCCAGCCAGTAACCATTATTATAACGGTTAAAACCTTCATAATACGGCAGGTGAAAACGGGGCAGCTCCAGTTCCTTGCTCAGGGGGCGGCCCATGTATTCCAGGGAGCCTTTCGTTTGCTCGTACAGGTTAGTTTCGCCGTTTTGTACCAGCGTTTCCACCTGCCGGCTTACCCGGGCAATGTGGTTGGTGTACACCAGCTCCGGCCAGGCCAGCAGCTGATCTGTACCAGGGAAGCGTACAAACAAATGCCAGTAGTGCGCATGCTCAGAGGCAATCCAGTTAATATGTCCGGTAAAAAAGGGCACAAAGGTTTGCCGGCTATCGCAGATGTTTAGTTTTAATGCCGGTGTATAATCAAACAGGTCAAACACATCCTTATAAATGCCTTCGCTTAGCCAGCCGTCTGTAATAAAAATACCGGCAGCAGGGTAAGAGCTGGTAATATTAGGCCCTTCCTCTTCTTCGTAAAAAGCGATCCTTTGTTGTTTGCACTGGGTGCTGAACTGTTTAAAATTTTTAACAGGTACATCTATCAGTAATTGCTGCCGTAGTCCAAAACGTACATCGGTAACACCGGCACCGGCCGCTATTTCCAGCGCTTCCTGCAAATGCCCGGGCGAGATGATGCCGCCCGTAAAATTAATATGTATGGTACGTGTTCTCCCCATCAGATAACTGCTTTTATCAGTTGTTTTTTAGTGGTGGTGGCCGGCGCTTTTAATGTGCTGTCCAGGATAGCCTGTATTTCCGGCCGGCAGCTGCCACAGCCCTGCCCTGCACCGGATGCTTTGCAAACACTTTCCAGCGTGGTATGGCCTTCTTTTATTTTATTGCAGATATTGCCTTCTCCTACATTGCCACAGGAGCATACCAGCGGGCCGATAACCGGTTCTGCCTTTTTACCGGAGCGTAATAGCTCCAGGCGTTTATCACTCAGCTCCATATTGTTTTGCATCAGCTCCCGGAACTCAACGAACTCAGATTTATCGCCAATCAGTATAGCGCCTACCAGCCGGTCGTTATGGATAATACACTTTTTGTAATAACGTTTGGCTTTGTCTATAAACACTACTTCCTCATAAGCCGGATCGTCCGGGGTATTCACCATACCCAGTGAGCAAACGTCGGTGCCATGCATTTTTAAAATGTTCATGAACACAGAGCCTTCGTAATAGCTGCTAATGTCGCCACACAGGTAACGGGCCACTACGGCCGCCTGCTGTTCAGCTGCTGCGGTAATACCATACAACGTGCCGTTGAACTCTGCTATTTCGCCAATGGCAAAATTACCAGGATCGCTGGTTTGCAGGTATTCATTCACCACTACACCGCGTTTGCAGTCAAGGTGGCAGGCCTGCGCCAGCTCTGTATTAGGTACGGTGCCTATAGTAGCTACAAAGGCCTGGCAGGCTATCTGCTGCCCGCTTTTCAGCTGTATGCCTTCCAGGGCATGCAGGCCAATGAAACGTTCTATTTCATCGTTGTATATGATCTCTATGCCACGGTCGGTCAGCTCTTCGTATACCAGCTGGCTGGCGAGCGCATCCAGCTGCCGGTCCATAAGACGGGAAGTACGCTGTATAACAGTAACGGCTATGTTCATTTCACGCAGGGAGGCGGCCAGCTCTATACCCAGCAGGCCTGCACCAGCGATCAGTACTCCCCCTTTTTCAGGGTCCAGGTGTTTTACAAAAGCATCAGCATCATAGCGGTTGCGCATGGTGAAAATGCCTTTCAGCGGCGGAGTATCTTTTAAGGTGGCTGCCCGGCTGCCCGTGCCCATGATCAGCACATCGTAGGTATGCGTATTGCCCTGGCTGTCGGTCAATATTTTATGTGAGCGGTCAATATGGGTAATGCTGATGCCGCGGTGTAAGGTAATGTTTAAGCGGGCTTCTTCATCGTCCGTCATTTTTACCAGCTGTTGCCATTGCTGCGTACCGCTAATGTAATCCGGTAACATTACCCGGTTGTAAAAAGGCTGGTCCTCTTTGCTGAACACTACTATTTCATCGGTATTGTTCATGGCGCGGTAGGCCCGTACAAAACCACTGGCGCCAGCTCCTGCGCCTATGATCACTATCTTTTGCGCGGGTTTGCGGTAGCGCTGTACCTGCACGGCAGAGAATTTCAGGTCCGGCTGCCCGGAGATAGGATCTACCAGCGCATGGGTAAGATTATTGGCCCGGTTCAGGTCACTTTGTAATACCTTACCCCAGTGCATAGGCAGGAATACCACACCCTTTTTTATGTCCGTGCTTAGCCTGGCTTTCACACGTACGTTACCGTTACCATTGAATATTTCTACAATATCGTCCTGTGCAATGTGCCGCTGGCGGGCATCTTCCGGGTGTATCTCTAAAAAGGAGCTGGCAATATGCTGCTTTAGCCGGTTCACCTTACCGGTTTTGCTCATGGTATGCCATTGGTCGCGGATACGGCCGGTGGTGAGTATCAGCGGTAAGGTATCATCTGTTGGTACAGAGGTATTACCATCTTCAAAGGAATGAATAATTGCTTTAGATGATGGTGTATAGAACCGGTGATCTGTAAACAGCCTGGGTGTGCCTTTGCCTGCGCTGCTTTTAGGATAGGGCCATTGTACGCTGCGTTTTGCCTGCAGGGTATTGTAATCCAGCCCGCTGATATCTATACGGGTACCGGTTGTGAGCCGGGTATGTTCTTCATATATTTCTGAAAAGGAATTGAAATCAAAACCATGATAGCCCATTTTTTGGGCAAAGCGGCAAATGATCTCCGCATCCGGTAGGGCCTGTCCCGGTGCATCCGTGATCTTATGCAGGTAGCTGATGCGGCGTTCTGCATTTGTCATGGTGCCTTCTTTCTCAGCCCAGGCAGCAGCAGGTAATACTACATCCGCATAACGGAGTGTTTCCGGTTTATTGGATATTTCCTGCACCACTACAAACTTTGCCTTTTGCAGCGCTGCTTCTGCAAAACGTACATCCGGCAGGCTCACTAACGGATTAGTACCTACGATCCAGATGGCTTTAAGCTTACCTTCATTCAGCGCGGTAAACATTTGCGTGGCTGTTAACCCTGGTTTAGGGGAAATAGGGTTGCTGTTCCAGAAAGCCTGCACTTCTGCGCGGTGCTCCGGGTTATTCAGCAGGCGGTGTGCGGGCAGCAGGTTGGCCAGGCCGCCTACTTCGCGGCCGCCCTTGGCATTGGGCTGCCCGGTTAATGAAAAGGGACCGCTGCCGGGTTTTCCAATATGCCCGGTAATAAGGTTCAGGTTAATAAGGCTCAGGTTTTTGCGCACTCCTACAGCGCTTTGGTTCAGGCCCATGGTCCACATGGTAATAAAACCTTTGGCCTGCCCCATGTAGCGGGCTGCTTCGCGGATGGCGCTTTCCGGCACATCGCAGATAACGGCTGCTTCTGCTACAGTGCGCTGCATTACTGTTTCCCGGTAAGCGGCAAAACCTTCTGTATGCTGTTCTATGAATGAAACATCTGTATAACCGTTCTCAATTAATATACGTCCTATTGCGTGGTGTAAAACAATGTCGGTGCCGGGGCGCAGCTGCAGGTGCACATTGGCCTGTGCGCAGGTTTGTGTGGCACGGGGGTCGCTTACAATGATCTTCAGGTTAGGATTGGCTGCCCTTGCGGCTTCTACCCGCCGCCATAAAATAGGATGGCACCAGGCAGGGTTGGCGCCGGCCACAAAAATACAGTCGGCCAGCTCAATATCATCATAACACACGGGTACCGCATCTTCCCCCAAAGCCATTTTATAAGCGGCTACTGCGCTGCTCATGCACAGGCGTGAGTTGGTATCTATATTATTGCT
>NZ_JAGXJN010000020.1:17622-129869 GCF_019091455.1 Chitinophaga sp. GbtcB8
GCCAATAAAACCCTTTATCAGCTTATTGATCACATAATATTCTTCCGTGAGGCATTGCCCGCTGGCATAAAAAGCTACCGATTCCGGGCCGTGCTGCGCAATAATGGTTTTAAACACTGCGGCGGTACGTTCCAGCGCCTGGTCCCAGCTTACGCGCTGCCGTTGCATTTGCCTGTTGTAGCGCATCTCGGGGTACAACAGCCGGTCGCTGGTATCCATAACCGTATAGTGCAGGTTCATGCCTTTGGAGCATAACATACCCCGGTTCACCGGGTGATCTTTATCCCCGCTCACCTCCAGCTTACCCTGTCTGTTCTGCTGTACTACTATGCCGCAGCCTACGCCGCAATAACAACAGGTTGTTTTAAAAGATGCCGGCATGCACGTTAATTGAGGGGGCCGGCTTTAGCCGGCCCCGGGTTAAAAATTATTCCGCCAGCGCTACCTGCGGCCCTAAAGGCGCGGTTTTAGCAACGCTGCTTTTTGTAAAGCTGGTGATCATTACTACTACGGATACGGCTATTACAATGTAACCGATATACGTGAACGCCTGCACGTAGGTGATGTGCTCTGACTTAAATAAAAAGCCGAACAGCATACCACCCAGGTTACCACCTGCGCCTACAATACCACTTACCAGCCCTACATTTTTTTCATTAATAAAAGGTACAATGCCGTAGGTGGCGCCATTAGCCATTTTCAGGAACAGGGCAAAACCCAGCATAGCTACAATGGCCAGCACTAAGGAATTGGCCTGTGCAAAAACCAGCAGGCCGGCGCCTTCTGCCAGCAGCACCAGCGCCAGCAAACGTCCTTTGCCTTTCATACCGGCTTTGGCGCCTACTTTATCAGACACAATGCCGCCCAGCGCACGGGCAAAAATGTTCATAGCGCCAAATACACCAGCCCATAAGCCTGCGCTGCTTTGCGATAAATGAAAGGTATCTACAAAATGCAGGGAGGCTACATTATCAAAGGTGATCTCCATACCAAAACACATGGCATAGGCCATGGTAAGCGCCCATATGCGCCAGTCGGCCAGTATAGACCAGTCCGTGCTGCCTTTGCTGGCAGTGCGGTCAATTTCATCATAGTTGCCCGCAGGGGTATCTTTGGTGTAACGGTAGTACAGGAAAGCTACCAGCAGCATCATGATGGCAGGTATTATCATTGCATAACGCCATGCTTCTTCCTTTGTATACCCGAAACCAACAATAGCGGCAAAGATCAGGGGCATTACCATGTTGGTAATACCGCCGCCCAGGTTGCCCCATCCGCCGGTAATAGCATTGGCGGTGCCTTTAATGGAGGGTGCAAACATCATGGAAGTATGGAACTGCGTTACCACAAAAGAAGCGCCTATTACGCTGATGGCTAAACGGAACAGTAAGAATGTAGTATAATCCTTTGCCAAACCTACCAGGAGCACCGGTATGGCGCCTACCAGCAGCAGGCGTACAGCAGTTTTCCGCGGCCCCCAGGTATCGCACAGCTTACCAATGATCAAACGGGCTATGATGGTGCCTGAAACAGAAGCTATAATAATGTTGCCTACCTGCGCTTTGCTAAGCCCCAGGTCTGCACGGATGGTAGGCATTAAAGGCGCCAGGCCAAACCAGACAAAAAAGCATACAAAGAACATCAGCCAGGTAATGTGAAAGGTGCGCATTTGCAGCGTGTCCAGGCTAAAGAGTTTTATTTTTTGCAGCGGTTGTGTGTTAGATACATTCGCCATAAATAATTTTTTTTGGTTGATTATTTGAACAGGAATGAGGGCCGGATGTTGATCATCAGGTAGGCCCAGTTACTATTACTTTTTGCATCCGCTATATTTTTTACGCTGGCAGCTGTTAAGGAGTTGGTGCTCCAGTAATGGCTGTAACCTCCTTCAAAAGAGATCATGGGCGTAAGTGTAAAAACAGCGGTCAGGTCGGCCTCTGTGCCCAGCTGACGGGAAAGCGCCGGTTTAGTTTCTGCAACCGGAATGGTGTTGGCGCTGAGAAATTCATGCGCATCGGCCATTACCACCCATTTGGTGTTGGGCTTCCATTTTGTTTTTACATAATAGTCCTGCAAACCACGGCTGCCAAAACCATTGGCTACGTAGAAATAATCCATATTGCCCCAGAATTTATGCGGGGTACCATATAGCGGGTCAAATGCATGACTGGTGTTGCCGCTGCCGCCGCCGGAAGTATAGTCTGCTCCTGCACCTGCGCTAAAGGTATTGGTAAGCGCATACTGGAAGGCGCCGGAAAGCAGGGTGGCGCTCAGGTTGCGGCCATCTGCATTTTTACCGAACTGGTAGTAAGCAGCTGCAGTAAGCGTAAGGCGCTGAAAAGCATTGTTGAAATACAGGCCGGTGGTCATGCGGTTATAAGTAGGCCCTTCCCAGGTTTTCACGGGCGCATTGTTCACACTGTCAGTATGGTAGCGGGAAAACTGATCTGCCAGGAACAGGAAAGAAACATTACCTGCAGCCAGCTTTTTACCGGCGTATAAGAACTCTAAACTCTTGTAACTATTGCCCCCATTGGTATTACCGGTATAATTACCGGCTGGTGCAGGATCATAAATGGTGTTGGATGCATTTTCCTTATTCTGGTTAAATGCGCCGCCGGCATGTAACATCCAGGTTTTGCGCTCATATTTTAATACGGCAGCATCGTGGCGGCGGGCCTGTTGTGCCCAGTCCAGGTTGCCCAGCAGGCGGCTGTCATCATACAGCAGCTCCTGCCTTCCTATTTTCAGCTTAAGGCTTTGGCTTTTTAAAGTAGTATCTGTCAGCAGTATTTCGGCCCAGGCTTCGTGCAGCATCAGGCCATTGTTGTTGGCGGTGGTAGTACGGTTAATGGTAGAAGCGTCCTGTCCCCAGACACGTACATCCTGCAGGGTTAGCCCAAACTGGATGCGGTACGTAGTAAAACCTGCACTTAAGCGGGTACGCTGGGAGGTAAATACGGCGGGTGTGGCGCCTTGTGGGAGGGGGGAGCCCTGGCCGTCGCGCAGTTCAGTGCGCGTTCGCAGCTGGGCGCTGATAGCCAGCTGTGCATGACAAGGCTGGTAACAGCAGGCGCCTAAAAGAAGTGAAGACGCGCCACCAAGGAACATTTTTTTCATTAACTTTGGTTGGTTTTAAATGTGATGCCAATCATTTTAAAATCAGAAGCCCGGAGCCTGCCAGCTACCGGGTTTCATCATTATATGTCCTATGCCATTACGGTTTCAGTATCCCGCCCGTTTACAATACCAATGTATACCCGGTCGTCCTCAATCTTTACGGGGTAGGTATTGAGCGCGCATTCTGTATCGTCCGACAGGCAACGCCCATCTACCAACGAAAATGATTTTTTATGAAAGGGGCAGGCTACTTTAGGCTCGCCTCCCTGTGTGCCCGTCATGCCGCGGCTAAGGGCCATTTGCTGCCGGTGCGGACAAAGGTTCTGTGTGGCGTACCACTCATTCCGCCGGGGAAAGTGAAACAGCGCGATCTGTTCATCCAGGTACTTTACGCACACACCGCCGTTGGCCGGCACATCTTCTACTTTGCAGGCAAAGAACCAGTTAATGGTTGCTGTGTTGTGTAATGACATATAAGGTGTTTTTTGGTTGGTAATTATTTGGCCCAGTTAGCGGCTTTCTTTTGTTCACGTAAGTTTTCAAATTGTACAGTAGGATCTTTTTCTTCCGGTGCATTTACGAAGTGCGAGAAGCGTTTGCGCAGCTCAGGGCTGTCCACCACCTCTTTCCATTCGCACCTGTAATTATCCACCAGCACCTGCATTTCAGCTTCCAGCTGGGCTACAATGCCCAGGCTATCATTCACCACTACATTGCGCAGGTATTCAATACCTCCATCCAGCTTATTAAGCCAGGTAGCAGTGCGGGTTAAAGGATCGGCGGTTTTAATGTAAAACATCAGGAAGCGGTCAATGTAACGGATACACGTAGCGCTGTCCACATCGCCGGCCAGCAGCAGCGCATGCTGTGGCTTGGAGCCGCCATTACCGCATACGTACAGGTTCCAGCCTTTTTCCGTGGCAATGATGCCAAAGTCTTTTGACTGTGCTTCTGCGCATTCACGGATACAGCCGCTTACGGCGGATTTTAATTTGTGTGGGGCGCGTAAGCCGCGGTAGCGCTGCTCTATCTGTATGGCAAAGCTAACACTGTCATGCGGCCCAAAGCGGCACCAGGTGCTCCCCACGCAGCTTTTTCCCGTGCGCAATGCTTTGCCGTAAGCAGGGCCGCTTTCAAAACCTCCCGCTACCAGCTCTTCCCAGATCAGCGGCAGTTCGCTTACGTGCGCTCCAAACATATCTATGCGTTGACCACCGGTTATTTTGGTGTAGAGATTATATTTTTCTGCTACCTGCGCTATTACCATCAGCTGCCGCGGGGTAATTTCCCCACCGGGCACGCGGGGCACTACAGAGTAGGTGCCGCCTTTTTGTATGTTAGCCAGGTAACGGTCGTTGGAGTCCTGCGCGGTATCATTGCCTTTGGCCAGGATCATCTCATTCCACAGGCTGGCCAGTATGCTGGCCACCGTGGGTTTACAGATCTCGCAACCTTCGCCATGGCCGTAATGATCCAGCACGGTATCAAAGGAGCGCAGCTCTTTTATCTTTACCAGGTCAAACAGCTCCTGGCGTGAGTAGTCAAAATGTTCGCAGATCACGTTGCGGATGTATTTGCCTTGCGATTTCATGGTGCTGGTAATAAGGTCCTTTACCATGGGGGCGCAGCCGCCGCAGCAGGTAGCTGCTTTGGTGCATTTCTTTACGGCGTCCAGGGTTTCGTGGCCATCTATTACTGCATTGCAAATGGCGGCTTTGCTTACATTTTCGCAGCTGCAAATGGTGGCATCATCCGGCAGGCCCAACACGCCGGCCCCGGCAGCTTCTTGTCCGCCGCGGGCGCCCAGCAGCACATCTTCCGGGTTGGGCGGCAGTATCACTTTATTTTTGGCGGTTTGCAGCAGCATGTTATAGGCATCTGCATCACCTATTAATATACCCCCCAGCAGGTGCTGCCCGTCGGGGGTGATGTTAATGCGTTTGTAAACGCCCTTCATGGTATCTTCAAACACAATGCTGCGGCATTGGTCGGCAGGGGTGAAAGGGTTGCCGAAGCTGGCTACATCCACACCTATCAGCTTCAGCTTGGTGCTCATATCAAAACCGGTAAAGGCTTTGTGCGCGCCTAAGATATGGGTGGTTACTACCTCGGCCATTTCATAACCGGGGGCTACCAGCCCGTAGATCATACCATTATATAAGGCGCATTCGCCAATAGCGTAAATGAAGGGATCGGTGGTCTGCAGCTGGTCGTTCACTACAATGCCGCCCCGGTGGCCTATTTCCAGGCCGCACAGGCGGGCCAGCTCATCGCGTGGCTGTATACCGGCAGATATTACCAGCATGTCTGCCTCCAGAATGCTGTCGTCGGCGAACTGCAGGCCGGTGATCACATCATCCCCTACTATGGAGGTGGTTTGTTTGCTGGTATGTACCTGCAGGCCCAGGGTTTCCAGCTTGCCCTGCAGCAGGCGGGAGCCACTGTCATCAATTTGCCGGGGCATCAGGCGTGAAGCAAATTCTATCACGTGCGTTTTTTGCAGGCCCAGGTCCAATAATGCTTTGGCTGCTTCCAGGCCTAGCAGGCCGCCGCCAATTACGGCGCCGGTGGTGGCTTTGGGGGCATAGTCCAGCATTAGTTCCAGGTCCTCAATGGTGCGGTATATAAATACGCCCTTTTTATCCACCCCTGGAATATTAGGTACAAAAGCGGCGGAACCGGTGGCCATTACCAGGTAGTCATAAGTTTCTGTAAAACCTTTATGGGAATGAACGGTTTTGTGCTCACGGTCTATGGATTGTACGGGATCGCCCAGGTGCAGGCGTATATTATTATCTATATACCAGCTGGCGGGGGCCATTTCCAGGTCCTGAGCTGTTTTCCCGGAAAAGAAGGCGCTTAAATGTACCCGGTCGTAGGCAGGACGGGGCTCTTCACCAAAAACAACCAGTTCTACCGTGCCGGGGGCAGCCTTGGCTATCATTTTTTCACAAAACTTGTAACCTACCATGCCGTTACCTATAATTACAATTTTCATTGCCCGGGATATTTAGAGAATAAGAGATAAAAAAAGCTTTCTTTATATTAGTAAAAATTATATATAATGTTAATTCGCTAAAGTTGTAAAAATTTGAAGTGTTTTTGTGATTCGTATCATGAAATTAGACATTTATAATTTAATTTTATAGCAGTTTCGTGATATATATCATATAATTATTTATTTAATATGAATTTTATGGTCAATCCTCTTTTGACCCTGGTAGGGGCAGGGCCCGGTGATCCGGAGCTCATAACGGTAAAAGCCATGCGCGCTATCGGGCAGGCTAAAGTGATCCTGTACGATGCGCTGGCCAACAAAGCCCTGCTGGAATATGCCGCGCCGGACGCCATTATCCGCTTTACCGGCAAACGGTATGGCTGCCATGCCCTTAGCCAGCAGGAAATAAACCAGCTGATTGTGGAAGATGCGCTGGCCTATGGACATGTGGTACGGTTAAAGGGGGGCGATCCTTTTATATTTGGCCGGGCGGCAGAAGAAATGGAAGCTGCCCGCAGCGCAGGCATCCCTGTACAGATGGTGCAGGGCATATCCAGCGCCCTGGCAGTACCGGCCAGCCAAATGATACCGCTTACCTGCCGCGGGGTGGCAGAAAGCTTTTGGGTTACCACCGGCACTACGCGCAATGGCGATATTTCTGATGATATACAGCTGGCCGCCCGCTCCACCGCTACCATTGTTATATTAATGGCTATGAGCAAGCTGGAGGCTATTATGGATATTTTTGCCGCCCATGGCAAAAGCAGCACCCCGGTGGCCATTATACAGGAAGGCACTACGGAAAGGGAAAGGATCGTAATAGGCACGGTGCAGAATATAACCTTGAAAGCGCAGTACGAGGGGCTTAACAACCCGGCCGTGATAGTTGTGGGGGAGGTGGTACGGCTGCATCCTTCTATGCTGGCTGCCAATATCCAGCATTTAACTGCAAATTTGCAGCACAATCTCCCAAATGAAGAAAGACAAACAAGGCTGTGATCTTACCACCTGCATGTTATGCCGGCTTTGCCTGAAGGAATGGACACCCGCCGTGGAAGCGCACCGCCGCAATTTTTCCCTTAAAAAGGGGGAAATGCTTTTTAAGGAAGGCGATAAGGTAACGGGCATTTATTTCGTATATGCAGGTAAGGTAAAGGTGCATAAACACTGGGGTAAGGATAAGGAGCTGATAGTACGGTTTGCGCAAAAGGGCGATATTGTAGGGCACCGCGGGGTTGGGCAGGAGCTGGTATACCCTATATCCGCCACCGCGCTGGAACCGGTAACCATCTGTTATGTGGATATGGCCTTTTTCCAGTCCAGCCTGCAGGTGAACCATACCTTTTTATATGAGCTGATGCTGTTTTATGCCAGCGAGCTGCAGGAATCCGAAAGGCACATGCGCAACCTGGCGCATATGTCCGTAAAAGGGCGCGTGGCCAATGCCTTATTATTACTGCACGGCAAGTTTGGCTTTAATACCAGCGGTGTGCTGAATATGAAGATCAGCCGGAACGACCTGGCGGCCTATACCGGCGCCACCTATGAAACGGTATTCCGCACCCTGAGTGAGCTGGTGCAGGACCGCATTATTACCATTGCGGATAAAGAGATCGCCATCATCAGCCCCGAAAAATTACTACGCCTGGCTAAAGAGGATGAAGGGTTGTAACTTTGTGGAAGAAATCTTAACATGAAGATCCAGGAGTTAGCAGCTGCCAGGCATATGCAGGACCTGGCCTTTGATATACGCGAACTGCACGCCCAAATTTTTATGCTTAATAACAGCTACCGCAATCCTTACCACATGATGGTATGGGTAACCGGTGGCAAAGGCATTCTGAATATTGACGGTACCCTTTATACCATTGCTCCCGGACAGCTGCTGTTAATGGCTGCCGGACAAATGTACCAGGTGCAGAACAACCATCTTTTGCAGGGTTATGTATTAAGTTTCAGCGATGCCTTTTGGGAAAGAACACCCGCCAGCGCGCGCAACTGTAAAGCCACTTTGTTCAATAACGCCCGGCTGCAGCAGCTGCTGGTATTGGATGATGATGCCGGCGCCTCCCTCACTAAAATTATGCAGCACCTGCTGGAAGAATACCAGGCCGATAGTTACTCTAATAAGCCGGATGTGCTGGCCGCCTTTTTAAAGATCATTATTATTAAGGCAGCCAACCTCCGGTCCCTGTTAACTATCAGCACCCATAACCATGATTACCGGCTGTACCAGCGTTTCCTGGAGCTGGTGAACCAGGAATATCACCGGCAGCATAACGTAAGCGCCTATGCGGAAAAGCTGGGCCTGAGCACACGAAAGCTCACGGAGGTATGCAAACAATATGGCGGCGAAGGCGCCAAAGAGCTGATCAACCACCGGCTGATAGTGGAAGCCCAGCGCCTGCTGCAATTCTCCGAACAACCTATTAAGGAAATATCCTTTTCCCTGAATTTTGCCAGCCCTTACCAGTTCAGTAATTTTTTTAAGAAAAATACCAGCCAGTCGCCCGCTGCCTATAAAAAGCAGTTTGCAGAAATTGGTATCTGATACGTTGTTTTTGATATTTACCTGCGGGCGGAAGGGGCATAATTTTGAATGCAAAAATTAATATTATGTCAGTTTTGAAACAGCGGTCTGTAGCGGGTATCACCCTGCCTGACAGCACCATCGCGCAGCAAGCCACGGAATTATTACTGGAATACGGTACAGCGTTTATTTACAACCATTCTTTACGGGTATTCTTATTTTCTTCGCTCAACGGGCAGCGCCGCGGAGTAAAATACGATGCGGAGCTATTATATGTAAGCGCCGTATTTCACGACCTGGGCCTGGTGCCGCATTACAGCAGCCCTGATAAACGTTTTGAAGTAGACGGCGCCAGTGCGGCCCGCGATTTCCTGAAAGGCCATGGCCTGCCGCCGGCTTCCCTGCAGCTGGTATGGGATAGCATTGCGTTACATACCACTGTTGGTATTGCAGAATATAAGGAGCCGGAGGTGGCGCTGCTGAATGCCGGTGTGGGCCTGGATGTTGTGGGAAAGGGGTATGAACATTTATCTGCAGAGAACAGGGAAGCTATTGTGAGCGCTTTCCCGCGGGATAATTTTAAGCAAAAGATCATTCCCACTTTCTTCAGCGGTTTTGCACATAAAACAGATACTACTTACGGGAATATTAAGGCCGATGTATGCGCTTTCATGATCCCTGGTTTTAAGCGTAAGAATTTTTGCGATGAGATCCTGCATTCACCCTGGAGCGAGTAATTACATAGCGGCCGCTTTCCGGGATGGGAGCGGCCGCCCTGTTTAAACATCGTTAACCCGTTATATTTTCCCCATACCTGCCGTTCCCCAATCCCTTGATAGCCAGCTATTCTTTTAGAATCGTATCTCCATTGTCATTATATTTTTCACATATAATTATGCCGGTTTCCGGCATCTGCCTATTTTCCATCCCTGAAAACCTATTCATACATATCTGAAAACCTGTTCACTTATTCAATGGCGGTTGCGCCTTTATTCCACTAACTAAATATCTTTTTACATGAGAACCCTTATCTGTTTCTGTTGTTGTGCACTATTGCTGTTCGGATGTAATAAATCCCTGCAGCAAAATGATCTTTTAACAGGCCGTGGTGCGCTAACCGGCGTATCAGCCAGCGCAGTGGCCATTCCTAAAAGCACCGGTAAAAAAATATTCATTCACTGGATGCCCTGGTTTGAAACACCGGCCTCCCGCGGCGCCTGGGGTTATCACTGGAAAATGAATACCCGCAACCCGGATGTGATCGTAAACGGGAAAAGGCAGATTGCCGCCTACTACTATCCCAAAACAGGACCTTATGCTTCCGGCGATCCGGATATTATTGAATACCAGCTGCTTTTAATGAAGTATGCCGGTGCAGACGGTGTGTTTATTGACTGGCCGGGCACCCGCCAGCGGTATGACTATCCGGACAACCTTGCCAACTCCAATGCCCTGATCAATAAGCTGGGCGCTGTAGGGCTGCAGTTTGGTATTGTGCATGAGGACCGCAACTGGGACCCCGGTATGGCCACTGATGCGCATGGCGATTTTACCTACATGCAAAGCAATTATTTTAACCAAAGCAATTACCTGAAAACCAATAATGCACCGGTGGTGCTGAACTTTGGACCTATTACCTTTCACCAGCCTGCTGAATGGGATGTGATCCTGAACGGGTTAAATCCCCGCCCGAAAGTGATACCCTTATATGGTTTTACCGGCCAGGTAGGCAGCAATAACGCCGGTGGCGAGTTTCCCTGGATCTACCAGGATCATCCTACGGTGGTAAATAATTATTATGCGCAGGCCGGCAGTTTTCCCTTATCCATTGGCGTAGTGTACCCCGGTTTCAATTCCTTTTACGCCGCCGGTGGCGCTGACGGCCCTACCTGGCAAATTCCGTTTAACGGAACCGGCACCTTCTCCACTATGCTGGATAAGGCTTTGAGCTCCAGCGTGAACATCATACAATTTGCTACCTGGAACGATTACGGGGAAGGTACTATCATAGAACCAACGGACGAATATGGCTACTCTTTCCTTACCATTATGCAGCAAAAGCTGGGCGTATCTTATGGCCAGCATGAGCTGGAGCTGGTAACCCGCCTGTATAATGCGCGCAAGCAATATGCCGGTAATGGCAGTGTACAGCAGCAGCTGAACCAGGTATTTACCTACCTGGCCAATTTACAAACGGGCAGCGCGGAGAACCTGCTGAATACCCTGGGTGGCAGCAATCCTCCGCCAACCGGCACGGGTGTGCTGATCAAAAACAAATGGTTAAGCACCTATTTGTATGAAGATAACGGCCAGGTGAAATACAGCGCCGGCAATAGCGGTAACCAGTACAGGTGGGTGCAGGAAACGGTGAACGGGCATATCCGGTTTAAGAACCTGGCTACCAGTCACTATTTGAATATTGAGCACCTGTACCCCTATGCAGAAAGCACGGATGTGCCCAATACATACTACAGCAGCTACTGGAAGCTGGAAGGCTATAACGGTAATGTACGGTTGAAGAATGAATGGCAGAATACTTACCTGAACGTGGAAAACCAGGGCGGGTTTGCACAATGTACGGCAGTGCCGGATTTTTTTGAGAGCAGCCAGTGGATATTACAGAACTGATGCCCCATGCATAATAGGTTTTATAAAGAAGAAAAGGCTGGAAGTGATTCCGGCCTTTTCCTTTGTATCCTTTGCCAAACGGGCTGTTGGGCGTGATAGTACAATCAGCTGCCACGGGTGCCGCCGGTGCGCATTGGTTTTTTAGCATTACCGGCCGCTTTATTAGGTTTCATAAAATTGGTAGCCCCGGGAATGGCGTTGGGCGTTTGCTTTTTGTCCTTTTTTCCCTTTTTGTTGTTGTTATTCAGTAGTGACATAAGCTGTAGATTATTTTGCCTAAGATAAGTATAATCGTAAGATAAATGTAATACGATCTTATTTAGCCAGCAATTTTTTCCCGGCAGCTATCATCAGCACATCTTCCAACAGCCCTGCCAATGGGTCTGGCAGGCCGGTTCTCTTTACTAATTCTTTGCGGGCATAAAAGGTAAGATACGTTAGCGCCAATGCCCCGGCAGCACCTAACAGGCCGCCCAGCCAGGGATCTTTGTGCCTGCGGCGGCTGAGCGTAACGCCGGTAATGGCGCCGGAAATGCTACGGCCTATGAGGCCGGGCATGGCAATGCGGTTGCCCATCCCCGGTACTTTATCTCCACACAATTCCATAACAGCCATAACGGTTAGCAGCTTATTACCCGGGTTGGCCAAAGCCGGCGCCAGCATGGTTCTTGAGCCGGCAATGGCGCTGGCGCCGGCTATTATTGCGTATTCTTTGGGGGAATTTTTCATGGTGTTTGCGTTTATGTGGGTATGTGCAGAAAAATCGTACCACACTACAACACCATCGTCATAATAGAATGCGGCAAACTCTCCGTACCGGCTGCTTTCCCTTTGATCCATAGCTGGAAAGGGATCTTCTGTGAAGAGGTATTCATGACTACCACTGCTATGCTGCCATCCGTATTCTGGAAAGCTGTTGTTTGCAGCAGCCAGCGGCTGGCAGCAGCGCCAATACGTTTAGCGCCCGGGCGTATGAATTTAGAGAAGTGCCCAATGTACCAGTAAGCATTGGTATAAATGAGCTTACCGTTCTGTGTATCTGCATGTACCGGTGCAAAACAAAAATTGCCTACGTGGTTAGGCCCGCCGTGTTCGTCCAGCAGCAGGTTCCAGTCAATCCAGGCTACGGTGCCATTGTTAAAATCATTGATCATGGAGTGGCCGTAACGTTCGCCCAGGCTCCAGTTGTTCACGCTGTCCATGCTGAATTTTTCTTTACAGCCTTCGGTGAATACCAGGTGTTTGTCCGGGAAGGCCTGGTTCACCAGCCGCAGGTTATCAAACTGCATGTCGCCGCCGGTCCAGGTTTCATACCAGTGAAAACCTATGCCCCATACGTATTTGGCGGCTTCTTCATCTTCCAGGATAGTGGTTGCGCGCTGGAAAATAAGATCCCGGTTATGATCCCAGGCAATCAGCTTTTTGCTTTCCAGCCCATTCTTTTTCAGCGTGGGCCCCAGGAAGCTTTTAATATAATCCCTTTCTTCTTCTGCGGTGAAAATGCAGGATTCCCATTTTTGTTTGGCCATGGGCTCATTCTGCACGGTAAGGCCCCATACCGGTATGCCTTTTTCTTCAAAGGCTTTAATGAACTTCACTACATAGTTGGCCCAATTCTGCCGGTAAGCGGGCAGCAGCTTACCGCCACCCAGCATGCTGTTATTATCTTTCATAAAGGCCGGCGGGCTCCAGGGGCTTACCAGCAAGGGCAGCTTGCCACCTGCTGCAGTAATGGCTTTTTTAATAAGCGGTATCTTAAACTGCTCATCATGCGCCAGGCTAAAGGTGCTCAGGGTGCTGTCGCCTTCCTTGATATAGGTGTAGGAATCACTGGAAAAGTCACAGCTGTGAATGTTGGTCCTGCCAAGGGTATAACCAATACCTTTCGTAGTATCGTAATACGCAGCCAGCAGGGAGTCCTGTGCCGGTTTGGGTAGTTTGGCAAAGGTTTCTGCTGCTGCATCTGTAAGCGCGCCGCCAATACCTTCAAATTGCTGGAAGGTAGTTTGCGGATCTACAAAAATGCAGGGCTGTGTTTCAAGCGGTTGAGGCAGATCCTCAAAATTCAGTGTGCCCGTTGCCGTGATACGGTAGCCGGTACTGTCAGCGGTTGTATATACCGTTACTTTGCGGCCGGTAAGGTTGATGGCTGTTTGGTTTTCCTGTTGTTGCGGTGTGCCCGCAGGCTGTTGACAGGCGCCTAAAACAGCCGCTGTGATGATGATGACGTAGCGTTTCATTTTGTAATGGATAAATGTTTAAAAACCCCGTGGTGCAGGTTTGTTATGCGCTAAGATAAGCGCTTTATCCGGATATGTAAATGGTTAGCGGAGGGCCTCTATTTTTTCCCGGATGCCTTGTTTTTCCGTTTGTGTTTTGGCTAACGTATACGCCGTTTGGAGATGGGTGATGGCCTTTGCGGGATCCGTGTGTTTATACAGCTCGCCCAGCAGCAGGAAATAAAAGTGGTTATTATCCAGCCGTAGTTTTTCCGCTTCTGTAATGGCTGCTGCTGCGCCATTGGCTTTGTACAGGGCAAAGGTGCGGTTCAGGGCCACGCTGGGGGAGTAGTTGATGGTCAGCAGCTGGTTGTATAATTGCAGGATGTTCTCCCATTTTTCCGGGGTATCTTCCTTGGTACAGTGCCAGTAGGCAATGCTGGCTTCCAGGTGATAAGAGCTGAGCTCATTCCCCTGTGCGGCCAGGTGTAAAAAATGGATGCCCTGGTTAATGAGGGCTGTATCCCACAGGGCTTCGTTCTGCTGTTCGTAGAGTATAACAGTATCATCATTTGTTTCACGGGCCTCAAAGCGGGAGGCATGAAAACACATGAGCGCCAGCAGCGCATTGGTTTGTGGCAGATTGGTACGCTCATAAGCGGTGAGCATAACGCCCAGGCGCAGGGCTTCAAAACAAAGGTCTTTCTGCAGGATCTGGTTCCGCGTTTTGGAATAGTATCCTTCGCTGAAAAGCAGGTAAATAATATGCAGCACATTATCCAGCCGCTGTACAATTTCATTTTCCGGCGGCAGCTCCATCTTTATATTTTCTGCGCGCAGCTTTTCTTTGGCGCGGAATAAACGTTTGTTAACGGTTTCTTTGTTTGATAAGAATGCTTCTGCAATTTCATCTATCCCAAAACCGCAGAGGATGCGTAAGGCCAGCCCTATCTGGGCTTCGCTGGCAATGGCCGGCGTGCAGATGGCAAACAGCATTTGCAGCTGGCTGTCCTGTATGTTCTGTTGCGAAAAGTCCAATGCATCCATTTCCTGTGTAGTTTCCTGTGCGGCGCTGAGTGCCGGCATTACCTTTTCTTCAAATATTTTATTCCGCCTGAAATGGTACAGCGTTTTTTGCTTGGCTACGGCATACAGCCATGCAGTGGGGTTGGGAGGTATGCCTTTAACACCCCAGGTTTCCGTGGCCTGCAAAAAGGTTTCGCTTACAATGTCTTCCGCTATTTCAATATGCTGCAGGCCAAACAGTTTGCTGATAACAGCTACCATTTTGGAAAACTCCTGCTGGAATAAATGTTTTAACGGCGTGTGTTCTTTTTCCATAAAGCATGGTAAGTGGGCCGGCTAAAAAGAATGTAAAATCATAAATGTAAAATTTTAAATGTAAAAGGCGGTGGCTGGTATCTCGCTGCATTCACTTTTACATTTTTGATTTAAAATTTTACATTTTACATTCTTTTTAGTCTGCTCCACTGTATTATTGATGCAAGTTAAACGATCTCCCTTATTTCCACGCTGCCATTGGCTTCCAGCGCAGGACAGCCATGAGCCAGAGTGGTGGCTTCGTCCAGGTTATCGGCCTTTACGATCATGAAGCTGCCTAAACGTTCCCTGATCTCCACAAAAGGACCGTCCGTAACAACACCGCCTGCTTTCAGCACTTTGCCTTCTGAAGAAAGGCGCTGGCCGGTAGCCTTTAACTTTCCCTGTGCGGCAATACCGCCTACCCAGTCCTGCCATTTTTTGGTAAGGGTTTGCATTTCACTGGGCGATATATTGCTATAGTCATAACTGGGCTGGCGGAAAATTAACATGAAATCTTTCATTGGTTTATTTTTTACAGGTGATTGAATATACAATTAAATACTATTTCGCAGCTACTGCGTGCTGTCCGGGTTCATAAGATCCTGCGGCGGTGCGGAAGGCTACATTAATGCGGTTATAGCTGTTAATGGCTATCACAGCCAGGGTAAGGTCTATCAGCTCTTCTTCAGAAAATTCTGAATGCGCCTGCTCATACACTTCATCCGGCACATGCCCTTCGTGGAGGCTGGTAACGGATTCTGCCCAGGCCAGGGCTGCACGTTCACGCTGGGTGTACACCGGCGATTCGCGCCAGGCATCCAGCATGTATAAACGTTGTTCTGTTTCACCGGCTGCACGCAGGTCTTTGGAGTGCATATCCAGGCAATAGGCGCAGCCATTCACCTGCGATACCCTGAAGTAAATTAAATTCCGCAGCGGCTCTTCTATGGATGATTTTGCCAGGTATATACCTATGCCATATAAAGATTTCATAGCTGCCTGTCCTTTTGCAAATGCATTGATACGTTGTTCCATTTTGTATTGATTTAAAGGTTATTGATTGTGTTTATACCTGAATAATGACCGGGAAAAGATGAATTGGACATAAACGGGAAAATATTTTTTAAATACCCCGGGATCTAATGTTATCAAGAGAAGTTGTTTTATATCATAAGCACGTTAACTTTATAGATACCCGTTAAAAACCTCCCATGGAAACAGTATCTCTGTCCAGCCCGGCCGGCAAGTGGATCATGGTGTCAACCATTATGGCTTCTGCAATGGCTTTTATTGATGCTACGGCCTTAAACGTGGTATTACCTTCCATTCAAAAAAGTCTGGATGCCAGCGGTACAGACCTGTTCTGGATCCTGAACGCCTATCTTTTAATGCTGTCGGCCTTAATGCTGATCGGCGGTTCCCTGGGCGATAAGCTGGGGCGTAAGAAGATCTTTATGGCCGGCATTTTTATTTTCATTGCCGGCTCAGCTGCCTGCGGTATTTCGGGGACTGTAACGCTGCTGATCATTTTCAGGATGTTACAGGGTATTGGCGGTGCGCTCATGATACCGGGCAGCCTTTCGCTTATTTCTTCCTCCATTCATGAAAAGGAGCGGGGTAAGGCTATTGGTACCTGGTCGGCCTTTACTACGGTGGTAACCCTTGGCGGGCCGGTGCTGGGTGGGGCTTTGGCCGATGCCGGTTACTGGCGTTATATCTTTTTTATTAACGTCCCTATTGGTATTGCGGCGCTGATCATTCTCTGGAAACTGGTAAAAGAGAACCGGGAGCAGGCGGCAGATCATACGCTGGATTATGCGGGCGCTGTGGCTATTATGCTGGGCCTGGCCTTGTTCACCTTTGGTTTTCTGCGGATGCCTGCAGTGGGCTGGCTGCACTGGCAGGTATATTCATCGCTGGGAGTGGGGCTGTTATTGCTGGTGGTATTTATTGTTATTGAGCAGAAAAGCAAACACCCCATGATGCCCCTAAGCTTGTTTGCTAACCTTACGTTTTCAGGGGCTAACCTGCTTACCTTTTTTCTGTATGCCGGTTTGGGCGCAGGTATGCTGTTCCTTTCCCTGAACCTGGTGCAGGTGCAGGGGTACGACCAGCTGCAATCCGGCTTAACCTTTTTACCCTTTACTATTTTAATGGTATTTGTAGCCCGCTTTGCCGGCAGCCTGGCTGATAAATATGGTCCCCGTTTACTGCTTACCATTGGGCCGGCCCTGGCGGGATTGGGGCTGCTGTTGTTATCTTTTGTGAAACAAACAGCCGGGCCATCTGCTTATTTTACTACATTCTTTCCCGGGATCCTTATTTTAGGTTTGGGCATGTCCTTTACCGTGGCGCCGCTTACTGCTACGGTAATGGGAGCGGTGAACCCTCATTTTTCCGGTACTGCTTCGGGGGTTAATAATGCACTGTCGCGTATTTCCGGCGTTTTTGCCAATGCTATTTTTGGTGCGCTGGCCGTGGTGCTTTTTTCAGGCGCATTACAAAAGGAGCTTACACAGGTGCAGCTGAGCGATCAGTCAAAACAAGCGGTTATGCAGCAGGCCATGGAGCTGGGCAATGCGAAGGCACCGGCCGCGCTGCAGGGCAGTGATAAAGAAAAGGTGCAGACGTTTTACCATGAGAGTTTTATAGCGGCTTACGGCAAAATTATGCGTATAGCGGCTTTGCTGGGTTTTGCAGGAGCTGCGGTAGGTTTTGTGCTTATCAGGAATAGTGTGGTGAAGAAAACGGCCTAACCTGGTCAGCACTGCCGCTGAATAAGGATATCCTTTTCCCAGAGGAACAGGGCCATTGAGGCTGCATCCTTATAGGTTGTTATTTTACTCCACTCATCTATAATACTGCCAAGGGTAGCATTGCTGCCGGTCTTGATCAGTAAGGGCGATATTTCAATAGCTGCCAGGTAAGCAATTTCTTCTTCCAGGTTTGGATGCCGGATCCCTTTTTTGATCTGCACAGTATCATTTACTATGCAAGGCACATCCTGGTAGGTAAGGGCAGGAGACAGCTGCACCGGCTCATGCCACAGCCGGCGTATCGCTTCCGCTCCGTAGGAACCGTGCTGCCTGGCAGCTGTTTTTTGTACCGGCGTTTGGGTAAAACGGCCGTATAACTTTTGATGAAAGTCTGTACAAATATCTTTTCTTAAAATAAACGGTGTAGCCCGTTCTTTCCAGAAAGCATGCTCATTCGTGTAAGCATGCGCGTAATAATCAGCATTCCAGTGTGCATGAGTAACTACTGCATCTATTAATTTTTTTTCATAGAACGCTTGCGCAAGCTGTTCATCACCCAGCCTTAATACGGTATTCACCGCAATGGCCGCCTGCAGCGAAAAACGCATGGCTTTCTCTACACCTGAGGAGGAGAGCGGGTCTAAAGTGAAGGCGGCTTCCCCTAAACGTATGTAACGCCTGTCCCATGGAAAACGATGTACGTAGTTGGATACCACACAGGCTCCTATGTCCCGTGCTTGCCAGTTTTGAACAATGGAGCGGAAGAGCTGCGTTTTATCCAATGTGTGCCCAAATACATCTGCAATGGCGCCGGGCCTGATCTTAACAGGGTTCATAAATGACAGGATCCTGAACCGCTGATCCGGCATAGGGGAGCCCCATGTCCAGCCGGCAGTCCTGGCTTCTATCAGTGTTTCATTAGGCATTTGCTGTGCGGGTGTATAGGCCCATAGGGCAAGCGTGGGCGGGGCGGTGGTTATGCGCCGCTCATGGTCTGTACTGCTACGCCCGCGTGCATCCAGCAAAAAGGTTGCAGTAAGATGTGTAACAGTCTTGCCCGTTTGTACCTGTGCGCTCCATTTGCCATCGTCCAACCACAGCTTGTGATTAAGCCAGGCTGGCTGAAACAGGTGTAAGCCCCGTTCTACGGCCAGCTCCAGCAGGTCTTTATCCAGCAAACCTCTGTTTACCATTATACCGGGGCCGCGTTGTTGTGCGCTGATGTTTTGTGCGGTGCTGCTTTCCCATATTACTTTAGCAGGCAGCTGTTGCAGGTAATTGTGCCGGCTAAGCAAATGGCCTGCCTGCAGGTATTCAAATATGTTCCGGATACCGGGGGATAGTGATTCGCCTATCTGCGGCCTGGGAAAATTTTCTTTTTCTACCAGCGCTACCCGGTAACCAAGGCTTAGCAGGCGTAAGGCAGCGCAGGTACCTGCAGGGCCGCCGCCAATGATCAATACATCAAACGTGTTTTCGGAATGCATAACTATTTATACCAATGAGGGGCTAATCTTGTAATTCTTGCATGTGCCTGTATGGTGTAATGCAGCCATCCACGAATGTAGTCACAGGCGGTACGTCCTTTTTCCAGCACTTCATGATGGCAGCCGCCACCGCAAAGGTATCTTGCCCAGCACTGGCTGCAGGGTTGCTGCTGGTGCACATGGCGTGAAGCCAGCCAGTTGTTCTGCAGCGTATGGTCTACCCCGTTATCCAGGCTGCCCATACGGCCGGCGGGTTCATTTACAAAACGGTGGCAGGCTGCCAGCTCACCGTCTGCAGATACGCCCATATACCCTGCGCCTGCGCCACAGGGATATGGACGGTGCGTGCCTTTGGCTATTTCTTTGAGGGCGTTTACCATATTCAGAAAGGGAAAGCGTTTGCCTGCCAGCACATGCTGTTCAAACAAAAGCCCGCAGGTTATCATGCCTTGCAGCATTTGCTCCAGGTCTTGCTGTGTCATTTCACCCTGCCCGTTGCTGGACCGTAATAACGGTGAAAACCCTACGCTGTGGAAGCCCATCCCAATAAATTCCTGCAGGGTTTGTGCAAGATCCATGTTCAACGGGGTAACGGTTACCCGTGCAGATACCTGCATTTTCCGTTGTATTTGCAGCAGGGGCTGTATGTTCTTTATTATTTGCGCGTAGGTGCCGCTGCCGTTCTTTAAAGGCCGTAAACGGTCGTGCTGCTCACCTATGCCATCTAAGCTGATGGTGACTGCAAAGCCGTGCTGCTCAAAGAAGGCGGCATCATCTGCTTTCAGCAGTGTACCGTTGGTGGTAATGGAAAAATTAACCTGTACATTTTTTAGCTTACCCTGCTCACTGGCATACTGCGTGGCTTCCCGCAGCGCTTTACGGTTTACCAGCGGCTCGCCGCCTAAAAAGGTAAGCTGCACTTTGCTGCCTGCAGTGCAATCAGCCAGTAAAAGATCAATGGATCTTTTAGCGGTGGTTAGCGGCATGTTCCTGGTAGGTCCGCCAAAATCGCCCTGGTCTGCGTAACAATAGGCGCAGCCCATATTGCATTTCTGGGCAATAGCCAGGGAAAGTGCGTAGGTCTTTGGATTTTTTAAAGGCGTATCATCAATGGCCGGCGGTGCATCCAGGCCCAGTGCAGCCAGGGTAGCTGTAATGGCTGCTTCATTTTTTTGTTCCTGTAGTTGTTTTAATGTTGCTGCTGTTTCATCGTTTATACTATGCAGGCGGCTGCCATTGGCAAGGAACAGCTGTGTAGTGCTTCCTGCAGGCACCAGGTGCATCTGTGGTGAGTAAGGCTTTGAATGCGTAGCTACATGGTAAGCTAATTCACCGGCCATTACGGCCAGTGAATCAGCTTGTAAAAGTGTAGGGGTCATGGGTTTCCGTTTGATTTGGTGGAAGCGGATACCGGGCGTTCAGCAGCCGGGCTGCCTGTAATGTGAGCGTTGGGCGTAGCCTGCTTACCGTTACCAACGTCATGGCCATTTCCATTTCCGTTTGACGCTACTGATGTAATAACTGCAGGCAGCGGGTTGCTTGCCAGTGCATCACGTCCGTTGATAATAAAATTCAGCTCGCCTTCCCAGTTTTTGAAAAGATCATCGTATGAAACCAGCCGGGTATCTACCCGGTTATCCGGTACATAATTGCCGGTACGCCGTTTGGAGAGCCACATATCGCCTTTACTGAGGCCATTCTCCCCGGGTTCCACATTCACATAATCCGGCCGGCTGGCAGCCCAGTAATAACAGGCACATTCGCGGTAATCATTTTGCCAGGGCGCACATAAGCCATGGGTAAGCTCACCGGGCATTACCATGTTCTCTGAAATTTCCGCCCTACCTGCCCTGAAAAAGTTATTTACAGTGAGTGCAAATTCCGGGTACCTGGTTTTATCTGCCAGGTCTACTTTTGTAACCATTACGGGCAGGGGCGCAGGGCCACTTGTGAATTGTGCTTTTACAACATCCCCGGCTTTCAGGTTTAGTCCGGCAATGAGGTTAGACCATTCCATGAATACGGCACCGCTGGGGTTATCGGAGGTGGCTAAAGGAACATTTTCGCCCCCGGGAAATACGGGGCCTACTCCGCGTACCATGGTGGTGGAGCCGTTAACCGCTACCAGCCGCCGGCCTGCTAACTGATTCTGCGTGGTGTCTTCCAGCACATAGTTATCGTTCTCACTCAGGATGATCTCTTTAAAGGTGCGCCGCCATAAATTCCTGAAATCAAATTCCAATCCCGGGAAGCAGTTGGAGATGGCAGCCCTGGGCAGCACGCTGTAAGGGTTGCCTGCGCCACGGTAAAACAGCTGCGCCGTAAGGTTACCGGCCTTTAAAGGATCGCCCAGGCCAGGGTAATTGTTTTTTATACTTTCATTATCCTGGAACAGGGCGCTTGCTGCGGCCTTTATAACGGTGTTGATTGTACGATAAGTAAGGGTAAGCGCCCTGCCATCGGCGCCCCGCATAAGGCCCGGCATTTTGCGGCGCTCCGTATCTGAAAGGTTGCCTATCTTATCGGGCCTGCGCAGCGCATCGGCAAACCAGGCAGCAGCACCGGTGCTTAAACCGTTAAACACTCTTTCATGTAAGGTGCGCAGCGCCAGGTTATCTACCAGGGAGCCGGCCATAATAGGCTCAAACAAACGGCCCAGGTCATTCGTGTCCTGCCTTACCATGGTGCTGGCTACATTTTCCCTGCCGTTAATGGGATTGCCGTTCATTACAGCCGTGTTCATAAGTGTAATGGATTCAAATGCACGGCGTACAATCTCTTCTGCTTCTTCAATAGGCACTTCCCCTTCAATGTCAGTACCCTTCAGTATTTGCTCCAGCTCATCAGACACGGCGCGGATGGGCAGTATATCCGGTGCAAAGGCGGGTGGTCCTGCACAGATATGCACAATAGAACCCAGCTCAGGCCCTGCATCATAATTGCCGTCCTTTGCCAGCACGGCCATTACGCTGCCATCACATTCATCATCCAGGTAACCCCAGCTGATATGGTTGCCGGCTGCATCATCATAACCGGCAAAGATCTGCGCAGGCATGGTGTAGGTGGCGTTAAAGGAAGACGACTCCGAATACCCCCACCATTTTCCTTTGCTTTTATCATAAAGGATCATCGAGGGATCAGTAATGATAGGATCATCTACCGGATCTTCGCCTGCTGTTTCAATCCTTTTTAAAGAAGAGCCATATACTTTCCCGCCGGCAGGTGTGAAGCGGAATCTTAATCCGGGAAATTCGTCAGAGGGTGCAATGGCCTGCACCGTGCCCAGGGGTAAGGTTTTTTCAGGTAAAAAATTTTCGCAGGTGGCCTGCAGGGGATGTACTTCATTATCCCGGATGTTAAGTACTTCTGCATGGATCTTATCCTTTTCATCACCGGTTCTGCGGTACAGCTTTAAGTTGCCCACAAACACACTCCACCTGATATCTTTCAGGGTATACCCTGCTTTATCAAGCAGCGCTGCGGTTACAGGCACCAGCGTATCCGGTGCATCATCTGTAATAGCAAACAATTCCAGGAAAGGCGCTACCGGGCGTATGGTGCCGTTCTTGGAGGCAGTGGAAGCAGCATCTTTGAAGATGATCTCTGCAGGGATAGTTGCTGTTACCTGGTGCGTATCTTTATCTACGGTAAATGTTTCCAGGGGAAGGATCTCCCGGAAACCAACCGGTTTATTCTTAGGAACAACCAGGTCATAAGCAGCTACCGGAATGGGAGAGGAGCCCAGCCGGCCAATAGCTACCGGCGGCAGTATGCGGAGTTCTTTGATTTGCATAAATTTTTTTTAGAGTAATTAGTGACAAACAGTAGCTTCAGTCATTTCATCTATCAGCTGCAAAAGCTGTTGATCTGCTTCACGCAGGGAATAGAGGTAACGGTGGTGCTGCTCTTTTGTAGTGGACAACAATGTTTGAATCACTGCTGCAGATGCCTGTATAAGATCTTTATGGGCACGCCACCTGTTATGCTCACCCATGGGTAAGGTAAGGGTGTATGGGATGAGGAAGGGAGGACCTGCAAATTTACCAGTATCCTGGCTGGTAAGCGGTAGCTGTACCAATACAGAAGATATGCTCCGCAGGTTATACATTTCACCGAAGGTGGAATTGATGATCATACCACGGGGTGAGATAGCGCCTGCATTATTGGCGCCGTTATCCAGCAGAAAGCTGTGTGTAAGAAAGTTTAATAACATGCGGTAGCGGATGTTGAGCAAATGTGCCCAGTTCACTGCTTCCGGGTTGGTAATGTGCTCAATATCTTCATCAGCTACCTGTCCTTCTGATGGGGATGCATCCGGGTCATCGGTGCCGCTTTGTATTTCAGGATTGGTAGCTACATTCCGGGAAGGGTACCATGTAGCTTCATCCTTTATGGTATCCCGCATATCTGTGTACACGTTAAGAAAGCGCTCAAAGTGTGATGGCTGTGCGCTTTCCTGGTTAGTAGCCTCACCCTGTTCTGCTATTTCCGACAGGGCGTTATAAGCATCATCCCTGCTGGCCAGCGGCATTACCAGTACGTCCGGGCTTCCCTTAGGACTTCCATGCATGGCATTGCCCCGCTGTCCGCCCGCGTAACCGCGTCCCCATTCATCGAACTTAGCCTGTAAGGGATATGTGTCTGCCTGAAAAGCGCTATCACAAATAATGGCAGGATCGTTAATGTATTTCAGCAGCACTTCAAACAAAGCGCCTACTGTATTGGGGTGCGGTGTTTGCAGCTGCACGCGCGCCTTGATCTCTTCTGCAAGCTCACTGCCTTCATCCAGCCATTTCTGCGGCGCTTCCGCATATACGTATTTAGCCAGGGAGTCCAGTGTTAATCTTTCCAGCTTAAAAGGGAAGGGATAAAAAGGCGTGTCCCATGGATAATCCTGTCTTTCAAAATGCAATGGCGCTCCTATGAGCTTTAACACATTTTGTACAGATACAAAGTGGCCCATTTCTTCCTTGGCAATACCTAAAATTACTTCCTGCCAGCTGCGTACCTTATCCTGGTGTTCTGCCGGAACCTGCGGCCCGCCTAAGCTGTAGGCTGCATAAAGATACTGCAGCATAAGCCCATGCTCTATTTCAGCATCAATACATAACAGGAAGCTTACGTAATCCTTACCATTAAATTCAGGGGGAACGGGAAGAAATTCATCTTCATTGATCGCTGTTTCCTCAGGGGCGGTGGCAGCATAATTCACTGTTTTTATGCCTTTCAGGTTTCCATTGTTAGCGGCGGCTTTAATGCGCGCTGCCTTTAAATTGTTAATTTCGGCTCTCTTGAAAACAGGGCCAAGATAACGTTCGTAGTTGCGTTGCATTGAGGGTCGTATTTGGTTAATAATTGCCTGGAGTTGAAAATCACATGTGTGGCTGTAATACTGATAAGGCATTACAGGGTATTCATAGTTACGTGGTGCGAATAGTTATTTTGTGTTAAGCTTTCTTATCCGATGATTATCTGAGTGTTTTAAAGGTAGCGACTTTTTTTTGAGCTGTCAAAATGAAATTTTAGATAGGAGATTGTAAATATATAATTGGATTGTTTTATTGTAAATATTTGCAGCGGCATTTTTAAAGGGATATTATAAGGTAGAAAATTGCAGCTGCCGGATTGAAAAGAGCCGGATGCAGCTAAATAATTTTTTTCATGTACTGCTATTTTCAGAAATAAGTAGTAGATTGGTATGTAAAAATTTATTTATATGAAAAGCAGGGTAGCCAGGAAGTTCGTGGAATATGTGTGTAACAACTACATTGGTAATTTTTTAGGGTTTGCGATCGGGATGGCGTCTACCCGGCTGGTATCGCACTTCTTCACTACCCGCAGTATCCGCAACCTTTGGGGGCTTACAGCCCATAAAACTGTAGTGGATAAACATACCTACAGCACTATGGAATGGGTGATCTCTGTTGTGATAGGCTTCCTGGTATTTGAGATCGTTTCCAAATGGCTGGGAAAGAAGATGAGTGAAATATTCCCGAAGTATAAACTAACGCGGTGGATGGTAGAGGAGCAGGAAGAGAAGAAAAAGGAAGCGGTGGGTTGATCATTAGGCCTTCTGCAAGCCACAACATTATTTAAATACCTCACCCTAAGATTAAAATTTTTCAACTAATTCCAGCCACTTCCTGATAATATCCTGCAGCAATCCTTCCTTCGCCTTCACATCTTCCAGGTCTTTAAAAATAACCGTTCTTCTTCCGTCTTTATAATCTCCTTCCAGCAATCCGGAAGTGTCGTTCACTTTGGCGCCGCTTGGAAAAACCAGCATGATCCTGCCTTTATGCAGGTTAAGTACAATAATATACCTTTTATATTCTTTGGGATCAAACGGCTTCATTTCACCGGTATAATAAAAGCTGGGATTGTTCCACTTGATGTGCTCACCAATTTCAGGATCTGTTTGCAAAATAATTTCACGCAGATATTGTACGATCTTACCCACGCCAGGTTCAAGATTTTTTATGTGTGCGGTCACCTGTTCCGGATCAGCAAGTGGATTTGATTTAGCCATAGTACAGTACGAATTTTATCAGGGTTTATATCAATGGTATAAAGTTAAGAAATCCTCTTTAAGCCTTCCTGCCAATATTAACTTATTGTGATCTTCCTTTCCGCGCGTTATACAGATTAATGAAAATTCCTACGTTTGGGTCATTGTTCAAAACCAGGGCAATGTACGAACCTTCCGTTTTACCTATAACGGATAAGGTGAAAGAACCTATAATATGTCAAGAAGGAAGATCCTGTTCCTGATTGGTTCGTTGAACCAGACCACACAAATGCACCAGATAGCCGACGCGCTTCCGGAATACGATTGTTTCTTTAGCCAGATCTATAGCGATGATACGATGATCAAATGGCTCGTAAAAAAAGGACGGCTGAATCATACCATCTTTGGCGGCGTTTTTAAAAAGCAATCCGATAAGTATCTAACCGAACATGGTTTACGGAATGATTATGCCTGCGGCATCTATCATAATAACTATGACCTGGCAGTATGCTGCACAGACCTTATGATACCCAAAGGTCTGCGGAAAATAAAAACAGTATTTGTACAGGAGGGAATGACAGACCCTGTTACCTCCTGGGGTAAAATAGTACGCGCGTTAAAGCTGCCGCCAGTACTGGCTATGAACACCGCTTTCAATGGCAGCAATAACATCTGTGATATTTATTGCGCTGCTTCCGAAGGTTACAAACAGCAGTTTATAAAATACGGAACAGCCGCCGAAAGGATCTTTGTTACAGGCATACCTAATTACGATAATGTAGCAGTACATAATAACAATGATTTCCCTTACCATGATTATGTGTTGGTAGCTACATCAGACATACGTGAGCTAGGTGGCCGTGATGACAGGACAGCCTTCATTAACCAGTGTGTGCAAACCGCAGCCGGGCGGCAGCTTATTTTTAAGCTGCACCCTAATGAGAACCGGGAAAGGGCTACTGCAGAAATAAAACAATACGCACCACAGGCATTGGTATATACAGAAGGCAATGCCGGGCAGATGATAGCCAATTGCGAAGAGCTGATCACGCAGTATTCAACGCTGGTGTATATGGGCATTGCCCTGGGTAAAAAAGTACATTCCTATTTTGATGTAGCAGCATTGAAGCGGCTAACGCCCCTGCAGAATGGAGGTGCATCCGCACATAACATAGCTGCCATTTGCCGCGGTTATATAGAGCACAAAGGCAATAGGGCCGATTTTTTGCAACAACCGGAATTGCAATATGCGTACTACCCATCATAATCTGAACATTGTAACAGTAGTACAAACCCGCATGGGATCAAGCCGCCTGCCCGGTAAGGCACTGATGCCGCTTATGGGCAAACCGCTGTTTGTACAGCAGGTGCAGCGCATGCGCGCAGCTGCTTTGGCCGGAAAAATTGTAGTAGCTACTACTACGGATATTACGGATGATATTATTGAAATAACCTGCATCAGTGAAGATATTCTCTGTTACCGCGGACATGCCACGGACCTGCTGGACAGGCATTACCAGGCAGCGCTGTTATACCAGGCCGATGTAGTGCTCAAGATCCCCAGTGATTGCCCGCTCATAGACCCTGCAGTGATTGACCGGGTGATCGGTTATTACCTGCAGAACATACACCGGTATGATTATGTAAGCAACCTGCATCCCGCCACTTATCCGGATGGGAATGATGTGGAGATCGTGCCTTTTGCAGTGCTGGAAAATGCCTGGAAATATGCACAGCGGCCGCTGGAGAGGGAACACACCACTCCCTATATATGGGAGCATCCTGAAAAGTTCCGCATTGGGAATGTAGTGATGGAAGGGGAGGTGGATCATTCCATGAACCACCGGTTCACTATTGATTATGCAGAAGACTATCACCTTATAAAAGCAGTGTACGAAGCTTTGTACGGACACAATCCTTTTTTCTCTGTAACAGATATTCTTACACTGCTGGAAGAACGTAAAGATATTTTTCTCCTTAACCAGCAATGGGCCGGCGTAAACTGGTATCGCCATCACCTGGATGAATTGAAAACCATTACACCGGATCAAACAAAGATCCTGGAAACTGAAACTGAAACAGAAGTATGACAAAAAATAAACTGGCGGAGCTGATGGCCCGCTCACTGAAAGTAAGGGAGCACATAATACGCATGACAGCAGGCGGCGGCTGTTTTATAGGCGCTTCATTGTCCTGCGTAGAGCTAATGGTGTACCTGTATTCTGAGCTGTTGAATATTGATGCAGATGATCTGCAAAACCCTGCGCGTGATTACCTGTTCCTTTCCAAAGGACATGATGTACCTGCATTATACGGCACGCTGGCTGAGCTGGGTTTTATTGAAACATCGCGGCTGCAGCAGCACCTGCTGGCGGCAGACAGTGTTTACTGGCATCCTAACAGGAATATTCCCGGCGTGGAATTTCATTCCGGCTCACTGGGGCATTTACCTGCGGTAGCTGCCGGTGTTGCGCTGGACTGTAAGCTCAAAGATCAGCCTAACCAGGTAATGGTGATCACCGGCGACGGCGAGCTGAATGAAGGTTCTGTTTGGGAAAGCCTGCTGGTAGCCAATGCCTACCAATTAAACAACCTTACCATTATTGTAGACCGTAACCAGTTCCAGGCTAATATCAGAACAGAGGAATTAATTCCGCTGGAACCGCTGGCCGATAAATTTGCCGCATTTGGCTGCGCCGTAAGAAGCATTGACGGGCATGACCTGAGCCAGCTGGAAGCAACGTTCAAAACACTGCCCTTCAGCGATAACAAGGTGAATGTTATTATAGCCAACACAGTGCGCGGCAAAGGATTACCCAGCATTGAAGCCCGTGTGGACCGCTGGTTCTGCGCATTTAATGATAATGAGATCCTGCAGCTGCTGGAAGAGCTGCATGGTAATAAGGAAGCAATTATTGAATCGGAAAGCTTAACGGTACGCTAATGAACTACGAAGAATTACTGGTACAAACAGCCAGTGCAGACGAACGTTTTGTTGTAATGACCGCCGAGAACAGGGCGCTGGTACGCAGCGCGCCTAAGCTGTTGGGGAAACGTTTCATTGATACCGGCATTACCGAACAAACCATGATAGGTATGGCAGCCGGTTTGGCCCTGCGCGGCCGCATCCCGGTGGTACATGCGCTGGCGCCGTTCCTGACCATGCGCGCCTATGAATTTATAAGAACGGATGTGGGCATTGCCCATTTACCGGTTAAGCTCAGCGGGTATATTCCCGGCTTTTTGTCAGACGGTAACGGTCCTACTCACCAGGCCATTGAGGATGTAGCCATTATGCGCGGCATACCCGGCATGGAAGTATTTTGCCCGGCCGATGAAGATGACCTGGTACGCATGCTGCCGGCCATCTGGCAATCAGATGCGCCCTCTTATGTACGCATCAATCATAAACAAGGCAGGTATAAGCATGCAGATTTTGAAAAAGGAAAGGCAGAGATCATCAGTGAAGGATCAGATGTAACGCTGCTTACCTACGGCTTTTTGTTCAACAATACAATGGAAGCAAAACAGCTGCTGGAAAAAGAAGGGTTGAGCGTAGGGCTGGTGAACATGCGTTCCTTAAAGCCTGTGGATGAAGCCAGTATTATCCGTTGCGCCACCAACAGCAAGCTGCTGGTAACTATAGAAGATCACCTGCAAACCGGCGGCCTGTATTCCATAGTAGCAGAAACATTGGTGAACCAGCCACATAAGGCTGCCATCTTCCCCATGGCCCTGAAAGAGCGCTGGTTTAAGCCCGGCTTATTAAACGAAGTACTGGCCTTTGAAGGATTTACACCCAATGCCATAGCAGCCACCATTTTAAAGCAACTGTAAAAACAATACAATGCCTAACACCATAACATTTAACGAACAGTACCCTGTAATAACTGAATCAGATAATTTATATGCACGCGCCGTAAATATTATGACGCCTGTAACCCAAACCCTGGCCAAAGGCCCGGGCCAGTATATTACCGGCGTGGCACCCAAGTACCTGAAAAGAGGAAAAGATGCACACGTATGGGATGTGGATGGCAATGAATTTATAGACTACAACATGGGCATTGGCCCCCTTTCACTGGGATATTGTTACCCGCGTGTGGATGCAGCCATTAGCGCACAGCTGAAAGACGGTATTACTTTTTCCATGATGCATGAGCTGGAAGTAACGCTGGCAGAGCTGGTGCACCGGGTTATACCCAATGCAGAAGCCATCCGTATCAGCAAAACCGGCGCTGATGTAACCAGTGCGGCTATACGTGTAGCCCGTGCCTTTACCGGCAGAAAGAAAGTGCTTTGCTGTGGTTACCATGGCTGGCACGACTGGTATATTTCCGTTACAAGCCGTAACAGCGGTATCCCTGAAGAAATAGCCGCGCTCAGCGCCACCTTTGAATATAATAATATTGAATCTGTAAAGCAGGCCCTGGATGCAGATACCGCCTGCGTAATACTGGAACCCTTTGTATTTGCAGCGCCTGAAGATAATTTCCTGCAACAGCTCAAAGAGGTTTGTGAAGCCAACGGCACCCTGCTGATCTTTGATGAAATGTGGACCGGCTTCAGGATAGCGGTTGGCGGCGCGCAGGAGTACTTTGGCGTAAAAGCCGACCTGGCCTGCTATTCCAAAGCTTTTGCCAATGGCATGCCCATTTCCCTGTTAACCGGCCGTAAAGAGGTGATGCAGCTGTTTAATGAGGAAGTATTCTTTTTTACCACGTTTGGCGGTGAAGCGCTGTCGCTGGCAGCAGCAGTAGCCACCATACAGGAAATGATAGATCAGAACGTACCTGCGGTGCTTGCAGCAAAAGGTAAGCTGCTGCGGGAAGGTTATAACCAGATAGCAGCAGAAACGGGCATGCAGCAGTACACCAGCTGCACCGGCTACGATTGCCGCTCACTGGTGAGCTTTAATGCACCGGGCCAGGATCCGCTGCACATGAAATCATTTGTACAGCAGGAATTATTTAAAAGAGGCATCCTGTGGTCTGGTTTTCATAACATGTGTTTCACCCATACAGATGCAGATATTGCGCATACGCTGGCAGCTTACCGCGCGGTGCTGCCCCTGCTGCAGCAGGCAATAGCCAATAATGAGGTAAGCAGCCTGCTGAAAGGAAAACCGGTAGAAGCCGTGTTCCGGAAGGTGAGCAACTTTAATACTAAACCGGTTGTAAAAGCCCTGTAAAACAACATGGATCTTTTTTCTTTAAAAGGTAAAGTAGCTGTTGTTACCGGCGCCTGCGGGTTATTGGGCGTGCAGCATTGCCATGCACTGGCAGAAGCCGGCGCCCGGATAGTGGTTGCTGACCTGAACGAAGCAGCCTGTAATACCCTGGCCGCTGCATTAGGGCCGCAGCACCTGGCAGTGGCAATGGATGTTACCAGCCCTGCTTCCCTGGAAAATGCAAAGAACAGCATACTGGAACGTTACGGGCGTATAGACGTGCTGGTGAATAACGCCGCCATCAATGACATGTTTGAGAACCCTCTGCTGGCAAAAGAGCAGTCCATGTTTGAAAACTACCCGCTGGAACAGTGGAACCGTTCCTGGAATGTGAATGTAAGCGGTATGTTCCTCTGCTCGCAGGTAATGGGTACTGCAATGGTACAGCAGGGCAGCGGCAGCATTATCAACATATCATCTACCTACGGCGTAGTAGCACCGGATCAGAGCATTTACCGCAACGCAGCGGGTGAGCAAATCTTTTATAAATCACCGGCTTATCCGGTTACCAAAGCAGCGGTGCTGGGCTTTACCCGTTACCTGGCCGCTTACTGGGGAAATAAAAATGTGCGGGTGAACGCGCTTTCCCCCGGTGGCGTGGAGAACAGCCAGGATGATCATTTCATACAGAATTATGCGGCCAAAACCTTATTAGGAAAAATGGCATCGGCCACTGATTATAAAGGAGCTGTTGTATTTTTAGCGAGCAATGCATCCGCTTACATGACCGGGGCCAACCTGGTTGTAGATGGGGGGTGGACAGCTATCTAAAATTTCAACAAATATCAACATGAACGAAACATTAAAAGAAAAAGCAGAGAAGATCAAATTACTGCTCACGGACGTAGACGGTGTATTAACGGACAACGGCGTGTATTATTCGGAAGCAGGCGAGGTAATGAAACGTTTTTCCATCCGCGATGGGATGGGCGTAGAGCGGCTCCGGAAGCTGTGTGGTATTGAAACCGGTATAGTAACAGGTGAAACATCCGGCTCTGTGGTAAAACGTGCAGAAAAGCTGAACATTACGGAGCTGCACCTGGGCATCAAGGACAAAGGCGGTTTACTGGCAGTGATACTGGAACACAGCGGACTGAAGCCGGAAGAAATTGCCTTTATCGGCGATGATGTGAACGACATCAGCATTATACAGCTGGCAGGCCTTTCTGCCTGTCCGGCAAACGCCATGCCGCAGGTAGCCGCGATGGTAGATGTTCATTGTACACAAAAAGGCGGCGAAGGCGCCTTCCGTGAGTTTGCAGAGTGGCTGATCGCATTCCGATCGTGACAGCATATCCACAACAAACAAAAATCTATATGAAAACAATTGCGGTAAGTAACCGGAAAAGTATTGGCCAGGGCCAGCCCACCTATATTATTGCCGAAATTGGCATCAATCACAACGGCTCCCTTGAAATTGCAAAAAAGCTCATTGACGAAGCAGCAGCAGCCGGCTGTGATGCAGTTAAATTCCAGAAACGCACCCCTGAGCTTTGCACACCCAAAGACCAGTGGCACCTGCAGCGGGATACCCCCTGGGGCCGTATGACCTACATTAACTACCGGCATAAGGTAGAGCTGGGGTACGATGAATATGCCGCTATTGACCAGCACTGCCGCGATAAAAATATTGATTGGTTTGCATCCTGCTGGGATGAGCCTTCCGTAGATTTTATGGAACAGTTTAACCCCGGTGTATACAAATTTGCATCCGCCTCCCTGACGGATTATGCACTGATAGAAAAAGTAAAAGCTACCGGCAAACCCTATATCTTATCAACCGGCATGTCTGCCATGCACGAGATTGAAAGCGCCATTGAAAAATTTGGTATAGATAACCTGATGGTAGCGCATTCTACTTCCGCCTATCCCTGCCCGCCTGCAGAGCTGAACCTGAAAATGATCCATACCCTGCAGGAGCTGTATCCGCAAACACCCATCGGTTACTCCGGTCATGAAACCGGGTTGGCCACTACGCTTTCAGCAGTGGTAATGGGCGCTTATTTTGTAGAAAGACATTTTACGCTGGACCGTGCCATGTGGGGCTCTGACCATGCTGCATCCGTAGAGCCGCAGGGTATGCACAAGCTGGTGCGCGATATCCGCGATATAGAAACCGCAATGGGCGACGGTATTAAACGCGTATACGAAAGCGAAATGGGCGTATTGAAAAGATTGCGCCGGGTTATTACGCCACAACAGGAGGAGTTAAAGCCGCTTGCATGAACCATATAGTGTATTATACTACCGGCATTTTGTTGCTGAGTGTAGTGGTGCTGGTATTGCTGGAAAGAAAGTATCCCTATACCAAAGGACTTTCCCTTTTCAGGGAAGGTTTTTGGGTGGACCTGGTTTGGTACACCTTTATACAAAGCTATTTCCTGAAGATCCTGATCTTCGATTACATTATTCTTCCTGTTGACAGGGCCTGGCATTTGTCGGCCCTTCACCTGGTTACGGGCTGGCCATTATGGGTGCAGGTAGTGTTCTTCCTCATAACGCACGACCTGTATATCTACTGGTTCCATCGCTGGCAGCACCATTCCAAAATAATGTGGCGCACACACGAAGCCCATCATTCCAATACGGAAGTGGATTGGCTGGCCGGCTCCCGTTCGCATAGCCTGGAGATCCTGATCAACCAGACCATTGAGTTTTCGCCCATTATACTGCTGGGCGCCAACCCGCTGGTAGTACCCATCAAAGCATTGATAGATGCGGTGTGGGGCATGTATATTCATTCCAACATCAATGTAAGGAGCGGCAAGCTGCAATATGTGATCAACGGGCCGGAGATGCACCAGTGGCACCATGCCAATGCAAGGGAAGTGTTCTATGCCAACTTCTCCACCAAGTTTGCGCTGTGGGACTGGCTGTTTGGCACCGCTTACCTGCCGGATAAAAAGCCGGATACTTTTGGATTACCGTATGCATATCCCAAAGATTATTTTGTACAGCATGCGCATGCGGTAAAAAGGATTTCAGAGCAGGACTTACTGCAGCATAAGCTGTTCAATAAATATTATCATTTACGCCCCGGCTTAATAAAGTGGTTAGGGAAGAGATAAATAATGTTATGGCCTGGATCTATCTTTTGATTGCATCGGTTTTTGAAATTGCCTGGACCTTCTCCCTGAAGTTCCTTGACTTTAAGAAGATCGGCGCTATCCGCTGGCTGGCATTTTTCAGCAGCCGGGAAAACCTGCTATTGTTAACGCCGCTGTTGGGATATATTGTTTTTGGCCTGGCCAATGTGTTCTTTTTTTCGCTTTCCATAAAACAGATCCCCACATCCACTGCACTGGCTGTATGGATGGGCGTAGCGCTGATAGGCGTAAAGCTGATAGACGTTGCGCTCTTTAAAGAGCCCTGGCAGCCTACGCAGCTTATTTACCTGGCGCTGATAGTAGCAGGTATTGTTGGGTTAAAACGGGGAGTGTAAAATAAAATCACCGATGGCAGCTGCCAGCAGGAATTGCGGGTAAGCAATGCGCAGCACTTTTAATGCCAGCGTTATCTGGTTCTCCACCGTACGTTTTGAAATATGCAGCCGGTCGGCTATTTCCTGGTTGCTTAAATGGTTAATGCGGCTTAACCAGAAAATTTCCTGGCAGCGCCGTGGCAGATCTTTCAGCAGCTGCGCCAGCTGTCCTTCCATGTTCTCATACACCAGTTTTTCCGGCGCAAAATTATAAACCACCGGCGTGTTTAATTCGGAAAACTGGTCCAGGTATTCCACACAGTTTATTTTTGCCGCTTTTAAGTATTTATATACATGGTAGCGTGCAGTAGCTTGTATGTAATGCTGAAAGTTCTCTATTTTGCTGGATTTGCGTTTTTCCCAGAGCGATATAAATACATCGTGCGTAATTTCTTCGGCAGCAGCTTCGTCTTTTAAATAGTACCTGGCAGTGGTATATAATTTTTTCCAATAGCGGTCATATAGCAGCGCAAAGGCTCTACTGTTATCAGAGACAACACCCTCCCATAATTCATGGTCAGAGAAATCGTTATTCATAATGTGGTGCCATAAAAATAATAATAATCCATAAACCCGGAATATTTTCTAAAAAATTTTAAAAAGTATGTGTGTGCCGGTTCTGTTTTACACACTATATATATACACCTCCCCTCCACCTTATGACGCCAGAAGAATATATATCGTTATACGAGAAGTACCGGAACGGATCCTGCACGCCCGAAGAAACTGCGCAGCTTATGCAGCACCGGGATAATTTTCATTTGCTGGAAGAGGAGGATGTTACGGTGGACGAGCAGCTAAAAGGCCGTATTTACAATAAAATAATGCAAACCACCAATGGTGGGAAAACTGTCCGTCTTGCAGGCTGGTGGCGGGCTGCCGCCGCAGTGCTGCTGCTGGTGCTGGGTTTAGGCGTCCTGTTTACGAAGAACAATACTAAAAAGCAGCTGGCCGTAAAAGAAAATAAAACGCCGGCAGCAGCATCCAAACCTATTAAACCCGGTACCAATACCGCCACCCTTACACTGGCAGATGGTTCTGTAATAACACTGAATGATGCACCTGAAGGGGTAGTAGCGCAAACCGGCAGCACAGCCATCACAAAAGCAAAAGGCCTGCTTTCCTATACCGCTAACAGCAATGGGGTGGCAAATGAAAATGCCCTGAACACCATGCATGTGCCCAGGGGCGGGCAATACGCCGTAACCCTCTCAGATGGCACTCGGGTATGGCTGAACAGCGGATCATCACTTACCTACCCCGAAGTATTTACCGGGGCAGAACGTAAAGTGGTGTTAAGCGGGGAAGCCTATTTTGAGGTAAGTAAAAATGAGCAGCAGCCTTTTATTGTACACACCGACCGGGCAGATGTGCATGTACTGGGCACACACTTTAATATTAGCGCCTATAATGATGAAGGCGTACTAAAAACCACCTTGCTGGAAGGGGCTGTGCGTTTATCCGCTGCTACAACTTCCGTACTGCTGGCGCCCGGTGAGCAGGGCCTTATTACCGGATCGCGCCCGGGCATTGAAAAAAAGCGCGTGAATGTAAACCAGGAAATAGCCTGGAAAGCCGGTTACTTTGTTTTCAGGAATAACACTATCGGGGATATTATGCGGCAGATCAGCCGCTGGTATGATGTAGAAATAACATACAGGGGAGGGCTGCCAACAGGAACATTTGGCGGTACCTATTCAAAAGGAAAAGATCTGCCGGAGCTATTGAATGGCCTTGAGCTTACCGGGCTGGTACATTTTAAGATAGAAGGAAGGAACGTCATCGTTATGCCATAACACGTCATTGCTGCACTATTAAAATTGTCTGTGATACAAAAACTTTAATTAAACCTGACATTCACATGTATAGAAATTTTACTGAACAAATGTTCGGGAGGCCACGTCATGCCCTTGCCAGATACAGGCGCATCCTGCAATTCAGCTGTATCTTATTACTTACAACCGCCTTGCAGTTAGGCGCACGCACTTATGCGCAAAGAGTGAACATTGAAGTGCGCGAAGCATCGCTGGAAGATGTGCTGTACACCATTCAGCAACAAACAGGTTATGATTTTTTGTACAGCACACAGCTCATCCGGGCAGCCGCACCAGTGTCGCTTTCATTGAAGAACATGGAGGTTACAGAAGCGCTGAAGATCATTTTTGATAAGCAGCCCCTGGATTATATCATCAATAAAAAGACCGTAACACTTAAGAATAAGCCGGCCCTGCCGCCTGTTGTTTTCACGGTTCACGGTACTGTAACCGATAATAAGGGCGTACCCTTGCAAGGTGTTAGCATACAGCTGAAAGGCACTACCACCGGCACGGCCAGCCTGGCAGACGGCACCTATAGCCTGAACCTGCCCGACGCTAACGGTACACTTACCTTTGGTTTCATAGGTTTTGCAAAACAGGAGATAGCCGTGAATGGAAAAAACCTGATCAATGTAATGCTGCTGGAAGATGACCGTAAGCTAACAGAAGTAGTAGTAACCGGTTATACCACCCAAAGCCGGCATACCTTAACCAGCGCCATTGCCACCATCAATGGCGAGGACCTTACCAAAAGGGTAGCCACAGATGCCACCTCCCTGCTGCAAGGGCAGCTACCCGGCCTTTCAGTAGTGCAGAACTCTGCGGAGCCAGGTAATGAAACCATACAATTACGTATAAGAGGTGTGGGTACTTTCAGCGGTGCAGGAAATAACCCGCTGGTGATAGTGGATGGCGTGCCGGGGAATTTGAGCGCGCTTAATCCCAACGACATTGAATCCGTAAACGTGCTGAAAGATGCATCAGCCGCCGCTATCTATGGATCACAGGGCGCCAACGGCGTAATAGTGGTGAAATCTAAAAAAGGTAACCCGGGGAAATTTACGCTATCCTACAATTACAATATTGGTTTTGCAAAAGCCACCCGTCTGCCAAAGCTCATTACCAATTCAGCTACGTATATGACGCTGCTGAATGAAGCAGAAGCCAATTCCGGCAATGCGCCTATTTATACGGATGAACAAATAGCGCTGTACCAGAATGCAACCGACCGTGTAAAGTACCCCAACCACGACTGGCTGAAAGATATGTTCAGCACTGCAACCGTACAGAACCACTATCTTAATTTAAGCGGTGGTACTGAGAAAACCACCTATAGCCTGGGCATGGGGTTTACGAACCAGCCGGGAACGATGAGAGGTTTTGAATATAAGAAGTACACCGTTGCCCTGGGCTTAACATCCAGGGTGCATAAGCGCGTAACGCTGGGCACTAATATACAGGCGCGGTATGGCGACAGACAATTTCCCTACAACAATGCCACTGACCTGTATATCTCCACCCTGGCGCAGTCGCCTTTATACCCGGCACAAACAGCAGACGGCTTGTGGATCACCAAGGCATATGACCGGGAGCTGGGTAATAAGAATCCCGTGCTGGCATCTACTTTAAGAACCAGTAATCCTGATTACTACGGGCAGGGAAATATTTCCATTGATGTAGATGTGGCAGAAGGTTTGAAGTGGGAGAACCGCGCCGGTATTAACTTTGAGTACTACAAAATGAAAACCTTCCGTCCGGTGATCCCTGTGTACCTGTACAGCGATCTTTCCTATAGCCGTAATGCCGATGTGGGTACGCCGGGCCTTGCGATGGATCATCATGATGAAACGCATTCCACCATCTACAGCCAGCTGAATTACCATAAGCTGTTCGGCAGCCATGACCTTACGGTTTTAGCCGGTGTGCAGCAGGAAACAGATAATAAAAGCTATATGGATGCCAACCGCATTGGCTATCCCACCAACCAGCTCACAGAACTGAATGCCGGTGCAGTAAGCGGGCAAACAAATGGAGGCACCTCTGAAGAATGGGTGATCCATTCACTATATGGCAACATGAACTATAATTTTAAAGATAAATACCTGCTGGGTGTAAGCCTGCGCTACGACGGTACTTCCCGTTTACCTGCAGATAGCCGCTGGGGTTTGTACCAGTCTTTTTCAGGCGGATGGCGTATTTCCAAAGAAAGCTTTCTTGCAAATGTTAAATGGCTGAATGATCTGAAGATCCGCGCATCCTGGGGCCGCCTGGGCAACCAGAACATAGGCACCTATCCTTACCAGTCAACCCTGGCGCAAACAAATTATGCCTATGCAAGCGGTATCCTTTCCGGTTTTATACCCAATATGCTGGTAGATCCTAACCTGACCTGGGAAACCACACGCATGACAGATATAGGTGTGGACATGACTGCCTTTAATAACCGGCTGAACTTCACCTTTGACTGGTTCTCCAAATATACCTACGATATTTTAAGGCAGTCGCAGGTACCACAGGCGCTGGGCGTAAGCGCGCCAATTGTTAACAATGGCGCGGTAAGCAATAAGGGCGTTGAGTTTGGCGTACGTTACCAGGATAAGCTTAGCAAAAAGTTCAGCTATTATGCAGCTGCCAATCTCCAGGTGTACCGTAACAAGCTGGCATCCTTTGGCGCTGATGAAATTGGCGGGCCTGACGGGCAAACGATTATGCGTAACGGTTATCCCATTAACTCCTTCTACCTGCAAACCATGGATGGCATTTTCCAGAGCCAGGCAGAGATTGACAAATCCCCTGACCAGTCATCCCTGGGCGGTGTGCCTACCCCCGGTGATATTAAGTACAAGGATGTGAATGGAGATGGAAGAGTGGATGCTAATGACCGCTCTGTATTTGAAGGCCAATATCCAAAGTTTGAATACTCCTATACCATGGGCGCCAATTGGGGGAATTTTGATGCCAGCATACAGCTGTATGGTTCATACGGCAATAAGCTGTACCTGTATAAATGGGGTGTAGATCCTTTTGCGCAGGGCGCTATGCCAACCACCGACTGGCTGGACCGCTGGACACCGGAAAACCCGTCGGCCACCAAACCCAAGATCTACATGGGTTTTTACGGGTATCCTAAAATAACCAATGTACCTTCTTCCTATTACCTGTTTAATGCCAGCTTTATGCGCATCAAGAATTTACAGGTAGGATACACTTTGCCACAGTCACTGGTAAAAGGCATAAGAATGATCCGCGTGTATGCTGCTGTTGACAACCTGGCGCTTTTTACGCCGTTGAAAATAGCAACGGATCCTGAAAGGCTCGACATCAATAATAAACCGGATGCATGGTATGGCTTTGCCAACTACCCGCAAAACCGCACTTTCACCTTAGGGGCATCTGTTCAATTCTAATAAGCATAAAGTATATGAAAAGATATTACCACTTTATTCTGATAACAGCAGTTTTTTTCACCGCCTGTAAAAAGCTGGATGTTACACCGCCGGATAAACTATCAACCGGCATCTTCTGGAAAACATCCGGGGATGCGGATCTGGCGCTTACCGGATTATATTCCACGTTAACAGCGGCCAATGGTCAGATCACCGCTTATGCGCCCATGTGGTGGGAGAACTTTAGTGATAACTCCTACAGTCAGAACAACCAGGGTGGCGCGCAGCAATCGCTAATAGCAGGCTTAACACCAACCATTGGAGGTTTTCCAACCTCTAATGACCAGAGCCTGTACATTACCTCCTACAAGGGCATTGCAGCTGCCAACAGTTTTTTAGCAAATGTTGGTAAGGTGCTGGAAGGCGATAAGCTGAACCAGTATAAAGGAGAAGCATCCTTTTTGCGGGCCTTTCACTATTTTATGTTAGCGCAAACTTACGGCAATGTGCCCTTGCTAACAGATGATCCGCTGACGCTTGACTTCAAGACCAAGGTAACCAAATCGCCGCGGGCAGACATACTGAAGCTCGTTGAAAGCGACCTGGATGCAGCCATAGCCGGGTTGCCGGATGCCAAATACACCACCGGTCATGCAGTAAAAGCATCGGCCCAGGGGCTGAAGGTGCGCGTATTCATGTTTGAAAAGAAATACGCAGAAGCAGCCGTGCTGGCAAAAGCAATTATTGATGGCGGTTTGTTTTCGCTGAACAGCAATTATGCCGGCAACTTTTACAAACCGGATCAGCGCTCCAGCCCGGAGATCATGTTCTCCGTGCAGTTCCAGGCGCCTGCTGTGCCGCATGATTTTGCGATCACCACTGCTATTATTGGCGCAGGATACAAAGACCTGCAGGGCACGCAAAATATGATCGATGAATATGAAGCCGGTGATGCCCGCAAAACCATGACCTTCTTTTTCCCCGGCGATACGCCTGCACAGGGCTGGCCTTATCCCGGTACAGTAGGTACTCCGGGCGTTAACAACTGGACCCGCGGATTTTACCCCGGCAAAAAATGGCTGGATCCCAAGAACGTTGATCCGCAGCCCGGCATGCTGGATGACCAGGATTATGTGTGGTTAAGGTATGCAGATGTAAAGCTGATGTATGCCGAAGCGCAGAATGAAACAGCAGGCCCTGACGCCAGTGTGTACCAGCAGGTAAATGAAGTGCGCGCAAGGCCCGGTGTGGCATTGGCCGCATTACCGGCAGGGCTTAACCAGGGGGATATGCGGGAAAGGATCCGGCATGAAAGGCGCGTGGAGTTTGCGCTGGAAGGCCTGCGCTATTTTGATCTGCGCAGGTGGGGCATTGCACAGCAGAAATTAAATGGTTTTGTGCAAAATCCCTTAACACCCAATATCAAAACCATTTACCGCCCGCAGTTCGATTACTGGCCCTTACCGCAGATAGAAGTAGACCGCAATGCGCCGGTGCTTATACAGAACGATAATTATTGATCAGATAATTTTATATTTAGAGATTTGCTTCCCTGACCTGAAAAGCAGGGAAGCAGATCTTTTTTATTTAACTAAACAGGATATTATACCATGAGGCGCCGTTTGTTGTTGATGATATTATTGTTTTGCTGTGCAGCTGCCAATGCGCAAAGATCGCCGGACCTGCTTTTATGGGATCACAAGCCCGCCGCCACCTGGATGACGGAAGCCTATCCCATGGGCAACGGGCGCATAGGCGGTATGGTGTTTGGCGGGCTGGTTAAGGAACGCATCCAGTTCAATGAACTAAGCCTGTGGACGGGCGATGAGCAGGAAACCGGCGCCTACCAGGCTTTTGGCGACCTGTATATAAACCTGAACAATGAAGATAGTACACAACCGGTGCCGGCTAATTACCGCCGTCAGCTGGACCTTGACAGGGCTGTGCAGCAAATAACCTACACGGCTCATGGCGTTGATTATAAGCGGGAATACTTTTGCAGTTTCCCTGAAAACGTAATGGTGCTGCGCTTTACCGCTGCTAAAAAAGGTATGTATAATGCCACCATCAAACTGCAGGATGCCCATAATGGTGTAATAACTGCTGCAGGCAAAACATTAAGCATGGCCGGTAAGTTATCCAATGGCCTTGCTTACCAGGCAGGTGTTCAGATAATGGCCGGTAACGGTGCCGTATCAGTAGAAAAAGATGTGAAAGAAGGTTGGGTGTTACGTATTAAACACGCAGATGCATTTACGGTTTTATTATCAGCTGCCACAGATTACAGCAACAAACGTGAACAGCGCTGGCGGGGCGAAGCGCCGGGTATTAAGGTGCAGCACATACTGGCAGCTGCTTCCGCAAAAAATTATCCGCAGTTATTGCAAACGCATATCAGCGATTATCAGCGTCTGTTTGGTACGGTAGCATTAAACCTGCGGCCTGCTGCGGCTGCCACCGCTCAGCTACCCACTGCGCAAAGGCTTATCAATCATACCACCGGCGAAGATCATGGACTGGAGGTCCTGCAGTTCCAGTATGGCCGGTACCTGCTTATCAGCTCATCCCGCAAAGGAGGCCTGCCGGCTAATTTGCAGGGCATGTGGAATGATAGTAACAATCCGCCGTGGAGATGTGATTACCACTCCAACATTAACATACAAATGAATTACTGGCTGGCAGAACCGGCTAATCTGTCAGACTGCCATTTCCCTTACCTGGATTACATTAACAGCATGCGCGAAGTGAAAAAGGAAAGCACTCAAAAGGAGTATCCCGGTGTGCGCGGCTGGACAGTTAAAACAGAGAACAACATTTTTGGTGGATCCAGCTTTTTGTGGAATACACCGGGCAGCGCATGGTATATGCAGGCGGTTTGGGAACATTATGCATTTACAAAAGATGAAAGTTATCTCCGCAGCTTCGCCTATCCGCTGTTAAAGGAGATCGTAAACTTTTGGGATGATCATTTAAAGCGCCGGACAGATGGTACGCTGGTAGCGCCTATGGGCTGGTCGCCGGAGCATGGCCCCACAGAAGATGGTGTAACCTACGACCAGGAAATTGTGTATGATCTTTTTACCAATTACATTACTGCCGCGGATGTGCTGGGCGTTGACAAAACCTACCGGGAGCACGTAGCTGATATGCGGGAGCATCTCCTGAAACCAAAGATAGGCAGCTGGGGCCAGCTGCAGGAGTGGGAGACAGACCGCGATGATCCGGCGGATAAACACCGCCATGCATCACACCTGTTTGCCCTGCATCCCGGCAAACAAATAAACATGCTTGAAACACCGGAGCTGGCAAAGGCAGCAAAGGTAAGCCTTGAAGCCCGGGGCGATGCATCCGCCGGCTGGTCAATGGCCTGGAAAATGAACTTCTGGGCGCGTTTGCAGGATGGAGATCATGCCTACAGGATATTGCGGAACTTCTTTAACCCGGTAGGGGGCAATGATGTGAACTATGATAAGGGCGGTGGTTTATACCCCAACCTTTTCTGCGCACATCCGCCGTTTCAGATAGATGGTAATTTTGGTTATGTGGCTGCGGTAGCAGAAATGCTGCTGCAAAGCCAAACCGGCGAAATACAATTATTACCTGCGCTGCCGCAGGCCTGGAACACAGGCCGTGTACAAGGATTACGCGCCAGGGGCAACTTTGAAATTGAAGATCTGCAATGGGAGAACGGGCAGGTAAAAAAGCTGGTAATAAGATCCGGCTCCGGGGTGGAGTGTAAGTTAAGAGCACCGAATGTTTTGACTGCTGCCGGTATAGGGCCGGTAAATAATGGCGGCGCCGGTTTTCAGTATACTTTTCCTACGCAGGCGGGTAAACGTTATATTTTCACCGGTCATGTAACCCCAAAAGAGCGCCGGATTTCCCCGGGTAACACAACCTACTATATTCATCCCGGAAATGGCAATGATGCAAACAGCGGTGTTAATCCTGCACAGGCATGGAAAACATTTAACCACATTAATCAATTGATCCTGAAACCCGGCGATGTGGTGGAAGTGCTGGCTGCAGGCTCATTTAACGGATCATTGGTGTTAAGGGCAAAAGGTACGGCAAGGCAGCCGGTGAAAATAAAATTTGCCCCGGGCCGCTACGATTTTTTCCCGGACAGCGCATTTAAAAAAGCATTACACATTTCCAATACCAATGATCAGCCCTATGAACCCAAAGCCATGGCCCTGGTGTTTGACAGCTGTGAGCAGGTACAGGTAGATGCGCAGGGCGCAACCTGTATGCTCCGTGGTAAGATGATAGAAACTTTTGTTAACTACAGCAGCAATGTACACATCAACGGGCTCACATATGATTACCAGCGGCCCACCGTTTCAGAGCTTACGGTTACAGAGGTAAGCAGTGATCATGCAGATGTGATCATTCATCCTGATTCAAAGTTCAGTATACAGGACAGTCTGCTCACCTGGATAGGCGAGGGCTGGTTTTACCGGCCCGGTACTTACTGGCAGGTATTTGATCCGGTTGCAAATGATCTTTCGCGCATGGAAATAGATACGCAGGGCCTGCGTTTTGTTTTACAGGATAAGGGTACCGTACGCATCTTTTTCAAAAAAGACCCGGGGTTTAAAAAAGGCTGCACTTACCAGAACCGGGATGTAACCCGGGATTGCGCTGGTATCTTTATGCAGTACAGCAGGAATATAACGCTTAGTAACATTCACATAAACTTTATGCATGGCATGGGTGTAGTAAGCCAGTATTGCCGGAACATAAAAATGGATAGTATAACCGTAAGGCCGGCAGAAGGTTCCGGAAGAACCTGCGCTGCCTGGGCCGACATTCTTCACTTTTCAGGATGCAGCGGTGCCATAGAGGTGAATAACGCCTACCTGTCTGCAGCGAATGACGATGCCATTAATGTACATGGCACCTATCTGAAGATTATGAAAATAACCGCGCCCAATAAGCTGCTGGTGGTTTTCATGCATCCGCAAACTTTTGGGTTTAATGCATTTGCAGCCGGCGATAGTATAACATACGTTCATCCGGAAAGCCTGCTCTCAACAGGAGGGAATGTTATAGTAAATGTGGCAAAGCTGAATGATAAGCAGTACCTGCTTACGCTGAAGAATAATATATCCGCTGCTGTTAGCGCCGGCGATGTGGTGGAAAATATAAGCGCTACGCCACAGGTATGGGTACACAACAGCACCCTTACCAGGATCCCCACCAGGGGGCTGCTGGTAACCACCCGGCGCAAGGTGCGCATTGATCATAATACTTTTGAGCGTACGCACATGAGCGCTATCCTTATTAATGGCGATGCCGCCGGCTGGTATGAATCAGGTATGGTGAAAGATGTAAGCATCAGCAACAATACTTTTAATAATTGCGGAGAACCGGTAATAAACATACACCCGGAAAATACGGTGAGTAATAAGACCGCTGTGCACAACAATATTACTGTTACCCATAACACTTTTCAGCTGCAGGGAAAAGCGCTGCTGGCTGCAAAAAGCACGGCGAATATAAATTTCAGCGGTAATACTATTCAGACCGCCGGCGCTGCAAAGGGTATGAATGAATTTTTAAAGTTTGAGCAGTGCAGCGGCGTACACGTTGCGGATAATAAAATAGAAGGCGTTCACTAATAATACTATAAATTCCGCTGGATTTATTTTATATTTAGCGAATAACCTCCACGAAATGAACCCTTCATCCAGAGCCCTCATTATACTAGCCACCCTCAGGTCCCTTACACACACCGTAGATAAAAATGAAAAAATAGTAGTGATCCTGAACGGCATTGGCTGTGCTAAAAAAATGCAGGAAGCTTTATGCTTTCTACCTTCAGCTTTCAGCTTTACTGGCATGCCGTTTGGGTTAAGGTAGCGAACCTATTTCTGTAGGGGCACAATGTATCAGGCGCAACAATAGGATTTCCCAATTGTTGTATCTTCAATCCGGATAATAGACTCAACATATTATGGAAATAACGAATAAAACGAAACGGCCTTATTCGCTACTCAAATTTTTGCTGGTGCCGCTGCTGGTAGCATTTCACGGTTATGCCTATAGCCAGGTTGCTTCCCCTGTTGATACTTCCCAAACAATGGTTCCCAATACCAGGGTACAGGAAAAAGGCCCGGCTAACGATTTCCATAAACAATACGATATTGGCGACATGATCAACGATGTGCTGCATCCCAAACGCACAGATGACTCATTGCGTAAAAGATCGGCCATTACCGTAGTACCCAATATAGCAGCCAACCCTACCATTGGTTTCCAGCTGGGCATAAAAGCCGTAGCCGGTAAGGTATTAGGCAACAAGCCCAACACCTATATGTCGGTGGCAGCAACATCCGCCTCCATTACCACCAAAGGCATTGTTTATTTTTACTTCACGCATAATGTATTTACACCGGGCAATAAGTGGAATATCCAGGGTAGCCTGGTAGCATCAAAGTCTGTTACGCCCGACTTTGGGATGGGCATTGGCAAGGTCTCCAATGGAAGTGAAGACGACAAGATCCTGGCTAACCCGGACCGTAAACCCTATGTATGGCATTCGCAATACTATAAATTCTTTGAAAAAGTGTACAGGGAAGTAAAGCATAACTTCTTTCTGGGCGGCGGTGTACAGTTCGATATCAGAAGAAAGCTGACCAATGCCAAGTACGACTCCATACAGGTGCCATATAAGATCTATAACCAGCGGTTTGGATTTTCACAGGATCATTATTTTGCCAATGGGTTCCTGTTTAATGTGGAATATATTACCCGCGACAACCCCAACAGGGCCTATAAAGGCATGTACCTGGATGCAGGCATACGGGTGAACCAAACCTGGATAGGCAGTTCCCGGAATGCAACGCAGGTAACGGTTGATTTCCGGAAATACTTCAGTCTTTCAGCGCGTAACCCGGAACATGTGCTTGCATTCTGGAGCTGGGGCTCCGGGGTGCTTACCGGCGCCGTGCCTTATTTTGAATTGCCCGGAACGGGCCGTGATCCCAGCTTCCGCAGCGGCCGCGGGTATGTATCTGGTTATTATAAAGGCACGCAGTTCTTTTACTCTGAAACAGAATACCGTTTTCCCATTACAAGAAATAAATTATTCAGCGGCGTTACCTTCGTGAACGTGCAAACTGCTAATGATAGGGTAGGCACCCAATTGTTTGAAGTATGGAGGCCCGCTGCCGGCGCTGGTTTGCGCATCCTGTTCAACAAATCTACCCGCACCAACCTGTGTTTAGACTATGCATTTGGTATGCATGGCTCAAAAGGTTTTTTCCTGAATTTGAACGAGACTTTTTAATAAGAACTGCCGTCTGCTGAACCGCATGCAGGCCCCGTAATGGAGGCTGCATGCGATACCAGCAAGGCGCAGGTTCTGTTTTAATACCCCGGGTTCTGGTATTGCTGTTTATCAGGATCATTGATCGCATCCAGCTGGGTTTGCGGTATGGGCCGCAGGTTATGTTTGGGCAGCACTTTTGCAGCAGCAGCAAGATTATACAGCCTTACACGGTCCACCAGCTTATTACGGCAGGCAAGGTCAGGCCAGCGGATACTTTCCCCGCATAGTTCCCGGGTGCGCTCATCCAGTATAAAATCCAGCGTCATATCACCACTGGCAAGATCCACCCACACAGGGGCAGGAAGGGTACCTGTATTTTTCTGCTTCATCCGGTTCTGGCGGTCCAATAGCTCTGCCGGACTCAGATTAGCCCTGAAGGCTGCTCTCTGGCGTATAGTAAGCACCAGTGGCAGTGCATCTGCCGGGCGGTTATCACCAATGGCCGCTTCAGCAGCCAGTAAATAGCTTTCAGATAATTTTGCTATTGGAAAAGGCCTGCCGGATCCATCGTTGGGCGCCTGCCGTTTGTTATCGTCATATTTTGTAAGGGCCGGGAACATTTGTATACCCGGGCGGGAGGGGAGATAGAACTCGCTGGGTTTGATCACCCGGTAAGGCACGCCCCTTGCAATGATGGCATCTCCTTCCGCATCGGATGATGCCAGGTAATAGGCCGTATCGCCAATATTGATACCTGCTACGTTGGTATTGGTAGCCCTCCACATAGTGCGGAAGCTGTTATTGTAACGGCTGTCATTGAGCTTGTCTGCAAATACTATGTTGTACACATAGGGCGTTGGAACAAGCTGGCGTAAAGGCCGGCTGTACTGGATCACACGGTCGCAGGGAAATTTACCGGAACCCGCCGGAATAGCTACGTTGTTCTGATAGTTACAGTTGAACAGGTTCAGGGAGATGTTGGCTTTATTTGAAAAATCAGAACCAATATTCACCACTTCATTATCAATCGGGTTTCCGGGTATTCTTTCAACGGATAACAGGATCTCCTGGTTGTATTCATTGCCTTCCTTGTTCACATCTGCAAAATTGGTCAGCAGGCCGGTGCCATACTGCGCAGGATTATCGATCAGTTTTTTGGCCGCGTCCCAGGCATTTTTGAAGTCCGTACTTTGTTTGGCGGCAGAATAAGCCCGGTATATATAAGCCTTGGCTAACAGGTGCAGGGCTGCGCCCTTTGATAGTTTGAAAGCGCCTGCCGGACGTGCATCCGGTAAGTTCTGGCTGGCAAATATAAAATCATCAATAATGGCCTGGTAATTTTTAATGAAAAGCTGGTCTGTTGGCAGCCGGTTAAAACCCTGGTAAGGGGTTTCGTTAAATTGCAGCTCCCCGCCGCCCAGGTCCAGCGGCACTGCACCAAATTGCTGTACCAGCAAAAAGTAAAAATAGGCTCTTAAAAAATGGGCTTCACCCAGTATCACTGTTTTGGCATTTGCATCCATCTCCACATCCGGCGCAAACTGGATCAGCGCATTGGCCAGGTTAATATTAGCATAGTTATTATTCCAGATCGTAAGTATATGGCCATTGGTGCTGGAAACCGCATAAGAGGCAAGCTCTAATTCAGAACCACCCTGTACCTGGTCGCCATAGGTCCATTCATCCGTGCCTGCATTTAATACATACATGCCGCCAATGTTGCCGTATACGGAACGTAAGCCGGAGTAAAGCGCATTCACACCGTTTTGCAGGCCGCTGGGTGTTTTAAAATAATCCACCGTAAAGACCGTATAAGGCTTTTCAACCAGCTTTTTCTGGCAGGATATGTTGAGCATGCAAACCGTAACCGCCAGTAATACGGACCTTATATATAATCGTTTCATACAGTTTTCGTTTTAACAGTTATAATTTAAAAACTAAGATTTAACCCCGCCAGGAACGACATAGTAGGCGGCGTGGATGCGGAAATGGTAAGCGCCCTGGTGGACAGATTACCCGGGTTTTGAATACCCTGGTTGCCGGTACCGGTTGCTTCAGGGTCAACTCCACCTGCACGCATATACGGAGAATAGATCACCCAGGGGTTTTGTACCGTAACATATACCCGGATGGACTGTGCGCCTATGCGCTGCATGATCTTAGTTGAAAAATTGTAGCCCAGGTTCACGCTTCTTAGTTTTACAAAAGACGCATCATAATACCCCAGCGTGGTAAGATCTGTTCCAATGGGCCTGGTCCGGGTCATAGAAGTAGGGCTGGGGAAATCGTTGGTTGGATTGTCGGTAGTCCAGTAATCTACTTTAACGGTATTCCGGTTACCGTTCAGCAGGGCAGCATATGCCGCAAAAGGCTGGTGCAGCTGGCTAACCAGCAAACCGCCAAAACGCGCATATACTACGAACGACAGATCAAAACCCTTGTAGCTGAAACGGTTTGTTATACCGCCCTGCCAGTTTGCCTGCGAGCTGCCGATCACAGAACGGTCGTAGTTGGGATCTATTACACCATCCGGTTTACCACCGGGGCCGCTGATATCCGCCAGCTTAATATCGCCCGGCAGGTTGCCGAATTTAGCCGCTTCGGCTGCCTCGCTCGTTTGCCAGATACCTGATTTCGTATAGTCGTAAATAGCAGTGAGCGGCTGGCCTATGAATAACTGGCTGGCAATGTTCTGGGTAAAGCCGTCGGTAAGTTTAATCAGCTTGTTCCGGTTAAAGAAAATGTTGAGATCTGTTGACCAGGTAAACCCGCTTTTGGAAGCGATGTTAGTGGACGACAAAGCAATTTCCATCCCCTTGTTCTCCATTTCACCGATGTTGGTAAGGTATTGTCCGCGGATGCCTGAAGTGGGCGGCAAAGTAATGCCATACAGGATGTTGAAGGTATTGGCATGGTACCAGTCCACACTACCGTTAACCCGGTTATTAAACAGCCCGAAATCAACGCCCACATTCACTGTTTTGGTATACTCCCAATCCAGGTTGGCATTGGGCAAAGCCGTGATGTTATACCCGGAAACAATGGTTGGACCATAATTGTAACGGGTAATGCTGCCAACGCTGCCCTGCGTACCAATGTTATTGTACGTAGAAACCTGTCCCAGTGAAGAGTAAGGGCTTATGGACTGGTTGGATGTTTGACCATAACCTACACGCAATTTCAGGTTAGAAAGCCATTGAATGCCTTTCATAAACTGCTCATTGGTGACATTCCAGCCCGCTGATATAGCAGGATACCGGTGATATTTATTGCCGGCCGCCAGGCGTGATGAACCATCTATCCTGCCTGTAAGGGTTAGCAGGTAACGGTCGTCATAAGAATAATTAACACGCGCCATGTAGGAGATCAGTCCAAAGGAGCTTTCAGCGCCGGAAACTACCGGTTTCACATTATTGGATGCATTGGACTGGCCAAGATTGTAGAATTGTATAAAGTTCTCATCTATGGAATCTTTGCTCACATAAGTATTGTGCGTATGATCTTCCTGGTAGCTATACAGGCCCGTTACATTGATCCGGTGTTTCTGTGCGATGGTTTTTTCGTAGGTAAGTATGTTCTCTAAAGTATATCCCCATCCTTCAATATTATCTACGCTTGCTGTATTACCCAGCTTAGCCCTGAAATAGCTGGGGTGCTGCGCATTGTCGGAGCTCTTGAACTGATCGCTTTCCTGCTTGCGGTAGTCAAGCCCCACGTTAACGCGGTACTTCAATCCATCCATGATCTGCAGCTCGCCATACACGGAGTTGAAAGTGCGCATGCGGGTAATTCTGTCAACCCAGTTGTTATTATTGTTTTTCAGGAACAGCGGGTTGTATTGGCCCACACGATCGTCCGTATTACCGGTAGGGGACAGAATGAGCTTGCCTGTAGCGTCATAAGCCGGCATTAAGGGGCTTAGGGTAAGCAAAGGGAACATGGGATCAACGAACTGCGATCCATTGGTGACATTCACTGTGTTCAAAGTATTCAGGCCTATCTTTATCCGCTTACCAACTTTTGAATCAATGGTTGCCCGGAGTGAATAACGGGTAAAATCCTGTCCGGGTAATACAGCGGTTTCTTTATAATAACCGCCGCCCAGCGACCAGGTATTGCCGCTACTGCCGCCTGAAACGCCCAGGTTCTGATCAGTCACATGCCCATCCTCGTACATCAGGTCCTGCCAGTCGGTGGAGGTGCCTGCAGCAATGGCCGCCTGCTCTTCGGGCATATAGCCACCTGTATAAGCGCTGCCGTTGCGTAATTTCTGGTACTCCTGGGCATCAAACACTTTATACTTTGTGCGCACTTTGTTAATGCCATAATAACCGTTGTAGTTTAAACGGGTTTCGCCTGCCTTACCGCGTTTGGTAGTGATGAGGATCACACCGTTCGATCCCCTGGAACCATAGATAGCAGTGGCAGACGCGTCTTTTAAGATCTCTACGGATGCTACATCATCCGGGTTAATATCGTTGATGTTGCCTCCTTCATAAGGTATACCATCCAACACCAGCAGCGGATCATTGGATCCGTTGATGGATCTTTCACCGCGGATGCGGATAACCGCACCAGCGCCTGGTTTGGTGCCTGAGCGCTGTACTTCCAGCCCCGCGGCGCGGCCCTGTAAGGCCCCCTGCAAGTTGGATACCGGTACTTCACGCAGCGCCTGGTCATTTATAGATGCTACGGATCCGGTTACATCCCTTTTCCGCTGTGTACCGTAACCCACCACTACTACCTGGTCCAGCACCTTGCTTTCAGGTATCAATTGTATGTTAAGGGAACGGTTCTCGCCCACGGTAATTTCGCGGGAGGCATAACCGGTAAAAGTGATGGTTAGTGTGGCTGCTGGTGGAGTGCTTAAGGTAAAAACACCGGCAGAATCAGTGGCAATGCCTTGCCGGGTGCCTTTGATCATTACCGAAGCGCCGGGTACAGACTCACCTTTTTCATTTACCACCTTGCCGGTTACCTTTTTTTCCTGGGCCAGCAAAGGCAGGTTTACCAACAATAATGTTGTAAGCCATATTAATGCAATGGCCGTGCAGTTTTTCAAACATTTCTGCATGTTTAATGCAGTTAGTGGAATCTTTTTTTTCATATACGCAATTGGGATTTATGAGCCAGGGCAGGGGCTGCAGGCTGGTTGACATGTTTTTACGATTGCCTGCAGCAAATAATACGGTGAGGTATGCCGGCGATCCTTGTAATAAATAGATCCATGCCGGTGAATCCCCCCTTTCTTTAATAACAGTCCTTAACGTGATCTTCCTTTCTAAAAGCCCCTCGCCAGTTTATGCGGCTTACATCAAAGCATCCAACACTTGCGCCTAAACGCTCCGCAGCTGTGTAAGCAGAAAACGTTGGACGGAAACAACGCTTACCCGTCAAAACAAATATATACAAAAGTTGAAAAAGTGCAACCGATTGCGCATTTTTTCTTGAAATTTCTTTCTTTCAACAGATCCTCAGGCAGGGATGAGTTTGAAAATTAGCGCCTTAAAAGCGGTAGCGAGGAAGGGGATATCCGGTAGTTTACGGTTACGTGCAGGCCCAATAAGCAGCCACCCGTGCAGTTTTCATAGAAAAACTGCCGGTCAGGGAGCCTTTCCGGTAAGGCCGGGAAATGTTGGTGCAACGTGCTTTTACAGGAAGGGATTTAAAGGGCTGCTGTTGGTACAACCGATTGCCCGGAATGAGCTTAGCCGCAGCTGCAGTACCCACTGGTATAGCGTGTATGCTTAAAAGCCGATAGAATTGCCGCCATCTACCGGCATTATGATCCCGGTAATGTAGCGCGCCGCATCTGTGGCCAGGAACAGGGCTGCTGCTCCTATATCAGAAGGCTGCCCCAGCTCGCCCATGGGGGTTCTGCCCATTGCTTTTCCCATTCGTTCCGGATCAGTGTTCAATGCTTTGGCGCTCATTTCAGTAGCAATAAAACCGGGTGCAATGCAGTTAATGCGGATGCCTTTGGGTGAAAGCTCAGTGGCCATGGCCCGGGTCATGCCTTCAATGGCCGACTTGGAGGCGGTATAGGCAATTACCTTTGGAATGCCGTATTGCGAAGCCATTGAGCTGATATTAATGATGCTGCCCTTTATATTGTTTTCCAGCATGTGCCGGATCACTTCTCTTGAAATAATGAAAACAGCCGTAACATTGGTATGCAGTACATTTTGAAAGTCTTCATCCGTTACATCGGTAAATTCCTTTTTCATGTTAATGCCGGCATTGTTCACCAGGATATCGATCCGGCCATGCTTCTCAATAATACCGTTTATCAGCCCGGGGATGGCGGCAAAATCGTCCAGGTCGCAGGTAAGGGCTTCGCATAGAGGACCAAGCTTTTCTTTTGCTGCGTTAAGTTTCTGGGTATTCCGGCCTACAATAATGGTGTGGATGCAGTGCTGTACGAATTTTTCTGCGATGGCCAGGCCAATACCGGATCCGCCGCCTGTTACAATTGCAATCTTTGATTGTGTATTCATGCTCGTTTTTGTGTTGTATTACGTGGAAACTGTGCCTGTTTATCCATTCCCCGGTGCATATGGAAAATGCAGCCCCTTGTAGTATTCCAGCGTGCGGTCAGGCTGTTCATACTGGCCGGGGATGGGCATTTTGGAAAAGGTTTGGAAGTACAGCAGGCAGGCATTGCGCCACCAGGTAGCTTCCTTTACCTGGATGGTCAATAACATCTGCACCTGTTTAAAACGTTCTTTATCCACCCGCCCCTCCAGCGTATTCCATTGTTGCTGCATTGTCTTTGCAGCAGCAACCCCGGAATAATAACGGTAGCATAATTCCTCCCACAGTGTTCTGCCGGACTTCATTTTAAAATTCCAGGGAACGTGATGGAACCACAGCAGGAACGCTTCCGGCGTTGTATGCACGTCCTGGAACCTTTGCTGCATGCCTGGTGCATATTGCGCCAGCGCATTGCTGCCGGAGGCTGTTCTGTCAAAGCCCAGCCCCACAGTGTCTGCGCGGTGATAGTATACCGGGTTCCAGTCAGGCCTTCCGGCATTGGTGATCCAGGGCGCCGGGCCATAATGATGCCCCGTGCCCATAATATGATGAAGGCCAAGCGGTGTCATATAATTCACCATGGCTTCATATGAGGAGAGCATTATTTTTTTTGTAGTGGCCACCAGCACTGTATCACAGCTAAAGGTTTGTTTGATCCACTCATCCGCTATTTGTGCGGGGCTAAGCTCATAGTTCCAGGCCAGCCTGCCGAATGCATACCAGTTAGCCTGCCCAAACGGATGCCCGGTCCAGTTACGGTCGTTGCCTATGTTTGCTACACCTGCAATGCCGGTTTGCGGGTAATGATGCAGGTCGCCATCTATTACACGGGCCACGGTAGCGCCTTTGCCTCCCTGGTAGGTATCTGTTTCCAGCACTTCTTTAAACAGGGGCGCTTCATATACCAGCTGTGTGGACTGTCCCAGGTACTCCTGCGTTATCTGGAACTACATCATGAGCGGCGTTTTGGGCATAGCGCCAAAAAGCGGCGAAACAGGTTCCCTGGGTTGAAAGTCAATAGGCCCATTCTTTACCTGCAGCAGCACATTTGCGCGGAATTGCCCATCCAGCGGTTTAAATTCATTATAAGCCTGTTTAAAACGGTCTTCCGGTGATGCATTGCTGTATACGAATGCCCGCCACATTACAATGCCTCCATAAGGCGCCACTGCATCAGCCAGCATATTAGCGCCATCTGCGTGTGTACGCTGGTAGCTCTGCGGTCCTGGCTGCCCTTCTGAATTGGCTTTCACCAGGAGGCCGCCAAAGTCCGGTATCAGCTGGTAGATCTCTTTTGCTTTTGTATTCCACCAGGCCTTTACGGTATCGTTCAGGGGATCAGCGGTGCTTAGCTTACCAATCTCGATAGGCGCGCTGAACCGGGCGGTCAGGTACACCTTAATTCCATAGGGGCGGAACACATCGGCCAGTGCTTTTACTTTTAATAAATAATCTTTCGTAAGCACCAGCGCATTGGCATTTACATTGGTCAATACGGTTCCATTAATGCCAATGGAGGCATTGGCCCGGGCATAGTCAATATAACGTTGATCAATATACTCCGGCAGCGTATGCCAGTTCCAGATGGAAATGCCTGCATAACCTCTTTCCACAGAGCGGTTAAGATTATCCCAATGGTTTAAGATGCGGTGCTGGATCCGGGGAACGCTCGTAATATCAAGCTGTTCAAGGCTTTGGCCGGTTTGTAAGAGCCGCAGAAAATGAAACACACCATATAATATGCCGGTGTCAGTATTAGCTGTTATAATAATGCTGCGCTTTGTACTGTTAATATAAAAACCTTCTTTTCCCAGGTCTTCATATTTAACCGCTAAGGCGGGCGGGTTAAGCGGGGCATGCGCTTTTGTGAAAATGAGCAGGGAGCTGGCGGATGCATTGTTACCCGCATTTATCTTCTTATCCAGCAGGCCTTCCAGGCCCGCAAGCAGTTCCTGCCTGGCAGCATCCAGTACAGGAGTGCCGGCCGGGAAATAAATAGTATTAATCTGGTTAAGATAGGTGTGCAATAGCTTTGAGTTAACAATCTTATCATAACGTAACCAAAGCCTGTAGCCATCTTCAGCTATGGCGGCGCGGAAATACAGCAGCAGGAAAAAAAGAAGGGACCATCGTTTCATGTGGAATTTTTTATAGATCAATGACCTGCCGGACCTTTAAGTGACGACTGCCGTACAATCAGGTCAGAACGGAGGATAATGGTAGTCGTATTATTTATTTGCGAGGTACTGTTAAGATGGTTCACCAGCAGCCGGCCGGCCACCTCGCCCATTTCAAAGCCTGAGTAGGCGATCGTGGTCAGCTTCGGCTCTATCACCGTTGACATGGGATCATTGTTAAAACCTACAAAGGCTATCTGCTCCGGGATGCGTATGCCCTTTTCCTTAAGCGCTATCATGCAACCAATTGCGCAGCTGTCGTTGGCCACAAAGATGCCATCTGGCAGCGGTTTCATTTTCAGGATCTTTTCAGCGCTCTCATAACCTGCCTCCTGGGTAAGATTGGTAACGATCACATTTTCTTCCCTGAATTTGATCTTTGCATCCTCCAGGGCGCTCTTGTACCCCGCCAGGCGGTCCTTATACACGTTTTGCATGGGAGGGGCCGTAATGTGAACGATCTTTTTGCAATGCTGCTCTATCAGGTGTTTGGTAGCATCATAGGCAGCCTGGTAATTATCTATCAGGATGCTGGTGGCGCTCCGGTGTGGTTTTACGCGGTCGAAAAAAATGACCGGTGTTTTTTTCCGGAAGAATTTATCAAAGTGGTCAAGTGTATTTGTATCGTAGGCCAGGGACACCATCAGGCCGTCAACCCGGCTGTTAAACATGGCTTCGGCGCTGTCAGCTTCTTTACGGGCCGATTCTGATGACTGGCTGATTAACAGCGAGTAACCATGCTCGTTAGCCATCAGCTCAATGCCCGCGATAACGGATGACATAAAATGGCTGTTCAGACGGGGAACGATCACGCCAATGGTCTGTGTTTTCTGGCTGCGGAGGTTACCGGCAAAGTGATTGCGGCGGTAGCCTACTTCGTCTGCCAGCTCAAAGATCTTCTTTTTCGTTTTGGCGCTGATCCTGGGGTGGTCCTGCAGGGCGCGGCTCACCGTAGCCGGGGATATCTTTAGTCTTTTGGCAATATCATAGATCGTTATTTCTTTATCTTCTTTCCCATTTGTCATATGATCTGTTATGAGAGTTATTAGGCTAATGTAGAAATAATTTGGAAAAAATGCGCAATCGGTTGCATGTTTTTCAAAAAATGCCTGTATTATTGGAGTACAATTTTCCGCTGATCTCAATTCCGAAATTTCACATTATGATTGTTTTGTTTGAGCTTTTCCATCCCAAGAGACGTTTTAATGGCTTACTGGTACTGCTGCTGGCCTTTAGCCAGGCAGCAGCAGCGCAGCATACGGACACCAGGCAAACGCCTGCACGGGAGCGGATTCTGCTCAATGAAGGATGGAAATTTTACAGGTACGATCCCGCAACAACAGCAGATAGCCTGATCTATGATGTACGGCCCGAGATCAAAGAAAGTAAGGACGATGGGCCAGCCGACGCAAGACCAACAGAAGCCGCCCGCATTGCAGCTACCCGCAGCATCCTCAAACCCTGGATCATGCCCACGGGAAATAATTTTATAAAAGATCATGCCAAAAGATATAAAAGGCCGGAGGGCAACCCCGGAGATAATTTTGCATTTGTTCAAAGCAATTTTAACGATCAAACCTGGGAAACAGTAGACCTGCCGCATGACTGGGCTATTAAAGGACCTTTTTATAAAGGAGAGGGAACACCTGTTGGCGGAGGTATGGGCCGCCTGCCCGTGCAGGGCGTGGCATGGTACAGGAAGGCGATTGATATTCCTGCTGCAGATGCAGGCAAAAATATTTTTTTGGATGTGGATGGCGCTATGTCATATGCCATGGTTTGGCTGAATGGTAAGCTGGTGGGCGGCTGGCCCTATGGTTACGCTTCCTGGCGTGTAGACCTTACGCCTTATATTATCCCGGGCGCAAAAAATCAACTGGCCATCCGGGTGGACAATCCCGCAAACTCCGCGCGATGGTACCCGGGTGCAGGCATTTACCGGAATGTGTGGCTGGTGAAAACAAACCCAGTGCATGTTGGCCAATGGGGCACCACTGTTATTACCCGCAGCATTTCCCCGGCAGCTGCCACCCTTGAGCTGAAAACAATCATCGATAACAATTCCGGAACAGCTGTAAATGCAGCTATAACTACGCAGGTATACCTTGCAAACACAGATGGGCGCAAAACCGGCCAGCCCATTGCACAGCTGCCGGCGCAGCAGGCAATGGTTCCATCATCTGCCAGCGACACTGTTTCCGGAATGCTTACGATCCCGCATCCCGAATTATGGGGCCCCCTGCCACAACAAGTCCCGCATCGTTATGTTGCCATCACCACCGTTTCCGCTAAGGGTAAGGTTCTGGATAAGTATGAAACTGTTTTTGGCATCCGTGATGTACGCTTTGATCCTGAAAAGGGCGTTTTCATTAATGGTGAGCGCATCAACATTCAGGGAGTTAACCAGCATCATGATCTTGGCGCGCTGGGCGCAGCATTTAATGAACGGGCCGCAGCGCGGCAGCTGATGCTGCTGCGTGAAATGGGCTGTAACGCTATTCGTATGTCGCACAACCCGCCGGCCCCGGAGCTCTTGAACTTAACAGACAAATTGGGCTTCCTGGTGATAGATGAAGTGTTTGATTCCTGGGAATTAAAGAAAACACCGCATGATTTTCACCTGATCTTTCCTGAATGGCATGAGCAGGATCTGCGCGCCATGATCCGCCGCGATCGCAACCATCCCTCCGTGATCATATGGAGCTTTGGTAATGAGGTAGGGGAGCAATACACCGGTGAAAAAGGCGCGGCAACAGCAAAGGAATTATATACCATTACCAAAGAGGAAGATCCCGGCCGCCCCGCCACCATTGCCATGAATTACGCCAAACCTGATATGCCCATAACAGCAGTGCCGGACATTATAAGCCTGAACTACCAGGGTGAGGGGATCCGCAATGGCGGCGCGTATGCAGGTTTAAAAGGTATCAGCACACCGCCGCTTTTTCCTGCCTTTCACAACAAGTTCCCGGGTAAGATGATCCTGAGTACGGAGAATGCATCTGCTTTAAGCAGCCGCGGTGAATACCTGTTCCCTGTTTTTAGTGGCAACAGTGCGCCGGTAAGGGATACAATGGGCGGCAGCTCAAAAATACAGCAGGTGAGCGCCTATGAATTATACTCCGTGGATTTTGGTTCCTCTGCAGACAAAGTTTTTGCTACCATGGACCAGCATCCTTTTGTAGCAGGAGGTTTTGTATGGACCGGTTGGGATTACCTGGGTGAGCCTACACCTTATTATTCGGCCCGCAGCTCTTACAGCGGCATCATAGACCTGGCCGGGTTTAAAAAAGACCGTTTCTATCTTTATCAATCTTATTGGCGCCCGGACCTGCCAATGGCGCATCTTTTGCCGCATTGGAACTGGCCCGGCCGCATAGGCCAGGTTACGCCGGTGCACGTATTTACTTCCGGTGATGAGGCTGAATTATTTCTCAACGGGAAATCCCTTGGCAAAAAGAAAAAGGGATTGCATGAATACCGTATCCGCTGGGATGATGTAAAGTATACCCCGGGTGAGCTGAAGGTAGTGGCATATAAAAATGGTAAGCAATGGGCGGAAGATATAGTTAAAACAACAGGAACGGCCTTTCAGCTTAAACTGTCTGCAGACCATACCTCGCTTCAAACCAATGGCAGTGACCTTGCATTCATCACCGTACGGGTAACCGATAAGAACGGGCTAATGGTACCGCAGGCTAAAAACCTGCTTAGCTTTTCCATTGAAGGGCCTGGGGAGATTGTAGCAACAGATAATGGCGATGCATCCAGCCTTGTATCATTTGCTTCAACGGAGCGGGAGGCCTTTAATGGCTTATGCCTGCTGATCGTTCGTGCAAAACGCGGCATGCCGGGAGCTATAAAGATAAAAGCGAAGTCTGTTGGATTGCAGGGGGCAGAAATTTTATTAACAGGCAAATAAACCGGCTTAAGTCCGTTTCAACCATGTTTTTGTCCGCTTCAGGGATAAACCATTTAACCGTATAACCATACACGTTTACCTTTGAGCTTATTAAGGTTTTTACAGTAGTGTAACAGTTGTAGGTTTTAACAAATTTGCCCGGTAGTCTTACCGGGCGTTGTTGTTTATGCAGGCGTTTTTATCTTTTTTATGCCAGCTTGGGGGAAACCATAGCAGCGGCGGCGCTAATATTCCAGTTGGGATTGAATGCTCCTGGTATCGATCAGGGACCACACTTCAGCGATCTTTCCGCCTTTCAGCTGGTAAAAAACATGTTCTGAAAAAGAGATCTTTTTGCCGTTAGGGCGGAAGCCAAGAAATTCGTCTTGAGGTGTGCAGTCAAATTTTATCCGGCATGCAATAGTATCATCTTTAACAACAAGCAGGTGTACATCAAAGTACAGATCCGGTATCGCAGCAATATCCCCGGCAATGAGGTTTTGATAGTCAGTGCGTGTCATTGCTTCGCCGTTATAGGTCAGCTTTTCCTGAACAAATTCACTAAGATCATCCAGGCGGCGCTCATTCAGAAAACTGATATAACGCAGGTAATGTGCTTCGTTTGCTGTTGCCATGATCAGAGGTTTAATTTTGAATAATAAACTTTGATCACAAACATCAGACCATAGCAGTTATGGTTAACCATATTGAATGATCCGGGCTTTTCAGTGTTCATTTTTGAGCGCTATTCCAGGTATTATTACATATTAGTACCCCTGACCACCAGTTTTTTGATATCAACAGGATTATTATTAACAAGCATTGTTTTGATTTCAACACCTTTGCTCAGATCTTCAGGCAATACTGCAACATTACGCATGGCTTGCCCCTGGTAGAGATTTGGATAGAGCTTGAAAACTACCTGCTTAAGCGTATCGGGGCTATTATTCGTGTAATCAACAGCTACATTCCCTGACAGTACATTTGTAATTGGATCAAATGTTACCCTGATCATGTAGCTTCCTTTGTTTTGCCAGTAGGCTTTGCCGGGGGATCCACTGGCATCCCGGGTGTGTTCCAGGTAAGCCTTTTTAAAATTGACGGCAACGGGCAGCTGCTGCTGTCCCATTGCCATAGTAATACCCAGAACGGTGAAAAGAAAAGTAAGGCTGAAATAATGCATGGACTTTAAAGATACGGATTGCCAATCCGTAATTCAAACTGTCCGTGACCGGCCGCCGGTTACCCGTATCCGTAACAGCTACCTAAAACTTTTGCTGATACGCCTGGTTCAAAACAGTTTCTGGCGCCTCATTCCGAAGCCTCCGTTTTAAACGCGGTATTCAATACAATCATTAACGATGCGCCTTGCCGGGCTTTCGGGTTGCTGAATACAAGGTATATATCATGTACGCCTTCCGTGGGCGTAACTTCCAGCGGTACCGCTTTCCCTGCAAAGCTTAGCGCGCCGCCGCCTGCATCGCCTATAAACGCCGTTTGGCCAAGCAGCTTCCCGTCGGGCGCATCTGCATGTAATTCAATAATACCTCCTGCTGCATTCAGCTGCGCTTTGGGGGCCATGGCGGTTATATCAATGCGTTTAACAGCAGTGAGGTCAATTTGTTTTAAGCCGATATAGCTGCCGGATTTTGAAGGGATAACAAAGTTATTGCCTTCATAGCTCATCTTGGTGGCGTCTGTTACTACATCATACTTTGTAGGATTAATATCCGGGCTGCGCAAGGTAAACGCTCCTTCAGCCGGGATACCAGGCAGGCCATTGGAGCCTTTATCTGTATAGGCTGCACGGAAAAGATACATACCCTGGCCTTTATCATTGGGTTGCTGTTTGGTGGTATAAGTACCTTCCACCGGCAGCGATCTTACTTTGGGTTTGGGCTGTGAAAGGCTCAGGATATACTTCACCATTTCTGCAGCATCTTCTGCAGCAAGCTGTGGATGCGCCGCCATCGGCACATCGCCCCAAACGCCTTTTCCGCCGGAGATCACCTTCCTGGTTAATTTTTCTACTGCATTTGTATTACTCTTATATTTTGCAGAAACTGCGAAATAGGAGGGCCCAATGGATTTTTTATAATCTCCATGGCAGGTCCGGCAATCGCTGGCCTGGATAAGCTTCAGGCCTTTTCTTACATTCACGGTTTCATCTGCAGTACGGTGGCCCTGTACAATTTCTGCTTTATCAAAACCTTCTGCCAGGTAATCTATATTCACCACTACCTGCGATGGTTTTATTTTCGCATTGGCCAGGGAACCATCTTCCTTATCTTTTACTTCTACCTGGTAGTGATAAGTTTTGTTGGGAACGTAAAAGGTTTTGTTGCTCTTACCAATGTCAAAGGATACCACCGGCGGCTCATTACCTGCGGTTAGCTCCATAGATTGTGAGGACATGCCGCCCTTATTGTCAGACACGTTCAGCGTGGCTTTATATACCCCGGGCTTTGTAAGGGTAAGCGTTACATCCGGGTCGCTGATGGTTTTCGTATAACCGTTCTTAGAAGTGATCTTCCAGGAGTATTGTAAGGGATCCCCATCCGCATCTGTTGTTCCTTTGGAGGAAAGGCTTAGCGTAAAGGGAAGCGCACCGCCCATTTTGTCGGCATTGATGATTGTTTGCGGTTTCCTGTTGCCTGCATTGTATTCAATGCGTATCAGTCTTGCATCATCATTGGCAGTAAACCAGCCGGTGCCATATTCAAGCATGTACAGGTCGCCATTGTCCGCAAACTCCATATCCACCGGGTTGCTGAATTTATAGCTGGGCATCACCCTTTCCATAGAAACATAATGCCCGTCTTTATCCATGGTTACGGCCATGATCCAGCCACGCATCCATTCATAGATCAGTAATTTTCCATTATAATAAGAGGGAAAAGCATGCGCTGCATTTTTAAATGCATTGCTGTAAAACACCGGGCCGGCCATGGCGCTTCTGCCTCCTGTGCCTACCAGCGGAAAATCTTTGGATACGCCATAGGGATACCAGATAAAAGCATTTTGTGCCGGCGGCAGCTCTTTTAAACCGGTGTTGTTGGGTGAATTATTGACCGGCTTTAGCGGGTTAAATATTTCGCCGGGTTTATTAGCAGCAAAATCAAAATGGTTGTAGGGTTTGTTGTCTCCTACAAAATAGGGCCAGCCGTAATTACCCGGTTTTTTTGCCTGCCCTATTTCATCCTGTCCTGCAGGGCCTTTCAGCGGGTCAGGATCATTTGCGTCCGGGCCTACTTCTCCCCAGTAGAGTGTGCCTGATGTTTGATCAACAGAGATCCTGAAGGGGTTCCTGTTTCCCATCACAAATATTTCCGGCCTTGTTTTACTGGTTCCTTTTGGGAAAAGATTGCCCTCAGGGATCGTGTAAGTACCTTCAGGCTGTGGTGTAATGCGTAAGATCTTTCCACGCAGGTCGTTGGTATTGGCGGAGGATTTTTGTGCATCCCAGGGAAATGCTCCTGGCCGTTCATCAATGGGGGCATAGGCCGTGGCCCTTGGGCTGGTATTATCACCTGTTGATAAGTAAAGGTTCCCTTGTTTGTCCCAGGCAATAGAACCGCCGGTATGGCAGCATTGTTCCCGCTGGGTGGGTACTTCCAGCATTACTTTTTTCGACTGCATATCCAGCACATCACCCTTCAGCGTGTAACGTGTTAAAACGTTGGCAGATTTTACAGGGTCGGAGTAATACAGGTAGATCCAGTGATTCCTGGCAAAATTGGGGTCTTTGTTTAATCCCAGCAAGCCATCTTCCGCCTCTGATACCTTGCCCTCTTTGTCTTTATATTTTGTGCTTACGGCAATGGTTGCAATGGCTTTAAGCTGTTTGGTCTTTATGTTATAAAGCTTTACAGCGCCATGCCTTTCAATGAATAAAATGCGCCCGTCATTTAACACGCTCAGCTCCATGGGTTCGTTCAGCTTTTCGGCAAGCACCACTTTTGAAAAACGGTTTTCTTCCGGTTTTGCTTTTGAATAATCCAATGCAGCAGGTTTGTCGCCACCCATTACATAATGTAATCCTTCCCATACATGATCTAAGAACAGCGGTTCAGCATAGGTTTCATTGGTATGCCCCATGTTGGTGTAAAAAGAACGGCCACCGTCAAAATCATGGTACCAGCTCATAGGATGGTTAGCCCCGTTCTTGCCGCCACGGTAGGAGGTTTCATCGATCTTAACCAGCACATGTATGGTAGTGTCAATTTGTTTGAAGCTGTAAAACTCATCGCTGCGTTCAAACTGCTCCGGCATTCCTTTGGTAGCAAAGCTGTTCTGATCCGTTACATAATATTTTCCTTTCTGCACATTATCCGGCATGGGATGATCCAGGAAATAAGCGCCCACCAGCCTTCCGTACCAGGGCCATTCATATTCGCAATCTGCTGCGGCATGGATGCCAAGGTAACCGCCACCAGCCTGTATGTACCGTTCAAATTCCAGCTGCTGGGCATCATTCAATACATCACCGGTAGTGCTTAGGAATACTACGGCATTATACTTTTTCAGGGTGGCTGTAGTGAATTGTGCTGCATCTTCAGTAAAATCTACTGTGAAACCTTTTTCAGCTGCCATTTTTGAAAAAGCTGCTTTTCCTGCATCAATGGATGGATGGCGGAACGCTTCTGTTTTGGAGAATACCAGCACACGCTGTGTTTGTGCATGGATAGCGTTCACTGAAAAGAGTATTAATGACAGAACAAAGGCAAAAGCATGCAGGGGCTTTTTTACTGCACCAGGTAGTTTCATAACTGTTATTTTGAACGTGGTAATTTGGCTGTTGTGGCTAGTGGGCTTATTTTAGGGGGATGTTATTTCCGGCGTTCGCCTTCCGCATCAAACATATTCATAAGGCTTCCGGTTACATGGTCTTCATCTTTACGCGTTAAAAGAAGGTTTACATTATAACCCTGTGCAGTAAAGCTAAAGGCAATCTCATTATCCTTCAGTGTAACATCAGTAAGCTTTGATATTTCTGCACCGGTAGTATCTTGTGCCACGCCGGCAATGGAATCATTCTTTTGTTCCAGCAGGAACAGCATCCGGGCATCACCATTGGGCGTGCCTTTGAAAAGCACACTCCATTTACCGGCAAAATAATCAGCCCCGGCTTTAGATTGAGCGCCTGCATTTAAAACACCCAGGAGAAGGATCCCTGTTAGAATAATAGCTGTCTTTTTCATTTGGTTAATTTATGGTTTATTAGAAGGGTTTAGTTAATTGTTAACAGGAAGGCCTGGCAGGGTAATCAGTGAATATAGGCCAGGTACATTATTGTACGTGGAACTCCGGTGGCAGTCTATGGGTGCAAAACAACAAATACAACCTATATTGTATCACTTTGATACAATAATAAGGATTTTATGTTTTTTTCAAAAAAATATTTTCACTTACCTTAATTTAGTGGCAGTTAAGTAATGTTTCATGTAAACGACGGTTGAATATGGGGAACCAGAATGAAGGGGGCGCTAAAGGGTTAAAAGAAGGGATCAGGGAGTTTATGGAAACCGCTCCAGCTATTTATATGCCCGGTCTTTCCGTGGACACGGTGATCTTTGGCTTTCACAATGACAAGCTGAAAGTTTTTTTGCTGCGTTTTGCCAATACACCCTACTTTATATTGCCAGGGGGATTTATTAAGAAAGAAGAGAACCTGGACGATGCAGCCTTACGCATATTGCAGGAAAGAACAGGCCTGCAGGATATTTACCTGGAACAGTTTTATACTTCGGGCAATACCAGCCGCTCAAAAGAAACGGTTGCAAAAGAAGAGCTGCAGAAGATCATCGGCAAAGCGCAGTGGAGCAACTGGTTTGATCAGCGTTTTGTTTCTGTATGTTATTATGCCCTGATAGATGATACAAAAGTAAAACCGGAAACAGAGATCTTCTTTACGGAGTTTAAATGGTTTGATGTGAATAAGCTCCCGAAGCTGATGTATGACCATGATCTTATTATCAAAAAGGCGCTGAGCAGGCTGCAATCAGACCTGGATGAAAAGCTGGTAGGCTTTAACCTGATGAGTGAAACCTTCACCATGGGGCAATTACAGAAATTGTATGAGGCGGTGCATCAAAAGAAATTTGTACGTACCAATTTTCAGCGAAAGCTGCTAAGCCTGAATGTGCTGGAGCGCCTGGAAAAACAATACACGGGTAAAGCGCATAAAGCGCCTTTCCTGTACCGGTTTGTTACGGGGGAGAATGAGTAGGGCAATAAATATCAGTCTCCTATTCCTGCAATAAACCCCCAGTTCTGATGCTGCAGGCGGCCGAGTGAATTATAACCTTTACCGAAAAAGAATCCATCGCCCTGCGTAATAAAAATTAATTCGTTATTTCCTTTCTGTAATGGCAGCTTTATGCGGTAGGTACCTGCTTCCACCCGTTCCAGTTTATATTTGTCATAGGCAAATATTTCTTTCCCGTTCAGAAACACATGAAGGGTGCCGGTAAAGTCAAAATCGAGCATTTTATTTGCTGTGTTGTCCGCGTTTATGGTATGCCTGGCAACAACTGTTCCTTCTGGTAAGGTAAAATAACGGCAGAGGTTTACATAGTTGTCCCCGGTTTCATTGATCTTTTTCCAGTGCTGTATCTTTTTCACATGCTCGTAACCGTAAGGTATCCCCGCTGGCAGCTGATCAGAAATTTCCCAGTCAGTGATCCCCTCCGGCAATTTCCGGTAACTAATGTTAGCAAACCAGGCCGGCCCAAACATTGTCCTCAATAAAAGAGAACCCCTGTCAGCCTCAGTCTGCTGCATGGTAATATCCATATCAGGCTTCGTATTGTTGTTGGTAAATACCTTAAGACGAGTTCCCTGCACTTCTATGGCCGCATGAAACCACTCCTGTTTATGAATGTCTGCAGTGGCCTGGTAGGCCCCATAAAATACCCAGCTCAACGCGCCATTATAAACCGGTATATATTGAATAGCTTCAATGGTACCTCCATATCCGGGGCGGAAATAAAGGAACTGGTAGTTTTGTTCATTGCTTACGTGAAAACCGATGCCCGGCATCACCGTTCCCGCAATATCCAGTTCCAGCCTGAAATTTTTAAGGTTGGCCTGCTTGTTCCAGATTGCTGCAATCGTTTTGCCATCCAGCTTTATACAGGGCTTACCCTGGAAGATTGTGTCTGTTAAGGCAGCTTTACTGTTTTCTTCTGATAATGCCGTCCAGTCAGCCAGGTTAATGCCCTGGCCATTAGCTTTTAAAGATATTACTGCCCCAAGCAATAATACCATTACCCGGAAAGGATTCTTGCGCATATGAACTGTTTTACTGTTGTTGATACAGGCAAATGTAGCAGCTGCAGCCAATGGACGGCTTTCAGGCTTTGTTCAAGTTTGTGCAAGTTTTTCCAAGCGGACAAACCACTGAAGATCATTTAATAATCTATTTAGAAAAATGTTCAGGGAATGCAAAAATGCAAAGCATAATGCGGGGCAATGGGAGGGTGGATGCCTAATTTTCTTACCTTAACATTATAAATGCAACCCCATGCCTACCACCCCAGGTATTCAGCATTACCACGTAATCATAATCGGCGCGGGTCCTGCCGGCTGTACCTGCGCTATGGCCCTCAGGGATTCCGGCCTGCGCATAGCCATCATAGACAAACACCACTTTCCACGCGATAAGGTTTGCGGCGACGCAATTCCCGGCCCGGCCATTAAAGTGCTGCATCAGATAGACCCACAGTTTGCAGAGAAGTTAGCCGCTTTCAGTGAAAAGCTGCCCACTAAACGAACGGTCTGTTATTACAACAATAAAATGATCAACTTTTCATGGAGCCTGGAGGCCTATACCGCTACCAGGGAATGTTTTGACAACTTCCTTTTCTCCGGGATCAGGAACCAGCCGGGTATTCACACACTGGAAGGCATTGCAGTAAATGATATTATCAGCAACCCTGACGGTTATACGGTGATAACGAAAGATGACCAGCAGTATCAATGCACCCTGTTGATTGGTGCTGATGGCATTAATGGCGTTAGCGCCAGAAAACTGGCGCTGCGCGAAATGGACAGAAAGCACCATGTAGCAGGGGTTAGAGCTTATTATAGTGGTGTTAGCGGCACGGATGATACCTGTACGGAAATCTATTTTGACAGGAAATACCTGCCGGGATACTTTTGGATCTTCCCCATTAAGGGAGGTACTGTTAATGCAGGAATGGGCATTTTGTCTGATGCAGTAGCTAAGAAAAAGATCAATGTTAAAGATGCTTTTCACAATTTTATTGAACGGTCGGCAATATTGAAAGAAAAGTTCCGGAATGCGCAGCCATTAGGTACAATACAGGGCTGCGGCCTTCCCATAGGATCAAGATGGGTGGTTATGAGCGGCGACCACTTTTTGCTGGCAGGTGATGCCGCTTCCCTGATAGATCCATTGAGCGGAGATGGGATCGGTAACGCGGTACTAAGCGGCAAGCTGGCGGCAGAACAGGCAATACAATGTTTTGCAGCCGGCAACTTCAGCGCTGCATTTATGAAAAATTATGAGCAGCAGCTTTATAAAGCAGTGGGGGCAGATATGAAAAGAAAGGCAGGGGCGCTGAAAATGCTGGCCAGGATGCCCTTCTTTTTTGATATAGCATTTGCCATCGGCAAAAACAGGTTTGTGAAAAAGTTTATAAAATGAGCTTTACCTGCTTATTTCAGGATCAGCATCAGGTCTTCATAATCGTGTGCTGATACAAACACGGGAACATCAGCCCAGGCAGCTTTCCCTTTGTTTGCAGTGAGGGTGTGCTTAACCAGTTCCTGCACCCGCAGGATCACCAGGTATTCATGCAGCTCACAGGCCTCCCTCAGCGGGTCATTGCGGTAACCTTCTGATTGCATATATTTCTCGTTAGCTTTCTGCAACGCTTCATAACCTGTGATGGTGAAGGTTTTTTCGGATTCTCCGCTGAAATCTGTCAGCCAGCTAAGGTCACCCAGGCTAGGTATCGATTCATAGGCCAATGCATGGAGGAACCAGCGCTGGTATTGAGTGGTAAAGCTATTCATTTCAATATACATGGCCTTAATTTCAAGCTCCTCTTCAACGGTCATTGCCTCATAAAAATAGTCAAGAAACTGCGTCAGCGCCGGCTGCAGGTGCAGCAGGTCTTTTCCTGTTACCTGTTGAAAGTCTGATACCGGCAGCTGGCTAAGCTTTGCCTCTGTTTCCCGGATGGCTTCTGCTATTTTTCCGGCTTGTATAAGTTCCTGGATCTGTTCCATAGTTTTATTACTGTGCAACAAAGGAAAGATATATTGGGCAAAGTGTGTGGATTAAATATTCTGACAGGATTTCGTAGATTAGGGCCTCATACCCTGGAATTACATGAGAAAAGTATTGTTTTTTCTGTTACTGGCGCATCAGGGATGGGCGCAGCCATCCCTGCAGGCTAAGAAACCTGTTGATAGTTTGTCCATATACAACCGGCAGCTTGCTCCCGGCGAAATGAAGCAGGACCTGCAGGTATTCCTCGACATCCGTAAAAAAGCCAACTCCGGCCTGTATCGCTATCGTACCAAAAAGCAGATCGACAGCATTTATAAATGGGCCTTTGCACAGGTACGCCAGCCCATGTCTACGATCGACTTTTTTAAGATCATTTTACAGCTGACTGATTTTGAAGGAAGCTGCCATAACTATACAGAGCCCAATGCCGGCCTTGTCAGGTATCTCAATCAGCAACGCGGCTTCTTTCCTTTTGCGCTTAAATATATTGAAGGTCAGATGATCTTCAACAGCAAAACAGACCAGATCCCTGTAGGATCGCGGGTGCTGAGCATCAATGGGGTTTCAGACAAGGATCTGATGCAATCCTTTTACAAATACAATACGGCAGATGGTTTTACCCAAACGCAAAAGCTATCCGGCAGCGTAAACAGGAGCTACGGATTGCGTTACCTGTATGAGTACGGGATCAGGGATAGTTTTGCGATCCGTTTTACAGCGCCGGGCAGTACCCGGCAACAAATAGTAACAGTGCCCGCGGTATCACTGGCTGAGCGGGAGGCTAACTTATTAAAGCGTCATAGTGCGCCGGTAGATAGTGTGATCGATTACAAAGTGCAGCCCAAATATAGTTTTAAGATGCTGAACCCCGGCACGGGCTTATTGAACCTGCGCATCTTTACCATGGCTAACGATGCCGATGATCCGGCTTTTCCGGTATATGTAGCGTTTATGGATAGCATTTTCCAGGTGCTTGACAATAATAAAATACCTAACCTCATCCTGGACATCCGAAGCAACCCCGGTGGCAGTGATCCCACTTTTGAACAACCCATGATGTACCTGACGGATTCGAGCTTCAAAGAAAATACACTGGCCTATACCATCTTTGATAATGGCATTCCATATGAGGAATATTTTTGGGGTATCTCTACCGCAGTAAGGATGGATTCTGCGGAGAAAGCTGCAGGAAAACAGATGCTGAAAGATTATTTCCCGGCTTTACACAATGGCCGCAATATGCAGAATCCTAAATACAACCCGGCGTATCATCCTAAACGCCCCGGATTCAAAGGAAAATTGTATTTGCTCATTGATGAAGATGTGGCATCAGCAGCATCACACCTGGCTTCCCTTGTAAAAGCTTATGCACGTAATGTCACTATTGTAGGAGTAGAAACCGTTGGGGGATATTATGGCCATAATGGGCATATGTCAGTGATATACGAGCTGCCGCATTCAAAAATAAAAACGAAACTTTCTATTGTTTATGTAATACAGGATGCGCCTGTAAAGCCGGATCAGCCGGAAGGCCGGGGCATTATTCCCGATTATACGGTGTGGCCTGCTTTCAGCGATTTTATGCAAAACCGCGATACACAGATGGAATATGTGCTGAAGCTGATCGCAGAGAAACCTTAAGCCATGGTAATTTTGCAGCAGCTTGCAGCAAAATTATTAAGCAGCCATTCTACCCCTCTTCCACAAAAACAGCAGCAGGGTATTAACCCCTGTAAGCAAACACAAAAACAGGATGGGTTTATGATGATACAGGCCCTGGCACATCCGGCTCACGGATATAATAAGGGTCATCCAGATGAAGATGACAGACAATTTATTTGCTTTGAGGGAAGTATACCTGTCAGCGAGGTACAGGAGTAAATGCCCGCCTGCCATATGAACAAAGTACCAAACCAGGAATTGTTTGCCTGCTAAATGATAGGGGATATAGCTGGACAGGAACAACCCGCCATATAAACAGGGTAGTAAGAGGTAGCCAGCCATTGCCGGCAGAAGCATTACATGTTTTAATCTCATAAGTTTGTTTTTGATTTAATTAACTTCCACAACCACCGCAACCTCCGCACCCGCCTCCACAACCACTTCCGCACCCGCTGCTGCATCCGCTGCTACAGCTATTGCCGCTGCTTTCGTCCCGTTTTCTTTCTTTATTTGTAGATGTTCCCTGTGCACTGGTCACGATCGATCCAAAGACTATTATTGCGATGATGATGAAAAAGGGAGCATACCCGCTGGAAGGCCCGTTGCAGGCAGCAAGGAACAGTAATAACAGCAGGAGGAGAAGGGGAGATCTTCTTTTTAAGAACCGGGGAAGAAGGTTGAAGCGGCCCGGGGAGGGAAAGCAGTTATCGTCCCAGAAGGCAGGTGGTGGCGCTGTATGAAACGTGTCACGGTAAAGCGCAAGCGTATCTGCCCGCCAGTTTTTGTGTTTTTCTTTTTCGGGTGATCCGCCTGTTGAAGGATAGTGATGAATATTGCGGTTCAACGTTTTGCTGCAAAATTCCTCCCAGTAATTCTGCGTGTAGATCAGGTGTAAATGCCATACTTCGTCGATCACTTTGGAAGGAGAAGCGCCTTGTGGCGAGATACAGCAGAGGAAAATGAATTTCCGGTATTCTTCTATGGCTTGCTGCCCGAAATCGTAGTCCCATTTGTTTTCCCTGGCAAGTCGGCGGGAAAAGGGGAAGGGGGCGCCAGGGGCATCAAAGGGAAAGGCCGCGATCTTTTGCCAGAGCTGGTCCTGTTCTTTCCTGATGGTGAGTGATGCTGTTTTTTGGTTCATAACTGTTTGTTTTATCATGCTGGTATAAAGCTCCCACTCTCCCGGAAGATGGACGTATTGGAATTATCCTTTGAAGACTTATTTTCGTATTAAAATCGTATTATGAGTAAGGACGAGCTGGCACAACTTGAACGGTTAATGAATTACATTGCTCATCATTTTATCAGGAAGAACAGGTGGGAGGATGTGTCAAAGGCAGAGTGGCTGTATATTTCAGGGGAGTTCAATAAGTTAATGCAGAAAGGGAAACACCTGCAGCAGGAAACCGCCTTCCTGGGTGATAACTACTTCTACGAACATCTCATCATCAAAAGACTGAAGGCGGCAAAGACGGGGAAAACATTGTCAGACATCAGCAGCCCCAATTTTGGGAAAATGAATATTATAGCCGGAATACTGGGTTATGACAGCTATATGGATTTTCTCACGAATGCTGCTGCTCTTTTCAGTTTCCATGAACTTAAGATCAATATTCCGCTGGGAGTGGTCAACACTGCGTTACTGGACCACCTTACCGGATGCTGGTATTGCTACAACAGTAACCTGCCCTTAACAGGCCCTGGTACTAAAGAGGAAAGGGTAAGGCGCTCAGCTATGGAAATATATCAATCCGGTGATGAATACCTGGTGGAGCGCAGCGGCAAGGACAATCATATGTATTACGGCAAGATCACCGCTTATGCCGATTACATTTTCATCATCATGAACAGTACTACTTTTATCCGCCAAAGACATTTTATTGGCCGGCTGAAAGATGCAACAGGCAGGCTGAAGCAAAAAGGTTACAGTGTGAACCAAATGAATTTTGTAAGCACCTGTGTTAGTTTTAATGAAGATCCGGTAGCGTTGAACGAAATATTCGACCGGGTGCCTGCAAAGGATTTTGAGAAGCTGTCAGTGGATCTGCCTTTAAGCAGCCCTGAATTGCCGGCTCATATTTTACAGCAGCTGAAGAATAAAGGCCTGCACCAGATCACGGATTATTAAGTAGCGAAAATGATGGGGCTGGCCTGAAAGCTCCTTTACTTTCAGGCCAGCCCCAAACAAAGCTTAATTATCCAGGATAAAGGTACCGGCTTCCGCCAGGCCGGGTTGAGGTTGAGTGTCAAGCCCCGATATGGGCACCAGTTTGAAATATCTGAATTGCTTCCTTGAGGGAAGATTAAAATATTGCCTGTTAGGATAGAGATTAAGCAGCTCAATGATACCAAGATCTTCCCATGTCTGGTTATCATTGCTCACAAGTACCTGCAGCTCCTTTATTTTCCGGTCGCCGGTTTTCTGAATGAAAACAAAACCATCTACAGGAGAAATATGCCCCATGTCTACCGTGACCCAATGATCCGGGTAATTGGTAGCGGGAGCGGAATAACGTGCTATCCAGGGCGTAGTGGGATCGTCGTCTATCAGCCGTATCGCTAATCTGCTATTGTTAAGCTCTTCTGAGCTGAATCCGGCAATTGACCAGTTCTCTTTTGTGTACATCTTCCGGATTGGTTCACCGGACGGCTTCTGCACAGGAGAACCGATTTTGACCGGCACACCGAAATCAGGCGTGCCATCTGCATTCCATGTAAATTTTTGTATACGTGCATTCCGGGCGCCTCCGCCAGCTGCACTGCGTGCATGGTAAATGATCCAATCTTCCGTACCGTCAGGTGATTTAAAGAAACCATTGTGGCCCGGGCCATAAGCTCCGCTATCTGCGTTCATTGAAAAAACAGGATTGGATGTTTTCACCCAATCCGCAGGATTCATAGGATCACCGTTCAGGTTAAGGCTTAGTAATCCCAGGCAATAGGTATCCACCCAGTAACCGCTGGCCGAATACACTATGAGCAGGCGTCCGTCCGGGTTAATGATCGCCTGGGGGCCTTCGTTAATTGCGTTTCCATTCATTTCCCAGGAATATACAGGACTGGAGATGGCCACTCCTGCGCCCGTAATTGTCCAGGGATTGCTCATTTGGGCAATGTAGATACGTTGCGGTGCAGCGCCTGCATTGCCGCCAGACCATAACATATACATTTGCCCGTTATATTTAAAAACAGTTCCGTCTATCGCCCATTTATCTGTAGAATCGGCAACCTTTCCCTTGAATACCCAGGTCCCCTGTGTGGGGTCGGAGGAGCTGTTCTCAACCACATACATACGGTGATTGGCGTTAGAGCCATCATCGGCGGCAAAATAGAAGTACCACTTATTGTCGATCTCATGAAGTTCCGGCGCCCAGATATTTTTTGAGTACGGCATTCCCTGCGGAGGGATCCAGGCATCGTATGATGTGGCCAATGCCAGTTCGGTCATAGCGCTGGTTTTGTAAAGCACCAGCTTACTTCCCTGTGTGTACGTGAAATAATACATGCCGTTCTTTTGGGCCACCCAGGGATCAGCACCGCGCGGTATCAGCGGATTTGTGAATGTGTTTTCAATGGTGAAATTTGCCTCATTCAGTGCAGTAGCCCCATGAAGCATATTGGCATCATTAGCAATTAGCTTGTCAAGGGTTGTTTTTTTACAGGCGGAAAAAAGTGCAAGGCATAACCAGGCAATCAAATGGATAGCATTTTTTTTCATGGAGGAATTGGATTAACTGTTAACGTGGAAAAGTGTACTGCTTTCTCCGCATAAAATTCCTAAGCAGTGTCAAAGGTTATCACTGTGAACCTTTGACACTGTTCATTTACCTGTCAAATGCAATCGCAAAGAGTTTCCTTACGGGAGCAGGTAGTGCAGGAGGTTTCCTCAAAAGAGGTCACACAAATACCGCCTCCTTTCAGGGCCGCCTGTTTTGATTTACTGAGATTTGAAATCTTGATCTTCATCAGCTGGAGCTTTTTGGGGTTCGTGATCTTTTTCATACGTGGATAGTATTTAAATCATCCTCTCCTGTCTTTAGCTTGAGGGTGCAATGCCATGGAGGGGTTGTTCAGCATGTAACTAAAGTTAGAACAATAGCTGCTGACAATCAATACCCATAAATAGGTAGATTTATGGGGCAATGCCCAGGCTCATCAAGAGAAGGGATTTATTTATTCCGTTCTTAAGCTTTTTACCGGGTTGGCAAAAGCAGCCTTTATTGCCTGGAAGCTCACCGTGCAAAGCGCTATCATCACTACCAGGCCCGCCGCTGAAACAAAAATAGGCCAGTTCAATGTGATCCGGTAGGGATAGTTTTCCAGCCATTTACCTGCTGCCAGCCAGGCCAGGGGCATAGCAATGATCAGCGCGATCATGACCAGCTTTATAAAGTCTTTAGACAGGGCAGCAGCTATGCTTTGAACAGAGGCTCCCAATACTTTTCTTATGCCGATCTCTTTGGTGCGCTTTTGTGCAGATAGAACAGAGAGGCCGAACAAACCAATACAGGAAATAAAGATCGTAAGCACGGCCCCAAACAAAATTATTTGTTTCCACCTGGCTTCCGATTCGTAGCTTCTCAGGTTCTGCTCATTTTTAAATACATAACTGTAGGGGTTTAAAGGAAAGAACTGCTTGAATACTTTCTGGATGTATTCCAGGCTTCTTGCAGCCGTGTTGGGCCTGATCTTGATATAGAAAGTCCCGTATGGGTTGGCATTTTTCATGGTGAACAGCTGCGGAGCTATCTTCTGATTGAGCGCAGCAAAATGATGATCTTTTACCACGCCAATAACCTGGTAAACCTTATTATTTTGGTAGTTAAAAATGATGGATCTGCCAACCGGGTTTTTCCATCCCGCTTTCTTTACAAATGTTTCATTGACCAGCACTGAATTAATGGAATCAGACGGGAAATCAGTAGAAAAATTCCTGCCCTGCAGTAAGGGGATCTTTAAGGTTTGAAGATAGGATTCATCCACGGTCTCCCATGCAAAGCTGATGGAAGAATCATTATCCAGCTTTGCGCCCGTCATCCACGAACCGCTATTTTTAGGGGCTACATATTCAATATCCGGATACTTCAGCAGCTCCGCCTTAAAGATGGCTGCCCGTTCGTGCGCCAGGTTATCTTTATTAACCATCACAATATTGCTGTCGTCATAACCCAGGTCTGTTTTTGTCAGGTAATTGAACTGGGAATAGATCGTAAAAGTGGCAATGATTAAAAAAGAAGCAAGGGTGAACTGTAAAACCACCAGCGATTTTTGCAGGTAGCTTTTACCTTTCAGGTTAAACCGGCTATAGAGTGTTTCAACCGGTTTGTAACCGGATAATACCAGGGCCGGATAAAAACCAGCCAGCAGGCCGGTTAGCAGGAACAACGCAATATAACCAGCAATAAGTTTGGCATCAAGTAAATAAATGATCGCAAGCTTTTTATTCGACAGGTCATTGAAGAACGGCAGTATTAGCTGTGCCAGCAGTATGGCCAGGATAAAGGCAATTGCACATAACAAAAAAGACTCTCCCAGGAACTGGATCACAAGCTGCCGCCGCTCGCTCCCCACCACTTTACGGATGCCTATTTCTTTGGCGCGCCTTACAGAACGGGCTACCGTGAGGTTCACAAAATTAATACATGCAATGAGCAGCACAAACAAGGCTATCCCGGAAAGAATGTAAGCATACATAGGGTTGCTGGCATTCTGCAGCCCGTTCTGTGCCGGCAGCGTTGTGCTCATATGCATTTCGCGGAAGGGTTGCAGGAAATAGGTTCCCATCTGGGCGTCTTCACTGGAGCCGTATTTGATGTTGATGGCTTTGAAAGTCTCTGCTGCATCTTTTTCATAGAACCGTTGCATCTGGGCTGATACGGTTTGCGGATTGGCATGGTCATCCAGCACTACAAATGTGTTAAGGAAAAAGCTAAACCAGTTATCATTGTTCTTTGCATCCGCTTCGTTCTCTTTAAAGGGCAGCAGTATCTTGTATTGGATGGATGAGTTTTGCGGGCAGTTATCGGTTACGGCAGTCACCTTATAAGGCACAAACAGGCTGTCTTCCCTGAGCAGGAGAAATTTACCAACAGCTGCTGTAGTGCCAAACTGTTTTTTCGCCTCATCCCTGGTGAGCACCACTGAATGGGGTTGCTTTAAACAGTCTTTCACATCACCATCGGCTAAACGAAATGTAAATACCGACAGGAAGTTTGGATCTACATAAAGCAGGTCCCTGCTTTCCACTTCCGTGCCCTTCTTAAAATCCCTGCTGCCGCTTTGAATGCGTACGAATGATTTAATGCCTGTAACATTTTGTGTAAACCGGGGCCCTTGTAAAAGGCCGGTATTGCCATCCTGGTATTCAGAGCCGTGATGAACTGATTTGAGCGCAATCCTGTAAATATTGGGGCCGTTATGATGAAAGCGGTCAAAGCTAACCTCATCTTTTACATAGAGCAGGATCAGCATGGCGGAGGCAAGGCCAATGGCCAGCCCCGCGATATTAATGAAAGCATATACCTTATTGCGGGCAAGATTGCGAAGGGCAATCTTAAAGTAGTTCTTAAACATAGGCATTGAAAATGCCTTTTCGCGTCAATGCCTATGCCAAAGGATAATTTGTTGTTTTTTAATGCCTTGTGAAACGCACCCCGGCCCAGGCTGTCCGATTACGGACATGCGGTGTACGCTGCCGGACTTATTCCAAAGACCAAACTGCCAGCTCGTAACCATCCGGATCTGTGAAGTGAAAACGCCTGCCGCCGGGGAAATCAAAGATGTCCTTCACTATGATACCACCTGCCGCAACGATCTTCTGTTGGGTAGCTTCAATATTGTTTGAGTAGAGGATAACTAAAACAGTACCTTTTACCGGTTTCCCGGAAGTGAATCCGCCATCTACATATGTGCCTTCAAATGCCGTATAGTCGGGTCCGTAATCGGTAAACTTCCAGCCAAAGCTCTTTGTATAAAATTCCTTGGCGCGGCTAAGGTCCTTTGACAGGAATTCAATATACTGTACCTGCTCATGTTTTAACTTGCTTTTGGAAGTGTCTGCCATAGATTGTATGCTTTTTGCAAAGGTATGAAATGGCTATTGTTACCTGTTTGGAAAAAAACGACAAAATCAGCATGAATTACTCAGCTGAAATATATAAGGAATCTTTAGGGTTATATAAGATCGAATATTTTACACCGGCTGGAAAATTTCTTGATGCTGTTTCCATCAGCTTTTTTACCGCTACCTGCACCCCGTTATAATTTGAATCAGCAAGCTGCATTACCACCATGTTAATACCGGGCTTACCATTTATACGGGAAAAGTTTCCATAAGTATAAGGACCAAATTCAACTTTCGCTGCCACATCCTTTAATTTCAGGGCGGTACCGGCATTCGTACGAATGATCAGATCTCCGTACTCAATAACTTGATTATGCTCACTTTTACACTTAATAATATAATCAAAAGGCTGGTTACTATTCTTGTATAAGATCTCCGTTACCGCTTCCAGTTTCTTTGCCGGAATAGTTGCCAATACGTCTTTCAGCGTTAAATTTAAAGCAGCCAGGTGGCCTTTATTTAACCAGATACGTATCAGTGAATCGCTGTTCTTATCAAAAGTTATCAAATGACTGACCCCGGGGATCCGTTGTATTTCGTTAGCAATATTGGTTGCAACATAATTAGCCAGGAATGCTTGATCGTAATGCCCGGTATTTTCCGGATACAGATCAATTGCCATAACTATAGGCTCATTTTGCCTGAGAACAGTGATGCCGGATTGTACTACCTGTGAAGGTAGCTGCCCTGAAACTACAGAAACCAGGTTTGAAATGTTAACCGCAGCCAGATCCGGATCAATACCTGGTTTAAAGTAAACGTTAATGATCAGTGAGCCATCGTTACTGGCCGTATAGGTCATATGATCCATGTTTTCAGCATTATGAAAGATGGAATCTTTTAATGGAGCGGCTACTGAATCTAATACAGTCCTCACGTCAGCTCCGGGATAAAGCGCCTTTACCTGTATTAAAGGCAGGGCTGTACGGGGCAGCTGCTGTGCGTGGACCTCGGTGGATGTTGTTCCGCCACAACTAACCAGGATGATGGATATAGTATAAATAACGGTGGCTGTTGCAAGCCATTTCAAAGGGTTTTTAAACATCTTTTTTACAATTATCTAAGCTGTATTTAAAAATTTAATTTTACCGCCAGGGCCGGATTGGAATTGCCCAATACTCCCGGCTGCATTTTATCTGGGCTTTTCTGCATTTCAAAACGGGAAGAAAGATGCATCGCTTTCCGTTTATTACTACCCGCAGAAATGAAAAAGGGGATGCTTACAAGAGAGGTAACAATACCGGTGCCGCTCATGAAAACAAGTGGTACCGCTGCTTCAGCTCCATCGCCATTTTGTTGAGAGGCAACAATGATGCCCCCCGCAAATAGCGCAACTCCGCTGCCTAATAGGATCCAGGCAGCCTTTTTTTGATTTTTACTTCTTTTTTCATAGTAGTCCTGGCTTTGCAAAGGGGCAGGGTTTCTCCGGTCAAACACATTCTTTGAAGCCAACTTATTCAGCACTATCCCGGCAGTAAAATTTAAAGTACTGATAGGCCGGTATTGCGAAGAAATCCCGATATGCTCCGTAAACCCGAATTTTGTAAAATGAATAGACGCGTAAGGCGCTAATGCGGAAGCACCCATGATACCAAAGCCGCCGGATAGATATATTGCTCCATTCCTGCGAATATTATAAAATTCGCCCGAAAGGTATTCCATAGGGTAAATGCCATAACCAGGGTCCAGACTGGCGTAAAACCTCCATTTTGGGAGCGGGTAATAATATTTCAGCGTAGCAAAAAACGGTATGTATAATTTACTGTGCTCCTCAAATTTCATGGGTTTGATGCCTAAGCCGATGGAAAGGTTTTTGGCCATTTGGGCATTGCCAACGATCTCTGCTCCATAACCCCTGGTTTTTGAGAAAACGCCTGATGTGCCCAATTGTAGGCTGGATTGGGAAAACGAAGCCAGGCTGGATAATAAAAATAAGGTGATCAATGTAAGGGATAGCTGTTTCATGCTCTTGCGGCCGTTCATAACTTTTAGCTCTTTTTCAACTGCTAAAAACAAATATAAGCATATTGATTAAAAAGTAATTGCCCGCAGCAATACATGCATATTGTTATGGAATAAACTCCTTTTTAATTCCCAGTTTTTTCATCTTTGATTTTAATGTAGAGGGAGGAATATTTAAAATTTCAGCGGCTGCTCCTGCACCCCAGATCCTTCCATTACATTTTTTCAGGATTGAAATAATGTAATCCCGCTCATTCTCGTGAATGGTTTTTATGTACGAGCTTTCAATGCCTGCCGCTGATGTTTTTTGAATAACCGGCAGTTGAATGTCTTCTATCAGGCTGCCCCTGGTAAGCAAAATGCTTCTTTCTATCAAATGCTCAAGCTCACGGATATTGCCGGGCCAGTTATAAGCCATCATGCTTTTTAAAACGTTATCTGAAATACCACTGATCTTTTTTCCGGATCTGTGATTGTAATAATTCATAAAGTGGTAGGCCAGCGCAGGAATGTCTTCCTTACGTTCACGCAAGGGTGGGAGCCGGACCGGGAAAACATTTAAACGATAATACAGGTCAAGCCGGAAACGCCCTTCTGCAACTTCTTTTTCCAGGTTTTTATTCGTTGCTGCAATAATTCTTACGTCGATTTTTAAGGTGTCCCTGCCACCTATTCTTTCTATTTCTTTTTCCTGCAATACCCTCAATAATTTTACCTGCAGTTCAAGGGGCATTTCCCCAATTTCATCCAGTAAAATAGTTCCATGGTCAGCTTTTTCAAACTTGCCGATACGTTTATCTTGCGCACCGGAAAAGCCCCCTTTCTCATGCCCAAATAATTCAGATCCAATTAAGGTTGGGGGCGGGGGGGGAAAATTCACTTTTATAAATGGTTTGTTTTTCCTGGGAGATAAATTATGAATAACATCCGCAAATTTTTCTTTCCCGGTTCCGCTTTCCCCAAGCAATAGGACAGAAGTATCTGAATACGCTACCTGTTCTATCAGGTCCATTACATTCAGCAACGCAGGGCTTTTCCCAATAATAGTTCCAAAATCCGGATTTGGATCAGGTGATTTGTGATAGGGAATGCTGCTAAACTCATGGTGTATGGATAATACAGATCTTTTTTCATTAGCAGAGATGCTGTTCATGACAGCGATCAATGGCTGTTGCAGGCGGAAAAGCAGGTCAAGATGTTCCGCGTTATAACCTTCTTCCAAACGGCGGAAGAAACTGAGCGAGAACATATAACTGTCGGAAGTTATGAACGGCAAAACAATGTTGGAGGAAAAACTAAACATTTTTGCAAGCAAAGCCTTCATGGGGTGAACGGGAAATAATTTTTTAAAATCATCACCGTTATACCACTTTGCCGTGTTATCAATGGAGTTATGTTCAAGCAGGCCTTTAATTTCTTCCATGGGCCTCCCGGACATATTTGAGAGGCTGTTAATGTCAATGGTCTGGTATTCACTAAACCCGGATCGCATAAAAGCAAAACCACTGTAATACCTGCTTTCCAGGGGTTTGAATTTTACGTCCACACAATCGAATGGCAGGTGCTTTTGAAGTACCTTAGCCGTTTCAATAACTTTTGTGTTCCAGTTCCCTTCTTCTTTCTCAATAGTATATAGATCTTTTGTTAGCTGTTTTTCGCTGCGCCATTTTGATTCCTGGTTGTGTTTATGGCGGTAGTGTGCAATTTCAAGCGCAACAAGCAGGTCTTTTTCCCTGAAAGGTTTTACTAAAAAGCCATATGGTTCAGTGGTTTTGGCTGCATTCAGTACCTCCTCATCTGAATTGGCCGACAAATAAACAAACGGAATATTATCAGCAGATAGCTGTTTAGCCAGGTCAATGCCTGTTTGCCTGCCTTTTAAGAAAATATCTACCAGCACAAAATCAGGCTTTTCACTTTTTATGAGCTGCTCTGCCTGTGAAACCGACCGTGCAATGCCGGTAATAGTATAACCCGCCTGCGTAAGCATCAGCCTTAGATAATCAGCTTCCACAAACTGATCTTCAACAATTAATATTTTCTCTTTCATATGGAATAAATGTTTTTAGTCTTATTTATGATAGCAAAAGCCCTGATCAGCCATCATAAATAAATTCCAGGCTTATTGCGGTTCCATTGTAACCGCTGATGGTGAATTTCCCGTCTATATCCTCGCTCAATCCATACATGAGCTTCATGCCCATTGACTGAGGAACCGGGTTAGCGGTACCTTGCCGCAGGCCAACTCCATCATCGCTGATCGTTAATAATAAATTACGCTCAGATTTATGCTTTAATGAAATATTGATGGTGCCGTTCTTATTACCCGGAAAAGCATATTTAATGGAGTTGGTAATAGCTTCATTCATAATAAGTCCAAGCGGAATGGAATGTGAAAGGTTTAATGCGATGGGTTCAATTTGTAAATTGAATTGAACCGACTTGCGGATATTAAAGCTGTCCCGCAGATAATCTGCCAGCTCATATACATAGTCCGGCATATAGATGGCTGATAAATTCTCAGACTGATATAGTTTTTGATGAATGAGCGACATGGCCTGGATGCGGTGATGGCTTTCACTCACCGCTTCAATCGCTTCATCTGTTTTAAGATATTCCGATTGAGTGGCCAGCAGGCCCGATACCGTATGAAAGTTATTCTTTACCCGGTGATGGATCTCCTTTATGAGCCATTCTTTTTCCGTAACCAGGTGTTGAAGAACAAGGTTCTTCTCTTCGATCTCTTTTTGCTGAACTTTTAATTTTTTATTAGCCCGCTGTTTGATCCATGAATTATTTGCCTGCAGCCCTATAATAATAAGCAACAATATCACAACGCCAATAACCCAGTTACGGGTTTGATTGGCCTGTGCAAGTTTATTCTGTTGCAGCTTGGTGGCATTTTCAAGCATCTTAATATCCTGATCTTTCTTTTCAGTTTCAAATTCTACCTGCAGCTGTTCAATGTGGTTGCTGGTGGTTTCATTTAATAAAGAATCACTTAACATTTTATAGAGCTGGTAATGGGTGATGGCGCCCAGGTAATTGCCTTGTATGGAATCCAGCTTAAACCATAAATAATGATTATGATTTAATTCTAAAGGGCTTTGAATGGCTTTGTAAAAAGTGTCTGTTCCGGCAAGATGTTTACGGGCAAGCTCATATTGATGCGTTGCCAGGTAAAATTCTGTTACCGGGTATTGTGCCTCACTCTGGTCCGGCTCATACTTATCAAGCCTTTTGGAAATAGCTAAGAGCTGATCGCAATACTTTTGAGCTTGTTGATATTGCCTTAGTTCTTTATAAGTGATCAAAAAGCTTGCAGTGAGATAGAGCTGTGAATAAATATCCTTTGACGGGTATTTTTGTTGCGCCTCCTGCAAAATTTCCAGTGCTTCATGTGCTTTGTTTAATGCTATAAGCGTTCTTGAGATCTTAGAGCTTAATAAAACAATTGTTTCAGTGTTGTTATATTTTTTTGCCACATATAATGCTTTTTGAAAATAATCATAGGCAGCATTGTGTTTTTTCATATGGCTATAGGTTGAACCTATGCGGTTGAAAATGGTAGCCAGCTGAATAGTGGTATCATTAACGGATGCTGCGGCATTTACGGCAAGCAATCCATATTTTAAAGCTTGTTCATTATTTCCGGTAATTCCGTAAATGGCACCTAAAAGGTCATAAATACCTTCAAGATTGGAATGTTTAATTGATTGGTACAACTGAAGGGAATGATGCAGCACAGATAAGGCTTTTGAATAATTGCCCGTTAGCTGTACCAGGTCTCCAAGCTCTTTCAGGATATCAGCCTCTTTTAATTTACTTCCCGACCTTTGAAATGCTGGTAACGCAAGCTGCTCTACTATGCGTATTCTTTCCGTTAGTTCATCAGTAAAATTTATTGAATAGTAACCTGATAGGTCATAGTAGGCATAACCTAGCTCTAAGAAAAAATCGTGTGCCTTAAAGATCTCTATAGCCTTATCAGCAAACCGCCTGGCCTGGGCCGTATTGTTTTGTACATGAAGGATCTTGGAGAGCTGTTCGTAACTATTTCCAATGCCTTTGGGATAATTCAGCTTTTTACTAAGCTGTTCGGCAGCATGTTCATATACCAGCGCGCTGTCAAGATATTTTGTGCCGCCGGATGCTTTCCTGAAATAGTATTCGCTTAATTGCAAAAGCAGGTTCACACTTACAGTATCTTCTTTACCTTTTTTTAATTGCAATAGCAGGCCAGCGCCGTTGTGATCTGGCTGCTGGGCAGCAACTGCAGAATAGATCAGTGCTGCCAGCATAAACACATATTTAATTTGCCTTCGCATGTGCCCGGGGTGTTTTTGGGGAGCTAAATATACGTTGCTTTTGCTATCCTTTTAAAGATACAATTAATGCCGTTCTATTTCGTGGTATTGTTTTAGGACCGCGATATTTCGCGGTGGCTTTGCTCTTCGTTTTCATCAAGTGTCTGATTGATACTTATTTAGGTTGGTGGCACTTTGTTTGGTGCTGGAAAACAATTATTAACCAAAAAGTGGATCATGCAAAATATTCCTCCAAAAACAATAGTTTTTATTACAGGCGCTTTTGTAGGCAATAATTGCTGGGATGAATGGCAGCGCTATTACGGGAGTAAAGGATACCAAACTATTGCCCCGGCATGGCCTCATAAGAATGCATCCGCTGAAGTTTTACGTAATAGCCATCCTAACACAAAGATAGCTTCCCTCAGGTTGCCGGCATTAATTGACCATTATGCTTCCATTGTAAAAGCATTGCCGGAAAAGCCCATTTTGATCGGGCACTCGATAGGAGGGCTCATCGTTCAGCTTTTATTACAGGAGGGATTGGGCGCCTTGGGGGTTGCCATTCACTCCGTTCCGCCACAGGGCATCTTCACTTTTAAATTATCATTCCTAAAAGCCGGTTGGGGACCGCTTGGTTTTTTTACTTCAACCAGGAAAACATTCTTAATGTCTTTTAAGCAATGGCAATATGCATTCACCAATGGAATGAGCCCTGATGAACAAAAAGAGGCCTACTACAAGTTTGCTATACCTGAATCAAAACTTATTGTGAGAGACACGATCACAAAGGCAGCAAGCATAAAATTTGAAAACCCGCATGCCCCTTTGCTGCTTACTTCTGGCAGCGCTGATCATACCATACCTGCTTCTCTCAACTACGCCAATTACAGGAAATACAGGCACAGTAATTCCGTCACGGATTACAAGGAGTTTGAAGGGCGCAATCACTTCATTCTGGGCCAATCAACCTGGAAAAAGGACGCTGATTATATTCTTGAATGGATAGAGAAGCAGGCAAAATAGTAACAGGTAAGCAAACCCCGTAACGGATTCCAAATTTAAATAACCACATAAAATTTTCTGCTATGAAATTAACAATCATTCTCGTCGCCGGTTTTCTGTTTGCGGCATGTAATAATCCGCAGCCGGATCTGAAAGCCGCCGCCGCTATTAATACAGATACAATTACAGCCGCGCTGCAACCCGCGCAGCCCCCGGCGAACTTTAAAAGCGCAACAGCTAATATTAATGGTACCGAAATACACTATGTTATGGGCGGTTCAGGTGAGCCATTATTGCTGATCCATGGATTTGGGCAAAACTGGTATATGTGGAACCGTTTATTGCCGGAGCTTTCCAAACACTTTACTGTTATTGCACCTGACCTGCCGGGCCTTGGTGAAAGCGGTAAGCCTGATACAGGATATACAAAAAAACAATTAGCGCAGGATCTGCATGGGCTCGTAAAACAGCTTGGTTACAGCAACATAGATGTAGTGGGGCATGACATAGGTTTGATGGTAGCCTATGCCTATGCTGCGCAATATAGTAACGAAGTGAAAAAAGTAGCGCTGCTGGATGCATTGCTGCCCGGCGTGGAACCTGTTTGGAGTGAAGTAAGAGCAAAGGCATGGTGGTTTGGCTTTTTTGCCCTGCCTGCATCAGCGGAGGTTGTTGCCGGTAAAGAAAAAGAGTTCCTTATTGGTTTTTGGCCGGTGGTAGGGCATGTACAAAATGCATTTACTAAAGAGGAAACGGATGAGTTTATACGTGCTTACCGCACCCCAAGATCAACATACGGCGCTTTTCATTGGTTTGCTGCTTTTAACGATGATGCTTTGGATAACAAGGAGTTCATGAAGCATAAATTAAAAATGCCTTTGCTGGCAATGGCAGGCGAATATGCAAGCGCCTTTTTGCCAGAACATTGCAGGCTGGTTGCGGAGCATGTAACACCATCTATCATTAAAGGAGCAGGGCATTGGATAGTACAGGAAAACACCCCGCAGGTACAACAGGATCTGCTTGGATTCCTGCTTGCAAAAGAATGATTCATCTTTCAGTAACCAATAATAAATGAAATTTATGCACACAGTTAAATTAAACATTTTATTCCTGTTACTGCTGTATGTTACTTCGGCCAACGCACAGTCTGACGCAAGCGGGCAGCTTAGAATGACACAGCAGGAAATTATCAATACAAAAGCAAGCGGAGTGTCAGCTCCGGGTTCTTCCAACTTAAGCGCTGTACAGGTGATCGTTATTCATGGGAATCCTTCCAAACCCGGTCTTTACACCATTTTGTTAAAGGTGGCGGCCAACACAAAAATCCCGGCCCACCTGCACCCGGATGACAGGATGTGTACTGTGGTAGCAGGAACATGGTATTTTGGATACGGTGATGTATTTGATGCCGGTAAATTGAAAAAGCTGCCTGTTGGAAGTATTTATTCGGAAATTCCGGATCAGAATCATTTTGCAATGACCAGGAGCGAACCCGTTATAGTTCAGATAACAGGATACGGTCCTTCAGGAGTAACGTATGTAAATCCTGCGGATGATCCGGGAAAGCCGAAGTAATGAGTTGAAAGATTGTATAAATAATAAAACCCGCGACTATCGCGGGTTTTATGTGCCGGCAATAAAGACTATAAAACATCAGGATTTGTCGTTATTGATCCAATGCTGCGCATCGCGGTTAAGCAGCACGCCACCGTTTTTTAAAGTCTCCTGCAATTGCTTTACATCTATTTCCTGTACCGGCTTTTTATTTTTGGCGGCTACCGCTGCGGCAACACCTGCTGCCTGGCCAAGCTGCATCCAGGTAACTTCAACCCGGAGAGAGCAAAAGCCGACATGAGAAGCTGAAGCGCAAACGGGTACCAGTAAATTTGTACACTCTTTTTGTTTGGGAGTGATAATACGATAGGAAATTTCATAAGGCTGTTCAACTTTGACCCAGATACGGCCTTCATTAATGTATTGTGTTTTGGAGATAGCTACCTTTTGCACATGATGGCAATCCACAAAATGCGATCCCAAAGCAATCGCATCAGGTTTCTTCGGCTCATCAAAAATATCCCGCTGGGTTTGCACGTAGCTGCCGGTCATACGCCGGGCCTCCCGCACATATAAATAATAGGGAAAATTGCCGTTGTCTTTAAATTCATCCGGGGCCAGGCCATAGCGATCAGCTTCATCACGCAATGGTTTGGGTACCGAGGGGTCATGCTGCAAAAAATAGAGTAATCCCAGGGTCCAGTCCTTGTGGTCCTGGTATATCTGCTTTCTTTTTTGGTAATCTGCATCCGGATACCCGGTATTGCCACCAAAAAGCCCTAATGAAATTACTGCATTTTGCTTGTTGTTGGTTTCATACTTTCCTGGTGGATAATTCCAGGAGTATATATCAATGATATCTGTCAGCTTCATGTTGGGCTGAACGGTCAACAAACGTTTAAGCGTAATGAAGCGGTTTGGATCATAATGCAGTGGCGCCGGAAAAGGTACTTTGTCTGCGTTGGTAGACATCATTACCCGGAAATTGTAATTAATGATCCTTTTACTGGCTTCGCCGTTGGTTAAATTTTTTGCTTCCACAAACCCGGGGAGTAAATGTCCGTTGTCATCATACGGCGAAACGTCAATAGGCTTATCTAAAAGACGGATCCCGGCAAGCGGTTCATTGTATTGAGATCTGCTTTCGCGCCCATAAGTATAAGATACCCCCGCTCTTGCCATTAAATCGCCTTCATACGTTGCATCGATAAATACATCGCCGGTGATTGTTTTCCCGTTTGACAATACAATACTTTTAATAGCGTTCTCTTTTTTATTCACCTTATCTGCATAGGCCTGGTAGATGATGGATACATGCTGCTCGCCAAGCATATCCAGGAATATTTTTTCGGCCACGTGCGATTCGAAATAAAAAGCGGGTTTATTGCTCCCGTAAAATTTGCCAATGCGGGTATAAACCTCCAATGGAATTCCCGAAATGGTTTCCTCGATCATGTGTTCTGTTTCGGCGGTACCAATTCCGCTGGTGTTCATACCACCCACATGACGGGTTTGCTCAATCAGAATAACTTCGGCGCCCTGCCGTGCGGCCGCCACTGCAGCTGATATGCCCCCCGGTGTAGCTCCATACACTACTACAGTGTGGTTACCGGAAGCATGGCTTCCTAATACGTAAAGCATCAGGATAGCCATGACTATATATGTTTTTTTCATTTTCAAATTTTAATAACCTGGATTTTGTGTAAGCGCTTCATTTACATCTATCTGGTGCTGTGGAATAGGATAAAGCAGGTTTTTTTGTGAAACAGGTATTCCGGCTGCCTGAAGGGTACTAATATATTTGCCGGTCCGCAGCAGATCCCAGCGGCGGTGTCCTTCAAAACATAGTTCCCAGCCTCTTTCCGCTAGAACGGTATCCCGGAACCGGGCCTGTGATACATTTGCCAGATCTTGCGGATTGGCGGATGGATCACCATTTCTCGCACGGGTCCGCACCTGGTTTATTGCATCATAAGCATCAGGAGTAGGTCCATTGATCTCATTAACTGCTTCGGCATAGATAAGCAGCACATCGGCATAACGAATGATCATGAAGTTGTTCCGGGCGGCAAATTCGGCACAGGGCGCGGGGTCCCAGTACTTATCAACTGCAGGGCCGGTACGGGATAGTACTAATGCGTTATTTGCAGGATTCACCTTTTGCGTAATGATCGTAACCTGTTTCCGGTAGTCGCCTGGCAGGTAAGATCTTACATAATTGGAATCTGCCTGGTAGGCGCCTCCGCCCTGGTTGATCGGATACGAAAAGTAAATGGCAAAAGATTCGGCCATTGTACTGCCGTAAGTTGTTTTTAAACAGCTGTACTGAGCGGAAAAAATATGCTCCTGGCCATTTCTGTTTTCAGGAGGAAAGATGTTCTTATAATCCGGGAAAAGGCTGTAAACTTTTGAGTCTATTACTTCCCTGGCAACAGCCGCCGCATTTGTATAATCTTTATGGGTAAGGTAAACCTTTGCCAAAAGTGATTTCGCAGCGCCGCTGGTTGCCCGCCCGATCGTTCCCGGGGTAGTATATTTTGCCGGCAGGTTTGCGGCTACAGCATCTTTCAGATCTGCTATGATCTGGGTATACACGGCATCCAGGGAGGTGCGTTTTATGCTCACATTCACCACATCGGAAGTAGGAGCGGTAACCAATGGAACATCCCCGAAAGCCTGCACAAGATCAAAGTAGATCAATGCCCGCAGGAACTTCGCCTCTCCAATGATCTGCGCTTTAGCGGCTGCATCCATCGTAATTCCGGGCACATTCTTAATAACCCTGTTTGCCCTGTCGATCATTAGGTAGCAGTTTGTATAAAACACATCAAAAGAAGGGTTAGATGCTGAATAAAGGTTATTATCGAGCTCTAATGTGCTTGCACCTACGTTCGATTGCACGGTCAGCTCTTCAGAATTTACATCTGCAAGGTTGATCATTGTCATGTTATAAATGTTACGCAGCCTGTCATACACTGCATCAAGCGCAACGGTGGCATCACTTGCTGTTTTGAAAGAGTTTTCTTCTCCCAGGAACGAATAGGGAACCTCAACGAGGTTATTTTTACAGCCTCCACAAAGCATTATTGCGATAACCAGAAAACCGCTTGCCAACAGCGCTTTGTTCGATAATTTATATTGTGGTTTCATCTTTATCAGAGTTTAATTATAAAGTAACGGACAAACCAAGAATGTAGATCCTTGACGGCGGGTAATTGAAGTTATCCACCCCGTATTGAATATTACTATTGAAATCGCCGTTGACTTCAGGATCATAGCCTTTGTAGTTCGTGAACGTAAGCAGGTTTTGCGCACTGACGTAAACGCGGGCTCTTTTTATGGCTTTCGTAAAACCGGGCAGCTGGTAACCCAAAGTGACGGTTTTTAACCGTACAAATGAGCCGTCTTCTACTGCAAAATCAGAAACAGCCGGTAAAACCCATTGGCGTATAGCGCCGGCTGAGTTGCTGGGATTCGTGGCTGTCCAGTGATTTGCATAATATGATTTCAGGTGGTTATATTGTGCATCGATCAGGGTAGTGAAATTGTTGTAGATCTTGTTACCCTGTACCCCCTGCAGGAAAAAGGAAAAGTCAAATCCTTTGTAAGAGAAATTGTTGGTTAGGCCGAAGATAAATTTGGGGAGGCCATTGCCCAGCACTTTGCGGTCGCTGGACTCATTGTATATGCCATCGCCGTTTATATCCTTCCAGCGGTACGCACCAGGCAAACTGCCGGCCTGCGCTAACGGACCTGCAGCCTCAATCTCTTCTTTTGTTTGCCATATGCCGTCAAATACGTTACCATAGAACGAACCCAGGGGCTTTCCAACCTCTATAATGGTTAACCCGGAAAAATAATGATCCACGCCATTAGCAAGTGATATTACTTTGTTTTGGTTATAGGATACATTGCCGGCGGTGGTCCATTTAAATCCGTTTGCACCCTGGTCAATATTTACCGTGCTAACCGCCAATTCAAAACCTTTATTCTGTACACTCCCAATATTTCGCAGTACACTGGTGGCGCCTGTAGTGGCCGGCAGATCCACATAGAGCAGCAGACCGCTGGTTTTTTTCAGATAATAATCGCCAACAACGGTGATCCTGTTATTCATAAAACCGGCATCAAAACCAATATCCAGCTGGGCGGTTTTCTCCCATTTCAGATCCGGGCTTTCAATACGCGAAACCTGGTTGGTAAGCACCTCGACGTCGTTAAAGACCGTTTTCCCGATGGTGTATTGCGAGAGGGAGTTATAAAGGCCGATGCCATCATTACCGGTAATACCATAACTAACCCGCAACTTCAGATCGCTTATGATACGGCTGTGTTTTAGGAAATTTTCATCGGATACACGCCAGGCAAATGCACCGGAAGGGAAAAATCCATATTTATTATTGGCGCCGAAACGCGATGAGCCGTCTGCACGGGCGCTGACTGTGAACAGATAGCGATCCTTGAAGCGGTAATTTATCCTGGCCAGGTAAGAGTTTAAGCCCCATTTCTCTAAGCTGCTGCTGGTGATATCCAGTGTACTGGCTGCCGACAGGTTGTTAGCTCCCAGGGTGTAGTTGGGAAAATTCTCCGCTTCCTGGTAGGTCCGCTGCATTCTATTGCTTTGAAAAGTTACACCGGCCAGTACGTCAAAGGCGTTATCCTGGTTTATTTTTTTCGTATAGGTGAGCGTGTTTTCATTTAGAGTATTGATATTTTCCGAAGTGCCGTTGCTTCCATAGCCATTCCGGCCGTTCCCTGCAAGTGTTTGCGGTGTAAAGAATACATTCCTGAATGAATTTTGAACATCTGCTCCAAAACTAATGTGTGCCCTCAGGCCTTCCATGATGCTGAAATCTCCAAATACATTACCCAGTAACCTGTCCGTTGTAAGCAGGTTGGTTGAAGTATGCAGCATGGCAACGGGATTAGGAGTATTCGCAAAGCCAGTGCCCGGGCCCAGGTTAAGTAATTGGTAGCTGCCATCGGCTGCATAAACCGGACTGGCTGGCGAAATGGTCAACGCCTCATATATGGGGCCGGCAACAAGACCTTCAGAAACGCCGTTATTGATGGTGCGCGATGCGGTAAGGTTGGTCCCTATTTTAATACGTTCACTCAAAGTAGCATCCAAATTGATCCTGGAGGCATAACGTTTAAAGTTGTTATCAATAACGATCCCATCCTGGTTGAGATAATTTCCACTTACCAGGTAGCGTACTTTGTCGGAACCTCCGGTAACAGACAGCTGGTAACTCTGCATCGGCGCCCTCCTGAAGATCTCTTTTTGCCAGTCGGTACCTTCACCGTAGGAGGCAACGGGTTTAGGATAAGGCCCGTCAGGGTTCCCAAACCTTAAAGCGTAACCAAGATTGGCAAGCTGCTCATTTTTTAAATTCAGATGATCCATAGCATTCCCCAGCTTCAATTGTTTTACAACTTCCTGCGCACCTGCGTAGCTTTCAAACTCAATATTCGGCTGACCTGATCTTCCACGCCTGGTAGTTACCAGAACAACACCGTTAGCTCCTCTTGAACCATATATTGCCGTAGCAGAAGCATCTTTCAAAACTTCTAATGATTCAATAACATTTGGATTAATGGTAGACAGTGGATTGGCGTAGCTGGCGCCGCTTCCGCTTGCCCCATTTGCCGCAGTTGGTACGGAAACCGGGAACCCGTCAACAACGTATAAAGGATCATTGCTGGCGGAAATAGAGTTGCCGCCGCGCACGCGGATGGTTACGCCTCCACCCGGTGAATTAGATGCCTGTGTAATTTGTACGCCCGAGACCTTACCTTGCAATGCCTGGTTAAAAGAGTTAATAGGCTGCGACTTTATTTCATTGGATCCTATAGAGGAAACTGAGCCGGTCAGATCTTTTTTACGGACGGTACCGTAACCGATCACCACTATCTGGTTCAATCCTTTTGATTCCACCTTTAGCTGAACATTAATTGTAGTGCGCCCCTCGATTGGAATTTCCTGTGTTAAATAACCAACACTGGTAAAAACAAGCGTCCCTTTGTTATCCGGAACGCTGAGGGAATAGTTGCCTTTGGCGTCTGATATCGTACCTGTATTGGAATCTTTCAGTTTGATGCTTGCCCCCGGCAGGCTACCCTGTTCATCTGTCACCTTTCCGCTTATCCTGATAGCGCTGGTAGCTTGATCGGCTACCGGGGCGGACGATTTCACCGGTGTGATTAATATAGTTTTTTGATTGATCACATAATTAAATGGCTGGTTATGAAAACATATTTTTAATGCATCTTCCAGCGAGCCGTCTTTTATTTTAATGGTAACAGGTTTTGCGGCGCCCAAAATATCAGGGTCGCAAAGAATACTATAACCCGTCTGCTGGCGGATATCATTTAACGTCTCCCATAGCGGGGCATTTGTTTTATTTAAATTAATTTTCTGAGCTTTTGAAGATGCGCTTACCTGCATAAAGGCGATAAGGCAGATGAAAAAGGAAAGTTTCATAACGCTCCACAGTTTAGACTGGACACGGAATGGACATCCGCGTCCAAATGCAGGATAAATTCTATACATTTGAATGTCAGGTTAATTAAATAATTGGTTGATAATAGCGACTATAATGATTACCTGCACACAGCTCCCGGGGCTGTGTTACGCCAGGGGCGGTTGCAACGCCCCTGGTTTTTTCTGCGGTAATTTCTTTTTAGTAAGATTAATTCATTAAGATGACCCGCCTTCCTTCTATCTTGTAGTGGATCCCGGATGTAATTGTTATATTGTCAAGTAGTTCTCTGATGTTTTTGTATTTAGATACTATGCCCCTTAGTTTCTTTTGACTAACATCGGTTTGGTATTCCACATCCACATCGTACCACCTTGCAGCTATTCTTAGCACGTCTTCCATACGCTCATCGTTAAACACAAACAGTCCGTTCTTCCAGCCCATTACTTCGTCGAGGTCTGCATTCCTGACGGACAAAGGTGCTTTCAGATCATTAACAGCCATTTGCCCGGGTTTTATAATGGCATGGCTGTTTTTGCAGCTTACCTTTACCGAACCTTCCAGCAAAGTGGTCCTGATTTCCGGATCATCATTATAAGCCTTAATATCAAAATGTGTCCCTAACACTTCCACGGTTTGCTTACCATCTACATTCACAAAAAATGGTTTACCGGAATTCTTAGCCACTTCAAAATAGGCCTCCCCGGTTAATGTGACCTGCCGTTCTTTTCCGGTAAATGCAACAGGATATGTTAATGACGAGGCTGCGTTTAACCAAACACGGGTGCCGTCCGGAAGCGTTAGTTCATATTGCCCGCCTTTGGGAACAGACAGCGTGTTTAACGCAGCTGTTGCACCTGGTTGAGCTGTGGCAGCACCAGCGCCCTGATAATCTATTTTACCATCTGCCCGTTTGCTCACGACGGCACCTGCCTGATAAGCGATATTTCCGCTTTGAGCCGCCTGAAGATCTATTTTAGTACCATTAGACAGGGTCAATATTGCTTTATTGGCGCCAGGCAGGATCTCTGTTCTTTTTGCCTGATATGACAACCGCTCTGCAGGTGATTTAACTTTATATATCCAAAAACTAACGGAAAGCGCTATAACTATAGCTGCTGCAGCGGCAATCCTTATCATATAGCTCATGAGGGTACTTCTGCCGGTGCTTTCGGGCTGCCCGATCTTGGCCCAGACCTTCTTTAACGCAGTTTCCTCATCAAATTCATGCAAATGCTCAATCTCCTGCTTCCGGATGCTTTCGCTCAAAAGCTTGTCAAGGATCTCCCTGTTGTCAGCACTTTTATTCAACCATGCTTCCAGTTCAGCTTCCTCAGGCGCCGTCAGGGTACCATAAAGCTTGCGTGCTAACAGGCTGCTTATATGAAATGGATCATATAACTTTTTATCGGACATGGCTATTAATTGGTGTTAATATAGAAACAACCTGCTATAAGGTTTCCTCTAAAAGATTTGAAAAAAAATTTTGGGCATATCCCCGAAGCGGCAGAAAGGTCACGTATAGACCCGATAGGTGAGAGGGTATGGGAATGAAAGCGCTTTACTTGAAATATATAGATAATATTACAGATGTTAAAATAGCAAATCCTCTATCTGAAAGGCGCTTCCTTAAAATGGAAAGCCCGCGCATTTTTTGATTGTAAACCGTGCTGATGGTTATATCCAGTTTATCTGCTATCTCTTTAGGCTGCAGCCCATCTTCAAAGATCATTTTAATGATTTTCCCACATTGCTCCGGTAAGGCATTGACCTCAGCTGAAATTTCGCGAAGGGCTTCAATGTAAATTATTTCGTTGAGGAACGGCTCCTCAAACCCATCTGTAAAAAAAGCAAATTCCAGCTCATGCTTCATTTTACGGCTCTGTTTTTTTAAGGCGTTCATGGAAGCATTGCGGGTACTTATATAGAGAAAGGCTTTAATTGAATTCAGGCTGTGAAAGTCATTACGTTTACTCCATAGTTTACAAAAAATGTCCTGAACAATTTCCTCAGCTGTAAATTTATCCGAGGTTAACCGCGTGGCAAATAAGCACAACGCACCGTAAAATTTATTGAAAATATAATCAAAAGCGTAAGTGTCACCTTTTAGCAACCTTTCTAACAGTTCATCTTCGTCTAAATTTTTTATTTGGTTTGTGGCCATCGTGGAATGAGAAAGCGTTTCGAATATAAACATAAATATTAAAAACGAAAAATTGCCGGTTTTTTTCCACTGATAAATAGTGCGCTATCTATATCATAATCTTTTCAGATATAATCTGCAGGCCGCGTTGGCGTGTATCGGCCATTTGCGCCGCTGTAAATATTGCGGCCTGTTGCATTTTGAGGTTTTTTTCATATTTTAGTATTGTAAAACACGTATATGCGGCATTTATAGGCCGCAATATTTTTGGAGATATTATTAAATGTCATTCTGACAAATAAAGGAGGAGTTTGTGTTGGCTTGCCGGTCAACTCAATAACAAATGAATACACATTTCATAAGACCGTCTGCCGCGAAATTTGTGTTAAGCACTTGCACTATCAAGATATTTTTATAACTAATATTTGTTTACTATCTCATTAGTATATGATAAAAAAACGAATAGTATTTTTTTACATGCTCTGCAATATATGCTGCCTTGGCGCCGCGGCGCAATCCAGGCTTTATGCCAACGAATTTCCGTTGAGTGACGTTGAGCTATTGGCAGGGCCTTTTAAACAGGCAGAAGACCTGAACATTAAAACGCTCATGCAGTATAATGTTGACCGTTTGCTCGCGCCTTACCGTAAAGAAGCAGGTTTAACGCCGAAAGACTCAAGTTATGCAAACTGGGATGGATTAGATGGCCATATCGGCGGCCATTATTTGACTGCAATGGCTATAAATGCTGCTGCAGGCAATGCAGGCTGCCGGCAGCGCCTGGATTATATGATTGCGGAATTAAAGACTTGCCAGGATGCCAATACAAAACAACACGCCGGCTGGGGCACAGGTTATGTGGGTGGCGTACCTGGTAGCGAGGCCGTTTGGCTGTCTGTTAAGAATGGCGATTTTAAAGCCTTTCATGCAGCATGGGTGCCATGGTACAATGTACATAAAATGTATGCCGGCTTAAGGGATGCCTGGGTATATGTTGGCAATGAGGATGCAAAAAATATCTTTCTTAAGTTTTGCGGCTGGGCTGTAAGCATAACCGCCGGGTTAACTGAGGATCAAATGCAAGCGATGCTTGATACAGAGCAGGGCGGGATGAATGAAATACTGGCGGACGCATATCAGCTTAGCGGTGATGTAAAATACCTGGCAGCGGCTAAAAGGTTTTCGCATAAAATGTTGCTCAATTCAATGGCTGAGGGCATCGATAACCTTGATAACAAACACGCGAATACGCAGGTACCTAAGGCAATTGGCTTTGCCAGGATCGGTGAGTTAGGCGGTGATTCCGTATACGAAGGAGCAGGCAGATTTTTCTGGCAAACTGTTACGGCAAACCGCACACTCGCTTTTGGAGGCAACAGCAGGCGCGAATTTTTCCCAAGCGCATCAGCATGTACTGATTTTATTAATGATGTAGAAGGTCCTGAATCATGTAACTCCAGCAATATGCTTAAGCTTACGGAAGATCTATTCCGGATGACGCCAGCAGCCAGGTACGCTGATTACTACGAACGGACAATGCTCAATCACATCCTGTCAACACAAGATCCCGAAACAGGTGGTTATGTGTACTTCACGCCCGTTCGTCCTCGCAGTTACCGGGTATATTCCGCTCCCAATGAAGCCATGTGGTGCTGTGTCGGAACAGGCATGGAGAATCACGGCAAGTATAACCAGTTTATTTACACGCACTCACACGATTCGCTATACGTAAACCTGTTTGTGGCGTCTGCCTTAAACTGGAAAGAAAAGGCTATACAACTACGGCAGGAAACAACCTTCCCGTATGAAGAGCAAACCAGGTTGGTTATTACAGGGGGCGCATCTTCATTTCGAATGATGATACGTTATCCATGGTGGGTAGCCGCTGGTGCATTGAAAATTACAGTGAATGGAAAACCCGTCCCCTTTGAAGGGCAGCCATCTTCATATGTGGCTATTAACCGCCGCTGGAAGAAAGGCGATGTAGTTGAAGTAAAGCTGCCAATGCATAATACGATTGAACATTTGCCAAATGTGCCTGCTTACATTGCCATTATGCACGGTCCTGTTTTGCTCGGCGCAAAAACAGGTACACAAGATATGAAAGGATTGATTGCTGATGACAGCCGTTGGGGGCATATAGCCAGCGGCAAAAAGCTGCCCGTAGATAAAGCCCCCATTATTATTGAAGATAATCTGCCGGCGATCGCGGCCAGCCTTGTTCCGGTTAAAGATGCGCCGTTGCATTTTACCATGCCGGGAGTAAAAATGATTAATGCAGCCAAAACGGAACTCCAGCCCTTTTACCAGATACATGATGCACGTTATATGATATACTGGATGGCCTTATCCAACAAACAATACCATGCTTACCTGGATTCACTTACAGCAGTTGAAAAAGAAAGGCTGGAACTTGAAAATCGTACGGTAAGTTTTGTTGCCGCGGGCGAGCAGCAGCCCGAAGCTGATCATGCGATGCAAGCTGAGAGATCAAGAAAAGGAACTGCGCAGGACCAGTTTTACCGGGAAGCGTTTGATGGCGGTTATTTCAGCTATAGCCTTGCAACCAGCCACGACACCAGCCTTAATTTAATGGTTCGCTATTGGGGTGCTGAATGGGGTAACAAGAACTTTGAGATTTATATTGATGATCAAAAGCTGATTGCAGAGAATAATACAAACAGGTGGAATCAATCAAAGTTTTTTGATATTGAATACCGTATTCCCGCTGCCATGTTGAAAGACAAAAACCAAGTACGCGTAAAATTTAAAGCTTTGAACGGCGCATCAACATCGCCAGTGTATTATATACGTTTGATACATGGCAACTAAGCATTGTTTTTTGCCCAAAATAAGCTTGTCCGCAAAACATTGGTACAACCATAAAACAAGAAAAGCCGGAGATCAATCTCCGGCTTTTCGCCATTTCGTGCCCAGAACTGGATTCGAACCAGCACATCCTTGCGAACGCTGCGACCTGAACACAGTGCGTCTACCAATTTCGCCATCTGGGCAATTAAAAATGTGTCAGGGGTGCAAAGATAAGAATAGAACTTGCTTTACCAAATTTTTTTGAGCGGTTAGTTTTGATAAATTAATCTGTAGATTTCACTTATGCTTGCTTGGCCTTATTATAGAAGCTGTCGGCCATCAATCCTACGATGATTATGTGTTTTGCATACTCCGCCCGCTTATTTTTAAGTATTTCATTGTTAACAAGTTAATGCGGTGAGTGAATGCTGTTGATACCATAGATATAGGAATTGCGTATATTAGTTGTTGATCGCTATTTTCTTTAGACACCAAGCTTGTTCTATGGCTGCTATTCCGGACACGCAATCCCACATTATGAGACCGTTTATTTTAACGCTATTCATAACACTCTCCCTTTTACCGTCCGCTTTAATCGCACAGCAAGACAGTATTGATGTTTTTATAACCAATCAAATGAAACAGCAGGGCATTGTTGGACTATCAATCGGAATTATAAAAAACGGAAAAGTAATTAAGGCTAAGGGTTGTGGATGGGCTAATATTGAATTGAATGTTCCTGCATCCGAAAAAACTATTTATAAGATAGGTTCTATTAGCAAACAATTTATCGCGGTTGGTATCATGAAATTGGTGCAGGAAGGCAAATTAAAAGTGTCTGACCCGGTAACAAAATTTATAAGAGGCGCGCCTGTAAAATGGAATGCTATTACTATTCGTCATTTACTTAACCATACTTCAGGACTGCCGGCAGACCCTCCGGGATTTGATGGAATGAAAGAACAGGCAGATTCTGTTTATATTGAAACCGCATTTGCTGATAGTTTGGCGTTCCCAACAGGTTCAAAATATGAGTACAGCAATTTTGGCTATTTTATATTAGCTGATATAATTAGAATTACATCCCGCTTGTCATTTCCTGAATATATGAAGAAATATGTTTTTGATGAAGGCGGTTTAAGTAGTACCAGAACAACATCATTGGAAGCAATCGTTCCTGACAGAGCAGCAGGTTACATAAAGAATGCTAACGATTCAATTTTAAATGCACCAAACTATATTGCTTTACGGCCTAGTGGGGCTTTCCTCTCAAACATAAATGATTTATTGAAATGGGAAATGGACATGCAGCATAACAAATTGCTTACACAAAAAGGTTGGGATCAGATGTGGGGCGATACAATCAAAACTCCTCTTACAATGGACAATGAAGTTATATATTATGGTTATGGCTGGATGACAAATAAAGTAAATGGGAAACAATTCATACATCACGGGGGGTCATTGCCCGGTTTTAAGTCTGTTTATTTTCGTTATGTTCAGGATAAAACGGCAATAATTATTTTAACTAATTCTGAAATACAGATGCGTATGGGATTGCATTTGGGGTATCAGATCTATTGCAGACAGAAGACAAAAAGTAAACAGCAGCCAACAAAAAAGTATTCCCCCAAGACGGATATTAATTGTTAGCAGTCAACCTATACCTACACCTAAAAATGAAAAATAAAGGACTAATCATAACAACAATTGCTTTCTTCCTGATTGTTAACACGGCGTATTTTTGGGAAGGTAAGCTCGGTCTTTTTGCGATACTGGCTTTCTTGATTTTAGTACTTGTTTACTTTGGACTTGCAATAGCTTTTGTACGAAAACTATACTTCGCCGTCAAAGAAAAGTCTGTTGACAGGATTGGTATAATAACGCTTGGCTTAATGACGACTGTTTTATGCTTAACATTCATTTTCCCTTTTGGCATAATCGATTTTGATAAACTTAGTGGTGAAGATTTATTAATTGCTCAAAGAGAAGGAGTTGCAAATTGTATGACTACTTTCAAGCTAAAAGACAATCATACATTCAGAGAGAAACGTGTTTGCTTTGGTGTGACAGAAATTAAGGGCAATTACAAAATTGTGCATGACACGATTTATTTTGAAAATGTTGAATTTGGCGGGCACGAAGATACCTTTTACAAATTTGCAGTCATACGGCCGTCAAAATTCAACGAGGACAACAAGCAATTTGACTTAGTAAGGTTTAAAGACTTCAAGGATACGACTGGTCATGTACTGTGGATTGTAAAAAATGATTTAAACAAACCAGCAGACAAAAGCCGAACCGCTGGTATCCGTTTTGTAAAATAGCGACTAAAAGATTTCAATTTGATCTAAAATAAGCTTACCCCCAAAGCATTCCTACAACCATAAAACAAGAAAAGCCGGAGATCAATCTCCGGCTTTTCGCCATTTGGTGCCCAGAACTGGATTCGAACCAGCACGTCCTTGCGAACGCTGCGACCTGAACACAGTGCGTCTACCAATTTCGCCATCTGGGCAACCGTGTTAAGGGATGGCAAAGGTAGGCACTTTTTTAAAACTTCCAAATTTTTTGAAACAAAAAATCTGCAAAAAACTGAAATGCCCACCCTGCTTAAATTTTATTCGCTTCTCCTACACCGCTACATTAAACGCCCTTAGCGTATCATTCAAACTTGTCTTCAGATCTGTTGATTCCTTACGCTGTCCAATGATCAGCGCACAAGGCACCTGGTATTCACCAGCAGGGAATTTCTTGGTATAACTACCGGGTATCACTACACTGCGTGCCGGTACACGGCCTTTAAGCTCCACAGGCTCGCTGCCGGTTACGTCAATGATCTTGGTAGATTGGGTTAGCACCACGTTAGCGCCTAATACTGCTTCTTTTTCAACACGCACGCCTTCCACAACAATACAACGGGAACCTATAAAGCAGCCGTCTTCAATGATCACAGGGCTGGCCTGTAAGGGTTCCAGTACGCCACCAATACCTACGCCGCCGCTCAGGTGCACATGTTTGCCTATCTGTGCGCAGGAGCCTACAGTAGCCCAGGTATCCACCATGGTGCCTTCATCTACATACGCGCCAATGTTCACGTAAGAAGGCATCAGGATAGCGCCTTTAGCTATAAAAGCGCCGTAACGGGCAATAGCATGTGGTACCACGCGTACGCCCAGATCTTTGAAATTACTTTTCAGCTTCATTTTATCATAGAACTCAAAAGGAGCCAGGTTAATGGTTTGCATTGGCTGAATGCAGAAGTACAGGAGTATAGCCTGTTTCACCCATTCATTTACCTGCCATCCGTCTGCCGTAGGTTCTGCTACACGTAACTTGCCTTTATCTACAGCCTCTATAACCGCCCTGATGGCGTCTTTATATTGCATTTCTTCCAGCAGGTTACGGTCGTTCCAGGCGGTCAGTATTTGTTCTTTTAGTTCCATTGTTGAAATTTTCCACAAATATAAACGCCATTTGGTTAACAGGGTAGGGCTTTGTTCCGGATGCGGTTGGTTCCAAAAAAACAGGCATGACGTTTATAACATGCAGCTTATTCCGTTTGCAGGAATTTAACGGGATTGGCCAGGGCGGTTTTAATGCCATGAAAACTAACAGTTATAATAGCCACCAGCATGGTAGCCACACCTGCCAGCACAAACATCCACCACGAAAGCTCAATATGGTAATCCATGCTGTCCAGCAGCTTTTGCATGCCCCAGCCTGCAAGCGGCACAGTGAATATAAAGGCAATCAGCACCGGTTTCAGGAAATCTTTGGAAAGGGAGAACCAAAGGCTGCCCATACCAGCGCCTAACACTTTGCGGATGCTTACCTCCTTGCTGCGCTGTTCCGCCAGGAAAGCTGATAATCCGAAAAGCCCCATGCAGGAAATGAAAATGGCCATGCCCCCGAATATATTTGCCATGTACCCGATTGAGCGGATATTGTTGAACCTTTTCTGGTATTCTTCCTTTGTAAAGTGAAACTCAAACGGGAAATCAGGATTGAGCTTTTTTACAACCCGCTCAATTTTTGAAAGGCATTCCTGCCAGTTGTCATTATTGGTGATGCGTACAAAAAAATGGTCCAGGCCACCGGTGTTCAGATAAATGATCATAGGTTTGGGAGAGCCGGTAGGATCATTGTATACAAAATCCCGTACTACGCCGATCACAGTATTTTTATTTAGTTGCATCCCTATAACAGGTGTTTTGAGATGCATGCTTTTTACAGCTGCCTCATTGACCAGGCAGGTGAAGCTGTCTGCTCCATATGCCGGGCTGAAATCACGGCCCGCTGCCATTTTTAGTCCAACCGTTTTAGTCCAGTCATATTGCACATTGGCAATAGTGAATGCAAAATCCTGGTCCGCCGTTTTACCCGGCCATTCAACTCCGTTCATGCCAGCGCCGAAGCGCACCAGGTTGTCGCTGCCGGCAGATACGCTCCTGACGCCCGGGATCTGCATCAGCTCATTCTTAACCAGGTCAAACTTATTCTTTATGCCGCCCCTGGCGGGGATTTCGATCAAATTCTCAGGATTGTAGCCTATGGGCCTGTGCTCCAGGAAATGCAGCTGCCGGAAAATAACAATAGTAGTAATGACCAGGAAAATGGAGATGATGAACTGGAAGGTTACCAGCCCTTTCCGTAATAGGTTGCCGCCTTTTTCTGCGGACAGCAATTTTTTCAGAACTTTTACCGGTTCAAAACGGCTTAGGTAAAATGCCGGGTAGCTGCCTGCCAGCAGCCCGGTAACCAGCCCCAATCCCAGTAATAGCCCCCATATACGCCAGTTCAGCAGATCAGGGGTAAAGTTCCTGTCAGCAATACGCATAAAACCCGGCAGCGCCAGTTGCGCCAGTATAATGCCCAGGGCCAGTGCCAGAAATGAAAGTAACAGGGCTTCGCTCAGAAATTGCAGCATGATCCGCTTGCGGGAAGCTCCCATCACCTTCCGCACGCCCACTTCGCGCGCACGCTGCTGTGATCTGGCGGTGGAAAGGATCATGAAATTGATGCAGGCTATCAGCAAAACAAATGCGCCAATACAGCCCAGCAGCATCACAATTTCAATAATGCCGCCGCTGGGAACGCCATTTTTGAACTGCCCATACAGGCGCACATCAGCGAAAGGATAGGCAAACAGGATGTTATTCTTTTCATCCTGCTTTTGCAGGAACAGGTTTTTCAGCTTCGTGTTCAGCACCGCCAAACGGGTACCAGGCTGTGTCTGTATCCAGGTCTGGATGCGGTTATCGTCCCATTTGCGCAGCCAGGGGCTTTCCTGCTCCAAAAGCCGGAAAGGAAGCACCACATCAAACCGGTTGCTGCTGTTCTGTGGTACATCCCGTATCACAGCAGCTACTTTTAACGTATGGATATTGTTAAACACCAGTATTTTGCCGATGGCATTTTCCCCGTTAAACAGTTTTTTAGACGTACGTTCCGTGATCACTACAGTACCCGGCTCGCTCAATACCGCCGCGGGATTACCCTGCACCGCAGGAAAGCTCATGATGTTAAAAAAATCCGGTTCGGCGTAAATGCTGTTTTCATAGGTGGTTTTGTCACCATTTTTTACCAGCTGATCGCCTGCATAAAGCATACGGGCGGCATATTTTACTTCCGGCATTTCAGTGCGCAAGCTCGCTGCCAGTGGACCTGGCGTTACGTTGCCTGTTTTGATCTCTTCACCCAGGTACTGGGTCCGCATCAGCAGGTAAGTATCTTTCAGGTGGGCATGGAATTTATCATAGCTGCATTCATCCACTACCACCTGCAGGATGATAATGCCTGTGGCAAGTCCAACAGACAGCCCGCAGATATTAATGAAGGAGGAAACCTTGTTCTTGAAAAGGTTTCGCCAGGCCATTTTTAAGTAGCTTTTGATCATAGTTATACCGCTTATATAATAGAGGGCTCCAAGGAGGTGCCAGCTTCCGGGCGCATTGATAACCAACGCGCTGGAATTCATAAATACCGGTTAATTGCCCGGTTTCGTACAGCCGTTGTTCATAATTGAACGCTCTTCCCCACCCACCCCTAACAAAATTTTCCTTATTTTGGCCCCTGGTCCTTTTTAAAAAAGGTACCCATCAAACCAAAACCACTAAAGTTGAACATCGCCTTCGATGCCAAACGGGCTTTTCAGAATAACACAGGACTGGGCAACTACAGCCGGTCCCTGATCAGTGCCCTGGCCACGTATTTCCCGGAACATCATTACTACCTTTTTGCGCCAAAGCAAACAGGAATGTTCAACACCACGCTGCCGGCAGTGCTCCCGCAAAAGCCCCTGCACCGCTGGTTCCGTGCTGCCTGGCGCAGCAGGTATGTGGTAAGTGATCTGTTGGCGCACAATATAGATCTTTACCATGGTCTAAGCCATGAAATACCTTTTGGCATTCACCGCAGCGGCATAAAAAGTGTGGTTACTATGCACGATCTGATCTTTGAACGTTATCCCGGCCAGTATAATCCTATTGATGTACAAACCTATCGCCGTAAGGCAAAATATGCCTGTGAGCAGGCCAATAGGGTAGTGGCCATCAGTGAGCAAACCAAAGCAGACCTCATTACTTACTATCATACACCGCCGGGGAAAATAGCCGTGGTATATCAAAGCTGTGATCCCATGTTTGCCGTAGCGCACACAGGGGAGGAGCTGCAGGAAATGCGGCAACAGTACGGCCTGCCGCCGGTTTATTTATTGTATGTAGGATCCGTGATAGAGCGTAAGAACCTGTTAGGCATAGTACAGGCATTACAACAGCAGCAATTAAAAATACCTTTAGTGGTATTAGGCGATGGCGGTTCCTATAAAAAGAAAGTAAAAAGCTTTATAGCCGCAAACGGCCTGCAGCAGCAGGTTATATGGTTGAATGAACAGCGCCGCCCCGCGTACACGGATCTGCCCCTGTTATACCAGGGCGCACAGGCCCTGGTGTATCCCTCCATCTTTGAAGGGTTTGGTATTCCTATCCTGGAAGCGTTGTGGAGCCGTACACCGGTCATAACATCGCAGGGCTCCTGTTTTGCAGAAACCGCCGGGGATGCAGCTTTGTATGTAGATCCGCTGCAGCCGCAAACTATTGCCCATGCTATTACGCAGGTGCTGGAAGATACCGTGCTGGCGCAGGCCATGCGTGAAAAAGGCCGGATCCACGCACAACGTTTTACTGCAGATAAATGCGCCGCCGCCATGATGGACGTTTATAAAAGTTTAATTAATAATTAAAAATTAAGAATTAATAATCATGAAAATTAATAGTTCACTTGAAAAGCAGGCACCACATCTATTAATTATTCATTCTTAATTATTAATTCAAAGATAGAAACATGCCTTACGAAAACGACATAACACCCTCCCTGCGCGTACTCCGCGAAGGCGGCCTTATTCTATACCCAACAGATACCGTATGGGGCATTGGCTGCGATGCCACCAATGAAACCGCCGTGCAGGATATATTCACCCTCAAACAACGGGATGAAGCTAAAAGCATGGTCGTACTGCTGGCAGATGTACGCGACCTCATGTTATACATTGCCCACCCGCATCCGGACCTTGCCAACATCCTGGAAAGTTTTGACCGCCCCACCACCGTTATCTACGATGGCGCACTGGGCCTGGCCCCGAATGTGGTGCATAAAGATGGCAGCGTGGCTATACGTATTGTACAGGATGAATTTTGTCATCATCTTATTAAACGCCTGCGCAAGCCCCTGGTATCTACCTCCGCCAATCTCAGCGGACAGCCCGCCCCGGCCACTTTTGCAGCAATTGACCCGCTTATAAAGGATGGCGTAAATTATGTGGTGCAATACCGGCAGGATGATATGGAAGTAAAACCGCCCTCCCGCATTATCCGCCTGCATAATAACGGCAGTATAGATGTGATCCGCGAATAAGCAGGCGCAATAATTACAAGTAACTCATTCTGAATAGGGTTACGTGTTATTGTTCATTATTAATTCTGAATTATTAATTAAAGGAATACTTTTGCGGTTTTTATATCTTTTTCTAGTATGATCAGCAGGAAGCCTATAGACATTCCCTGTACCTTGCAGGAACGTAAAGTGTTAGAGCAGATAGCCGTGGCTGCCCGGGAGCTGGGTGTGCCCTGTTACCTGATCGGCGGCTTTGTGCGTGATAAATTATTGAACCGCAATACCAAAGATATGGACGTGGTATGTGTGGGCGATGGCATTGCCCTGGCCCATAAGGTAGCGTCCATCATAGGGGAAAATGTGCCGGTGAATTTCTTCAAAACCTATGGCACCGCACAAATAAAATGGAATGAGCTGGAAATAGAGTTTGTAGGCGCCCGCAAAGAAAGTTACCGCGATCATTCCCGCAACCCGGAAGTAGAAGCCGGTACCCTGCAGGATGATCAGCTGCGCCGCGATTTCACCATTAACGCCATGGCCGTAAGCCTCAAAGAAGATGATTACGGCAGCCTGCTGGATCCCTTCAATGGCCTGGCAGACCTGGATCAGAAGCTGATCCGCACCCCGCTGGAACCTTCGCAAACCTTTAGCGATGATCCCCTGCGCATGATGCGGGCCATCCGCTTTGCCTCCCAGCTGCAATTCACTATTCATCCTGAAGCCTTTACAGCCATCCAGGAAAATGCACACCGGATCAGGATCGTATCACAGGAACGTATAACCGACGAGTTTAACAAGATCATGTTATCCACCAAACCCTCCGTAGGGCTGGACCTGTTATACCGCGGCGGTTTAATGAAGATCATTTTTCCGCAGATGATAGACCTGGTAGGCGTGGAAATGGTGGAAGGCAAAGGGCATAAAGATAATTTTTATCATACTTTGCAGGTGGTAGATAATATCTCCCGCCATACCAAAGACCTGTGGCTGCGCTGGGCCGCGCTCCTGCACGACATTGGCAAGCCCGCTACCAAACGCTTTGAGCCGGCCCATGGCTGGACCTTTCACGGGCACGATGCGGTAGGAGGTAAGATGGTGACCCGTATCTTTGCACGCCTGAAGCTGCCGCAGCATGAAAAAATGCGCCTGGTAAAAAAGCTGGTAGAGCTGCACTTACGGCCCATCAGCCTCACAAAGGAAAGTATTACGGATTCGGCTATACGGCGTTTGCTGTTTGATGCCGGGGACGATATTGATGCATTGATGATGTTGTGCGAAGCAGACATCACCTCAAAGAACCGCGCAAAAGTGAAGCGCTACCTGGAGAACTTTGAGCTGGTACGGCAACGGCTAAAGGAAGTGGAAGAAAGTGACCGTATCCGCAACTGGCAGCCACCGGTAACCGGCGAGGTAATTATGGAAACATTCGGGCTGCAGCCCTGTAAGCAGGTAGGCGACCTTAAAAACGCTATCCGCGAAGCCATCCTGGACGGGGAGATCCCCAACACCTACGAAGCGGCTTATGCATTTATGCTGGAAAAAGCCGGCGCTATGGATTTGCACCCGGTTAAATAAAAATGGTAAATTTACGTGGTTAAAGGATAGATCTTGAATCAAGCATCATTTTTGCGGCGGTAAATGCCAGCATTTGTTACTAAAACATTACTAAAACCTATAACATATATTTGTCATGCCGGTTTTGAAATTCAGAGTTTACTGGGAAGAAGATGAAAGCGTTTACAGGGATATAGCCATAAAGCCAAATCAAACCTTTCTACAATTTCATCAGAGCATTTTACAATCTTTTGAGTTTGACACTAAACATAAAGCCACCTTTTACCGTAGCAACGATAACTGGCAGCGCGGACGTGAGATCATACTGGAAGCGGATAATGCTCCCCGCAAGGCAGAGCCCCTGCTGATGTCGGATACCCCTATTGCAGCAGCTGTAAAGGCCCCTAACCAGAAGTTCATATACCTCTATGACTTTGCCAAGAACTGGACGTTCCTGGTTGAGCTGATCGGCATTTCCAAAGAGGAAAATGCCAAAATGATGTACCCCTTCTGCGTACGCAAAGAAGGCCTGGCCCCCAGCCAGTACGGCACCAAAGGCCTCATAGGCGATAAGCTGGTGGAAATGGAAGAAAAATACGATCTCAATAAAGAAGGCATGAGTGAAGATGGTTTCGGCGAAGAAGGTGAAGACGACGAAAACGCGGAGGATGATGAAGAAGAAGTAGCCGGAGACGAAGAAGCGTTTTAATTCCCATGCGCACCGTCATTATCCTTTGCGGTCCTACCGCTTCCGGCAAAACGGCACTGGCTATACGGATGGCGCAAACATTTGGAACGGCTGTCATTTCTGCGGATAGCCGTCAGTGTTACAGGGAGTTAAGCATTGGCACCGCCAAGCCCTCCCCGCAGGAGTTACAAACCGTTCCACATTATTTCATTGATTCCCATTCCATAAAAGAAGAAGTAAGCGCAGGCCTGTTTGAAAAACTGGCCCTGCAATACACCCGGCAGATCTTTGCAAAAAATGAGGTAGCTGTTATGTGCGGCGGCACAGGCCTGTACATAAAAGCCTTTTGCGAAGGTATAGATGATATGCCGCCCATACCCCCCGCCATCCGGCAGCAGATCACGGCTCAATATGAGCAGGAAGGGCTTCCCTGGCTGCAGCAGCAGGTACAGGAGCAGGATCCCGGTTTTTATGCCAGTGCAGAGATCCGGAACCCCATGCGTTTAATGCGCGCCCTGGAAGTGCTTACGGCTACAGGCCGCTCCATTACCACCTTCAGAACAGCGCCCCGCGTACAAAGGGATTTCCGCATTATTAAAATAGGCATCACCTTACCCAAAGAGCTCCTGCATCAGAACATTCATACCCGGGTAGATCATATGATAGCTGCCGGCCTGGTAGCAGAAGTGCAGCAGGTATTGCCCTACCGCTTTCACAACGCATTACAGACCGTGGGTTACCAGGAAATATTCGACCACCTGGATGGCGCCACTTCCCTGGATACCACCATAGACCTCATTAAAACGCATACCCGCCAATACGCCAGACGCCAGCTCACCTGGTTCCGCAAAGATGCAGAGATCACCTGGTTCGATGCCCGCGACCATCACGCAGTACTGCAACATCTCCAGCACATAGCTCAATCACCTTTATAAAAAAAGTCCTGCATGAAAGTGCAGGACTTTCTTATATAAAGTACTCAATTCGTAATTAAAACTTAAACCCTATAGTAGCCGTTACATTCGCAATATTATTCTTAATATCAGCCGGTTTCGGAGAAGGTACATTCTCCTGGTTAGGCAGTACGGTGTAAGGCTGATCCTGGCGGGTATTGCTGCCATAAACCAGCGCCAGATCCAGGTACAGGCCACGGTTACGGTAACCTACGCCACCGGTATAGTAGGTACGGGAGCCGTCTATACCGCTGATCTTATAAGGATTGCCATAATAGGCAAAACCTGCGCGGATAGCGAAAATATTCAGCTTCAGCTCACCACCAACCCGGAAGTTGGAAGCCGCCTGGTAAGTATTATCAATAGCCTGGTTCAGCGTTTGAGAATCTGCCTGGTCATTAGGGCCGCCATTCTTCATCTTCATTTTCATGGAGGAAAAGTTCGTATACTCATAGTCCGCCGTAATAAAACCGGAAGGTTTGGTCATATCCCCGCCTGCCGGGCGAAATACATAGCTTAAGCTGGCAATACCCTTCATAGGCGTGGTAATGTTATACTTGGACTCATCGGAATAACCATTATTGGTTTCCGTTGAGTTGGCCACCTGCACGCCAAAATCCTTGGTATCGGTTACCATGCTGGTAATATAATTGTCCGTAAAAGATGCCCAGGTAGGCGATACATAGGTAAGGCCTATCCGTAAAGGCGCTACCGGCCGGTAAATAAGCCCGATCTTGGTATTAAAGCCTACCCCGTCAGTGGTCAGGTCTTCCACTACATCATAGTAGTTCAGCGGGCTCTGTGTGCTGGAAGTGTTCGTTTCACGGAAAGTGCGGGTGCTTTCGTAATGGTACTGCGGAATGTTTAAGCTACCTCCAATATAGAACTGGTCGCTGTAATTACCGCCCACAGAAAGGTTTATCTCATTGGCGCTGCCCTTGGAAAGGAAAGTGTTTTCCTGGGTAATGCCGGTGGTTACCGGTACAATGCTTTCCCAGGCGCCATCCGGCTGCCCGTTGGTAGTATGGGGGCCTATCAGGCCGGTTTTATAGGCCAGGTCGGCGCCATGCGCATACTGCCCGTCGCTGCTTAGCAGGTTCGGGTCCGTAACGCCACGCAGCTGTATCAGGTAGTTATCTGAGAAAGACGATTCTTTGTTAACGCCCCGGTAATATACCTGGTCGTTATAGTTATTGGTACGGGTAATGCCCAGGCCAATGGAAAAGTTCTCCCATTTGCTGTTAGGGTTCTTCTTACTGCCGCCAAATATAAACGCCGCACTGTTCACATACAGGTTACCCCGGTTATCGCTTCCCTTGGTACCCAGGTAAGTGCCGGTGTTGGATGAGTTCTGGAAACCCAGTGAAAAACCAGCCTCGCTGGTCTTAAAGAAAGCCACACCTGCGGGGTTAATGAACATGGAGCTATAGTCGCCGCCCAGTGAGCCGGCCGCGCCGCCGGTAGCCAGTATGCGGGATGAGCCGGTTGGATTGGTGGTGCTGTAACGCAATGCATCGGTAATGGTTTGGGCGCTTACGGCATAACAGATCCCGGTCATTGCAAAGGTCAACGCAACTTTTTTAATCATTCTTTTAACGTTTTGAGATAGTATAGCTGAATTAAAAAATACCCTGGTGTTTGATGCCAGGGTATTTGTTTTCTCTATAGGAAAGAAGGTAATATTTAGTTTCTGGTACGGAAAGTACGGCCACCGCCTCCTCCGCCGCCACCACCAGATGGTGCTGAAGGTGCGCTAAAGGTACGGCTGGGTGCACTGAAGGTACGTTGCGGAGCAGGAGAGCTGCTTCTTTCAGGAGCAGAGAAGATCCTTCTGCCGCCACCGCCATTGTTGCCCGGGTTTACGGTCGGGGTTTCGCTGGGGGAGGAGCGGAAGATCCGGCGGGGCTGATAGCCGCTGCCGTTATTACCACTGGTTCTGCCACCGTTGTTAAAGCCGCCGTTATTGCTCGGGTTGGAGAATATCCTGCGCGGACGGTAATCGCCGCTGGTGCTGCCATTATTGCCTATTACACGGTTGCCGTTGTTATAGCTGCTGCCGCCAAAACCGTTACGGGTACGGTACCCGCGGCTGGGAGCTGCATAGCCGTAAGCGCCCGGGTAGTGGCCGTAGCCATAACCGCCGCCATAATAACCACCGTAGTACGGAGTGTACCAGGGGCTATACCATGGGTTGTAAGCCCAGGGGCTGTAGCCGTAACCAAAACCGCTACCCCAGCCAAAGCCTAAGCCAATGCTGAGAGAAGGGCCCCAGTAGCTGCCATAGTAGGGGGAGCCAAAGCCACCGCCCCAGTAGCTGTAAGGACTATAGCCATAACCATAACCCATACCACCACCGTAGTAATTGTTCATGTAAATATTGGGAGTGCCATCATTATAGTAGGAACCACTGTAAGATGGGTTGTTGAAACGGTTTAACCTGCGTGCATAATCTCCCTGGTCTTCGTCATCGTAGGTAACATAGGTACCGTCCTGGTCATCGGCTGCCGCTACATTCGTTTGTCCCTGGTTCTGCCTGTTGTTGCTGTTGGACGCATAGGTCTTTTCGGACTTGGGTGAGTAGTAAACATCATCCGGGGTACGGGCGGACTTATACGCGGTAGAACAGCTGCTCAATATAAGCAAAGCGGCTCCGGCTGCATATAGTGTGGATTTCATTTTGAAAGTGATTTAATCAACAAATTATATAGTAAATTTACTCTATTTTAACGGAAACAAAACAATATTAAAGTATAAACGGTAATCGGGTGTTAAATGTTACAATCCTGTGTCCCGCTTACATACATCCATTTATTTTAGCGAACTGTTTGCGGCTTTCTGATTTTCATGTAGGTTTGTAAGATTTTTCCTTTTAATATTATAGCAAAAATTAAGCCAAAGGCCTGTGGTTGCAATAGCCGGTGATCAGCGGCCCATCAGCGTATCTAACGTTTTATGAGTAAAGAAATTACGTCCCGTTCAGCAGATTATTCCCAATGGTATAATGACCTGGTTTTAAAAGGCGGTTTAGCAGATTATTCACCCGTAAGAGGCTGTATGGTGATAAAACCATATGGTTTTGCCTTATGGGAAGGCATGCGTGATGTGCTGGACAAAAAATTCAAGGATACCGGCCACCAGAATGCTTATTTCCCCTTATTCATTCCCAAGAGCTTTTTAAGCCGCGAAGCAGACCACGTAGAAGGGTTTGCCAAGGAATGTGCCGTAGTAACACACTACCGTTTAAAGAATGATCCCAATGGCGGCGGCGTAATAGTAGATCCCGAAGCAAAGCTGGAAGAAGAGCTCATCATACGCCCCACCTCCGAAACTATCATCTGGAACACTTATAAAGACTGGATCCGCTCTTACCGCGATCTGCCGCTGCTCATAACGCAGTGGGCCAACGGAGTGCGCGGGGAAATGGGGACCCTCCTGTCCCTCCGAACCCCCGAATTCCTCTGGCAGCGAGGGCAG
>NZ_JAGXJN010000199.1 GCF_019091455.1 Chitinophaga sp. GbtcB8
TATTCCCGCTAATTGCTAAAGGCTTATAGCCAAAAGCCACCGGTTTTATTAAGGGCATCAGCACCTTTGCTTCTTCCGTTTGTTCGTTCCTGTTATAAAAGTCCAAAGAGGCGCGGCGGCCCAACAACAGGCTTAAGCGCTGCCGGGAGCTTTGCAGGCCACATCCCTGCCCGTTAGTGGTGTTGCCCATTATTTGCCCGGTATTTTCCATGGTTAGCTCCTGCTGCTCTTGCCGCATACGGGAGCTAATGCGCACCACGCCGC
>NZ_JAGXJN010000200.1 GCF_019091455.1 Chitinophaga sp. GbtcB8
GGTATGATCTGATGCAAGGGGGTGTAAGATTTTACCCTTACCTGGGGAAATATTTCCCCCGGGGCCCCGGGATAGCCGGGCCGGTTTTCACCCGCCGGGGAGCCCATAATACACACCCTTTCCTGGGTGTTTATAATACTTCTTTCCCCGGACAGCATGTTTTTTGTGGCCCCCTGTTTGCCCGGCCGATAGCCGGTGTTACGATGGGCCCCCCTAATAATGCCCCCCCCCCTTTCCAAGGGTTTAGGTGGAACCCCGTGCGCA
>NZ_JAGXJN010000201.1 GCF_019091455.1 Chitinophaga sp. GbtcB8
GTCATGGAAATCCAAATGTGGCCCACTCATTGAATCATAAATGAAGAAGACTCAGACGGTCAAAGTCACAACGAAGGTTTGCCAACCTCGCCTCGCCCTCTCGTCTTTATGGGTTGAATCCTTTCCTCGGTGTTCCCGTGGGTATACCCACGCGCAAATCTCCCTCGCCTCCACTCTCCCCGCCACACAAACACCTCCCCCACCCTCTCCTGATTCCACCCGTGAGCGACATCTCTCACAGCTCGCATCACCCACACCCCACG
>NZ_JAGXJN010000202.1 GCF_019091455.1 Chitinophaga sp. GbtcB8
GGGCATCCCGGGGGCTCAACATCGTTATACAGGAAATTAGCTATTATACCCATACTATTACCCTTACCACAACCAGCGGATTAATCGCAGGAGCAGCAACACAAACCACTACAGGATATAAGCAGTGTGCAACATTACCAACCAATGGTACTAATTGGTATCTCCTAACAGCGGTGGGATTCCCAGGGTGGTAAACGATTCAAATGTGAAAAATTACACCGCTGCAAGGCAGGCAATTATATAAGACAAATAGTTTTCCAAGG
>NZ_JAGXJN010000203.1 GCF_019091455.1 Chitinophaga sp. GbtcB8
GTGGTACTACAGTCCATGTAGTTTTTGTGTGTCCTTAACTATCAGCGACAGTTTTCTGTGAAGAAAGAAACCTCACAATAAAAAGCCTTTAATACATGATTTAGTAATGTAACTTGTTTCTTGCATCATATGATGATAAAAAAAAAACTGTAAATTTCCGTAAAAAAAAAGCAAGTCTAAAAAACATATCAATTGCATAAAATTTCCGGTCTAGAGTTGCAGTACCAGGGTGAGGCACCTATTAGACCAGAGCGATTTGTTCT
>NZ_JAGXJN010000204.1 GCF_019091455.1 Chitinophaga sp. GbtcB8
CGACTTTTCTATATGCTACCCTAATTCACCCCCCCCTTAGTGCTGACTTGATCCTAACAGTAGTAACTCCTACCATATGTGTGTGACTCTCTAGGTTCAATACCGAGTTAGTCGTGAATTGCACATGTCAGAATTATCATTTTGTGATAATTTACTAACTCATCGATTATGAATGTACTAGGCCACTATGTCATAGTCTACAAACAATACGGGGGGTTCTAATCCATGGGTCTTGTTTACCCTTAATTATCATATATCTATAG
>NZ_JAGXJN010000205.1 GCF_019091455.1 Chitinophaga sp. GbtcB8
AGGACAGAAGAGAGTACTGTCTTTGATGCGCTAAGTACCGAAGTTGGAATATCTTTCAGGAGGTCGAGTATCAAGGAAAGGTTAAGGCGCTGCTGCCCGCTCACTATCGCGCTTAGGCTTGTTTGCTTGTTCCGAACCCTATACAACTTTTGACATTGTAGGACATAGGCAAGAGGCACTAGCGCATTTCTTCGGTCAAGCCTAATTATAGCCTATACAAAGGGGGTTGAATAACAGTAGTGCTAAAGATTGAGTATTTATT
>NZ_JAGXJN010000206.1 GCF_019091455.1 Chitinophaga sp. GbtcB8
GGTGCTGCTGTGAGCTGAGCTTCACAATCCAATTGTAAGGCTCTTTGGTTGACATATTACAATTATAGGTCCATTATGATAGCAAAATAAAGATTGTTCATGCGACCAAACTGGTTTTCTCCGCACATTTTGCTGTAGCTATATTTCATTTTTATGGACAACATAATCGGTTGCACCATTTATCTGAATAATCTAGGATCTCATGAACTGGTCATCATTCTTGCGTGTGTCATCAATCTTTTTTTATGCTCGCTACTGTATT
>NZ_JAGXJN010000207.1 GCF_019091455.1 Chitinophaga sp. GbtcB8
GTGGGGTTTTTACAACTGGTGAGTAAGGCCCGTTAGCAGCGATTCTCGTATTAGAAGCAGTGGTTACAGTAATTAAGGGCACTGGTGAATCCCCAGTTTCTAGCTATATAGCCTTTTCGATATTAGTTAAAGAGAGTAAGCCAGGACATGCTAACTGGTATTACTTGAAGAATAAGAGGAAGTCAAGTAAGCCCTAGAGTGAAGTCAAACTCCAAGAAAGGGATGCTTGTTTGCAGTAAGTAGTTAAGGGGTGAGATAAGGT
>NZ_JAGXJN010000208.1 GCF_019091455.1 Chitinophaga sp. GbtcB8
CTGTTTTAGTGATGTCATTTGAATTTAAAGCATCAAAGATACCAATTGCTGCTACTTCTTCACTTAACGCTTGTATCATTTCTTGTCGTTTATAATTCAATGTGTTTTGCCGTTCTTTCATCGCTTCTTTTACTTTACCTTCATACTCTGTATTTCGCTTATGATTCATCATCAGTTCATCTAGATTAATGATAATATCTTCATATTTGTACATTGAGGCAAAGTCATTTTTGCGAATGGCATCTAGCATTGGCTGGATAAT
>NZ_JAGXJN010000021.1 GCF_019091455.1 Chitinophaga sp. GbtcB8
TGACAACGCTACTTAAAGCGCCTTATAGGTGGTTCACTTTGCGCCGGAATGGTGGTTCACTTTGTCCGGAATTTACACTTTAAGCCTTATTTGGGACGAAAGTCATAAATGGCAAAATATTGCAGCCCCTTTAGGAATAAGTGAGCGAGACGTTAGAACTAAGCTAAAAAATATCGTAAGTAGAAGAAATCAAATTGTGCATGAGTCTGATATTGATCCTGTCACTGGACTAAAAGCAGATTTATCTGCTAATATTGTTGATGATGTAGTCGACTTTATCGAAAAATTGTGCCATTCAGTTGCTAGTTTAGTTATCTAAAGGAAGGTAGTCGAGTGTAAAAATTGATTGTATTTAACCTTTTGTGTAAATAGTCAAGTTGCCGTATTAAGAAAATTAATACATTGCTGCGAGTGAAGAGAAGGGAGACGAAGGATAGTAAAACTGAACTTGTTGAAATAGCTGATAACAAGGAATCACTTGCCAGAACAGTTCAAGAAAAAACCGATTACTCCGACAGATATATTAAAAGCTGCTACAGTAAAAAATATCATCCTGATTTTGAGCAATTAAAACAGCAAATAATCTCAAAGGGGAAAAAAGTAGACTTCTATCAATCCAATTATTACACTATAAATATTTCTAAGTAACTTCTTCTGCTGCATGCCGAGGTATGAATGTCAGGATCTATCCATACATGGCCGAAACCTATATAAACAGACTAGCATGTTCAGATGTATTGATATACACATGAATAAAGAAGTTCTGTACACTATGACTGTATTTCAGTAGAAAATGTAAGGATTGTATTTTGCTATTTAAAATGCAGTGTGCTGTCCTTATCCCAGTAATATTCTACCTGTCCTTCCAGCTGGAACATGGAGAGCTGTTCTTTTAAAGACATGTTACGGGAAAGGCCACCGGAGAATTTAAAATTGGCGATCCTGTCATTGTCCATGACCGCAGAGATCCCGAACCAACGAGGCAGTACTTCACAGATTTTTGACAGCGAGAGGTCCTGGAAACGGAAAATGCCTTGTCTCCAGGAGAGGGTGTAGGAAGGATCGAAAGGCTGCACGAGCACTTCTTTATTTGTAGCAACAGCCTGTACTCCAGGTTTGAGCATCACCGGGTCAGCGGTATTTGCAGACGGGTCTTTCACGGTTACTTTACCGCTGACCAGGGCAACACAGCTGATACCAGGGTCATAGGTATTGACATTGAATGCTGTACCCAGTACCTGCACGCTTGCATTGGGAAGGTGTACGATGAAAGGTTTTTTGGCATCCGGTGCTACTTCTAAATAGGCCTCGCCATTAATGGTTACTTCCCGGCGGTCAGCAAATGACAGTGGGAATGTTATAGAGGTGGATGAATTCAGGTGCACGGTTGTCCCATCGGAAAGCGCTATAGTATAGTCTTTGCCGATGGGGACCAATAACGTGGAATTACCAGATGCAACCGCGCCTGTAGGGGTGTATGTTAATGTTTTATTGTTGTTGCTGAAGGTGGCGCCGGCTGTATTTACCTGTCCTTGCCGGGCAGAAAGGTCAACCACCTGTCCGTTGGGTAGCCGCAATTCGATTCTGGACTTCGCTTCTTTAACTGCAGAGAGATGGCTGATATCCTGTTTCTTAGGTAAGAGGATGGCGATCCCACCGATGGCTATACCGAATATGATAGCAGCGGCGGCAGCTATGGACAGGGTTTTACGGATCTTTATGACTTTGCGGCGCCGGTTGTCTTTATCAATGCCTTCCCATACTTTATATAACATGGTAGGAGCATCATGTTCAGCTATAATCTGGTTGATCTCCGCACTTTGACCCAGTGCCGTCTGCGCGTCATTAAATTCACTGGCTTCCGGATCACTCGCCAGCAGCTCACTAAGCTGCTCGTCCTGTTCAGGAGAGATAATTCCAGCAGCTTTCAGGCCGGACAACTGATCTATTATGCGGAATTTTGGATCCATGCTAACTAAATAAACCTGCGAATATGCGTTTTGTACTGTTCTTACAGCTGATTCTTTAAAAATTTTCTCATTGTTTTCAACCCTTCAGATACAAAATTGCGGAGGGTCTGGTTTTTCATCCCGGTTTCTCTGGCCAGGCTCTCGTAGTCTTCGCCATCTACTACGTAGCGTCTGATAATGTTTCTTTTGACAGGGGAGGTAATATGCTCTATGGCATTATGGAGGATTTCTGCGAGTTCTTTATTTTCAGCGGAAGGAGTGATCATCTTGTTATCCGGGTCGCTCAGCTTTTCATCCAGGTATTTTTGGCGTACCTTATTTTTAGCGATCTTATTGATACATGCATTATGCATGATGGTATATATATAATTGAATACCTTTCCACCGGGCTCCAGCTTTTCACGGTTGTGCCACACCTTTATAAATACCTCCTGCACGACGTCTTCAGCGTCCGGGCGGTTTGGGCCCAGTCGCTTTAGCGATTCGCGCAATACATAACCTTCGTAGTGGTAAAAGATTTCATTGAAGGCTTCTTCACTGCCTGCAATCAGCCTTCTGACCGATTCTATTTCGTTGAATTCATCCATAATCCCCAAGCCTTGTTGAGAAAACGACGCTACCACTAAATTTGGAGATAATAGAATGGAATAGTGGTAACTTATCTATTGTTGGTAAATTTTTACGGTTGAGCTTGTCTTCGTAAAATTATAATTATTGGCCCGTAAATCAAAATGCTCCCTTAAACAATACTGACCAGATCCTTATCTTAATCAAATATAACTGGTTAGAATCAGCCCTAAAGTTAATAGGTTGTAAATGCTGGGCAATAACCCCTTGGTGCCAATTTTATTGGGGGTAAAACCCAACTTTTTTTAAGAAAGAACAGTACAAAATGAATTTTTAACGGTTTATTAATATAGCACCCATTTTATAGCAAAAAACAACTAGGTCCTACTGGACATATATTTAGGTCATGTGAATTTATAATAAGGATGTTACGTCCTAAGAAAAGCCTTTTATAATATGGATATATGAAGGTCCTGGAGGCGTCTCAGGATCCTGCGGGTATGGACTTTTTTTCTCGGCATACCTACAGCGTAATAACGAAAGCTAAAATTTATCTAAATCCTTCATCTATGGGACAACTTTATTCCGTTTTCACACGGTGTGTTGCGTTATGCGTCATCTTATTATCCCTATCCCTAACGGGATTTGCCAACCAGGGGAAAATAAAAGTCACTTTAGAGGTCTCCAACAAACGGCGGGCTGAAGTTTTACACCTGCTGGAAAAACAAACTGGCATGATCTTTTTTTATGCCTCCAATCTTTTTAATACGGAAGAGAAAATTACAGTTTCTGCTGTGGATCAGACACTGGATGATGTGCTGGAGAAAGTTTTTGAAGGGACCGGCATGAGCTGGCAATACGAGCGCGAAAAATTTATTTCTGTTAAGCCGAGAAAGAATATAATAGTAGGAGGAGGAATGGAGAAAGATTCAACTATCGTTTCTATATCCGTTACTGGGAAAGTTACTGCCGCTGATGGCACTCCTATACCAGGAGCCACGATTAGGGTTAAGCGAACAGGAGATGGAGCGACATCGGATAATTCCGGCAACTTTACACTACCTAATGTAAGAAAATCTGATATTATAACAATAAGCTCGATTGGCTTTCAAACAATGGAGATACCTGCAGCAAGGAAGACATTGCTTGTAAAGCTTCCAATTGATGTGAACAAGTTGGATGAAACCGTTGTCATCGCCTACGGCTCATCAACCCGCAGAATGTTGACAGGGAATGTTTCACAAGTTTCCAGAAAAGAAATCGAATCTCAACCGGTCGGAAACATACTTAATGCTTTGCAGGCAAGGGTTCCCGGATTGTCCCTCACACAAGTATCTGGTGTGCCTGGAAGCAGAGTTGATATCCAAATACGAGGCCGAAATAGCATCGGTAATGGAACTAATCCATTATTTGTTATAGATGGCGTGCCGTTTTATTCCAGTAATACTCCGCTATTGACAATGGATAATCCAAACTTTACAGTAAACCCTGGAATGACAACAAGTCCATTAAACACCTTAAACCCTTCAGACATTGAGAGTGTGGAAATTTTGAAGGACGCAGATGCTACAGCAATTTATGGATCCAGGGCTGCAAATGGTGTAATTCTTATCACAACACGAAAGGGTAAAATAGGGAAACCCACTGTCGATTTGAGATTTACTACTGGATTAGGGAAAATTACCAGAGACGTTCCGTTACTTAATACAAAACAGTATCTCGAAATGAGACGCGAGGCATATAAGAATGATGGTGTCACAAACCTGCCAGCTAGCGCATATGATTTAAATGGAACTTGGGACAGTACTCGATATACCGATTGGCAAAAGGTATTCATAGGTGGGACTTCACATTATAATGATGCTCAAGTTTCTTTATCTGGAGGAAGCGAAGACCTTCAATATCTCATGGGCGCTGGCTATCATAAAGAAACTACAGTGTATCCAGGGGATTTTTTTGATAGAAGGGTATCGTTTCACACAAGCTTAAACCACCAATCTCCTAATCAAAAGTTCAAAACAACATTTTCAGCATCTTATTCAAAGGGGGAAGCAGAAATGCCAATTTCTGATCTTAAACAGTTCATAACGCTCTCCCCAAATGCACCAGAGATTTATGATTCAGTAGGACGACTAAACTGGCAGAACTCTACTTGGTCTAACCCTTTCAGTAATGTTTATCAGACCAACGAATCCTCGACTGAATATTTACTGAGCAATTTGGATCTTTCCTATGTACTGTTGCCTGGATTAACCATCAAAACAGCAATGGGTTATACATCCAGCAATATGGATCAAATACTGTTAAAGCCTATGAGGTCTTTAAATCCTCTGTTATCAACGTCGGAAGCTAGTTCTACATTTGGTACAAATACAGCCAATATTTGGAATATAGAACCACAACTAATTTACAACCGTAAGCTATCAAAAGGTATTCTAAACCTATTATTCGGCACAACAATTTCTCAACAAACTCAAAAAAGTACTGCAGCAACAGGATCTGGATATGCAAACGATGCACTGTTAAAAAACATAAATGCGGCGAACATGATTACACAAAATGGCAACACATATTCGCTATATAAATACGCTGCTGCATTTGCAAGAATAAATTATGCTTTGGAGGGAAAGTATATACTGAATTTAACCGCCAGGAGAGACGGTAGCAGTAGATTCGGGCCAGGAAGACAATTTGCCAATTTTGGTGCAGTCGGAGTCGGTTGGATATTCAGCGAAGAAAAGGTAATAAAAGACAATATTGCATTCCTCAGTTATGGGAAAATTAGAGGAAGTTATGGAACGACGGGTAATGATCAAATTGGCGATTACCAATTTTATAGTACTTACAGTCCGACTAACTCCTCATACCGTTACCTTGGCTTGTCTACTATATCCCCTACGAGGCTTCCAAATACAGATTATGCCTGGGAAGTCAATAGGAAATTAGAAGTTGGGTTAGAACTTGGTGCTGTTAAAGACAGGTATTTGCTAAATATAAGTTATTACACTAATAGATCATCAAATCAACTTCTTGTTCTCGACCTCCCGTCTTATACTGGAGGTACTGGGGTGACAGCAAACTTGCCCGCATTGGTAAAAAATTCCGGTCTCGAATTAGAAATGAGCGCAGCGATTTTAAAGTCCAAAAATATAACATGGACGACAACACTTAATTTATCCATACCACGCAATAAACTGCTGAAATATCCAAATTTGGAGAATTCAGTCTATTCAAATACTTACACTATTGGGAATTCAATATCGAGTCGAAAAATACTCGCTTACAACGGTATTGACAGAGAGACTGGACTATATACATTTACAGATATAGACAAGAGTGGGGGAATAACGTTTCCAGAAGATATCGCTGGTGTAGTTTTTACTGGGCAGGATTTTTATGGCGGTATAATCAACGAACTAAGATACAAAAATTGGTCATTAATGCTCGTTCTCCAGTTCGTTAAGCAAGACAATGGGGCCAATTTTATATCAAGTTTTTCAACTCCAGGAACACGATCAAATCAGCCTATATACATATTGGATAGATGGCAAAATCCTGGTGATGATGCGATGTACCAAAAGTTTACCAGTTCAAATTCTGACGCAACAAAGGCGTTGAACAATTTCAAACTAAGTGTAGGAAACTATAATACGGCTTCTTTCTTAAGGTTGAAGAATCTTGCACTCTCATACCAGATTCCTGAATACATTCTAAACAATACAAAAGTAAGAGCTGCGAGACTCGCTGTGCAGGGACAGAATCTGGTAACAATTACAAAATACAAAGGGTGGGATCCTGAAACAAAAAGCACCCTTCCGCCTATCGCGGTCTTGACGATAGTCGGTCAGATCACATTCTAAATTTACGAAAATGAAGATAATTCAAAGTCAAGCAACAAATACTCTAACCCGTTACTCATGGGTGCTAGTGATACTCTTTGATCTCATATTCAGTTCATGTCGTAAACTCGTAGAGGTGCAGCCACCTTATACCCAACTGAACAGTGATATTGTATTCTCAGATGATGCTACTGCAACCTCAGCAATGTTTTCTATATTTTCTCAAATGAGCTCTGACATGTTGACGTACAATATGTCATTATACCCAGGATTATCAGCAGACGAGTTTATAAACTATTCACCAGAGCTACCATCAATCCAGTTTTATTCGAATTCCCTGTCGGCTGACAACACTATTAATGGTGAACTATGGACAAAATTTTATAGCCAGATCTACCAAGCTAATAACATTATCGAATCATTGGCAAAAGCTCCAAATATCACGGCTGGGGTAAAGCAGCAGTTGATGGGCGAAGCGTACTTTACAAGAGCATATTTATACTTCTACCTAGTAAACTACTATGGTGAAATACCACTTGTCATAACCACAAACTATAAAATAAATGCAACTGTCTTTCGCTCTTCAACTACCGAAGTTTACAAGCAAATAGAAATTGATTTGCAGCAGGCGCAGAAATTGCTTGCAACATATTTCGTCGGTGTCAATGGTAAAAGCGAAAGTACAGAGAGATTACGTCCAACAATATGGGCTGCGAATGCTCTCCTATCGAGAATGTACCTCTATACCAAAAATTGGGAGAAAGCTATTGAGTATTCCTCGACATTAATCAATAGATCAGACCTTTTCAGCCTGGAAGAGGATCTAAACCATGTATTTCTGAAAAATAGTAGAGAAGCTATCTGGCAAATAACACTCTCCCCATATAATACTATGGAAGGTCCGTTCTTTACTTTGACAACAACACCAAGTTCGTCATCACTCAGTAATCGGCTGACGGATGCATTTGAAAGCAATGACAAAAGATATTCCAGTTGGGTAGGCACTCTAATAGATAATGGCCAGACATACCATTATCCCTTTAAATATAAAGTATTCGATTTTGAGTCTCCAGTTAGTGAGTATACAATGATACTTCGATTAGCGGAACAGCATCTTATCCGAGCCGAATCCTATGCACAGATGGGAGATCTTAATAAGGCACTTAGTGATCTGAACGTCATCCGTAAGAGAGCAGAGCTTCCCGATTTCACATCTAGCTCTAAAGAACAGATAATAGCAAAAATACAACACGAAAGACAGATAGAACTCTTCTCTGAGTTGGGCCACCGTTGGTTGGATTTAAAGAGAACTGGAGATCCGGAAAATATTTTGGCAGCGGTAGCGTCTGAGAAGGGCGGTGCCTGGTCATCTAATTGGTTGTTATATCCGATACCGCAAAACGAACGTTCCAAGAATCACAATCTTAGTCAGAATCTAGGATACTAACCGAGCCTCTAACGGCAAATTAATAGTTTAAAATCGCGAATATGAAACTGTCACGGAATCTGCTTACTTCAACAATTGTGTTTTTTTTGTTACTACAACAGGCATTCGCATTCAAGGGCGAAAATCCGGTAATAGGGAAGCCATGTCCACAATTCACACTTAAAAATATTAAGTATTATCATAAGAAGGAAGCTTCCTTGAAGGACTTTAAAGGGAAATGGTTGCTACTTGACTTCTGGAACAAAAACTGTGTTGTATGCGTCAAAACATTTCCTAAAACAAATAGTTTAAGGAAACAGTTCAAAGACAGTGTGGACTTCATACTAGTTGGCCGCCAGGATAAGGAAAACGAAATTGAGCAGCTGTTTGAAAAATTCAGAAGCAAAATGAATTTGGACCTGCCATGTTCATTCGACTCCAGCTTGGTGAAGCAATGGGAATATTATGCAAATCCCGTTGTTGTTGTGATTGACCCAGACGGTATTGTTCGCGCATTAACAACTTCGATAGATTCGACAAGCTTAAGAAGGCTGATGCATGGCGAGTCCGTCAATCTTTATGGTATTGAGGAAAAAAAGTATGATGAGAGCATTCCGTTTTTAGTCAATAACAATGGTGCGCCGGATTCTGTCTTTCTATATCGCTCTTTGATATCGGTTTGGACCACATCCACACCATATTATAATATGCCGATCAAACTTAGCTTACAGACCGGGAAGCTTGAAGAGCTCGGCATTTCATTGCAGAAGCTTTATAATCTCGCATATATTGGGGATACCTATTGGTCTTTTACGCCTTCTTATCCGTGGCAAGACACGTTATATGGAAATTATTGTTTAGAACCGATTGTCGAAGTAACAGACAAGTCTAATTTTGAAGCCGATAGAAATACTGGAAGGAGAAAGCTATTTTGCTATAGTCAAGTTTTCCCCAAAGGGAATGCAACAGAATTGTCAGTTCGCAGCACGATACAAAAGGATTTGCAGAGTTGCTTCGGCTATAATGTAACAATAAAGACAAAGAAAATGCCTTATTGGAGACTAACTTTTTTAAAAGAAGAATACAAAGATTCATTAAGAGCCAAACGAGGCCCTCAATCAGTATCTCAAACACATGCGCAATTTAAAGGTAAGAATATTCCTATCTCGTCGCTTCTGGGACAGATTGCATTTAAAAATGAACCAAACATCGCTCCATTCATAGATGAGACCGGAGTAGATTTCAATATAGATATTGAGTTGAACTGTATATTTACAGACATTAATGACGTAAAGTCAAGTCTTCTAAAAAAGGGTCTCCTATTGGAAAAATCGGAAAAAGAAATGAAGGTATTAGTTATTAGTAATAACTAGAAATGTACTGTTAAAATGCGCTGCAACGTTAAAATAACGGATGCTTATCTAAGCATCCGTTATTATTCTTGTTCGAAATTACTGAGGAATTACGAACAGCTGATTGCTGCAGGTTGATTGGGTTGGGCTTTGCACTGTGCGATTCTGGAAAATTGCACGATGTGTAGAGCCTGATGTTACATATGTACAAGGTGTAACGTCTGCGAGCTTGCAGTTAGCATTTTGCGTAACTTGTACACACAATGAACCTTTCTGATAGTAGTAAGGGGTGATCATGGTGGTCGCTTTTGTTGCAGCTATTCCTACAAATGCGAGCGCAACGGTAGATAAACCTAAAAACAGCTTTGAACGTTTCATAAAAATCTGATTTTTTAGTAATAAATATGCCTACTCTTTTAGAAGGTTTTCGGCTTCCCCTATTGAACACCGTAATCTCGTTTAAGAAACTACAGCTTAGGTATTGTGCACAATAAGCTCAATCTAATTTGATTAATTGATCATGGCAATCATGGAGCAAAAAAACACGTAAGCTAACTGATACCCTGTCAACATAATATTGTGATTTTAATGCCATAAATAATACTGAAATATTTGACCAACTTACATCTGATATTCCTAAGCATCTAAATTCTTTCGCAATCTTATACCGATAGTCTTGTTTGTTCCATCTTACTTCGGTTATTTAGCAAAACTCCTGTTAAAGCAACTATCGTATACCCTATATTGAAAACAAGATGTTGCTTCCAGGACATTTTCTCGATAACTCCACCACAATTGCAAGGTGGATGATCCATTACAGTCAATATTATAATAACATAAACACTAAATACAATCATTAAAACCAATGAACTTACTAAAGCCAAGCTGCGAGTTTTAGGGATGAATAACAAGATAGCTACAGTCAATTCGACTGCAGGTACACCAATCGAAATAAGGTTCGAGATGTGTTCAAAGGCGGGAATTGTTTTCAACCTTGACCCAAATTCTTCCCAGTCAATTATTTTACTAAGGCCGGTATAGAAGAACAGTAAAGCAAGCAAAACAATGATTACATCAAGAATTATCTCCTTTTTCATCGTATTTAAATTTTATCTTATTTTGCGATCAATGTTTTATATTGATAGTAGTTTGAAAGAAAGTAAATCACACCGCTTGTACCATCAAATAAATCTGCAGTTACAACATCCGTATCATTCGTTATCCAGATGCCGTGATTTTCATCCCTGTGCCTGAAGGTGCTGTTTAATAGATAGAATATCCAATCAGCCTGCTTGTGAAAGGAGCTCTCCTCAAACACAGCAGCTGCTTTTAGATAAACCATACCAATACTGGATAGGCCGGTACCAAGGCAGTAACTATTGATTACAGGGTATCTGGGCAGATGCGAGAGGCATTCAATGGCATAGTCCTTCCAAACCTTATCATTGAAAGATTCGTAGGCCTTTATAAAGACCATTGCTACGCCGGGAATACCGTATTCCAGGGAGAAGTCTTTTAATGAACTGGTAGTCATCAACTGTATTTTTCCTGCCAGCCATTCTAACGCTTTGGTGATTGCCTTCTTGGCTGCCGCATCCTTATAAGTTTCACAATACTTCAAAAGCATATAAACAATTCCCAAAAATCCGTCACTATCACTGAGGCCAGGCCATTCACCGTTAGTTGCTTGAGATTCTATTATAAACTGTATCCCTTTAAACAGCTCTCCTTCATGCTTTTTTTTTCGCATCCCTGAAAGATGCATAATAACGTAGCAATAGCCTGCAATGCCCGACCTCATGCCCAATGCTGTTGGAATGGCACTTAAAGATTCATCAATAACCTCCAGATACTCAGTATCTTCAGGGATAAGACCACATGTAATAGCCTTGTCAATAATTAGTGCCAAACTCGTATCATTTTCAAAAAATCCTGGCCCGCGCCTAGAATGTTTAAATGAATGAAGAAGCACTGTTAGGTTTCTTTTAAAAAGTGATTCCGTCTCCTCTGTTGAAAAACCAATCTCCTTTGCCAATGCGATTGTATAAAGCACTCCCCCAATGCCGGTGTGGAAACCTCTATATATCGTTGTACCCTTAAGAACGTTAATATTTGATGCACCGATTTCTTTGGTTCTTGATATCCAAAATCCGTTGTCGTTTACAACCGGAGGAATTGTCAGTCCGGCTAAGGATTTAGTTAGCAATGCTTTTAGTTCTCGTACGCCGGCAGCGCCATTGATCTGCTGGTTAGCAGTCCTTTCCTTCCCGACACGTTCTCTATAATCGCGGAGCAAATTTTCCATTTCGTTAAGCGAAGGGCGCGATCCGGCATCCTCAGATAAACAGCTGTAAATCAAATTTGCAATTTTATCATCAGAAAGCAGATTCAGGTAATTGGCATTCAATTCTCCAACCGGGGCCAGTGTAAACTTGACAGGTGACAAACCGGTAAAAAACAGGATCATCAACGCACCCAGCCCATATATATCCTCCTTAACAGTTGGGCTTTTGCTCTCCCACTGCTCTGGAGAAATAAAACCGCTTGTTCCAAGTGCAAAGGGGGGATCTGGGTAGTTTTTGCTCAACGAATAAGTAAGCTCCAGGTCTATCAGATGTATCTTTCCATTTTTACTCACCATCAGATTGGAAGGACTTAAATCTCTATGAATAAGCCCTAATCCATGATAAGCCTTGACAATACCGATTACTTCTAACAAGCATTCAATCAATTGCACTTTCTTAGTTTCGGCTAATTCGGCCCAAGCAGTGCCGTTATATATCCTTGCGATGTGTTGATCCAACGTTACTCCTTGTATAAATTCCATCACCAGATACAAATCCTGGTTTACCTCGAAGAAATCCAACACCTGCGGTACAGGCACCTTTCCCTTCAATATATCATAAATGGCAAACTGCCATCTCAGACGATCCTGAACATCACGCCCCATACTGTCAGCAAACATTTTCCTCTTACCTTGTTTTATAATACAAGCCTTTTCACTGAATATTCCTGATTTATACTTGGCATAGGCTAGGTAGCCTTTAGCGCGATTATTAATGATATTAACAATTTTATACTTTCCATTCAGCACAGAGGACTCTGCTGCTTTTAAACGAAGCTCAATGTTGTATGGCCAATGTACTCCGTCCATAATTTCAAATGGCGCCTTAACCGGGTCCGCAATTAGCTGCCCGTAGCGATCATAAATGCAGGCTACTGCACTACCCGCATCATTCGTTCCCGCTATCCCTGCAATAGCTCCATATCTGGTGTAGATACAGCCTGCCAAATGCGCACAGGTAGGGATATCTGGACCATCAAATTGCCTGGTAATTTCAATAAGCTCTTTCGCAAGATTATCTGCATGTTGGTCATCCCGGGGGTAGATCTCCATTACCTTGCCCAGCAGCTGTAAGCCAAGGTTACCTTCTAGCATGTATAAAGCCAGATCGCTATTTGCGACAATTTTAAACGGTACCTCTTCCTTTAAGAGTAAGGGGACTACTGTATTAATCAAATTAGCAATCTGAAATCTACCAACAGAGATATTCAGCATCCAACCCTGAACCGGCTGAAGCTCACCTACCAGCAAATAATACCCATCTTGCTTAATATCCAGTTTAAATTGTTCAAGAATTCTACTATATTCTTCAAACTCATGGGTCGAGCGTGCGGTTGAAATATCTTCGGGTGCCGTATTGCTATGCATTATTTTAGTTTTTATTGTACGTCAAATTTTATCCAGGAGCCGTATAAAATCTCCAGCAGTTGCTTGTCCGGCAAAGGTGCCCACAAGCCGCTTGTGCCTGTTGTATACATTTGAGAAAGGAGGCGCTAGCACTTTATAATATCTTGGAAAAAAGGATTTATAATCCCGACCAAGGGTAATATTATTATACTTGTCAAGTTTGTAGTATTGTTTAAAGACCTTCATTCTATCGAAAGGGTCTGTAGTGATAAAGTAAAACTGCACTCGCTTCAGCGAGTCCATCTTCTTCAAAATATCTTCTGTCTCCTGCTGGCAATGCTCGCAGTCTGGACTATAGTACACCAAGATTATAGGTTTACCCCCAGGTATATCTTTTGTATTCAACACAGTTGTGCTATCGATGAGTAGCAAGTCAAAAGAAGGTAACTTCGGTCCTCCACTCATACAGGATGCAAAGAGCAACAATATGCCAATAGAAAATAAGCAGTTCTTTTTCATCATATAATTGTTTTGTCATGCCGGTTATTATCAACTTGGAGCACGTAGTTAAAAAGTACCACCCCTACGGAAAAAAATAATAGTATAGATAGTAATTGGTATCTGAGGACTACAGGAGCAGCCAAGACACTGAAACCAAAATTGCAGAGCCACAATACACTAGTAATAGATACAATTCTCATCAACTTTTTTGTTGCTCTTTTAAATCCCCCGAACGATATAAAGCCTACAAATCCAAGGATGTACAGCCCATTGCATAAGGCAACAACCGATGGGTATGCATTTGCAACCTTGATAATCTTTGATGCGGATTTAACGCGCAGGCTTTTATAGCCAAACCAGGTCTTTGCAAGATCTCCAACGCTATCCGATTTCATATTGTATACATATAAGAATTCAGCTGGTGGAGCAAAAAAGGCAGATGAGTTTTGTAACATATAGAGCTTTATAAACTCCACAGGGTGTTGCATAATCAGGTATTTTCCATATTCTCCATAGAATGGGGCCAAAGTTGCCCATTTTTTGAAATAGGCAGTTGATGTGTCCTTTCGGTACCGCATGTCCAGAAACTGCCTGAGCGGGGCATGTTCGTCCCACAGGTAATATATGCCGGGTACAGAATCCGGCCGTACTTTCAAACTGTTTAGTGAATCCCGGTGTTTCAAAACGATATTATGAAGCTGTTGATATTTAGTCGGTACCTCGTCCACTTGTAACGGGTCCATTCTGCTATACATGATAAGTGCATTTGTGGCCAGCTGCCACCCTCCAAATCCTGAAAATTGCCTTGTGCCAGTAATTTGTTCGTATTTATTTCCATTATGCCATACAAAAACACCTATCAACAGCATTCCAAGTAGTATCCCTTTGGCTTTCACCATCCATTCTAACCTTGTAATCAATATGACCAATGCGCTTATCATCGGGAAATATAGAGCGTTGTACCTAATAGTTAGTAGCAAAACAAGTAGAATAGCCTGTACCCATAGGTGAACGGAACGGTAATCAAACGTAATCCAGATCAATTCTGCAATCCACACCAGGGTTAGTGCATTAAACAGCGTGTCGGCTGCTACGTAGTTACTTATAAGGAGGAAGATTGGATTTATAGAAAAGAACACCAGTATAATCCATCTCACCACCTTATTCGGACGCAGAAAATAGAAAAGTGTATATACCAGATAAGTAATGGCGGTAAAGAGCATCACGTATTGGACCAAGGCCAGTGCGATATCTGACTGAAAGAAGGAGCTGAAGACCCGTAAGAATTTAGAATATCCGATGGGCCAAATGTTTATAGAGTAATTGGCGTAAGCGCCTTCCAGGTAGTAATAGGAGTCAGGCATGTAATTTACATAGGGGAACAGTGTTTTGAATACAATAAACTGTACTATCCAGCAAATTCCCATCAGCATCAAGGGTAGCAAATTTTTATTTAGTATATAATTTCTGAATGAGCCGCTCTCCGTGATACCTTCCAATACTTTGTCAGTGATTGGGGCTTCTACTTTCTCCTCATGATACTGCTGCTCAGTATTGACCGCCCAGATATTGGCCTTATCGGTAACACCCGCAACTATGTTATCTACTCCAACCATTGACGTCAACATTGAATGGTCGGAATTATTATACTTATGCATGCCATTACGTCCTACCAGGAACAGGTTTTCCAAACTATCCGTATATGCCCGGATTTCATTAAATCGTTCGTATGCACCAAAATATGCTGGATAAGTTTTCTCCATCCGCAGCACCGTAGCATCCATCACATTGGCTGGGTTGGCTAGTCCTATCTTTTCCAGTTCATGGATCGCAAGTACTTTTATATCCTGGTCATCCATATTCCAAAATGTATCCGTGGCATTACAGAAGAATTCCATTCCAACCCAGACTGTTCCCAGGATATTGACCATATAAGGGCTCCAGTTGTTGAAAATCTGCAGCCGCCCCACGGTTACTTCCTTCTCCTGGATATAAATCCAGGTATCCTTCAACTCCCGGGGCTGCCATTCACCGGTGGCCTTATCTTGGGAAGAAAGTTGCTTTAACAATATTCCGACGGTAATGAAATCCCTGTACTGCAAGCCGGCCGCAATTTCTTTCACATTTTCCGGAACAGCACCGTCTACGGCAGCGATCAATTCTTTTACCGGCATGGTTGAAAAGAAGTAATCACCTTCCAGGTACAGGCTTTCGCCGGTGAGTGTATTCACCGCTGCAATAGCCGTTACCCGCGTAGAATCGGCGCTGTTATAGACATGCTCTACAACATGGTTCATGTGTATGATACCACCCATGCTTTCAACCTGCCTTGCGACTTCTTCCCACAGCTGACCAGGGCCATACTTTGGGTAAAGGAATTGCTCGATCAAGCTGGTTTCTGTAGCTTTCTGCGAGATGTCTCCTGTTGCGTTGCGCTTTGTGGCAGATTGAATAGCATGTTGGATGGCTTTGGCGATTGATACGCCTTTGATCCGTTGTGCCCCCCATTCAGCCGGAATATCTTGACAGGGCACTCCCCAGACCTTTTGCGTATAATCCTTAAAAAAGAGCTTATAAAGAACTTGTCCAAAGCGGTTGATCATAAAATCTTCCAGGTTCTTTTCCGGCCGGCGCGGTGAGAGCTGCGCTTTCAGGTAAGAGAACATGATTGATATTGTTGTGGATAGACCAAGCTTGCGCAGTGTATCAATTGATAGCTGTATCGGATAAGTGAAAAATTTTCGTAGGAAATAAATCCGGGAAAGTCGTGGTCTTACCAGCATAACCTTGTCAGGATCTGCGATAGCCGCTCCGTTGTTGGCCTCATTACTGAGATCAACTTTTCGACTTTTATTTTGATAGGTGATATTGAATGCTTTTTTCTGACTTTCTTCCACCGGCATGATGTTCATCCACCAGTTCATTACACGATCTGACTTTGAAAAGAACCTGTGCCCGCCAATATCTATTCGGTTGCCTTTATAATTTACTGTCTTTGATATACCTCCGATATCTCCGGACTTCTCCAGGATCACCGGCTTGATGTCGGTGCGCTTAAGTAATTCATATGCGGCGGTAAGGCCGGCAGGGCCGGCGCCTATAATGATGGCTCTTTTTTCCATAGTTTTTCCAATAAACCACCCGGGCGCCTCCCTCGAGGATTACGAGAGAGGTAGCCTTGGTGGACGGCAAAAAATAGTTGACTGCGCTGTAGCGCCGTTGTATAGAGTGCTAAAAGCTTAAAGAGTAGCGTTATCGTTTTTCATACAGGATCACTTACGTTAAAAATTGGCAAAATATCAGGGTAGTTCTGCCTTGAAAGGCAGTACATATATTTTCCTCAAAATAACTGTCAAATATCGCGGTTATAACCAATCGTTACATGGGCGATACCGACGGTAAGGTGAGGGAAGTCAACGTCTAATGAAAGATTTCCGGATTATGGTGCATTATCTTCGTACATCTGGCAGATAGCCATGCTAAAGAGCGATGCTACCTTTTGTTTGAAATGTATTTCCGCCTGTTCAGGTGTACCCTGAAAGTTTTTCATCTCATCAATAACGGTATACATTTCAGGAGTTATATGGCCAGCGTCCAGCAATACGGCGCCAGCCGGTAGTTCTGAGGATTCGGATTTGTGTCTTTTACTTTGAGTCATGGTTTGTCAAATTACAGGACCGGTAATAATTAGCTTCCGGCAGGTCAAATGGTTTCATGTGATGTGATGCAATACATCTCCGGGCTAATTGGATATTTTGAGTATAAATCTAAATTGGCTTAGAATGGGATTACAGGGTTTCCTTTTGCTATCGATCACTTTTTCCTTGCTGTGTACATTACAAATATCGAGGGATAATTTTTATGACTTCTTTCTTTTTGACTAATAAAATTCCGGCTGTTTGTTCACGAATGCTGCTTTTTAAACGCAGTAGGTGTCATTCCAACCCGTTGCCTGAATGCACGTGAAAAGTTGTCCGGATCAGCAAATCCTATCATGAATGCTATTTCATTTACTGTCAAACCTTTTTTTAACAGATCCATCGCATGATCCATCTTTTGCTTGTGGATATATTCCTGTACGTTGTTACCATACAGATGCGTGAAGCCGTGATAGAGCCATGTTCGGCCGATATTGAACTCTTTGCAAAGGTCATTTACAGTAAGTTTGCGATCCAGATTTTTTAGTATGTACGTTTTGATCTGCTCCAGCTTTTCCATTTCTGTTTTACGGATGGGGATCGTTGCTTCCCGGTGTTCAAGTAGCTGTGTGATCCCGTTCACCAGCAGTTCCTTTGCTGCAGCTTCCATTTTCACGGATCCTTTAATGCCCGGTACTTTATTGGTGATGATTTTCTCTGCCAGCACCCACAGGTCCACCGGAATGTTGAGTGAAAGATTATTGTACCGGCGCACTGCAACACCTGCCATTTCTCCGTATTCGTCATAAAAAAAGCGTTTGTCGGTGATCAGGTCATTGACATATTCCCGTCTGATCTCCAGCTGCAGGAAACGATACAGGCCAGGAGGGTAAAACACCTGGTAGTTACCCGGTTGCATATGCAGCAGCTGGTACTGCCCCTCACGGTAATCATCCGTTACGCCGGCGGCCTCGCTGGAAAGTAAGGGGTTTCCCAGCACGAAATTCAGCAGGTAGGTGTCATCGTCCAGAAAGCAGTCAATCTCTGTTGTGCGCTCTACATGGATGAGAATATAATGCACTACCAGGATATCAAGGGAAAGTTGCTGCACAAGGACGGTCGCAGTATCTGTTACTGTCGCAGCGGGTAACGTGTTCGTGACCTCATAAGATTGGAGTGCAGGCTCTATCGTGGAGGATACCTTCATCCTCCTGGCTGGAACAGGTTTTATTACCATGGTCATTTTATTGAGAGATATGGTTAACGAATCAAAAAGTCTTCAGGCTTTAGCTGATCATAGATATCATGGAACACCTGGGAAATATCCCCCCCCCACATCTGGTCGCAAGATACATCGACTGGTAGCCATCAGCGGGATATTCCCTGTGTAGATCTTCCAGCACAGGAGCCTATTGGACGATGACCTGGTGGGAGCGGGGCAAAATGTAATAAGAGGCATTTTGAGGATTTTTCATGCGGGATATTTTATTGCTACCCCTGGGTCGGGGGCTTATAGATCATTTTGTCATATTCTATCAACAGGTTGTATATCCATTGTTCATCCTCCAGAAGGTATTTAAAGTCGTCAGCTACGACCACACAAATGGAAATATAGGTGCCCACTCCAAAGATCATCCGGTGAATGTCGGTTACCAGGTTGAATTTCAGTTCGGTGATGGAACGGGCTTCCAGCACTATTTCAGACAAGTTTCCCGGGTCCATTCCCATAAACACCGGGCTACCCATCACAGAGAAGAAATAGCATGTGCAGGGCTCTATGATGTTTAACATGAGCACAGTAGGGTGTCTGAAATCGGAGTGGTGGACGTAGATGGCAAATTGTTCTTTTTCCAGCCCCTGTTTGATGAGTATACCGTGGAGCCCTTGCTGGACGACGGCTTCATGCATGGGCAGGGTAGCCCATTTATATAGCGCCGGAATCTTTGTGGTATTTAACACCGTGCCTTCTGAATTGTCTATTACCAATTGCATAGATATCTCTTGTGTCTCCTCGGTTGCTAAGTTGGATAGATCGTTCATATGCTTTGAGAGTTTCATAAGCTTATCATAATGCACGATAGCAGTGCATGGAATTCCCGTAGCCTTGGCAGATAGGGCGCTGGTTTAACGGTTACAATAAAAGATGGAACGTAAACCTGACCATATAAAGCAGGTTGCTATCTTCCCGCTGGTCAAATTTTTTCTCCGCTACTATGCAATACGGCAATTGGTTGTTTTCCGGATAACAGAAATAAAATAAATCCTCAAAATTTTTTACTGGCTATTTTGGCTTCTTGCGCCCGCATTTTGGGGATTGTCCTGGTGTTGTCTTGTCTTTAGCACAATTGCTCATGTCACATAGATCACTATATGATGCAATGTAAATAAATCTTTGCAACTCATCAAAAAGCTAAAGCGGACAAAATGTGCCATGCGCTTAGGATTCTCCGGGAGGAGGGGGAGCTGGCGATGGTAGATTCAGCATCGGGGGCTCAGGAAGGTAAAAGGTAAGCCGGTCGTCAGGAATAACAATCAGTTATCTATGTTTCAGCGGGGGATGACCAACGGTTGCCGGTAATGGCCGGTTTCGGTGATCTGATAAGACTTGAGCTTAAAGAAAGATTTATCCTCGAACAGTACAAATCCACTTATTGCCGGTTTACTTATATGGAATGTCCTTATTAAAATAGGGAGGTCCTGTAATTGCATTGTAACAATAACATTAAATAACCGGATATACTTACCAACTCGTTTTAGTCATAAGCATGTTCACTTTGATCTCGGCAACAGCCTGGTGTAAATACCAGCTGTTGCTTTAAATTACACGCATACTTTATTTATTCTAAATCAGTAGATTGTCATGAAAAATGTAATAAGGAAGCTTGTTGCTAAGTGCAGCGCTTTTTAGCATCAATACAGTATCGGTACCTGTCCAGGTATCTGTTGCCGCAAAATAACTAAGCCTGTCAGAACTTGATATTCAATTTCCGGGAAACAAGTTTATCATCTTTATAGTATTCAAACAGCCATTCGCCATTTTTCCTGAATACAATACCTTGCGATACATCATCATTCGCTATAAAATGATCCTGCTCAGATGTTTTCAGCAAGGTCATTACTTTTTTGGGAGTGGTATCTATCAGCTGATAGCCGTTACCATTAGCCTGAGCATATAAAACATTCTGGCCTTCATTAACCGTAACAGGTTGGGCAGGAGCTGCAGGCGCAGGTGGAGCACTTTCCGTTGGTTGTGATGCCTGTGGTGCCGTAGTGCCATCGTACTTATATTGTGCGGCATTCAGTGAAGTGAAGGCATTTGTCAGCGCTTCTGAATAGGCTGCCTGCCACTCTTTCTCCCTGCTTTTTCCTTCCTCACCTTTATAAACGATCGTACCCTGACAATCTTTTAACAGCAGGGTTAAACCAGTGGATAGGAATTTTTTCTTCTCTACAACTTCCGCTTTCAGTGCATTGCACTTATTATTACCGGCAACTTCCGCAGGCAACGCTTCATTGGTCATGAAAGCAGTAAACCCTACTTGTTGAAGTAGTAATTTTGTCCGCATATTCAACCCATATTGATCATCTGTTTTAAGAAAATCGAACCGTTCGGGTACCAGAACGTATTTATAATTATTGATGGTATTCTGCGAATGGGCTGTGACGGCAAAAGACATTGCCAGTAATAAAGCAGCTATTTTAATGTGAATGCTTGTCATATAGCTAAGATAAAAAAAATATTTTTCCCCCAATCCCCCTCTGATGTTCTTCCCACAGAGGCAACATACAAAGGGCAATACCGCACGCTTAGTTTTCCTGCCTGAAATCCCCTAAATACAGTGAACGTATTCGTCAACTCACGAAATATCGTGAAAATATTTTCATTCGCTTCAATGTAATTGTTTAATAACCAGGTTATTATGTGCATGGCATACGCATTGCAAATTCATAGACACATTCTCAATGATCATCTTTAACATCAAAATCATAACACATGAAAACACTCTCTTTTCTATTCCGCAACATGTTCCCTGGCAAAGAAACAAAACCATCGCCGGAGCTTGTACAAACAGCCCTGGAACCTTTGCATGAAAAAGATTCCAACCAGGGCGGTGAATTCCTGGATGATTTTGTAACCCTGGAAGATGAACCACAAGAGCAGGATTAAAAGTATTACCCTTTAACCATTAAAATTGAAAACAATGAAAGAGTTCTTACTGGTATTCCGCAGAGATTATAGAACAAAGGAGCTGCAGCCCACAACCGAACAAATGAACAAGCACCTCAAACATTGGCGCGACTGGTACATCAGTCTTGCAGCAGAAGGTAAACTAGCCATGCCAATACAACGCTGGGACCCTGAAGGCAGGGTATTAAGGCAAAACCTCACAGTAGCCAATGGTTCCTATGCGGAAGTAAAAGAATCCATACGCGGCATCATCATCATAAAAGCAAATGATTATGACCATGCCGTGGCCATTGCCCAAAGAGCGCCGGTGCTGGAATTGGGAGGAACGGTAGAGATCCGCATGGCAGTTTAAACAGAAAAAAATAAACTTAATTATCTAAGATCATGCATGTAGGCAAATCATATAAACTATCAGAATTCCTTATCTGGACCAGGAGAAACGTATATACGCTACTCGTTTTGGGTATTATTCCGGTGATCCTGTATCACGTTATGGGTATAAAATGGCTAGCCGTACCCTGGACGGTAGTGGCGCTTTTGGGAACAGCAACTGCCTTTATTGTGGGTTTCAAAAATACCCAAACCTATTACCGTACCCGGGATGCCCAGCAGGTATGGACAAACATCTTAAACAGCAGCAGGGCATGGGCCATTATGAGCAGGGATTACCTGCATGATCCTGAAAAAACAAAAATACTCATCTACCGCCATTTTGCCTGGCTTACCGCTCTGCGTTACCAGATGCGGGAAGACAGGATCTGGGAAGTAAGGGATAAAAGCCACAATGCAGAATACCAGCGTTATTACACGATACCTGAAAGGGAAACTACTTTTGAAACAGCGCTGGAAAAATATATGTCTGACAATGAGCTCAATTACATTCTTAGCACAAAGAATAAGGCAACCCAGATCATGGGTATGCAAAGTAAATGTATCAAGGAGCTTTACGATAACCAGGAGATTGCCCTGGCCCAGTTTATTGAGATGCAAAGGGGGCTCAATAATTTCTACGTACAACAGGGACAGTGTGAGTCCATCAAAGATGCTCCCTATCCCAGGCAATATTCCGTTATTAATACCCTTTTCGTCCGGCTTTTTTGCTTGTTGCTGCCTTTTGGCATGTTACAGGAATTTGATAAGCTGAATGGCAGCATTGATGGGATCATGAAAGGCAGCATGGTATGGCTGGTAGTTCCTTTCAGTGTTATTATCTCCTGGATGTACACTTCCCTGGCGCAGGTAGGGGAAAGTACGGAAAACCCGTTTGAAGGCAGCGCTAATGACGTTCCGATCTCGCAAATGTGCCGGGCTATTGAAATAGACCTCCGGGAAATGATCGGTGAGCGCGACACGCCCCCCTACCTGCAGCCAAAGAACAATATCATTCTGTAACCGGCACAACAGCAAAAAAATTACAGGTTTTTGTCCAATAATGAAACTTCAGTTGTTATTAGTGTGTTACAAAACATTGAGCCGTTGGCCCATAAAATATTAATACTATGGAAAAGACTAATAATACAGAAAGGAAACAGGTAGTGGTGATCGGGGGTGGTTTTTCAGGGCTGAATTTTGTCAAAAACCTGTTCCATAACAAATATTATGCTGTAACCGTTGTTGACAAGAACAACTACAATTACTTCACGCCGCTTTTATACCAGGTGGCTACCAGCTTCCTGGAGCCTTCCAGCATCAGCTACCCGTTCAGGAAACTTTTCAAGAAAAAGGACATTTCTTTCAGGATGGCAGAGCTGGTACGGGTAGATACTGCTGCCAGCAAAGTGTATTTAAATGATGGCGGTGAGCTGCATTATGATGTGCTGGTGTTTGCTGCCGGTTCCAAAACGAATTTCTTTGGGAACGATGGTCTTCGTCACAGTACCTTTTCACTGAAAGGTATTGATGATGCGCTTTATATGCGTAATGAGCTGATCAAAACCCTGGAAAAGGCCGTTATTGAGCAGGATCCCATAGAAAAGAAACGGCTGCTAACCATCGTGATCGCAGGCGGAGGCCCAACGGGCGTGGAAGTAGCAGGTATGCTGGCTGAAATGAGAAAATACATCCTGGAACACGATTATCCTGAGCTTAAAAATACGCCGACTGAGATCTATGTGGTGGATGGTGCACCCTACCTGCTGGCGCCTATGAGCGATAAAACGCATAAAGCAGCTCATAAAGAGCTGGAAAAATTAGGGGTGCATGTAAAACTGAACACCCGGGTTAAAAATTATGAAAATGACCAGGTTCATTTGTCGGACGGAGAAGTGATTGAAGCCAAAAGCCTGATATGGGCAGCCGGGGTAATTGCCAATACCTTTGATGGCATTTCAGCGCAAAGTGTAGGCAAAGGCGGAAGAATGGTCACCGACGCTTTTAACCGGGTGCAGGGTTATGAAAATGTGTATGCCATTGGCGATATCAGCATACAATTTACAGACAGCGCTTATCCTGATGGCCACCCGCAGCTTGCCCAGCCGGCTATTCAGCAGGGTAAGTCGCTGGCTAAAAATTTATTGCGTATGGCAAAGGGGCGTCCGCTGAAACCGTTCAAATATTTTGACCGCGGTGATATGGCCATTATTGGCCGGCAGTTTGCCGTAGCCGACCTTTTTAAACACAAAGTGCATTTAGGCGGTTTGCTGGGTTTACTGAGCTGGCTTTTTATTCACCTTGTTTCCCTGGTTAATTATAACAACCGGATAAAAACATTGTACAACTGGGCAGTGGCTTATACCACCCGTGACCAGGCATTAAGAATGATCTTCCGGTCCGGGAACCGGGAGAACCGGGATTGATCCCCGCCCCTTAACGGAAAAGGGGCGCGCTTATCCACAACTTTAAAAGAACTATTCATGAGCAACTTTAAGCAATTCTTTAACTCATCCCTTGGTAAAAAGCTGATCATGTCCATGACGGGCCTGTTCATGTGTCTATTCCTGATCGTACACCTGGGAGGGAACCTTACCTTATTTGCAGGCGATGAGGGTTACAACTTTAACATCTATGCACATTTCATGACGCACTTTCCGCCAGTGGAAATAATCAGTTACATTTTGTATATCTCCATCCTGGTGCATGCGTTGTACGCACTGATACTTACTATACAGAACCGGAGGGCCCGGCCGGTTAAATATGCGGTGGCTTCAAAAGCGCCTGTTAAATGGGCTTCCCTGAATATGGGACTGCTGGGCAGCATTATATTTCTATTCCTTATTGTACATATGAGCAACTTCTGGGGCCGGTATAAATTCACAGAAGGAACTTACCGGGAATACCACAAGAACCTTTTAACCGGCGAATTAACGTCAACAGTTTACAAACCGCTTTCCCCTCATTTTGAATATGCGGTTACTACAGAAAATAATATTGAGATCGTGAGGGTAAAAGACCTGTATGTTATAGTAGCGCACAGCTTCAGCCTTTTATGGTATGTAACGTTGTACCTGGTGGCGATGGTAGCGGTTTCCTATCATTTATACCACGGCTTTCAAAGCGCATTCAGAACCGCAGGCTGGGTACATAAAAAATATACGCCCATTGTACAGTTCACAGGCATCTGGATCTTTGCGGTTATTATTCCGTTAGCATTTGCCTCCATGCCCATTGTGTTTTATATAAAATCGTTGTTATGATGCTGTTGTCGTGAAAGCTACGCAGGGGGGATTTAGTTGCTCTCCTGGCTGCTCAATACCCGGAAACCATAATGGCCATTCTCTCCCGAAGTGCCCCAGGTGGCTGTAATGTAATGTTCAATTTTGCTGATGGCAATTTCTTTTGTGGATGCTGTCTCCTGCAGGTATTCTATTTCCATTTCTCCGGTCCTGTCTATTACAGCAAATAATAACTTAACGTGGTGTGGCATTTTCATAAGTTTAGGTAAACGATAAAAAAGGAGAGCCGCCCTAAAAAGAGCGGCTCTGGTATCCAATTGTTTGTTAACCCCAAAGTAAAAATGTCTTTAAAGAATTCTTCATAGGATAGTTGAAAAATATTCACTGTTTCGTTGAATCAAAGATATAGTCGGATTGAACATTTATGCTAACATGTATGTGTGATCAAATATTCACAGAAATGAATGTCTGATCAACCATAAGTAGTTAAAAATGAATGTTCTAGTATTATCAAATGTTAACGGTTCCGTTAACAAATGGTGTTGCAACATTTAGTTGTCCCACGAACATTTATTTTTAGTATTTATAAATAAAATTGTGTTTACCTGTTTATGGTAATAACGGTTGAATGCGCAGCAGGTGTATAGGTTATACTGCAATTCCCCTTCCCATCACTGCGCACTTTTTTTACCGCTTTTCCATCCACACTGAAAGTGTGGTCAGCGCCGGGTTTTAGCCCATGAATATTATAAGTGAGCGGGCTAAGGGCGGGCGCTGTAATGGTTTGTGTCCAGCGCATGTTGTCAGCGCTCCAGTTTTTTATATCAATGGTTAAGGGGTTATTGGTGGTAACCTGTAACGCGGCGCTGCTGTTATCCCCATCAAAATAAAAAACATTGTTTTTTGTGGCGTTAAAGCCAAAGCGTTTAGGGCTGGTTATTTTAAACACCTTATTGGATACAGCATAACTATTACTGTCAAGGTTTATAAGCAGGCGCTGGTGCTGGTAGTTATACGTAAGCTCTGTGCCTGCCAGCGCGGGTGTAATATGCGGATCCAGCAGCAAACGGTTATACAGCGGATTAATGCCATAAATAGCCTGGTACAACCCTACTATGGAAAGACTATTGCCGGATAATATATCATCTCCCCGGCCATCCTGCTTAATGCGGCCGTAACGCTGAAACGCAAGCCCGTCTTTGTTGTATTGCTCCAGCACATTTTTTACATACTTCAGTGCAATTTCAGGATCATATGCTGCATAGGCTTTAATGGCAACTGAGCCCCAGGATAAGAACAGGTCCCCGTTCTCATATTCAGGAAAGGGATACTGGGATTCCCGGCCTTCTCCGGCAGCATAGGATGTCATTGCCAAAGGCCAGAAGAAAAGCTGCTCCTTCACCATTTGCTGCTCAATATTATCCAGGATTAATCTGGCTCTGCTGGTATCATCACAGATCCCGTAAGCAATGGCCATAAAGTTAACAGGGGTTACCATGTTGCGCCCATGCGGCTGCTGCGCTTTATCCAGCCAGTGTATATAACATTGATGGTCATTATCCCAAAAACCGCCATTGCTTATTGGTTTATTAAAACTGTTTTTCAGCTTAGCTGCAAAAGCTTTATACTGCTGCTCTTTTGCCGGATTACCCAGCTGGCCCTCAATAGCGGCCCATTTGGTTAAAGCCAGGTAAAGTTTGGCATTGACAAAAGCATTTTCATACGATGCCCAGATAATATCTATCCAGTCGCTGGAACGTTTTTGTTCCTGGGACCCGGTCATCATTTCCACCAGCCCGTTATTGTTAACATCTCTTTTCAGGATCCAGTCCAATGCTTTTTCACAGCTGCGCTGGTGGCTTTTAACCCAGCTTTTATTCCCTGTCATATCGTATAGCTCTGCCACATTTGTAACAAAGTCGGGGTTTGAATCCATCAGGATACCCCATTGCGCTTCATAAAAGCCTTCCTTGTTAAATGCGCCCGGCACGGCATCTTCGTTGGTATAAGCCCAGCGGGAATATACCCGCCCGTCAGGTTTTATAGCATGGTCCCGGTAATAATCAAGGCAGCTTTGATAGCCGTTTAAATAATCGGGATCATTAATGCCAAGGCCCATCTGCGCTATATATTGTTCATGCAGGCAAATAGGCCCGTAGGGGGTATGCCAGCTGTTGCCGCCAAAGTGCAGGGAATCTATCACGCCTATCCTGGCAATGGTATTCAGTACAGCGCTTACTGCTGTTCCGTTTATACCGGCAAATTTCCCACGGCCGTATTTTTCATTAAAATCAAAATAGCGGAATGTTATACGCTGGGTGCTGGCACCGGCAGGCATGGTGAAGGGCGCCCACACATCTGTTCTGTTCCTTACAAATAAGCGCCTGTTAGTTCCGCTGTCCGATACAGGGACCATTGCATTATTGGAAACAGTAACGGTATACGCCAGCCTGTTATCGTTTGTACGGCTGTATTTCATGGCTACCTGCTTACCCGGGGCATCCACCGTTACCGTTAATCCATTCCCGCTTTTACTGTTCCAGAAATTAGATGACTTTGTATGTACGCCATAAGTGGATTCCTTTTCATTAAAAAGATAGAACCAGGCTAAGCCGCCATAACCCTGATAGGCGCCTTCCCAGGTATCCATACTATTAAAGTTCAGGACCGGCATACCGGCTTCCTCCACCTTTACCGCCTTGGGCAGCGTTCTTTTTATTTCCCACTGAATAGCCTCACCAACCCTGGTGAAGATCCAGCTTTCATGGATCGTAATATTTTCATTACCATAGTTAATACCATTGATGATAGTACTGTTCGGGGTTTGTTTAACTACCGGCTTTTCTTTCAGCTGCATGGAGGAGTAGCGTGCACCTGCTGCTTTTGCGGCAGTATAGATCCCGTCTTTGCTGCTAACAACCTCCTGGCCGTTAATAATAAGCGAGGTAATGCTTGCCTTGTTATCGCAGTCAATGGTCATTGTAATTTTGGGACTGCTGATCCGGATCATATTTGAGTCCTTACGTGGGCTGCCGTGGCTGATCACCGGCAGCAATAAACCTGCAAGGCAGGTGAATACTATACAGAATTTTTTTATAAACATCTTATTTGCGGGTGTTGTAAACAGATAGATGTAATGATCTGAAATTTTTTTTAAAAGTAGGATAGCATAGGATGGAAGTGTCAAAAAGTACAACTAAATTATCAATTAGTATATTTACCGATAATTCCGCTGTTGAATATATAAATTTCATGTGAGAAATGCTCCGATACAATTCATTGAGCGATTTGGAATTGGTGGAGTTGCTGAGAACCGGCGATCAGAACGCGTTTGCTGAAATATATGAACGTTACTTTGAGCTGCTTTATTTACACGCTTACAACCGGTTAAGGGACAAGGATGAAGCGAAGGACCTGGTCCAGGAACTCTTTTCACACCTATGGTCTAAACGCGGCACGCTGGAGCCAAAGACCAATTTTTCCAACTACCTGTATACCTGGGTACGGAACCGGGTGCTCAATACCATTGCACATAAACAGGTGGAAGAAAAGTACCGGGCGGCCTTACCGGGCTGGATCAGCGGCACGGAAGCGCTTACAGACCACCGGGTGCGGGAGCGGCAGCTGGCAGCCATCATAGAAAGGGAGATCCGGGCATTACCACCAAAAATGCGGGAGGTGTTTGAGCTGAGCCGCAAATCCAACCTAAGCTATAAGGAAATTGCAGAAAAATTAAACCTGAGCGAGCAATCTGTAAGAAGCCACGTAAAGAACGCGCTTAAAGTACTGCGCATGCGGCTGGGCATCCTGTTATACCTCTTCTTTATTTTTTACAAATAATTTTAAATTCATTACCCCCCTTACCCCCGGCTTCCTTGTCTATGTATTATAAGACACAGGAGTTTACATGCAAAACCCGGACGTACAGCATTTACTGGAAAAATACAGGACCGGCACTATCAGCCCGGAGGAGCTGGCTTTGCTGGAAGCCTGGTACCTGCAATGGCAGCCTGAGAACCAGGATATATCCCTGGAGGAATTACAGGCTATAAAGGCAGATGTTTGGCAGTTAGTTAAACCGCCGGCAAGGGTTATCAAAACCCGGTCATGGCCGCGTATAGCTGCAGCAGCATCCCTGTTGTTATTATTCGCTGCATCCGCTTATTATTTACTACATCAGCCCACACAGCAATCTAAACAAGAGCAGGTGGCAGCAAGCCCTGTTCATGATTTTAAACCGGGCGGTAACAAGGCTTTGCTAACCTTAGCAAACGGTCAGCAAATTGTGCTCACGGATGTAAAAAATGGTAAGCTGGCAGACCAGGGATCTGTAACCGTTAATAAGACGGCCAATGGGCAGCTGGTGTATGGCGCCGGTACAGGCAATGCATCCGCTAACATGATCTACAACACCCTGGCCACTCCCAGGGGAGGGCAGTATCATATTACCCTTTCAGATGGTACACAGGTTTGGATGAACGCTGCATCTTCCATCACCTACCCGGTAACATTTGCAAATAATGAAAGAAAGGTGGTTGTAAACGGGGAGGTTTATTTTGAAGTAGCTCCTGATGTGAACAAACCTTTTAAAGTATCCACGGGCAACCAGGAAGTAATGGTATTGGGTACCCGCTTTAATGTGAATGGATATGCAGATGATGCCGGCATCAGCACCACGCTGCTTTCCGGAAGTATTAAGGTCCGCAACCTCACATCCGGACAATCCAGCTTACTGGTTCCGGGCCAGCAGGCCAGCATCTTTAAGAACCAGGCGCCCATCCACATCAAAACAGTGAATGCTGAAGATGCTATTTCCTGGAAGAACGGGTACTTCCTGTTCGACAACCAGGATATCAGCAGCGTTATGAAAATTATGAGCCGGTGGTACGATGTAGATATCGAATACAGCAATTACAACAGGCAGGACCGGTTTGGCGGAACATTTTCCCGTTCAGCCAACCTGTCGGAGATCTTACACAACCTGGAACAGGTGGGACCTGTTCATTTCAAAATGCAGGCCAACAAAGTTATTGTAACAAATTAAGTGCAACCAGGATCAGGAAATTCATCCGTTAATTAACAGCAGAAAGCAGGAACGATCGGCCGATCAATAAGCTAAAGTAATCCCGAACTTTTATCACAAGCAACCAGGCGCCTTTGATGCGCCCTGGCGTGTAACTGTATGCAAAAACAGGTCATATTAAAATAAGCAAACTAATCGATCCAAATTAAATCTGATCAACAAATGTATAAGAACGTTATTGAATTACTTCTCAGGAGGGATCCCTATGTACATTCCACGTTTTTCCTGAGAACCAAGCTAACCTTCATCTTCTTAACCATCATGTTCCTGCAGGTACAGGCAGCAAGTTATGCGCAGAAGATCACGGTAGTTGCACAAAAAGCAACCTTAACAGAAGTCATTGCCCAGATAAGAAAACAAACGGACTATGATTTTCTGTATAATAACATTACGCTGAAAAATGCCAGGCCCATTACGGTACAGGCCAGGAATATGGATCTTGTTAAAGTGCTGGATCTTTGTTTTGAAAACCAGCCTTTTAAATACGTTATCCGTAACAAGACCATACTAATCCTGGAAAAGAACAGCAGCATTCCTGTAAGATCTGGAAATGATATACAGTCGCTGAGAATATCCGGCGTGGTCAGGGACAGCAGCAATGGTGATCCTTTGCCCGGTGTAACCGTTGGCGTGGAAGGCACCACCATTGGCACCAGCACAAACGGGAATGGAGAATTTTCAGTGGAGGCGCCAGGCCCCAATTCCATTCTCGTGTTTTCATTCATTGGCTTCCTGACCCAGCGCATAACAGTGAATGAGCAAACCAATATGCAGGTTAACATGGTACGGATAGATACCAAGCTGGATGAAATAGTGGTGGTAGGTTATGGTACGCGTGCCAAAGGTGCGGTTACGGGCGCTATCTCTACCGTTAAATCAGATGTGTTTGAGAACCGGCCATTGAACAACAGCTTTGATGCCCTGCAGGGCACCATACCGGGATTAACTATTACCAAAGGCAGCGGGCAGCCCGGCAAACAAAGTTACGGACTACAGATCCGCGGTTACTCCTCCATAAGCGGAAACCTGCCACTGGTGCTGGTAGACGGTATACCGGGCGATATCAATACCATCAATACCAATGATATTGCAGAGGTATCTGTGCTGAAAGATGCAGCCGCCTCCATTTACGGTGCACGCGCTGCCGACGGCGTAATACTGGTAACCACTAAAAGAGGGAAAAAGGGTCCGCCGGAAGTTACGTACAGCGGCAACATTGGTTTAAAAACACCCACCTACCTGAGAAAGATCCAGAACACCTTACAGTTTGCAGAATTTATGGATGAAGGATTGCGCAATGCCGGCATCAATGGTTTTTCACAGGAAGTATTTGATAAGATAAAGGCAAACGCGCCACCGGAGCTGGACGGCGGATGGAATTATGGTATTACCAGCTATCCGGGCTTTTATGGGTATACAAACTGGAATAAGATTATTTACGGCAACTCCACACAGCAGCTGCATAACTTATCTGTTTCAGGCGGCGCCGATAATAATAATTACCTGCTCTCCGTAGGTTATAACCGCGATGAAGGTTCATTGAAGTTCGGGGAGAACAAGTCTGAGCGGTACAACCTCCGGCTTAACTATGACTTCCGGATCAGTAAAAAAATAAGTGTGGAAACCCGTAGCATTTTTGAGAACCAGGCCACGGTAACACCCACCATGATCGATAATGCGCTTAGCAATGTGCCCCGCCAGTTCCCGTACCAGCCGGTGTATAACAGCGTAGGCCAGTTCTATGGATACCAGGGTTATGAAAACCCCGCCCAGTCGCTGGAAGAGGGCGGACGGCAGCAGAATAATTTTTCAAGGTTTGCTACCAACCTGAAAATTGATTACAGCATTGTACCCGGCTTGAAATTAACCGGGCAAACTGCCGTAAGATTTGATTACACGAACGAAAATGGGAATACCCGCACCTTTACCCGTTATAATTATGTAGGCGGGGTACAGGATATCCGCAACACACCAAATTCAGCTTATTATGCAAACCAGAAGCTGCTGAATAAATTATACCAGGTTTACCTGGATTACAACCGGCAGTTTGGGCAGGATCATAAGATCAATATTACTGGCGGTGCATCACTGGAACAAACCCGGCGGGAAGGACAGTCAACCACCGGTTACAATTTCGTTGGCAATAATATATTTACCCTTAACCTGGCCGACCGTACGAAAGCAGCTTATGCAAATTTCACCGGCAACCTGGATAACCAGGCCCTGGCCTCTTATTTCGGTAGGTTAAGTTATTCCTATAAAGACAAGCTGATACTGGATGTAACGGCGCGTGCAGACGGCAGCTCCAAATTTGCGCCGGAAAAACGCTGGAGCGCAGTATTCCCGTCGGCGGCGCTGGCATATAATTTATCAGAAGAAAAGTTTATCAGATCCCTGCGCGCCTTTGACCTGTTAAAGCTAAGAGTATCCTATGGAAAAATGGGCAACCAGGAAATAACCAATTTAGGTTTGTACGATTATATTCCATTGGTAGCTGTAAGTGGTAACTATCCTTTAGGATCACCCGCTGCCGGGCTCACAGGGGCCAACGCAAATCCCGCATCGGCCAACAGGACCTGGGAAACCATCGAAAATAAGAACATCGGTATGGACATCGCGGTGTTCAATTCCCGGCTTAGTTTCTCCTTTGATTATTATAATAAGATCAATAATGACATGCTGGTGAACATAGCAGTACCGGCTACTTATGGCGCTACACCTCCCAGCACCAACCAGGGCAAGGTAGTGACCAAAGGTTTTGAGGTGTCAGCAACCTGGAAAGATCAGATCAATGATTTCCGGTACAGCGTTTCACTGCAGCTAAGCGATAGCAGGAACAAGCTGGTGGAGCTGAAGAACAGCGATAATTTCCAGGAAGGTTTGAACTATACCAGGCAGGGTTATCCCATCTACTCTTATTTTGGATATGTATATGACGGCATCATTAAAACCCAGAAACAGCTGGATGAATATAAACAGCTGCAGGGCGTACCGTCCAGGATCTCATTGGGAGATGTGATGTATAAAGATGTGGACGGAGATGGAAAGCTGACTGCTTTCGGCGATAAATCCAAAGGCCTGCCGGGCGATATGGTTTACCTGGGCAACCTGATACCCCGCTATACTTTTTCATCCAACATCACGATGGGATATAAACAGTTTGATCTGCAGGTATTCTTGCAAGGCGTTGGCAAAAGGAATGTGATCTATGAAGGCGCCATCAGCACGCCCAATACCTTCTTCTGGCCCTCTTTAGCTTACTATGCGGATAAGACCTGGAGCCCGGAACGGCCGGATGCTAAATATCCCCGGTATCTTCCCGGCAGCGTTGGGTATGATGATATCAGGAGTTATGATTACCGCGCCTCCGCATTAACCCTGCAAAATGTAGCTTACCTGCGTTTTAAAGTGATCACTGTAGGGTATAACCTGCCCACTGCTGTGGCCATGCGCATTAAAATGAAATCAGCCAGGATCTTTTTTAGCGGGCAGGACCTGTTCACCATATCAAAAGGAACACTGGGCGGCAACTTTGACCCGGAAGATGGCTATCGTAATGAGGGCACCTACCCGTTCAATAAAGTTTACTCACTGGGCATAAATGCTAAATTTTAAAAGAAGAGATCATGAAACTTACATATAGGTATATTATGCTGGGCCTGGTGTTATTCACTGTAATGGGCAGCAGCTGCAAGCGGGATCTGAACCTGGTATCACAGGACAGCATTACCGATTCCACCTTCTGGAAAACAGCGAGTGATTTTAAGCTGGCCGCAAATAATCTTTATAATGGGCTGGACCGGTTCGGGTTTGAGGATACGGAATCTGATATAGCTTTTAATTTCCCCAACTCCGTTAGTAACGGCAACTTGCAGCCGGCAGAAACATCCGGTCAGTGGAACGACAGTTATGGTTATATCCGATCCGCCAATAACATCATGGAAAAGGGCGCTGCCATCGAGGATGCAGATATTAAGCGTTATGTGGCGGAAGCTAAATTTTTCCGGGCCTGGTATTACTGGAAGCTGTTGCGTATTTATGGCGGTGTGCCCCTGATCACAAAAGTTTTATCGGCTGATGATCCTGCTTTATTTACACCACGGTCAGGCCGGGGAGAAACAGCAGACCTTATTTTGAAGGACCTGGATGAAGCGCAGCATGACCTGCCCGCCCAGCCTGACATCACATCTGCCGACATGGGAAGGATCACCAAAGGCGCAGCCCTGGCATTAGCCGCACGGGTAGCCCTGTTTGAAGGAACCTGGGAAAAGTTCAGGGGAGAGGCAGGTGCATCCAAATACCTGGATGCTGCTGTTACGGCCTCGCAGGCGGTTATTAACAGCGGCGCCTATACGCTGTATACCGGCAGTGCTGCGCAAAGTTACCGTTACCTGTTCCTGGAAGCGGGCGATGATTCACACGAAACCATACTGGACCGCAGGTATGCAAGGAACATCCTGGGCCATGATATGCCTTACCAGTATGACGGAACAGGTTATAACCCAACACGGAAAATGGCAGACCTGTACCTGGATAAAAATGGATTACCCATTACAGCTGCCGGTACTGTTTTTCATGGGTATAATACTTTCGGCTCCGAATTCCAGGACCGGGACCCGCGTATGACCATGACCATGATCATACCAGGTACGCTTACCAACCGTGTATTCTTCCCCGTTACCAAAATAGCTAACTGGCCGGATAAGCCGCAGCGTAACTTTAACACCGGTTATATCCTGTACAAATACATGTCTGAGGACCCGGTAGCTAACAACTCCGGCCAGCTGGGCGATGCCAGCCTGTTTGATTATGACCGGCACCTGATCCGTTATGCAGAAGTGCTGCTGATCTATGCGGAAGCGGTATATGAGAAGAATGGTTCCATCAGTGATAATGATCTGGCCCTTTCCATTAATAAGCTCCGGGACCGGGTAAATATGCCACACCTCAGCAATGCCTTTGTTACGGCTAATGGTCTTAATATGCGCACGGAGATCCGGCGGGAAAGAACGGTGGAGCTAACGCTGGAAGGATTCCGGTACGATGACATCCGGCGCTGGAAAACAGCAGAAACCGAATTGCCGCAGGATGTGAAAGGTATTAAAATAACCGGCACGGAATGGGCTACCAGGGCGCCTTACAGTGACCCAAGCTACCAGAACAAGGTAGATGCAAATGGTTTCCTGATAGCTGAAACCAGCAGAAAATTTGATCCTAATAAGGATTACCTGCAGCCACTACCCACACGGGAAATTGCTTTTTATTCCGCTAATGGAAAAACGCTGGAACAAAACCCGGGTTGGTAATAATTAAGGTATAATTGCACACAAATACGTATCATCAAAAATGAATAAAGGAATAAGATCATCGGTTTTTATGATAGCAGGTTTAACATTTTTATGCCTGCTGTCTTCAGTTGCCTATGCTTTTCAATCAGTCAAAAGAACAGCGGAAACCAAGGGCAGTCCTAAGATTGTGAACATTGTGAACTTTATCCGTTTACTGGAACCCAGAGATCCCAAGATCACAGAAGATGTGTTATACCAAACGGTTGTAAAACAGGTGGAGATTATGAAGAAATACAAGCTGCCGGGAACTTTCTTACTGCAATATGATGCATTAATGGATCCCCGCTACCAGCAGCTGTTAGCGGCGCTGCCCAAAGGATCATTTGAGGTGGGCGCCTGGTGGGAGATCCCCCAGCCGCTGGTAGAAAAGGCCGGTCTTAAATGGCGGGGCCGTTATCCCTGGGACTGGCACGCCAATATTGGTTTTTCAACCGGCTACACGCCTGAAGAGCGGGAAAAGCTGATTGATGTTTATATGGCTGATTTTAAAAAGATCTTTGGTTATTATCCCCGGTCAGCAGCCTCCTGGTTTATAGATGCGCATAGCCTGAATTATATGTATGAGAAGTATCACATCGTAGCATCCGCTAATTGTAAAGACCAGTATGGAACAGATGGTTATACTTTAAGGGGCGGGGACTGGAACCAGGCCTATTATCCCAGTAAGATCAACTCTTATATGCCGGCGCAAAATGCGCAGCACCAGATACCGGTTCCCATTTTCAGAATGCTGGGCAGCGATCCTATCCGGCAGTATGATCAGGGTATAGGTTCAAACCGGCAGGGCGTTATTACCCTGGAGCCGGTGTATGAATTTGGCGGTGGCAGCGCCTCCTGGGTGAGCTGGTTCTTTAAGACCTTTACAGAAGATACGGCATTAGGTTTTAACTATACACAAGCGGGGCAGGAAAATTCCTTTACCTGGGATGGCATGTCAAAAGGATTTGAGATCCAGATGCCGCTTATTGCGCAGCTGTGGAAAGCCGGTAAGCTGCGTGTGGAAACCCTGGAACAATCAGGCCTTTGGTTTAAAAAGAACTATAAGGTAACACCGCCTACTTCTTTCTCCGTTACTAAAGACCTGGAAGGCAGTAACCTGAAAACGCTTTGGTTTAACAGCCGGTTTTACAGGATCAATATGCTCTGGGAAAAGGAAGGCCTGCGTATCCGCGACATTCATTTGTTTAATGAAGAGCTGCCCGATGTATACACCACCCAGGTAGCTACCACTAACGAGTGTACGTTTTTTACCCTTCCGGTGGTGGATGGGTACCTATGGAGCAAGGCAGATCAGATTGCAGGCCTGCGTCTGAAAGCGTTGATTGATGGCAAGGAAGTGCTGTTAAGGGGTAAAGATCCGGTATTCACCAACAGGGGCACGGGCGCAGTGCACATCTCATGGCCGTTAACCACGGTAAGCGGCTCGCTGGTGATGGACCTGGATGAGAAAACCTTTACTATAAAACTGCTGAGTAAGCAGCCCTGTAACTGGTACCTGGACCTGAACACAGCCCCGGACGCTAAGCTGCCTTTTCAGCAAATTGTTCCTGCACAAATAACCTGCAGCTTTGATGGAATGAATTATAAGCTGCCTGCTGTGAAAGGTACCTTCTCAAAACCGGGTAACGGAGCGGTATTAAGGCTGCAGCCACAAATGAATGTTATCAGCCTGGATCTTGCAGATACAAAAGCGCATTAAACCGTAACTATAAAAAGCAGAAAAGCCACCCTGGAAAGAGTGGCAATATTCATGTTATTTGTTAACCCCAAAAACTTATAGTTATTAGTTTACAAGCAAATATTCATAGGATAATTGGATAGTCGTTATTCTTAATCTGCAATAAAGGTACTATCCGGATAATTACGGCCGCTGACATGTACATGCTATTAAATTGTTAATGTGTATCGGATCAAGATCCGGTTTATAATTTCTTAATTTATTATAAACCAACATTTTACAGGTCTTATATTAAGAAGAATTGTTGTTGGCGCATCCGGGCAAGCTCTTTTTTTCTACTACTTTTTGCGCAAGCGCATTTTCCCGTTGTTGCGCAGCGCTCAGGTTAACCCCCTGAAAATAAGTTATCTTTGTGCCCTCATGAAGTTTGAACAATACCGCATTGCGGAAGAAATTAAAAGAAGCCTGGAAGAGCAGGGCTTCAAACGCCCTACAGATATACAGTACAAGGCTATTCCATCTATTCTTAAGGGAGATGATGTGCTGGCCATTGCACAAACCGGCACCGGTAAAACCGCCGCTTTTGCCATCCCGGTAATTCAGCTGCTGCACCAGCAAAGCCGCTCCCGCACCAGGGGTGAAGTAAAGTGCCTGGTAATGGTGCCTACCCGTGAGCTGGCTATCCAGATCTCCGATGTATTTAAGCAGCTGGGTAAATATACCCGTGTGGATATTATGGGCCTTTTTGGCGGTGTGGAGCAGGAGGCGCAGATCAAAAAGCTGGATAAAGGAGTAGATATTTTAATTGCCACGCCGGGCCGTATGTTTGATCTCATTAGCCAGGGCCACCTGGATCTTAGCCATGTGCAAACCCTGATCCTGGATGAAGCGGATCATATGCTGGACCTGGGTTTCATCCGCGATATACGCGATGTGATCAAACACCTGCCCCGCAACCACCAGACCTTGTTCTTTTCTGCTACCATTGATGAAGAGATCAAGGACCTGGCTTATTCCATTGTCCGCAACCCCATCCGTATCCAGATCTCGCCGGATGATCCGGTATCCAAGAACGTAAGTCATTCAGTGGCCTTTGTGGAAATGGATGATAAACGCTTTTTCCTGGAACGGCTGGTAAAAGAATTCCCGGAAAATAAGATCCTTGTATTTGTACGCACCAAAGTGCGGGCAGAACGTGTGGCGGCTGCCATGGAGCGGGTAGGCATTAAAACCCTGACCATGCATGGCGGCAAAGAGCAGGACGACCGCCTTACCGTAATGAAGGAATTTAAACAGGGCGATATTAAAATACTGATCACTACCGATGTGAATGCCCGTGGTATTGATATTCCCAACGTAGAATATGTAGTGAACTACGACCTGCCGGACGAACCGGAGAACTATGTGCACCGTGTAGGCAGAACCGGCCGCGGCGTGCAAAAAGGCCAGGCCGTTACCTTTTGCAGCCCGGAAGAAAAACCTATACTGGATACTATACAATCTTTTCTGGGCAAAGAGATCCAGGTAATGAAAATAGATAAGAACGATTACCGCCAGACTATTAGCTTCTCTGAAGACATACCCAATGAGAACTGGCAGCTGCTGATAGACGAGCATGAAAAAGCAAAGAAAGAAGGAAAGCGGAAAAAGAAGTAGCTACACCGTTATTGCTCAATGAATTTTTTCAGCAGAACGATGGTCACATTCCAGTAAAAAGCCAGGTGTTTGTAGATAACTTCTGTGGGAAAATTACTGAGCGTAAGGGTTAGCTCCGTCCCATCTTCCAGGGGGCTTAGGGCAAATTTGATCACGGAATAGTTTTCAACCTGGTCAGCTAATCTTGACAGGGAGCTTAAATGGCTATACTCCAATACGCGCTCGGGTTCAAATTGCAGCACTACTCCTTTATTTTCAAAACGGCTGTGGTACCAGTCGCCCTGGATGGTAATGGATTGCCCTACTTCCCAGCTGGTAATAATTTCAATAGGGGTTTCAGACATCCATTGCCGTATTAATGCCGGCTGGGTAATGGCTTCCCAAACCTTTGCCGGAAGCGCCTGAATGGTGATGGTCTTATTAATTACCGGGTCCGTTGATGTTTCCATAATGAGCTGCTAATATAATTTATCCACGGCACGCACCGGGAAATAATTAAGGGGAATTTACCAAGATCATAAAATTATAAATGACCGGTATACCCGGTCATTTATACGTGTCAACCTTTTGGGGGGCTCAGCTCTTTTAAGCCACCAGGCTGGCTTCTGCTCCAAACGCATGATCTATCAGGATCTTCCAGGTGCCATCGTTCTGCTGTATCATTACTTCAATACCTTTGGCGCTGATCTTTACTTCATCACCATCCGTAATGCTCCATTCAGACCGGCCTACTGCTATGTCGCCGGTTTGCAAACAATACACGGTTTTAATTTCCATTTTGCCTTTAATGGATAAGATGCCTTTGATGGCTTCTTCAAATCTCTCTGCGCCGGATACCGGTTTGCCGGGTTCGGGCACAATAAAGCCGCTTACATCGTACATGCTCATTACGGTATGTACATCGCCGGTATTAAAAGCGGCTGCCAGTGCGGCGTGCGTATCTTCTGCTCTTTTAGGTAAGTTCATTTTTTATTGATTTAGGTGTTTAGAATAAGGCGGAGAAATTTTCTTCTGTGGTTATGGTTTTTGCAAGCGTGCCTGCATGCCCGTATACTTTATCAAACAAAAAGCTGCCCATGCTGATCCTTTTTACACCCAGCGATGCCAGCGCTTCAAAATCCGGCAGCTGCGGCATGCACATCACGTTAATGGGCAGGGTAGTGGCTTTTACCACTTCCCGGATATCGTCCGGGCGCGTAATGCAGGGCACAAAAATGCCGTCGGCCCCGGCGCTTTCATAATGTTTGATGCGGGTAAGCGTTTCGCTTAATGCAGTGAGCATACCCAGCAAAAAACCATCTGTACGGATGTTCAGGAAAATGTGCAGATTATTGCGGCTGATGTGGTCTGCTACTGCAGATAATGTTTTTTGAAAGGCGCTTACTTCCTGCAGTACACGGCTGCTGCCGGCAACGGTATCTTCCAGGTTAATGCCCACCACACCGGCATCGTGCAGCTGTTGTATATGATCAATAATGCCTGCTGCACTGCGGTTATAACCGCCTTCTATGTCAACAGAGAATGGTATGCGTACCGTTTCCGTTACCCGTTTAGCCAGCTGCAGCAGTATATCAAAGGGGAGCTGCTCCCCATCTTCATAACCGAAAGATTGCGCCAGCGCCATGCTGGAAGTGCCGATGGCTTGATACCCGCTGGCTTCAAATACCCGGGCACTATGCACATTCCAGATATTGCCCAGCAGGAGTGGTGTTGCATTTTGATGCAGCTGTGAAAATGTTTCAAATGCGCTCATACAATTAAGTTTTATGCTTTGCTGATATTTTTCAACAAAACTAGGGTAGTCCTGCGCTTTGAAATTGTACAAATCGGAACAGCGTACTTATTGTACGAAAGCCTGGGCAATGGGGGAGTTATTTTCCAGGTAGGCAGAGGGGGTAATGCCGGTAAATGATTTAAAATCCCTTATAAAATGAGATTGGTCAAAGTAGCCACATTCATACGCAATAGAAGTGAAGGGCTGATCATTTCTGGAGATCAGCTTAAGACTGTGCTGGAACCGGTATATTTTATTAAATGATTTTGGAGACAGGCCGGTATGCTGGTAAATTATTTTTTGCAGGTAACGGGGTGTAATGCCATGTTTGGTGGCAATGTTGCTGATGTTGGTTTCAGCTGCGTTATTTTTTATGCTGGTTAAAATGTGCGCTACTTTATCAATGCTGAAGGATCTTTTTTCCTTGCGGGATAATCTCTTTATTAAGAAATCCTCTACCAGCGCGATCCTTTTTTCCTGTGCGGTTTCTTCCAGCAGCCGTGCGTGCAGGATCTTTGCGGGTTTGCCTATAATGTCGCTGAGGTCAGTAACCCGGTTGTTGAACACGCCCATTTCATCCTCAAAAAAATAAGCGGCGGAGTGGGTCAGGAAGCGGATACCCAGCATGGTATGCCTGCCTTTTGAGCGGATGGCCAGTGGTTTGGTGATCTGGCCCCACAGCTCTATGGGTGGGTTTTTATAAAATTCATTTTCTACTTCGGCCTCCCAGGCGCCTTCTCCCAGGTTAAAGATCACTTCCATATCACCGCTGGGAAATACCGTATCGTCGAATGCAATGTTGGCATTGGATTCAAAGATATAGTAATGCCGGATATACGGCCTTAAAGCAGGGGATGGGAGGAAGTGTTTAAATTCCATGTAATAAAATTAGGGATTTTCGGCTATAAATCCCGCGCCTTCCATATCTTCCTGAGGCTCCTCCGGGCATCACATTGAGCATTTTATTACGCAGTGCTGAGTGCAGTTCCGCAATATCACCTATGAATATATGATATAATAACCCGGCTTAATGGGCCTGAAAATTGCAGCCAGAGGAGGATACATATCTGGTTGATGGCTTATCTTTAGCACGATGGCCGTTATAAGAGAGGCCTGTCAGGATGGGTTTTACGAACAAATAAAATATAAATATTATGTTTAATGCGGTGTTTTTAGTATGATTTTTGAACGGCATCCATTTAAGAGGATACAACAATGTAAAAGTACTGTGCTGCCGGGAACGAATGCACCTAAATCTATTTTAATTGTTATTTGAGAATTCCTTTATTTGCAGTTAAAAAGAGGGGATTTTTTTCTTCCAAAAAGATAAAGATTATTATGACGACGAATGTTAATCAAGAGCTGACACATGTTTTAATGGCTGAGGATGACGACGACGATTACTTGATTTTTTCTTTGGCAATTAATGACCTGACAACAGTTAAGGTGGTATTAACAAGAGCGGAAAATGGCGATATCCTGATGAGGTTATTGGGTGAAAAACATCCGGACCTGTTATTCCTGGACCTGTTAATGCCCTGTAAGGATGGGCATCAGTGTATCAGGGAGATCCGTTCCAATAAGAAGTTTGATTCGCTTCCTATTATCGTATATTCTTCCCTGAGCGATCTGCAAACCATTGAATTCTGTTACCGTGAGGGCACAAACCTGTATGCCAAGAAACCTTCCTCCCTGGCAGATCTGAAAGATGTGCTGGAAAAGATCTTCGCAATTGACTGGAAAAGGATGCTTTACTATCCGCCCATGTCACAGTTTGTGATCAATGGGTGAGTAACAGCGCTGCCTTTCAAATTTTAAAGCAGAATGCTTACCGGTAGTATTATCCCGCACAGCACTAAGATCTGATCCTGCAAACCCGTCCTCGCAGAGGTGCCGCCATCATTTGATCCTGTTGCGCCTGACAATTCTTATTAATTTTCTATTCGTTTATAGAAGCTCAGAGCTTTAATTCCCGGGCTGCATCCTGCAATATCAGGACCCAATCCTGTCCGTACCCGGCGCCGGGCGGTGTAAACTTTTGCTGTCCCTGGTTTTCTACCTGGCCAATACGTTTAAGCTCACCATTACGGGGATTGTACCAGCCAGCCTGCAGCTGGGCGCCGCTTATTTTTCCCAGCACCACTGTAAAAGGCTGTCCGGATACCGTATATACGTACAGGTAGTCCTTACCGCGTGTAGCCTGTACACGTTCAGCCGGCGTGAGGTTATTTTCCAGGATCAGTGATTGATCCGGTACCCGCTCTAACATGGGGTTAGCTTCCATGAGCTTACGCACAAACTGCATTTGGCTGGCTCCGGGCAGGTCCATAGCCTGCTGCCATAATACATGCGGGTTGTTTACCGCTTCATAGCTGGTAGAATAGAACTGCCAGATATCATGGCAGCCGTAGGTATGCCCAAAGGCGCCGGCAAAAAGGTCCAGGTAGGCGTAGCTCCTTACATCATATGCGCTGGAAGTACCCAGCTCTTTTGCATTAAAGCATACCGGGTGGTCTTCATAAATGGGCTCTCCGTCTAGCACAGGTTTTACAGGCACCAGGTTGTAGGCAGCCTGTATCTTTTCATAAACAGGTGTATTGCGGCAGTGGCCGTTCTGGAACATGTTAAAGCTTAGCCAGGCATCTTTATGGAACCATTCTGCAGAGCCTAATGCATTGGGTTGGGTATGAAAGGTGATGACCGCCTTATTCTTTTTGCCCAACCCTTCCTGGATACCGGCTGCCATTTGCCGCCAGATGCTGAGTTGAAGGTCATTTTGTGGTATACGATCGCCGCCCAGTATCCAGACAATGTTTTTTCGGGTGCGGTACCGTTTTCCTAACCATTTTCCGTAAGCCCTGGCATTTTGCGGGGTAAAGATCTCCGGCCCCTTTCCCCAGGATGATTTCCACACCTTATCACCCCAGGTGGGCAGCAGTCCTATTACCAGGCCATTGGATGCGGCTTTGTCAATGATGTAGTCCACATGTTTAAAATAGGCTTCATCCGGTTTGGTGGGATCATCTTTCTGCAGCGGCAGATTGCCGTAAGCATTAGGTGTATGCAGTCCGTCAAATTCTGCAAGTATAACAGCCTGTATCACCGTAAAGCCCTGGCTGGCGCGGTGTTGCAGGTATTGGTCGGCCTGTTCCCGGTTCAGGCGGTGAAATAGCTCCCAGGCAGTATCGCCCAGCCAGAAAAAAGGTTTACCATCGCGCAGCAGGTAACGGTGGTTATCGCTAATGCTTATCTGGCCAAATAAGGAAAGGGCACAACAGCAGATGAGGGCAGTGAACGTGGAACGCAGCATAGTGGGAAATTACGAATTAGATGCGGAAATGCCGAACGCTGAATGCTTAACGCCCAAGCCCGGATGTTGAATGCGTAATGCCAATGCAGATTATTACATTGTCCTGATAGCTCATAATTGCGTTCAACCTCTGACGTTCAGTACCAGCGTTAAGCATTCAGCGTTCCGCGTTCAGCATCAATACCCGTACTCCGGTGGCTCAATTCCCTGGCAGCGCAAGTACGTTACTGCCTGCCCGCGGTGGTGGGTAATATGATCCAGGGTAGCATGAAAACCTTTAACAGCATCCTCCGTTAATTCGCTGGTATCCACAGTGGCTTTTAGCTCGGCATACGCTTGCTCCAGGTAGCTGTGCAGCTCCTTTTTCTTTACCACAGCGGCCGGTGGCGCCCAGGCAATTTCATTGCCTTTTATATAATTCTCCTGCCACCATTGTATGCCATAGGCAATATGGTGTAACAGCTCGCCAAAGGTCCAAACCGTTTCTACAGGTTTAAAGGAATAACCGCGTTCAGGCATTTTACCGGCAACGTTTAAAGTGTACTGTTTTGAATTTTCCAGCGTAGCTAATAATTGCGCTTTCATAAAACATAGATTTTATGCAGCAAAGCTACCGGGAGCATCAGGCAAACACTTAAGGAATCTTGCTCTTTTAACGGAAGCTGGGGATACCAGTGCGGAAGGCCGCGGGAGGAGATTGATATTGCTGGCGGAAGGCGGCCGTAAAATGCTCAATGCTGTTAAAGCCGGAGCTAAAAGCCACATCCGCCACGGTTTGCATGGTAGTGCGCAGCAGCAGGGCCGCATGCTGCAAACGGATGGATAACAGGTATTGATGCGGTGAGCAGGAAGTAAAGGTTTTAAAGATGCGGCTGAAGTGAAAGGGGCTTACATAACAATACGCCGCAATTTCAAAAAGGGAAATATCCTGTGTAAAATGCGTGGTAATGTATTCCTTAGCCCGCTCTATGGTGGTAAGATGATTCGTCTTTAGCCGGCTGTTAATGCGGGTATCCGGTGCATAGTCCGTAACGGAGCCTAACACCTTATCCGTCATTTGAAGTACCAGCTGATCTATTTGCAGCTTGCTGCCGGAACGTAATCCCACTAACTGGCTGATATGAAAATGCAGGAACTCAGTTTCAGTATTGGTGCGCAGCAGGGTAGAGTGCAGGTCATTATCCCGGAAGAACTTCGTATGCCCGTAACGTTGAGTCAGCTCCTGGTGAAAGCTGTGTGTAAATTCAAAGATGGTACATTCATCGGGTATGGCATGTGTATGTGTAATAGTACGTTCATAACCCGGTTTGGTAAGGATCACACAGCCAGTATAAGAGTCCATGGAATGCCGGAACACATTGTACAGGAAATTACCCTTGCGCACAAAGCTGATACAAAAGCTTTCCGCATACTCCGGCTTGGAAGTACGGCAATCTGTGCACCGGCATTTAAAATCCAGTACACGGTAAAAGTCGGAATGGTAGCGGGTATGGATGTCAGCGTCCATGGCTGTAAAGTTAATCATTTGCCGCCAGAGGGAGAACTGAGAAATGAACAGGACAAATTAAAAAAGGACTCCGCTTTGCCCAGAGGAGTCCTTTTTAAAAATTAGCGTGGTAAGAATACCTGCTATGTCTAATAAATTCTTGACTTTAAAGATACAGTGTGGAAACCTGCCATTTGTTAAGCATTGGTTAATCGTCCTCAGTTTTTTTAAGAGGGGTGCTCGTCCAGCCTGCGTAGGAGAGCAGCCCCATGTTTAGTGCTGCTAAACGTAATGAAAATACGGGCAAAATGCTATAGTTTCGCATCTTCCATGTATCCGTTCATTCATAGCGTAGTTAATATTGGAATCAGGCCTGGTCATCCGTTCGAAGAGCAAAAGAAAATAAGGTCCCTGAATGCAGGGGCGCTACTGGGCTCTGTAATAGTAGCGGTGTTATTGGTGCTGAACCTACTGACGGCACATTTGTGGCTAGCCTGCTGCTACCTGTTGTTATCGCTGGTGATAGCGGGCATTTTCCTGCTACAGCAACACCAGCTGTTCCAGCCTGCCCGGTTCACAGCTATCACAACTATTGCCCTGTTCTTCAGCTTTATTTCACTGGCCTATCATAATAATACAGAGCTGCTGCTGTTATTAAATATAGCTGTGATCATAATGCTGCTGGATTCCTGGTGGTTAATAATTGTAATGGCGTTGGTGGATATGTTCATATTTATCTTCACCCATATTTATAACAGTCGTCATGAGCCGTTAATAGAGGCTTTACCCCCTTCCCGCGATATCATTAGCGTAACATCTCTGTTTGTGATGATGATGGTAGTGCTGTTATATAATAAGTATGAGCAGCAGCGTTACCGGCTGCAGATGGAGGGACTGAACCGGCAGAATGAAGATAAAGCCGTGCGTTTGGAGAACCTGAACAAATCCAAGGAAAAAATACTTTCCATTCTTTCACATGACCTGCGGGAACCCCTGGCTGCCATGCGTTCCCTCTTAAGCCTGGATGCAGATATGGCCGCGCCCCTGTTCAACGAGTTTGCAGGCCGGGCACGTAACAGTTTGGATAATGTGCTGCTGAGCTTAGATAATACCCTGCGCTGGTCGCATATACAGTTAAAAGGCAGTATGGCGTACCCCCAATACTGCGATGTGCAGGAAGCTATCCTGCAACTGCAGCAAAAAATGGGTTCGCAGGTGGATGAGAAAGCCCTGGTCTTTCACCAGCAGGTACCTAAGGATACATTAGTGTATGCTGACCCGGATCACCTGGCCATCCTGCTGCGTAACGTGTTATCCAATGCTATTAAATTCACACATAGCGGCGGCAATATTACCATCGCTGCTGCTACCGAAAAAGAAACCGTACATATTCGTGTAACCGATACCGGTATAGGGATGGATACTGCCACCCAGGCCCGCCTGTTTGACCTGGAACGGCATTTTACGCGCCGGGGTACAGATAATGAGCACGGAGCCGGTTTGGGACTGCTGGTGGTAAAAGAGCTGGTAAGGATCAACGACGGGCAGCTGCAGCTCTCCAGCGCTGTAGATAAGGGAACTACGGTCAGTATTCGGCTCCCCGGTTCTTATGTATAAATGTGCTTAAAAAGATGATCTTTCTACCAGCCTGCAGGGGTTTTGCAGGTGCGCTTTTTTCTTCTTTAAGATCATATTGATCACATCCATTCCCATTCTTGTAAAGTCACTGGAGATAGTAGTAATACCATTACCCACAATCTCTTTCATAGGAAAATCATTGTAAGAGATAATGCCCACATCCTTACCCAGCTTATAACCAAAGGTGGTGATCTTTTTTACTAGGTGCACCAGGTCCTGGTCATTTACCAGCACATACAGCTCCCCGCGGGCCGGCCGTTTGCTCTTTGCATGGGAAATAATGGAAAAGTCCAGCTCAAACTCACGGCAGAATTGCCGGAAACCTTTTTCGATCTGTTTCAGGTTATAAAATTGCGGGCCCAGTACCAGCACCAGCTTGTTGTATTTACGGCGGATGGTAGGCAGGCCCTGTTGTAATATCTGGTAAATATCTGCTTCAAAATGCTGGCAAACAGAAGGGTAGGCCTGGCCCCAGTCCTGGTAGCCCATATCCAGGATGTATATTTTATCCTGCGGTAATTTTTTGAGCGCGGGTTTCATGCCCTTGTCAGGTATGGGCATAATAATGTATTCCGTGTACTTGCCTGCGCTTTGCGCGATCAGTGTTTTAAACACTTCCATATTGTTATGATGGAAGAAAATATCCACCACGCCTTTTCCGTCCAGCGTGCTTTTTATGCCTTCGTAAATATCCTCTTTATACGCTGTCAGGTGGTTAAACAGCACAAATATATTATGCTTGGAATGAGTGTTGGCGCTGGCTACAAAATAACCTTTATACTTTACGGCCGATATTACACCGGTTTGTTTTAGCTGCTCAAATGCCTGTACTACGGTCTTTTTGGCAATACCGGTGCTGTCGCTCACCTCATTTACAGAAGGTATTTTATCCCCGATCTTTAACTGTTTGTTATCAATAGCGCTAATAACAGATTGTATGATCTGCTGATACTTTGGCGCCCCTGAATTGTGATCTACTGTGATAATAGACTTCATAAGTATGAATTACAAATTATCAATTCTTAGTTATTTCTCAAACATCCAATCCAGCCCTTCTGCTGCATCTCCTGCGCTGCCTCCCGTGAATCCCAATACCAAACAGGCTCCTTTACCCAGCGTAAGCGTATGCTCACCTGCTGCAAAGTAATAGGTATGCACATTCACCGGCGGCAGGGAAGGTATGCTGATGGCATGCCGGAGGCGGATGGCTGCCTGCCCGTAGTTATCGGCGCCGGCGTCTGTTTCCAGGTCAGGCTCCTGTAAAAAGCTTTTGTCCTTACTTTCAAAAAAACCTATCACTACTTTTACTGCTTGCTGGTTGCGGAATTGTAAAGTAGTACCGGCTGTTTGCTGCTGCTGCATGGAGCAGGTAATGCCCTGCAGGTCTTTTAACGCAGGGGCTACCATTGCCAGGCGCAGGTCTTTATCTGAAAATACCGTTGCCCCGCTTAGGGGCTGGTAACGGCCCTTAGCCGGGCTTAATAGTGTAACGGCAGCCGCTTGTAAATGCAAGGTATTAGCCGGTGTGGAAGTGCCGGATGACGCTGCCTGCAAGGTTTGCAGGTGCTGTTTAAAATACTGAAGCTCTGCTTCATAATAGGGCAGCAGCTCGGTCCAGGTTTTATTCTTCCCATCGTCTCCGCCAATAGGCACTTTTCTTTGCGCGGTTTGCATGCTGTTAGCGTACAGGTAAGTATCTTTTGTAAGGGCGGCCAGCTCCCGGTAATGTTGCACGCTTTGTTCCAGCAGGGGCAGCGCTTTTTGCAGATCGCTCAGCTGGTGACTGTGCTGGTATTGCAGCACCCACAAGGCGGCCTGCACTTTGGCAGCAAAATAACTGGCCAGCGCACGGTAGCAGTATACGTCATTTTTCAGGCGGGTAAATTCTGCCTGGTTTTGCTGTACACTGGCCGCAGCTTTGTCAATGGCGGCTGCTGCCAGCTCTCCATGTTGTACTACTTCTTTAATTACCTGCACAGGTGTTTCGCCGGTATGCGGCGCATGCTGCCATTCCTTATCTGCATACTGCAGCAGGGTTTCTCCTTCCGGCCCGTCGGAATCATACAGGTCAGGCCATACCCGCCATTTTTTAGGATTGATCAGCTGGTTCATGAACATGCCCAGCGTAAGCGTTTGCCGGTTACCGTTAGTAATACCAAAACGCCGTAACAGCTTGGGCGCTATTTCGCCGGTTTGTTCATAGGCTTCCAGTATATCTTTACCGGTTTGTGTGCTGTATTTTTTATCTAAAAGGCCGCTCCAGTAGAGGTCTTCAGCTGCCCGGTCCCGGTGGCAGTTCCAGGCATAACGTGCCCAGGCCTGGTACCAGATCCAGTCACGGTTTGTTTGCAGCAGGCGGGGTGTGGTTTTATCCGCGGTATAAGGCCAGTCCCAGTATGAGGCCTGTGGGTATAGGTGTAAACCATTGGCGCCATGGGCTGTGTGCATAGCCTGCACGCATTTTTGAATAAAATTGGTAGCGCCGTAACGGAAGGGTTCCAGGTTGGCCAGTATATGCACGTTATCAATGTCGGCAGCAGCCAGCCGGCTGATCTCGCGGTGCATGGCGGCCCAGGGGCCGCGCGGGGTATAGGTGGTAAGCGCTTCCCCGTTATATTTATTTTCTACATACAGGTTTGAATAGAGTGGGAGGGCGGCTTTCAACAACAGCTGCGGATTGCTGTCATGCCCGCGTAGCACAATAGGGGGCAGTGTTTTCTTTCCCAATGTTTGCAGCCCGTCCTTAACCCCGGGAATAATAGTTTCAGTAAACCATTTCACATCCATGTCATCGCCTTCCATAGCTTCTCCCAACGTTACCAGCAGGCCTACATTGGGATATTTGGCTACAAAAGCGGCAATGGATTTACGGGTATAATCCGCTATCAGCGGGGTAATGGGCCGTTTGCGGTCCTGGGTTACCAGTCCGTGTTTTTCTGCAAAAGGTTTGGAAAGAATAATGTTGTAGAACATCTGTATCACCCAAATGCCGCGGCGGTCTGCCTCTTTGGTGAGGAAGCGGTACATATCCTCATTCTTTTTAAAAGTTGCGCTGTCCACCTCCACCGCGTAAGGATATTCCTTTAACCGCACCAGCGATGCAAAGGGATGCCCGTTCCACAGGTACAGGGAGTTCATACGGTTTTCCGCCAGCATATCCAGGTAGCGGATCCATAAAGCCTTATCATACAGCCAGGGAAATACTTCCGGGGTATAAGGATATTCATACACCATTCTGCCCGGCAGGTAAGTAGGTTTCTGAATGCCTACACAGGTGCCGCGCAGCACCATTTCCGGCTGGTCGGTAAAGGAGAGCTGTGTGGGTAAAGCGCCTGCCGCGCGTACGCGGGCAGCCAGTTCCAGGCAGCCATACAAAGTGCCGCTGGCATCCGTACCGCCAATAACGGTATGGCTGTTTGCTGCTGCAATAGTAAAACCTTCTTTGCCTGGTGTTTGTGAAATAGATAACTTATAAGTACGTATAGCCTTTTGGGTAAGCGCATCATCCAGGAGGCCTATCACGATAGCTGCACCTGCTGGTGCATTGGCCTGTGTAAGCAGCTTTACCTGGTAACCCGCAGCCTGTAAGGCTTTGCGCAGGTGCTCTGCTCCATATTGTACCCGTGCATTGGCATGTGCTGCTGTTACCAGCGTTATATTTTTATCACCTGCTGCAAAACAGAAATGCCAGCAACAGCTCACCAATAAAATACAAAACAATCGCTTCATACATCCATTTTCATAACGTACATCAATCAAACATTCAATCGCAATCCCCCAATATTAAAAAAATCAATTTCAATTATCTTACTTCAGCTCATCCATTACCTGGTCCATCACCTGCCGGTTCAGCTTTACCTGCACCATTCCAATGGGGTGGAAGCGCTGGGTATTATTAATAGCCGCATACAGGATGGTATAACGGTCATCCCCCTCCGGTATCAGGCAAAGCGGGGTACGCATAATATCCCACCACTTTTTCACTTTGGTATGAATGGGAAAGTACTGAGCGGCAGTCCAGTGCACGCCGTCCCTTGAAAGCGTGTACCCCATCATGTTAGGCAAATGTAATCCAAATCCTTCCGGTCCGCCATCAAATACGGCAATATATAAACCATTTGGCAACCGGCTTACAATAGGGTTTTCCACAAACCAGGGATGTATGGAGGTCACGGGGTTCACGGTAGTATCCATCCGTGTCCAGGGGCCTTCCATGGAGGCGGACCTGGCTAACCCAACATACCAGCCTTTGCCGGATTTGGTTGGATAGTCGGCCCATTTTGCGTAAGGATATGCGCCGCCGTAAAAGGCCAGCCATTCATTGCCTACCGGGTAAGGATAAAAGAACGCCACGCCCTGCCGGCCTTCCCACAGCTGGGAATCTACACCCGGCTCCATTACAATGCCCTTATCCTCATAAGGGCCGCCAATGCCTTCCGGCCCTTCCTTTACAGATTCCGCCCGCCAGATGCGCCCAAAGGAATGATTGGGCGCAATATTTTTGTCTACGGTATAAGCCAGGTAATAACCATACCAGCGGTTATGCGCGTTGTTAAACACCGGCATAAAAGACCAGATGGCCGCGCGCCGGTCATTCACCGGGTTATCATCTGCAGCCACTGCATATTGCCCGCTGGATGCATATAAAGTATTTTCCCGTTTCCAGTGAATGGCATCTGTGCTGGTCCAGTGCCCAATGCGGGTTTTTACCTGGTCGTAATATGCTGCCACACCTTTTTCCCCTGCTCTCTCTGTGGGGAACAGGTGGTAAGTACCATTCACCTTTACACAGGTACCGCCTTCAAACCCGCCCTGTATGCCGCTTGTACCGGGCATACCTTCCTGTATCACCGGGGCATCCGGCCCGCCCAGGATCTCAAACAGGGGTGTGGCAGGGTTCCCCTTCTCGTTCACGTTATGAATGGAATGTTGAACTACGATCCTGAATACATAAGCAAGGTCTGAAGGGATCCTTGTTTTCTTTGGGATAGTAAGCGCCAGCCCCTGCTCATCCATCTTAAACGGCATGGTTTCCAGCGATTTTAAACCCAGCATCTGCAGCGATTGAATGCTGCCTCCCAGGCTGTTATTATTCAGCGCTTTCAGGTGCACGGTGGAGGAATCTCCCGGCCAGTCCAGGAAAATAGCATAGAGTGTATCACCCTTGCGGGTATAGTGTACGCGCTGGCCTTCCGGTGTGGTTTCACCAAACACGCTGAAAGGGCGGGTACCGTAAATTGATTCACCATTAGCCCACATCCATTTACCCACACGGAACATTACTTCCTGCTGATTATCCGGGATAGTGCCGTCAGAGCGGGGAGAAAGGTTCAGCAGCAGCTGTCCGTTCTTGCTCACCACTTCTATGATCTTATGTATAATTTCTTTAGGGGTACGTATCTCCATACCGTCCGTATACCCCCAGGAAAGGGCATAGCCGGTACCAATGGAATAATCGCAAAGCCAGGGTTTTTCTACAATATGATCGGGGTTGCTGTTCTCATGGTCCAGCATACCAATACCATCCGGTATATCATTGCCTTTGTAGGTCATGGTTACGTCCTGGTGGCGTTGTTCAGCCACATTAAAGTAATGCGCCAGATAATGTTGTATGTAGGTGGGGGGAATATTTTCCAGCCAGGAATCGTGGTATATAATATCAGGATGGTATTTGTCTACTATTTCTTCGCACTTGCCTTCCCACATTTTCAGCCAGGCTTCGTGCGGCATGGGCGTGCCGTATAATTTGGCGTATTTGGGATTGGCCGCTGCCCATCCGGGTTTGGGCTTTACATACCCGTAATTCAGCTCATGGTGCAGGGATACAAAGAATTTCAGTCCTCTTTTGCGGATGGCTTTTTCCAGCTCGCCCACTACATCGCGGTGCGGCCCCATTTGTTTGGCATTAAAAGGTGTCAGCTGGCTGTCCCACATGGCAAAACCATCATGGTGCTCAGCTACCGGTCCGGCAAAACGCGCCCCGCTTTTTACAAACAGGTCGGCCCAGGTATCGGCATTAAAATGTTCACCTTTGAACATCGGTATAAAATCATGGTACCCGAACTTGCTAAGAGGGCCGTACAGGGCCACATGCCGCTGGTAGGTGCCCAGTTTGGAGTACCCGGAGTCCGCATGCATATGAGAGTAATAATGTTCATTATTATAGGCAGGCACGGTATATACACCCCAATGGCAGTAGATACCGAATTTGGCGTCGCGGATCCATTCCGGTACTTCCGTGTGTTGCTGAAGGGAGCTCCAGTCAGGTTTATAAAGAATATTTTTTTGTGCAAAGGAAACAGAAAAGGAAAAAACTACCAGCAAAAGGGCAAGGGCCCCAAGCCGGCACAGGAACATAACATGCTTCATAACCTGGTTTTATAATAGAACGCGGAACAGCAGCCAGGATTGAGATTGAAAAAGACCAGGGTGATTAAATAATTCGTAATTCTAAAGGTAGCATATTTCCCTTATCTATACTATACTATGGTAGTCTTTTTTAGCTAAAGCGGGCACGCCATCGTTGCCGGTAACGATTGCGTAAAAAAAAAGCCGCTGTGCTCCTTTTTTAACTAATTATTTCTGTAGCTTGACCCCTGAGATTATTACCTCTCTTACTGAAGGGAGTTATCAGGGGGGAACAGCAGCCTTGATTGTTATGGGGAAGATCGTCATCTTAAAATTCCATTAGTTATGAAAAGTATACTTCTTTTTTTATGGGCTATATTTTAATTGTCTAGCCGACACCAAACTACTTAGTCCTATTCTATCAACTTATTTAGTCCTATTCTTAAATCATTAAAACAATGATTAATCATTTACTTTCTGGTAAGCGACTTACCACAGGGGGAACTGTATTGCTGATACTACTATACTTATGTGCCAACACCACAACCACGTATGCACAAAACAACAACACGCCTGTTACCGTTGCCGGAAAACAGGCGCCTATCACGGTTAGAGGAAAGGTATTATCTGAAGATGGTTCCGAAGTTCCCGGCGTAACCGTCCGTTTAAAAGGACAATCAAAAGGTACCGTAACAGATATTGATGGTAACTACAGCATACAGGTACCGGATGGAAAAGCTGTACTGGTTTTTACCTACACCGGCCAGGCCCCGCTGGAACAGGCGGTAAATGACCGTTCTGCACTAAATGTAACTATGAAAAGAGGGGTTACGGACCTTTCTGAAACAGTAATAGTAGGTTACGGTTCCCAGAAAAAAATTCATTTAACAGGCGCCGTTGCCACAGTGAACGTAAAAGAAATTGAGGATCTGCCTTTGGGCAACCTGTCTGCAACACTCGCCGGTAAGCTGCCGGGAGTAAGCGTAGGTGGCGGCACTGCCCGCCCCGGAACTCCCGGTACCATTACCATCCGCAATCCTGTTATTTATGCTAAAGATGGCGGCACCCTGCAGCCGTTGTATATTATTGATGATGTGATCCGTACCCCGGATGATTTTAACCTGCTGGATCCTACGGAAGTAGAAAGTATTTCCGTGTTAAAAGATGCTGCGGCAGCGGTGTATGGGGCACGTTCCTCACAGGGCGCCATTGTCGTAAAAACCAAAAGAGGCAAAGCCGGTAGGCTGGCTATCAACTACAATTCATCCGTTGGTTTTAGCCAGGCTACCAGGCTGCCTACCATGATGACAGGTTATGACCTGGCCACTTACCTGAACGATGTGAATACCACCGCAGGTAAGCCTGCCACTGATCCGGTTATTTATACACCTGATGAATTGGCTTATTTCAAAGATCATAATTACGACTGGCTGCGCCAGGCCTGGCAAACTTCCCTTACTACCCGCCATACCTTTAATATAAGCGGTGGTACGGAAAGAGCCACATTCTTTGCAGGCGCTACCTACTTTCACCAGAATGGTAACCTGGACAAGATCAAGAACGACCGCTGGACATTCCGCGCCAGCACAGATGTAAAGCTGGCCACCGGTTTAAAAACATCCCTTTCCGTAAGTGGCGACCTGTCTAACACTAAAATGTTCCTGCTGAAACAGGGTGGAGAAAATGCAGAGAATGACCTGAAAGGGCTGATCTATACTCCGCAGTTTAATCCGCCTTATGTAGATGGTTTGCCCGTGCTGCTTAGCACTGCCAACAATATTGATGCCTTCCACTTTTTTGCAGTACAGGCATTGGACAACTATAGCCAAACCCGTTCCAACAGCCTGAATGTAGTAGCCAACCTGGAATACCAGCCCACCTTTATTAAAGGCTTAACCGCCAAAGTGCAGTACGCTAAAATAATGGACAATGTATTTCCCAAACAGTTTGGTACTTACTACAACCTGTACTCTTTTACCGGCCTGGGTGAGCACAAGCATATTATAGGCGGTGATGTGGTAGGGCCTACCCGCATGAAGAACGGCGCCCGGGTATTCTTCAAACCTTCCTATGGCGACCGTTACCAGCTGGATGGTTACCTGAGCTATAACCGCAAATTTGGTAAGCATGAGATCTCAGTACTGGCAGTAGCAGAACAGTCTGAATACAGCTATGACGATGTGCAGGCTTATACAGAAGATCCTACTGAAAGCGCCCCGGATATTTCCCGTTTTGCATTCGGCGCCATGAATGTATATGAAACAGCCAATGAAACCGGTAACCTGTCTTACATAGGCCGTTTGAATTATAGTTATGCAGATAAGTACCTGCTGGAATTTGCTTTCCGTTATGATGCCTCTACCAACTTTGCACCGGCTTACCGCTGGGGCTTTTTCCCCTCTGTGTCTGCAGGTTGGGTAATATCAGAAGAGAACTTTTTCCGCCAGAATGTGAACGCAATTGATTTCCTGAAGCTGCGTGCATCAGCCGGCCACCTGGGTGGCGATGCTACCAAAGCCTGGGGTTATTTACAGCGTTATACGCCCAGCCAAACCGGCGGCGCCGTATTTGGCGGCAACAGTGCCAAGAACGTAGGTACCAAACCGGAATCTATGCCTAACCCGGCCGCCCGTTGGGATGATGACCTGAAATTTAATGCCGGTATTGATGCCAAAGCATTAAACAATCGTTTATCAGTTACCCTGGACGGATTTTATGATCACCGTTATAACATGCTCACCTCTTTAACAGCAGCCGTACCGCTTACAGTAGGTTCTGCTATTTCTGCGGAGAACTATAATACCATCAATGCATACGGTTATGAGCTGTCACTGGGATGGAACGACCGCATTGGTAAGAACATCGATTTTAATGTAGGCGGCTTCCTGGCCTGGAGTGATGCCAAAGCAGTGAAAGTAGATGTGGACCGCGGTATCATCGGTACCTGGGAAGATCCTAATGGCCACTCCCTGGATATGGGTTTGAAAGGATATGAATACGAAGGTATGTTCAGAACACAGGCCGATGTAGATAATTTCCTGGCAAAGAATCCTGACTATACCATTATGGGTAAAAAACCTGCACCCGGTATGTTATACTATAAAGATATCCGTGGTGCAAAAGATCCGCTCACTAATCAGTATGCCGGACCAGATGGTAAGATCGATGAAAATGACCAGACCTTTATTACCAATAAAGCCGACAATCACTACAGCTTCGGTATAAATATAGGCGCGGGTTATAAAGGGTTCCGGCTGGATATGGTAATGGCAGGCTCCTTCGGCGGCGTTGCACAGATAGAAAGCGGCGCACGTAAACTAGCTACTGCTACCTCTTCCCGCCCGGCTTTCTGGGCCGACCACTGGACACCGGAAAATACCAATGCGGCTTATCCGGATCCTTATTATAATACTACCTACGACCTGGCTTCATCTTTCTGGAGCAAGAGCGCCTTTAATTTCCGGATGCGCACACTGAACCTTTCCTATACTTTCTCAAGGTCTATGACAAGGAAGATGGGCATGGAAGGTCTGAAACTTTATATCAGCGCTACCAATCCCTTTAACTTCTACAATCCGTTTGATTACAGGGATAATGCACTGGGATCATATGATGTGTATCCCAACCTGAGAACATTTGCGTTTGGAATTAATGTAGGTCTGTAATTAGTAAGAAAAAAACAACGACAATGCGTACACGAATTCACATATTTATATTTTCAGTTTTGCTGTTATCTATGGCAAGCTGTAGTAAGGTGCTGGATAAAAGGGACCTGGGCTCATTGCAGGCCGACCTGGTGTTTAATGATTCCGTGCTGGCACGTACCTATCTTGATTATATCTATGACCAGAACCTGCCCGGCTGGGGCGGCACCTGGGGCACCAGCGGCAACCTGTCTGATGAATCTTATGGCGAAAGCAAATATTTTGAAGGTACCCTGCAGCCAAATGATGTAAATGATTTTGGCACCAAGCTGGATGCTAATAATGCCTTTGGTAAGATCCGTGCTATTAACCTGTTTATACAACAGGTGGATGGCGGTTCCTTAACCACTACCTGGAAAACAACTTTAAAAAGCCAGGCATTATTTTTCCGCGCCTGGCGTTATTTTGAGCTCGTGAAATTATACGGTGGCGTACCCATTATCCTGGAACCGCAAAGTGCAGTGGGCGATGAAGCTAAACAGGAAGACTATGTACCCCGCAACAAAACTTCCGAATGTATTGCACAAATTGTAAAAGACCTGGATGCAGCCATAGCTGCCCTGCCCGCCAGATGGGCCAACACAAATGACTGGGGCCGCATTACCAGTGGCGCAGCTGCTGCATTGAAAGCAAGAGCGCTGTTATACTGGGCCAGCCCTGAATTTAATCCTTCTGACCTGGCAGACAGGTGGCAGGCTGCTTACACTGCAGCCAAAGCTGCAAAAGACCTGCTTTCTTCCAACGGTTATGGTCTTAATTCTTCTTTCCAGAATATGTGGTTTTCAGAAGTGAATAATCCCGAAGCAGTATTTGTAACCTGTTATAACAACCTCTCCGGCGACCAGACTAAAAAGAATAATGGGTATGATAACAGCACACGTCCGTCGATAAACGGTACCGGCGGTGGTTCTAACCAGCCCTCCAAAGAGCTGGTGGATGCTTTCCCCATGAAAGATGGTAAGAAGATCACGGATGCTACCAGCGCTTACACCTACAATGCACAAACCTTCTATAAGAACCGCGATCCCAGGTTTGATAACACCATTGCTTTTAATGGTGCTACCTGGCCATTGAACGGCGTAAATGACTACAAGATCTGGACCTACTTTGTAGGCAATACTTCTACGGAAACCGGCAAGGCCAGCAACACTGGTTTCTATTGCCGCAAAGCAATTGATCCGGCAGTAACTACCGGTAATGTACAATACTCCGGTACCGACTGGATGGAGATCCGTTATGCAGAAGTGTTACTGACCCTGGCAGAAACTGCTTGTGGCGTGAATAATACTGCAGAAGCATACGAGCAGTTAACAGCCATTCGTAAACGTGCAGGCATTGATGCCGGTGCAGATCAGCTCTACGGCTTAAAAGCAGGTATGACACGCGCTGAAATGTTTAGCGCTATCCTGGATGAAAGGCTGTATGAATTTGCTTTTGAAGGCAAACGTTTCTGGGACCTGCGCCGCTGGAAAATGTTTGAAAATGTGTTGAATGGCAAGAAACGTACAGGTGTTATTATTACCTTGAACACAGATGCGATCAGCGCTGCAGACTTTAAAGCGCAACGTGATAAAATGGACCTGGATATGGCTTATACCAGCTATCTCACCATCGCACCAAAAATAATGGATACCAAGTACGCCGTTAACTGGAAACCGGAATACTATTTCTTCGCCATCCCTAAATCAGCCATAGATAATAATCCTAAGCTGGATCAGAATGTTGGCTGGGGCGGCAGCTTTGATCCCGTTCAATAAGATACAAACGGATACACGGACATGCTTATGTTGTTAAACTGAAATAATAAGAAGATGAAGAACTATTTTGTTGCACTTACGTGCACTGTTGCACTGGGACTGGCCCAGCCCGTGCTGGCACAATATCCGACTATACCAAAGGATATACAGGCGGCCAATGAAGCGGCTTTGAAAGAGGCGCAGCGCTTGTCTGATGAAGCGTGGGAAAAAGCATTGCCGGTTATTAATGAGGATGCAAAACATGGTAAACCTTTTGTGCCCTGGGCTTCCAGGCCAACGGATCTGCCGCAGGCTGATATTCCTGCATTTCCCGGTGCAGAAGGCGGCGGCGCCTATACATTCGGCGGCCGTGGCGGCAAAGTGTACGTGGTAACCAGCCTGGAAGACCGTGGCCCCGGTACCCTGCGCGATGCAGCAGAACAGGGCGGCGCCCGCGTTATTGTATTTAACGTAGCCGGTATTATACATTTAAAAAGCCCGTTGATCATCCGTGCACCTTATATCACTATTGCAGGACAAACTGCACCGGGCGATGGTGTGTGTGTAGCAGGGGAATCAGTGTGGATCAACACACATGATGTGATCATCCGTTTTATGCGTTTCCGCCGTGGTGAAACCAACGTAGGCCGCCGGGACGATGCGCTGGGTGGCAATCCTGTAGGCAACATTATCATAGACCATTGCTCCACCAGCTGGGGCCTGGATGAAAATATCTCTATGTACCGTCACATGTATAATCCTGGAGATGGTTCACAGGACGAGAAGCTGCCCACCGTTAACATTACCATTCAGAACTGTATATCTTCAGAAGCGCTGGACACATACAACCATTCTTTTGGCAGCACCATTGGCGGTGAGAACTGTACATTCATGCGTAACCTGTGGGCCTGCAATACCGGGCGTAACCCGTCTATTGGCTGGTTTGGACAGTTTAACTTTGTGAATAACGTTGTATTTAACTGGAAGCACCGTACCATGGATGGCAGCGATTACCGCGGCTTGTTCAATGTCATCAATAACTATTATAAACCCGGTCCCATTACGCCGAAAGATGAGCCGGTAGGCCACCGTATCATTAAACCGGAATCAGGCCGCAGCAAGCTGAAATATAAAGTGTTTGGCCGTGCATATGTGAACGGTAATATTATGGAAGGTTACGACAAGATCACCAAAGACAACTGGGCCGGTGGTGTGCAGGTGGAAGATGAGGAAGATGCAGGCCAGTACCGCGATGATATGCGCATCGTAAAACCTTTGCCCATGCCGGCTATTGCAATTATGTCTGCTAAGGAAGCATATGAATTTGTACTGGCAAACGCTGGCGCTACCTTACCTAAACGCGACCCGGTAGATACCCGCGTAGTAGAACAGGTGCGCACCGGTAAGATCATTTATAAGGATAATACAGCTACAGATGTTGGCAGCCAGTACATTCACCGCCGTTTGGATAAGGATTCCTACAAACAGGGTATTATCTCCGACATCAGCCAGGTGGGCGGTTATCCTGAATACAAGGGTACACCTTACAAAGATTCTGATAGCGATGGTATGCCCGATGAGTGGGAAAGCAAACATGGACTGAATCCCAAAGATGCTGCCGATGCAGTGAAGGATATGAACGGCGATGGTTATACGAACATTGAAAAATTCATCAATGGCATTAACCCGGATAAAAAAGTGAACTGGAAAGATCCGAAGAACAATTTTAATACACTTTCAGGTAAAACCAGTGGCCAGATGAGCCGTTAATAACAATGATTGTTATGAACCGATTACAATATTTATTTTTAGCAGGATGTATGCTGGCTACCGCCCCGGTAGTTGCGCAAAGTGCCGCTGGTACAGATACAGCTTATGTGAGGGTGGTAACCCAGCGGGCCGATAAGATCGTGGCTTCCATGAATATGGGCAATACTACAGTATCCACACAGGTGCGTGATATTATTGCACAGCAATACCAGGATCTGAATAAGATCCAAATGGAACGGGAAACACAGGTAAAGGCGGCCAAAGAGGAATTGAAGGATGACAAACCTGCGCTGGATGCCCGTATGCAGGGAATTGAAGATGCTACCAATAAAAAGCTGAATGCGCTGCACCAGGCATACCTGGCTAAGCTGTCAGGAAAGCTGAATCCTGCGCAGGTAGACCAGGTAAAGGATGGCATGACCTATGGTGTGCTGCCGCTCACTTACGGCGTGTACATGGATATGATGCCTAACCTTACCCAGCAGCAGAAAGCGCAGATGATGGCCTGGCTGGTAGAAGCCCGCGAACATGCTATGGATGCAGGTTCTTCAGAAAAGAAGCACGCCTGGTTCGGAAAATATAAAGGCCGTATTAACAATTACCTTTCCGCCGCCGGCTACAACATGAAAGAAGTAGAAGCCGGCTGGAAGAAAAGAAAGGGAATGTAGAAAAAGCAGGAAGTAAGCATACGGCGTAGAAATATGAAGTAGGATGTATGATGTAAGTAGCAACCAGGCTTCTTATGTCGTACATCCTACTTCTTACTTCTAACTTCGTTTTAACAAAAGAAGAATGAACCGGAAACTGATCAACATATTTTGTGTGCTGACGCTGGGTATCACAACCGGCGTATATGCACAGAAAAAAACTAAACCTACACCACCGGTGGCGCTCAATACCAGCGGGCATTTAGTATATGCACCCGATGAGCAGGGCAACCGGATCCCTGATTTTTCCTATTGCGGTTATATGGCCAGCGAACAACCCATTCCGGATGTACCGGTACGTATAGTAGTGCCTGTTATAAAGGGCGATGCTACCGTACCTGTACAGGCGGCATTGGATTATGTGGCTGCGTTGCCGGCAGATAAACAGGGCATACGCGGCGCAGTGCTGCTGCAGAAAGGCCGGTATGAAATAGCCGGCAGCCTGCACATGCGCGCTACCGGCGTGGTATTACGCGGCAGCGGGGCAGGGGAGCAGGGTACTACATTAGTAGGCACAGGTCCTGACCGGCAAACGCTCATCCGCATATATGGCCAGCCTGACCGCAGCACCACTACACCCGTTAAAATTACCGATGCCTATGTGCCGGTAAATGCACGCACTATTCATGTAGCTGCAACGCAGGGTTTTAAGGCAGGCGATAAAGTACTGGTACACCGTCCTAGCACTAAAGAATGGATAGAGATTTTAGGTATGGATCACATGGGCGGAGGTATTACTACACTGGGCTGGAAACCGGGCGAGCGTAATATAGACTGGGACCGTACCATAGTAGCGGTAAACGGTGATGCCATTACGCTGGATGTGCCCTTAACCACTGCGCTGGATACTGCTTATGGCGGCGGTACCCTGGCCACATACAGCTGGCCGGGCCGTATTGAGCAAACAGGTGTTGAAAACCTGCGCTGCCAGTCTACCTACGATACAAACAATCCAAAAGATGAAGCTCACCGCTGGATGGCCATTACCCTGGAAAATGTTTGCGATGCCTGGGTACGCCAGGTAACCTTTGAACATTTTGCAGGATCAGCAGTGCTGGCGCTGGAAACAAGCAAACGTATCACGGTAGAAGATTGCAAATCGCTGCACCCTGTTTCTGAAATAGGCGGGCAGCGCCGTTATAGCTTTTGGACGATGGGACAGCAAACCCTGTTCCAGCGTATTTATGCGGAATATGGTTACCACGATTTTGCTGTAGGTTTTTGTGCAGCAGGTCCTAATGCCTTTGTACAATGTGAATCACATTTACCCAATAATTTCAGCGGTGCCATTGATAGCTGGGCCTCCGGGGTGTTGTTTGATGTAGTGAATGTAGATGGTAATGCCCTGCGCTTTGGTAACCGCGGGCAGGATGGGCAGGGCGCCGGATGGAGCGCCGCCAACAGTGTATTCTGGCAATGCAGCGCTGCACGTGTGGACTGTTACCGTCCGCCAACTGCCAACAACTGGGCTTTTGCAACCTGGGCACAGTTTTCAGGTGACGGGTACTGGGGCGAATCCAATGAACATATTCCGCCCCGCAGCTTGTATTATGCACAGCTGGCCGATCGTTTAGGCAAAGACGTTAAACAGCAGGCGCAGCTGATGCCAGTGGGATCAGAAGCTTCCAGCAGCCCCAGTGTGGAGCAGGCTGCTGCATTGATCCGGGCAGCTGTAAAACCGCTGCCGCAGCTAACAGACTGGATAGATGGGGCATCAAGCCGCAATCCTGTTACTACAAAAACAACCGGTGTTAAAACCATTAACGATATAGGTTATACGAAACCAACAGCGCCTGCGCTGGCCGCTCCCATGCATGTAAGTAATGGCTGGCTGCTGCGTGGCAATGCCGTATTAACCGGGGAGCATTTTGAAGTGCCCTGGTGGCGGGGAGATGTACGGCCCGATGGTATTAAAGAATCCAAACCCGATGTAACCCGCTTTGTACCCGGCCGCACCGGTACCGGCCTTACAGACGATCTGCAGGAAGTAGCGCAGTGGATGAAGGATAAGCACATTGTATCCCTGGAACATAATTATGGGTTGTGGTATGAGCGCCGGCGTGATGATCATGAACGCATACGCCGTATGGATGGCGAAGTATGGCCTCCTTTTTACGAGCTGCCTTTTGCCCGCAGCGGGCATGGAACCGCCTGGGATGGCCTGAGCCAGTATGATCTTACCAAATACAACGCATGGTACTGGATGCGTCTGAAACAGTTTGCCAACCTGGCCGACCAGCAGGGATTAGTGCTGGTGCACCAGGATTATTTTCAGCATAACATTATTGAAGCCGGTGCGCACTATGCAGATTTTCCCTGGCGCAGCGCCAACAATATCAATCATACCGGTTTCCCGGAACCGCCTCCCTATGCAGGTGATAAACGCATTTTTATGGCGGAGCAGTTTTATGATGTAACTAATCCGGTACGCCGTAAGCTGCACCAGGCCTACATCCGCAAATGCATGGAGAGTTTTGCAGGTAATACAGGAGTGATCCATTTTATTGGAGCAGAATTTACCGGGCCGCTGGCCTTTGTTCAGTTCTGGATAGATACCATCCTGGCCTGGGAAAAGGAAACCGGTAAAAAAGTAACCATTGGCCTTAGCACCACCAAAGATGTGCAGGATGCTATACTGGCCGACCCGGTACGTTCAAAGCTCATAACAGTAATAGATATACGCCAGTGGCACTACCAGCCGGATGGCAGTGCCTATGCACCATTAGGTGGCCAGAACCTGGCGCCACGCCAGCATGCCCGCCTGCTGAAACCTAAGAAAAGTACTTTTGAGCAGGTATACCGGGCCGTAAGCGAATACCGAAATAAATACCCGGAAAAGGCAGTGGTATATGCCGGCAGCGCTTACGATGAATTTGCCTGGGCAGCTTTTATGGCCGGTGGTTCTTTGGCCGGTATCCCGGTAATAGCAGATAAGGATTTCCTGGAAGCGGCTGCGGCCATGCATCCTGTTGAAAGCACAGCAGGACGGTTTACACTGACTAACAGTAAGGCATATATTGTTTACAGCAATGCAGCTGGACCCATACAGCTGGACCTGAGCAAAGCTGCCGGTACCTGCAGCATTCACTGGATTGATCCTAAGAACGGGCAGCTGTTGAAAACAGAAGAACAGGCAGCTGGCAAAGATCTTACCTTACAAAACCCAGGGGCAGGCCCGGTGGTGGTTTGGGTAAGCAGTAAATAAAACATAAACGGGAATCATGCAAAAGATTGGTTTTATACTATCCATAACATTATTAATGATCACTGGTGCTGTGCAGGCACAAATGAAGCGGGTAGCTCCGCTGCATATCTCTGCCAATGGCCGGTATTTTACAACCGCCGGTGGCGCGCCCTTTTTCTGGTTAGGCGATACCGGCTGGTTATTGTTTAATAAGCTTACTCGTGAAGAAGCGGATACTTACCTGGAAAACCGCCGTCAGAAAGGGTTTAATGTAATACAGGTAATGGTGGTGCATAACCTGAAGCAGGTAAATGCCTATGGCGACAGTGCCCTGATCAATAAAAATGTAGCTACCCCTAAAACTACACCCGGCAATACTTTTACAGATACTGCGCAATATGATTTCTGGGATCATGTGGATTATATTGTTGATAAAGCAGCAGAAAAAGGACTGTACATGGCGCTGGTGCCGGTATGGGGCTCTAATGTAAAAGAAGGCCATGTAAGTGAGCAGGATGCAAAGATCTATGCAGCCTGGTTAGCTGCCCGTTATAAAAATAAGCCCAACATCATCTGGATGAATGGAGGCGATATAAAGGGAAGCGATCATATACAGGTATGGAACGCCATTGGCAGCACCCTGCATGCAGCAGACACTGCGCACCTGGTTACTTACCATCCCAGGGGCCGCATGCAATCCTCCACCTGGTTTCATAAAGAGAGCTGGCTGCAGTTTAACATGATGCAGTCCGGCCACCGTACTTACGCGCAGGATACCAGCGCAGAAGATATGCGCTATGGAGAAGATAACTGGAAATACATTGTAACAGATTACCGTCTTACACCGGCAAAACCAACACTGGATGGAGAGCCCTCTTACGAAGGCATTCCGCATGGCCTGCACGATAGCCTGCAACCCCGCTGGACCGACAGTGATGTGCGACGTTATGGTTACTGGTCTGTTTTTGCCGGTGCTGCCGGTTATACATACGGGCATAACGCCGTAATGCAAATGCATAAACCCACTGATAACAACGGCGCTTATGGCGTACGTGAAACATGGACCAGCGCCATGAACGATCCCGGTGCGCAGCAAATGGTGTATCTGAAAAACCTGCTGTTATCACGTCCTTATTTTGAACGGGTACCGGATCAGTCGCTGATCGCCAGCGGGCAGGGAAGCCGCTATAACCGGTTACTGGCCACCCGCGGGCAGCAGTATGCATTTATTTATACGTACAATGGCCGTAACATACCGGTGAACATGGGTAAGATTGCAGGAGACACTGTAAAAGCATCCTGGTATAACCCGCGCAATGGCACTGTAACTATCATTGGTAAATACCAGAACAAAGGTGTTAACACTTTTGACCCGCCGGGTGAGCAAAAAGATGGGAACGACTGGGTATTAATACTGGATACCTATACGCCCGGCAAAGAAGTGTATTTATTTACCTCTTTCCGGGAGCCTGCTACAGACGGCCTGCACCTGTTATACAGCTATGATGCATATCACTGGCTGGATCTGGGCCGCTCCTTCCTGCAGCCGCAGGTAGGTGAAAAGAAATTAATGCGCGATCCTTCAATGATCCAGGGTGCAGATGGTACTTTTCACCTGGTATGGACCAGCGGCTGGAAAGGGGATAAGGGATTTGGTTATGCCAGCTCAAAAGACCTGGTGCATTGGTCGGAGCAGCGCGCCATTAACGTAATGGAAAAAGAGCCTGCTACCGTAAATGTTTGGGCGCCGGAATTGTTTTATGATAAGGTTACCAGTCAGTATATTATTATCTGGGCATCTACCATTCCACGCCGCTTTCCAAAAGGGCAGGAGGATGAGGATAATAACCACCGCATGTATTACACCACCACAAAGGATTTTAAAACCTTTACCCCTGCTAAGCTGTTCCTGGATCCGGGCTTCAGCGTAATTGATTGTGTGATCACAGAACAGGCAGCAGGTAAATATGTGCTGATCTTAAAAGACAATACCCGCCCGGAAAGGGATATTAAAGTAGCATTCAGCGCACAGGCTTTAGGCCCGTACAAAAATGTATCAAAGGCATTTACACCCTCTTTTACAGAAGGCCCCGCCGTAGTAAAAGCCGGGCAGAACTGGCTGATCTATTTTGATGCCTACCGCGATAAAGAATATGGCGCGGTTAGAACAGCTGATTTCAAAACATTCACAGATATATCCGGGGAGGTGCTGGTGCCGGAAGGGCATAAGCACGGCACTATTTTAAAGGTAAAAGAAGAAGTATTGGATGCGCTACAGCGCTAAACGTGTACAAGTGAGGCACACATAAACATTAAAGCATGAACGGGAAACTACTGCATATTATTCCACTCTTATTACTCGCCATTACAGGCAACGCGCAAGATACGGTACGTTATACCGGCCAAACCCGCGTGAATATTGATTACCACCACGGGCAGCTAAGTCCGGCCATGGGCGTGCATAACATACAGGTGCTGCGCGCTAACCGCGAGCATCCTGAAATGGCGGAAGGCGCCGGCTGGACATACAACCACGCACCCATGCTGGCTTACTGGAACAACAAATTTTACCTTGAATATTTAAGTGACAGCATTGGTGAGCATATACCCCCCGGCCAAACGTTATTAACCACCTCCAAAGACGGTTACAGCTGGACCAAACCGGAAGCGATCTTTCCGCGGTATAAAGTACCGGATGGCACTACCAAAAAAGGCCAGCCTGGTGTAGCGCATAATTTATATGCGGTGATGCACCAGCGTATGGGATTTTATACCTCTAAGAAAAAGCGTTTGCTGGCATTGGCCTTTTACGGTTTTTGCCTGGATATAGATGATGATCCAAATGATGGAAAGGGTATAGGCCGTGTGGTGCGGGAAATACTGCCGGATGGCAGTTACGGCCCTGTTTATTTTATTCATTATAACCCGGCCTGGAATGCAAAGAACACCTCTTATCCTTATTATACCAGCAGCAAGGATAAGGGTTTTGTAGAAGCCTGTAATGAGCTGCTGGCTGATCCGCTTGTAACACAGCAGTGGAATGAAGAATCTGACCGTAATGATCCGCTTATACCGCTCAAAAAACAATACAAGGCATTAAGCTATTACCATTTGCCGGATGGCAGGGTAGTGGGACTGTGGAAAAATGCGCTTACTGCTATCAGTAAAGATGAGGGCAAAACCTGGCCGGAATCTGCAGTAAGGGCGCCGGGTTTTGTAAATGCCAATGCCAAGATCTGGGGGCAGCGTACAGCTGACGGCCGTTATGCCACAGTATACAATCCCTCCGAATACCGCTGGCCGCTGGCCATTTCTTTAAGTAATAACGGCCTGGAATACACAAATATGCTGCTGGTGCACGGGGAGATCTCTCCTCTGCGTTACCACGGTAATTTCAAAGATTACGGCCCGCAGTACATCCGGGGTATCACTGAAAAAAATGGCACGCCGCCTGATGGCAACCTGTGGGTGACTTACAGTATGAGTAAGGAAGATATCTGGGTATCCCGCGTAAAGGTGCCGGTAATGGAGAAAGCAACGGAGCAGGTAAATGATGTGTTTAAAGAAATGCGGCCGGATACGGCGCTGAATTTATGGAATATTTACAGTCCCTGTTGGGCGCCGGTGAAAATGGAACAAACACCGGATGGCCCTGCCCTGGCGCTGAAAGATAAGGACCGGTACGACTATGCTAAAGCAGAACACCTGTTCCCGGAAACACAAAGAGTAGCTGTAGAGTTTTCCATAACACCTGCGCAAAATAACAAAGGCCTGCTGCATGTAGAGCTGCAGGATGCTAAAGGCAGCGGCTGCGTGCGGCTGATGTTTGAGCCGGATGGTGTGCTGCGGGCAAAGTCCGGCGCAAAGTTCAAGAACATCATGAAATACGAGGCAGGCGCTACATATAATATCCGCATCACGCTAAATACTTACACCCGTTTTTATACGGTGAACATTAATGGGAAGGATGCCTTAAACCAGCTTACGTTTGCGCCCGTGCAGAATGTGAGCCGTATTGTATTCCGCACCGGTATGCCACGGCATGAGCCTAATGCGGACACACCTGCTGCACAAACCTACGACCTGCCCAATGCCGGTGAGCCGGAGGATGAGGCGGCATTTTATATCCGGTCATTAAAAACAGCAGCCATAAACTAATGCGCTATTTAATTGCCATATTAACAATGCTCATTAGCACCGCAGGGCAGGCCACCGCGAATGTGCAGCTGCAAAACCTGCGTTGCGAAATGTTATCCAACCCAACAGGTATTGATGTTACAGCACCCCGCCTGAGCTGGGAGATCAGCAGCGCGCAGCGCAATGTGTTACAAACCGCTTACCAGGTGCTGGTAGCATCATCTGCAGAAAAGCTGGCTGCTAATGAAGGTGATCTGTGGAGCTCCGGTAAGGTAAGCAGCAGCCAATCCGTACAGGTGGTGTATGCAGGTGTACCTTTACAGAGCAGAACAATTTGCTACTGGAAGGTAAGAACCTGGACCACACAAGGCGCCAGTGAGTGGAGTGAACCGGCACAATGGAGCATGGCGCTGTTAACTGCAAAAGATTGGCAGGCCAGCTGGATAGGACTGGATCGTGCATTCCCCTGGGATAGCGCGCAAAGTAAATTCTCCCGTTTGTCGGCCCGCTACTTCCGTAAAACATTTGCAGTAAAGCCAGCTGTCAAAAGGGCCACAGCCTATATAGCCGGCTTAGGCTGGTATGAGCTGTACCTGAACGGGCAGCGCATCGGTAACCAGGTATTGGCGCCTGCGCCCACGGATTATACCAAAAGTGTATTGTACAATACTTACGATGTAACTGCCGCTTTGCAGCCGGGCGATAATGCAATAGGGACTATACTGGGCAATGGCCGCTTCTTTACCATGCGCCAGGCTTACAAACCTCAAAAGATCCGCACATTCGGTTATCCTAAAATGTTGCTGCAGCTGGAAATAGAATATGCCGATGGTACCCGTGAAACCATTGCCAGTGATGCTTCCTGGAAAGTAACTACCGATGGCCCTATCCGCACCAATAATGAATACGATGGTGAGGAGTATGATGCTACCAAAGAAATGCCCGGCTGGAACACTGCCCGCTTTGATGATCATAAATGGTTGCAGCCGGAACTGGTACAGGCCCCCGGTGGTGTTATAAGAGCGCAGCTGAATGAAAAAATGCAGGTGATGGAAAGGCTGCAGCCCAGGTCTATAAAGGAATTAAAGCCAGGTGTATTCATCCTTGATATGGGGCAGAACATGGCAGGCTGGCTGCAAATGAAAGTAAAAGGCCCGCGGGGTACGAATGTCACTTTACGTTTTGCAGAAACCCTGCAACCTGATGGCTCTCTTTACACCGCTAACCTGCGGGACGCCAAAGTAACGGATATGTACACACTAAAAGGAGGGAGCACAGAAACCTGGCATCCGGCGTTTGTATATCATGGCTTCCGGTATGCGGAGATCAGCAATTATCCTGGCACACCCACGGTACAGGATTTCGAAGGGCAGGTGATCTACGATAATATTAGTACCACCGGCACATTTACCTCCTCAGATACTACACTGAACCAGATCTTTAATAACGCTTACCAGGGCATTCGCAGCAATTACAAAGGTATGCCGCTGGATTGCCCGCAGCGTAATGAACGTATGCCCTGGCTGGGCGATCGCGCTACCGGCGCTTATGGGGAAGCTTACCTGTTTGACAATGCAAAATTATATGCCAAATGGCTGGATGATATTGAGGAAGCACAAACGCCGGAAGGCGCTATACCGGACGTAGCGCCGGCCTACTGGCGTTATTACAGTGATAATGTTACCTGGCCGGGCACCTACATCCTGGTGGCAGATATGTTGTACGGGCAGTTTGGCGATCAGCGTGTTATTGCCAAACATTATGATACCATGAAGAAGTGGCTGGCCTACATGCGCGCTAAGTACATGAAAGACTATATCATCACTAAAGATAAATACGGTGATTGGTGTGTGCCGCCGGAATCATTACAGCTCATTCATTCCAGGGATTCTACCCGCAATACAGATGGTACCTTACTGGCTACGGCTTATTATTACCGCCTGTTATTTTTAATGCAGCGTTTTGCAAAAGTGCTGCATAAACCGCAGGATGCGCAGGCATTTGCAGACTTATGTGTGCACATCCGCACAGCCTTTAATCAGAAATTCTTTAACCCGCTTACTGCACAATACAGTAATAATGCAGTAACAGCTAACTTATTGCCACTGTATTTTGGAATAACACCCGCCGCAGCTGAAAAACAGGTGTTTAACAATATTGTAAATAAAATACAGCAGGAATATAAAGGGCATATCAGCACCGGGGTAATAGGCACGCAATGGCTCATGCGCGGGTTAAGCCGCTGGGGTAAGCCGGAGCTGGCCTTTCACATTGCCGCTAACCGCGATTATCCCAGCTGGGGATATATGATAGACCGTGGCGCCACTACTATCTGGGAGCTCTGGAATGGCGACACTGCCAACCCCGCTATGAACTCCCATAACCACGTAATGCTGCTGGGTGATCTGCTGATCTGGTATTATGAAGACCTGGCGGGTATCCGTAACAGCACAGCTTTTCCGGGTTTTAAACAAGTGATTATGCAGCCGGTTTTGCCGGAAGGTCTGCAAACAGTAAATGCCTCCTATCAATCCATTCACGGTACTATTAAAAGCGAGTGGAAGAACAGGAACGGTACATTTACCTGGAATATTTCTGTGCCTGGTAATACAACCGTATTGGTATATATACCCGCTACAGCTGCTGCACAGGTAAAGGAAAGCGGTAACGCTGCTGCCAAAGCAGCTGGTGTGAAGTGGTTGCGTATGGAAGGTGGCCGGGCCGTGTTTGAGGTAGGCTCCGGGAATTATGAATTTGAAAGCAGTAAATAACTATTATGTATAAACGTATTTTTTGTGCCGGGTTTTTATTACTCGTAGCGCTCAGCAGCCAGGGCCAAACAGGTAAGCCGCGTACTTTTAAAGAGGGGATCCTGACAGACGAATTCATTTTTGAGAAAGCATCCTTCCCATCCTGCCACGCGGCCACCATTGCAGAAACCCCGAAAGGGCTTGTAGCAGCCTGGTTTGGCGGTACTAAAGAGGGCAAGCCTGATGTAAGCATCTGGGTAAGCCATAAAGCAACAGCAAAAAGCCAGTGGACGGCGCCGGTAGAAGTAGCCAATGGTAAAAAGAACGACACTACCCGTTATGCCTGCTGGAACCCGGTATTATACCAGGTACCCGGCGGTGATCTGTTGCTGTTCTATAAAATAGGTCCTAAAGTAGCGCAATGGAAAGGCTGGATGATCAGCTCAAAAGATGGCGGTACTACCTGGTCGGCTCCCAAAGCCTTGCCTGATGGTTATTTAGGACCGGTTAAGAATAAACCGGTGTTGTTAAGTGATGGTACTTTGTTATGCGCGTCCAGTACAGAAGGTGATGGCTGGAAAGTACACTTTGAGCTCACAAAAGATAATGGTTATACCTGGGAAAAGGTAGGACCTATCAATGATGGAAAAACTTACAACGCTATACAACCCAGCGTGCTATTTTACAAAGATGGCAGGCTGCAGATCCTTTGCAGAAGCAAGAACCGCGCGATCCTGGAATCCTGGTCAACAGATAAGGGCCGCAGCTGGTCGGCTATAGCGCCTATTGATCTGCCAAATAATAATTCCGGTACGGATGCAGTAACCATGCAGGATGGCCGGCAGCTGCTGGTATATAATCATGTGCTGCCACCGGATGGTAAGCCCAAAGGCCCGCGCACACCTTTAAACGTAGCTATATCCAAAGATGGTAAAGTGTGGAATGCCGCGCTGGTGCTGGAAGATTCACCCATCAGCCAGTATTCCTATCCTTCTGTGATCTGCGCAAAGGATGGTTCTATTCACATTGTATATACCTGGCGCCGGGAGCGCATCAAGTATGTGAAAATAGATCCCAAACAGCTGCAGCTTACAGAGATTAAAAATGGCCAATGGCCAAAGTGATAATCCGTAATCTAATTAACCATGCATCGTCGTCATTTCCTTCTGAATACTTCCCTTGCCCTCACGGCAGGTTTACTACACCGGCAATTCGCTTTGGCTGCTACTACATCTGCAAATACAGATCAGCGTTATAAAATAGCTGTGTGCGACTGGATGATCCTGAAAAGGCAAAAGCTGGGCGCATTTCAGCTTACCAAAGATATTGGCGCCGATGGCGTAGAGCTGGATATGGGCGGTTTAGGCAACCGGGAAACTTTTGATAATAAGCTCGTTGATCCTGCTTTGCGCCAGCAGTTCCTGGACAAAGCAAAAGAGCTGAACCTGGAAATTAGCTCTGTTGCGATGTCGGGTTTTTATGCACAGTCATTTGCAGAACGCCCGGGGGTAGACAAAATGGTGCAGGACTGCATTGATACTATGACCCAGCTGAATGTAAAAGTAGCCTTCCTGCCACTGGGCATACAGGGCGACCTGGTACAGCATCCTGACCTGCGCCCCGTAATTGTACAGCGTTTGCAGGCAGTAGCAAGGCAGGCAGAGAAAGCAAATGTGATCATTGGAATAGAAACATCCCTGGATGCTGCCGGAGAAGTAAAGCTGCTGGATGATATTGGCTCCCCAGCCATCCAGAGCTATTTCAACTTTGCCAATGCGCTGGAAGCAGGCCGTGATCTGCAAAAGGAATTGCGTATCCTGGGTAAGAACCGTATCTGCCAGATCCACTGTACTGATAAAGATGGTGTATGGCTGCAGGATAACCCCCGCATTCATTTACCTAAAGTAAAACATACGCTGGACAAAATGGGCTGGAGCGGCTGGCTGGTGATAGAGCGCTCCCGCAATGCGCAGGACCCGCGTAATGTAAAATGGAACTTTAGTGCAAATACTAAATATCTGAAATCGGTTTTTCAACAGGCTTAATGAAAGGTATAAGAACAATACTGTTTTACGTATGGGCATGTATGTTATCACTGCCGGTTATAGCGCAGCAGCATGACCTGGAAAGGGATTTCCGCCAGCCGCCTGCTTCAGCTAAGCCCTGGGTATTCTGGTACTGGATGCAGGCCAGCGTATCAAAGGCGGGTATTACCGCCGACCTGGAAGCAATGAAGGAGGCAGGTATTGGCGGCGCTTACCTGATGCCTATAAAAGGAGCCGCTAACCCGCCACTGATGCAGCCGCAGGTAGCACAGCTAACGCCGGAATGGTGGGGGATGGTGCGTTTTGCTATGCAGGAAGCAGACCGCTTAGGCTTGAAGATCGCTATGCATGATTGTGATGGTTTTGCACTGGCCGGCGGCCCCTGGATAACACCGGAGCTCTCCATGCAGAAAGTGGTGTGGTCAGAAACGCAGGTGGAGGGTAACCGCCTGTTTAATGACACCTTGTTAACCCCGCCAGCCTATAAAGGTTATTATAAAGATATCCAGGTACTGGCTTATCCTGTTTTGCCGGGAACAGCGCCAGCTCCTGTGCCGGTGGTAAGCACCAGCCAGGCCGGCATAGATGCGCACTTTTTATTGGATCCCAATAACAAAGAGAATTTTCGCAGTGAAGCCGCCTGCTGGATCCAGTATGCATTTGATAAACCCTTCACCTGCCGCAACATTCACATCCGCACCAACGGACCCAACTACCAGGCGCAGCGCCTGATAGTAACCGTTAGCGATGACGGGCAAAACTTTCACAGCATTGGCCGTTTGGAAGCGCCCCGCCATGGCTGGCAGGATAATGATTTTGGTGTAACGCATGCCATCACCCCAACGACTGCACGTTATTTCCGTTTTGTATATGACAGCACCGGTTCAGAAGCCGGATCAGAAGACCTGGATGCTGCCAAATGGAAAACCACTTTAAAAGTATGCGGTATTACATTATCCGGCGAGCCACGCCTGCACCAGTTTGAAGGAAAGAATGGGGAGATCTGGCGCATCAGCAGCCGTACTACTACGGCGCAGGTGCCGGATTCATTATGTGTGCCGTTGAATAAGATCATTAACCTAACTGGTAAATTAGATAAACAGGGCCGCCTGTTATGGCAGGTACCACCCGGCCGCTGGACTATCCTGCGTATCGGCCATACCTCTACCGGTCATACCAATGCTACCGGTGGCGCGGGTATGGGGCTGGAGTGCGATAAGTTTAATCCTGTTGCCATCCGTCTGCAGTTTGATAAGTGGTTTGGTGAAGCCTTCAGGCAGGTAGGACCTGCGTTAGCCGGCCGCGTGTTAAAAGTATTTCATGTGGATAGCTGGGAATGCGGCAGCCAGAACTGGTCGCCGGTATTCCGTGAAGAATTTCGCCGCCGCAGGGGATATGACCTGTACACTTATTTGCCGGTAATGGCTGGTATCCCGGTGCAAAATGCTAACATCTCTGAACGTTTTTTACACGACATTCGCCAAACGATCTCTGAGCTGGTAGTAGATAATTTTTACGGCACCATGGGTAAGCTGGCGCGGGAAAAGGGTTGCAGCTTTAGTGCTGAAAACGTAGCTCCTACCATGACCAGCGACGGCATGGCGCATTACAGCGCAGTGGATATTCCCATGGGTGAGTTCTGGCTACGGTCACCTACACACGATAAACCCAATGATATGCTGGACGCTATTTCCGGCGCGCATATTTATGGAAAACAGATCATACAGTCAGAAGCTTTTACGGAATTACGCATGGCCTGGGATGAGCATCCTGCCATGTTAAAAGCCTTGCAGGATAAGAATTACGCTATGGGCGTGAACCGCCTGGTGTATCACGTATTTGCGCACAATCCCTGGACAGACCGTGCTCCGGGCATGACGCTGGACGGAGTAGGGCTTTATTTTCAGCGGGATCAAACCTGGTGGAAACCGGGCCGCGCCTGGGTTAGCTATGCTCAACGTTGCCAGGCCCTGTTACAGCAAGGCCGGCCGGTAGTGGATGTAGCCGTATTTACCGGAGAGGAAATACCCCGCCGTGCCATATTACCGGATAGGTTAACCGCTTTACCCGGTATTGCAGAAGATGGATATGATTCTTTTAACCGTGATGCCTTGTTACGGTTAACAGAAGTGCACAACGGACGCATTGAGCTGCCGGGTGGTGCCAGTTATGCCGCGTTGGTATTACCTGGCCCGCATCCTATGTCGCCGGATGCAAAGATGTTATCGCCGGAAGTGGCTACCCGTTTGCAGGAGCTGGTGAAAGCAGGTGCTACAATACTTACCGAGGAACATGCAGATCATGCGCCAGGCCTATCCGGTTTCCCTGCCAGTGATGATACGGTGCGCCGGATCATGCAGACACTAAAATTAAAAACCTGGCAGGAATGGCGCCTGGAAAGGGATGTGGTCACACAACCCGGTGTAGTATGGACCCACCGCCAGCTGCCGGATGCAGATATTTATTTCATCTCCAACCAGCTGGATACTAGCCGCATCCTGGATGTTTCACTTCGTATAGCCGGTAAGGTACCAGAGCTATGGGACCCGGTAACCGGTGATATCCAAACAGCAAAAGAATGGGCTGTTGAAAAAGGGCGTACCCTCCTGCCTTTGCAATTAGGACCTTCAGGTTCCATATTCATAGTGTTGCGCAAGTCAACCACGCAAAAAGAACAGCATACCGGTCAGAACTGGACGCAGCCAAAAACGCTGCAAACCCTTACGGGTGGCTGGCAAGCTGCTTTTGGTAAAAGAGCAGGAGGCCCTGAACAATCCATAACATTCTCTCAGCTGCAGGATTGGAGTAAACATACCGATAGCACTATCCGCTATTATTCCGGCACTGCCGCCTATACGAAAACATTTGACTGGAAAGCAGCTACCGGCCGTATATGGCTGGATGTAGGACGGGTAGCCAACATTGCGGAAGTTACCCTGAATGGCATACCCTGTGGTGTGGCCTGGACCGCACCTTACCGCGTGGATATTACAAAAGCCCTGCGCGCCGGCAGCAACGAGTTAAAGATCGAAGTGTCCAACACCTGGGCCAACCGTTTGATCGGAGATCACAACCTGCCGGAAGCACAGCGTTTTACCCGCACTACAGCGCCTTACCGTTTAGAGGGAAGCCCGCTGCTGGAAGCCGGTTTGTTGGGGCCCGTAACTATAGTGAAAACAGCTGAATGACATGATGAAACACACGTTAACATATATACTGCTTTTAATTGGAACGATTGCCTGTGCGCAAAACAAACCGCAGGAGGTACCGGCCAATGTAATGCAGAATGTATACGACCAGGTGAAAACGCCCTATAAATACGGTTTGGTAGTAGTACCTTCAGATGATGCAAAGAAAATAGATTGTCCAAGCGTGTTCCGCAAGAATGATAAATGGTACATGACCTATATTGTTTTTGACGGCAGAGGTTATGAAACCTGGCTCTCCGGTAGTGACGACCTGCTGCACTGGAAAACAATGGGCAGGCTTATGTCTTTTTCTGATACTACGGATTGGGATAATAACCAGAAGGCAGGATATATAGCCCTGCAGGATCCGCAATGGGGCGGCAGTTATGAATGGCAGCCCTATAAAGGCAAATACTGGATGTCGTACATTGGCGGCAGCAGCCGCGGTTATGAACAGGGCTTGCTTTCAATTGGAATAGCATATACAAAGAAGAGCCCTGCAAAAGCCCATGAATGGCAGCGCTTACCCAAACCAGTACTGATGGCCACTGATGCAGATGTTCGCTGGTGGGAGAACAATACCTTATATAAAAGCACCGTATTATGGGATAAAACCAACAGCATTGGTTATCCTTTTATACTGTATTACAATGCAAAAGGCGACAGCCTGAAACCCAAAAGAGGGAAAGAGCGTATAGGCATGGCAGTATCTAACGACATGGTGCACTGGAGGCGTTATGAAAAAGAACCGGTGCTGAACCATCACGCCGGCATTACCGGCGATCCATGGATCCAGCGCATGAATGATGTATGGGTAATGTTCTACTTCGGCGCTTTCTGGAAAGATCGTCCCGGTGCCTTTAACCGCTTTGCCTGTTCTTATGACCTGGTACACTGGACCGACTGGACCGGTGATGACTTAATAAAGTCTTCAGCACCCTTTGATGACCTTTTTGCACATAAATCCAGTGTAGTGTTTTATAAGGGTGTAGTATATCATTTCTACTGTGCTGTGAACAAGGCTGAACAGCGGGGTATTGCTGTAGCTACATCTGTGGATAAGGGAAAGAGTGAAGTGCAGTTTGTGCCGCACGTAAAAAAATGATGTTGATTCTATATTGTATTTATGACTAAGCGCATGCGATTATTAACAGCTATATTTTTACTGGTAACCATCTATGCCCAGGCCCAGGACAGCAGCCGCGCGCAGCTATTTGACGCAGGCTGGCGTTTTCACCGGGGCGGGGCGCAAGGCGCTGATGAACCGGATTTTGACGATTCCCAATGGCGTGCAATAGACCTGCCGCATGACTGGAGTATTGAAGACCTGCCCGGCACACAATCACCCTTTAGTCCGGATGCGATTAGCCAGGTAAGTGGTGGTTTTACCACTGGTGGCACTGGCTGGTACCGCAAAACATTTACAATACCTGCTGTACAAAAAGGCAAGCGTGTACATGCGCAGTTTGATGGTATTTATATGAATGCGGAGATCTGGTTCAATGGAAAAAAACTGGGTAAACACCCTTACGGGTATACGTCTTTCTGGTACGATGTTACGGATCGTATCAAATGGAATGAAAAAAATGTGCTGGCCGTAAAGGTCAGGAATGAAGGGGAGAACAGCCGCTGGTATGCCGGTTCAGGCATTTACCGCCATGTATGGCTGCAGGTGATGGACCCGGTACATGTAGCGCAGTGGGGAACTTATATTACTACTCCACAGGTAAGTGCAGCCACGGCTGGTGTGCATATAAGTACTAAGGTCCTGAATGAAAGTACCGGTGCCGCATCCATAAAGCTGGTTACCCGCATTTTAAATGCAAAGGGAAAAGAGGTGGCTGCTGCCAACAACACGCAAAGCTTAACCCCAAAAGATACTGTTACCTATAACCAGGACCTGGCAGTAGCCCGTCCTGAGCTGTGGTCTGTTACCACGCCGGTATTGTATACTGCTGTAACATCCGTTTACCGCGACGGACAGCTGGTTGATCAGCTGCAAACTCCTTTCGGCATCCGCAGCATCACCGCTGATGCCGTGAATGGCTTCCGTTTGAACAGGCAGCCGCTGAAATTAAAAGGCGGTTGTGTGCACCATGATAATGGGCCCCTAGGCGCAAAGGCCTACGACCGTGCAGAGGAACGTAAGGTAGAAATACTAAAAGCCAGCGGGTACAACGCCATCCGCTGCGCGCATAACCCGCCCTCTCCCGCTTTCCTGGATGCCTGCGACCGTTTAGGCATGCTGGTGATAGATGAAGCCTTTGATGCCTGGACGCAGGGTAAAAATCCGGACGATTATCATCTCTACTTTAATGACTGGTGGAGGAAAGATGTGGAAAGCATGGTGTATCGCGACCGCAATCATCCGTCCATCATTATGTGGAGTACCGGCAACGAGATCCCGAACCGCGAAAAGCCGGAAGTAGTGAGCGTTGCCAAAATGCTCAGTGATCACATCCGCACACTGGATACCACACGGTTTATAACCTGTGGGGTGAACGGCGTAACGCCGGATAAAGATCCTTTCCTGGCTACACTGGACATTGCCGGTTATAACTACGCGCGTGATAAATACGCAACAGACCATCAGCGTTTGCCCGACCGCGTTATGTTTGCCACAGAATCTTTACCGCTGGAAGCATTTGATTACTGGATGGGTGTAACAGATCATCCCTGGGTGATCGGTGATTTTGTATGGACCTCCTTTGATTATATAGGAGAAGCCAGCATTGGATGGCTGGGTTACTGGCAGCGGCAGCACTTCTACCCCTGGAACCTGGCCTATTGCGGCGATATAGATATCTGCGGCTGGAAACGCCCGCAATCCTATTACCGGGATGTATTGTGGAAACCCGGCCAGGTATCGGTTTTTGTAAAGCCGCCTAAGCCTTCTTTCCCCACCAATCCAAATAAAGTGGACTGGAGCCATTGGGAATGGCATGATGTGGTAGCAGACTGGAACTGGAAAGGTTATGAAAAGCAGCCGCTGGAAGTGGAAGTATATTCTTCCTGTGAGCAGGTGGAGCTTTTCCTGAACAATCGTTCTTTAGGAAAACAACCCACCAGCCGCGCTAATAAGTTTACCGCTACTTTCAAGGTCCCTTATGAAGCAGGTACGCTGGAAGCAATAGGTTATAATGGCAACAAAAAGATAAACACTGCTGTATTACGCACTGCAGCTGCACCTGCACAGCTCAAGCTCACAGCAGATCATAACAGCATGCAGGCTAATAACCAGGACCTGGTATATATCACAATAGAATTACTGGATGCCAACGGTGTGCGTGATCCTAAAGCAGAGAACCTGGTACAGTTTTCCATAGCAGGCCCGGGTACCATTATAGGAGTGGGTAATGCAAACCCTACTAGTACAGAAAGCTACCAGCTGCCGCAGCGTAAAGCCTGGCAGGGCAGGTGTTTAGTGATAGTGAAAGGTACAGGAGAGCCGGGGAATGTGGTGTTAAAGGCAAAGGCGGAGGGGTTAGAGGAGGGGCAGGCGAGTATTGTGGTGAAATGAGATGCTTGAATTATTTCTTCTTTGTTATAGCGATAGCTTTTTGCAGTTTTTGCGTTAATAGTTTTTTAGAAGGCAGCTGTGTCATATACTCAGCAACACGTATGTGGCCTTTGTCCAGTTCTAACAACCGGATCTGTTCGGATTGTTTTTCGGAGCAAAGAATAAGTCCGATAGGATTATCTTCACCTTCCTTTTTTTCGTGTTGGTCAAGCCATTTAAGGTATAGCTCCATTTGCCCCTTATAAGCAGCTTTGAATTTGCCTAATTTCAGATCAATGGCTACCAGGCGTCTTAAGCCTCTATGATAAAATAGAAGATCTATCCTGTAATCATCTTCATCAATCTGTATCCTCTTTTGCCGGGCTAAAAAAGCAAAATCAGTTCCCAGTTCTATAATAAATTGTTGCAGCTGTTTTAGAATGGCTGATTCCATGTCCTGCTCACTATAAGTATCCTGCAGTCCAAGAAAATCCAATACATACGGATCACGGAATACCAGGTCAGGGGTGAGCTTGTTTTCTGTTTGTAATAGGGCAAGTTCTTTCTTTATCAGCTTTGTTGGCTTCTTTGATAGCGCAGTACGTTCATATAACATGCTATCTATCCTTTCCTGCAGCAATCGTGTACTCCACTTTTCCCTTTGGCAAAGCTGCATATAAAAATCTCTCTTAACACTATCATTAATAAAGATCAGTATTCGGATATGTGTCCAGCTTAATTGTCTACTCAGTGCGTAGATTTTCTTATCCTGAATTGTCTCCGCACTGCGTAGACAATTCCAAAGCTGCTGTTTGGACCAACCCCTTCCTAAAGCTGAAGTTAACTGCTGTGCCAGCTTTGTTACAATCTGCTCTCCGTAATCCGCTCTTTTATGTTTTAATATCTGCTTATTAATGACCTTTCCTATTTTCCAATAAAGTAAAGTGATCTCACTGTTGATGGTTAAAGCAATCTGCTGGCGGCTTTGCTCAATGAGTGAAATAATGTCTTTGAATAATCTGCTTGTATTATTGCTATTCGATACACGCTTTTTATTTTCCATATTGCTATTGAGTTTGCATATGGACTACATACGAGAGAGGGATGGTTTTTAGATTTGCTACTTCAACATCACTATCACATCTTTCTTTCTCTCCTTCGGCAGCACTTCCAGCTTCACAATCTTACCATCCTTCAAAATACCCTCTACCGTTGTCTCATACGGTGCATGCAACTTAAAATGCACATCCCATTTAGCCGGCCAGGCAGGAAAAACATAAATATGCCTGCCATCCGTTTGTAGCAGCATTTCCTGCAATCCTATCATCCCGGAGCCACCCTGGTTGTGATCTGGTGTCCAGTCAAAACCAGGCCCCCAGAAAGCAGGGAAACGGTTGGTACTATTTCTCAGTTTTTCCAATGTATAATAAGCCGCTTCTTTAGTAAGCCCTAAACGAGCACAGAAAATATTATCCTGTTTCCAGCCAACTGCGCTGCGGCGTGATATAGCATCTGTATCATACAGCCAGGTATTGCGTGCTGTATCCAGCCCAGGTTTGCCAATGCCATACATACCATAAGGAAATACAGGGTACAGCTGCGGCGTTTCCTGGTTATTGATCCGTTGCCAGGACTGTGCAGGCGAAATAGTCGTATGCCCCTGCATGTTACGGAAGGAGAGGGGCGGTATACGTTGCAGGAAAGCCTGCAGTTTTGCGCGTGTACTGTCTGCAATAGATAATTCCAGTAAGCGGCTGGTAACGGTATGCAAGCCCGCAATAGTAGTAGCAGAGTTATAAGCCAGCTTGTATGTTTCACCAGCGGAACCGGGATACAGCACCAGCTGCCCCTTACTATCCAGCGCAGCGCCGCCACGTAAGGTAGCCAGGTATTGATAGTGCTCATCAAAAAAAGTAATGCAGCTTTCAATAAGCGGCAGGTACTTTGAAATATCCTGCCCGCTGAAACGTTGCCAATCCAGTATCATCAGGCAAAATTCCAGCACAGTATCCCATTCATATTCCAGCCAGTTATTGTATTCTACACCTTTATCAAAATCAGGAGGGCGCTTCCAGCCGTATTCACTGGCGGCAGGTAAACCGAAATTTTCCATCTGCTCTGTGAAGCTGGCGCCTGCATGCCCCCAGTAAAAGCGGGTACGCGCCGTTGCATTTTGCAATGCCCGACGGTAAAATTCAAACTGCGCGGTCATCAGATCAAAGTCGCCGCTTTTCAGCAAGGGCCAGTACACCAGGCGTTGGTTCTGCGCGGTGAAAGTACCGCCACCCCAGCGCCGGAAATCTGGTGAAAAGGGAGTGCCTTTATTTACAAACACGGGATCGTAGGTAAATAGCCCGCCGTTAAACTTGGTAGGGTAAGCGCCGTAAACATTACAGCCCAGCATATAACGGAACAGCTGGTAGTTACGGCTGGCCTGCCATTCAACGGTGTTGGTGTCTTTTTGAATGAAAATAAAGCTCCGGTCCCAGTACTGCTGCCACCAGGCTTGCGTTTTTTCAAAGCTGCTGCCGGCAGCTGCCGCTATTTGCTGCTGCAAACCCTGATACCAGTTAATAGTATCTATATGCAGCAGCACATTAATAGTATGATTATGTGCCGCTTGCCTGCTTTGCAGCTGCCAGGCAGTGTAAGGCGTGTTCTGGTATTTACCGGTTGCAGTACCGGCAGCCTGCATATTACTGCCCCACATTGCTCCGCCGGAACTAAGCCCCTGCTGCGGATTCCAGAGCTGTGACTTTATTGCATTTAAACCCTGTTGCTGTACGGTAAAATCAAAGATCAGCTTATCATCCCGGTTACGGTGACAGAACAGCACCTGGTTTTCATGAAAAGCAATACTATCGTGATAGGCTGTTACCGGTATGGTGCCGCCTTTATAACCGGAAGAAGCAAGCAGCTCACCTGGCGATAATAACCGGTCTTTTGTGCGCCAGCTCTCATAACGCGCAATAGCTTTTACAAGCTGATTACTGTTTACCTCCACATGTATCAGGGGCTGAAAAACATCTACCCATACCCGGATCTTTGCCTGCAGCGGGCCTTTGCTGCCGCTGATATCAACATAACCCTGCCGCAGGTGCAAGGTTTGCCGGAATTGCGTGCCGTTCTCAAACGGGTTAGGCGTAAGCTTTACCCGCAGGCGCCCCTGTTTGAGCATAATGTTATGTTCATCGAATGCGCCGCTGCGGGAAAGGTAGCAGAATAGCTCCCCTTTCTCTACCCACACGTTTAGTCCTATATCACCGCCACCGCAAGGCATAGACTCGCCGGAGCTGCGGCTCTGGCGGGTCCAGGTAATATTGCAGGCATCCAGCTCCGGCTCCTGCGCCCATGTGTTAAGAGCGCATATAACCGGCAACAGGCAAAGTAATATATTGCGAAAACCCTGGTACATATTGTATAAGCGGGCAAAGTTAACAGAACATTTTTAAACGCTTGCTCCGGCAACGTTTGCGTAAAAAATTACTAATTTACCTGTATATTTCTGTAGTTTGATCGCTATAGCGGATCTAAAATTCCATGTTGATGAAAGTACGGGGACTTTACCGTTTTAAGCAGCTGTTATCGAATAAGTGTTACTTATACAGTTATACTAAAATTGCCATTGGCATTATATGCCTGTGGGCATTTCCCCTGTTTGCCCAACAATCCACTAACATCATTGACTGGCGGGCAGATGAAATGCTCAATATTTACCTGATGCAGCAAATGCACCAGCAATATGTTTTGCGTAATACCCGCCTGCAAACGGCCCTGCAATCCGCGCAGGGAGTACGCAATTACCAGCAGCAGCTGCAGGCTGCTTATCATAAATTATTAGGTCCCTTACCGCAAAAAACACCGCTGCAGCCGGTTATAACAGGCACGCTGCAGCAGGATGGTTACCGTATTGAAAAGATCATTTATCAAAGCTTGCCTCAACATCATGTAACGGCCAATTTATACATACCGACAGGCAAAGGCCCTTTCCCTGCTGCGCTGTTGTTTTGCGGGCACGAGGCCACAGCCAAGTCTACACCCTCATATCAGCAAACAGCTATACTGCTCGCAAAAAATGGTTTTGTGGTGCTGATCATTGATCCCGTTTCACAGGGAGAACGTCACCAGCTTACGGACAGTACCGGCAAGCCTTTAACCAGGGGCGGTACTACGGAACATACTTTATTAAACGCGGCAGCTGCCCTGGTAGGCTCCAGCGTAGCGGCTTACGAGTTATGGGATAATGAGCGGGGGCTCGACTACCTCTTATCCCGCAGGGAAGTGGATACTGCCCGTATAGGTTGTTTAGGCAATTCTGGCGGCGGTACGCAAACCGCTTACTTCATGGCCTTTGAGCCACGCATCAAAGTGGCCGCAGTATGCAGCTACATTACTTCCCGCGAAAGAACATTTGAGCTGGCCGGCCCGCTGGATGGTTGTGTGCAAATACCCAATGAAGGCAAGCAAGGCATTGAAATAGCTGATTACATGCACCTGCTGGCCCCTAAACCCTTATTAATATTATCCGGCCGGTACGACTTTGTAGATTATATCGGCGCTGTGCAGGCATACAACGAAGCCAGACAATGTTATACTACTTTAAATGCTACAGACTATGTGCAGCTGGTAACGGTAGATGATGGCCACGGCATTTCCCAACCCAAGCGGGAAGCTGCCGTACGTTGGTTCCGTAAATGGTTTTATAAAGATGAAACACCGGTAAAAGAAGGTATGCTGAATGTATTACCTGCAGCAACACTGAACTGCACTACTACCGGAGAGCTGAATAACAGCATGCCCAATGAGCTTACGCTACAGCAGCATTTCCTGCAAACCGCTACCATATTGGCTAACAGCCGGAAGAAGCTCACAGGCAAAGCGCTGGCAGATACCCTGCAACAGTTATTAGCATTAACAGCCCGTGAAAAAGTACAGGTAGAAGATACCGGCGCTCTTGCACACCCCTTAGGTAAAATAGAAAAGAAGCTGTTGCGCAGCGATCATGAGCCGCCCCTGCCGTTTTTGCTCATCCGGCCGCAGGAACAGAGCATCAAAAAAGTGCTGATCTGTTTACAGGATGAGGGCAAACGCAGCTTGCTGGATAGCGCTGCTTTGTTACAGCCGTATCTGCAAAAAGGTTATGCCATCCTGCTGCCTGATCTGCGGGGTATGGGCGAAACAGCCGACCGGCCTGAATTTAACAATACCAAGTTCTATAATAAAGAATACCGCAATGTAATGTCATCCCTGCATTTGGGGCGGCCACTCCTTGGGCAGCGCGTAACAGACCTGCAGCTCTTGCTGGATTATTTGCAGACAGATGCTGCTTTCCGGCAAAGTGAGGTGGCCGTACATGCCACCGGTATGAGCGCCCTGGTAGCGCTGCATGCCGCTGTGGTGGATGATCGCATCAAATACCTGCAGGTAGCGGACTACTTGCCTTCCTTTACCACTATTATTCAGCAGGTGTTGCAAAAGAACTGGTACAGTGCTGTAATACCAGATGTTTTGCGGTATTACGATGTGCCGGACCTGCTGCGGATAGTTGATAAGCGGTTTGCTTTTCCGTAGCAGTCCCGTTATGTTTGCAACAGGTAGTACACTATAGTATAATGAACGTTGTGAAAATATTTTTCATCTTTTGATCTCTGTCAATGTCTGTCAAATCTTTTTTGCTGTATAGCACCATCATTGTAAGTCTCGCAGCTTGTTCGTCCAGGAAAAAGGAAAGGCTTCCTGTCGAAAGTCTGCCCATGGACCTGCTTAGCCTGGATAACCTGGATGCTTTTACCACACCGGGTAATAGCTGGCAAATAGCCGGTAATGTATATATGAACCGGCAACAGCCGCACCATCTGGAAGTAAAGGAAGGTAAAGGTATCCTGGTATTTAATGCAGCTGCTAACGGTGAGCTGCCTACGAAAATGATGCATGGGGATCTAGACCTGGAGCTGGACTTCATGTTATCACCGCAGGCAAATGCCGCCATTCTTTTTCAGGGTAAATACCCGCTGCAGCTGCAGGATAGCTGGCTTAAAGACAGCATCACTGCAGCGGATTGCGGAGGGGTAGCAGATAAAGCACCTTTGCTGAATGCCTGCAAGGCGCCTGGTTTGTGGCAGCACCTGGTGGTGAAGTTTAAAGCAGCGCGCACTGGTAATAATGGCACTACGGAAGCAGGTTTTGAGTCTGTAATACTGAACGGGCGCACCATTCAGCAGGACCCTGCATTGAGTGTCACTGCACAGGATACCTTGCGTAAACAGGTACAAACGCCCGGCCCCTTGCAGTTTAAAGTACATAACGGCCCTGTAGCTTTCCGCAACATCCGTTATAAAACCTATAACGATGCACGCGCCAGCATAACCGGCCTGCATTACCGTGTATACAAAGGCGTATATAAGAACCATGATACGTTGAAGCTGTTACTGCCCACCCGCTCAGGTAATACAGATTCGCTGACCTACCGTGTAGGCGATAAACGTGCGCAGCTGCTGCTGGAAGGCAAGCTGCAGCTGCCGGCAGAAGGGCACTATGTATTCAGTATCCGCGCCGGCGGGCCGGTACGGCTGATGATCGATGGGAATGAAATTGCCAATAACGGCGGTACCCGCGATTTTGAGCGCCCTTTTTACGGCGATACCTTACTGAAAGCCGGGCCGCACGATTTCCAGGTAAGCTATGCAAATTATGATGAAAGCCTGGTGCTGTTATATGAAGGGCCGCATATTCCTTTTACCGCGCTTACTACACCTGCATCTGAACGGCAGGTTGAAGCATCCCCGCAAATGGAATATCCTGTTAAAACAAGCGCTGTTATTCAACGCGGCTTCATGGAGCATGGTAATAAAGTGGATCCCTATAGCATGGCGGTAGGCGCGCCGGGCGGCATTAACTATGCGTATGATATGGTGAACTATAGTCCTTTACTGGCCTGGCACGGGTCTTATATTGATGTGGCAGAGATGTGGCATGAGCGTGGAGAAAAACAGCTGGCCCGGCCTTTAGGCGCTCCGCTGGAGCTGGCAGGCATTCCCTGTATTGCAGAACTATCCGGTAAGGGTGCTGCCTGGCCGGATTCTATACGGGAAGACAGCAGCAGCTATACCAACCGCGGTTATAAACTATTACCCAATGACCTGCCGGTATTCTTTTACACGCTGCACCAATGGTCGGTAGAAGATTACCTGCATCCCCGCGCAGACGGGAAAGGGCTGGAAAGGGAAGTAACCATCAACAGTCCCGCATCGGCTAACGGTAATGCATACTGGTTAATGGGTAGTGGCGGCCTGATAGAAAAGCTGCCGGATGGCAGTTATGCGGTAGATGATAAACACTACTACATTGAAACCAAGGATCAGCCGGAGATTGTGGAAAGCAAAGGGCAATACCGCCTGGTGCTGCCCTTACAGGCCGGTAAAACTATGAACATTCATTACTCTATTATCTGGTAAATAATATGAAGCGTCAATTGCATATAGCCTTTTTATCATTGTTATGCAGCCTGCCCTTTATGGCAAATGCGCAAACAGAAATGAAGGCAAAGGAAGGTAAATATTATAGTATAACGGACGTGCCTATACCGGATAGCGTGGTGCTGGAAGTAGGCGGGCTGGCCTTTACACCGGACGACAGGTTGGGCGTATCTACCCGGCATGGGGAAATATGGCTGATCACAGACCCATACCAGAAGAAGTCTAAACAGCCGCAGTACAAACGTTTTGCATATGGCATGCATGAAACCCTGGGCCTCGCCTGGCACAATGGATCTTTTTATACCACACAACGTTCGGAGCTCACAAAAGTAACCGACACTAACAACGACGGTAAAGCAGACCTGTTCCAGACCGTAGCCTCCTGGCCTTTGTCCGGCAACTACCATGAATATTCTTATGGACCGCTGTTCCTGCCCAATGGCGATATGATCGTAACGCTCAACCTTTCCTGGATAGGGCGCGGTGCAAGCCTGGCTAAATGGCGTGGCTGGATGATGCGCATAAAACCGGACGGCACTATGCAGCCTTATGCTGCGGGCATGCGCTCCCCGGCAGGTTTTGGATTGTCGGAGAATGGAGATATATTTTTTGCAGAGAACCAGGGCGACTGGATAGGCTCCGGCCGTATTACGCAAATAGACTATGGCGATTTTGCAGGTCACCCGGCAGGCTTGCGCTGGTCCGGTGAATATGGATCACCCATTAAGCTGAAACCGGAACAGTTCCCGGATTCCATTGGTATCCTGCACGACTTTGCCAAGAAAACAGAACACTTCAAAGAGCCCAGCGTATGGTTCCCGCACACACTGATGGGCATTTCCACTTCAGAAGTATTAACCATCAACTCCGATGCCTTTGGTCCTTTCAAAGGCCAGGTACTGGTAGGCGACCAGGGACATAGCAAAGTGATGCGCGCTTTCCTCGAAAAAGTAAAGGGAAAATACCAGGGCGCCTGTTTCCCGTTCCTGGAGGGCTTTTCATCCGGTGTGCTGCGCATGGCCTGGGGAAGTGATCATTCCCTTTTTGTAGGTATGACCAGCCGCGGATGGGCTTCTACCGGCCCGGCATTATATGGTTTGCAGCGGGTAAATTTTAAAGGAGCTATGCCTTTTGAAATAAAAGCCATGCGTGCACAAAGCAATGGTTTTGAGCTGGAATTTACCTTGCCGGTAAATAAAAAGCAGGCGGTAGATGCCAGCTTGTATAGCGTAACCGGTTTTACCTACGCTTATCATAAAACATATGGCAGTCCTATTATTAACCAGCAGCCCTGCGCAGTGGTAAAAAGTGAAGTGTCTGAAGATGGACGCCGGGTAAGGATCTACGTGGAAGGTTTGCGGGAAGGATATATTCATGAGCTGCATGTGAACGGCCTGCAATCACAATCAGGATTAGCCCTGCTGCATAACGTTGGCTACTATACGTTAAATGCTATTCCGGCCGGCGTAGGCCCCAGCTGTGCAGTTACTACTAAAAGCCTGGCCGCCAGCGGCGCCGGTAATAAAGGCGCCTGCGGTACAGATCCCACCAAATGCGTGAGTGTACAACCCGCCGGCTGGGCTAAGCCGGATATAACTTTACAGGTAGGTACTAAACCAGGTTTGAAGTTTGATGTAACAGAGCTGGAAGTAACAGCCGGCAGCAGAGTAAAGCTGGTGTTTAATAATAATGATGATATGCTGCATAACCTGGTGATCACCGCTCCGGGTAAAGGAGATGCAGTAGGTAAGCTAGCCATGGAAATGGGGTTAAGCGGTTCACAGCTGGCCTATGTGCCGGGATCAAAAGATGTGTTGTACAATACCTGCTTACTGCAGCCGGAAACCTCGCAGAGCATTTATTTTATAGCGCCTAAAACGCCGGGTAATTACCCGTACGTATGCACCTTCCCCGGCCACTATGCGGTAATGAAGGGCATCCTGAAAGTAAAAGCGAAATAAGAAATAGAAGTAATCAAAAGAAGCCATGCAACGTTTTTTAAGTGTTTGTTTATGCCTGTGTGCAGGAATGAATGGATGGGCGCAGCAAAAAGCTCCTTTCCTGAAAAGCAGCCGCCTGCAGCAATACGTAACATTCTTTAACCGGGTAGACGATAAAAAGAATGTAATGAATTATGTGCCGGATGAGCAGGCGGCCACCTGGCTGCAAAACAATATTCCTTTACTGGATTGTCCGGACAGCACCATTGAACAAACCTATTATTACCGCTGGTACAGCTTTCGCAAACACTTAAAGCAAACACCGGATGGTTTCATTTTCACAGAATTTATTGAACCGGTAAAACATGCCGGCAGGTATAATGCATTAAGCTGCGCCACAGGCCATCACATCTATGAAGGCCGCTGGCTGCGCGATACGCAGTACGTAGACCAATACATCCGTTACTGGCTGGAAAAAGACAAACGCCAGGCTAAGCCACGCTTCCACCAGTTCAGCGGCTGGGCTGCCGATGCCGTTTACAATTATTACCTGGTTACAGGCAACCGCAATTTTGCCATCAGCATGCTGGATTCCCTGGATGCCGATTACCGTTTGTGGGAGCAGGAAAAATTATTACCGGACGGTATGTTCTGGCAGTTTGATGTAAGAGATGGAATGGAAGAATCTATCAGCGGCTCCCGTAAAGAGAGGAATATACGCCCTACCATAAACAGCTATATGTATGGCAATGCCCGCGCACTGGCGCTGATAGCCGCTATGGCCGGACGCGACAGCCTGCGTATCCGGTATACAAAATTAGCCGCACAGTTAAAAGCAGACGTGCAGGAAAAGTTATGGGATGATACAGCCAGCTTCTTTAAAGTACGTTTTGCAAAAGGCGGTTTATCCGGAGCAAGAGAGGAGATAGGTTTTATACCCTGGTATTTTAACCTGCCGGATGATAAGGCCACTTATGCAAAAGCCTGGCAACAGCTCACCGATCCAAAGGGATTTGATGCACCCTGGGGTATTACCACCGCAGAACAGCGGCACCCTGCTTTTCGTACACACGGAACCGGTGGTTGTGAGTGGGATGGCGCCATATGGCCCTTTGCCACTACGCAAACATTAAAAGCATTAGCCAACCTGTTAACAGATTACCGTAATCACGATGGAATGAATGCGCAGGTATATTACCGCGCGTTGAAAACATACGCCCGTTCCCACCAGAAGAACGGGCAACCTTATTTAGGTGAGTACCAGGATGAAAAGAACGGGTACTGGCTAAAAGGAGATGACCCGCGCAGCAGCTTTTACAACCACTCCGGTTTCTGTGACCTGGTGATCAGTGACCTGGTAGGATTAAAACCCCGCAGTGATGAACAGGTAGAAATAGCGCCGCTGATCCCTGCAGGAACCTGGGATTGGTTTTGCCTGGACCAGGTGCCTTATCATGGCCGCCTGCTCACCATCCTGTGGGATAGGACCGGCAACAAATATCATAAAGGAAAAGGCTTTCAAATATTTGCCGACGGTGAAAAGATCTACAGCGGTAACAATCTTACCCGCATCATAACACCGCTGCCTGCAAAAAAGCAGGTGCTTACTTTGTGGTACAACAGCCCGGCCGCTAAATGGACCGCTGCATTGCCCATTGGTAACGGGCATCAGGGAGCTATGATCTACGGCGGTGTGAATACAGAGCACTTACAGTTTAACGAAGCTACTTTATGGACAGATGGGCCGCGGGAACATGCCCGCACCGGCGCAGTACAATACCTGCCCCAGATCCGCGCGCTGCTGGCAGCCGGTAAGCAAAAAGAAGCAGAGCAGCTGGCTGAAGAACATTTCCTGGGGCAAAAAAGCGCTCCGCCCGCCTCCCGTTATGAGGCAGCATACCAGCCTTTTGGCGACCTGCTGTTACACTTCAGGGATACCACTGCAGCAGTAATGGATTATCACCGGGAGCTGGACCTGAACACCGCCATTGCCCGCACCACCTATACTACCAACAATATTCATTATACCCGCGAATACCTGGCCAGCGCGCCGCAAAAGGCCATTGCAGTACATTTAACAGCAGACAGGCCGGGAAGCATCAGCTTCACTGCAGCAATAAAAACGCCACACAAAACGTACCGCATCCGCAAGATCAATGACAGCACGCTGGCGCTTTTCCTGCAGGTAAAAGATGGAGTACTAAAGGGTGAAAGCTGGCTAAAGCTAAGTGCACGTAAAGGGCGTGTAACCGTTGGGGATAGTACCGTCACAGTTGAGGATGCAGACGAAGCCACGCTATACCTCACCGCTGCTACCAGCTACAAAAGTTATAAAGATGTAAGCGGCAACCCGGCTGCTCTTTGCGCACAGGTAACAGCTAAGCTAAAAGGTCTTTCCTATGCAGGTATTAAAGCAGCACATATCAAAGACTACCAGCAATACTTTAATACACTGGATCTTAACCTGGGCGAAGGGCAAACACAGCTGCCCACGGATCAGCGCATCCGGAAATTTACACCGGCCACAGATCCTGCGCTGGCAGCCTTGTATGTACAATATGCCCGTTACCTGATGATCGCAGCATCGCGCCCGGGCGGGCAGCCCATGAACCTGCAGGGCATCTGGAACGATCAGCTAACGCCGCCCTGGGATAGCAAGTACACCACCAATATTAACTTTGAGATGAACTACTGGCCGGCAGAGGTCTGGAATCTTTCCCCCTGCACAGCGCCTATGTTTAGTTTAATAGATGATGTAGCGCAAACCGGCCGTGTTACTGCAAAAGAGCAGTACGGTGCGCCAGGCTGGGTATTACATCATAATACCGATCTGTGGCGGGCCACTGCGCCTATTAATGCAGCTAATCACGGCATATGGGTAACAGGAGCAGCCTGGCTCAGTCATCATTTATGGGAACATTATTTATTCACAAAAGACCCTGTTTTCTTGCGGCAAAAGGCGTATCCCATTATGAAAGCGGCCGCCAGCTTTTTTGTGAGCTTCCTGGTGAAAGACAGTGTTACCGGATGGTTAATCAGCACCCCTTCCAATTCCCCGGAGAACGGCGGCCTGGTAGCCGGTCCAACAATGGACCACCAGCTGATCCGCGACCTGTTTAAGAACTGCATAGATGCAGCCGCCATCCTGCATACGGATGCTGCCTTTAGCCAAACCCTGCAAACAAAATATAAACAGATAGCGCCTAACCAGATCGGTAAGTTCGGGCAGCTGCGGGAGTGGTTGCAGGATGTAGATGATACTACCAGCCGCCACCGGCACGTATCCCATTTGTGGGGTGTGTTCCCCGGTAAGGATATTACCTGGGATCAGTCGCCGGAATTTATGAAAGCCGCGCGCCAGTCCTTATTATTCCGTGGTGATGGCGGTACCGGCTGGAGCCTTGCCTGGAAGGTGAACCTGTGGGCAAGGTTTAAAGATGGCAACCACGCATTGCTCATCCTCAAAAACCTGCTAACGCCAGCGGAAGACCTGAAGGGCGGCAAAGCACATGGCGGCTCATTTACCAACCTGTTTGGTGCACATCCGCCTTTCCAGATAGATGGTAATTTTGGCGGCGCTTCCGGCATCGCAGAAATGCTGGTGCAAAGCCATATGGGTTATATTGACCTGTTGCCGGCCCTGCCGGATGCCTGGCCAGCCGGTCATGTAAGCGGTATTTGCACCCGCGGTGGTTTTGTGCTGAATATGAATTGGCAACAAGGTAAGCTGCAGCAGCTAACGGTAACGGCTACTGCCAGCGGGCCCTGTGAGCTGAAGTACGGGCAGCAATCGCTGAAGCTATCTACCCAAAAAGGAAAGAAATACCGACTGCAGGTTAAAGATGACCGGTTAGAAGTGGTGAAGTAATAATTAATTGAACACGCTCTACACAATTCGTAATTCTAAATGAAGTATTTCTTCATATTGCTCCTCCTCCCAATGGCTGTCTTCGCCCAGGAAGTAAAACCTGAAGCCACCGAAGACTGGTCGCACCAGCCACCGGTGGTAACCCCTGCGGATAAACGCCATGCGCCTTCAGACGCCATTGTGTTATTTTCCACAGCACAGGACCTTAACAAATGGGAGCACCCGGACAGCAGCGCTGTAAAATGGGCGGTTAATGGCAATGAGCTTACCATTGTGCCCAAGGCAAAAGATATCCGTACCAAACAGGCCTTTGGCAGCATACAGCTCCATATAGAATGGAAAACGCCTGATCCCAAAGAAAATAAAGGCCGCAATAACATGGGCAATAGCGGGGTGCTGTTCATGGGCCTGTATGAGCTGCAGATCTACGAAAGCTACCAGTACCGGGAACGCATATATTATAATGGACAGGCCGGCAGCATTTACAAACAATATGCACCCCTGGCAAATGCAAGCCTGCCGCCGCAAACCTGGCAAACCTTTGATGTAGTGTTTGAAGCGCCGGAATTTAATGCTGATCAGTCTTTGAAAACACCCGCTTATATCACCGTTTTTCAGAACGGCATCCTTATACAGAACCACGTAGCCATTAAAGGCCCCATGGTATATGCCGGTTATCCCAGATATGTGTGCCATGCCGCTAAACTGCCGCTGCTGCTGCAGGAACACGGCAGTAAGGTCAGCTTCCGCAACATATGGGTAAGGGAATTATGACAGTATAGGACAGTTAGTTGGAGATAATTTATTATATTCCGCTAACTCACCATACGTAATACCACGTGGAAGATCAACTTTGGGATGCCATAAGGGACAATGACAAAGAAGCCTTTACTATGTTGTACAAGGCTTACTACCAGCTGCTTTTTGCAGAAGGCTTCCGCACCTGTGGTAATAAAGACCTGGTGAAAGACTGTATTCATGAGCTCTTCCTCGAAATATGGTATAACCGCCACAAACTGCCGCCGGTACAGCATGTAGGCGCTTATCTCAAAACCTATCTCCGCAGGAAAATTCAGCGGGAAGCCGGCAAGCTGCAGCATTACGCTGTAGCCGATATGGAAACCCGCATTACCGAAACAGAACGCCCCTACGAAGAGCTGCTCATCCTCATGCAATCTAAAAAAGAAATGGCCGATAAAGTACGGGCCGCCATGCAGCAGCTATCCCAGCGCCAGATAGAGATCATCCGCATGAAATTCTTTGAGAATAAGAGCTACGAAGAAATATCCGCCCTTACCACCACCACCCCGCGTACCATTTATAACCAGGTATACGACTCCCTCAAGATCCTGCGTAAGTGTTTAAGAGTGGTACTATTTTTCTAATTATCAGCCTGTTAAAAATTATTTTTAAATTTTTATAACAATTCCATAGTAAAAATGGAATGTTGGTTGCACTTATATATATACAAAGCCCCCGTATGGATTATACATTATATGCACCGGAAGACTTTGCGGCCAATGAATCCTACCTGCGGTACTATTTTAAGTTAGACCCCGTAGATGTTTTTTTCTGGCAGAACTGGATCAGCAATCATCCGGAAAAGCTGGATGTGATCATGAGCGCCGATCAGCTCATCAGCTTTGCTGCCCTGCAGCTGCCGGAAGAGGAATACCAGCAGGAGATGGAACGCCTGCACCGCGCTATTAACACCCATGAAGGCGAAGCCCCGCAAGAGGAGGCACCGCTGATAGCCACCAAACAGGGCCGCCTGATACGCCTGTTTGCGCTGGCCGTGATCACCATTGGGATTGTGCTTACAGTAATACTGTTCTTTTATAATAAGGAGTATTACAACAACAAGAACACCCGGCAGCTACTGGCCACCCAATACCTGCAGGAGAAAAAGAACAACGGCACACAGGCATTAACCATACAGCTGGAAGATAGCAGCACCGTGATACTGGAAGCAGGCGCCAAACTTTTATACCCGCCGCATTTCAAAAGCGGTAAAAGAGAAGTGTACCTGGAAGGGGAGGCTTTTTTTGATGTAAGCCATGATGCAGACCGCCCTTTTTATGTGTTCTACAATAACCTGGTCACACATGTGCTGGGCACCAGCTTCCGGATAAAAACCAATCCGAAGAAACAGGTAGAGGTAACGGTACACAGCGGTAAGGTAGAAGTGTATGAGCAGGTTACCGCTTCCCGCAAACGGGAACGGATCAACGTTAGCAATGGAGTGATCCTGACACCTAACCAGAAAGTGATCTATTCGGAAGATAGCCGGCAGTTTGAAGCATTGCTGGTAGAAGATCCGCTGCCCTTATTGCCGGTAGTACCGGCAGACAGTATACACAGTGCCGGTGCAGTGGCTGTAGCAGCCAGCTTTGTATTTAACAGGGCGCCCTTACCGGAAGTGCTGCGCACCTTTGAACAGGTATACGGTATAGAAATAGAAGTAGAGAATGAGCGTATTAACAGCTGCCATTTCTCAGGAGATATATCTAACATGGATTTTAATGCCAGAATGGAAGTGATCTGCCAGGTATTACATGCAGCCTATGAGATCAGGGGTACAAAGATTATTATCAGGGGCAACGGTTGCCCGGTGTAAATGTAGAGTAGTCAGCAATAAATAACGGTCAGCATAAAAAACAAGCCGGCAATGTGGCGCATTACCGGCTGTTAGTGTTGTCCGGATCCTTTTACTAAACGAACAAACAATTCCAAGTTATGAAAAATTAACCAAAATCAATTCCACCAGGCCAGCCGGTATTGTGGCGCAATACCGCTTAGCACGGCCCTAATTCCCGGATCCTTTTATTAAACCAACAAATTTTCATGTTATGAAATCTAGCGATCACTATTCATCGCAGGTCATTCATGTGCCGCAGCACAGGCCATGGAAGGCCAAAATACTGCTTGTCATGAGGATAACAGTAATACAGCTGGCACTGGCAGGTATGTTTGCCTGCACCGTGTATGCCAGCAAAATATCCGCACAGGATGTATTGAACAAAAGAGTAACACTAACAGTACAGCCTACACAAATTTCCGGCATTATTGAGCTGCTGCAGCAGCAAACCGGTATCCGCTTCCTGTATAGCCCGGAGGTGATCCGGACAGACCGCAAGCTGTCATTCTCTGTAAATAATGAGAAGCTGGGCGTGCTGCTGGATAAAGTATTAAAACCAATGGACATTGGTTATAAGGTGATGGATGAGCGCATCTTATTGTATGCGCTGGATAAAGACAAGCTCATTGCCGTTGCAGCCTTCCAGGAAAAAGTGATCACCGGCACGGTCCGGGACGAGCTGGGCCATCCCATACCCGGCGTAACGCTGGTGATAAAAGGCTCCACCAATGGTACCGTTACCAATCCCGATGGCGCCTTTAGATTACGTGTAACCAGCAGTAATCCAACGCTGCTGGTAAGCTTTATTGGTTATGAAACGCAGGAGCTGCCTGTTGAAGGCAAAACAACGGTAGACATACAGCTGCGGCCGGCCTCCCAATCCCTGCAGGATGTAGTGATAGTAGGTTACGGTAAGCAGGAACGGCGTAATGTAACGGGCGCAGTATCCACCGTACGTGCAGAATCCATCAAAGACCTGCCGGTAACAAGCGTAGATCAGAAGCTGACCGGCCAGGTAGCCGGTGTGCAGGTAATGCAGGTAACGGGCACGCCTGGTGGAAGCCCGGTGGTGCGCATCCGTGGTGCAGGCTCCATAGGCGCTGGCGATGATCCGCTGTACGTGATAGATGGATTTCCCATTACCACCAACTACAACAAATATTCAAACCCGCTCAGCCTTTTCAGCCCCAATGATATTGAATCCATTACGGTGCTGAAAGACGCTTCTGCAGCGGCTATCTACGGTTCCCGTGGCGCCAATGGCGTAATACTCATCACCACAAAAAAAGCAAAACCCGGTACCAGCCGCCTGGAAGTGGATCTGTACACCGGCATTCAGCAGGAGTATAAACGCAACCGTGTAAAGATGATGTCGGCGCAGGAATATGCCGAATGGCGTACAGAGCACCGGCAGGATATGGCCGCATTTACCGGGCAGACCTTTGATCCGGCATCTGTACCCAAAGAATACCGTAACCCGGATTCATTAGGCGCCGGTACTAACTGGTACGATGCTATGACGCATGCCGCACCTATTCAAAGCTATAATGTAACCTGGAGCAAAGGATCAGAAGATATCAGGGTACTGCTGTCCGGCGGATACTTTAACCAGCAGGGCATTGTACGCAATACCGCTTTCCAGCGTTATACCTTCCGCGCAAATATTGAAGGCAACGTGCGTAAGAATGTTACCATAGGCCTCAACTTTTCACCCACCTATAACATCCGCAACCTGCAGGAAACAGAAGGCCACTTCAATACCGCCATTCTTACACAGGGTTTGCTGAACAGCCCTTTGCCGCCCGTAAAACAGCCGGATGGCAGCTTTACGCCGGTGATAGGATCAACAGATGCTTTTTCTAATGCCAACCCGGTGAATGTATTGGAGAACACTACTAACAAAGTGAACAGCGTACGTGCGTTAACGAATGTGTATGTGAACTGGGAAATTATTCCCGGCCTGAATTTTAAAACCACCCTGAATGTTGATTACAGTAACGATAAGCAGAACATTTACGTGCCTTCCTTTGTAGGCAGCTTCCGCAGCCCGCCCCCACAGCCTGCAAGCGGCCAGTATAATACGGGCAGCGTGTTAAGCCTGCTGAATGAAAATACGCTTACCTATGATAAGCAATGGAAGCAGCACAGCTTTTCCTTACTGGCGGGTTATACCGCGCAGCAGGAGCGGGGCGAGTTCGGCAACTTTACCGGCACACAATATCCCGACGATAATGTGCGCACATTAAACGCAGCAGCCGTGATCACCGGGCAAACCTCTGTACAGGAATGGCGGCAGCTCTCTTTCCTGGGCCGTATTAACTATGGTTTTAAAGACCGTTACCTGGCCAGCGTGGTATTCCGCCGCGATGGTTCTTCCCGTTTCGGCCAGAACAATCGCTGGGGTAATTTTCCCTCCGCATCACTGGGATGGCGGGTATCTGAAGAGCCCTTTTTTCCGAAAACCCGTTTTATTGATGACCTGAAATTACGCGCCAGCCATGGTTTGGCAGGCAATAATAACATTGGTAACTATACCTATTTACCCGGCGTGGTAATTGACAATACCGGCAATTTCTTAAACAATACTAACTATGTGCTGGGCGGTGGTTTGGCCAGCGGTGTGCGTGTGAACGCCCTGGCTAACCCTGACCTGGGCTGGGAATCATCCCGGCAAACAGATGTAGGCCTGGACCTGTCCCTGTTAAAAGGCCGCATTTATTTTATAGGTGAATATTATGTCCGCGATACAAAGAATATGCTGCAAACCATTGATGTGCCCAGCGTATCCGGCTTTGAAAGCGGCATTGCCAACATTGGCGAAGTACGTAACCATGGCTGGGAATTTTCTGTAAGCACCCGCAATTTTATAAATGCCTTCCGCTGGAGCACGGATTTTAATGTAGCGTTTAACCGTAACCGCATTCAGAACCTGGGCAATAAATCACAGATCATTTCCGGTAGTGAAAGCACCAATATTTCCTTAATTGGCCGCCCAATGGGCATGTTCTACGGTTATATTTTTGAAGGCATTTTCCAGAGCCAGGAAGAGGTGGATAAATCACCGCATCAAACCGGGCAGGTACCTGGCACCGTGAAGTATAAAGATGTGAATGGCGATGGTAATATTACCAGCGCCGACAAAACCGTTATGGGCAGCCCTTACCCGGATTTTACCTGGGGCCTTACCAATAAGTTCAACTACGGCAATTTTGACCTGTCTATCCTCATTAACGGATCACAGGGCATTAAGGTGCTGGACCTGTACAAACGTTTTACCACTAACCTGGATGGGGTATTTAATGTAGAAGAAGATGTAAAGAACCGCTGGCGCTCACCACAGCAGCCGGGCAACGGGCAGCTGCCTACCACGGTAGCCAGCACGCCGCTGGCGCGTGAGATCAACTCCCTGTGGGTAAAAGATGCATCGTACGTGGCTATACGGAATATTACCCTGGGCTACAATTTTAAAATAAAAGCAGCCAACAATGTGCGGGTATACTTCAGCGCGCAGAATGCCTGGATCTTCTCATCCTACAGGGGCAACCCGGAAGTGAATGTGAACGGCAGCAACTCCCTGGCGCCGGGCGTGAACTATACCGGCTACCCGGTACCAGCCACGTTTACACTGGGTGCAAACCTGAAGTTATAGGAGTGATGGTTTATTCAAAAACATGTAACATGAAACACACAAGATATTTAGTGCTTACCTGCCTGCTGCTTACCGCCTGCGGAAAAAGCTTTCTGGATATATCGCCTGAGCAGTTCCAGAAAGAAGGTAATTATTTTAAGACCGCCGACCAGTTTGTGCAGGCCTTAAACGGCGCTTATGCACCATTGCAGGGTTTATTCACCGGCAGCCACTGGGTAATGACGGAAATGCGTTCCGACAACACCTCTTACCAGAAGAATACCGGCGATGCTTCCGGTTTTGCACGCGAAGAGCTGGATGAGTTCCGCGAGCAGGATGATAACAATTTTGTATACGCGTACTTTAACTATAGCTACAATGGCATTGCGCGCTGTAACACTGTGCTGGATCACTTAAGCGGCGCCACCATAGACGCCACCATAAAAACGCAGATCACCGGCCAGGCCAGCTTTCTGCGGGCTTTCTATTACTTTAACCTGGTACGCGCCTTTGGCGATATTCCACTGGTTACACATGAAGTAACCTCCACCAACGATGCCTTTAACGTAGCCGAACGTAAACCGGCAGCAGACATCTACACCCAGATCATAGCGGACGCGCAAACAGCTATCGCCAACCTGCCCGATGCATGGACCAACGCCAAGGATAAGGGACGTGCGGTAAAAGCCAGCGCACAAACCCTGCTGGCAGAAGTATACCTTACGCAAAAGCAATACAATAACGCGGTGCCGCTGTTACGCGCTGTTATGCAGTCGCCCAACGGGTACACCCTGCTGCCAGATTATGCCAGCCTGTACACGCTGGCTAACAAGAACAGTGTGGAATCCATTTTTGAGATCCAGTACATGGAAGGCAGCTCTAATGAGTTCAGCGATTTTATGTACCAGTTTGCACCTTATAATGCCGGCAGCGGCATTACCGGTTTTGGTTTGTATACAGGCTCCGGGTCAGGCTGGAACATTCCCACCCAGGATATGCTGGATGCATATGAAGCAGGTGATAAACGAAAGGATGCATCCATCAGCCTTACCTTTACCGATCCCAATACCAGTAAGATAGTACCGTATGTGATCAAGTATAAAACGCCGCATGCCATCCGTTACCAGACAGCCAGCAACTTCCCGGTATACCGTTTTGCAGATGTTCTGCTGATGCTGGCGGAGTGTTTGAATGAAGCCGGTTTTGCAGCTAACGGGGAAGCATATACATTGTTGAACCAGGTACGCCAGCGCGCGGGGTTATTACCCAAAACATCCGGTAACGCCAACCCCGCCTTGAATGTAAGCACGCAGGAAGCCTTTCGCCAGGCTGTATGGCAGGAGCGGAGGGTAGAGCTGGCCTTTGAAGATCACCGCTGGTTTGACCTGCTGCGCACCGGCCAGGGCACTGCCATTATGCAGGCGCATGCAGCCAGGGAAAAGAGTCTGAAAGCTTACCTGGTGCCTGCCGCCTATACCAGCATAAAGCTTATTTACCAATACCCGCGCAGGGAAGTGCAGCTGATGGATTAAATGATACCAAGGTCATTGCGAGGCCGTGCGTCAGGACCAGCGGGAAGCAGGGCCGAAGCAATCTCCTGCCATTCGGGAGATTGCTTCGGCGCCCACGCTTAGCACCTTCGCTTTACGCCTCGCAATGACGGATAATCATTATAATTTTACATTTCTTTCATAAATACGCGTATGAGATCCAGCATAATCTTAACCGGCCTTTTATCCGGTTTGTTACTATCACAACAGGCATTTGCACAACAACCCAATAACAATACAAATACACAACTCTCTGAAACGGCCTTTCAGCAGCCGCCAGCTGCCTACGGCATCCGCTGCTGGTGGTGGTGGCTGAATGGCAATGTAAGCAAACAGTCCATTACCCGCGACCTGGAAGCCATGAAGGCAAAGGGTTTCAGCGGGGCCTGTATCTTTGACGCAGGCGGGCAGGATCAGCGGGGAAATAGTAATGTACCCGAAGGCCCCCTGTTTGGCTCAGCCGCCTGGCAGGAGCTGTTCCGCTTTGCCGTACAGGAAGCACACCGCTTAGGTTTGGTATTAAGCCTTAACATACAAAGCGGCTGGAACCTGGGCGCACCGGATGTAAAACCGCAGGAAGCCGCCAAACGTTTAACCTGGTCGCAAACCATCATCAATGGTAATCAGAACTACGTACAGTCCTTACCGGTACCAGGGGCGCGGGACGGGTTTTATAAAGACATTGCCGTGCTGGCCTTCCCCTACAGGGATACCACCGGCATACAACCCCTGCATAACCTGAAACAAAAAGCAGCTTTTGATGAAGTAGGCGGCTCTGCTACGGATACACGCTTTCTGCTGAATGAGGATACCACCAATAATAAGCTGGTACATGCACAGCACAGCGCTGTTATTAACCTTACGCAAAAAATGAATGCACAGGGTGTCCTCAGCTGGAAAGCGCCTGCAGGCAAATGGGTGATCCTAAGATTTGGGTACACCCTCAACGGCGCGGAAATTTCTACCTCTAGCGGTAAATGGCAGGGCTTAGTAATTGATTACATGAGCCGGCAGCATTTTACCAGGTATTGGAATACGCATGTAGAGCCGCTGCTGCAAAGCATTGGCAAGGATGCGGGTACCACGCTGCGTTATCTGCAAACAGACAGCTGGGAGCTGGGCGGCATTAACTGGACAGAGGATTTTCAGCAGGAGTTCCGCAACCGCAGGGGATATGATATACTCCCTTACTTACCTATAGTAGCCGGTAAGCTCATTGACAGCCGCGAGGTGAGCAACCGTTTTTTAGCAGACCTGCGCAAAACCATCAGCGATTGTATAGCCGATAATCATTACAAGGTTTTCCAGGAAAAAGCGGCCGCTTATGGCATGGGAATTCAGCCGGAAAGCGCCGGCCCGCACGCCGGACCCTTTGATGGATTAAAGAATTTTGGGCATAGTGAAATTATGATGGGCGAGTTTTGGTCGCCCTCCGCACACCGCCCTTTGCCGGAAAGCCGTTTTTTTGTGAAGCAGGCCGCCAGCGCAGCGCACATCTACAATAAAAACCTGGTAGGCGCAGAAGCTTTTACCACGATTGGCCACCACTGGGACGATATTATCTGGAAAGAAATGAAACCCAGCTTTGACCATGAGCTGTGTGCAGGCCTGAACCTTACCTTGCTGCATACCTTTACCAGCTCGCCGCCTGAAATGGGTTTGCCGGGGCAGGAATATTTTGCAGGCACGCACTTTAATCCCAACATAACCTGGTGGAAATATTCAGATGCCTTCTGGAGCTACATGGCCCGCGCGCAGTACATGATGCAGCAGGGCCGTTTTGTAGCGGATGTGTTATATTATTATGGAGATCATGTACCGAATATTGCACGGCTGAAAGAAGATGATCCCGCGGGCGCTTTACCCGGGTACGATTATGACGTGATCAATGAAGAGCGGTTAATGGCCTTACAGGTACAGCAAGGCTGGATCACATTGCCGCATGGTATGCGTTACCGCGTGCTGGTATTGCCCAAACACCGGGTAATGTCACTGGCTGCATTGCAAAAAATAGATCAGCTGGTAAGTGCCGGCGCCACGGTAATTGGCCCGCGTACACAGCGAACTGTAAGCCTGGAAAAGTATGCTACTTCCGGCAAAACATTACAACAGCTGGTAGCGCATTTATGGGGCACAGACAGTACGGCCAATCAGCAAGCAGGCAGCCGGGCAGTAGGCAAGGGGCATATGGCCTGGGGTTACACTGCCGCAGAATGGCTGGCCTTACAGCACATAGCGGAAGACTGTCATTTTGAAGCGCCTCTTACAGATACATTTGGATATATCCATCACCGTTGGAATGAAGCGGATTATTATTTCATTAGCAGCCGGAAGCAAACAGCCACAAAAGCTACCGTTAGCTTCCGGGTAAGCGGGCGCCAGCCGGAGTTCTGGGACCCGGTAAGCGGCCGCACCCAAGCGGCAGTAGCGTATACACAGGAAAAAGGTGTTACTACGGTGCCGGTATCTTTTGCGCCTTATGGCTCCTGGTTTGTAGTGTTCCGCAAGCCTGTGCCGGTTACACAGCAAGGCACAGCAGCCACCAACTTCCCGGAGTTTAGGGTAACAGATACCCTGCAGGGGCCCTGGCAATTACACTTTGATGAACGCTGGGGAGGCCCGGCATCTGTGGAGTTCCCGTCCCTGACCAGCTGGACGGAAAGGCCGGAACCCGGCATCCGTTACTACTCCGGCAGCGTGGTATATCATAAGGAGTTTAATTATGATCCAAAGCAAAAGCACATTTACCTTAACCTGGGCGCTGTAAAAGATGTAGGCATTGCCGGGGTAAAATTAAATGGAAAAGAGATCGGGGTATTATGGACGCCGCCTTATCGTATAGCCTTAAACGATATACAACCGGGTAAAAATGTACTGGAAGTAGAAGTGATCAACAGCTGGCGTAACCGCCTGGTAGGCGATCGTGATCAGCCGGCGGAAAAACGGTTCACTAAAACCAATATCACCATCCGCCCGGAATGGCAGCTGCTGGAATCCGGTTTATTAGGGCCGGTGGTATTGGAAATGCAGGATCAGTAATGAAGCTGGTGGCTGCGCAGCAGCAGGTTACGTACAATGCGCAGGGAGCGCGCCAGCTGGTGTTTGACGGTAGAGGGGCTGATGCCAAGCTGTAAGGCTACTTCCTTACGGTTCATACCATCAAAATAGGTATACCGGAATACCTGCGCAGACGCGGGCGGTACCTGCTCTACCACCTGCAGCACGCGTTCCCAGAAATCACTGATCTCAGCAGGCTGCAGGGGCAGCTCGGCAGCCTGCTGTAACAGCAGCTTTAATTTCTTCCGGCGCAAAGCCTCATCCCGTAGCCGGTTCAGGCAACGGTTCTTCATGGCGCAGTGCAAAAAACTTTTTAGTGATATGGTTACGTTCGTGAATAATTGTTTCTCCCAGCAATCCATAAAAAAATCCTGCACAACATCATGCGCTTCAGTTTCATCTTCCAGCAGCGTATAGGCTATATAAACCATCCAGCGGCGGTACTGGCTAACGAGCTGCGTAAAAGCAGTAACATCACCAGCCTTCAAGCGGTTCAATAAGAGTTGATCATTCGGATTCATACTTCCGTAATTGGGTAAGATGAATAATGAAATGCAGCTAAATTCAGGACAAAGTGAACAGTAGGAATGTATCAGTATAGGAGTGTTCCTTGAAAATATACGGCATACCCGGCCGGCCGGATCTTAGGCCTGGCATATTTATAATTTACTAAAATGTCCTGTGATGGCTGCTTGGGAGGACTGAAGTATTATTTATAGCGCGATGTAATTATTCTGAGCGTTATAGGCGCAATCCCCCTAGGGCGGTGGGGAAAATGACAACTATTTTTTCTTCCGGGGCTGCGTTTTTTCCAGGAAATTTTCCAGCGCATCCAGTTTCCCGGTCCAGAAAATACGGTACTTTTCAGTCCACTCCGCTACCTCCTGCAGTTTTTGCAGCTCCGCATAACAATACCGTTCCCGGCCCTGTTGTTTGATCACCACCAGCCCGCACTCCGTGAGTATCTTTATATGTTTGGAAATAGCTGGCCGGCTGATATCAAAGTTCTCTGCTACCGCATTCAGGTTAAGGGCCTGCTGGGCCAGCAAGTGTATAATTTCCCTTCTCGTTGGATCCGCGATCGCCTGGAAAACATCCCGTCTCATGATAAATGTAATTAGCCGGGGATGAAAAATTCCCCTGCCACAAAAATAATGAAACCTTTTGGTTACTGAAAGATTTTTGCCAGCGGATGTAGTCTTTGCAATGCTTTACTGTAGCCGGATTGCCGTAGTGGCTTATTACAAATACCGGGTTAAAACAGGCCGGTCATAACGGGGGAATGTACCTGATCTGCCAGGGCGTCTGTAAAAAGCAAATTGGCGGCCATGGCCGCCAATAGTGCATTTGTGGCGCATGCCGGCATCACCCGGAATGCGCCGGAGGTACTTATTATTCCCTTGTAACGTACCTCAACCTTTAAGCAATATATAACAGCAGTAATGCTGTATTAAGCAGTTTATCTGAAGTGCAGTATACCCTGCCTGTCAAAGTAATAATCTACCCCGGTCATATTCTTCACATCATCCATAAACTCCTGGATGGGTTTATACTTATCCACCATACCGTTAAAGTGAATATCATGGCCCTGTAGGCCGCTGTCTATAACCGCTTTAATACCCATATGGCGGTACAGGATCAGGCAGATATCTGGCAGGGAGGCCTTATCAAAGAAGTGTTTACCGGCTTTCCAGCCCAGCACCGTTTTTTCGTCAAAGGATTGTGTATATAAGCCATCGGGCGGCGTGTACACCGCTTCCATACCGGGTTTTACCACTACAGCTGCGCCATGGGTGTTCATTTTAACAGACCCGCTTACCAGCGACAGGCGCACCTGCTTTGGGTTGTAGACATTAATATTAAATGCCGTGCCCAATACCTGTACGGTGCTGTTAGGTGTGTGTACAATAAAAGGCTGGCCGGCATCAGGGGCCACCTCTATAAATGCCTCCCCGCTCAGCAGGGTAATTTCCCGGCTGCTGCCATTAAAGCTAAAGGGAAACTGCAGGCGGGTATCGGCATTCAGCCATACAGCTGTACCATCGGACAGGGTAACCCTGTACGATTTAGCTACCGGCACTATCAGCGTATGCTGTCCGCCATATACAGAAAAATTGTCTGGGCTGCTAAAAGTGAGCTGGTCTGACGCATTGTGGAGCTGCACATCGCCCAGGCTGATGTTGGTGGTTTTGTCTGACAGCAGCACGGTTTTACTGTCGGCCAGCTGTAATACCACTGCCTGCGGGGATTCGCCGGCAGTAACAGCAGCTAAGGGTGGTTTTGTTTTACGGTTCGTTAAAAAGTAAAGCCCCGCGCTGCTTACCAGCAGGCCTGCCAGCACAGCTGCCATGGTATATTTACCAAAGCGGTGCAGGTGGGCGGTGCGTGGCCGGGTTTTGATCATGCTTAAAAGATCGGTCCAGTCCTCATCCTCCTTTAAACGTTCAAGATCCTCATGACCAAAGGTGATCTGTATTGCGTGGAATGCTTCCTGCATGGATTCATCTTCCCGGAGCTGCGCTTCCAGGTAATGCAGGTCTTTCGTGGAGATCACGCCGGCAACTTTCTCAAACATCAGTTGCCATAGGTGTTCGTTCTGTTGTTGTGTGTGTGTCAAGGCTACAAAGTTGTTTCGTTGGCAGTCATACAAATAATGACATGGTCGAAGTAGAAGTAATAATAGTACTACCGGTCAATAAAATGACATATTGTTGATCTATTCCCGAAGATTTATCAGGGGTACATGTTTACCTGTATACCCTGTTTTTTGCAACGCTCTGTAAGGGTTTTGAAAAGAAAAGTCCTTAACGGAACGCGAACATCCTTAAATAAATTTTTATCCCAGCATTCTATAAAAAAGTCTTCCACCAGGGTTTTGGCTTCAGCTTCATCGGTGAGATAAGTAGTAGCTACCACCAGCAGCCATACACGGTATTGACGATAGGCATCGTTCAACGCATTTGGGTCGCCCGTTCTGAGTCTGCGTAATAATTGTTTGTCATTGTGTTGCTCCACTTTTCGTTTCATACACTAGATTTGGTTTTTCTGTTCATAACGTTGGCCCGTAGCCGGTATATGATTCCCGGTGTCTACGATACAATAGCCGGAACCAGGCAACAATTCTAAGGAAGAGCATCTAACTTTCAGGGCAAGGTTCGTAATTCTTATGACAAGCAGTTGTGCCTAACTTATACCAACTAAAAGTACAGAAAATATTATTTGACCGTTGTTAACGTAAATAATTTTTTTTGTGAATGATCATAACCGTAACTCTGTAAAAACAGGCGGGCATGATCCTGTGCAATTAATACGGCACCAGGCGGGTTGCGGAAATAAGGGTTACCGGATAAGTATATGGTTTCCGCTTTACCGGCATCAGGAACCGGCAGGTATTTTAACCGGTAAAAAGCCCCGCGGTGGAAACGTCGTGTAGGCCACGCTGTTATAGATCCGTCCCGGGGCCATTGCCCTATCCGGTTCAGTTTTTTTCGCATCCCGTAAATAATTTTCCCGATCCCGTAAACACTTTAGCCGCTTTAATCGCAATTTTGCCGGGTAATCTGATAAGTGACAAAGGCATTAACAAATGGGGACGATAGCTGTAAGGCAAACGTTTTTATATGTTAAATACCTATAATAAGGCGTGTTAGGCCGCCGGCTTTACCATATGGGAACTAAGAAAAAGGATCTGAAGTACTGGATTGGGAAAATACATCTTTGGCTGGGGCTTAGCTCCGGCCTGGTAGTTTTATTCCTGGGTATTACCGGCTGTATACTGGCCTTTGAGCACGAAATTGAAAGTGTAACTACCCCTTACCGGTATATTAAAAATGAGCAGCGCCCTTTTCTGCCGCCCTCTGTATTAAAGGCCGCCGCAGAAAAAGCCCTGCCCGGCAAGCTCCCGCACAGTGTAAGCTTTTTCCCCAAAGACCGGGCCGCGGAAGTAGCCTTTTATGCGGCCGACCCGGAATATTATTACATCGTATACTTTAATCCCTATAGCGGGCAGGTGTTGAAGGTAAAGGATATGAACCGCGATTTTTTCCGGATCGTGATCATGGGCCATTACTATTTATGGCTGCCGCCCGCCATTGGCCAGCCCATTGTAGCCAGCGCCACCCTTATTTTCGTAATCATGCTTATTACCGGCCTGGTATTGTGGTGGCCTAAGAACCGGGCAGCCAGCAAACAGCGCTTTTCCGTAAAATGGAATGCCCGGTGGCGGCGGGTGAACTATGACCTGCATAATGTGATGGGCTTTTATATTAGCTGGGTGATCATTTTTATAGCCCTTACCGGTTTGGTGATGGGCTTTCAATGGTTTGCCAAAACCGTGTACTGGACAAGCTCCGGCGGTAAAAGCCTGGTGGAATATTACGAGCCTTTCTCTAAAAAGAACACCGCTGCATTGGCCGCTGCCACCCCGGTTACAGACCGGCTCTGGGAAAAAATGAAAGCAGATTATCCCAAAGCGCAGATCATAGAAGTGCACTACCCGGAAAGCGATACTGCCGCCATTTCTGCCGTAGCCAACCCGGATCTGGATACTTACTGGAAGCAGGACATTCTCTTTTTTGATCAATATACCCTTCAGGAAATACCGGTTACCCACTCCTACAACCGTTTTGCTAAAGCATCTGCTGCGGATAAGCTGGCCCGTATGAACTATGATATACACGTAGGCGCCGTACTGGGCCTGCCCGGCAAGATCATGGCTTTCTGCGCCAGTCTTATTGCCGCCAGCCTGCCCGTTACCGGCGTTTATATCTGGTGGGGCCGCAGGCATAAGAAAAGCAAGGCCAAACCCGTGGCCGCCAAGCAGGCGGTAATGGCGTAACCCGCGTCCAGATTCGAACACCCCACTGCCTTAAAACCGGACATTTTCCCTTGCTATTACATCACAATCATCTGGTAATCAATCCCCACACAATCCAGCACTCCCTTTGTGTGCCCTTATATGCTTAATTCCCGGGTATGTTTAAAAACTATCTTAAAACCGCCTGGCGCAATATGTGGCGCAACAAGGTGTTTTCCATTATTAACGTGGCTGGCTTAGCCATTGGCCTGGCTTGCTGCATGTTTATTTTACTGTATGTGCAGGATCAGTTCAGCTATGACCGGCAACACCGGCGCCCTCAGGACCTATACCGCCTGGGTACTATAAGCATTGGCCGGGAAGGGGCTATTCCCAATGCCGTGAGCGCCGCGCCCATTGCGGCCGCCCTGCAGCAGGAATTCCCGGAAGTAGAGCAGGCAGCCCGTTTGTTTGTGCCCTATAACGAGGATAAGAGCCTGTTGCAGTATTATGAAGGCGGCGCCTTGGTGAAGTCGTTTTATGAGAGCCATGGTTATATGGCCGATGCGCCTTTTTTCCGCATATTCAACTATCATTTTACAGAAGGCGACCCCTATAATGCCCTGCAGGAGCCCAACACTGTGGTGATCTCAAAAGAAACCGCCGCAAAATTATTTGGCGCTGCGCCCGCATTAAATAAGATCATCCGCATTAATAACAGCAACGGGCAGATTGATTACCGCATCACCGGCGTGTTCAACCCAACCGGCAAATCGCATATTGACGGTACCTTTTTTATGTCGCTGCAAAGCGGGGGTATGGGCGAGTTTGCGCGTACCACTACCGACTTTGCCGTTAATAATATCTTCTATACTTATCTCCGGCTTAAACCCGGCGCCCATGCGGCAGTGCTGGAAAGTAAATTCCCTGCCTTTATAGAAAAATATGAGCGCAAATGGCTGAAAGCAGCCGGGTTCGATAAAAAGCATTTCCTGCAGCCGGTAACAGCTATTCACCTGCACTCCCACCTTGACGCGGAGTTTGCCCGTAATGGCAGCATTACCTATGTATATATGCTCATCCTGATCGCGGTGTTCATACTGGTGATCGCCTGCATTAATTTCATGACCCTTTCCACTGCCCGCAGCAGCAAACGTGCGGTGGAAGTGGGGATCCGCAAAGCCATTGGCGCCGGTAACGGCTCGCTGGTGCAGCAGTTCATAGGCGAATCGGTGCTGGCCAGCGTAATTGCATTAGTGCTGGCCGTTGTTTTACTGGCCTCCCTGCTACCCTTGTTCAATGATGTTTCCGGGAGCGCCATCACCTTAAATGTGCTGGCCAATCCTTTGTACATATCCGCTTTTATTACACTTACGCTGGTGGCGGGTTTGCTGGCCGGCAGCTACCCGGCTTTTTACCTTTCCGCCTTTCGCCCGGTACAGGTATTAAAGGGGCGGCTAAAGAATAGTTTTGCCGCGGTGTTCGTGCGCAAGGGGCTGGTCGTTTTCCAGTTTGCCATTGCCATTTGCCTTATTCTGGCTTCCATCATCATTTTGCAGCAAATGCGGTATATGCAGCACCAGCAGCTGGGCTTCCAGCAATCGCAGCAAATAGTGATACCCCTGAGAACAGAACATGCCAGAAAGATGTACCTGGCCTTTAAAACGGAAGTCAAAAAAAGCAGCCTGGTAGCAGAGGCTTCCGGCTGTGACACTTACCCCGGCAAAGCCGTAGTTGCTGATAAATCTTTTTATACGGAAGGTAAGTCATCCAAAGAAGGAATAGCCATCCGCTCCAACTGGGTAGACTATGATTATGCCGCCACATTGCAGATCCCCTTGCTGGCCGGCCGCTTTTTCTCCAACGGATTTGCAGCAGATACTGCCGGTTTTAACAAGATCGTGTTAAATGAAAAAGCCGTCCGCGAGCTGGGCTACCAGCCGGCAGAAGCTATTGGCAAACGCATTTTCTTTGACTGGCAGGACCACAAGTATACCTACGAGGTCATTGGCGTAACGAAGAACTTTCACTTTGAAGGTTTGCAGGAACCCATTAAATCTTACAGCTTTGAAATGCAGCAGGGGCAGTATAACTACCTGATGGTGCACCTCAATACAAAGCAGCTGCAAAGCGCCCTGCAATCCCTGGCCGCTACCTGGAAAACCCTTAACAGCGAAGAGCCTTTTGAATATTACTTTTTAGACCGGCAGTTCCAGCATAATTATGAAATGGAACGGCGTACCGGTACTATCATCACCATTTTCACCATTATGGCCGTATTTATTTCCTGCCTGGGATTATACGGCCTGGCCCTGTTCACGGCAGAGCAAAAGGTGAAAGAGATCGGTATCCGTAAAGTGCTGGGCGCCTCTGTAAGTCAGGTAGTAAGCCTGTTATCCAAAGAATTTTTGCAGCTGGTAATTATAGCAGCGCTCATAGCCGCGCCCATTGCGGGTTGGGGCATGCAGCAATGGCTGCAGCATTTTGCCTACCGTATCAGTATCCAGTGGTGGGTGTTTGCAATAGCAGCTTTACTGGCGTTATTAATTGCCTTTTTTACTATCAGCTTCCAGGCGGTAAAAGCCGCAGTAGCCAACCCGGTAAAGAGTTTAAAAACAGAATAATTATAAAAGATATCCTTTGAGAGGGAACAGGCTGTATCAATATATGATACAGCCTGTTTTTATTTGGATACCCCGTGGTTTAATGGAATAAGACAGAGATAACTTATCCTGGAAAAGGTTTACAGATCGATTAAATAATCCGGTTTGAAGTTTACAATAGCCGGGTTACGTACCTTTAACCCTATCTAAACAATAAGCACGTCATGAAACGGATCCTTACCGGCAGTATAATGGCCCTCCTTGCCATTGTACTTGCAGCCCCAGCCCAGGCCCAGCAAACATCAGCAGCTAAAAAGCAATTCCTTACCCAGCTAATACAGCGCATGACGCTGGAAGAAAAAATAGGCCAGCTTAACCTGCTCACCAGCGATATGGATGTTACCGGCCCCTTCGTTAGGCCGGGTTATAAAAAAGATATTGAAGCCGGTTTGTGCGGATCTATCTTTAACGCCTACACGCCGCAGTATACCCGCAAACTGCAGGAAATGGCTATGGGCACCCGTCTGAAGATCCCCCTGTTATTCGGTTACGATGTGATCCATGGCCATAAGACCATTTTCCCCATTCCCTTAGGCGAAGCCTGCACCTGGGACCTTGGCCTGCTGGAAAAAAGCGCGCGTATTGCCGCACAGGAAGCCAGCGCCGATGGGCTGCACTGGACCTTTAGCCCCATGGTGGATATTGCACGCGATCCCCGCTGGGGCCGCGTGGCCGAAGGGGTAGGGGAAGACACCTGGTACGGTGTACAGGTGGCCAAAGCCAAGGTAAGGGGCTACCAGGGTACAGACCTTGCCGCCAATAATACCATACTGGCCTGTGTAAAACACTTTGCTTTATATGGCGCCGTGGAAGCAGGCCGCGATTATAATGTAGTGGATATGAGCCGCCGCCGCATGATGCAGGATTATTTACCGCCCTATAAATCGGCCATAGATGCGGGCGTAGCTACGGTAATGACCTCCTTTAACGAAGTGGATGGCATACCCGCTACCGGCAACAAATGGCTGATGACGGAGCTGCTGCGCAAGCAATGGGGCTTTAAAGGTTTTGTGGTAACGGATTATACCGCTATCAATGAAATGATCAATCACGGTGTACCTAAAGATGAGTATGAGGCCGCTGCCCTGGCCCTGAATGCCGGGGTGGACATGGATATGCAGGGCAGCGTATTTGCTACCCAGTTAAAGAAGCTGTTGCAGGATAAAAAGATCACACTGCAGCTTATCAATGATGCAGTGTACCGCATTCTTGCCGCCAAGTATGATCTGGGCCTGTTCAAAGATCCCTTTAAGTATTGCGATACCCTACGCGCCGCTAAAGAGATCATGAACCCCGAGAATTTACAGGCTGCCCGCGAAATAGCGCAACGCTCCATTGTACTGCTTAAAAATGAAACACAGCTGCTGCCGCTGAAAAAGCAGGGCAGCATTGCCCTCATAGGCCCCCTGGGCAACAGCCAGCGGGATGTGATCGGTAACTGGTCGGCCGCAGGCGATGCCGGCAAAGCAGTGAGCTTATTACAGGGCATTCAGAACAAGCTGGGTACAGCCGTAAAAGTTAGCTATGTACAAGGCGCCCATATAACCAGCGATACCGGCTTATTAAAAAAGGCCATGCAAAAACAGCGGCTGGAAGCAGCTGATACGGCCAACAGCGCACAGCTGTTATCCGAAGCAGTAGCGCTTGCAAAGCAATCAGATGTTGTGATCATGGCCCTGGGCGAATCGCAGGGCATGACGGGCGAAGCAGCCAGCCGTTCCAACATCAGCATACCGGAAAGCCAGCAGGAATTATTAAAGGCAGTATACGCCACCGGTAAACCAGTGGTGCTGGTATTAATGAATGGCCGCCCGCTTACGCTGGAGTGGGAAGATGCGCACATTCCAGCTATTGTAGAAACCTGGTTCCTGGGCACAGAAGCCGGTAATGCTATTGCAGATGTGCTGTTTGGCGATTATAACCCTGCCGGTAAGATCACCATGAGCTTTCCGCGGAATGTGGGCCAGATCCCTATCTACTATAATCACCGCACCACCGGCCGCCCCATTGATCCTAACAACAAATACTCATCCAAATACCTGGATGTATCCAACGAACCGTTGTATCCCTTTGGATACGGGTTAAGCTATACGAAATTCACCTATGGCAGCCTGCAGCTGAGCAAGCCGCAGATCACGGCTGCCGCGCCTTTACAGGTAAGCGTGAATGTTAGCAATACCGGCAGCTACGATGGGGAAGAGGTAGTGCAGCTTTACATCCGCGACAAGGTTGGCAGCGTAACCCGCCCGGTAAAAGAGCTGAAAGGATTTAAAAAGATCTTTTTGAAGAAAGGAGAAAGTCAAACCGTAACATTCGCCATTAGCGTGGAAGACCTGAAATTTTACGACAAGGATATGCGGTGGACCTATGAGCCGGGCGCCTTTACCGTATTTGTAGGCGCTAACAGCCGCGATGCGCAGGGTGTGGACTTTACTTTGAATTAATGGGCAATTAATTTTGATTTTCCACATTTCTTACTATTTTTGCCCCGTCATTATGATCACTAACGTACATACCCATCATCACCACCATACTTACCACACCGGTAGGCAGGGATGATATTATGTATATAAAATATATCTAAATATCAGCGGCTTACCGGAAAAGGTAAGCCGCTGTTGTTTTTACTGAACATTCATCTTTTATGAAGCTTAAACTCGCCATCCAGAAATCAGGCCGCCTGCACGACGATTCTATTAAACTGCTCAAAGAATGCGGTATAGACATCAACAACGGGGTTAACCGGCTAAAGACAGAAGCCAGCAACTTTCCCCTGGAAGTATTTTTCCTGCGCGATGATGATATTCCGCAATACGTAGAAGACGGTGTAGCCGACTTAGGCATAGTGGGTGAGAATGTAGTGATGGAAAAGAACAAGCAGGTACAGGTAGTAGAAAAGCTGGGTTTTGGAAAATGCCGTTTATCCGTAGCCGTACCCAAAGCCATGGACTACAGCGGTGTGCAGGACCTGCACAAGCTGCGCATTGCCACCACTTACCCGGTAATTGTAGATGATTTCCTGAAAAAGAACAGCATTACCGCAGAGATCCATGAGATCAGCGGATCTGTGGAAATAGCGCCTGGTATTGGTTTGGCAGATGCTATCTGTGACCTGGTGAGCAGCGGTTCCACCCTGTTCATGAACGGCCTTAAAGAAGCAGAAGTGATCCTGAAATCAGAGGCTGTGCTGATTGCCAACAATGGGCTGAATGCCGCGCAACAGCAAATACTGGACAAGCTGCTGTTCCGCATAAAGGCAGTAAAAAAGGCAAAGAACAACAAGTACATTCTGCTGAATGCGCCTAACAATAACCTGCAGCAGATCATTAGCCTGCTGCCTGGTATGAAAAGCCCCACCGTGCTGCCGCTGGCAGAAGAAGGCTGGAGCTCCGTACATTCCGTACTGAATGAAAATGATTTCTGGGACATTATTGAAAGCCTGAAAGCCGCCGGTGCACAAGGCATACTGGTAGTGCCTATTGAGAAAATGATCATCTGATTTTAGATTGATCAAAGTGGTCCCTTCATTCAGTCGCTGCATTTAATTCGTAATTGATAATTCGTAATTGACAATTGGCTCATGCAAATATTTGAGTATCCTGATAACGCATCCTGGCCGGCACTTTTACAACGCCCGGTAATGGATACCACTGCGCTGGAAAGCAATGTGGCCGCTATTTTGAAGGAGGTGCAGCAACAGGGCGATGCCGCTGTTCGCAAATACGCTTTACAGTTTGATAAGGTACAGCTGAATGAGCTGCAGGTAACCGAAACGGAATTTGCACAGGCCACCGCAGTTTTAGACCCTGCCCTGAAACAAGCCATTCTGCAGGCTAAACAGAATATTGAAACCTTTCACCGCGCGCAGCAGGAAGCCGGTAAAATTATAGAAACCATGCCCGGCGTGCATTGCTGGCGTAAATCCCTGCCAATTGAAAAAGTAGGGTTATACATTCCCGGTGGTTCTGCACCCTTATTCTCTACCATCCTGATGCTGGGCGTACCCGCTGTAATAGCCGGCTGTAAAGAGATTGTGCTGTGCACGCCCTCCAATGCTGCCGGTGAGGTGCATCCTGCTATCTTATTCGCCGCCCGCCAGGTAGGTATTGACCGGGTATTTAAAATAGGCGGTGTACAGGCCATTGGCGCTATGGCATATGGTACCGCTACCGTGCCTAAAGTGCATAAGATCTTTGGCCCGGGCAACCAGTATGTTACCTGCGCTAAACAATTGATCAATAAGGACGGTATTGCCATTGACATGCCCGCCGGTCCTTCGGAAGTAGCTGTGCTGGCGGATGAAAGCTGTGTGCCTGCTTTTGTAGCTGCAGATCTTTTATCACAGGCAGAACATGGTCCGGATAGCCAGGTGCTGCTGGTAACCACCAGCGCTGACGTTATTAAACAGGTACAGCAGGAGGTAGCCGAACAGCTGGCAGCGCTGCCCCGCCGCAGCATAGCCACGCAGGCGCTGGAACACAGCCGTTTGGTGCTGGTAAAAGATATGGACATTGCCATGGAGCTGTTGAATGCCTATGCACCGGAACATCTGATCATTGCCTGTAAAGATGATATTACACTGGCAGACGGTGTAGTGAATGCAGGTTCTGTTTTCCTGGGCAATTACTCACCGGAAAGCGCGGGTGATTATGCCTCCGGCACCAATCATACCCTGCCCACCAATGGTTATGCCCGTGCATACAGCGGCGTATCGCTGGATAGTTTTGTGAAAAAGGTCACCTTTCAGCGTCTTACACAGGAAGGTTTGCAGAATATAGGCAACACCATTGCCGTAATGGCAGCAGCGGAAGGGCTGGATGCCCACAAGCGCGCCGTTACCATTCGCTTAATTAATAATCAAAAATGAATAATTAACAATTGTAGTACCGGTACTTCCTTGCACAATTAATTCTCTTTTATGTTCGATCTAAATAAACTACTTCGTAATAACATCCGGCAGCTGGTGCCCTACTCCTCTGCCCGTGATGAGTTCAAAGGAGAGGCCCGCATTTTCCTGGATGCTAATGAGAATAGCTTTGGCTCCCCGCTGCCAACAGATTACAACCGCTACCCGGATCCCATGCAGTGGAAGCTGAAATACAAGCTGGCAGATATCAAAGGCGTACCGCCCCAGCATATTTTTATAGGCAATGGCAGTGATGAGGTGATAGATGTGCTGTACCGTGCATTATGCAACCCCGGTGTGGATAATGTGATCCTTTGCCCGCCTACCTATGGCATGTACGAAGTAAGCGCGCACATTAATGATGTGGTGATCCGGCAGGTAAGTCTTACTGAAGATTTTCAGCTGGATATGCCAGCGCTGCAGCAGGCCATAGATGAGCATACGAAGCTGATCTTTGTTTGCTCTCCCAACAATCCTACCGCCAACTCTATTAACCGGGAGGATATTGAAGTGCTGCTGAATAGTTTTGAAGGCATCCTGGTGGTGGATGAAGCCTATATTAACTTTGCCCGTCAGAAAACATTTATCCAGGAGCTTACGGAATATCCTAACCTGGTAGTAATGCAAACCCTTTCCAAAGCATGGGGCCTGGCTGCATTACGTGTGGGAATGGCTTTTGCCAGCGAAGAGATCATACAGGTGATGAACAAGATAAAACCGCCGTATAACATTAGCCAGGCAGCACAGGAGCTGGCATTGCAGGCCCTGGAAAATATAGCGCAGGTAAATGAGTGGATCCGGGAAACCGTGATTGAAAGGGATAAGCTGGCAGCCTCACTGGAAAAGCTGCCGCTGGTAGTAAAAGTATATCCCAGCGATGCGAATTTTATACTCGCTAAAACCATTGATGCCAAAGCCATTTATCAATACCTGGTAACGCTGGGCATTGTAGTGCGCGACCGCTCCCGGGTGGAGTTATGCGCCGGCTGCCTCCGCATTACCGTAGGCACACCGGAGGAAAACGAAAAGTTAATAGCAGCATTAGCGGATTATAAAATTGAAGTAGGAAGTATTAAGTAAGTCAAAACATCATTTGCATGAAGCGTGTACTTTTTATAGATCGTGATGGTACCCTTATCAAAGAAGTACCGCCCACTTACCAGATAGATACCCTGGAGAAAATAGAATACTATCCCAAAGTATTCACTTATATGGTGAAAATAGCCACAGAGCTGGATTATGAGCTGGTAATGGTAACCAACCAGGATGGCATGGGTACGGAAGCCTTCCCGGAAGCGCATTTCTGGTTAGTGCAGAACAAGATCATACAGGCGTTTGAGAACGAAGGAGTAGTATTTAAAGCCATACATGTGGACCGTACTTTTCCGCATGAGAATGCACCTACCCGCAAACCCGGTACCGGTATGCTTACGAAATACTTCTCTGCCGACTATGACCTGGCTAACTCTTTTGTGATAGGCGACCGTATCACCGACGTGCAGCTAGCCAAGAACCTGGGCGCCAAAGCCATCTGGATGAATGAAGGCACGGGCCTGGGAAGCGCGGAAATAAAGGATGCCGCTGCTGCTTTGCAACCGGTAATAGCCCTGGAATCAACCGACTGGGCAAAGATCTATGAGTTCCTGAAGCTGGGTTTAAGGACCGTTATGCATACCCGTACTACCAAAGAAACCGATATCAGCATTTCCCTGAACCTGGATGGCAAAGGGCAGGCGTTTATTGAAACCGGCCTGGGTTTCTTTGATCATATGCTGGAGCAGATTGCCCGCCATGGCAATATTGACCTTACCATTAAGGCCAAAGGCGACCTGCATATAGATGAGCATCATACCATAGAAGATACCGGTCTGGCGCTTGGAGAGGCCATGGCTAAAGCCCTGGCGGACAAACGTGGCATGGAGCGTTACGGTTTTTGCCTGCCCATGGCCGATTGCCTGGCCCAGGTAGCCATTGACTTTGGCGGCCGTAACTGGCTGGTTGGGGATGCTAAGTTTAACCGGGCGAAGATAGGAGAGATGCCTACGGAAACGTTCTTCCACTTCTTTAAGTCCTTTTCAGATGCCGCTAAGTGCAACCTGAACATTAAGGCAGAGGGCGAGAATGAGCATCATAAGATAGAAGCCATCTTTAAAGCCTTTGCCAAAGCTGTTAAAATGGCTGTGCGCCGCGATCCGTCTAATTTGCAGCTGCCCAGTACCAAGGGGGTATTGTAGGAGCTGAAAGCGTAAAGCAGAAAGCATAAAGCCTGGATGTCCAGCGCCTGGGCTGGTTGCTTAAGGTTTAGGCTTATTATCCGGTGGCACTCGGCTTTCTGCTTTGAGCTTTCCGCTAAAAAAAATTTGCATTTTCTAAAAAAACAACCCATATTTGCTCCCGTAATGAAACAGAACGTAACATACAAGCATTGGTGGTGGCACGGAATCATATCCTGATCTGTGTTACAGTGCCATAAATTTGTATGAACAAATATATTCAGAAGGCTCGCTGTTACACAGCGGGCCTTCTTCCTTTTAGGCAACTTCCGACTTCAAAATCTCAATAATACATGCGTACCATTCAAGTAAGAACGAGATCCAAACAAATGCTGGCAGATGTGTACACCCCGGTGGGCATCTATCTGCGCCTGCGCGATAAATTTCCCGGCACAGTGCTGCTGGAAAGTACGGACTACCGCGCCAGTGAGAACAGCTTTTCCTTTATCTGTGTAAAGCCCATAGCCGGAATTGAAGTTACCTCTACCTCCAATTTTGAGTTCAAGTATCCCAACCTGCCGGTAGAACGCAAGCAGCTGAAGAATAAAGAAAATGTGCTGGATGAGCTGCAGCAGTTCTTAAACCAGTTCAGCTTCTCCGGCCAGGTGCCCTTACCCGTGGTACGCAGCCTGTTCGGATACACCACTTTTGATGCGGTACAGTTCTTTGAAACCATTGAATTTAATAAGCAGAAACCCAATGGCAACACCATTCCGTTGATGCGTTACCGTTTTTACCAGTACGTAATAGCCATTAACCATTTTAAAGATGAGCTGTACCTCTGCGAGCACCAGGTAGATGGCCTGGACAGTGAGTTTGAGCTGATAGAATCCCTCATCAAACATAAAGATGTGCCCACCTATGGTTTTACTGCGGTAGGCAATGAAGAAAGCAACATGACGGATGCGGAATATATGCAGATGGTAGAGCAGGGCAAACAGCACTGTTTCCGGGGCGATGTTTTCCAGGTAGTGCTGTCACGGGCCTTCCAGCAACGTTATAACGGTGATGAATTTAATGTATACCGCGCCCTCCGCTCCATCAATCCTTCCCCTTATCTCTTTTACTTCGATTACGGTGATTATAAGCTGATGGGTTCTTCGCCCGAAGCGCAGCTGGTCATCAAAGACAATAAAGCCACCATTCACCCCATAGCAGGCACTTTCCGCAGAACCGGCGATGATGAGCAGGACCAGCAGCTGGCCGATAAATTATTGCTGGACCCGAAGGAAAATGCAGAACATGTAATGCTGGTGGACCTGGCCCGTAATGACCTGAGCCGCCATGCCAGCAATGTAGAAGTGGAATCGTATCGTAAGATCCAGTTCTACTCGCACGTGATACACCTGGTAAGTGAAGTAGTAGGCAAGATCCAGCCCAATGTAAATCCTTTCTCCCTGCTGGCGGCCACCTTCCCGGCCGGTACCTTAAGCGGGGCGCCCAAATACAGGGCTATGGAGATCATTGACCAATATGAGCCTACTGCCCGCGGCTTTTATGGCGGCTGTATTGGCGCGGTAAGCTTTAACGGCGATTTTAACCACGCTATTATGATCCGCTCTATGCTTAGCAAATCCAATACGCTGTATTACCAGGCCGGCGCCGGTGTGGTAGCCAAATCCGTAGCCTCTTCAGAGCTGGAAGAAGTAGGCAATAAACTGAATGCATTAAAACAGGCCATATTGCTGGCCCAAAAAATATAAGTGTGATGAACATACTGGTATTCGATAACTACGATTCTTTTACCTATAACCTGGTACACCTGGTTGAGAAGATCATTAACGGCAAGGTGAAGGTATTTCGCAATGATGAAATACCCCTGGAGCAGATCAACGAATTTGATAAGATCATTTTATCACCAGGGCCCGGTATACCGGAAGAAGCAGGTTTATTATTACCGCTTATTAAAGAGTACGCCCCTGCGAAATCCATCTTTGGCGTATGCCTGGGCCAGCAGGCCATAGGACAGGCTTTTGGCGCAAACCTTATTAACCTGAAAGAAGTATACCATGGCGTAGCTACTCCGGTGAACATTGTATCCCGCGAAGGACGTTTGTTTAACGGGCTGCCCGATGAGCTGGAAGTAGGCCGTTACCACTCCTGGGTAGTAGATGAAAGCACCTTACCTGCTGAACTAACTATTACCGCACGTGATGAGCATGGGTATATTATGGGGCTGCAGCATAATCAGTATGATGTAAGCGGGGTGCAGTTCCACCCGGAAAGCGTGCTGACGCCGCATGGCGAAAAGATCTTACGGAACTGGCTGCAAATGTGATCCGTGTACCACACATAGAATATCAAATGCTAACTGCTTTTACCTGATACATCATGAAAAAAATACTCAACTACCTTTTTGAACATAAAACATTTACCCGGGAGGCTGCAAAGGATATCCTGATCAGCATTTCCAAAGGCATGTATAACGAAAGCGAGCTGGCCGCCTTTATGACGGTGTTCCTGATGCGCAGCATTACCATCAATGAGCTGCTGGGTTTCCGCGATGCCTTGCTGGAGCTGTGCATACCCGTGAAGCTGGATGATTACGATGTGCTGGATATTGTGGGTACCGGCGGCGATGCCAAGAACACATTCAACATCTCAACACTGTCGTGTTTTATTGTGGCCGGTGCAGGCGCTAAAGTGGCCAAACATGGTAACTATGGCGTATCCTCCATTAGCGGGGCCTCTAACCTCATGGAAACAGCGGGTTATAAATTTAAGAATGATGAAGCTAAATTGCGGGCGGAAATAGAGGAAGCAGGCGTTTGTTTTCTGCATGCGCCGCTGTTTCACCCGGCACTGAAAAATGTAGCCGGTATCCGCCGCCAGCTGGGCATTCGTACGTTCTTTAACATGCTGGGACCATTGGTGAACCCGGCCTTTGCCAAACACCAGCTCATAGGCGTGTACAGCCTTGAAATGGCGCGGGTATATAACTACCTGTTCCAGCAAACAGATAAGCAATACGCCATTGTACACAGCATGGATGGTTATGATGAAATATCGCTTACTGCTGATGCCCGCATTATTACCAACAAAGGTGAGCAGGACTGGACACCGGAACAGCTGGGCCGCCGCAGGGTGCACCCGGAAGATATTTACGGCGGTAATTCCGTAGAAGATGCTGCCAAGATCTTTATGAAGATCTTAAAAGGAGAAGGCAGCTGGGCGCAAAATTCCGTAGTGCTGGCCAATTCCGCCATGGGACTGTATTGTATGGGTAAGTATGCTGACTATACGGATTGTTTCCAGGCAGCAGTTACTTCCCTGGAATCCGGCGCCGCACATAATGCATTTAAGAAATTGATCGATATGCAATGATCTTGGATTTAGTGAAAATCTAAGATTGTAAATAAGTAAACGATGAGTAATATTTTAACTGAAATAGTAGCGCATAAGAAGATAGAAGTTGCGGCCCGTAAGCAACAACGCAGTGCAGCAGAGCTGGAGCAGGCGCCGGCATTCAAACGTACGCCGTTATCACTGCGCCGGTTCTTACAGGACCCTGCCAAAACCGGCATCATTGCGGAGTTCAAACGCCGCTCACCCTCCAAGGGATTGATCAACGGGAATGTAACAGTACAGGATATTACCACGGCATATACCCGCTACGGCGCCTCCGGCCTTTCCGTATTAACAGATGAGAAATTCTTTGGCGGCACCGCCGATGATCTCCAGCAGACAAGGGCAGCCAATAACATACCTATTCTGCGTAAGGATTTTATGATCGATGAATACCAGATCATAGAAGCAAAGGCAATAGGTGCAGATGTGATATTACTGATCGCAGAATGTTTAACAGCCGCAGAAGTAGCACAGCTGGCTGCCTTTGCAAATAATCTTGGGCTGGAAGTATTGCTGGAAGTGCACAGCGAATCGCAGCTGGAAAAAGTAAGTGAGCATGTGCACCTGGTAGGTGTGAATAACCGCGACCTCACCACTTTTAAAGTAGACTTTAACCGCTCCTGCGAGCTGGCGCCTAAGATACCAGCCGGTAAGCTGAAGGTAGCAGAAAGTGGTATCAATGATCCCGCAGCTATTATAACACTGAAGCAGGCCGGTTTTGAAGGTTTCCTGATCGGCGAGCATTTTATGCGGCAGGAAGATCCGGCCAGGGCCTTTGAGCAATTTGCTGCAGCTATTAAGAGCGGAGAAAAAGTAAAAGGATAAATACTAATTAATGGAACTCAACATAAAAGTATGCGGTATTACCCGGGAGCAGGACCTACAAGCCCTGGTGCAGTATGGTGTGAACTATGCCGGTTTTATCTTTTATGAAAGATCGCCCCGTTTGGTAACAGGTAAGCTGGATGCAGCTACAGTACGCAGCACTACCGGTATAAAAAAGGCAGGCGTGTTTGTGGATGAAGATCTGCAAGCCGTGCAACAACAGGTAGCCGATTACGGGCTGGATCTGGTGCAGCTGCATGGCAATGAAACACCGGAATATTGTGCTGCCATCAGGAAAGCAGTACCGGTGGTAAAAGCTTTTCGTATAGGGGAGCAGGTGAGCTGGCAGCAGCTGGAGCCCTTTATACCGGTAAGCGACTACTTTTTGTTTGATACCGCGGTAGGAAAATCCTACGGTGGTACCGGCCAGCAGTTCAACTGGGACCTGCTGAAAAGTTATCCCTTCAGCCATCCTTTTTTCCTGAGCGGTGGCATTGGCCCGGAACACGCAGCAGCATTGTCTGAGCTGGAATTGCCGGCTTTATTTGCAGTGGATGTGAACAGCCGTTTTGAAACAGCACCCGGTGTAAAGGATATAGAGAAGGTGCAGGGGTTTGTGGAAGCGGTCCGTGGATCATCAACGATCAACTTTTTAAATCAAAAAAACTAAAAGAATGGAGATTGCGGTAAATACAAAGGGCTCCAAATACCATGTGAACGAAAAGGGTTATTACGGCAGCTTTGGCGGGGCATACATTCCCGAAATGCTGTATCCCAATGTAGAGGAGCTGCGGCAGAACTACATGCAGATACTGGGCGACCCTGGTTTTCAGCAGGAGTTCACCCAGCTGCTGAAAGATTATGTGGGCCGTCCGTCGCCGCTGTACCTGGCTAAACGTTTGTCTGAAAAATATAAGGCCAACATCTACCTGAAGCGGGAAGACCTGAACCATACCGGTGCACATAAGGTGAACAACACCATTGGGCAGATCCTGCTGGCGCAGCGCCTGGGCAAAAAACGCATTATTGCGGAAACCGGCGCAGGCC
>NZ_JAGXJN010000209.1 GCF_019091455.1 Chitinophaga sp. GbtcB8
GTGACGACGGCCGTGAAAGCGCCGGACGAAATCTACATGTACCCGCCCAAATGGGTTCCATCGGAACTTCAGTGGGGCAACTTCGTCAAGGCTTGGGCGATTCAGCCGTTCAATACGTTTTTGCAAAATTCGTTGACCGTGACGATTCTGTGCAATATCGGGCAGCTGATTTCCTCCTCGCTGGTGGCGTCCGGCTTTGCGCGCTACCGGTGTCCGGGACGCGACGCGCTGTTTCTGATCGTGTTGGCGACGATGATGATTC
>NZ_JAGXJN010000210.1 GCF_019091455.1 Chitinophaga sp. GbtcB8
TAATGCTTTTTAAATGGGGTTGCCGGGGAAAAAATCGGAGCGGCCGGGGGAAATTTTAATTTCCACCGGCGCCCTGGCGGCCCCTTTGGCCTTAAACACAAAGGATCCGTAAAAGGGGCCTGCACCCACCCCCCCCACCTCTTCCCGGGAGGGGGGAAAGATGTTTTTTGTTGGTGGGCCCTTCCTGGCACTGAAAAGAATATTTGGGGGGGGACAAACCGATATTTGCTATTTTTTCAGTAAAACCGCGCGGTTTTGCCAA
>NZ_JAGXJN010000211.1 GCF_019091455.1 Chitinophaga sp. GbtcB8
GTGCTGTTGGATCTAGGGTCTCTAAAGAATGTTATCCTCTAAAGATATAGAGAGAATGTTAGTATATATTTTTCAGCATTTATGTGAGAGGATATGTATATGATAGAATATACTATTAACAGCAAATGAGAATATATTATATTCTAGAGAAGGTTATCCTCAAGGGATCTTTATGTACTTTTCAATCTTTATGTGAGAGAGTATATATATAATAAAATATACTCTTAACATCAAATGAAGATACTTTTGGACTAAATTCTC
>NZ_JAGXJN010000212.1 GCF_019091455.1 Chitinophaga sp. GbtcB8
CGACCACTCGTGCTTGCGGGACAGGTTGCGCTCAGCCTGTACGTCCTTCACCTCGTCGTACTCGCCATCGTGCGCCCTGAGAGCGGATTCACGTTCTCCCAAGGCGTTGTCGTCTCCGTGATCCTCGTGGGAGTCAGCCTGCTCACAGCGGTCGTGTGGCGCCGGCGCTTCACTGTCGGGCCTCTCGAATGGGTGATGCGCGCGCGGTGGCTCGGACTGCGACGGTGGCCAAGACTTCCGACGTGTCTCATTGCGGAATGG
>NZ_JAGXJN010000213.1 GCF_019091455.1 Chitinophaga sp. GbtcB8
AGTGGGATAGTTTTTTTGTGTGATTCCATTTCATAAGTTAGTTTTTTGTTCGTTGCTTGTTGGACTTGGTTCTGCTTACTAAGTACTACTCGATTAAGCCATTAACTTTCCTTTCGTCTGATGGTGAATGGAATCCATATCGTATACTTGTGTGCCTATATGCGCTTAAAGGGAAAGGGTGTTTCAGGGGTTCTTCAGTCAGCGCCAACTCACTCCACTTCAAATAAGTGCAGATATAAGATTGTTGAATCCACTCTTTGA
>NZ_JAGXJN010000214.1 GCF_019091455.1 Chitinophaga sp. GbtcB8
ACTTATGGGCCGCATGAGTAGGGTTCAGACGATAAAACGGAGGATGATGGGATGCAGCATCGGAAGTGGGCAATGCTTGCAGCCGGGGCAATGTTATCGACAGTGCTCACGGGCTGCATGGAGAAGCACGGCGAGCATGGCAATCGCAACATTCGCGGCAACAGCGTCTCGTACGACATGAACGGCAACCGCATTTTGAACACCCGTTTCGCCAACGACCAGATGAACGAAATGAACCGCGTGGACGGCCATCGGCTGAAC
>NZ_JAGXJN010000215.1 GCF_019091455.1 Chitinophaga sp. GbtcB8
ATTAGAATGGAAGGTTGGCCCCCGGGCGGAAAGTAGGGGGGGGTGGAAACGGGGCTTAAACAATCCCCCCATATATTCCGGGGACAATGCGGGTGTATTTGATAGGGGTAAATACATCTTGGGGGGGGGGGGAAGGGGGGGGGGGAAAAAAGGCCCCGGGGGGGGGTCCCATTTTTTTTTGTTTTGGGGAGGGGAAACAGGGATAATAGGGGCGCCCCCCCCCCGGGGGGGGGGAGGGCTGCTTTTTGGGGGCCCCTCTCC
>NZ_JAGXJN010000216.1 GCF_019091455.1 Chitinophaga sp. GbtcB8
TCCCCTTGTGATCCCAAAATATGTGTTGGGCACCTTTAAAGTAGAACAAGTAGACATGGAACTATAGGACAGAGACAAAATGCTGAAGTTGCTAAACGATAATCTCACTATAGCTCAAGCAAGGATAAAATAGTAATATGATCAACACAAAGGTAAAAAAGAATATTCAGTAGGAGATTAGGTCTTCCTACGGCTCCAACCATACAAGCAAACATCAATCCAAACCAGAGCATCTATAAAGCTTTCACCACGATTCTATGG
>NZ_JAGXJN010000217.1 GCF_019091455.1 Chitinophaga sp. GbtcB8
GGACCTGCAGGATGATGCAGACCGGGAAGAAAAAGTAAAAGCATTGGTGCAGGATACCATCAGCCGGCCTTTTAACCTGTCTGATGGCCCGCTGGTACGTGCAGTCCTGTACCAATTGGCAAGCGATAAATGGATCTTTGTTTTTAACATGCATCACATTATCAGTGATGGATGGGCGCAGGATGTATTGATGGAAGAATTGCTGCAATGTTATAAAGCGCATACCAAAGGCACAGCCAACCCGCTGGACCCGCTGCGCA
>NZ_JAGXJN010000218.1 GCF_019091455.1 Chitinophaga sp. GbtcB8
CCTGATGTGATTTTTTAGGATTGGGTTTTACTTCTGGTTTTCAAGATGCATGACATGTATAACTCTAGCTAACTTTTGCATCAGGAGTCTGATTAGTGCTCAAAGGTTGGCACTGTTAGGCTGTAGTCCACCATTTTTTTGATACTTTGGGTTTTATCCTGTTCAACCTATACAACCATAAGGAGAAACATTGTCTTTCCTGCTATACTAATTCTTCCTGTTCCTGTTATTTCCAGTAGTATGGAATCTCCATTTCCTTT
>NZ_JAGXJN010000022.1 GCF_019091455.1 Chitinophaga sp. GbtcB8
ATGTAGAGGCTATGTGGCGCATACTGCAGCAGGCTGTTGCGGAAGATTATGTAATTGCTACCGGCATTACTACACCTGTACGCGATTTCGTTCGCATGTCATTTGCAGAACTGGGTATTGAAGTAAAATTCACCGGCGAAGGCGCGGAAGAAAAAGGCGTGATAGCTGCCTGCAATAATGAAGAATATCAGCTGGAAATAGGTAAGGAAGTGGTAGCGGTAGATCCGCGGTATTTCCGTCCTACGGAAGTGGAGCTGCTGATAGGCGATCCTACCAAATCAAAAACCAAATTAGGCTGGGAACCTAAATACGACCTGCCTGCCCTGGTAAAAGAAATGGTAGCCGGCGACGTGGAATTGTTCCGTAAGAAAGATGTAACCCAGTGGGAACACCTGGTAGGATAACTCAGTTTGGTATAAGGTTAAAAGTGGAACTGGAAAACAATAGCTAGTAAATGCAAGCAGCAAACCGGGTAGTATTAAACACAGGCGCACTGTATGGGCGGATGTTAATTACAATGTTCATTGCATTGTATGCAACCCGCCTTGTATTAAATGCGCTGGGCGCAGAAGATTATGGTATTTTTAACCTGGTAAGCGGCGTGATCGTAATGCTTTCCTTTTTAAATGTGGCCATGACCATTTCCACCCAACGGTACCTTTCTTTTTATATAGGTGTCGGCGACCAGGAAAAATTAAAACAGGTATTCAACTCCAGCGTGCTGCTCCATTTTCTGATGGGCATCACGCTGGTTATAATATTTGAGGTGGCAGGTATGTACTTTTTTGAGCGGGTATTGAATATACCGGCAGCGAGGTTGGGGACCGCCAAAATAATATTTCATTTTACGGTGATCAGCACCTTTTTTACCATTGTTTCCGTACCGTACGATGCTACGCTGAATGCACGGGAAAATATGTTCCTGATAGCAGCCATCGGTATCTGGGAAGCACTGGCCAAGCTGGGCATCGCTATTTACCTGCAGTACACAGGCTATGATAAGCTGATCATATACGGCGCGCTGACAGCGGGTGTAACGGTGATCTCCCTTATCATTAAACGTACGTACTGCTCTGCTAAATACCAGGAGGCACGGGTGAAGGTGCGCAAATATTTCAATAAAGTACTGTTAAGGGAAATGTTCTCCTACGCAGGCTGGAATATGTTTGGCGCCGGTAGTGTGGTGGCCCGTAACCAGGGGCTGGCTATGATCTTAAACGTATTTTTTGGCGCAATTATTAACGCTGCTTACGGCATAGCCAACCAGGTAAATTCGCAGCTGAGCTACTTTTCAGTGACCATGCTGCAATCCCTGAACCCGCAGATCATTAAAAGCGAGGGCATGGGCGACCGGCCCAGGATGTTACGCCTGGCCATGATAGCCAGTAAGTTCTCCTTTTTCCTGTTATCGTTCTTTTCCATACCGGTGATCATTGAAATGCCCATCATCCTGAAGTTATGGCTGAAGAATGTGCCGGATCATACCATTGCTTTCTGCCGCCTGATCATTATAGTATCGCTGATCACACAGCTTACCGTAGGGTTGCAGGTAGCCATACAATCCGTAGGCAGGATCAAGGTATACCAGGTGGTTGTTAGCTTGTTACTGATGCTGAACTTACCGGTATCGTACTTTTTATTAAAAGCAGGCATGGCGCCGCACGTTGTGCTGGTAAGCGCCATTTGTATAGAAGCCATTACCTGCAGCTACCGGGTGCTGGCCGCACATAAGCTCACCGGCTTAGCTATTGGTGATTATTTGCGCAAAGGCGTACTTACTTCACTCATGCCCGTGGTGCTGGCCTTTGGCATATCGCTGCTGCCGCAGCTGGTAATGCATCCTGGTTTTGTACGGTTGCTGGTAACCGGCGCTGTAAGCAGCTTATCAATTTTTATATGTGTGAAGTTCCTGGGCTTAACTGCTTATGAACAGGAGAAGATAGAAGGGATCATAATGAAGTTACTTTCCAAGTTACCCATCAGATTGCCGGTAGCAAAGGCTAATTGATCAAGAAGGATATGAATATATTATTCTACACAGACATATCACCCTTTCCGGCCAATGGTGGAGAAAAGATCAGGAGTTATTACCTGATCAAAGCCCTGGCCAGGCTGGGCCACCAGGTTATAGCGCTGATCCAGAATGAGGAGAACGCGGATCTGGCCAATTACCAGATACCTAACGTAGTGTATTACACGCATCCGAAAAAGCATTTTGACCTGCTGGACCGTATTGCCGGTAAAAACTATTTCCAGCGCTCTAACAAAGTGCTGCAGCTGTTTAACGAGGTATGTGAAAAATATACCATTGATGTAGCAGTGCTGGACTATGGTTACATAGGCCATTATATACAATATTTTAATTCCCGAGGCATAGAGGTGGTGCTGGGCACGCATAATGCGCAACCCATGATCACCGCGCAGGTGCCGGCCAGCAACCTGTTTGCCAAACTGCGCCGCTTTCAGCTGCTAACACTGGAAAAGCTGCATGAGCGTATGTACTTTAAAAAAGCCGCGGCCCTGCTGGTAGTAAGTGAGGATGACCGTAAGTACCATGAAAAATTTATTCCGAAGGAGCGCGTTTTCTTTGTTCCCAATTTCCTGGATGAAAAAGAATACGCACTCACCGGGCAAAAACAACCCAAAGTACTGGTAATGACGGCCAACTTTGGCCAGTATATGAACTTTCAGGGGCTGAAATGGTTTATTGAAAAAGTTTGGGACGACGAGCTGGCCAACAGGTATGATATTTGGTTAGTAGGCAGGCGCTCCAAAGAAGCGCTGAAACAGATCACCGGAGCAGAGAGCTTTAAAAATATAACAGCATTGGGTAAGGTGGATGATGTGAAGTGGTATATATCAGTAGCAAACGGTGTAATTATTCCGCTGCTGCATGGCAGCGGCACCCGGTTAAAATGCCTGGAGGCCATGGCGCTGAGAACGCCTATTATGGCTACTTCCAAGGGGGTAGAGGGCGTGGCCAGCAAGAATTTTATTATTGCCGATACGCCGGAAGAATTCAAAAAAGTGATCCTCAGTTTCAATGGGGATGCAGCAATAGGAGAAGCATTAAGAGCGGATTTTATGCGTGAATACAGTGCGGATGTTAACACCCAGCGCCTGCAGCAGGTGCTGAACTACACACTGTACGGCCAGGGGGGAACAAAGGTGAAAGTGAAAAGTGAAATGGTGAACAGTTAAAAAAGCGCGATGTTTAAAAAGATCAAAATTGCGGCATATGCGCTGGGCAGCGCACTGAATATTCCCCTGGTAGGCCAGCTGAAAGGGAGTGAGATCGTTGTGCTGCTATCGGCCCCCTTTGCCTTTAAGGTCCGTGATTTTAAAGACTATCCTTATTTACGGAAGATCATTTATGCGCTGCTGGCTCTGCTGCTGTTCCAGTTTATTACAGATGTATTTGTGGTGCATAACTCCATGCAGAACTTTTTGCGTGGCTGGGCCGGCACTGTTATGTCTATCGTGTCTTTTATAGTGCTGTTTAAAATGATGGATACCGAGTCCGCTGTCATGACCTATATTCTCTTTGCCATGATCAAGAATATCATCTTCACAGATGATATTGTGGATTCGGACATGTCGTTCTTTAAGTTTAAGATAGTTCCTATTATAGCATCTGCATTACAATTAATAGCCGTGTACCTGTACAAGCGGGGAAAAATTATGCTGATGATGGGCATTATGGCCTGTGCCTGTTTGGTGTGCTTTGCCAATGATGCACGTTCCAGCGGTATGCTGTTCTTTGTAGGCGCCGGTATTATTTATGTAATGTCGCGCGGTATACAGATCACCCGGCAAAAATTGTTTGTCATAATATTCATAGGCGCTACGGTATTTGAAACGGCCTATGTGTTTTACGTGAATGCAGTGCTTAGTAACGAGATAGGGGGCGGGCACTCCAGCAGCCAGATAAGACGCCTGGATAACCCGTATAATCCCTTTGAATTGCTGGTAACCGGCCGTGGTGAAACCTTTGCGGCCGTTACTGCTATTGGCGACAAACCTTTGTTTGGCCATGGTTCCTGGGCGCTGGATAAAGACCTGAAGTATTACAAGATCGTTTTATCATTCCAGGATGAAGGCACCGGTGAGTTTGATCTGAAAAAGGCCGATTCCGTGGACCGTTATATTCCCAGCCACTCCATACTAATGGGCGGCTGGATCAGCTGCGGCATTGGCGGTTTTATTGCCGTATTCCTTATTTTCTGGTGGCTCATGAAAATGTCTTTTACGCTGATATTACGGGCGCAGGATTCAAACCTGTACCCCTTATATGTAATGATGTCCATAACCATGTTATGGGCCTTCCTGTTCTCTCCTTTCCAGCATTTGAGGTTTACCATACCTGTTCTCGGCTCTATTATCATGAACGGGTATTATGACTGGCTGTATGGCTCTAGTGCGGAGGATGATGAGGATGAAGAGCAGCCGGTGGATGAAGAAGAAAAGGAGCCTTTGCTGCTGAACTAAGATGAATGAATGGTGAAAACGACAAGTGAATAATTGATTAAACCGTATAAATTTTTTCAGATGAAAATATGTTTCATTACACTGGGCGATATTAAATCAATAGCTACCATGAAAAGGGCGCTGGGAATGGCTAATCCATTACAGTCCCTGGGATGGGAAGTATCTATTATTGCCCTGGACAGTGAGGAGAACCGGAACCGTATTGCCATTGAATGTAATGAAAACGTGGAGGTACATTTTTACAAAGAGTGTTCCGCCAAAGAGGAAGTGCAGCTGAAGACCGACCTGGTAAACAGGATCAGCCCTGATTTTGTTTACTTCTGCTCTTTCAGCTTCCGCAACCGTATTATTAAAAGCAAGCTGCAATCAAAAACCAGGATCCTGATAGAACATTCCGAGCTGGCCTCTGCCATACCGGATAACAAAGGGCTGCGCAAAATAGCCCTGCGTGCGCTGGAATATTATTCCGTATCCTATGCAGACGGGTTGCTGTGCGCCAGCCGTTACCTGGAACGGGAATATCATAAAATGGCTAAGCAGCTCATGAAAAAGAAGCTGCCTATCCTGTATTCTCCCTACGCATTTAATACAGACGTTATAGATTCTCCAAAAATATTGCTGGATCATCTGAACGAACGTTATAAAAATAACACCGTGCTGTTATACATGGGCACCATGACCCGTAACTACGGGCTGTTCACCATGCTGCAGGCAGTGGAGCAAATAGTAAAGGAGCGCCCGAATGTAAAACTGCTGTTACTGGGCAGGGGCCGTCACCTGGAAGAAGCAAAGACCTATGTACAGCAGCATCAGCTGGAAAAATATATTGAGTTCAAAGGTTATACTGAAGAAAATGAGCTAAGCTCTTATTTTGAAAGAGCAGATGCTTTTATCTCCCCTCTAAATGATACTGTACAGGACTGGGCGCGTTGCCCCAGCAAGATCTATATGTACATCCCTTTCAAGAAACCCATCTTCACCAGTAAGATAGGGGAGCCTAAGGAAATATTCGGTGATGAAGGCAATTACTTTGATACTACCCAACCTGAAACCCTGTCAAAACTAATTGCTGCGCTGGCCGGTGGCAAGCTGCAGAAAACGGATGTAAGCATAGATGAACATAGCTGGGACCGCCGTTCCGTGGATTTTACCAACTGGATAGCCTCGCAATACGCCGTTCAATTTGCTGCCAGCAGCAGCGAGGTGTTTTCGTGAGAAGGGAAGCATGTTTATAAAAGATATTAATTACCGAATACCGAATACACCACAGCCGGTGGCCCATGCCGCGCGGTTATTAGAAAATTTAAAGTTTTTCAAGTGAACTATATCTATTACAAAGATCCGAAGGGAAATTTTGGAGATGACCTGAATGGCTGGTTGTGGCCCAAGCTGTTTGGGGAAGAAAAACCTGACAATGATGCATTCATTGGCATTGGCTCCATTTTATATAATGGCTCCCCGTTATTCAAAGACCTGGGTAATAAAAGAAAGATTGTGTTTGGTACCGGCATACGCCCGGGCTATAGGAATTTTACCTGGGACGATAGCTGGGACATCCGTTTCCTGCGCGGCCCTTTATCCGCCTGCAATTTTAATAATGCATATGAATACATTGCAGATGCTGCGTACGCGCTGCGCCTTACCAATGAGTTCAATAACATACAGCAAAGCAAAAAGAAATACGAGGTAAGCGTGATCCCTTACTTCAAATCCCAGGAGTTCTTTGACTGGAAAGCCCTGTGCGATAAGCTGGGTTTCCACTACATTTCTCCCGGTTCTGAAAACGGCGTGGAGCACACGCTGCGGGAAATAGCCGCTTCCAAATACGTAATTGCAGAAGCCATGCACGGCGCTATTGTGGCCGACATATTGCGCGTGCCCTGGAGCCGTTTTGTGCTCTCTACTCCTTTTACAGAAGGGGGCAAGGTATCTGAATTTAAGTGGATGGACTGGTTACACTCCATTCAGCTGTACAATACAGAAGCTACACACATAGCGCTGTACCGCAGATCATCCCTGCACAAAAAAATAAGATCCCTTACCGGTAATATGATCAGTGCAGAGTTCCTGGTAAAGAAGGTAGTAAAGGATGAGCTGTTATCCAGCCTTTCCAATATCAGCGATTACTATTTATCATCCGATAGTGTGATCAGCAGCATTGACAGCCGCTTTTTTGAAAAGGCAGCCCAGCTGAAGCAGGAGAAAGGCGTAGTACTGGCCGGCCGGTAAGCGGCACTCAAAATGACTTAATTATTTGAATTTCTATATGCAGCAAGAAAAGGTTTTAACAAAAGGCAAGGGCAATTTCTTTTTTGGCTTCCACGACCTGGTAGCCTGGAATACAGCGGGGGACAAGCTATTGGCCCTGCGCATTGATAATATTTTAACACCACCCAACCCGGATGTGCCTTGTGATATTGGTTATGTGAATGGCGATGAAAGTTTTGTAAAGCTGGGCCAAACTTACGCCTACAATTACCCCCAGGGGGCCCGCCAGCAATGGGTGGGCAATACAGACCTGTTTGTGGTAAATGACCGCATTAACGGCGCCTGGCGCTCCAAAGTGTATAACACTACTACCAAAGAATGTACAGAGCTGGAGTACTCCACGCACGTGATCACAGACGATGGCTGGGCCTTTGCCCAGGACTATGCGCGCCTGTACCGCGTAGGCGGTTATGGTTATACCGGCTTGCCGGATCCTTATGCCAGTGAGCATGTTTCAGAGAACACCGGTATTATAAAACATAACATTCATACCAAAGCAGCATCCCTGCTGATATCCCTGAAGGAGATCGCTCATTTTCAGCTGAATCCTAACCTGGGTAATAATCACTACTTAACGCATTTACTGCTGAATCCTTCACAAACGCGCCTGGCTTTCCTGCACCGTTATAAGTTAAAGGATGGTGGTGAAACCACCCGCCTTATGACCATCGGCATAGACGGTAACAATCTGAAATGCCTGGCCAGCGGCTTTTTGAGCCACTTTGACTGGAAGGATGATACACACATTGCCATTTGGGGCCGCACCGGCAGCGGCGTGGAAAAGCTGAGAAGCTCCCTGCTGTACCGGATGATCCCTTCCGGCCTTATTTCACAGGCTAAGAAGGTAATAAAAAAGCTGATGTACAAAAAGCCCAAAGGCGCTGCGGCCAAGCCGAATGCTGCTTTTAACTGGCTGCTGTTCAAAGATGAGAATAATGCGGAACCGGCCTTCCTGGCTAAAGGTATTGTGAATGAAGACGGGCACCCCATGTTTTGCCCGGCTAACCGCGACTGGATGATCTGTGATACCTACCCGGATGAAAACGGCATTCGCGTACTGTTCTTATTCCAGTACAGTACACAGAAACGTGTGGACCTTGGCACTTATAAAATGATAGATACCAAACCGGACCTGAAAGAATCAGCGGCTTATTTGACCGGGGTAGATAAGGGCGTAATGAAAGCCTTTTCCCTGGAACAGATGGCCTTTACGCGCAGCGGGCTGCATTGCGACCTGCACCCCCGCTGGAAAAAAGACGGCACCATGGTAGCTTTTGATTCCATACACGAAGGCAGGCGCCTGATATATGGTTATGATGTAAGTAACATAGTTTTAAATAATGGCACTACTGCAACCCATAGTTAAAGATAAGCTGTACGTAAAGGGTTTTGACCTGATACGGCCTATTGCTGCATTCAGCGTAGTATGGATACATGGTTGTGAAACCAACCTGTGGACCAAAAAGCTGAACGGGCTGAATGAGTATGCCGTGCCGGTATTTATAGCTATTTCCTTTTTCCTGTTTGCCGGCCAGGTGGCGGGCGGCAGGCTGCAAAGCTTTAATGAAATGGCATCAGCCCGCTTTAAAAGACTTATGATCCCATTCTTTATCTGGACGCTGATATACCTGGGCATCCGTTATGCCAAGTCAGTATATATGAAGGAGCCCTTTGAGCTGTCGCCGGTGCAAATGTTCCTGTTCAAAGGCAGCTCTTACCAGCTGTGGTATTTGCCAAATCTGTTCTACCTGTTCCTGATCTTTTTTCCATTTCTGAAAGTAGCAGGGCAGAATGTGCGCAAGGCCAACCTTACTTTAATGACAGTGGTGATCATAGCGCTGGTGATCATCTTTTCCAATAATGCAAGTGTGCAGCAGGCAGACTGGTTTACCAAACACCTGCGCTTATATTTTGTGCCTTCCCTGGTATCGGCCAGCATAGGCATGTTATATTATCTCAATTACAACACTATAAAAAGCCGGTACGATAAAACAGCGCAGATACTGGTGCCAATACTGGCCGGCCTGCTTTTTATTGCACAGTATTTTAAACCGCACCTGTTCGTAACCTTCCTGTTCATAGGCGTGCTGTTTGCCTGGGTATTATACCAGGTAAAGGTGGAACACCCTTTTATAAAACGCCTGTCAGATAATTCAATGGGTATTTACCTGGTGCACGGCATTTTCCTGGAAGGTATTAAAACGGGCTTAGGCATTGCCAAACACCCGGTGAGCGGCTTTTTACCAACCGTATTAGTGATAGTGGCGGCGTACCTGCTGAGCTTTGCAACTTCGGATATTATGTCGCGGAACAGCACTTTACGCAAATATTTTATGGGCAACTGAGTACTTGAAACATGATAGCGATACTACAACCTTTTATACCCCATTACCGGGAACAATTCTTTAACCAATTGCAGCAGAAAGCTGCATTTGACCTGTATTGCTATGAAACGGACCAGCTGACCAGGAACAATTTTGCGCAGGGAAAAACGCCGGTGAAACCGGTGAACGCCCTGAACATAGGGCCCTTTATCCTTTACAACCCGTTTAAATTTTTCAGGAAAGATTATAAGGTGCTGGTGCTGATGTTGAACTTCGCACACCTTTCCACCTGGTTCATTTTATTTATGAAACCCTTTCTGCGGCGTAAGGTTATTCTGTGGGGTCACGGCATATCGGTAAAACGGTATGTGCGGGAAGAACAGCAGCCTAATTTTTTACTGAAGTGCATGATACGTATGGCTGATGGTATCTGGTTCTACACCAAAAAAGAGCAGGAGATCTGGCAGCGTGCCGTACCGGGTGTAAAAGGTTATGCGCTGGGCAATACTATCTCTGATGTGGAAAGCATATTGCAGCTGGCCTTACCGGATAAGGCGGCCGTGAAAGCAAAGTATAACATTACACAACCCCGTGTGCTTATTTACTGCGCACGGTTTAATGAGCCGGGAAGAAGGGTAGACCTGCTGGTGAAGCTTATAGAGCGCCTGGACCCGCAAAAATTCGGTGTGATCATTATTGGCGATGGTAAGCTGAAACCGGATTTTTCTCCTTACAAACATGTGTATGATTTTGGCGCCGTATATGACCGGCAGCAGAAGGATGAATTATTTGCCGCCGCAGATATTTACTTTCAGCCGGGATGGGTGGGGCTTTCCATTGTGGAAGGCATGGCATACGGCAAACCCATTTTTACTTTACTGCGCACCGCGGAGCTGCTGCAATGCGTAGAGTACAGTTATATACAGGATGGCTATAACGGAATGATATTTGAAGATGTGGACGCCTGCCTGCAGGAATTGAACAACCTGCAGGATGCAGAGATCCAGTTAATGAGCGCAAATGCAAAGGAATATGTGAAAAAGGAGCTCACCATGAACACCATGATCAATAATGCCATGCAGGCCATAGAAACCGTTGCCAACAACTAAAGAAACAAAGAGTAAATGAAAATATTATTCATAGTACCGTCTTACAAACCCGCCTACATTTACGGTGGGCCCATAGTGGTGATAGCCAGGCTGGCAGAGCGCCTGGTGCAGCTGGGGCATTCCGTAACCGTGTATACCACCACGGCCAACGGCAAAACAGAGCTGCAGGTACCCGTGGGAGAAACCGTGATGGTGAATGGCGTGGCGGTAAAATATTTTAAACGCATTACCAAAGACCATACGCATGTATCGCCTGCGCTGTACCGCGCTACCTGGAATACAGTGCGGGACTTCGATGTGGTGCACATTCACTCCTGGTGGAACTTCCTGGTAATAGGCGCTGCTATGGTGTGCCGCATGCGCGGGGTAAAACCGGTGCTGTCGCCGCACGGTATGTTCTGTGATTATGTGCTGACGGCTAATAACAGTAAAAAGAAACAGCTGATCCATAATACTATTGGAAAAGGGCTGCTGAAAAATACGTTCCTGCATGTATCCTCCCACATGGAGTGGCAGGAGAGCATACAGTACAACCCTAAGTGGAAAGATGACGGCGCCATGGTGTTTAACCTGGTAGACCTGCCGGTGAAAGACTATGCGCGTAAGAGCAACCATGTTTTTACCATCAGCTTTTTATCGCGCATAGATCCCAAGAAGGGATTGGAAATACTGCTGTATGCGCTGGCACGCGTGCGTTTCAACTACCGCCTGCGCATAGCAGGTTCCGGTGAGGATGAATATGTACAAAAGCTGCAGCTGCTGGTACAGGAGCTGGATATGGATGATAAGGTAGAATGGGCGGGCTGGAAAGGGCCGGAAGAAAAGTTCCAGTTCTTTGCAGAATCTGACCTGTTTGTGCTGACCTCGCTGAACGAGAATTTTGCAATTGTAGTAGTAGAATCATTATACGTAGGCACACCGGTGCTGATCAGCAACAATGTAGGTTTATCCAAATATGTGAATGAAAGGAACCTGGGCTGGATCACCGGTATTGATAATATAGATGAAGTGGCAGAAAAGCTCACCGCTACCTACCACGCACAGGAAGAACGGTCACGGATATCACGGGAAGCCAGGAATGTAATAAATAATGACTTCAACGAAACCAAGCTGGCTTTGGATTACGTTGAATTGTACGAAAACAGTAAGTAAGTTGGGTATCTCTGTTATCATCCTCACCTATAATGAAACAAAACATATAGGGCGCTGCCTGGAAAACCTGCGCGGCATTACTGATGATATTTTCATTATTGACGCATACTCTACAGATAATACGGTGGAGATTGCAAAACAGTATGGCGCTAAGGTATACCAGCACAAGTGGGTTAATTACGCAGTGCAGTTCCAGTGGGCATTAGACAACTGTCCGGTTAGCACCCCCTGGGTGATGCGGATGGATGCAGATGAGTACCTGGAGCCGCCGCTGATCACGGAGATCAATACCCATTTAGCCACGGTGCCGGAAGAGGTAAGCGGCATTTATATACGCCGTAAAGTGTTCTTTAAAAATAAGTGGATCCGGCATGGCGGTTTTTACCCGCACACCTTACTGCGTATATGGCGTAAAGGCAAGGGCAGTATTGAACAGCGCTGGATGGATGAGCACATTGTGCTTTCAGAAGGTAAGACCACTATGTTCAAAGAGCACATTGTGGATCATAACCTGAACTCCATCCACTGGTGGGTGAACAAACATAATAATTACGCCATCCGTGAAATGGTAGACCTGCTGAACATTAAGTATGGTTTTATGGGAACGGATGGGCGCCTGCTGGAAAGTAATGATCCGCAGGCCAAGCGCAAACGCTTTTTGAAAGAAAAGGTGTATTCATCTATGAGGCCCAGCATGCGGGCTTTGTTATACTTCATTTTCCGGTATGTGATGCGCCTGGGTTTCCTGGATGGCTACCAGGGTTTTATTTTTCACTTTATGCAGGGGTACTGGTACCGCCTGCTGGTGGATGTGAATGTGCAGGAATTTGAAGAAAAATTAAACGGCAACAGCAGCCGGGAACAGCTGGTGGCTCTGTTAAAGCGCGACTATAATATTGTAGTGGAATGAAAGGATTAAAGGCATTGGCTGCACTGGGGTATGGCATTATACTCTCTTACATTGTGTTGTGGGCGCCGGCCCGCCGGGAGCGCCCTATAGAGGGTGAGTACCGTACGCGGCTAACGCCTTTTAAAAGTACCTGGGACGATATGATACACTATAAGGGCAACAATGCCCTGGTGCATTGGGTGCTGTTCCTGGGCAACTTTTTTGGCAACATACTGCTGTTTGTGCCATTTCCTTTTATCCTGATGATGGTGTTCCGCATTACCAGTATACGCAGGGTAATATTGCTGGGTTTTTTAAGCAGCGCACTCATAGAGGTTGTGCAGTATATAACCCACCTGGGAGTAGCGGATGTGGACGATGTGATGCTGAATACCGTAGGAACAGCTATTGGCGCATATTTGTGCCGCTTTTTTTTGAGCAGACTTAACATGCAATCATAAAATGCAAACGCAGTTAGCAAAATTTTCAACAGGTCATTATAATGCCGGCGCAGGCACGCTGAAGGTAGTGGCGTGGCATTTTCTGAACTATGGTATTATGAACAGCGCCTTTCCCTGGCCCTATAGCCTTAAAACTGCGCTGCTGCGCATGTTTGGCGCTAAAGTAGGCAAGGGGCTGGTGATCAAGCAAAAGGTACGGATCAAGAATCCCTGGCGCCTGACCATTGGGGACGATTGCTGGATAGGGGAATCTGTATGGATAGATAACCTGGAAGATGTGGTGCTGGGCGATAACGTATGTATATCGCAGGGCGCTTTGCTGTTAACCGGTAACCATGACTACAAGAAAAGTGATTTTCCTTACCGGCTGGGTAAGATCATCATAGAGAATGGGGTATGGATAGGCGCACAATCCGTGGTTTGCCCGGGTGTGGTATGCCGTACCCATGCCATTTTAACGGTAAGCTCCGTAGCTACCAGGGAGCTGGAAGCCTGGAGCATTTATACCGGCAACCCTGCCGTAGCAGTAAGGGAAAGAGTTATTAGCGAATAGTTGTTAGTTTTTTAAAAAATATATGGGAAAACGTGTACTGCTTATTGGTGGAAATTTTGCACCCGAACCTACCGGTATCGGGAAATATAATGGCGAAATGATGCATTGGCTGGCAGCTAACGGTTACGACTGTACGGTAGTTACCTCTTACCCCTACTATCCGCAGTGGAAAGTACAACCACCGTATGATAAGGGTAAATCCTGGTATAAAAAGGAAAAGCTGGCAGTACCTGCTGCTGTTAATGGCAGTATGCAGCTAAGCGTGCACCGCTGCCCGCAGTATGTGCCTGCAGCGCCCTCCGGCGCTAAAAGAATGCTGCTGGATTTTTCCTTTGCACTGAGCGCCTTTTTTAAAGTAATGCAGCTGCTGCCGGGGAAAAAGTTTGATGTGGTGATTGCGGTGGTGCCCCCCTTTCATTTGGGATTACTGGCCGTGTTATACAAAAAGTTCCGCGGCGCCAAGGTAATGTACCACATACAGGATATGCAGATAGAAGCTGCACGCGACCTGAACATGATAAAATCCAAAGCGCTGATCAAAATGTTGTTTGGCGTAGAGCGGTACATTTTCAGGCAGGCGGATATTGTAAGTAGTATTTCAGATGGTATGATGCGTAAAATACAGGAAAAAGCAGGGAAGGATATTTTCTTCTTCCCCAACTGGGTGGACGTATCCCTGTTCCACCCGCTGGAAAACCGGGCTGCGCTGAAACAGGAATTTGGTTTTGCGCCAACAGATAAGATCATTTTGTACTCCGGCGCCATTGGTGAAAAGCAGGGGCTGGAAGCTATACTGCATGCGGCCAAAACCTTTACCAACCGGCCAGAGCTGAAGTTCCTGATCTGCGGATCAGGGCCGTATAAAGCTAAGCTGGAAGAGCAGGCAGCTGCCATGGGCCTGCAGCAGGTGATCTTTTTTCCGCTGCAGCCGTTTGAAAAGTTCAACCGCTTCCTGAACATGGCGGATGTGCATTTAGTGATCCAGAAAGCTAATGCCAGCGACCTGGTAATGCCGTCCAAGCTAACTACTATACTGGCTGTGGGCGGGCTGGCGCTGATCACCGCTAACCCAGGCAGCAGCCTGTATGAGCTGGTAGCCCGTTACAATATGGGCGTGCTGGTGAATGCGGAAGACCAGCAAGCGCTGAATGAGGGCATGCACCAGGCTATTGACAATACAGATACAGCTACTATTATACGGAATGCGCGTGAATACGCGGAAACCTACTTATCGATAGGCAAAATAATGTCGCGCTTTGAACAAGCGGTAGTGAACAGTGAAAATTAGAACCTTGACAACATCTTTATATGTTAGACCGATATCTCAAAATTTGCAGCATCCAGATCGTGGTGCTGGACTTTATTGGACTGAATGCAATTTTTTACCTGGTAAGATCCTGGCTGCGTCAAAACGGCCTGGCCATTCATATTGACGTAGATACTTTTTTGCTGGGCGCCAATATTGCCTGGATGGTAGCATTGTATACCACCGGTATTTATTTTGCCAGCCAGCAGCTCTCGTACGAGCGGGTGGCGCGTAAAACGTTACAGGGTATTTTCCTGTTCCTGTTATTCCTGCTGGCCTACCTGTTCCTGAACCGGTTGCTGTACTCACGCATTTTCGTGATCCTGTACTGCTCCCTGTTTGTGCTGGTGGTGCTCATTAACCGTTTCCTGTTTTACCTGGTCACCAATTACATTCTGCGCAGTAAAGCTATTCAGAAGAAGGTGGTGATACTGGGATACAATGATGTATCCAAGCGGCTGGTGGATAGTTTCCTGGATGTAAAGAGCAACCTGCAGTTTGAAGGTTTTTTTGAAGAGTACAGCAAAGTGCATGAGCTTTCTTATTACCCGGTGATCGGGAACCTGGAAGACTGTGTGCCGTATGCTAAATCGAATAACATCCGTGAGATCTATTCTACGCTGTCGCCGGAGCAGTTCCCGTATCTGTACACGCTGGCGCATGAGGCGGAAAAACATTTTATCCGTTTCCGTTTTGTACCGGACTTCCGCATGTTTGTGAACCGGCAGATATACATTGACTATTTCAATAATATTCCAATTATCTCCCTGCGTTCCGAACCGCTGGATGATATTGCCAACCGCATCCGCAAACGCATTTTTGATATTGTGGTGAGCGGGCTGGTAACCATTTTTATTCTAAGCTGGCTGATCCCGCTGCTGGCGCTGTTGATACGCCTGGAATCCAAAGGGCCTATCTTTTTCATTCAGCACCGCACGGGCCGTAACAACCAAACCTTCCGCTGCCTGAAGCTGCGCAGTATGAAGGTGAACAAGGATGCGAATGAAAAGCAGGCATCGCGGGACGATAACCGTTTTACGCGCATTGGCCGCATCCTGCGCAAAACCAACCTGGATGAAATGCCGCAGTTCCTGAACGTGCTGCTGGGCGATATGTCTATTGTAGGGCCGCGCCCGCACATGCTACGCCATACGGAAGAATATTCCCGTATTATTCAGCAGTACATGGTGCGCCACTTCATGAAACCCGGTATTACCGGCTGGGCGCAGGTGAATGGTTTCCGGGGAGAAATTACCGAAGAACACCAGTTGAAAAAACGTATTGAGCACGATATATGGTACATGGAGAACTGGTCTGTATACCTGGATCTGCGCATCATGTTTATGACTGTAATGAATACTGTGCGCGGCGATAAAAATGCATTCTAGCAAGGCGAACGCCTTGTAATGAGTAGTAAAAAGCGGGCATATAAACGTAAAAAACAGTATATTGTACTTGTTTCAGTAGCATGATTTTTTTAAAAAGATGCAAACTTGCAGTAAAATAAAAACGGGAAGATTATTGTTTATATTCTGATATGGAAGCGGGAACCATATAGTAACCCTTTATTCACTTAGATCATTTAACATTGGGCACAAGAAATCCGGGTTTGACAATGAAAGCTTCACCCTTAAATCGTTTTGATCTGCTGGGAAGCAGAGGCTTGATCGAAGATATTTTTCACGAATTGAAATCGATCCTGTCCAGCATCCTGTCCAGCGTAGAGCTTATTGAGCTGTATGGTGGCAATAGCAGCAATCCGGGCCAGGGAGAGAAAGCGACCAGCGGAAAGATAACGCGGCAGGCAGGCGCCATTAAATCGCAGGTGATAGAGTTGGAGTTCCAGCTGCAAAATGTCAGGATCATTCAACATATCTTAAATAAGTCATTTGAACCCAAAAAGAACTTAACAAGCATCGTTTTTTTCCTGCGCAACTTTATGCATGATGAGCCGTATGACACGCTCTTTGGATCTACCGTGGAAATGGAGATGCACAGGGAGCATGCAGATGCTTATGTGGATGAGTTCCTGATAAAGCAGATGGTGCTGAACATCTTTTTCTGGATGATGAAGAACTCACCTACGAATGAGTCGCCGGAAATGCGGTTTATTTTCGAGGAAAATCATTTTGAGATCAAAGGCAGCTTTTCTGCCAATGCAGCCAGCTATTTCTTTTCATCGTACGACAAACCGTACGACAGCGGCAAGCTGCATTTTGATACAGAAATGCTGAACCAGCGCATTCATTACCTGATCTCTTATATTGCAGAGCTGCATGAAGGCAGCTTCGATGTAACGGTAGAGGCAGGGAAGAATGTGGAGATACTGGTGAAGATCCCGTACCGCCCGGTTTATACGTTGTGAGAGGCTTAATGCTGAATGCTGAACGCAGTACTGCGATAATATTAAATCTTTAGAATAAAAAAGCAAAAGCCGATGCAGATAATTGCATCGGCTTTTGCTTTTTGACCCAATGTATTGTTATTAAAAGAATGTAAAATGTAAAATTTTAAATCATAAATGTAAAAGTAAAATGCAGCGATACCGGGAACCCCGGCCGCTGCATTCACTTTATAATTTTACATTTTACATTTATGATTTTACATTCCATCACTCCCGCGTTCGGCGGTCAAATGACCAGGTAACCCCCAGCAGCCCTCCCACATTATCCGTCAGCTCTCCCCAGTCCAGGCCCAGGCCGGCACGTACGGTCAGCGGAATGGAAGGCAGCTGGTAGCTGAATTCCTGCAAACCGTAAAACTCATATTTGGAAGGCGAGAATACGCCGGGTAAAGCATTTCCATAATTCTGTGTAAAGGTGAGGCGCGTTTTTGCATTCACTGTTTTTGCAATGGTGTACATAACACCCAGGTGCCCGCCTACCACGCGGTTATTTACAATGTTCCAGCCTTTGCCCCTGAACGAATCAACGGGCGCGCTCCAGTCAAATGCATTAATGTGTCCCGGGAAATATTCGCTGGCCTTTTTACGGTCGGTGAATAGCGGGGTACCTATAATACGGTCCTGGTATTCCCAGCCGGTAAGGTAAATACCGTTATTGTAATAACTTTCCCGCAGGCGTATCAGGTACCAGTCGTTCATTTGTTTGGTGTAAATAAATTCACCTACTACCTTCTTCAGCCAGGAATCTTCATGTTTATTGGTATAAGCTACACCCCAGAGGCGGTCTATATTACGGATGTTAATACCCTGGCCTGTTTCAAAAGGCATTTGCATGTAGGCATGTATGCCGGTAACATCATTTTCCCAGTCAATAGTACCTTCTATTACCCCGCGGTGATCGCCGGCGCGGTTAGGCAGTATATCACCTGCCACGCTACCGTCATTGGCTTCTTTGGCGAGCAATACGTTCCAGAAACCGCCAAATGATTTATCCAGCTTAGGTAAGCCTTCCCGGTGTCCGCCCCATACGGCAAAGTGTTCTATGCCCGCGCCTACTTTCAGCTTTTGCTTACCTACGCGTAAGTACAGGGTTTTCTGGTGATACCAGGCATCACGTACGAATTGGTTATGGTCGCCCATCCAGCCATGGCTGATCTGGCCTTTGAACTGTACCCAGCCATTGGTATAAGGAATGTCCACGTAATTGGTTAATGCCAGCCCGATCTGCGGTATGGGCAGCGCATTGCCGCTTACGCCCAGTGAGCCGCTGGAAAGGTCTGGATCCACTTCGCCAATGATCTCGTTATAACGGCCGGCGCGCAGCTCCAGGTTCTTATAACCCAGCTTCAGGTAGCCTTCCTGGAAGAACACTTTATTAAAGTGGTCATTGTTGTTCAGGTATGCGCCGTACTTGATGTAAAACTGATCATTGTTACCCAGCACATGCATATTGCTGAAGCCTACCTGGGTAGAGAGGTCTGACTTACGGTCTGTTAATGCGCCGTAATGTTGTGCAGTGATCCACAAAGGCTGGTAGTCTTTAGTGGCAAAAGTACCTGTGGTGCCTACTTGAATAAGTAGCGAATCCAGGAACTGTGCGTGCACAGGTGCCATAAACAGGTACAATAAAACAGTCAACAGAAGGGTGTTCCGTCTCATAAAATTATTCCGGTTTTTCAGTGTCGTTAGTATGGGCGTTAGTTAAAATCTGCTTGTGTTATTGCGCTGCATGAACGAATACAGTATCTGATACTACGCGGCAATTTAGCAGGGATTTGCAGCAATTCAATTACTCGAACCAGTACAATCAAGAAGCGGGCCAATGCGTTAAAATCCGCTACCCTACGGGGAAATAACGGAAAAAAATATTTCTGCTGCTCAATCGTCATCAAAGGGAAGTACTATTATTTACTTTTTAAAAAGTACAACATGAACTACCATCAGTCATGGGCCGCAAAAGGCCAACACTACGGAAGCAGGAACCGGCACCTGCTTATCCGCTCAATGGAAAGAGCTGCTGTGAACATTTACAAAACAGACAGCAGCTACGAAATGCTGGTATTTGCCCCGGGCCGCATCCGGGAACATTTTCACCTGGAGGTGAAGGGCAACGAGCTGGTTGTTTCCTACACGCCACCGGATGGTTTTCCGCGCCCGGATTGGGTACGGCGGGAATACAGCCGCGGGGGATTTGAGCGCAGCTTTACGCTGAACGAGTCCATTGATGCAGCAAACATCGTTGCAAAGTATGTGGACGGCGTATTGCAGGTAACCCTGCCCTTAATAGCCGGCAGGGAAGCTACGCAGCACATTATACCGGTTAGCTAAGCCGGTAACAATCCTGTAAAAGCAAACAGGCGGTGGCGTAAAAGCTGCTGCCTGTTTTTATTTGAAAGGATGTTTACATTTACGGCATGAACGCCCATCCATATAAAGTGCTGGCTATTTCCGGCAGTACAAGAAAAGATTCTGCTAACCTGCAATTGCTGAAAGCCTTTGCCTCCCTGGCCGAGGGCCGGCTGCAGGTAGAGATCTACCAGGCCATAGACACCTTACCGCATTTTAACCCTGACCTGGATGTAACACCTGCGCCACCTGCGGTACAAATATTCCGTAATAAGATCCAGGCTGCAAAAGGGATAGTGATCTGCACACCGGAATATGTGTTCACCTTACCGGGCAGTTTAAAAAATGCGCTGGAATGGATGGTATCCACCACCATTTTTTCCGGCAAGCCAGTGGCACTTATTACCGCATCGGCCATGGGCGATAAAGCGCATGAAGCCCTGCAGCTGGTGATGAAAACAATAGAAACCCGCTTTACGGATGCTACCCAGCTGCTGATACGCGGGGTAAAGGGAAAGGTGGATGGCAATGGAAATATTACGGATGCGGCTACCCAAACCGCAGTAGCAGAACTGGTCACTGCTTTTACCGCTCTCCTAGCCGGGGAAAATACCCCGGATCAGTAAAAAGTACCATAGGAACCCTGTTTGATCCTACGGTTAGGCCGGAGCCTTTTGTACCTTTGCTGTGTACAAAAGCAATCACCCATGGCAAAGACAAAGATACCGGTATATGATATTTACAGCATCATTCCGGGTCATACCCAGCAGGACCTGCTGATGGAGCGCCTGGGCCCTTATGTACAAAAACATCAGCACCTGCACAGCCAGCACGGGCATTCCTTTTATCACCTGGTAATGTTCACCAAAGGAGCCGGTACGCACACGATTGACTTCACCCACTTTAGCGTGCAGCCGTACCAGGTATATTTTATGATACCCGGACAAGTACACAGCTGGCATTTTGAGGGTGGGGTAGAAGGTTACCTGGTGCATTTTTCACAGGCCTTTTTTCAATCCTTTTTAAATGATCAGCAATACCTGGCGCGCTTTGACTTTTTTAAAGGCGATAGTGAAGCGGCCGTGTTAAAGATCCCGGCGGCCTTACGGGAAACCGTGGTACAGCTGTTTGAGCATATGCTGCAGGAGCTGGAAAAACCGCGGGAGAGCGGGCTGGATATGATACGCACTTACCTGCTGCAATTCTTTATTCAGCTGGAGCGCAGCACCGCTACAGGCGTGCGGCATAATATACCGCCGCAGAAACAATTACTGCTGAATAATTTTCAGCAGCTCATTCACCAGCATTACAACACCATCCGTTTGCCTAAAGAGTATGCGGAGCTGCTGTACATAACGCCTAATCATCTGAATGCCCTGTGCCAGGACCTGCTGGGTAAAACCGCCGGTGAAGTGATCCGCGACCGTGTGCTGCTGGAAGCTAAGCGCCTGCTGGTGAATAAGGAGCTTACCATTACAGAAATTGCCTATCATCTTAACTTCCAGGATAACTCCTACTTTAACCGGTTCTTTAAAAAGAACACGGGGCTAACACCGGAAGCATTCCGTAAACAATTCAGTCATTAAAAATACCAGATACTATGTGTGCCCATGAACATCATCCCAACAAGCCTAATTTGCTGCTGAGCGTATTGCAGAATAAATGCCCGCGCTGCCGTACCGGTAAATTATATAAGCACAGCAACCCTTACAACCTAAAGAACTTCATGGAAATGAAAACATATTGCGATGTATGCGGGCAGCCTTCAGAACCGGAAACCGGTTTTTACTTTGGCACCGGGTATGTGAGCTATGCTTTATCTGTAGCCATTAGTGTAGCCAGCTTTATTGCCTGGTGGGTGCTGATAGGTTTATCCGTAAATGATAACCGCCTGTTCTGGTGGATAGGCGTGAATGCCGTGCTGCTGGTACTGATGCAGCCTTTGCTGATGCGCCTTTCCCGTATTATATGGCTTTCCTTTTTTGTGTATTATGACAGGAACTGGTATACGGATAAGATTGCGCACGGTTAAGCACGGTTAGTGCTGGCGCGCCTTTTGTGTACATACCGGTACGCCAAAACACGCAAATTATGCCGGAAGGTCCGTCCATTGTAATATTAAAGGAAGCAGTACAACTATTCAAAGGCAAAAAAGTAATAAGTGCCGGGGGCAATACCCGGCTGGAATTACCCCAGCTGGAAGGCCAGGTAGTAAAGGATTTTAAAAGCTGGGGCAAACATTTCCTCATTTGTTTTCCCAAGTTCACCATTCGCGTACACTTTTTGTTATTCGGCTCTTACCTGATCAGCGAAGAAAAGCAAACAACGCCCCGCCTGTACCTGCAGTTTAAAAATGGTACCCTGAATTTATATGCCTGCTCCATTAAGCTGATCACCGAACCATTAGATGAGGTGTATGACTGGAGCGCTGATGTGCTGAGCGAAAGCTGGGACGCTAAAGCAGCAAAGAAAAAGCTGCTGGCCGTGCCGGATATGCTGGCCTGTGATGCGTTGCTGAACCAGGATATTTTTGCAGGCTCCGGCAATATTATTAAAAATGAAGTGCTGTTCCGCATACAGGTGCACCCCCTTAGCATTATTGGCAAGCTGCCAGCCAAACAGCTCAACCTGCTGATCAAGGAAGCGGTGCAGTACAGCTATGATTTCCTGGAATGGAAAAAAGCGTTTGTATTAAAAAAGCACTGGCTGGCACATACGAAAAAGACATGCCCGCGCTGCAATATTCCGCTGGTAAAGCAGCACCTGGGCAAAACCAACCGCCGTAGTTTTTTCTGCAATAACTGCCAGGAGCTGTATCAATAAGCTATTTATTCTTAGCCCATGCCAGCTGTCCCTGGTGGTAAGCGTTATGATTGGTACGGTTCAGCAATACGCTTAAGCGGTTGCGGTGAGGCTCCTTTGCAAAATCTTCATCTGAGATCATAGTATGCTTTTGCAGCCATTCTTCCGGTGTGAGCTTATTAAACTGTTCCCTTAATATTTGGTTAATGCTGGTCCAGTAAGCGCGCAGGTCCTGCACGGGTGGCAGATCGGTAATGGCTTTGTCCGGGTTGGAAATGAAGGCTTCATCCAGCTGCAGGTATTGCCGCTGGCCCAGGTCCAGCAGGGGCAGCATCATGTCATGCACAGCTACCAGGTGGCCCAGTATATAAATACCGCGGTTACGGCCCGGTGCTATTTCTGTTAACAGCTGCTCATCTGTTAAGCTATCGAAGATGGCGGTGGTGCGTTTAATGTTCATTTCCCATGCATGCAGGGCTATCTTTATAAATAACTGTGATTGTTCCATTCTTATATGGTTTAGGCCGGAAAGTTAAAAGAAAGTTTTTATATGCAGCAAAACGGGAACGCTGCCCGTTTGCTGCAATAAGCCTGGTTTTATCAGGCAGGCTGATAACCATAGGCGCTTAACCAGCGTTTTTTAATAGCGGCGCGGCTATCAATAAATTCCTGGTCAGTACCCTGTGCAATAGCATCCAGCGGGAAACGTAAGGGGCGCGTTCCTTTTTCCATATTCACCAGCTTCAGTATACCATCTGCAATCACCTGGGGATCCATTTTAAAGGCGGCCATCTTTCCAAACAAAGCAGTGCCTAATGACTGAAAGGCCTGTGCAGAGCTTTCGCCATAAGCAGCTACAATATCCTGGCGGTCTGCATTTACACCTGTTTTGGTACCATTGTTCATTTCCGTGGGGTACACGCCCGGCTGCAGGGATACGTTTTCAATACCAAATGCTTTCAGCTCTTCCTGTATACCTTCTGTAATGGTTTCCAAACCAAATTTTGAAATAAAGTAAGGGATCATAAAAGGCATGGTAAAACCACTGGCGCCACTGGTAACATTGATGATAAGGCCGTTCTTTTTTTCGCGCATGGATGGCAGCACCGCCTGGTAGGTACGCAGCACGCTGAATAAATTCACATCCAGCATTTCCCGCACCTGGTTCAGCGAATAAGCTTCCAGTACGCCGTAACCAGTAACAGCTGCATTATTCACCAGCACATCTATTTTACCATGTTGTGCCAGCGTTTGTTGTATGGCGTTCTGTACGGATGTATCGCTGGTAATATCCATTTCCACCACATGAATGTTGGGGAGCGCTGCCAGCTCCTGTGCTACGGCTGCATTTTTACCGGTGGTGCCCCGCATGGCTGCTATAACGGTATGGCCGGCTTTGGCCAGGGTGATGGCACTGAGCTTACCGAAACCCGTGCTGGCACCGGTAATTAAAACTGTTTTTGACATTGTGATCGATTTTTTACATCACAAAAGTAGGCCGGGAGCAAGGGGCCTAGGAATGACAAATAACAAGAAAAGGGCTTGACATTTATCAAGAAGATCTACTTAGAAAGCGCTTGTTTACGGATGCGGCTCAGGGTTTCAGCGGAAATACCCAGGTAAGAGGCGATCATATGCTGCGGAAAACGTTGCAGGAAATAAGGGTGTGTTTTCAAAAGGTCCAGGTACCTTTCTTCAGCGGTGTAGCTGATCACGGCCTGGATCCTTTTTTGTGCGGCAATGGAACCGCGTTTGTCCAGCTCCTGTGTCATTTCCATAACAGCCGGTACAGCATCGCGTAAGGAAAGGTAAGCGGGGCGTGAGATCTGTAACAGCTCCGTTTCTTCCCAGGCATCAATATTATACCGGGTAGGGGTTTGCATTTCAAAACTTTCACGGTCTGCCATCCACCATTGCTCAATACCAAAACGCACTATATGTTCATTGCCTTTTTCATCTATGGAGTATTGGTGCATAGCGCCTTTTACCATAAAGGATAAGTATTTGCATACATCCCCTTCCTGTAGCAGGTATTGTTTTTTGCGTAGCTTTTTAGGTTTGAAGGCATCGCGGATAAGAACTGCCTGTTCCGCTGTAATGGGCGTAACTGCACGCTGGCTAATGTATGTTAACAGGATGTCGTACATAGAGGCTGGGCGCTAAGTTAAACTATTTTTTGGCTACCTTTGCGCAAGACTTATAGCAGTACCCATGGAAGCCACCACACTCCTCATTTTTTATGCCTTTGTATTTATCCGCCTGTTATCCGTTTTTATTTCTGCCGGTAATGAACGTAAACTAAAAAAGATGGGCGCCGTGGAATATGGTAAAAGGAACTCCGCTTTTTTGGTGCTGGCGCACTTTGCCTATTACATTGCCGCGGCTATTGAAGGCGGCCGTAAGGGCGCTTTTTTCTTTGATACCATTAGCTTTGCGGGGCTGGGCATTTATGTGTTATCCATCCTTATGCTGTATTATGTGATCTATAGCATACGCCATGTATGGACGGTGAAGCTGATCATAGCGCCTGCCTCACATCATGTACTCAACCACTCATTCTTATTTAAGTACATAAAACATCCGAACTACTTCCTGAATGTGATACCGGAGCTGATAGGCATTGCAGTGTTCCTGCATGCATGGGTTACGTTAGGCGTGGGAATGGTAATATACCTGGTACCATTAATTACCCGCATACGGCAGGAAGAAGCGGTAATGAAAGAGCATTTTCAAAACTATTAATATGGCAGAAATTAAGATCAGGCTCAATAAAAAAGAGCATGGCGCTTTTTACGTGCTGGAAGGTGAGCAGCAAATGGGAGAAATGGTGATAGGCATAGCCGGTAAGGCGCTCACCGCTTACCATACAGAAGTATTGCCGGAGGCAGAAGGCAAGGGCTATGGCAGGCAGCTGCTGGATGCGCTGGTGGCTTATGCGCGGGAACATCAGCTACAGGTGGTGCCGCTATGCCCCTATGTGCATGCACAGTTCAAGCGCCACCCGGAAAATTATGCAGATATCTGGAACCCGGAAGCAGCTGCGGAATAATTGTATCTTGTACAAAACAATTTGCTTTGCCAAAGATCATAGCTACTGCAGAAGCGGTTAACACCGGCGCTAATTATTCAACGGATATTAAGGTACACCAGCACCAGCTGCTGGCCGATGAGCTGACGGAAGTGGGCGGTATGGATACCGGCCCTGCACCAGGCGATTACGTATGTACGGCCCTGGCCTCCTGCAAAGTGATCACCCTGCGCATGTACGTACAGCGCAAACAATGGAAGGTAGATACTATTAAAGTAAAAGTAGACCTGGTGAAAGGCGATCAGATGCCATCCGGCAACAATACCTTTTTTTGCGAGGTAACGATAACGGGGGAACTGGATGATAGCCAGCGCACCCGCCTGCTGGAAATTTCCAAAGCCTGCCCCATTCACAAGCTGCTGAGCAAACCCAGCGAAATTGTGACTATTATGGACGGCCTGTAATAACACCAAAATATTTTACCATGGAAAAGAGAATTGAACATATACTGGAAGGCCGGGCTAAAAGCATTGGTGAAGAAACCATTTTGCAATCCCTGCCCCATAAGGATTTCCGCTTTGCCAGCCCTTTTATTGTAGTGCACCATTTGCCTGCGCAAAGCTACCCGGCCGGTTCCCCGCCGGAACGTTTGCACCCGCATCCGCACCGGGGTTTTGCACCGGTTACCTTTTTATTCCAGGGTGAGGGGTACCATAAAGATTCACTGGGTAACAGCGGTGTGCTGAAAGCAGGAGAGGTGCAGTGGATGTTTGCCGGCAGCGGCTTGCTGCATAGCGAAGGGCCTACCAAAGAGTTTTTGCAAAAAGGCGGCACCTATGAGCTGGTGCAGCTATGGATAAATGTACCGGCACAGCATAAAATGGGCGAACCTTTTTACCAGCAGTCCACCCATGAAAAAATGCCGGCTATAACCACGGAAGCAGGTACAGATCTGCGGCTGGCCAGCGGTACCTACAAGGGGCTTACCGGACCTATTACTTCCTTTACGCCGGTTACCTCCATCTTCGGCACCTTGCAGGCCGGTAAAAATGTTTCCTTTGAAGCGCCGGAAGGCAACTGGACATTGTTGTACATACTGGATGGCACGGTTACCGTGAACCAGCAGCCGGTGGAAAAATATCACCTGGTGGTGTTTAGCAAAGCGGATACAGATATAACGGTAACGGCTACTGTGGATGCAAAGCTGCTGTACCTGTCTGCATTGCCTATTGATGAACCGGTGGCGGCAAAAGGTAATTTTGTGATGAATACGGCGGAAGAGATTGCGCAGGCGGAGAGGGATTTTGAGGAAGGGAAGTTTGGGGTGCTGGATTATTGAGAAATTATTATGCCGGCTATGTATTTTTTCCTACCTTTATTCCGTGAAAGAAAATCAGCACTACACTGGCATTGGCTTCCTGTTTGTAGAGATCTGCAAACGCAGGCGCAACAAGAAGAACGAAATGCTGTCCGCCGTAAATATTTACGAAGGGCAGGATTTTTTGCTGTACCGCCTGTGGCAGAAGGACGGGCAAAGTATGACGGAGCTGGCAGAAAAAATTTGTATACAGCAGGCCACCATGTCCACCATGATACGGCGTATGGAGGCAAACGGGCTGATTAAAAAAGTAACGGACCAGGAAGATAAACGTTCCTCCCACATTTACCTCACAGCCAAAGGTAAGGCCGCGCTTGAGCTGGCCGGCAAAATAGGCGGGGAGCTGGATGATGTAACGGTAAAGGGTTTATCTGTTACTGAAAGAAAAACCCTGGATGAGCTGCTGCAAAAAGTGATGAAGAACCTCGAGTAGCTTTTTTTTGAATAAATACATTGCCGACTATATAATTATTTACTTAAACCTCCTGAATATGAAAATTGCAATTATATCCAGCAGCATCCGGCAGGGAAGGCGTTCTCACGGAGTAGCGCTGGCATTGGAAAATAAGATCCGTACACTCTCTGCACATGAAGTTTTTATTATAGACCTCGCAGATGCCAACAGCGTACCGGCTAATATTGGCAGTAAGCTGGCTGCAGCAGATGCTATGCTGTTTGTGTCGCCGGAATACCACGGCGGTTATGCTGCCGCTTTAAAGAGAGCCACAGAAGAGATAGACCGTTCCGTATTTATAGAAAAGCCTATTGGCGCGGTAAGCGTAAGCGGCGGGCCAATGGGTGGCATTCGGGCTGCCCTGCAAATGCAGCAGCTGATACTGGCACTGTATGGTTTCCCGTTGCCAACTATGCTGCTGGTACCGGTGGTGCAGGAAAAGATCAATGCAGCCGGTGAAATTTTAGATAAAGCGTTTGAAGATAAAACAACCCAGTTCCTGCATAGATTCCTGTGGTTGTCTGAAGCAGTGGATGAAAAGAAGCAGGCCATGCGCAGCGCCGGGTAAAACAGGCTGGTAAATACGATCAGCAGTGGAGGGTGTCTCGAAAATAAGAGACGCCCTTTTTATTCGGGTACTTGATGGAGACAGGCCGTTGTTTAAACAATCCTTCGTTTATTTTTGAGGCATCTTTTTTTTGTGTTGTAAATGGTAGTAAGTGCCTCGCGAATTTTAATTATCTTATTACCAAATTCCACGTATGCAAAAATTACTTTACCTGCTCCTGGGTGTAAGCCTGGCAACAGGTTGTAAGGAAAATGCAAGCTTTCCCGTAATACAGCAGCACCTGGCGCGTATAGACAGTATGCCCGCTATTCCCCAGCCTTTACAGGTCATTGACTGGTATGCCATGGCCCGCCGTTTTGATAGCACCGTGTACGACTTTCATGCCACCGGTGCGCACTGGCCCCTGGTATGGTGGGATAGCAGCGGCCATAATTTTCCGCAGCCGGTAGTAGGTTTATTTACAGCGCTGGATGATCAGCGGCAGGGCACGCACAACAAAGGCATGTTCCATGAAGCGCTGGCCACCATGGGGGCCACCCTGGGTGCTACGCTGGTGGGCATTGATAAAAGCAAGGGCCTGAATTATGTGGGCATGCTTAAGAATTATTTTAACCGGGAAACCGGCTGGAATATTATGATGAACAATACCTGCCCGGAAGTAGCGCTGCTGGGCGGCGGTTACGGGCGCGACTGGTGGTACGACGTATATCCCAACCTGTTATTCTACGCTATTTACGACCGCTACCCAGCGCAACCGGGTTTTGATACGCTGGCGCACCGCATTGCAGAAAAATTTTACCAGGCAGATTCTGTATTACAGGACAACTACAATCACTCCTTTTTCGATTATGCCCAGCTGCAGCCTAAAGAAAATACCATCTGCAAACAGCCCGATGCTGCTGCAGGCCACGCATACGTACTATACGCGGCCTATAAAAAGTTTGGGGATCCCCGTTATCTGCACGGCGCTATACATGCATTACAAACACTGGAACAGCAGCGCAGCAATACTTTTTACGAAATATTTATGCCTTTTGCCGCTTACCTGGCGGCGCGTTTAAATGCAGAACAGGGTACACATTTTAACGTTCAGCAATTCCTGGAATGGAGTTTTGATGGCACTGCCCAATGCCGCAGTGGCTGGGGCGTGCTGGCAGGCCGCTGGAACGGGCTGGATATTTCCGGTATTGTAGGTAATACGCAGGACCGCGGCGGTTATGGTTTTTTAATGAACACCTTTGATGCTGCCTGGCCATTGATGCCGCTGGTGCGTTATGATGCATCTTATGCCAATGCCATGGGAAAATGGATGTTACATGCAGCCAATGCAGCCCGTTTCTTTTACACGCAGTACATGCCGGATGATCATGAAACCATTCCACAGCAGGCAGCCATTACCAAAGGAGTAATAGGGTATGAAGGTATTATACATTCGTCCTCTTACCCGCAGTATGCGCATTTACAGGCGCCGGTAGCACAGGGCGATGGCCCGTTATGGGCGCCGGGCAACCCGGATGTATCCCAGTTCAGCGTATATGGCAGCGGGCATGTGGGCATTTTCGGCAGCATTATACGCAATACCAATGTGCCTGGTATTTTACAGCTGAACTTACTGGCAACAGACTTTTTCAGGGATGCAGCCTATCCAACCTTCCTGTATTATAACCCTTACCCGCAAACAAAAACAGTACAAATAGCTGTGGGAAATAAGCCGGTACGTTTGTACAATACCGTTATCCATGATTTTATATCAGCAACAGTACAGGGGAATTATGAGCTGGTACTGCCACCGCTTACTGCGGCTGTGCTGGTAAGTACCCCGGCTGGTGGAACAGTGGTGAAGCAGCAGCACAACTTATTGGTTAACGGGGTAATTGCAGATCATCATTTATAGGATCATTTTCCCTTATCCAGCGCCATTTTCAGCGCCAGGCCGGAAAGCACGCTGGCCATAAACCATTTCTGCACCCGCACCCATTTAGGATTAGCCGCAAACCATTTGGTTACCCGCGATGCCAGTAAAATAATACAGCCATTTACTGTAAAGCTGACGCATAGCTGGGTAAAACCCAGCAGCAGGCTTTGTGCCAGCAAATTGCCATACTCCGGTTTAATGAACTGCGGGAAAAAGGAGAGATAAAATACCGCCACCTTGGGATTCAGCATATTGGTGAAAAGCCCCATACTGAACAGTTTAGCCGGCCCGTCTGCCTGCAGGTCCTTTTGCGTTTCAAACACACTTTTGCTGCCGGGTTTTACCGCCTGCCAGGCCAGGTATAACAGGTAAATAACGCCCGTTGTTTTTAATACCATGTACGCATAGGGAACCGTAAATAAGATAGCCGTTAACCCGAATGATACCAGCACAATATGGAACAAAAAGCCGCAGGCCACGCCGGATAAGGAAATAAGCCCTGCTTTTTTACCCTGGGTAATAGACCGGGATATCAGGTATATCATGTTAGGCCCTGGTGTAATAACCATTACAAAGGCGGCCAGCATAAACAACAGAAGGGATGATAAGGGGATCATGGCTCAGAGGGTTGTAAGGTGCAAGAAGCAGTACGCTGGGCTAAGTTAAACATTAGAGCATTGTAATAAGTTTCATATCCATTAGGTACATCGCCCAGGAACAGGTAAGGTTCTATCAGCTCCAGCTCCATAAGCGTGAACACTCCGTTGATCACCACCCCATCTACCCGGGCATACAGGCAGCCTTTGGCAAAATGCTGCACAAAAGCAGCCGCCTCCTGTACATGTAAGGGGTTGGGGATAGTAGTATGCGTGGTGCCGCCGTACATGGGCTGCACGCGGAAATCGCCGGAGCGCGGGCGTTTTACCACGCAGTGGCTAAACTGCCCGTTTAAGAAAATGAACGACCATTCCCCTTCGGTTTCAATTTCCTTTATAAAAGGCTGCACAATAAAAGCCTCTTTTTCCAGCAGGCCGGTTAAGCGTTGCTGTACTTCCTGCATATTACCCGGCGTAACTGTAAAGGTTTCTTTGGCGCCGGCGCTAACGCAGGGTTTTATGATTAACTGCTCTGTGTTGAATTGCTGGAAAAACGGAGCAAGCCTTGCGGGCGCTCCGTTTTCTATGATGGCGGAAGGAATAACGCTGAAACCAGCATCAATCATTTCTTTTAAATAATGTTTATCACTGTTCCACTTTATAATGTGCTGCGGGTTTAACATGGGAATGTTTAACGCCGCAACCTGGTCCAGCCATTGGTAGAACTGCGTAATTTTTTCATGGTAATCCCAGGGCGCTTTTACCAGCAGCAGATCATAAGCATCCCAGCGCACAGCGGTATCTGTCCAGATAACGCGTTCTATATTCAGGCCTTTATTGGAGAGGAAAACCAGCAGCAGGCTTTCTTCATCTTCCATTGTTTCAATAACATATTTTTCCTGTGTTTCGTAACACACGTATGCAATCTTCATGGCGTTTCATTTGTAATGCAAAACAAAAGTAATTGTATATTGGCATTGGAAAAAGAGCCATTTTGAGAATTTTAACAGGGCCATTATGAGTAAAACCTCTCCCCAGATCTTTATGCCATTTATACGCCTGAACAAACAGGATGGCATGCCGCTGTACTCCCAGCTCTATGAGCAGATCAAACAGGCCATTTTCAACGGGCACCTGAAAGCAGGCGAGCGCATGCCGGCCACCCGCACGCTTTCCGTGGAGCTCTCCGTATCGCGCAACAGCGTATTCCAGGCATATGACCAGCTGATGCTGGAAGGTTTTTTAGAGGGTAAAAAAGGGGATGGCACCTATGTAATGCAGCTGGATAATGTGCAACGCAAATACATACCGGCGCCGGTACAAAAGAAAACAATGCTGGCAAATACGGTGAAGTATAAAGATGCTTCCCTGGCTGAAAACACCCTGCTGAGCGATAGCTCCCTGGAACCGCCGCTGCCTTTTCAAAGCTGCGTAATGGACATGCAGCATTTCCCCATTAAAGTATGGTCGCGCATAGCAGCTAACATTTACCGCAACCTGCATAAGATATACCTGGGTTACCTGGATACACAGGGGCATTTACCACTGCGGCAGGCCCTGGCCGATTACCTGCGGGTGAACCGCTCTATTGTTTGCTCGCCTGACCAGATCCTGATCGTGAACGGATCGCGGCAGGCCATTAACCTGGCTGCACAGCTGCTGATAAAAAAGGGAGACCAGTGCTGGATGGAAGATCCCGGCTACCGCTCCGGAAGAGCGGCTATTACGCGCTGGGGCGGTATCGTATGCCCGGTGCCGTTAACGGAGTATGGGCTGGATATTGATTATGGCATGCAGCACTACCCGGATGCAAAGCTAACCTACGTTACCCCCTCTCACCAATACCCCCTGGGCGGCACGCTGCCTTTGAGCGAACGTTTAAAGTTATTGCAATGGGCCGCCAAAAACCAGATGTGGATCCTGGAAGATGATTATGACAGCGAGTTCCGTTACAATGGCCGCCCGGTGCCTGCTTTAAAGGGACTGGATGATAAGGGACATGTGATCTACATCGGCACTTTCAGCAAAGTATTGTTCCCGGCATTGCGGATCGGTTACATGGTGCTGCCCACGGCAGATATGGCCAAACAGTTCAAGATGCTGAAATCCACCATTGACCGGCAAAGCCCGGTGATAGACCAGGCCATTGTAGCGCAGTTCATGCACGAAGGGCACTTTGCAAGGCACCTGCGCAAAATGCGCACGCTGTATAAAAAGCAGCAGGAGGAGCTGTTGCAGCTGCTGGAAAAACAGGTGGGCAAATACATTACCATTGCGCCTTCTGATACAGGCATCCATCTTATTGGCTGGTTAAAACAGCCCTGCGATATGGAGCTGCTGCTGCAAAAAGCGGCAGCCGCCAATATTATTGTGCACCCGGTGCAGGACTTTACCATCCGCTTTAAACAACCACAGGGTTTACTGTTAGGCTTTACCGGCTTTCAGCATGCAGAGATGGGGCAGGCCGTACTAAAATTAAAGCGGGTGTTAAGCAGCTTATAATTGCCCCGCATTTCTCAGATTTTTATTACTTTTAAAATCATGCAACAAAAATCTCCCATCACCACATTGTTCCTGGATATTGGCGGCGTACTGTTAAGCAACGGCTGGGACCGTGCTGCCCGCAAACTGGCTGCCAGCGAGTTTTCACTGGACCTGGTAGAGTTTGAAGAACGCCATCACCTCACCTTTGATACGTACGAGGAAGGAAAGCTGACCCTGGACGAATACCTGGACCGTATTGTATTTTATGAGCACCGCTCTTTTTCCAGGCAGCAGTTCAAAGACTTTATGTACAGCCGTACGGAAGCTTACCCGGAAATGATTGAAATGATATGCCAGATCAAGGAGAAGTACAAGTTAAAGCTGGCTATTGTAAACAATGAAGGCCGGGAGCTGAACGAATACCGCATCCGCACCTTTGGACTGAATAAGTTTATAGATTTCTTTATTTCCTCCTGTTTTGTACACTTCCGCAAACCGGATGCAGATATTTTCCGCATTGCGCTGGATATTGCGCTGGTAAAACCAGATGAAGTGATCTATATAGAAGACCGGGCCATGTTTGTATCCGTGGCGGAGAACTTAGGCATTAACGGCCTGCTGCACGAAAACTATGCTGCTACCCGGGAAATGCTGGCTAAATGGGGCTTCCCGCTGTAAACGAAAAAATGAAACAACTCCTGCTTACGGGTTGTGCCCTGCTGTTACTGTTGCAGGTACACGCACAAAACCCCCGTTTCCGCGTACTGGCCATTGCAGAAAATGGCGGGCATCATATTGCTTATTCCAAAGCTGCGCGGGTATGGTTAGATCAGCTGGCGGCAGATAGCAGCTTTGCCATTGACTACATACAGAACACGGATAGTATTGATGCGGCCTATCTGAAAAAATACCAGCTTTTCATTCAGCTGGATTATCCGCCCTATGCCTGGAAAGAAAAAGCGGTAAAGGCTTTTGAGCAATACATTAACACGGGGCAGGGAGGATGGATCGGTTTTCACCATGCTACGTTATTAGGCGAGTTTGACGGTTATCCTATGTGGCAGTGGTTTTACCGTTTTATGGGCAGCATCCGTTTTAAGGATTATATTCCTGATTTTGCAGATGGCACCGTGCTGGTAGAAGATAGCCCTCACCCGGTAATGAAAGGGATACCGGCGTCTTTTTTAATTGAGAAGGAAGAATGGTATACCTATGATAAAAGCCCCCGGTCCAATGTGCATGTAATTGCCAGTGTAAATGAAGGTACATATAAACCTGCATCTGCTAAAAAAATGGGCGATCACCCCGTGATCTGGACCAATCCGCATTACAAGGCCCGCAATGTATATATTTTTATGGGGCATGCGCCGGAGCTGTTTAATAACGTAAACTACACTACGCTTTTCCGTAACGCTATTTTCTATTGCAGTGAAAAAGTAAAAAAGTAAGAGTTAAAAAATTGGAGGCATGCGGTGCTATTGAATGAATACAATTCAATGCAGGAGTTTGCTTCGTCGCTCTTACCGCTTTTGCCGCCCTGCTCCTCGCAATGACGCCCATATTGGTTACTGTCATATACATGCAGTGCTACCAACCAATTTTTACTTTTTTACTTTTTCCATATAAAAAGGGGCTGGTAAAACAGCCCCTTTTTATATGGAAACTATGCCCGTCTTATCAGCCGTAATCGATTACAGCGGTCTGTAAATAAATTGGTGGATGATCAGTTCCACTTCCTGCCCGTTGGAAGGGGCCTGGTGCCCGAACAGCCACAGGTTCATATGTACCGGTAAAGCAAGGGTGCTAACCGGGAAACCCGCAGGCGTGGTCCAGGGGAAAAAAGAGTTGTTGATATCTTCCGTATGGCCGTGATAGCCCCGGTAAGAAACTGCGCTGCTGGTGCGGTAAAATGTATGCGTGGTATACGTACCGTTCAGCGCCAGCTCAAACTCGTGGTGTGCATTGGAGTCCGGATCGCCGCTGGAAGGGTACACGGTGTAGTTGTAATTGGGCCAGGCATTGTTACCCCAGCGTGCAAATTCAATATCTACTTCATGATGGCCATCGTCGCCCGCTTTGTAGTTAAACAAGCCGAACACAATGTTTTTGTCCAGCTGGTCTACACGGCCTTCAATTTTCCAAACATAAGTACCGTAACCAAAACTTTGCTGCGATGTAACTTCAGCGCAGTACCAGCGGCCGGTGGCCGCATCCTTGCGGATCTTCATGTGCAGGTGGCCGCTGGCATCTACCCAAACGTTACTGGTACTGCTGCTCCAGTAATTATCATCGGGGCCGCTGGTGCCTGCTTCATCGCGTACCGTCCAGTTAATACCGCTAAAGCTGATGGTTCTTTCAGCGAGGGCATGTACCGGCGCTGCTGTTTTAGTGTTCGTTGCTGTATCCGGTTTTTCAGTCGTCAGATCATTGTTTTTACTACAGCTTGCCAGGGTTGCCAGGGTAACGGCAAGAATAAAGGCTCTATGCATAGGATTAAGTTTTAAAAATAAATAATGGTTAACGTTAATTGTTCAATAGCTCAGACGGGCATAGGTCGGCAACAAAGTATTTCATTTATCTAACAAATTATAGCACACTAAAAATATTCCTCAATCAGTGCATTTTTATCTACACCTTTATCGGTATAAACAGCAGCAGATACCTGCATTTCCTTCTTTTCAGTTAGGCATTGGTTTTGAACCCTTAGTGCACTAACAGACACATGTAACACTATCGTGAGAAAGGCAGGAATCTTAATGCACATCACTTCTTTACCAGGCCCCTTTGGCATTGGCGATCTTGGACCTGCTGCCAGGGATTTTGCAGACCAGCTGTACCGTAGCGGTCAACAGATCTGGCAGCTGCTGCCTTTAAGCCCTGCATCGGCCGGCGCAGGTTATTCCCCTTACAGCGCATCCTCCGCCATGGCAGGCAATATTATGCTGATAAGCCCGGAACTATTGGCTGCCGATGGTTTGCTGGATAAAAGCTCGCTGCGATCCTTTCATTTGCCCGCTAATAATATGGTTGATTTTGAAAGCGCATATGCTAATAAATCCCGGTTGCTGGAGCTGGCCTATGAAAACTATTGTAAAGGAAAATTCAGCGCCATCAAAAAAGCATACCTGGCTTTTTGTAAACAGCATGCATACTGGCTGGATGATTTTGTACGCTATCAATCCCTCACGGTTTTGCATAAAGGCCAGCCCTGGTATGAATGGAAAAAGGAATACCGTAATAGTACCAAAACAAATGTGCCGGAGCTGCATGCCTTACAGGAAAAAGAAAAGTTCTGGCAGTTCCTGTTCAATAAACAATGGCATGCATTAAAAAGCTATTGTAATGAAAGGCACATTCAATTGCTGGGCGATCTGCCTTTTTACATCAGCTACAATGCTGCAGACGTGTGGGCTAACCGTAACCTGTTCCTGTTAGATGAAGAGGGCAATATGCAGGGCGTGGCCGGTGTGCCGCCGGATTATTTTAATGAAGATGGGCAGCTATGGAATATGCCGGTATTTAACTGGGATGTTTTAAAAACACAAAATTATAAATGGTGGGTAAGCCGCATACGCCGTAACCTGGAATGGTACAACCTTTTACGGTTGGATCATTTCCGTGCATTTGCCAATTACTGGGAAGTGCCGGCCTGCGCGCCAACCGCTGTAGAAGGGGAGTGGAAGAACGGGCCAGGTGCAGACCTGTTTAATGTTTTGCAAACGGCTTTTCCGGAAATGCCTTTTGTAGCGGAAGACCTGGGCGATATTAATGATGCAGTACTGCAGCTAAGGGACCAGTTTAAATTGCCCGGCATGAAAGTGCTGCAGTTTGCTTTTGGAGAAGACATGTCCCTTTCCCCGCATATACCGCATGATCATTCACCCAACTTTTTTGTGTACACCGGTACGCATGATAATAATACCAGCCGCGGATGGTTCAGGCAGGATGCTGCCCCCGCGGACATTGAGCGGCTGTGCTTATACACGGGGCAAACCATCACGGAGGAGGAAGTAGCGCAGGTACTGGGCAGAATGGTATATGCCTCCGTAGCGCAGCATGCTGTTTTACCCATGCAGGATGTATTGGGGCTGGATGAAAAAGCCCGTATGAACACTCCGGCCGTAGCAGGTAATAACTGGAGCTGGCGCATGCTGCCTGGCCAGTTTACCGCCGCTATGGCTGCACGTTTGGAAGAATGGACAATTGTTTACAACAGAAAGCAGAGTAATAAATGACAACGGCAATTTATATACAACCCGGCGCAATACTGAACGCTAATGGCGCATGCCGTTTTCGTGTATGGGCGCCTTTAAAAAATAAAGTGAGCTTACTGTTACCGGAGCAAAATGTTACGCATGAAATGCAGCAGGATGCAGATGGATACTGGTCAATAACCCTGCCCAATATTAAAGCAGGCACGCTGTATTATTATGTGCTGGATGATGAAGGCAAAAGGCCCGATCCTGCATCGCGCCATCAACCGGAAGGGGTGCATGGCCCATCAGCAGTTACAGACCCCAATGACTTTACTTTTACAGATGATCAGTGGAAAGGTATGGAGCTGGAACAGATGATCATTTACGAGCTGCATACCGGTACTTTTAGCCCGGAAGGCACGCTGCAAGGCATTATAGACCGCTTGCCCGCCTTGCAGGAGCTGGGTATTACCACTATTGAAATTATGCCCCTGGCACAGTTTCCGGGCACGCGCAACTGGGGGTATGACGGCGTGTACCCTTTTGCGTTACAAAATTCCTATGGCAGCATTAACGATCTTAAAAAACTGGTAGATGCTGCGCATAATATAGGCATAGCCGTTATACTGGATGTGGTATACAACCACCAGGGACCGGAAGGTAATTACTTTAACGACTTTGGACCTTACTTTACAGATAAGTATAAAACGCCCTGGGGGCAGGCCATTAATTATGATGATGCCTGGAGCGATGGTGTACGTACTTTTTACATTGCCAACGCGCTTATGTGGCTGGATGAGTTTCATATAGACGGCCTGCGGCTGGATGCAGTGCATGCCTATTGGGACAGCAGCGCACTGCACTTTGTGCAGGAGCTAAGCACTGCTGTACATGGGCTGGAACAGCGTTGTGGTAAAAAGAAAATACTCATAGGAGAGCTGGACCTGAACAACCCCCGGTACATTACCCCGGTAGCTAACGACGGTTATGGTTTGCATGGGCAGTGGATAGATGAATTTCACCATGCCCTGCATAGCCAGCTTACCGGCGAAACCAATGGTTATTATGAAGATTTTGGTAAGCTGGATCTGCTGGCCAGGTCTTATGCTGATGCATATGTATATACCGGGCAATACTCCGCACACCGCAAACGCAAATTTGGCCTGGCGCCGGACCACCTGCCCTACAGCCAGTTTGTGGCCTTTATACAAAACCACGACCAGGAGGGCAACCGCATGCTGGGCGAACGTTTAAGCGCACTGGTGCCTTTTGAAGCATTGAAATTGTCTGCCGCTGCTTTGTTGTTATCGCCCTTTGTGCCTTTGTTGTTTATGGGCGAGGAGTATGGCGAAAAAAATCCTTTCCCGTTTTTTGCTTCTTTTGAAGATACTGAGCTGGTAAGCGCTGTGCGCGAAGGCCGTAAAAAAGAGTTTGCCGCTTTTCATGCAGCCGGCGAAGCGCCGGACCCCATGGCCCCCGAAACATTTGATGCCGCCAAACTAAGCTGGGATACCCAAACACCGGAGAATGCAGCCCTGCTGGCCTGTTACCGCTACCTGATAAGGTTAAGGAAAGAGCGGCCTGCATTAAAATACCATGAGCGCAACGGCGCCAAAGTACACCCTGTGATCAATGAGCGCCTGCTGGTGCTGGAACGGGAGTACGATGCGCAGGATGCGTTGCTGATTGTGCTGAACTTCAGTAAGGAGCAGGAAGCTTATCACCCTGCAGGACTTAAAACCTATCATAAATTGTTTGACTCCGCCCACCTGCAATGGAACGGCCCCGGCGCAATAGCGCAGGATGAAGTACCGGCGGGTGGCGTAATTACCATACAGCCCTTGTCTGCTATTGTTTATGAAATGAAATGATGAGTTATGAAGCATGATGTATTTACCCCCGTCTCTACTTACCGTTTACAGTTCAACGGTGAGTTTACGTTTAAAGACCTGGAGCAGCATATAGATTATTTACATGAGCTGGGTGTTACCACCATTTATGCATCGCCCATTTTTGAAGCGGCGCCCGGCAGCATGCACGGTTATGATGTTACTAACCCGCATGCCATTAGCCCCGCCATTGGCACTATTGAGCAGCTGCACAGCATACAGCGGCAGCTGCAGGAAAAGGGCATGAACTGGATCCAGGACATTGTACCCAACCACATGGCCCTGCACCCTGCCAACAGCCGTTTGATGGATGTACTGGAAAGGGGGCCTAACTCACCTTACTATAACTATTTTGATATTGACTGGGCACACCCGGATACAACGTTAACGGGTAAGCTGATGCTGCCTTTCCTGGGACAGCCGCTGCCCGCCATCCTGGAAGCCGGGGAAATAAAACTCCTGTTCTCGCCGCAAGGCTGGCAGGTACAGTACGGGGAGCTGGCCTTTCCTTTATCGGCGCCGGCCTATGAAGTGCTGTTAAATGCGCTGCCGCAGGAAGATGCTGCCACGCAGGAATGGCTGCAGGCTTTACAAAGAGGCATTGAAAAACCACATACGGTAAAGGAGTGGGAGGAACAAAAAGCATCGCTGTTTGCACGTGCAAATGAAACGCGCCTGCAGCAGCTTACAGACCAGGTGAATGAAGATGCTGTATTACTGGCCGCTTTACTGGATCAGCAATACTACCTGTTCACCTTTTGGCAGGAGGCAGAAACGCGGATCAATTACCGCCGCTTTTTTACAGTGAATGGGCTGATAGCCCTGCGTATGGAAGATCCGGAGGTATTTGATGAATACCATACCTTTTTACATGAAATGTATAAGCAGGGATTAATACAGGGCCTGCGCATTGATCATATTGACGGGCTGCGGAATCCCGGTGAATACATACGCCGCCTGCGGGAGCTGTTTGGTGCGCGCTGTTACATTATTGCAGAAAAAATACTGGCCGGTAATGAAACCATGCCACGGGAGTGGCTGCTGCAGGGCAGCACCGGTTATGAGTTCCTGGGCGATGTAAGCCAGCTGCTCACCGATCAGCAAGGCTTTGAAAAAATTGCACGTAACTACCGCAGCCAGTTCCCTGACCTGGCTAAGTATGATAAGCTGGTGATCAAAAAAAAGCAGCTGATACTGGAAACACAGATGGAAGGAGAGTGGGATAACCTGGTGCGGTATTGTTATACCCTGGGCCTGGCCGACATTCGTGTGAATGAAAAACAATTGAAAAAAGCATTGGGCCTGCTGATGATACACCTGCCGGTGTACCGCATTTACCCGGAGCAATGGCCGCTGAGCACCCGCAGCCTTTCTCTGCTGGAATATGCCATGGACGGCGCTTTGCGCAGTGATCCGGAGCTTACTAAAATGCTGGAGCTCATACGCTCCTGGTGGCAGCTGGATAAAAGGAGCGAGCAGGGTATTAAGTTCCTGCAACGCATGATGCAGTTTACCGGCCCGCTCACCGCCAAAGGCGTGGAAGACACTACCTTTTATGTATACAATGCTTTAATATCCCATAACGAAGTAGGTGATGCGCCGGAAGGCAGCAAATGTTCGCTGATCCGTTTTCATGAACATGCCGGCAGCCGGCAGCGCTACCATCCGCTATCATTAAATGCTACAGCTACCCACGATACCAAAAGAGGAGAGGATGGGCGTATCCGTTTAAACACGCTCACCTTACATCCTAATCAATGGATACAACAGGTGCAGCAATGGCATACCATGAACAAACCTTTCAGCGGGGAGGCCGCTGCTTCTGCTATGCCGGATATGAATGATGAATACTTCATTTACCAGTCCGTGCTTTCCGGATTCCCCGCAGATGGCGTGGTAACACCGGCGTTTAAGGAAAGATTAACCACCTACATCACGAAAGTATTAAGGGAAGCAAAGGTGCACAGCAACTGGTCAGCGCCTAACGAAGAATATGAACAGGCCTGCACACGGTTCATGGAAAATTTGTTTGCAGCAGACCATCCGTTCACAGACAGCATGGGCGCTTATTTTGAGAAGATCAATCAGCAGGCGCAGATCTATTCACTCACTCAAACGCTCATTAAGATCACTGCACCGGGTATACCGGATATATACCAGGGCTGCGAGCTGTGGGACCTGAGCTTTGTAGACCCTGATAACCGCCGCCCGGTAGATTATGCGCAGCGTAAACAATGGCTGGCCAAGCTGCAGCAGCAGGAAAAAGCCGGTATGGAAAATTTACTGGGCTTTTTGCATACACACCGCACAGCCGGAATGGAGAAATTGTATGTTACCTGGAAGGCTTTACAGGCAAGGCGTGCACACCCTTCCCTGTTTGCAAAAGGAGAATATTTGCCGGTGTATAACCGGGACGATCATTCCGTAATTGCATACGCCCGCAAAGAGCAGGATAAATGGTGCCTGGTAATAGCGCCGCTGATAGCCGCTACCCATGCAGGCCGGGAAGAAGAGCCCTTAACGCTGGCCTTACCGGAAGGCGCACCCCTGAAATGGAAACATATATTTACACAGGAAGAAATAACTACACCCGACGGGCAGCTGCCTACCGGCATGCTGGAAAAATTTCCCGTGGCATTCCTGGTAAGCGAATAAGTTTAACACAGCACCCATTATAAAGCAAACAAGGCCGGACAATTGCCCGGCCTTTGTTCTATATTAAACATTCACACTATTCATTGTTGTTTTGCTTTTTCTTTGGCCTGTTTTTCTTCATGTATTAATACTACTATGGAGCGGCCGCCTATCTGCATAGTGCTTTGGGCTTTAAATACCTTTTTGCTGTCTTCTTTTTCCGGCTGCCCGGTATCCAGCAATACATGCCATTGAGCGCCGTAGGAGGCAGCAGGCAGCGTAAATGCAAGTGGTTCATGATGTGCATTCAGCATAAGGTAAAAGCTATCATCCACTATCTTTTCCCCTTTAGGGTCAATGGTGCGCAGGCCACGCCCATTCAGGTACACAGCCAGCGAGCGTGCAAAATCAGTATCCCAGTGCTCGTCCGACATTTCAGCGCCTTCAGGTAAGAACCAGCCAATATCTTCTACGCCGGAACCTTCTACCGGCTGGCCGCGGAACCAGCGCCGGCGGCAAAATGCCGGGTGCTTAAGCCGCAGGTGGATCAGCCTTTTGGTAAAGTTCAGCAGGCTTTGATCCAGCTGATCCCAGTGCAGCCAGCTGATCTCATTATCCTGGCAATAGGCGTTGTTGTTACCTTGCTGTGTGCGGCCTGCTTCATCGCCCGCCACTATCATGGGCACACCCTGTGAAAGGAACAGGGTGGTAAGCAGGTTGCGTTTTTGCCGTTCCCGTAAAGCATTGATCAGCGGATCTTCTGTATAGCCTTCTGCGCCACAGTTCCAGCTGCGGTTATGGCTTTCGCCATCCTGGTTATTTTCCCCGTTGGCCTCATTGTGCTTATCGTTATAGGAAACCAGGTCGTGCAGTGTAAAGCCATCATGCGCTGTAATGAAGTTGATGCTGGCTGTTGGACGGCGGTATTCTTCTTTATACAGGTCTGCGCTGCCGGTTAAGCGGGATGCAAATTCTGCCAGCGTGCTATCTGCGCCACGCCAGTAATCACGTATGCTGTCGCGGTACTTGCCATTCCACTCTGCCCATCCTGCGGGGAACTTGCCTACCTGGTAACCGCCTTCTCCTACATCCCAGGGCTCTGCTATCAGCTTTACCTGGGAGATCACGGGATCCTGGTGAATGATATCAAAGAAGGCGCTCAGCCGGTCCACTTCATGCAGCTCACGCGCTAAGGTGGCAGCCAGGTCAAAGCGGAAACCACCTACATGCATATCCAGCACCCAGTAACGCAGGCTGTCCATAATAAGCCGTAATACGCTGGGGAGGCGGGCATTCAGGGTATTGCCTGTGCCCGTATAATCCATGTAATAACGTTTATCTTCTGTTAACCGGTAGTAGTCTGCATTGGAAATACCACGGAAAGAAAGGGTAGGGCCCAGGTGATTACCTTCTGCCGTATGGTTGTATACCACATCCAGTATCACTTCTATCCCTGCCTTGTGCAGGGCCTTTACCATTTCCTTAAACTCGCGTACCTGTTCCCCGCAAATGCCGGACGCGGAGTAGCGTACATCCGGCGCAAAAAAGCCGATCGTATTATAACCCCAGTAATTGGTTAATCCTTTATCGGCCAGGTAGCGGTCTGTAACAAAATGGTGCACGGGCATCAGCTCAATGGCAGTAATGCCCAGCTCCTTCAAATATTGAATGGCAGCGGGATGCGCCATGCCTTTGTAAGTGCCGCGCTCATTTTCCGGGATATCGGGGTGTAGCTTGGTGAATCCCTTTACATGTGCTTCATAGATCACGCTTTGATGATAAGGTGTTTTGGGAGGTTTATCGCCCTCCCAGTCAAAAGCCACATCTACCACCACGCTTTTGGGTACAAACGGGGAGCTGTCCGTGGTGCTAAAGCTTAGGTCTTCCTCAGGATGTCCCATTTCATAACCAAAAAGGGAATCATGCCACTCAATGGTGCCCGCAATAGCTTTTGCGTATGGATCTATTAAGAGCTTGTTAGGATTAAAGCGGTGGCCCTGCTGCGGCTCATAAGGGCCTTCCATGCGGTAGCCATACAGCTGCCCTGGCTGAATGCCGGGCAGGTAAAGATGCCATACATGGTTGGAGCGTTCTGTAAGTCTTACACATTCCTTTTCGGCGGCGCCTTTTGGCTCATCAAACAGGCATAAGTCTACTCTGCTGGCATTTTCTGAATATATGGCAAAGTTCACACCTTCACCATCCCAGGTGGCGCCCAAAGGGTATGGGTGTCCCGGGTAAGTTGGTCTACTCATAGTACAATATGCTGGTTTGCATTTGTCCTTTCATCAATTATGGTGCCTGTAAATTATTAGCACAGAGGTATTTGGAGTGAACGGCCGGTGACCGGAAAAATATTAACTTCAACTTATGGAAGAGCCTGAAAAATTACAAAGGGTGGTAGAAGCCCGCATGAAGCTAAAAGCCCGCTTTGAGGAAAAAATGAAAGCCACCCCTTCTGTGGCCGATGACCGGCCAATGGGTCAGGGAAACCTCAACCGGCACGGCATGCCGGTAGTGCCCGTGGGGCAGATCATTACTAAAAAATGGCCGGTGCTGGACCTGGGCATTCAACCTTCCATACCCTTAGATAAATGGCGGCTGATAGTGGATGGAGAGGTAGAAAACCCGCTGGTATTAACCTGGGATGATTTTATGGCCCTGCCACAAACTGTTGATACTTCCGACTTTCACTGTGTAACTACCTGGTCAAAACTGGATATGAAATGGGAAGGTGTGCGCCTGATGGATATTGCCGCCCTGGCACAGCCTAAAGATACTGCCACCCATTTAATGTGTTACGGGTACGATGAGTATACGACTAATGTGGCGCTGGAAGAGGCGCTAAAACCGGATGTGCTGCTGGTGCACACTTTTGACGGGCAGCCTTTGCCTAAAGAGCACGGCGGCCCGGTGCGGATGATAACACCGCAATTATATGCCTGGAAAGGTTCCAAGTGGATCAGCCGGATTGAATTTTTAGCCGGTAACCGTTTAGGGTTCTGGGAAGAAAGAGGTTATTCCAATACTGCGTATCCCTGGCGTAATGACCGCTACAGCCGCTAAGGTTTCTTTCCTCTTAATTCTTACCCCCTTTAAATTGCGGTGGCAGCTTCTTAATATGTTCGCAGATCACGTCCATGATCTGCTTGCCTTTTGGGGTTAAGGCCTGCTCTTCAGGATAACAGGGAATATCAGCATCATCTTTCTGCACAATGTCAAAACTTGCCGGTATGTCCTGGGTGAGGTGCCCGGGAGGCTTTACGTGGTATACAATATTGGATGTTTGGCGTTCCATATCAATATCGATCATATATTGAACACCATCGAGGGTAATAGTAATGGGCCTGTTCATAGTACTGTTCCTTTATAAATTTCATAGCAATGATCAGGCCTTTTATTAAAATTGCGTCATTGCGAGGAGCAAAGTAAAGCCAGGGCGTGTGGGGCGACGAAGCCTTCCGGCTCCCTGCAATGACGCGATTATTAGTTAAACTAAACGGCCTGGCTGGTTTCCAGCGGCAGCACAGATGTTTGCTCAGCAGCCTGCTGTTGTGCCTTCTGCTGCTCCTCCTCCTGGTAAGCAGCTTTTACAATGTTGGCGGTTTTATGATCGCCGGTATGGCTCCAGCCCGGCGGCATAATAATGTAGAGGAGCTTACTTTTAATGCCGGGTGCTTTTCTGATGTCTTTCCACAGGTAATAAAATTCCCCGAAATATACATCCAGCAGATTATTAGGATTTAATTGCCGGGTAATGCCATATTCAATTGCCACTTCCTTTTTCTCATACTGGAAAGTACCGAACACTTTATCCCAGATGTTGAGCAGGTTGCAGAAATTGGTATCCATATACAGCGGGTTGCGTGCATGGTGTACGCGGTGGGCGGAAGGTGTAAGAATGATCTTATTCAAAAAGCCCAGGCGGCCATCCGGCAGCAGGTTTTCTCCCACATGTATGAATGCACCCCAGAAACCATCAATAAACATAATAAAGAACAGCAGGGGCGGGTTCACGCCGGCCAGTATGCAAATGGTGGTACGGATCACATCCGCATATGGGCCTTCCAGGAAAAAGTGCGCATGGCTTACAAACAGGTTCATGTTCTGCGGCGCATGGTGTGTGGAGTGCAGGCACCAGAAGATCCGGACCTTATGCCCCAGGTAATGGTAAATGAAATGGGAAAACTCCCATACAATATAACCGTATATTAACCAGTACCACGTAAACGTAGTATGGAACAGCGCCAGTTTTTCAAACAGCCCTATACAGAATGCAATGGCTGCAATGGAAATAAAGCGGCCTATAAACCGGTTCAGCACAAAAATGAAGAAGGGCATTTTATAGTCCTCTACCTTAAACCGTTTATATACCAGGGCACGGCCTATTTCTAACAGCAATAGTAAAGGTATCACGGGTGAAACGGCCGTAAGCACGCCATTAAACGTAAGCAGGGCTTTGTAATCACCGGTTTTATACATTTCCAGCAACTGTCCTATCCCCAGAAAGGAAATCAACTCGTGATACAATGTCTGTAATACTTCCATCAGTTAACTTTTTTTATGGTTTCCGCTACCCAGCCATAACAACGCATCAATGATCAGCTGATCCTGTTGTTTATTGCCGAACGTGTAAGATAATGTCCTGTTGGTTTTGCCTTCATAGTCCATATCATTATGGCCCATATTCAGGTACAACATTTTATAACGTTGATTGGTCCATACTACGGGGTAATATCCGCTATGCCATATTTCATATTGTTTGGGGCCGGTGCCCAGCGGAAAGCTGGTAGAATCAATGGACAACAATATTTTTATATCGGGGTTCTTACGCAGATCATTTTCCCAGCGGTACCATTCATTGGGCGATGCTTTAATGAGCGCACCCAGGTGTCTTGTTACAGGATGTTGCTTATCTTCCACTTTCAGAAAAGCGGAAGTAGGCCGCCAGGTATTGCTGCCATATGCGCCGGAACCTAAGAAGGTATTGTGATACCAGTCCCAGTTCTGCGGATAGGCAGACGGTGTTAATGCAAATGCGGAGAAGTGAAAGCCCATCCAGCCGCCACCGTTTTCCATATATTTTTGAAAGGCATTTCTTTGCTCCGGTTTATCCGGGCGTGTATCCAGGAACACTACTACCTGGTAGTTTGAAAGAAAGGCGTCATTTAAATTATCCCAGTTGTTGGTTGAATCGTAAGTGAAGTGATATTTTTTAGCCATGGCCGGAAACCATTGATTGGCTTCATGTACAAAGCTGATGTGCGCAAGGTCTTCTTTGCCGGTATAAAAAGCGATCACTTTAAATTTGGGAGGGGTGATCCGGGCAGTAGCTCCGGTATGACATAACAAGCATACTAGGAAGGTAACAAGGACCTGAGTAATTTTGCTGTGGAATTTCATGTTATAAATTTAAATTTTTTAATGCTCTTATCCTACTAAAATGGGCATAGATTCCACAGTTTGAACGAAATTGTACATAACGCACCATACATACGAAACCCTTTGTATGCCTGGTTTGTATGAAGTTTATTTTGTAGTTTATCTACCCTTAATGAGCTATAAAACCAAATACTATGTTGCACATACTTTACATTATTGCTATTACTGCAGAGGCAATGACTGCCGCTTTATCGGCAGGCCGCCGTAATATGGATTGGGTAGGTGTTTGTATGATTGCCTGGGTAACGGCTCTGGGTGGCGGAACCATCCGTAATATCTTATTAGGCCATTATCCTATGACCTGGGTAAGCCATCCGGAGTACCTGCTGATCACCGCAGGTGCCGCTCTTTTTGCTGCGCTGATCGCATCTTTCATGCGCCGCTTAAAAATGTTGTTCCTGTACCTGGATGCGCTGGGCCTGGTGGTATTCACTATTATTGGCTGCCAGCTGGCGGAGGAAATGCATTTACCTGTTATCATCATTTTATTAAGCGGTATGATCACCGGTTGCGCAGGCGGTGTGTTGCGCGATGTGTTGTGTAATGATATTCCACTGTTATTCCGTAAGGAGGTATATGCCAGTGTAGCCATTGTTACCGGTGGTGTGTATTTAGGTATGGAAGCGATGGGAAGCAGTGCAGAATGGGCTACAGTGATAGCGGCTATAGTGGGGTTAATACTACGCCTGCTGGCCATACGGTATGAATGGCAGATGCCGAAGTTCGTGTATCACGAAGAGTGGGAATAAAAAAGCATGCAGCACCAGCGCTGCATGCTTTTTAACGTTTAATAATATCAGTTGGTTTTTTTAGGCGGCAATGCAAAAGCAATAGCTTCATGTTCAAAGTGGCCTTTGTGGGAAGCATCGCAGAAAGGTTTGTTCTGGGAAAGCCCGCAGCGGCATATAGACACTGCTTCGCGCCCGCCTAAATCATAAACATTGCCATTCTTATCCACAATTTCAAAATCGCCCTCAATTTTCAGAGAGCCGTTACTGTTAACAGTGATCTTAGTAGTAGCCATTGGTCGTATTGTATTAGCCGTCAAAAGTAAGGAAACAAAAGTAATATCCCCATTTTCCCCTGAGAGCCCGGGTGCTGGCCACAAACCTTCTGATGTGTACCTGGATGCGGGCTTTGAAAACCTCCCGCACTTTTCATTTGCATTTAAGAAAACATATGGGGTAGCACCGTCGCTGTTATAGCTGGTTGCCAGTGCCGTAAAATTGCTGTGGTTTACCACTGGTAACATTCTGCGGTAGGGTTTCAGTAGCATTTGTTATTTTAATTTCACTAAAAACAATGCATCATGAAATTCCCTGCCTGGAAAAAGCGTCCGACCCCGGAAAAACCGAAAAAATCAAAATTACGGGAGTGGCTGGATGCAGGCGTATTTGCCATTATAGCAGCTACGGTGATCCGTACGTTTATTTTTGAGGCGTATTGCATTCCCTCCGGCTCCATGGAGAGAACGCTGCTGGTAAATGATTACCTGTTCGTGAGCAAAATAAGCTACGGCCCCCGCATTCCTATGACACCACTGGCCATACCCCTGGTGCATAATAAAATGCCATTTACAAAATATACTCCTTCCTACAGCACGGCCGTGGAATGGAAATACCGCCGCCTGCCGGGTTTTACGCATATTAAGAAAAACGACATTGTAGTATTTAACTTACCGGAAGGGGATACTGTGGCGCTGGAAGTAGAGGAATCCCGTAACTATTATGATCTGGTGCGGAGACTGGGACATGACGAGGTTTGGAAACGCTATCACATACTGGCAAGGCCTGTTGATAAAAGAGAGAATATTATTAAACGCTGCCTGGCCACTGCCGGCGATACTTTGCAGATCATAAACGGTATTGTATATGTAAACCGCCAGCAGGCGCTTATAGCCCCGCATAGCGAAAGACCTTACTGGGTACAAACGGATGGCGAAGAGCTGAATGCCAGCCGCATGGACGACCTGGGCCTGATAGACCCTGCCGTACCGGGCGATACTGCCGGCAAGTACCAGTATAACCTTACCCGCGGCGATGTAGCCACGCTGCAAACTTTCCGCGCAGTAAAAAACATCCAGGCCGATATTGATAAGAACCGGAACGAAGATGCTTCCGTATTCCCGCATGATACTGCTTACTACCACTGGAACCAGGACAATTTTGGCCCGCTGGTAATTCCGCAGCAAGGACAAACGGTAGCAGTGAACCGCAGCACCATTGAGCTATACAGGCGCATTATTACCGTGTATGAAGGCAACCAGCTGGAAGAAAGGGATGGTAAATATTACATTAACAACCAGCCTGCAGATACCTATACCTTTAAAATGAATTATTACTGGATGATGGGCGATGTCCGCCACAACTCCCTGGATAGCCGCTACTGGGGCTTTGTACCGGAAGATCATATAGTAGGGAAAGCCTGGATCACCTGGTTGAGCTATGGTAAGGAAGGGCCGAGGTGGAGCCGGTTTTTCAGGGCCATTAAATAAAAAAGGTACCTTCGCCGGCATATGGATGAACTGCAGGTAATTGCACAAACCCAGCAATGGATCAAAGTATTGGTAATTGGCTGTAATTTTTGCCCCTTTGCCGCAAGGGCTATGGAGCAGCACAGCATTCATTACCAGGTGGAAACCGGCACCAGCTGGAGCGCTGGCCGTAAAGCGCTGCAACAGGAATGTGAGCGCCTGGACAATGATGCGTCTATTGGTACTACGTTAATTATTTTCCCAACAGCATTCCCGGTATTTGATGAATACCTGCAGTTTTTAACATACGCTGAAAAACAGCTGCACAAGAATGGGTATGACGGTATTTACCAGCTGGCCAGCTTTCATCCGCTGTACCGCTTTGCAGGCAGCGCGTTTAATGACGCAGCTAATTACACCAACCGCTCTGTTTATCCTATGTTACACCTGTTACGGGAAGAAAGTATCCGCAAGGCGCTGGAATTTTATCCGCATTCCGCAGCAGGCATACCGGAAAATAATATTCACTTTGCCCGCGAAAAAGGTACAGCGTATATGAAGCTGCTGCGCGACAGCTGTTTATAAGAGAATGTAAAATCATAAATGTAAAATGTAAAAGGGAATGCAGCGAAGTCCGATCAGGACTTAATCGCTGCATTCCCTTTTACATTTATGATTTAAAATTTTACATTTTACATTCTCTTCGGGATCAATGATCACTGCTAAACGAATCCCGGAACATCTTCCAACCCTTATCTGTTTTCTTCCACAATACCAGGTATTTGCCGGTGCCCATCAGGTTGCCCTTTGCATCCCTGGATTCATAAAAGCCATACTCCGTTACATAATCCCCGCTGCCGTAGATTTCTTTGGTAATGAATTTACCGTTGCGTAAACCGTATTCATAATACCCCTTTTGAAAAAAGGCCAATACGCCGGCGGGCCCGCACATGGGCTGCATATCCGGGGCCAGTATGCAGGCATCCGGGGCATAACGGTCAATGAAAATGCTGGAATCCCCTTTTTCAAAGGCAGAAAAGTAAATGGCATTACTGGCGGCAATGGCGGCAGCCGCTGTTTTATCCTGCCCCAGAACGGGTGCAGAAAAAAGTAATACCATAATCACGTATAATAGCTTGTTCATAGCAGGTATAATTATTGTTAGATGATACTACAAAGTACCGGTAATAGGACGTCAATAAATTGTACAAAAGCGAACAAGGAACTTTTTCAGGGAAATATACTATTCTGCAAACTCCCATGCGCTTTGATACGAATTGCGGTCCGTTGCATAAGTAATAAAGTCAGCATAAAAAGGCAGCTGTGAAAGGGTGCCGCTGTCGCCGATCACCACCAGCTTTTTACGGGCGCGGGTCATAGCTACGTTCATGCGACGTATGTCGGAAAGGAAACCGATCTTATTATCCGTGTTGCTGCGCGTCATGCTGATGTACACAATATCGCGCTCCTGCCCCTGGAAGCTGTCTATAGTATTTACAGATATTTTATTGCGGTGGTTTTGTAATACCGGTGCATGCTGTAACAATTCCTGCAGCAGCTGCACCTGTTGTTTGTAGGGCGAGATGACTGCAATGGTAGGGAAGTTAGCTGCCTGGTAATGTGCGCCCAGCGCGGTGGCCAGCTGTGTTAGGTGCCGGAACAGGAAAGCGGCTTCCTCCGGGTTGGTGGTGCTGGTGCCATCCTGTTTTTCATCAAACCCGCAGCCGGCAGTATCTACAAAAGAAAGCGGCGTATCCTCCGTGAACAGCAGGTGCTGCGCTACAGAAGCATGCGCTTTTAGCTGGTCCTGGTAAAAGATGTTGGATGAGTAACCCATGATCAGCTCATGCATGCGGTACTGCTCTTCCAGCAGCACTACGGCTTCCGGGTGCAGGATTACGCACTTTTCCAGCAGGGTGTTGTTTAATCCTTTGCGGGCGGCCTCGTTGGATTTAATGGTAGGCGGCAGCTGGCAATGGTCGCCGGCCAGTATTACTTTCTGCGCTTTTAAAATGGGGATCCAGCAGGCGGGTTCCAGTGCCTGCCCTGCTTCATCTATTACTACGGTATGGTATTTCAGATGGCGGATGGCGTAGTTGTTGGCGCCTACCAGCGTAGCGGTAATTACCTGCGCTTTGTTAAGCACATCTTCAATAATATATTCCTCTGTTTTATCCACCTGTTTCATAATATTGCGGGCTTCATCAAACAGGGCTTTGCGTTGCTCGCGCTCTGATTTGCCAAAGTTGCGCTTGTATTTATGCGCCATATCCCGGAACTCATTGGCCTGTTTTTTCAGGCGTTTGATCTCTTTGTTGCTGCTGTGCTCCGCCATTTTGTTCTCCAGCGTCAGGGATAGCAGTCTTTCAGAAACCCGCGCCGGGTTACCAATGCGTAATACATTTACGCCATCTTCAAACAGGCGTTCGCTCAGCAGGTCTACCGCGGCATTGCTGGGCGCTACTACCAGTATTTGTTTATGCTCCTGTTTAATAAGGGCTTTGATAGCTTGTATAAGCGTGGTGGTTTTACCGGTGCCGGGAGGGCCGTGCACAATGGCCAGGTCGTTGGCGGCCAGTATTTTGTTAACGGCTACCTGCTGGGAGGCATTGAGCTTAGGGCTGGTGAAAACCGGCAGCTCTGTATTAAAAGTGGGCTTTTGCTGGCCCGTGAGTATTTTTATCAGACGCCCTTCTTCGTTCTTTTCGCTGAGCGTGGCCGCCAGCTTCAGGGCATTCTGCATTTCATCATAGCTGTTATCATCAAAAAGCAGGTCAATGCCCAGCTTACCGTCGCGGCTCCATTCCGGCAGCTCATCTGTACGTAAAGCTATTTTCATACGGTTACCGCCCTGCCAGGAAATAGTACCTTCTACGCGGTCTTTTTTGGCATCGTGGTTGGAGAACAATACGGCGGATACGCCCGGGCGGAACTGGTGGCTAAGGTCCTGGTGGGTGGTGCGTTCTACTTCTACGGTTAAATAATCGCCCCGGCCCAGCTCAGTATCTTTAATAGCAATGGGGTACCAGGTAAGGCCATTGGCCCGGCGTACGTTTAAAGAGGCGGTTGCAGTAAGTTGTTGATAAGAGGCACGGTCTTCTTCCTGTTCAATTTTCAGCAGGTCCTGCAGCTTTTTGAAATAATCCATCATGCAAAGATAAGCAGCTAACAGCTAACTGCTAACTGCCAGCTGCCAGCTGCTAACATCTAAAAATAAATTTGCGTAACCAAACGGTTTCTTATATATTGCAACCAATTGGTTACGCGAACCCACAAAAACACATACGCATGCAACATGAACCACTTATGCTGGAGCGCACCTTTAACGCGCCCATAGACCGGGTATGGAAAGCCATTACCGACAACAAGCAAATGAAACACTGGTATTTTGACCTGGACGATTTTAAAGCGGAGCCGGGTTTTGAGTTTACCTTTTCCGGCGGCAGTAAAGAACAAACCTACATACACCACTGCAAAGTAACAGAGGTGATAACAGGCAAAAAGCTTACCTACAGCTGGCGGTATGAAGGTTATCCCGGTGAATCTTTCGTGACCATGGAGCTGTTCCCCGAAGGAGATAAAACCCGTTTAAAGCTCACCCATGCAGGCCTGGAAACCTTCCCTGCCGGAAAAGACTTTGCAAGAGAAAGCTTTCAGAAAGGCTGGACACAGATCATTGGCACCCAGCTCAAAGAATTTGTGGAAAAACCTGTTCAACAGGATTAAATACCGCTGTTATGAAAATATCGCTCACCAGTATTCCGGTAAACAGCCCGCCGGAAGCATTCACCTTTTACACGGAAGTATTGGGTTTTGTAAAAAGACTATCGATGCCCGAAGCCAATGTATTCATCGTGGTATCGCCGGAAGAGCCGGAGGGCACCGGGCTTTTGCTGGAACCCAATGATAACCCGCTCAGCAAAAATTTCCAGGAAGGGGTGTATAAACAGGGCATTCCCCTTATTGTTTTCGGCGTAGGGGACCTGCAGCAGGAATATGAAAAGCTAAAAGCCAAAGGAGTAATATTTAAAAAACCGCCCACTAAAACCGAATGGGGCTTTGAAGCCGTGCTGGATGATACCTGTGGTAACTATATACAGTTGCAGCAGCAGTGACAAAATGTAAAATGTAAAAGTTTAGATTTCAAATGTAAAAGCCAGGTATGTGCAGTACTATGGGATCAGCTTTTACATTTTACATTGCCCTTTTTTGCTATGATGTAGTAATGATGTACCCCCCAACTATCTGCTTATAAAACTTTTATTTCTATCTTCAGCACGTCTTTAGAGCAAATCAATGTTTACCCGTTTTAAAAGCAGAAATTCTTTCCAATGACTTCAAGAAGATCATTTATCAAAGCTACCACGTTAGCTTCGGCCGGCTTACTCGTACGGCCTTCCGCGTTATTTCCCGTGCCATCCCAATACATAGGGTTGCAGCTGTACACCGTGCGCGATGCCATGCAAAAAGATCCCTCAGGTACCTTGCAGCGGGTAGCCAAGCTGGGTTTTAACTCCCTGGAAGGCGCTACCTACACCGGCACCCAGCAATTTTATGGTATGGATGCCAAAGCCTTTGCCGCCCTGTTAAAACAGCAGGGGCTTATTATGCCCAGCAGCCATTACCGTTTGGGCGAGCAGCAAATGAAAGGCGCTGATGTGCAGGGCACTATGTTACACGAATGGAGCAAAGCGGTGGATGATGCAGCCGCCGTAGGCATTAAATACATGGTATGCGCTTTCCTGGCGCCGGAGGAGCGTGGCAACCTGGACCACTACAAACAGCTGGCGGAACATTTTAACAAGGCCGGGGAAACCTGTAAAAAAGCAGGCATCCAGTTCTGCTACCACAACCACGACTTTGAATTTCAGCAGCAGAATGGCCAATACCCCTACGACCTGTTGTTAAAGAACACAGATGCTAACCTGGTAAAAATGGAAATGGATATTTACTGGGTTACCAAAGCAGGCCTGGATCCGGTGAACCTTATCAATGAGCACAAAGGCCGTTTTCCGTTATGGCATGTAAAGGATATGGATAATACGCCGGAACATATGTTCACCGAAGTAGGCAACGGCACCATCAACTTTAAGAAAATATTCCAGCACGCGCAGGCAGCCGGTTTAAAATACTTTTTTGTGGAGCAGGATAAATGCCCCGGCGATCCGTTTGCCAGCATTACCAAAAGCATCTCTTACATTAAAAAGAACCTGGTATAAAATAGCTACTGCTCCATTTTAGCGGCGGAGAACTGTAACAGGAAATCAAATAAGGTTGTTTCCGTGGGCAGCTGCAGCTTTCTTCTTAACCGGTAACGGGCCAGCTCTACGCCCCGTACGGATATGCTGGAAAGCTGCGCTATTTCCTTACTGCTCAGGTTCATGCGCAGGTACGCGCACAGCTTTAGCTCTGCAGGGCTCAGGTGTGGATATTTTGCTTTCAGCACACCCAGGAAATCCGCATGGATCTTATCGAAGTGAATGGCAAAATTTTCCCAGTCCTGGTCCACCCGGGTTTCTGCGCTCAGGGTCTGGAAGATCTTCTTAAAATCCTTCACGGCCTTTTCATCGTGAAAATTCTTTTTCAGGCGCAGCATTTCATCTTTAATGGTGGCCAGCAGCTCTCCTTTTTGCACCAGGTGCATGGCGGCCGATGCTATTTCGGAGTTCTTGTACTCCAGCTCCAGCTCCAGTTTTTCATTACGCAGCTTTACGATCTCTTTCTCTGACTTTTCCAGCTCCAGCTGGTGCAGGTATAACAGGCGCTGTTGTTCAGCCTCATGTTTTTTGCGCTGCTGAATGAATAGCTTGCGCAGCCACACACAGGCCAGGAACAGGCTGCCTGCAAACAGCAGCGCATACAGCGCATAGGCCCAGGTAGTACGGTACCAGGGTGGCAGTATGGTAAACGTGTAATGGCTAACGTTAGATGAATTGCCCAGGTTATTCTTGGCCTTTACTGCAAAGGTGTAAGTGCCTGCAGGCAGGTTGGTATAGTCTTTCTCAGTTTTCCGCGACCAGGCCGACCAGCTTTTATCAAACCCTTGCAGGTAATAGCTGTATTCCACGCTGTTCTGGTTCACATAAAAAGGAGAGGAGTATTCAAAGTGAAAGGAGTTAAAGTGGTAGGCCATCCTGGGCGCGGGCTGCCTGCCTTCCGGGTAGTAACCGCCAAACAGCAGGCTGTCTGTTTGCCCGCCGGCGTTCACGGACCGCAGCTGTATATTCAGCTGGTGGCGGTTTTTCTTATACTGCTCAAAATTAATATGGTAAAAGCCTTTTTCCGCCCCTGCCAGTATATTGTATTTGTTGTAAGGGTACACATGCTCAAAGTTGCTCACCATTTTACCGTTCAGCTCCGGGAAGTAAATGATCCTGGGCTGCTGGCCTGAAAAGTCTGCCACACCCAGGTTCTTGGCTGCTATAAACCAGATGTTGCCATCTGCATCTTCTTTCAGGTAGCGGATGGGCTTTGTGCCGAACAGCTGCCGGAAATAAGGATCCTGCGCAAAACGTTTAGTAGCGGCATTGTACGCATAAATACCCTGCCCGCTGGTAATAACAATATGCCCTTTTATTTTAAACAGGTAATTCATGGTTAAAGGCGGTAAACCATCCTGCTCTGTGAATTTTTGCACCACTGTTTTACCGTTTGGCTGTAAAGCAATACGGAACACACCGCGGTAAGGGTGCGCCATCCATACGGTATGCGCATCTTCAGCAACCATGTACCGGGCCCCGGCGTTCAGGTTGGGCAGGTTGCCCTGTGAGGTAAAGGAATGATGCTGGTAGCGCATTACATCCAGCCCGTTATAATTGCCTGCCAGCAGGGTGCCGGTATCTGCCACCGGTAAAAAATTCCAGTAGCCCGCGCTGGTATTAATAGGTGAAGCTGTACCATCCTGTATCTCAAAAGCCCCTTCATGATTAGCCATCAGCAGGTGATCTGCTACGGTAAACAATCCCCAGGCAGGAGCCCTGGTACCGGTAACCGGCGTAAAGCCGCCATTGGCAAAGCTCAGGTCCCGTGTGGGGGGTATGGGTACAGTGTATAACCCATTAGAGGTGCCTATATATAAATGCTGCTTAAAAATAATGGCGGAGTATCCTGCGCCTTCGTTCAGCTTTTCCGGGTAAATATGTTTAATGGCATTGTTATAGGCCATAAAGCCAATACCATTATCCAGCCCTAACCACAGGTTATGGTCTTTATCCAGCAGCACAGCCAGCACACAATTGTTCTCCAGCCCATCGCGGCGTGAAAAATGTTCAATGATCCCGCCCTGCAGGTTAATAATATAACAGCCGCTTAGCTGTGTGCCTATGGCCAGCCAGTCTTTATTTACCACTGAGCAGCTGAGAATGCGGTCATTGATAAAGGTGCGCATGTTCCCGGAAGGGAAGGGTGTAAGCTGGTTATGGGCCAGTATGTACAACCCATGTTTAAGTGTGGCCACCACGCTGCTGTCTTTACCCAGCTGGGTAACAGCCGTGATGGCAAAACCCTGCGGTAAGATGTTTTCTTTAATCAGCGGTATCCAGTTATTACCGGCCAGGGTAAGCAGCCCCTTTTTTACATCCTGCGCTATCAGCTGCCCATTGGCCTGCCCCATGTACAACCATCCGGAAGTAGCGGGATATACGGTGATGTTATTATTATGGAGGCGGAAAATAGCGGTGCGGGAGCGGAACAGCACTTCGTCTTTATACACGGCAATGTTCCAGATATCTGAAAAGCTGCGCAGGGCCGCAGGCACCAATGGCACCAGGGAGGTAAAGCTAAGCCGCCCGTTCTTACCAGGGCTAAAGTAACCGAACCCGTTCTGTGTGCCGGTGTATATTTTATGATCGCGGCCAATGGCTACGCAGCGCGCCATGGAGCCATCCGGTAAGGGATAGGTTTTCCAGTAGCTGCCGTCAAAGCTTAGCAGCCCTTCTATATTGGCAAAATATACCAGGCCGTTACTGTCCTGCGTTATGCTCCAGTTGGCGGTACCGGCGTTATAAGTGTTTTTGCTGTAGCTGACCACATCCGGGGTCCCGATCTTATGCTGGCTAAAGGCTAAGGATACTGGTAAGAGCAATCCCGCTAGAAATATGCTTTTCATAGAGAACCGTGGAATGATGATTAGAGTATGTAGCTGTAAAGCGGCTCTTATAAATATACAAAAAATGGAAGGAGCCTGGCGGCAGGGGATACTCATAAAAAAGATAGTAAGCGCCGCTGCCAGGCTCCTGATAATGGAGTTATAGTTTTAATTTTAGCCCGCCATTCACCACAAACCCGTCCAGGGGTGCATAAATATCCCTGAATACAGGATGGCTGCGTGTGCCGGTATAAATGCTGTCAAACCGGGTTTGCCGTGTATCGGTGAAGTTCTCAAAATTCACAAACAGGGAAAATCGTTCCCATAGCTTTTCCGCCATAAATCCACAGGTCCAGTAAGCCTTTCCGGTGGCGCCGTCGTTCAGGGTTTGTTTGCTGTAATAGTATGCTTCCAGCCCTATCTTCCAGCTATCCTCAATTTCATACATCAGCACATTATTCAGGCGGTGCCGTGCCGTTAAGGGATTCTCTTTTTTAATGCCGCCTTCAAGCAGCCGGGCATCTGTAAAGGTGTATCCAATAAACAGTTTAAAATTCCCGTAACTTGCTTTTACATTGGTTTCCCATCCTTTGGTATCCACGTAGCCAGCTGCGTTTTTAAGCTGCTGCAAGCCGCCGGTTGCGTTTTCCAGTATTAAAGGGTTGTTGATACGGGTGTAAAAGAAAAGCTGGTTTATACTTATACTCAGCTTATTGAATAAAGCAATACGGTAGTTTACATCAAAGTTAACACCGTAAGATCTTTCCAGCTTATTCACATCCGGGTTAACAGGTAGTACAGACCGGAATTGTATGCGCTCTGTTTCTTCGGTAAAAATGGTGGGCGTTTTATAACCAAGTCCGCCGCCCAACCGGGAAGTAAGCCGGGGTGATATTTTAAAGAGGGCAGAGATGCGCGGCAGCCATACAAGCCCATAATCTGTTACATAATCGCAGCGCAGGCCGGTTTCCATTTGCAGCCACTCAGCAGCGCTGAAAGTGTTTTGTACAAACCCGCCAATAGTTTGCTGATCATAGTTCCTTTTAGGAAAGCTGTCTTTAGGCAGCTCTTTAAAATGATCTGTATATAAATTAATACCGCCCACCCAATCTGACCGCTCCCGGTTATTATTAAAGGTGATCTCTGAATAGGTAGACCATTGTTGACCATCAAAGGTATAATCAGGAATGGTGATGGTTCTGTTGAAATGACTGATGGAATTTTTTACAGCCAGGCTGCTTTTTTCGCTGAGCTGGTGTTCCAGTAAGAATTGTGTGGAGAACCGGCTACTCTTATTTTTTTCAAAATAGCGGTGGGTGCTGTCGCCCTTTCCTTTAATATACTGAATATCTCCGCCCGTGCGGTCTTCAAAGGTGGTATTTACCCCAAGGTTCATTTTTGTACGGGGGCTGAAATAAAGGAACAGCCTGGGATTAAATACATAACGCGCGGTTTGTGGAATAGCAGTAAAACCTGTATTGGACGGATCATAGGGTTTGCTGCTGTTGCGGGACACAAAGAGGGTTACTCCTGCCTTTTCAAACTTCTGACCATAGAAGCCGCTTAGATCCAGGCCGCCGGCAGAGGTGCCATTTACTAAGAACCGCAATTCCCTTTCTTCCGTTGGCACTTTGGAGATCAGGTTCACCAAACCGGCAATGGCGCCCCCACCGTATAAGGTGGAGGATGCGCCTTTAATTACTTCCACCTGCTTCAGATCTAAAGGGACTGTTTGCAGCAGGCCCAGGCCGCCGGAAAATCCTGCATACATGGGAAAACCATCTTTGAGCATTTGCGTATAACGCCCGTCCAGCCCCTGAATGCGGATGCTTGAATTTGCGGAAGTGGCGGATACCTGCTGCGTTTGTATACCGGTGCTTTCATTGAGCAGCATGCGTATATCCCCTGGTTTCATATTCCCTTTTTCTTCCAGCTCTTCGCCACCTATAAATTCAACGCGGGTAGGAATGTTCTGGATAGTGCGGCTGCTGCGGGTGGTGGAGATGATCACTTCGTCCAGCTCTTTCACCGTGCTGTCTTGCGCCATGCATAGCTTACCCATGCAAAGCAATAGCATGAAGCCCATAATTCTTTTCATTATAGTGTAGGATGTATGAATAAATAAGGTTGTAACCTGCTACCGGCTGGCAGCAGTTATGAGGTGCTTATGCTAATTGGGGCGGCTGCCAGATGGAGGCGGGGAAATCAGGCAGGGAAGGCGTTATATAAAAAAAATGCAGGTTTTCAACTGTGGGTAATTGCCTGGGCAGCTTTATCTGCACGGTTGGTATTATAATACTATGGCAGGAGCCGCAGGCAAAAAAGGGAGAGCAGGGGCAGGCCGGCTGATGGTCATGCTCCCCGGTGGTACGGTTGGATGTTGTTTGTGTTATCTCATCTGCACAGCAGTCGCTATCCGTATCGCAGGGGACACCGGATAAAAGCAGTACGTATAATGAGAACAGGTAAACAAGAAATTTCATCCTTACAAAGATATTCAATTTTTAAAAGGATCAGGGTAAGGGCCGGGAAAGCCAGCACCGGTGGTTTTAGGATTATGATGTGGTGTTGATGTGGTGAAAAATAACCTCCCTAAGCCCGCAGCCGCTAAATTCGTTCCGCATCCATTACCATAATATATACAAATGAAAAAACTGATCATCCACGTCCTGCTCACCATTTTAGCTTTTAACACAAACGCGCAAAACGGGCCTTTAGGCATTTTTGAAGGCCACGGGGATGTGGGCAACCACGTAAAACCCGGCGCCGCCACCTATATTCCGCAAACGCAGCAATATATTATCTCCGGTGCAGGTTATAATGTATGGTTTGATCACGATGAATTTCATTATGTATACAAACGCCTGAAAGGTGATTTTATCCTCTACACCCGCGCCGCCTTTGTTGGCGCAAAAGGGGTGGAGGAACACCGCAAGGTAGGCTGGATGGTGCGTAAAAGCCTGGACAGCAATGCCGCCCATGTGAATGTGGTGGAGCATGGCGATGGCCTTACTTCCCTGCAATACCGCAAAACAGCCGGCGCCACCACAGAGGAAGTACGCTCCACCCTTACCCATGCCGATGTGCTGCAGCTGGAACGTAAAGGCAATACCTACACCATGCGGGTAGCCAGGTTCGGAGAGCCGTTTGTAACCGCGCATGTAGCAGACCTGGACCTGGGAGAGGAAGTATATGTGGGCCTGTTTGTAGGTTCCCACAATGCTGATGTGCTGGAAACCGGCGTGTTCCGTGATGTACGTATCACCGTGCCCTTTAACGGGGAATCAGACCAGAACACCCGTATGACCCTGGGCAGCCACCTGGAGCTGCTGGAAGTGGCTACCGGCAACCGGGAGATCATTTATACCGTACCCTACTCCATACAAGCCCCTAACTGGATGACCAACGGGAAATCGCTTGTTTTTAATGATAACAAAGGGCTGATGTACACCTTTGACCTGGCCACCCGGCAGCCGGTGCAGCTAAATACCGGGGATATAAAAAACAATAATAACGATCATGTGCTTTCCTTTGATGGCGCCATGCTGGGGCTAAGCAGTAATGTACGGGAGCTGGGTGGATCAATCATTTACACGGTACCCGTAACCGGCGGCACGCCAAAACAGGTAACGCCCAAAGGGCCATCGTACCTGCATGGCTGGTCGCCGGACGGGAAATACCTGGTTTTCTGCGGGCAGCGGGATGGGGAATTTGATGTGTACCGCGTGCCGGCAGCCGGGGGAAAGGAAGAAAAGCTTACTAACACAAAAGGTTTGGATGATGGGCCTGAATATTCGCCGGATGGGAAGTATATTTACTTTAATTCCGTACGCTCCGGCACCATGCAGATCTGGCGTATGCAGCCAGATGGCAGCGGGCAGGAGCAGGTTACAAATGATGATTTCAATAACTGGTTTGCGCACATTTCGCCGGATGGGAAGTGGATGGTATTCCTCTCTTTCCTGAAAGAAGAAGTGCAGCCAGGTATACACCCGCCTTACAAGCATGTATACCTGCGCCTGATGCCGGTTGCCGGGGGCACACCCAAAGTGATCGGGTATGTGTATGGCGGGCAGGGCTCTATTAATACGCCCTCCTGGTCGCCGGACAGCAAACGTATTGCCTTCATCAGTAATTCGGATATGAGCAGTAAATAAACAGACCTTTAGCTAATGAACATGAACAGACGTTCGGCCCTCCGCACCCTGATGGTAGTAACCGCAGGCGTTACGCTGCTGCCTTCATGCGTGCAGCGGCCGCGAAAAGCGGCAGTGGCCTACAAACACTTACAGCTGAATGGGGAAGAGGAAGATATGCTGGCTGCCATGGCCGCTATCATTATCCCCACCACCACAACGCCCGGTGCAAAGGAAACCGGGGCGCACCGTTTTGCCCTTACTATGATAGATGATTGCTGCAGCGCCAAAGACCAGGAGCAATTCCAGGACGGGCTGCACAAATTTCAGGTTATGGTAAAGGAAAAGGATGGCAGCGCCTTTGGGAAATGTACCCCTGCACAGCAGCAGCAATGGGTAGCCGCGCTGAATGATGGTAAAAGCTTACCGCATAATGTGGATGCCTTTTACCATATGCTGAAAAGGTATACCATTGAAGGTTTTACGGGCTCTCAATATTTTTTAACCAAAGTAAGGGTGTATGAGCTGGTGCCCAGCCGTTTTCATGGCTGTATAGCAGTGAATAAAGTATCGCCCTCCATAGATAACTGATAGTAGTATGAGTAATAGTAAGCAGGCCAATACTTTTGACGCCATTGTAATAGGTGCAGGCATGAGCGGCGGATGGGCAGCAAAAGAGCTGTGCGACAAAGGATATAAAACATTGCTGCTGGAACGCGGCCGTAATGTGCAGCATTTAAAGGATTACCCCACTACCAACATGTATCCCTGGGAGTTTCGCCACCATGGCGAGGTACCGGCGGAGATCCAGGCAGCCAATCCTTCCATTAGCCGCTGTTATGCCTACCGGGAAGATGCCATGCATTTTTTTGTAAAGGATACGGAGCACCCGTATGTGCAGGATAAACCGTTTGACTGGATCCGCGGTTACCAGGTAGGCGGCAAATCCATTATGTGGGCGCGGCAAACGCAGCGCTGGAGCGATTATGATTTTGAAGGCCCGCAGCGGGATGGGTTTGCAGTAGACTGGCCTATCCGTTATAAAGACCTGGCGCCCTGGTACAGCTATGTTGAGAAATTTGTGGGCATCAGCGGTAATAAAGACGGCATTCCCAACCTGCCGGATGGCGAATTCCTGCCTCCCTGGGAGCTGACCTGTGTGGAAGATTATTTTAAAGGTGTGGTAGCAAAAAATTATGAGAACCGCCACGTGATCTATGCACGCTGCGCGCACCTCACCAAACCGCAGGATATTCATAAGGAGCAGGGCCGCAATCAATGCCAGGGCCGCAGCCTTTGCCAGCGTGGCTGCCCGTTTGGCGGTTACTTTAACAGTAATTCCACCACCATTCCCTGGGCACAAAAAACAGGTAATCTTACTTTGCAGCCATTTTCAGTGGTGCATAGTATTATATACGATGAGCACAAGGGCAAAGCCGGTGGCGTACGTGTGATTGACGCTAACACCAAAGCAGTAACAGAGTACTACGCCCCGGTTATTTTTTTAAATGCAGGTGCTTTAAACACCAATCTTATCCTTATGCATTCCACCTCATCCCGCTTCCCGGATGGTTTGGGAAATGAGAATGGTTTGCTGGGTAAGCATGTAGCCTTTCACAATTACCGCGCACGCATTTCCGGCACGCATGATGGGTTTAAGGAATTTACAACAGACGGGCGCCGCCCTACCAGCGCGTATGTGCCGCGCTTCCGGAATGTATTTAAACAGGAAACGGATTTCCTGCGCGGGTATGCCGCCTCCTTTTACTCCGGCCGTTTTCCGCAGCGGGATACCTCCGGTTTTGGAGAAGCGCTAAAACAACAGCTGGGCAATGCCACATTAGGCCCCTGGTATGTATCCTCCCAAATGATGGGCGAAACCATTCCAAAGGAAAGTAATACCGTAAGCCTGCATGCGCAGCAGAAAGATGAATGGGGCATTCCCTTGTTACGCATCAATATTGATTATGATGATAATGATGAGAAGATGATCAGGGATTTCTTTGAGCAGTTCAAAGATATGTTCGGCAAAGCAGGTTTTGCCAATATAGAAACCTACGATAGCAAACAGGCGCCGGGCCTGGATATTCATGAAATGGGCGGCGTACGTATGGGGCACGATCCTAAAACATCGCTGTTAAATAAATGGATCCAGCTGCATGCCTGCAAAAATGTGTTTATTACAGATGGCGCCTGCATGACCTCTACTTCAACACAGAACCCATCGCTCACTTATATGGCATTAACTGCCAGGGCAGTGGATTATGCGGTGTCTGAAATGAAGAAAGGGAATTTGTAAAGCGCTTATCAGCATGTTTATAAAGCCATGGCAGGTACGGTAACCTGCCGGGGCTTTTTTATTTTCTGAAACGGGTAGTACTATTTCCCTCCTGATCCGTCTTAGCCTGTACCTAAAATGCACACATCACAATTATGATTAACTATATAATTGATCTCAAAGCCATTAAACCATGATCGCCACACATTAGATCTGTCAGCATTAATCATTGAAAACCTAAATTGAAAAGACCTATGAGAAGCCTGTCCTGTACAAAAGGACGCATGAACCTTATGCAAAGGTGCAAGCGAAGTTTTATTGTTGTTTTATTCCTGTGCTGTATGACCACAGCATTTAAAGGCGCTGCCCAAAACCTGGCAGATGTAATGACCAGCGCAGACTGGAGCACTTTTTTTCCACACCGTTTTAACCCTGATGACCGTACCGGGGCTGGCACACCGCCTGCTACGCCCGCAAAAGATTTTTATTCCTACGCAAATTTTGCAGAAGCCGTGCGCCGCATGGGCAACATTAAAATTATAGTAGAACGCCGCTGTGCTACCAACGCTTACCGCCTTACCCGTGTGGATAAAACCACCGGTGCCTCCGTAGTGTTCCGCACAGATGCAGATTTCAATATCAGCCCTAACATGATCCTCACAGAAACAGTGGATTATGCTTCCTTTGCCGGGGAAGGCGACCTGGCAGCACGTAAACGTGAGCTCATGGCTTTCCTGGCCAATATTTCCCAGGAAACTACCGGTGGCTGGCCTACGGCGCCGGGCGGCCCTTACGCCTGGGGACTGTACTTCCGGGAAGAAGTAGGCTTTGAAGGCACCAATAATATTGGCTACCGCGATGAAAGTAATGCGCAGTATCCGCCTGCGCCGGGTAAATCATACCATGGCCGCGGTCCTATACAACTCAGCTATAATTATAACTACGGGCAGGCAAGTGAGTTTATTTTTGGCGATAAGAACGTGCTGCTGGCTAACCCGGAAAAAGTGATCCAGGATGGAGTGGTCGCATTTGAAACGGGTATATGGTTCTGGATGACGCAGCAATATCCCAAACCTTCCTGCCATGAAGTAATGATCCCCGGCAAATGGACGCCCAGCGCCGAACAAGCCGCCCTTAACCTGAAACCGGGTTTTGGCGCAACAGTAAATATTATTAACGGTGGGGTAGAGTGCGGTGGCAGCATAGAGAATGCAAAGGTATTAAGCCGTATTGGCCATTACCAGCGCTACACCGGCCTTAAGCAGGTAAGCCTGGAATTAAATGGCGGTAACAATGCGGTGAGCTGCGGCTGTGCCAACATGGGCCGTTTTGCTATTGATGCTGCAGAGTGCAGCAAAGTAACCTCTCTTTCCTTCACTGCGCCTGCCAATGGTATTTTGAATGTAACCAGCTTATCGCCGGTAACATTAACCGTTGCTAAGAATGATCCGCGCAGCGAGATCACGCAGGTGTTCATTAAAATAGATGGTCAGCGCCTGGCCGGTACATCTGTGCAATGGACGCCATCTGCATATAAAGCCTATACTGCAACAGCCGTAGGCATCAGAAGCGGAAAAGATTCTGTGGTAACCACCACTACCTTCGCTATCTGGAACAGCCAAACCCTTGACGGCTGCAGCGGCCTGCCTTTGTGGGATGCCAATAAGGTATACGATAAACCCAACAACATAGTACGTTATAACAATACTATTTACCGCAACCAGTGGTGGGCCGGTGCTGCAGATGTACCGGGCAGCAATACCACCTGGGGGGTGGTAGGCACCTGTAATGGCACTACGCCTAATGATCCGCCGCCATCTAACCCGCCTGCCAATGTGCCGGTAGGCCAAATCGTATGGCTGCGTGGTTTTAACGGGCAGTATGTAAGCTCCAAGAACGGCGTTGGCCCCATGTGGTGTAATGCTCAGGCTATGACCTGCAACCGCGCTACTGCCCAGGGCTGGGAAGCCTTTAACGCAGGCATCGCAGGCCAGGCAGCAACGGTTGCTAAAATTACCGCTACGCCGGTTGTGAAAGCAGCAGATGCTGCAACGGAAACAACCGTGTATCCTAACCCGTTAGTAAAAGGTGGCACGCTGTCTGTCAAGGTGGCAAAGTATGATGCGGCCAAACCGGTACAGGTAAGCATCCTGGATATCAACAAAAAAGTAGTAGCCTTCCATAAAGGCAATGCTAAAGTGCTGAACTTTTCCACAGCTAACCTGCCCGCCGGGTTTTATATTCTCGTGATCACAAACGGTAATAACACAATTACTAAAAAGATTGTAATACAATAAGAGAGCACTTGTATTACGGGGGCCTCCTCATTTATTGAGGGGGCCTTTTTTATGCGGTAATGCCATTCAGTGCATTCAAAGCAGCGGTGGGCGATACTTTCAGTAATTCATAAATAGCAGCTGTGTTACCGGTGTGTATGTTATATACATCCTGCTCCATGCAGTTCACCAGGTCAGCAGCTACTACTTCCGGTGCAATACCATTGGCGCCGCCTATACCGGCAGAAAAATCAGTGTTCACCAGGGGCGGCATCAGCTCAAATACTTTAATGTTGGTATCCTGCAGGGATAAACGCAGTATTTTGGAATAGGAATTCAGGGCTGCTTTGCTGGCGCTGTAAGTAGGGGTTTTTAAACCCGGCGCATAGGCAACAATAGACGATACATTCACCACTGCTGCTGCAGGTTGCTGGTGTAAAACAGGCAGCAATTTTTCCGTGAGGCGCACTACAGAGATATAGTTGGTATCCATTTCTTTTTCCGCTTCTTTCCAGGTTTCCTGGCCTACGGTTAAGCTGTGTAAAGCAGCATAACCGGCATTGTTGATCAGCACATTCAGACGGGGAAATTTTGTACGGATGGTTTGTACCAGCTCATCTACTGCTGCTTCGCTGCTTACATCACTCACCAGGGTGTGCACGCCGGGAAGCTGGGTGGCAGCCTGTTCCAGGCGTTTGGCATCGCGCCCGGTAATAATCACTTCATTACCTTTTTCAAGAAAAGCTTTAGCTGTTTCAAAGCCAATGCCGGCACTGCCGCCGGTTATCAGGATGGTGTTGTTACTTGTTTTCATGTTGTTTATTTTTATTTATGTGGATAGATACCGATCGGTATCTGACAAAGCAAAAAAAATGTCAGCTCAATGAGATGCTGTTTACCAGGTCTGCAATAGCGTCTGATACCAGCTCTATATCTTTATTCTTTTTAGTAATGCCGGAAAGCATAATACCGCCTTCTACCATGGCCAGCAGGCCGGTAGCAAACCGGCGGGCATTTATACCAGGCAGGAACTCACCGGCAGCAATGCCTTTGCTAACAAAATCTTCCAGTAATTTGCGGGAGCTTTCCAGGGCCTGTGCAGCTTTTTCGCGCAGCAGCTCATGGGTATCATCCGCCTCTATACCGGTATTCTGCATGGGGCAGCCGCCTTCCGGGAATGGTGTTTTTTTTGCCGGGCGAAAGATCTCCGCGTATACCAGCAGCTTTTCCTTATAGGTAGGCGCACTGTCCATGGCTTTGCGGAAAATGCTGCTGCGGTTTTTCAGGTTGTACTCAAACGCAGCCAGGGCAATGTCTTCCTTGTTTTCAAAGTTGCCATAGATCGCGCCTTTCGTCATGCCGGTAGCTTCCGTCAGGTCAGAGATGGATGTGCCGGCATATCCCTTTTTGTTAAAAATGGGAGCCGTTGTTTCAATGATCCACAAACGCGTCTTTTCCGATTTAGGCTCAAACTTCATGATACAAAGATAGATACCAATCGGTATCTGACCAAATATTTTTTTTAAATCGCGTCATTGCGGGGAGCAAAGTAAAGCCAGGGCGCGTGGGGCGACGAAGCAATCCCCCGAATGGCTGGAGATTGCTTCGTCGCCTCCCGGCTCCTCGCAATGACGCGATTGGTAAAAACCTTACCCTGCCTCCTTTACCGGGTTTCTGTCAGCAGCCTGGTAAAAACAGCTGAAATATTCCGGTATAATTTCTAAATTGGAAGAATGAAAATGGTTTACACCTGCATGGCTTTAGCCTGCTTCCACGCTGCTGTGCTGCATGCACAGGAAAAAACGGTTACCCTGGATTCCTATTTCAATAATGAGCACCGTAAAAATGCTGCGGGTGAAATGGAATCTTTCCACTATAAATGGGAGGAAACAGGCAATAACGGCTACTCTAAACTGGGAGACGCGTTTAAAGCGCAGGGCGCCACCCTGAATACCTTACATGAAGCGCCGGCTGCCGCTAACCTGAAAAGTTCCGCTGTTTATATTATTGTAGACCCTGATAATGCAAAAGAATCGCCCGCACCTAATTATATCGGCAAAAAAGATATTACCGCCATTAGCCAATGGGTAAAAGCAGGGGGCGTGTTGCTGCTGCTGGCCAATGACAGCGCCAATACAGAGCTGGCGCATTTTAATGAGCTGGCCGCAGTTTTTGGTTTGCATTTTAATGATGAACGTATTAACTACGTGAAGGACGATGCGCATTTTGAGAACGGCGCCATTGCCGTAAAAGATCATCCGGTATTCCGTACTACCAAAAAGATCTTTATGAAAGATGCCTGCTCCATTCGCGTACAGCCACCGGGCAAACCTTTACTCACTTCAGGCGGCGCTGCCATTATAGCCACTACTGCTTATGGTAAGGGCACAGTAGTAGCCGTAGGGGATCCCTGGCTGTATAATGAATATGTGAACGGGCGCCTGCCTGCCGGTTATGAGAATGATAAGGCCATGACGGACCTGGTAAGCTGGCTGATGACGAAAATACCCGCCAAAAAATAGTAAGGCATTGGATCACAGCTCTCTGCTAAAACAACAGGGAGGGGCAATAGAAAATTTGCAGGCCAGGGAAAACTTGACTAAATTGTATCTCCTTTAGCTGCATAGCGTTATGAAATTTTGTGCCTTTATAGTTTTTTTAGTTTTGCTGCTGAATGAGGCCGGTTTTGCACAATCATACGGTTTACAATTCCAGAGCCACGAAGTAGTGCCGGAAAAAAGGACCGCCCTTAACCTGACGCCAACAGCACCTCTGTGCCTGGATGGGACTACGGAAATTTCCTTCGATCTCAACTTTGTTCCTTATCATGATATTTATTTCGGTTACGTACTGCGCGTAATTTTTGATAACCGGGAAAACATTGACCTGGTATATAACCAGAAAACACTGCGTTTTGATTTCCTGATAGGAGAAAAATATTCCACTGTATTTACCATCGATCCCGCTACGCTCTATAATAAATGGAGCAGCTGCAAATTAAGGATCGATCCTGCAACACAGGAAGCCGCCTTGTTTGTGAACAATACACAGGTAGCAAAAGGCAAAGGCAATTTCGGGAAAAAGGCCTGTTGCCGCCTGCTGTTCGGCGCCAATAACTTTGAAGGTTTCCAGATGCTGGACATTCCGCCCATGAACATAAAGGACGTGGCTATCCGCGAAGGCAGCAAAACAAAATACTACTGGCCTTTATCGGAAAGTAGCGGCAATCAATGCCGGGACACCATTCGCGGCAAAATAGCAGAAGTGCGCAATGCCAATTGGATAAGGCCCCAGCACCAGCAATGGGCTTTAATGAGCGAATTGAAAATGAATGGTATGCCCAGTGTGGCATTTGATAAAAAGAACGAGGTATTGTATGTAGTATCTGCAGATTCTTTATACAGGATCGCTTTTAAGAGCGGCGCTTCCAGCACAGTGGCGCTTGCAGAAAAACATGATTCGCTGATGGCCGGCAATCAATCCATTTACGATCCTTTCCTGCAAAAGCTCTATAACTTTTACATTGATGGGCAAACCGTAAGCACCTTTGACTCCAGCGCACATAAGTGGAGCACAGGTTTTGCCCCTGCACCGCTTACCGTGTACTGGCATGCCAATAAATTTATTTCAGCCTACGATAGCTCCCTGTACATTTTAGGCGGTTACGGGCAGCTGGAATACAAGAACCGCGTACAGCGTTATCACCTGCCGGGTAAGGAATGGGATACCATGCTGGCTACGCATGGCGACCGCTTTATGCCGCGTTACCTGGCCGCGCTGGGCACTAATGAAAAAGGCGATACCGCTTACATTATGGGCGGTTATGGCAGCAGCACCGGCAGCCAGGTGGTGAACCCAAAGTATTATTATGATCTGCTTTCCTTTAGTGTAAAGGATCACTCCTTTAAAACTATTTACCGCCTGCCGGAACCGGACCGCCAGTTCTGTTTTGCCAACAGCATGGTGATTGATGCTGCGGCAAAGGAATATTACGCGCTGGTATACCCGAACGATAAATTTAACTCTGAGCTGCAGCTGATCCGCGGTTCTTTACAATCGCCCAAATATCAGCTGCTGGGTACTACCATTCCTTACACCTATCATGATGTGCAGTCTTTCGCAGACCTGTATTATTGTGCAGACAGTAAGAAGCTGGCCGGCGTAACAATTTACACCTCCAAAGAGGGGAGGGCCAGCGTAAAGGTGTATACCATTGCATTTCCGCCTAACCAGCTATTGCCCGCCACACCGGAAAAGAATACGCCGTACTGGTGGTATTACGGGATAGCGCTGGCGCTTGCCGGCGCCGGCATTTTTGCTTACCGCAAGCGGAAGTTTAAGGCCGTGCAGGCACCTGCATCCCCGCTAATAAAAGAACCGGAAACAGTAGCAGAACCCGTAGCCATAGCCGGCTTAACCATGCCACTGCATACGCCGGAAGAGGAAGAAAGCGTGCATGCCAGGGTATTTTTATTCGGGCAGTTTGAAGTGTATGATAAGGATGGGCAGGACGTAACCCGCTCCTTTACCCCGCTGCTGAAAGAGCTGTTCCTGATCATTACCACACACACCCTGTGGACGGGCAAAGGCATCTCCTCAGAAAAATTATACGGCACCCTGTGGCGCGATAAATCCAGTAAGGAAGCGCAGAACAACCGCTCTGTGAACATGGTAAAGCTCAAAGCCATCCTGGATAAGCTGGGCGCCTGCAGCTTTGTAAAAGATGCCGACCGCTGGAGCCTGCACTACGACAAAGAAAGCATCTCCATTGACCTGGAAACCTTTCTGCAGTTATGCCGCCCTGCCGGGAAACATACCAAAAAAGAGATCCAGCAGCTGCTGGCCATTATACAACGCGGCTCTTTACTGGCCGATACAGCTTATCCCTGGCTGGAAGATATGCAGTCGGAGATCTCCGGCATGGCATTGTCTGTACTCTCTGCCACCACGCTGCAATTCAGCCACGATCCTGAATTTTTAATAGAGATCGCCAACGGCATCTTTATTTTTGACCCGGTAAATGAAGAAGCCCTGCGGGTAAAATGCAAAAGCCTGGGGCAGCTGGGCCGCCACTCTATGGCCAAGGCGCTGTTCAATAAATTCGCCAAAGAATACCATCACATGTACGGCGAGGATTTCCAGGGTACTTTTCATGAAGTATTTAATGAGGTGAAGTAGGGGTGGTGTTTAATGGCGTAGCTTGTCGGGGTTTTGCTTGATATTCCAGAAAGATAACAGAACGATTTCTTTTTTGCTTGAATAGTAGCGGTAAAATAAGGTAATATACCTGTTGAGCTTTGCCCTGCGTACTTTTTTATTTTTCAGGGAGGGGCGGTAAAACTCAGGATTTTCCTGTAAGCGGGATATAACGTAGTCAGTTTGTTGAATAAAACGTTTAATTTCTTTTTCTGTCCACTCTTTTATCTTTTAGCAGGTATTCTATATTGTTTTCAAATGTTTTCTTTGCTTCATCTGACCAGCTTACTTCGATAACCATTTCCGGTATTTTTTCATCACGGTTTCATGTGAAGTTACTTTGCCGGCATCAGCGTCCTTCAGGCCTCTTTCTATAGATCTTTGAGCTTCAGGATCCAGTTCATCCCACCAATCATTTTCCTGCTCCACTTCCAGCATGGCGTGGATCATTTTTATGGTTTTTTCGTCGGCCGTATCAATGTATTTTTTTACCTCTCTCCGCAAAGCAGCTACCTCTTTCATAATGTTAGTTTTATAAGTATAAAGTTAACAAATTATTGCCCAATTGATCACTGTACCATTTTTTCTCCCTTTCCCCTTGAAAATCATTACAATTAGTGCATTATTAATGCCGCCGTTAAGCCTCCCCGCCTATATTGCAGGGGTATGAATACTAAAAACAGGCTCCGGTTGTTCAAAGCCATCAGCATTGGCCTGGCATTACTGGCCATTGTGATGCTGGAGCTGTTGCTGCGCGCCTTCCATTACGGCAATGATCTGCGCCTTTTCATAGAAGCCCCTGCTGATAACCGTTACCTGGTGTTAAACCCGGACGCCTCCAAAAAATACTTCCTGAACCAGCGCATTGCCACTACGGGCAACAGCGAATTATTCAAAAAAGAGAAAGATAAAAATACCTGCCGCATTTTTGTGCTGGGGGAATCTACTACCATTGGTTATCCCTACTATCATAACGGCGCTTTTCACCGCTGGCTGCAATACCGGTTAATGCGCAGCTTCCCTGACCGGGATTTTGAGATCATTAACCTGTCGCTGACAGCAGTGAACTCTTTTACCGTATTGGGTTTTGCCAGGGAAGTAGTGCGCTACCAGCCGGATGCCGTGCTTATTTATACCGGCCATAATGAGTTTTACGGCAGCCTGGGCGTAGGCAGTACAGAACGCATTGCCGGCAATCCCCGCCTGGTAAACCTGGTGCTGGCCCTGCGGGAATATAAGATCATGCAGCTGCTTACCAATACTTATGAAAAGATCCTGAGCCGTACCGCCGGTCCGGAGGTCACTGCCGGCAAAGCGCGTATGGAGCTGATGGTAGCCGCGCAGCAAATCCCTTATGGCTCCACGTTATACAAGCGGGGCATAACGCAGTTCCAGGCCAATATGGATGTTACTTTACAGCTCCTGGATAAAAAAGGCATTCCTGTTTTTATCAGCAACCTGGTATCCAATGAAAAAGACTTAATACCTTTTATTAGCCTGAGGCCGGATAGTACACAGGCGCCGGGGTTTCAAAGAACATACACCGCTGCTTTGCAGGCATTGGAAAATAAGAATACTACCGCTGCTTTTACCGGCTTTCAGCAGGCAGAGAAATTATATAACGGCTACGCTGCCACGCACTATTACCTGGGCCGCCTGTTGCTGGTTAAGGGAGATACGGCTGCGGCCCGCCAGGAGCTGTCCACTGCGCGGGACCTGGATGCCCTGCGCTTCCGTGCGCCTGCAGCGCTCAATAACATCATCCCGCAGCTTTGCAGCAAATACAAAAATGCACACCTGGTAAATGCAAAGGCAGCTTTTGAGCAGCTTTCCGTGGATCATATTATTGGCAACGAGCTGTTATTGGAACATGTGCATCCCAACCTGCAGGGATATGCCGTGCTGTCCGATGCGTTTTACAACAGTATGCAGCAGGCAGGCTTTTTTCCAAAAGATACCATGAATCTTGCGCAGCTGCTGCGTACCATGCCCATTACCAGGGTAGATTCCCTGGCAGGTGCTTACCGCATTGCCAACCTGAAAAGGAGCTGGCCTTTTACCACGGTACCGGTAAAGGATACCTTAGCTGTAAACACGGAAGAGGAGCGCCTGGCCTATGGCCTTACTTTCCGGCATACCTGGTGGCCGGCTGTAATGGATACCCTGTATAACTATTACGCCGGTAAAGCAGATTGGGCCGGCGCAGCTGCCGTAGTAGGAACGCTGGTGCTGGAACATCCTGCAGATGCGCCTTTATATGAGCGGGCTGCCAATTTATACGGCAAGCTGAATGATTTCAATAATGCCGCCCTTTACTTCCGTAAAGCTTTTGCGCTGGCCCCCACGTTTGAAATGGCCCGCACGCTGTTTGTGCTGTACCTGAAAATGGATCAGCCTTTGGCAGCCATGCCTTACCTGGATTATGCCATGCAGCATAACAACCGCGGCCTGAACCTGGCGCCGGTAAAACAGCTTACGGCAGAGATCATACAGCTACAGCAAACCACTACCCCCGAGGCACTGAGCCCGGTAGTGAATAAATACAAGCAAATGGGCAATAACGAAGGCGCCGCCAGTTACCTGGAGAAGCTGCTAAAAACCGATCCCGGGAATAAACAGGCCTTGTTGTTATTGGCACAGTTGGGGAAATGAAACAATACACCATGAAAAAATTCTTTCGCGCTCTATACGCTGCATGGGTCAGGTTCGGAACGGTTCTGGGATACATTAATATCCGTATTATTCTCAGCATCCTGTTCTTTATCATCGTTACACCTGTTGGACTGTTGAGAAGGCTCGCCGGTAAGGACAGCCTTCGCATCCGGCAGTTTAAAAAAGGCCGCGGTTCCGTGATGGTGAACCGGGACCATGTATATATAAAGGAGGATCTGCTGCATACGTTTTAGGAACAGGTAAGCACGTTTAAAGCGGAGATCATCACCATTTTAACCGGCACGTAAACGTCTTTTATTAAGAGCATACATGTATTTTAAACCACTGATCAACCACGTTTATGGAATTTTTTAAAGAGCTTTTTCTTTTCCTGCGCACCCGGAAAAAATTCTGGCTGCTGCCGCTGCTCATTATGCTGCTGTTGCTTACCGTGCTGGTAGTGCTTACCAGCGTACCGGCCCTGGCGCCTTTTATTTACACCTTATTTTAATGCGCCTTGGCTACCTGTATATTAGGCATCTCTGCATTTTACCACGACAGCGCCGCTGCCATTATTATAGATGGTAAAATAATAGCCGCTGCACAGGAAGAACGTTTTACCCGTATTAAACACGATGCATCTTTTCCGGAAAATGCCATCCGTTATGTATTACAGGAAGCGGGCATTACCCACAGTCAGCTAACCGCTGTTGCTTTTTATGATAAGCCTTTGCTGAAGTTTGAACGCCTGCTGGAAACGTATCATGCCTTTGCACCAGCTGGGCTGCCCAGCTTTTTAACCGCCATACCGGTATGGCTGCACGAAAAGCTGCAAATGAAAAAACTGCTGCGCAGGCAGTTTAAGAAATTGGAAAATGAAGATGCCAACAACATCCCCATCTACTTCCCGGAACATCACCTATCCCATGCTGCCAGCGCATTTTATCCATCTCCCTTTGAAGAAGCGGCCATTCTTACTATCGATGGCGTAGGGGAGTGGGCTACTGCTACCATTTGCCATGGACAGGGTAACCAAATAAAAATAATACAGGAGCTGCGCTTCCCACATTCCGTAGGCTTGCTGTACTCCGCCTTTACTTATTACCTGGGTTTTAAGGTGAACAGCGGGGAGTATAAGCTCATGGGGCTTGCGCCTTACGGCGATCCGGAGTCGCCGGAAACTATCTTGTTCAAAGAAAAGATCCTCTCTACATTAGTAGATATCAGGGAAGATGGCTCTATCTTATTAAACATGTCATACTTCCGCTTTGCCACTGGCCTGCGCATGACCAATAATAAAAAGTGGGCGGCCCTCTTGGGTATTCCACGGCGGCAGCCGGAATCCGCCATCACCCCATCGCACAGGAATCTGGCCCTGGCCATGCAGCAGGTTACGGAAATGATCGTGGTGGCACTGGCCCGCACAGCGCAGCGTATTACCCAAAGTAAAAACCTGGTAATGGCGGGCGGGGTAGCCCTGAATGGTGTTGCCAATTACCATGTGCTGCTGGCCGGTTGTTTTGATAATATATGGATACAACCCGCTGCTGGTGATGCTGGTGGCGCATTAGGTGCAGCGCTGGCGGTATATCACATTGCGGAGCAAATGCCCAGAACCCCCGTTCCTGACGTTATGCAAGCCGCTCTTTTAGGACCAGCCTATACCCTACAGCAAATCGCCGCCACAATTCACCGTTACAACGCTACCGCAGAATATGTAGCAGACTTTTCCATCCTCAGCGCCCGCGTTAGTGAACTGCTGGCAGCAGGGAAGGTTATTGGCTGGTTCCAGGACCGGATGGAGTTTGGCCCCCGCGCCCTGGGCAACCGCAGCATACTGGCCGATCCCCGCAACCCCTGCATGCAGCAGTACATTAACCTGCAAATAAAAGCAAGGGAAGCTTTCCGCCCATTTGCGCCCAGCGTGCTGGAAGAAGATGCCGCAGTTTATTTTGATATGCAGGTCCCTTCGCCCTACATGTTATTTGTTACACCATTAAAAGCAACGCAGCGTTTTCCTGTGCCGGAAAACTACCAGCAAAATATCTATGAACGTTTAAATGATCCCCGCTCACCCGTGCCCGCTGTTACCCATGTGGATTATTCCGCCCGCATTCAAACCGTTAGTAAAACAACCCATCCAAAATACTGGCAGCTGATCCATGATTTTAAAACGCTCACCGGTTGCCCTATGCTCATTAATACCTCTTTTAATATGCGCGGGGAGCCCATTGTATGCAGCCCGGAAGATGCTTTCCTGGCGTTCATGCATACCGGAATCGATTACCTGGTAATGGGTAATTACCTCTTGGAGCAGGCAAAACAAACAGCGGTACAAAATATTCCTGCACAGGAATATATGCCCGATTAATTAAAAATCACTTCACAACCAATGGGTTGCAAAAAAATAATATAACCGTTAAGGCTTCTGTTAAAGCATTTTCATAAAATTAATTTTTTCGTTAGCCCGTTATTAATGCCCGTGTTAGTGTGCCCCGCCTTACTTGCAGTATTATTTCAATCAAAAATTTAAATCGAAACTGTCCCGTTATGCAAAGATTAGTACTAATGCTTGTCATGGCATTTGTTTTCCTGGATGTGCATGCCCAGCAACATATGGTAAAGGGCACTGTGACCGATGAAGGCAACCTGCCATTACCCGGCGCTACGGTCAGGGTAAAGGCCTCCACGGTTTCCGCTATCACAGATGCTTCAGGAAATTTTCAGATCAACACAGGAGAACAAGCTTCCCCTGTTCTAATTATTTCTTACATCGGCTACGTAGAACAGGAAGTAGCTGTGAATGGCGCCACCATAACAGTACGCCTGAAAACAGATGCACATTCCCTGAATGATGTGGTGGTAGTTGGTTACGGTGTGCAGCGCAAAAGAGATGTTACCGGCGCTACCAGCACCGTTAGGTCGGAAGAAATTGTAAAACGTCCCCTGGTAAGGGTTGAGCAGGCATTGCAGGGTACCACCTCCGGTGTGCAGGTAGCCAGCAACAACGGCCAGCCCGGCGCAGGTTTAAGCGTGCGGATCCGCGGGGTGAATTCCATCACCGGCTCTAATGAACCGCTGTACGTTATTGACGGTTACATTGGCGGCAGCGTGGAATCCCTTAACCCCAATGATATAGAATCCATGGAAATACTGAAAGATGCTTCTGCCACCGCTATTTACGGTTCCAGGGGCTCTAACGGCGTGGTGCTGGTAACTACCAAAAGTGGTAAGGAAGGCAAAACGCGTGTGGATTTCAGCACCTGGTTCAGTAAAGCCAGCGTACCCAAACAGCTGGATCTTATGAACGCGTATGATTTTGCCCGTACGGTAAATACGCAGTTCCAGCTTTCCGGCAATCCCGCTGCATTTACAGATGCGCAGCTGCAGGAGCTGCAGTCTAAAGGCGGTACCAACTGGCAAAAGGAGCTGCAGCAAAGTCCCTGGATCCAGAACTACCAGCTGAGCGTATCCGGCGGTAATACCGGCGTGCGCTACATGTTCTCCTTTAACCACCTGGACCAGCCTGGGCTTATCCTGAACCAGTATTATAAACGCACTACCCTCAGAAGTAATGTAGATGTGAAGCTGAATGATAAAATGGATCTGAAGGTGAATGTAACCGCGTTGTTCCCGCAGAACCGCAATACGCAATACCCCGGCGACCTGATAGATCCATTTGCACAGGCAACCCAGTGGGATCCTACATCGCCCGTGCGCAATGCAGATGGTAAATACATCCTCTCTGCGCAATACGGCTCCATACAGATCAATCCTGTAGCGCAGGCCAGCAACCAGCAGGTAGATAACAGCGCCACCAACCTAACGGGAACGGGCGTATTTACCTGGCGCATACTGCCGGGCCTTAGCTTTACCTCCAACAACACTTACGAGATCCAGTGGGCGCTGAACCAGCAGCTGTTTGGGAAAGAGACCAGCCTGGGAATGTCGGGCCGCGACTTTGCCTCACAGGGCAATACCCGCTACCGCTCTTACCAGAACAGTAACTTCCTGACCTACCGCGGTGATTTTGGCGATCACTCCCTTACTGTAACCGCGTTGTATGAGCAGCAGAACCGCCGCAACATTAATTCCAATGCACAGGGCGTGAACCTCATCAGTTATGTGAATGGCTATTATAATATAGGACTGGGCAGCACCCAGCTGGTATCATCCGGTTACTGGGCAGATGCGTTGCAGTCTTACATGGGCCGTGTGAACTACGCCTATAAAAATAAATACCTGTTAACAGCAGCCGTGCGTGTGGATGGCTCATCGCACCTGCTGGACAAGTACAGCACCTTTCCCTCACTGGCCCTGGGCTGGAATATTGCCAAGGAAGGGTTTATGCAGGATAACCGCATATTCTCTGACCTGAAGCTGCGCGCCAGCTTTGGCGTAACAGGCAACCAGGCTGTAAACCCTTATGCCACTATACCGCAGATCAGCACCGGTGCGCCCTATTATTTTGATGGCAGCAAACCCACGGTAACCACCCCGCTGGGCAGCCCGGTATCCACCTCCCTGAAATGGGAACGCACGGAGCAGTATGATGCCGGTTTGGATGCAGCCTTCCTCAAAGGCCGCCTCACTTTTACGGTAGATGCGTATCACAAAAAGATCAAGGATCTGCTGTATTATTTCCAGGCCCCGTTCTATAACAGTGGCGCCACCTATGCCCGTAACATAGGCAGTGTAGAAAATAAAGGATTGGAGTTTGCCTTAGGCGGTACACCCATCAGCACTAAAAAATTAACCTGGAGCAGTAACCTGATCGCTTCCATTAACCGCAATAAAGTAGTGGACCTGGGGGGGCTGGATAACATTGTGGTGAACAACATCGGCTCCCCGCAAAGCAATGTATCTATCCTGAAGATAGGGCAGCCCCTGGGCGAGTTTTACGGCTATAAGTTCCTGGGCACCTGGAAAGCCAAGGAAGCAGCAGAAGCTGCGCTGTTTGGTATGAAACCCGGCGATGCAAAATATGTGGATGTTGACGGCGATAAAAAATACACCGCAGCAGACCTGCAAACAATTGGTAACGGCACACCCAAATTCACGTTCGGGTTTATCAATGATGTTAAGTACGACAACTTTACGCTGAGCTTTATGTTCCAGGGCGCTACCGGTTACCAGATCTATTCACAAACCCTGGCCTATGTTTGGGGCGGTTTGGGCGATGCGCGTAACGCTACCACACAGGATGCGCTGGACATCTGGACACCCACGCATGAAACAGACAATCCCACCTTCAGTAAAAGCAGCACCAATTTTATTAACAGCAGCCGTTATGTGTACAATGCCAGCTACATGAAGCTGAAGAATTTGTCTATCTCTTATCACATACCGGAATCCCTGTTAAGCAAAGTGAAGCTGCGCAACCTGGAAGTATATGTGAGCGGGCAAAACCTTTTCACCGTAACCAACTATCCGGGTTATGATCCGGAGATCACCAACGCCACCAATGCCATTACACAGGGCCTGGAAATGGGCGTGATCCCCAATCCCCGTACATATACGTTTGGTTTAAGGGCAGGCTTTTAGGAGCAGAAAGCAGAAAGCAAAAAGCCAAAAGCCGAACGCTAAAGGCTAAAGACTAAAGGCTAAAAGCCAAAAGCTAAAAACAGGCTAATTATTGATTCTTAATTATTAATTATAATGAAATTGAGATACATCACTTTTCTGTTAGCCCTCACCCTTTCAGGTGCTGGCTGTCAGAAGCTAACGGAAGATCCGAAGGGTAGCCTTACACCAGGCACTTATTTTAAAACAGCTTCTGACCTGGATGCCGCAGTAGCCTCTATTTACCTGCAGCTGGCGGTAGATGCAGCTTATGCCAACATCAGCAATAGCACGCCCTGTTTTGGTTCCGATGATCTTACCACAGATCCGGGATTGAATAAGCTGGGCTTCCGTTTATTTGACCAGCTAAATGGTAACTCCGATGCAGACGGCCGTTTGAATAACGTATGGCAGGGCCCCTGGACAGCCATTTACCAGGCTAACAATGTCATTGCCAATTATGAAAAGGTAGATGCTGCAGATGATGTAAAACATGCTTACGCAGGACAGGCCTTTTATTTAAGAGCCTTCAGCTACTATATGCTGGTGCGCACTTTTGGCCCTGTACCGGTAATTGATAAACCGCTGGATGTAGATGCACGCCCTGCAAGGGATTCTGTAAGCAGTGTGTACAACCTGATCGTAAACGATCTTAAAACCGCTATCGGTTTTTTACCCGCCTCTTTTCCCGGCGCACCGGGCAAAGCCAATCAGCAGGCAGCCAAAGCCTTGCTGGCAGAGGTGTATTTAACCATGGCAGGATGGCCGCTGAAACAAACTGCTAACTATGCGCTGGCAGCAGAGCAGTCAGATGCAGTAATTAAATCAGGCCAGTACACGCTGGTGCCCGATTATGCAAAAGTGTTCACCACCAATAATAATGCGGAATCTGTATTTTCTTTACAGTTCAATGTAGCAGGCGGTTTGCCACAGCGTACCTTTGGCTCCTCCTGCATGCCGCTGGATGAAGTAGCGCTGAACGGTAACAGTGGCTGGGACGATTTTTACCCGGAGATCAGCTTTTACCAGGCCGCACCCAAATGCGCCCGTACCGATGCTACTTTTTACACCACTATTAAACTGCTGCAGCCTAACAAAACTTTTAAGCTGGTGCCCTGGAGCTCCACAGAAACACATGCCGGGCATCCGTATTACAAGAAATTCCGTTCAGGCGTTGGCGATGGTATCGTGGAAACAGATAACGCCATTATCTCCGCCAATCCCAGCACCAACAAAACGCTGGACATTCTCCGCTATCCAATGGTGCTGCTGAACTATGCAGAAGCATCTGCCATGGCGGCTAATGCACCCACTTCAGAAAGTTATGCAGCCATTAACCAGGTAAGAAGGCGTGCCGGCCTGGCAGACCTTACACCCGGCCTGGCGCTGAATGCCTTCCGCGATTCCGTAGTACAGGAAAGGGCTTATGAGTTTGCAGGTGAATTTGGCATACGCTGGTTTGATATTGTGCGCCTGCAGCTGCTGCCGCAGATCCTGGCCAAGCGCAGCAGCCTGGAAAATCCGATCAACCCCGCAGTAGCGGGTAACCCGGCAGCGCTGGCACAAAAATATTTAACACCCATACCCACGAACGAAATGCTCCGCAACCCGCAGTGGCAGCAAAACCCAGGGTATTGATAAGCGTGGTTAGCGGTGGAGAACTTCCGCCGCTAACCACTTACTTTTAACCGTTTTATGTGAAACCATGCAGAGAATAGTATCTTTTTTTATCAGCCTTTTTTTATGTTATTATTCCACGTCATCAATTGCTCAAAAGCATAGTGAAAAAACGCTCTACCCCAGCTACAAGGGTTTGATTATGGCTGGGTACCAGGGTTGGTTCCGGGCGGCAGGAGACGGCTCCGCTGCCCGGCGCTATGCTTACGGAAACGAAGAGCGCAGCGGCATAGATGCCTGGCCGGATGTAAGTGAATACGAAAAAACTTACGAAACACCCTTTGTTTTAAAAGACGGTAGCAAAGCCCGCTTCTTTAGCTCACTGGATAAAAGTACAGTGGATCTGCATTTTAAATGGATGCAGGAATATGGTGTAGATGGCGTGTTTATGCAGCGCTTCTTTAACGTAACACGCGAAGGCAGCGGTAAAAAAGAAGCCGCCGCCATTCTTGGCAATGCGCTGGAAGCAGCTTCTAAATACAAAAGAGCTATTGCTGTAATGTACGACCTGTCTGGTTTAAAAGGTAAAGGAGAAGATTGTTCCTCTATTATTGAGGACTGGAAATATTTGGTAGACACCCTGAAAGTAACGCGCCAGAGCGGCGCCAATACTTACCTGCATGAGAATGGTAAACCGGTGGTATGCATCTGGGGCATTGGTTTTCCGGACCGGCCTTATGATATCCGCAACATTGGCCTGGAAAGGTTAATAGATTTTTTGAAGAACGATCCTGTATATGGCAACTGCACGGTAATGTTAGGCGTGCCCACTGCCTGGCGGGAGCTGAATGCAGATTGTATTCACGATCCATATTTACACACCATCATCAAAAAGGCGGATATAATTCTGCCCTGGATGGTACAGCGCTTTTCGCCCTTATTGCATAATGATATGGACCGCTACCGCGATATGATAGTAGATGATATGGAATGGTGCCGCCGGAACAATATTGAGTATGTTCCATGCGTTTGTCCTGGGTTCAGCTGGCATAACCTGAGTAAGTATGAGTTCCCGGACGATGTAAAACCCGTAGGCTCCATACCCCGCCAGGGCGGCCGTTTTTACTGGCAGCAGCTGTCAACCGCCATACTGGCCGGTGCAGGCATGATCTACGTAGCCATGTTTGATGAAGTGAATGAAGGCACCGCCATTTTTAAAGTATCGGATAATCCGCCGGTAGCTAAAAATGTATCGTTCATTAATATGGATGGACAACCATCAGATCTGTACTTATGGCTCACCGGAGAAGCCGCAAAAATGCTGCGGAAAGAAAAACCGTTAACTACGGTAATGCCCGTACGGAACGCCCAACGCTGATTGCTAAACAATAAACACTAAACACTAAAAGCCAAAAGCCAAAAGCTGATCATAACAAGCCTTTAAATCCATAAACCATATTAAAAACCTTTTCAGAAACCCTATCTCCATTACGAACTATCAATTCGTATCGACTCACGGTGTACTTCAATCACGCAGTACCCAATTCGTAATTGACAATTCGTAATTAACTCAAAACCCTGTAAAATGAAAACGAGCACCAAAAATGCGTTCGCCGGCAGCATACGGCGGTATTCCACGTTATCCATTAACTGGAGAAATGTACTGTTATTCTTTGCTATTGGACTGCTGGCTGCCTGCTCCAAGCAGGACCTCGAAAAACAATTAAAAGAAGGCGCTACCTTGAACAAAATGGCTGCCACCCCTTTAGCCTCCCCGGTGGGCGACGTAGTGGGAAAGGTGACCGTTGGTTACCAGGGCTGGTTTGCCTGTACCGGCGACGGATCGCCCATTAACGCCTGGTGGCACTGGACCCAGGACTGGGGCCAGTCACCTTCACCCACCAACAAAGGCATGAAATCGTGGCCGGATGTAAGGGATTACACCACCACCTTTGCCACCAGCTTCCCTAACCTGGGCAACGGGCAGCAGGCGCGTTTATTTTCATCGTTCACAGACCAGACTGTGAACGTACAATTTCAATGGATGCAGCAGTACGGTATTGACTGCGCCGCCCTGCAACGCTTCAACCCCACAGGGGGCGAAGGGCCGGTGCGCGATGCCATTACCGCCAAAGTGAAAACGGCCGCAGAAACCTATGGCCGTAAATTTTACATTATGTATGATGTAGGCGGCTGGACCAACATGCAATCGGAAAAAAAAACCGACTGGACCAACAAAATGAAAGCCTACACCTCGTCCAGCGCGTATGCCGTGCAAAATGGCAAGCCGGTTGTATGTATCTGGGGCTTTGGCTTTAACGACAACAACCACAACTTTTCCGCCGCAGCCTGCCTGGATGTAATTAACTGGTTCAAAGGCCAGGGCTGTTATGTAATTGGCGGTGTGCCCACCTGGTGGCGTACTGCACCAGCCAACTCCGATTCCCGTACCGGCTTCCTGGATGTGTATAAGGCATTCAACATGTTATCACCCTGGATGGTAGGCCGCATTGGCAGCGCCGGTGAATCAGACAATTTCTACAACAACGTGAATGTTGGCGATCAGGCTTACTGTAACCAGAACGGTATCGACTACCAGCCCTGCGTGCTGCCTGGTGACCTGCAGGAACGCCAGCGCGCGCATGGCGACTTTATGTGGCGCCAGTTTTACAACATGGTACGTGTAGGCGCCCAGGGCATCTACATTTCTATGTTCGATGAGGATAATGAAGGTAACCAGATCGCCAAAACAGCTGAAAATGCTTCCTTTGTGCCCGCCGGCTCCGGCTTCTGGGCATTAGATGAGGATGGGGTAGCCTGTTCCGCAGATTATTACTTGCGCCTTACCGGCGATGGGGCCCGTATGCTGAAGGGGCAGCTGGGCCTTACCGCCACACGCCCCACCCAGCCCATAGTGGGTAATAATAATGGCAATATACCTTTTGGGCAAACCATTACCCTTAAGGCAGCCAATAACCTCTATGTATGCAGCGAAAATGCCACCCAGGCCATGAACTGTAACCGTACGGCTGTTGGCCCCTGGGAGCAGTTTACCGTGGTAAATGTGGGCAACGGCAAAGTAGCCCTGCAGAACCTGGGGAAATACGTATGCTCTGAGAACGGTACCCAGGCCATAACCTGCAATCGTACTGCCATTGGCGGCTGGGAGCAGTTTGACTGGATAGCCAATGCTGATGGCACCATTTCCCTGAAAGGCAACAATGGGGCATTTATTTCCGGGGAAAACGGTACCCAGCCCATGACCTGTACCCGTACCACTGCCGGCGCCACGGAAAAATTCCGGGTGAACCAGTAAAAAATAAATGCGCAGATACACAGTTTGTGCAAGGCAAATGCCGCCACAGTTTTTATGCTGCAGGCGGCATTGCCTTTTGGTAACCAAGCGGGCACTGCCCCTCATAAGGTAGCTGGTGGCCATTATAACGTCCCGGCAGCCATCGCTTATTTCTTCAGTTTGTGTAGCAATTTCCCCATATATAAAGCAGGTAAGTAACCGGCACTGGCACGGCATTTGCCTTTCCTGTTTAAACCATATCTTTTTTTAATTCTGTCCACCGGGTAAATTCCTATTAGTGATAAGCCCCCTAAAATAACTGAACATGAAAGGAGTACATGTAGAAGACAATACGGTAGGAGTGACAAATGATGATAGTGGCGGCGCAGAGTATTCATTGCGCCTGTTCATTAGCGGAGCGTCCGCTAACTCCGCCAAAGCTGTGCTGAACCTGGTCAGTGTTTGCGACACTTACATTAAAGGCAGGTATGCTTTAGAGGTTATTGATATTTTCCAGGATCATGAGCTGGCGCAAAAAGACCACATTACAGCCGTGCCTTCACTCATTATAAAAACATCCTTATCCGCAAAAACACTGGTTGGTAATATGTCCAACTGCCAGAAGATATTACAGGGATTGAGACTTACAACCTGAGATTTACAACATAAGTATGGAAAAAGGCAAACCGTCATATGAAACGCTGCAGCAAGAGGTGCAGCAATTGCGTGTTGCGTTGGAAGAAGCAAGAGATACAATAGCCGCCATCCGTTCCGGGGAAGTGGATGCATTAATAGTAGAGGGAGAACAGGGCAATGAGATGTACACATTAACCAGTACTGATCTTACCTATCGCCGCTTTATAGAGAAAATGGCACAAGGCGCTGTTACTATCAGCAAAGAGGGTACTATACTTTATAGTAATTCCCGCTTTGCCAATATGATAGATACTCCTCTCTCCGGCGTAATAGGCCTTGCTTTCAGCCAGTTTGTGAAACCAGACTACCAGGGCCACTTTGAACAGCTGCAGGAAAAAGGATGGATGGAAGATACCATTGGGGAAGTGATGCTGAGGAATGCGCAGGAAGGTTTAACCGTACAGCTGTCCCTCACCAAGCTGGAACTGGACGGAGGTTTTGCCATCAGTATCATCATCACAGATCTTACCTCAGAAAAAGAAACACAACGGCAGTTAAAGCAGCAGAACGATAAGCTGGAACAGATCAATCATGCGCTGGAGCTCAGCAATCATGACCTACAGCAGTTTGCATCCGTAGCCTCGCACGACCTGCAGGAGCCGCTGCGTAAGATCCAGATGTTTTCCAGCCTGCTGAAGAAAAAGATCAACGGTCTTTCTGAAGATGCGCATATGTACCTGGGTAAGATCATTAGCTCATCAGAAAGAATGAAGCAGCTGATGGATGATATATTGAACTACTCTATGTTATCCTCTAATCAGATCAAATATGAGCATATTGAGCTGCAGCAGCTGATGAACGATCTGCTGGAAGATTATGAGCTCATCATCCAGGAAAAAGGCGCCAACATTACAATAGAGGATCTGCCTGCCATAGAAGCCAACAGAGGGCAGATCCGGCAGCTGTTCCAGAACATGATCAGTAATGCCATCAAGTTCTCCCGGCAAAATATATCACCCAGCGTTTTTATCAGCGGCCGCCGCATTCACTCCCGCAGCTTTGAAGCGCCGGAACAGCACGATGGGCCTTTTTGCCGCATCTCTATAAAAGATAACGGCATTGGTTTTGATGAGAAATATATGAGTAACATCTTTTCGCTCTTTGGCCGTTTAAACCCGCGGGGTATGTATGAAGGTACCGGCATTGGGTTGGCCATCGCAAAAAAGATTGTAGATAAACACGGTGGTTTAATTACCGCACATAGTATAGAGGGAATAGGTTCAGAATTTATTGTAGTGTTACCACTACAGCAGTTTTAGCGGAAATTTAATGCAAGTCACAGGGAAAAAAAGCAAATGCAGCACCGTAACGGGCGCTGCATTTCGCTTTTATAAATGTTACTGCGCAAATACTATCTTTGCGGCAATCCTTTACCTATGCAATTTCGTTTCAGCTGGAAATTTTTTGTGCTCACCGTATTGTTATTTATTACAGAAGTATTGATTGCCGTGTATGTGCATGATAGTTTTATACGTCCTTATTTTGGCGATTTTTTAGTAGTGATATTGCTGTACTGTTTTGTAAGCACGTTTTTACAGGCGCCGGTGAAACCCTTAGCCATTGGCGTTTTGCTGTTTGCTTATTTAATAGAAACGCTGCAGTACTTTAACCTGGTAAAACATTTGGGCCTGCAGCACTCGCGCCTGGCCAATATTGTAATCGGTAACCATTTTGAATGGACGGATATATTGGCCTATACCCTGGGTGTTTTATTCATCCTTTTGCTTGATAAGTTAAGGCCAGCACCGGTTTCGCAGGTACAATAATTGTTGCCTTCCGGTTATTCTGTACTTTTAAAATAACCGGATAATGAACAACAAGCATCAAACGCCTGCCGGCAACCCGGCGATCAGGCATAAGTTCACCGCAGATCCTGCCGCCATTGTTTTTAATGAAAAGGTATACCTGTATACCGGTCATGATGAAGCGCCGCCCGGCCAGTACAAATATATCATGAATGAGTGGTTGTGTTTTTCTTCAACAGACATGGTTAACTGGACAGAACATCCCATTCCCTTAAAAGCCGCAGATTTCAAATGGGTAAAGGGCGGGGCCTGGGCTTCACAGGTCATTGAGCGCCACGGCAAATTCTTCTGGTATGTGGCGGTGGAACATAATACCATTCCCGGCCGCGCTATAGGCGTAGCAGTGGCAGACCGCCCGGAAGGGCCGTATAAAGATGCCCGCGGATCAGCGCTGGTAAGTAATGATATGACCACCTTTATTGATAGTGATAAAGATGATATAGACCCCACTGTGATCATTGATGATGACGGGCAGGCATACCTGTTCTGGGGCAATGGCATGTGTTATTATGCAAAGCTGAAGGAGAGCATGACGGAGCTGGATGGAGAGATAAAAAAAGTAGACCTGCCTGATTTTTCAGAAGGCGCCTGGATCCATAAACAAGGCGGCTGGTATTACCTGTTATACGGTTACCAGTTTCCGGAAAAGGTGGCCTATGCCATGAGCCGCAGCATTCATGGCCCCTGGGAGTTTAAAGGTATTGTAAATGAAATAGCAGGTAACTGCCAGACCAACTCACCGGCCCTGCTGGAATACAAAGGCCTCACTTACTTTATTTATCACAATGGCGGTTTGCCGCCGCATGGCGATAGTTACCGCCGCTCCGTATGTATCGATTACCTGTTCTATAATGCAGATGGTACGTTGAAACGGGTGCTGATGACCTCAGAGGGTGTAGTGCCGGTAAAGTAAAAGTTGTATTAATCTTGTAACAGCTCTATGATCTCCGTGCGTTTCATAGCCTCCGCTAATGACAACGCGGTATGCTCCATAGCCACTGCATGCCGGTTAGCCCTGTTTTCCAGCAACAGCCTTACCATATGCACATGGCCCATTTCGGCCGCACGGTGTAAGGCGGTAAATCCGCGTGCATCTGCCGCATTCACATCAGCCCCGGCTAGCACCAGCAAGTTAAAATGCCTGGCAGCATTGGATTGTACGGCATTCATAACAGGCGTAGCGCCTTCGGCAGATCGTACATTAGGATCAGCCCCCAGCGCCAGCAGCTTTTCCATAGGCTCCGTAGTTTCACAGGCCAGGCTCCAGTGCAGGGGGGCCAAACCATCCCTGGCCAGGCTGTTTACAGGAAAACCTTCCAGTACATATTTTTCAATATCCGCCATATTACTCCGGGCCACAGCAATATGTAACAGGGAGTGGGAGCGTAAAGGTTTGCTTACAACCGGTACAAAATTCTCATTAAAGGTGCCTATCTGAGCCAGCTTACCGTAAATGGAAAAGGCCCATAACGCCGCATCCCGCGGATAATCTTTTAAAACAGCCGGCAGCGGTGCAGGCACTACTTCGCCAATGGCATAATTCATCAGCAAAAAGCGCACAATGGCCCTGGTAAAAGCAGGAGCTTCATCTTCCAGGAACTTGCCGGTAATGCTTTTAACAGTTAGCTGGTTGTGCTGCTGTACAGTGGTAGCGGTTACCAGCACCTGCCTTAACCAGCTGCGTACAAATACCAGCGTGTTATCCATAAAATAAATGGCCCACTTATGCTCCATGGTTTGCGGAATAAATAATACCCCGGGCGCCAGCTTACCATCTGTAGCTACAGTAATACCGCCTTCAATAGTAGTGGTTTCCGCAGGTGAAATACCGGCAAATGAACTCCCATCTTCCTGGTTATACGAAACCGCATTCATGGCCATTTGCGGGTCGGAAGAGGTAGCGGTCATACGAAGCGTAACCGCGCGCAGGTCAAGCAGTGGAATGCGCCAGGTATTGTTTGCCGCCGGAATAAGTGGAATGGTTTGATCCTGAGGATCAGATGCCGCAGGACTGGTTTTTCGGAACAGGTTACTGAGGAACGACATAATGCTCACAATATAATAGATTTTTATAATGAATGTTATTGCTGCTGCACGCTCATCATACTTAATACTGGCATAACATAAAACGTATTTTCTTTGTTATTTCGTTAATGAATTGAAAATAAACGGGGTTGGCAATCATCTAACAGTTATGCCGGAAAAAAAGGGCTTCAAAAAACAGATCATTATATTATGCATGGCGCTGGGCAGCTGCCTGCCGGCGTTGTTCAGCACGGGTTATCCCACTCATACCAATATAGGGGTAACACCGGCTGTTGCCTGGTTTAAAGCAGGTGCGCAGGATTTTGCCGCCACCACTGCACAGCTGCAAACCGCCCTGCAGGCCATAGATGAAAAGCATCCGCAAACCATTTTGCAGGCACGCCAGGCATTAACCCAATGCCGCCTGCAATATAAACGCATAGAGTTTTTTCTGGAATACTTTTTCCGCAGCGCTGCTATGATCTATAACGGCCCGCCCAAGTACGAAATAGAAGAGCCCTATATGGAATACATGACGCCTATAGGCTTACAGGTAATAGAAAGCCTGCTGTTTGAAAAAGACGCCCCCGCACATCAAAAAGAATTACTACAGCAGGCAGCTGCTATCAATTCCTCCGCACAGGATATGGCTGCTTTGTTATATGGTTTCACCGCCACTGATAACCAGCTGCTGGAAAGCGTGCGCCTGCAGCTGATCCGCGTGTATACCCTTGGCATTACCGGTTATGATGCACCGCTGTTAAAAACCGGCATCACGGAATCATATACTGCCATGCAGGGTCTTCAGCATATTCTTACCCCTTTTTTACAAACGCATGCGCCGCATGCAGATAGTGTTAAATATTATTTGACCGGCTGCCTGCAGCTGTTGCAGGCTAATCAAAACTTTGATACGTTTAACCGTTTGCAGTTCTTAACAGTATATGCCTTACCGTTACAGCATAACCTGGGCTTGCTGATCAAAGAGCTAAACCTGCAGCAGAACACTACAGGTGGAGTGCTTAATTATGACGCCGCACATTTGTTCAGTAAAGATGCCATCAATAGAAATGCATTTCCTGCAGACAGCAGCACACTAAATACCAGCTTAATTACCCTGGGCAAAACACTGTTCACAGAAAGGGCGCTTTCCGGCAACAACAAAATAAGCTGCGCTACCTGTCACCGCCCGGGGCTGCATTTTACAGATGCATTGCCCGCCAGCGTGGCATTTGACGGCCATTCACATATAAGCAGGAACGCCCCCTCTTTATTATACGCAGCTTACCAGTACGCGCAGTTCTGGGACGGGCGGGCTAAAAGCTTGGAGGAGCAGGTAAGCGCAGTAGTAGCTAATCCGCAGGAAATGAATGGCAATGCAGTTAATACCCTGCAGCAGCTGCAAACAAGCAAAATATACCGGCAGCTCTTTAAGCAGGCATTCAATGACAGTGTTATCACTACACCTGGAATAGCCACCGCCATAGCGGCTTACGTGCGCACCCTAAGCCCGTTTAACGCGCCTTTTGACCAATACATGGCTGGTGATACCGCTGCCATGAACAGCGCGCAGCAACGCGGGTTCAACTTATTTATGGGCAAAGGCCAATGCGGCAGCTGCCACTTTGCACCCCTGTTTAACGGGCTGGTGCCACCGCTGTACAACTTTACAGAGCTGGAAGTATTAGGCACTACCCGCACAGATGATCTTAACAAACCGGAAGCAGATACTGACCAGGGGCGCTTTAATATTTTTCCCATTGAATATTACCAGCAGGCATTTAAAACGCCTACTGTGCGCAATGTATCGGCCACCGGGCCATACATGCACAACGGCGCTTTCAGCACCCTGCAAGGCGTAGTGGAGTTTTACAACAAAGGCGGCGGCCGGGGATTAGGCTTACAGGTGCCGCAGCAAACACTGGCTGCCGCACCTTTACAGTTAAGCGGCACAGAGGTGAATGATATTGTGAGCTTCCTGCATGCGCTGGAAGATCCCATAACCAATTAAACCATCAACATTAGCATATAACCAATGAAGCAAACACTTTTTTTACTCGCCTGCATGTGTATTATTATGGCAGGTTCTGCACCCGCAAATGCACAAGAGCAGCGCAACCCAACCGTAGTGCCGGTATTATTAAGAGGCCCTTATTTACAGGTAGCTACCAGCAACAGTATTATTATACGCTGGCGCACTACCACCATGACACGCAGCGTGGTAAATTACGGTACAGCCGCCAATCAGCTGGAAAGTACAGCGCAGGAACCTGCGCTTACCTTTGAGCACCAGGTGAAATTAACAGGGCTTACTCCCCGCACCAGGTATTATTATGCCATTGGCGGCGGCCATGGCGCAATGATACAGGGTGATAGCAATAATCATTTTGTAACCCTGCCCGTACCCGGCACAGAAGGTGCTTACCGTATAGGCGTGTTTGGCGATTGCGGCAACAACTCCACCCGCCAGCGCGATGTACGCGACCAGGTAGAAAAATACATAGCCAATAAACCCATGGATGCCTGGATACTGCTGGGCGATAATGCCTACACTTACGGCCAGGACCCGGAGTTCCAGGAAAAATTCTTTAACATTTATAAAGATGACCTGCTGAAGAAATATGCCGTGTTCCCCTCACCGGGCAACCATGATTACAACGATCTGTACCAGTTTAAAGCCACCGCGCAAACCACGCACGATATTGCGTATTACCACAACTTTTCCATGCCCACAGAAGGCGAAGCAGGCGGCGTACCTTCCCACACCCAGGCATTCTATTCATTTGATATTGGCAACATCCATTTCCTGTCACTGGACTCTTATGGCAAAGAAGATAACGCCACCCGCCTGTACGATACTACCGGCGCACAGGTACAGTGGATCAAGAAAGACCTGGAAGCATTTAAGAACACCAAACGCGGTTGGGTAATTGCTTACTGGCACCACCCGCCCTACACCATGGGATCCCACAACTCAGACCGGGAAGGGGAGCTGGTGCAGATCCGCCAGAACTTCATCCGCATACTGGAACGTTATGGGGTAGACCTGATCCTTTGCGGGCATAGCCATTTGTATGAGCGCTCCCGCTTAATGAAAGGCCACTATGGTATGGAAGCTACCTTTGATTCCAGCAAGCATGTGCTGGACCATTCCACCGCTTTATACGATGGTTCTGAAGATGCCTGTCCTTACATTAAAGATGGCAACAATACCGGCACCGTGTACGTGGTAACAGGTTCCGCAGGCGCCTCCGGCAATAAGCAAATGACCTACCCGCATAATGCCATGTATTATTCCAACTATGAAATAGGCGGCGCCTCTATGTTAGAGGTAGACAGTAACCGTTTGGAATTAAAATGGATCTGTGCCGATGGGCAGATCAGGGATCATTTTGTGATGATGAAAGATGTAAACAAGCACCAGGTTATTCATGCAAAAAAAGGAGAGAAGCTAACGCTCACTGCTTCCTTTATAGGCGAGTATAAATGGAAAGGGCAGAAAAAAGCTACCAGCCGCAGCTTACAGGTAACGCCCAAAGCCGGTAAAACGGTGTATGAGGTAGAGGATGTTTATAATTGCGTGAAAGATGTATTTGAGGTAAATGTAAAGTAAAATACGTGAGCCACATCTCCAAGGTGTGGCTCACATATTATAACGTATACCGCCGAAAGAAATCCCAGATCACATCATTTGCATTGATCACCGTAGAAGGCGTATCTGCTTTAGCCCTTACCTTTTGTGAGCCTGGCCAGGCATGGCCGCCGTCTTTTGTAAGGTACAGCTGCATCATTATGTTATTGGTGCAGGAGGTCCATTAATCGATCAGCTCACGGATGAATTTTACATCATCCACATTTTGCTCCATGGCTGCATCGCAGCAGGTACCTGCATTCCAGGTGCGCAGGCCCAGGGGGCCGTTACTTTGTATGCCATTCGGGTACAGGGCAATAAAACCCGCCGCATTAGCTTTATCAGTAAAATGGTAATCCTTTTCAAACTGCGCAGCGCTGCCGCCGCCACCGTGCAGGCCCAGTACCAGCGCAAAGGAGGCGCTGTCGTTATCGTAATAATGGGGCGGCAGGTTTAGCAAATAGGTACGGGTACGTTCATCCACATTCATACTGCCATTAAACCGGTACTGTTGCCCGTTGCTGCCGTTCTTCTGGCAATAGCTGAAGGTAACCAGTAACAGCAGCACTGAAAGATTTGTCAGAAAACGTTTCATGGTTCATTGATTATTGAGCACAAAGAAAGTTATTCCATCAAAAAACTGCCAGAGCAAAAGGGGGGAAGCTGTAATTTTCCGGGGCCAATTGTTCGACAGCGCACACGCTTGTATCAAAACCGGACATTTTGCTACACATTTTGCTATCTAACACATTGAATCTGAAATACCTGAAAAGGCGGCACCCCTCTTGGGGCAGTAAGCAGTTATCCATCCCCTTATAATACCGTTTATGTTCAAAAATTACTTCAAAACTGCCTGGCGCAGCTTAATGAATAATAAGTTCTACAGCGCGCTGAATATTACTGGCCTTACCGTAGGCCTGGCCGTGGGATTACTAATATTGTTATGGGTAAATGATGAGCGTAGCTTTGACCGGTTTAATACTGATGCCGCTAACATTTACCGGGTAAATACGGCGCTGGGCACAGGATTAAGCAAGGGCGTGTATGATGTAACACAGGCTACCATTGCCTTTCATGCATTAAAGGAGGTGCCCGGCGTAAAAAACGCTGTACGCATTATGGGGAATGGGGACTATGCCTTTTTCAGCTATGGCAACAAAGTAATTAGCGGTAACCAGGGACTGTTCGTGGACTCATCGTTTTTTAAGGTGTTTGATTATAAGCTGTTAAAAGGCAGCCGGGAACAACCTTTCTCCGGCCCACAATCCGTGATCATTACCCAAACTGCCGCACAACGTTTCTTTGGAACAGCAGATCCTATGGGGAAAATACTGGTCGCTAATAATAAAGAGAGTTTTACTGTAAGCGGTATCATGGCAGATTTTCCTGAAAATTCTTCTTTAAAGGCGGATATGCTGTTCCCCACCAGCCTGTGTCAAAAACGCTACCAGGTACAGGGAAGCTACTGGTCCTCGCTGGATGAAGACTGGGGTAATTACGCATGGGGCACCTATTTGCAGCTGCAACCCGGGGTATCCATAACAGCAGTGGCAGATCAGCTTACAAAGATCAATGTTAAACATCAACCCGGCTTTAAACCCATTGAGATAGGTGAATACCGCTTGCAGGCCCTTACAGATATACATCTTCATGCACCGGATGGCAGTGCGGAGGGTAAGCAGCTGGTGAACATTTTTACCATTGTGGCTATGCTTATCCTGGGCATAGCGGTTATTAACTACATTAACCTTTCCACCGCGCGCGCTATGCTGCGGGCTAAGGAAGTAAGCCTGCGCAAGATCATTGGCGCGGGCCGGCAGCAGCTGATCACACAGTTTGTAATAGAAACCTTTTTGTTCTTTGTGATCACCCTTTGCCTGGCCTTTGTATTAATGACGGCCCTGATGCCTTTGTACAACAATATTGCAGGTAAGCAAATGCACCTCAATGTATTGGATGCGGGTTTATGGAAGGTGATCGGGCTTACCGTGCTGGCTACTATGCTGGCATCCGGCATTTACCCGGCGCTGCTGTTATCATCCTTTAAACCCTTAAATGCATTAAAAGGCAAGCTGTCCTGGGGTATTGGCAACATAGCTTTCCGCAAGGTGCTGGTGGTATGCCAGTTCGTATGTTCTATCGGGTTAATTATTGGCACGGTGATCATTCACCGGCAGCTGAGCTTTATAAGGGAAAAAAAGTTAGGCTATGATAAGTCATACGTGTTTTCCTTTAACATGCGTAACATGCTGGGCCACCTGGATGCAGTAGCCGCTACCTTATGCAGCCAGCCTGCCATACAGGGCGTTACAGCAGCCAGCGGTAATATTGTGAGTGTGCCTAATGCTACCGTAGATATAAAGTGGGAAGGCAAGGATCCTAACCTGAGCTTCTTCGTGCATCCATTGGGTATAGATAAGGATTTCCTGGACTTCTTTAAGCTACAGCTGGCAAGCGGCGCCAATTTTACCGGCAGCAAGGCAGATTCCGCACATTTTATTTTGAATGAAACCGCGGTAAAAGAGGCGGGCATTAAAGACCCGCTGGGCAAAAGCCTTACGTTTTACGGGAACACCGGCACTATTATAGGAGTGGTAAAGGATTTTCATTTTGCATCCCTGAAAGAAAAGATCCAGCCCTTTATTTTTTATTACCGGCCGGTAAGTAACCAGCTGTTTGTAAGAACCACTGCCGGACAGTCAGCCGCCGCCATTAAAGCGGTGGAGAAATTATGGCCGCAGTATAATACTGATTTTCCGCTGGAATACAGGTTCATGGATGAAACCTTTGATAACCTCTACCGGTCCGACCGGCAAACCGGCGCATTGTTTGACTATTTTACCATCATTGCTATTTTAATTTCCTGTTTGGGATTGTTTGGCCTGGCTACCTATGCGGCACATGTAAAGGTGAAGGAGATAGGCATCCGCAAGGTATTAGGCGCCAGTGTGCTGAACATTGCTGCTATGTTATCCAGGGATTTTTTAACCCTTATTATCATTGCTATTATTATTGCGATGCCGGTGGCCTGGTGGGCCATGGATCAGTGGCTGGTAAATTTTGCCTACCGCGTAACCATCCGCTGGTGGGTGTTTGTTACAGCCGGAGTGGGGGCATTGTTAATAGCCCTGGGCACGGTAAGCTTCCAGGCTATAAAAGCAGCGCTGGCTAATCCGGTAAAGAGCTTGCGGGCAGAGTGAACAATGTAAAATTTCAAACCGGCGAAGGAGGTTCATAGAGACCATTTAAAAGACTTTATGAACGAGATAAATGTAAAAGTGAATGCAACGGTATGAAAGACTGCATTCACTTTTACATTTAGCATTTAATATTTTACATTTCTTTATTTCTCCATGTTCTGTATCACAGATAAAATATTCCCTGCAGGGTCTTTGAACCAGGCTATCTTGTGAGTGCCATTATCCCGTATACCTTTGTCATTTGTTTCAATGTCGCCGGTATAGTGCTCAAATTCCACACCTTTATCATGCAGCTCATCTACCGCTTTCTCCACGTTATCTACCTGGAAATTTAATACGGTAAAAGTAGCCGGTGTATGATTGGGCTTAGGGTAAAGCATTACATTGCCACTGCCGTTCATGTCCAGTGTTAATACCCCTTCCGGCTGTTGAATAGAAGTTTTGATGCCCAGCGTTTTTTCGTAGAACGTTTGCGCTTCCTGTACGTTATTTACAGAAAAGCTGCTAAAGGAATTTTTTTGACCAACCATAACAAATGTATTTATTGGTGAATAATAGTGTGCTTATATTACCTCACAAATTTACTGCCATTACCCCAGCCCCGGGGGCGGCAATTGCGTCAATAACAGGGGTTATTTTACCACCGGCCGTCAGGCTGCTGCCAATCTCTGCATTTGGCTGGTAGCCGCAAATTGCGGCCACCCTCAAACGCTAAATACTCTCGGGCCTCCAATCTCAACCATAAGAATATTTTCAAAACAACGCAACCTTTCCCGCCACTCCCGCGTAAACATAAAGCTATCGCCGCATCTTCTTCTTTTCCGTAGTAGCAGTAAACACCATATCAAAGAACCATGGCATTCCACATTCCCCCATTTCTTCACCATCTAAACAATTGATTGTTATGAAAAGCAATTGCACGTACCTCTTTCGCCTGCTGCAACGCAGTACAGCAGCCCCTTTCGTGTTAGCCCTGCTAAGTGCTGTATGCTTATTGCAGAGCTGTAAAAAACATGATGACGACAAGCCCCTGAAGGCCGTAGATGTGCAGCTGATCGCAGACAACCTGGTAGCTCCCTTAGGCGTAGTAACAGCGCCGGATTACAGCAAACGCCTGTTTATTATTGACCAGGTAGGTAAAGTATGGATCGTGGATGCAAGCGGTAATAAGCTGGCTACGCCCTTCATTGACCTGAGCAGTAAGCTCGTGCCTTTACAAGCCGGTTATGATGAACGCGGCCTGCTGGGACTGGCGTTTCACCCGGACTATAAGCACAACGGGCGTTTTTATGTGTATTATAACCTGAAGCCCCGCAGTGGCGGCCCGGTTAGCGGCATGCCCTGGGATAACCTGAGCCGTATTGCAGAATTTAAAGTATCGGCTGCTAACCCTAATATGGCGGACATGAGCTCTGAAAAAGTGCTGCTGGACCTGGATGATCCGCAGCTGAACCACAACGGCGGCACCCTGGAATTTGGCCCGGATGGTTACCTGTACATTGCTATTGGCGATGGCGGCGCAGCAGATGATGTGGCCCCCGGCCATGTGAACGACTGGTATGCTACTAATGCAGGCGGTAACGGGCAGGATGTGGAGGCTAACCTGTTTGGCAACATACTGCGTATTGATGTGAATAGCGGCAGTCCTTACGGTATACCTGCCGATAACCCCTTTGTAGGCAAACCCGGCAGGGATGAAATTTATGCCTATGGTTTCCGCAACCCATACCGTTTTTCTTTTGATATGGGCGGCTCCCACTGGTTATATGCAGGCGATGCCGGCCAGTCGTTATACGAAGAAATTGATGTAGTGAAAAAAGGCGGCAACTACGGCTGGAATGTTAAAGAAGGTACCCACTGTTTTGATGCCGCTAATGATAAGGTAGAGTTGCCCGGCTGCCCCGTGCAAGACACTTTCAACAACCCGCTGGTAGACCCGGTAATTGAAATGAACAATGCCTCCAACCCCAAAGGCGGTAAGGCCACCACTATTATTGGCGGTAATGTGTACCGCGGGCATGCCATTCCCGGCCTGCAGGGCAAATACATTTTCGGCATCTTCTCACAACCGGGTAATACGCCTAATGCGGAGCTGTATACCTCTAAACCCGGTGGTACCGGTTTATGGTCTTTTGAAGAGCTTACCTTAAAAGACCGGCCTAATGATATTGGTTATTACCTGAAAGGTTTTGGACAGGATTGGGATGGGGAAATGTACATCACCGTATCCACCATGGCCGGCCCTTCCGGCAATACCGGTAAGGTGTATAAGCTGGTGCCGGAAAAAGATAACAGCGGTCACGGGAATTATTAACTAACGTAAAAAAGAATGTAAAATCATAAATGTAAAATGCTAAATGTAAAAGGGAATGCAGCTGGTAAGTAAACGCCCTGTCTGCTGTATTTCTCTTTTACATTTTACATTTATGATTTTACATTCTACATTCCAAACTTATTGCACCACTAATTTTTGCGTGGTGTCTGTTTTAGAATTGCGGATCCTTACCAGGTACACGCCGCTTTTCAGGGCTTTGGTATCCAGCAGGTGATTTTTGCCGCTGCTTACAGTTTCAAAAGCTATTTCCCCATTCAGCTTAATAACGGAAATAAAAGTTTTTTCCGTAGCTGCATTGGTGAACTCAAGCTTCACAATATTGCCGGGAGCTACCGGGTTGGGGTACATTAAAAATTCAGCAGGGTTGATCATCTTTTTAATGTCCGCTACTTCGCAGGTAGTTGGGTAGGCATGGTTGCAGTACTTAGACCAGTCTATACCTTCTGCGCTGCTGCTTTCCGTGGTAGCGGTACGCGTAGTAGCCAGCGTAGCTGAATTATACCATTTGGTGTTAACATTAGCCGTGCCGGTAACGCCGGTCACTAAACGCAAACGGTAATTGTACTTAGCCTTGCGGGTGCTTTCCCCGTTATAGATATAATCTGTATTGGTAATAACGGCAATGACTACACCGTTTGCCGGCGGAGAAGTAAGCTTCAGGCTGCAGCTGCCGCTGGATACATACTGGCTGTACACCGGTGTGCCGGTAGTGGTGCGGTATACCAGCTGGCAGGTCATGTTAGCGCCAATAGGTTCAAAATTCACCGTTACCATATTACCGGTTACCAGTAAGGGTATCTGGTTACCGCCAGACCATCCCGGCAGGGTAAGCGTATCCGGTGTAAGCAGCCCGGCGTTGTTAGTGGTTTTTACATAGGGTGTAGCTATCCACGGTGCAGGATTTAACCAGGAAGGCTGCCACTCCGCGCCAATGGATTGGCCCATGTGCGCATTCAGCAATGACAGCACAGCATTTTTCCAGGGACCAAAATCCACCAGCGCCTGTTTGGCCCGGTACTCTGTAATTAAGCGCCGCATTTGTGCTGCGCCAATGCCGGATGCAATACCTGCCAGCACACGGGTAGGCGAATTTCTCCATATCCAGGGTACGGAGCCGTTGCCCAGCACATTGCCCAAAAAGGTAGGGAATGAGCTGCTGTATTGGTGTCCGCCCAAATAGGTTTTCCAGGTGCAGATCTGCTGCCCGCCGTTAAACATATTCACGCCTTCGGCAGAGGGCCCTCCGAAAGAGCCATCCTGCAGCCAGCCGGAGTAACATTCAATAGGCATAAAAGGCGCAATAAAATCCGTACCGTTCAGGAAACCCATGGAGCTGTAGTTGTTGTTACGCTGCGCATCGGCAGTTTGCTGCAGCCATACATTACCGCCTTCATGAAACCAGGCAGATTGTTTTACGCCCGGCAGGTCGGCCAGCACGGCATGTATACCTTCATGCACCATGGCGCTGCGCTGGGATTCCCTGTCTGAATAGGGGCAGGCAGGGTCAAAGGAATACACAGGGTAGTAAGAGGCCAGCACCATGGGCCAGCTTTTACCATTATAGTTAATAGCGCTTTGCCAGCCACCCAGGTCGGTGTTGGAAGCATTATCTGTACAAAGCCCGGAACCATACAGGTACACTGCGCTGCGGTAACCGCTTTTTGCGCGCAGGTCCGGAGGCCATCCCATCTGGTCGCGGAAGTAGGCAAATTCACTGTTTAACCGCGCCAGCATAGGCGTTATAGCAGCTGTGGTAACCAGTGAGTTCTTATTAGGGCCCCAGCGGAATGTCCACCATTGGGACGATTGTGTGCCCACCACCTGCGGGCAGTCATTTAATACCTGCGTAGGCGTGGGCAGGGTGGGAAACTCATCCCTGAAATTGTAGCTGATATTGGGGGAGTAGGCCGGCCATGTGTATGGATCTCCTACTGCCTGTGCCTGCAGTAAAATGTTGTTGAAGAGTAAACATAGTATCAGTACAGAAAATTTTAGTTTGTTCATAAAGATAGCGTGACTTGTTAGTTAACAATAGGGTTGATCTATCTACTTTGGGTAGATGGTAATTTTGAGAAAGAAAATACTTAAAGAAGGGTTAGGGCTACATGCATATAGGTTTTTCCGGTAGTATCTTCCAGGCATGAAATTAGGTTAATAGGGAAGACCCCGGTACCTGTTTATTAACCACCTTTAACAGGATTTTATCAGGAAGGCTGGCACTTTAATTGCGCCGTATCCTGTTTTATATTTGCAGCATTTTCAATCAACGTTTTATGCCAGGAGAAACTAGCTTAACGGTATTGCTAAGTTCTATGTCGCCGGTATTACATGAAGGCGAATATGTTTTTTGTACGGTAGATGCGGGCCACGAACCGGATCTGAAGGAAGTGCTTTGTTTTTTCCGGGAAGCAGAAGGGCTCACCCTCATTATGCGTAAAAGCCTGGCTGATGCAAAGGGCCTGGTGTACACCTTTGTGGCCTCCTGGATCACGTTAACGGTGCATTCCTCCCTGGCCGCTGTTGGGTTAACAGCCGCTGTTGCAAAAGCCCTGGCAGAGCAGCACATCAGCTGCAATGTAGTAGCTGCCTTTTACCATGATCATCTTTTTGTGCCGGTACAGGATGCGGAAAAAGCTATGTTAGCTTTGCAGGCCTTAAGCGCCACGGCATAATGTTATTTGAATGGCCTAACTTTAAAGCATGAAAGGAAAGGAAACCATCACGGAGTTTTTTGAACAGTACGGGCAGGTATATGAGCAGCAGCAGTTCATGGTATACCGCCTGCAGGATTTTGGCTGCGACAGTACTTACCTGCCGCCAAACCGCCGTGATTTTTACAAAATATCCCTGATGATAAAAGGGGAGGGGATCTTATCCTATGCAGACAGGTCTATTCATGTAAAGGATGCCAGCCTTTCTTTCACGAACCCGCTGATCCCTTATTCCTGGGAACCTTTAAGCACAGAACAGGAAGGTTATTTTTGCCTGTTTAAGGAAGATTTTGTGGACGCTGGTTTAAAGAACGGCGGCCTGGCGCAGTCGGCTTTATTCAAGGCAGGCGGCCATCACATCTTTTTCCCCGAAGCAGCTAAAATGCAGTTCCTGGGCGGCATTTTTGAGAATATATTCCGCGAGGCGCAATCTGCTTACGCCAATAAATATGAGCTGTTAAAAAGTTACCTGCAGATCGTAATGCATGAAGCGCTGAAAATGCAGCCGGCAGCAACATTCTTTCAGCCCGGCAATGCGGCACAGCGCATCAGCGAATTGTTCCTGGAGCTGCTGGAACGGCAGTTCCCCATTGATTCCCCGCAGCAGGTCATCCGCCTCAAAAACGCGAATGAATTTGCCGCGCAGCTTTCCGTACATACCAACCACCTGAACCGCGCGTTAAAGGATATTACCGGCAAAACCACCACAGAATGGATTGCCGAAAAAATAACCCGGGAAGCCAAAGCCCTGCTGCTGCACAGTGGCTGGGATGTAGCGCAGATAGGGTATTGCCTGGGTTTTGAACACGCCTCCAACTTCAACAGCTTTTTTAAAAAGCATAGCGGGCAAACGCCGAACCAGTTCCGCAAGACCATTGTTTCCATTTCATAATTACCTGTTTGAAACGCATAATTTCTGCGTTCACAGGCGCCCTACCTTTGGATCATCAAAAACAAGATGATCATGTCACAAGCGGATTTAGCAAACAAAGTAGCGCTCATTACCGGTGGTACTACCGGCATAGGATTAGCCACCGCCGCATTATTCCTGCAGCGTGGGGCCAAAGTGGTAATAGCCGGGCGCCGCGTTGCAGAAGGGCAAAAAGCATTACAGCAATTACAAACCATCAGTGAACACGTACATTTTATTGCCGCAGATGTAGCTGACAGCACAGCGGTACAGCAGCTGGTAAGGGAAACCGTAAGATTGTTCGGGCAGCTGGATATAGCTTTTAACAACGCAGGTATAGAAGGCCGTTTTGCGCCTATTGAGGAAGCTTCTGAAGAGGAGTTTGATAACGTGATGCGTATTAACCTCAAGGGCGTATGGCTAAGCTGTAAATATGAAATAGCGCAGTTTAAGAAACAGGGTACCGGTGGCGCAATTGTAAATACCTCTTCCTGGCTGGCAAGGGGGGCTGCTTTTGGCAGCGCAGTATACTCTGCCAGCAAAGCTGCGCTGGATGGTATGGTGCGGGCGCTGGCCATTGAAGGCGCCCCGGCAGGCATCCGCCTTAATAACATTCAGCCTGGTTATATACGCACGCCTATGTTTGACCGTTTTTTCCCGGGTGAAGATGCGGAAGCAGCCATGGAGCCCTTTAAAAAACATGCGCCCATTGGCCGCTTTGCAGAACCGGAGGAAGTAGCTGAATTAGTATTGTGGTTAAGCAGCCCCGCCGCTTCATTTGTTACCGGAGAAAGTATGCTGGTAGATGGCGGTATTGCCATTGGCGGCCAGCGGATGTAATGGAATGTAAAATGTAAAATAATAAATGCTAAATATAAAAGTGGAATGCAGTGATCCGGATCACTGCATTCCACTTTTATATTTTACATTTTACATTTATTATTTTACATTTTTTATTTCCCCGTTTGTGCCACCGGGCTGCCAAATACGGTCTTTAACAGGTCGGTAACCCGCGCTGCAGGATCTTTCCGGATCTTCTGCTCTTCCAGGGATACTTCGTGGAAAATGCCGTCAATAGCGCGTTGCGTTACATAGGCAGAAAGATCGGTATTCACCGGCTCTTTGGAAAAACGGTTGTATACGGTGAACACATCACCCCAGTATTTGGTAGCATCCACCTTTTTCAGTGAGCTGGTAATAACCGGCTGAAAAGCGCTGGTTAAAGCAGCCGTGGTTTTTTGCTTAAAGTAATTGGTAGCCGCAAAATCGCCGCCGCGTAAAATGCCAATAGCATCGGTAATGCTCATTTGTTTAATGGCATTTACAAAAATAGGCGTAGCAGATTTGGCTGCTTCTTCTGCACCCCGGTTCATGGAAAGGATGGCTTTATCCACCACGCTGCCCAATCCTACATTCCGTAAAGTAGATTCTACCTTCTGCGCCTGCGGCGGCATCAGTATTTTCAGGGCCGCATTAGCAAAAAATCCGTTCACGGCAGAAAGGCGGCTGGCGCTGTTCTGTGTGCCAATGGTCAGTGCTTCTTTTAACCCCGCTGCAATTTGTGTGGTATTTACCCCTCCGGTAGATGCAGGCAGGTTATTCAGCACCTGCTGGGCGGTTTCACAGCCGGTGGAAAAAGTTAAGAGTGCGCAATAGATAAGCAGGCTTTTTTTCATAGTTAGTTTATATGATATGGCAGCAAATATATAAACCCGGATAGCTATATCAAAATGATTCATCCTGGGGGGCTGGCAAAAGCATTTCCGCAGCCTGCCCGGCAGGTTCCGGCCCCCTGCCGGGCCTTTGTGTTTTTTAGGAGGCGGCCATACTTAACACGGTAGTAATCTTTAATTAAGTTATTAATAACCCATAGATAAGCCATCTCTTATAAGGGATAGCTTATAGATGGCTCAGATATGGCTTACATATAGCTTATATATGGCTTATCCCTTCTCTGCAACCGAATGCAATATGGGATTTCCAACTTTTCACAGTACAATTATGATAGAATATTATTTTTGTCAACGGGGATCGTCTATTGAACAAACAGCCCCGGCTTATAAGGGCAATTAATATTCATTACTAAAAGGGTCTTACGTTTATTTCAGTCATATGCAGGAAAAACTGATCAGTGATGGGGAATTGTTACAAGCCATAAAGGCTGACGATACCGCTGCATTTGAGATTTTGTATGACCGGTATTGGAAAGCTCTTTACCAGAAAGCCTGCCAGCGTGTGAACCAGGATGAGGCCAAGGATATAGTACAGGAAGTAATGATCACCCTGTGGAAGCGCCGCAAGCAGGTAGTGGCAAAGGGCGGCGAAATAGGGGCTTATCTCTTTACCGCCATCAGGTACCGCGTTATCAGCCATTATGCCTTTAGCGAAGCAGAAATTAAACAAGCCGCTTTTTTTGATATACTGGATGAGGTGCACACCGACGGGCTGGAAACCAAGGAGCTGAAACGGCTGATTGATGCTGCCGTAAGCCAGCTGCCCACCCGCATGCAGCAAATTTTCCGGATGAGCCGGGAGGATGATTACTCCATAGCAGAAATAGCCCGGCAGCTGAATTTATCTGAGCAAACTGTAAAAAACCAGCTGACAGAAGCGCTGAAAAGGCTGCGTGTTGCCCTGCAGTCCCATGTACCCGGGGGCTGGGCCCTGCTGCTGCTGTACCTGTTCTGTTATTACAACAAATAAGCGCCGTTGCTATTTGGGTGCAATTCTCCGTTGTTCCTCAATCAATTACATCCGTTTATCCCATTCTGTGAGTAGCCCGGAAGGTTAAATACCTGCCCGGTCAATGCTATTTTTTTCCCTCGCCAAAAAAAAGTTTTAAAAAAGTTGAATTTGGTCTGGTACCAAACAGCCGGTTTTGATATAAGCAATTTAAAACGCACCCTTTTGGAAGCAGGAAAGATTAAACAATTGTTGCAACGTTATTTACTGGGCCGGGTTACTACCTCTGAAACCACCGCCGTAGATGAATGGTATGCAGCCTTTGACCAGGAAACCCTGCCGGAGCTCTCCGCCCCGGAAGAACAACAGCTGCGCATGGAGATCTGGCAAAAGGTGCAGCCGCAAATTGTGGTTACTAAAACGTTTTATCAGCAAACCTGGGTAAAAGTGGCCGCCATGCTTGTAGTACTGCTGGGTGCAGCGCTGGCCTATTATCTCTTACAACACACATCGCATCCTGTTGAATATACTGAGATCCGCACCGGGAACCGGGAAAGAAGAACCCTGCAGCTGGCGGACGGTACGGAGCTTACCCTGAATGCCGGTTCCACGCTGCTGATAGCCAAAGACCTCTCCCAGGAAAGAAGGTTACAGCTGGTAGACGGTGAAGTTTTCTTTAACGTAGGCACAGATCCCCGCCGTCCCTTTATAGTAGAAAGCGGGCCGCTGGTAACCACCGTATTAGGCACCTCCTTTAACATAGCCGCTTATAAAGCCATTCACCAGCTAAGCATAGCCGTGGTAAGCGGTAAAGTAAGCGTAGCCGGTAAGGGCAGCAACATTCTGGAAAAAGGGCAGGCCCTGGTATACGACAGAACAAAAGGCAGCAGCACCCTGCAGGCGCTGGATACCACGCAGCTGCAATGGCAGCAGGGCCGCCTGGTGCTGAACGATGTAACATTTGATGAAATGACCGTGCTGATAGAAAAGAATTTTGGGATACACATTTCCACCGCTACACCACAGGTAAAACAGAGCAGGTATACCACGGAGCTGAATACAGATATGGAGCCTGCACAGGCAATAGAAGTGCTGGCCGCCATTCACGGGCTGAAGATCAAACACGTAAACAACCAGATCATTTTATACTAAAGAACTGCACGGCTGCCCGGTACCGGCAGCAGGTGCTTTGGAACGAAAACGAAAAACTGTAAATCCGTTGCATCATTAATGCACCAATCTATTAATGTAGAACTACGTATGAAAAAATTGAACACAAAGCTGCGAAAAGGCTCCCTGGCCTTTGTACTGCTGCTTACCTATGCCCTTACCATTTTACCTGCCTACGCGGGACAGGGGCAGGTGCTTACAGATACACAGGTCACAGTAACATTCAAAGGCGGTTCACTGGAAGCTGCCATCAAACAATTACAACAGCTCACTAAAGTAACTTTTGCATATGATAAACAACTGTTACTCACTTATCCTGTAGATAGTTATCATTTCTCCAAAGAGCGCCTGGACCGTGTGTTACAGGTATTGTTGAAAAATAAGTCGCTGGGTTTTAAAGAGGTGAATAATATTGTAGTCATCACAAAGGAAGCCGCGCCGCAGCTGACACAAAACACCGCAGGCCGTGCAGACATTGTGTTATCCGGCAGGGTGGTGGATGAAAAAGGGCAGCCTATGCCCGGTGTAAGCGTAGCCGTTAGGGGCGCCAGCACCATGACCTCCACAGACAACGACGGCCGTTTTAAGATCATTGTAAAATCGCCGGAAGATGTGCTGGCCTTCAGCTTCATAGGTTATGAAACCGCTGTTGTAACAGTAGGCAGCCAAACCAACATTGGCGTGCAGCTGAAAATAGCCAGCAAAGCGCTGAACGAAGTAGCGGTAGTAGGCTTTGGCACCCAGCGTAAAGTGAGCCTGGTAGGCGCGCAAAGCACCATTAAACCGGCAGAGTTCAAGCAGCCTGCCGCAGACATCTCTACCATGCTGGCCGGCCGTATAGCCGGTGTAGTAGGCGTGCAGCGTTCCGGTGAGCCGGGCAAAAGCGCCGCAGATATATGGATCCGTGGTATTGCCACATTCGGGAATGGTAACAAAGCCACCCCGCTGGTACTGGTAGATGGGGTGGAACGTTCTATCAACAATATATCACCCGAAGACATTGAATCCTTTACCATCCTGAAAGATGCTGCCGGTACAGCCGTATACGGCGTACGCGGCGCCAATGGCGTAATACTGTTAAAAACAAAAACCGGTAAAGTAGGTAAGCCGCAGATCTATTTTGACTACAACGAAGGCGTGAACACGTTTACCAAACGTCCTGAAATGTTGGATGGTATTACCTACATGAACCTGGCTAACGAAGCTAAGACCACCCGCAACCAAAGCCCGCGTTATGCACAGGAAACCATTGATAAAACAAAATCCGGCGCAGATCCTTTGCTGTACCCGGATGTGGACTGGATGGATGCTGTGTTCAATAAAATAGGACATACCCGCATCGCTAACCTGAATGCCAGCGGTGGCGTGGAAAATGCGCAGTATTACGTTTCCCTGGGTTATTTTAATGAAAGCGGTTTTCTGAAAACAGACGACCTGGCCCGTTATAATTCATCCTTAAAATATAACCGGTACAACTTTACCAGCAATTTAAACCTGCGTTTAACCAAAACCACTAAGCTGGATGTTGGCCTGCAGGGATATTTTTCCAATGGTAATTATCCCGGTATTAACACGCACGATATTTTCCAGAGTGCCATGGATGCCTCACCAGTGGCTTATCCCATCATGTACCCCGGTAACCTGGTACCCGGCCAGTCATCCAACGGCGGGTTCCGTAACCCTTATGCCGACTTAACACGCCGCGGTTACCGCAATGAGTTTAAGAACCAGCTCTATTCTAACCTGCGCGCCACGCAGGAGCTGGATTTTTTAACGCGGGGCCTGAGCGCTACCGCTATGTTCTCATTTGATACTTATAACCAGAACTATATTACCCGCTCTAAAAGAGAGGATACATACTTCCCCGACCAGGCCAATCCTTACAACCCGGACGGTTCCCTGAACCTGGTGAAAACCTTTACCGGCAATGAGTACCTGGGATTTGACCGCAATGATGGCGACCGGCAGACCACCCGTCAGTTCTATACAGAAGCCGCCATTAATTACGACCGTGCTTTTGATAAGCACCGCGTAACCGGCCTGGGATTATTTTACTCCAGCGACCGTACTAACACGCTGGCCAATGATTTCATAAACTCTATTCCTGAGAGATATTTAGGATATGCCGGTAAAGCCGCCTACTCATATGACGATCGTTATTTTGCAGAATTTAACTTTGGCTATAACGGATCAGAGCTGTTTGCACCCGGCCACCGCTTTGGCTTTTTCCCGGCAGTAGGTGTAGGCTGGTTAGTATCTAATGAGAAATTCTTTGAGCCCTTAAAGAATGCAGTCACTTTCCTGAAATTCCGCTACTCCAATGGTAGCACAGGTTTGGGAAGCACCAATGAGCGCTTCCTGTATATTACCAAGCTGAATACGGATGTAAGCGGTTACCTGTTTGGGCAAAACCCAACCGGGCCCCGTGGCGATAACCGGGACAATGGTATAAACATTAACCGGTATGCTACGGATGTAAGATGGTCTGTATCCAACAAACAGGACCTGGGTATGGAGCTGCATACTTTAAAAGACCGTTTGATCCTGATCGTAGACCTGTTTAAGGAACACCGCAAGGGCATTTTCCTGCAAAGAGCCTCCAACGTAGCTTTTATGGGATTGGAAACCCAGCAGTATGGCAACCTGGGGGTAGTGGATAATAAAGGTATTGACGCCAGCCTGGAATACAGCGCCAGGATAGGGCAGGTAGATGTATCCGTACGCGGTAACCTCACCTATAATAAAGACAAGGTGATAGAAGATGACCGCCCGCCGCAGAACTATCCCTGGATGGAGCACCGCGGCAACAACATACTGGCCCGTTATGGTTATGTAGCAGAGGGATTATTTGCCAGCGATGATGAGATCAGCAAGAGCGCCGTACCCGGCGACCGGTCAAAAGTAAAACCCGGAGATATTAAGTACAGGGATCTGAATGGCGATGGCCTTATTAATAACTATGACATAGCTAAAATAGGCCGCGGCGATGTACCGGGAATGGTATATGGTTTTGGCTTTAATGTAGCCTATAAGGGATTTAGTGTAGGCGTATTGTTCCAGGGCATATCTGATGTAGACCGTATGCTGTCCGGTTCTGCCATTATACCGTTTAACGGTGGTGGTGGTGAAACCAATGCCTATGCTATTGCAACAGACCGCTGGACAGTAGAGAATCCTAACCCGAATGCATTTTATCCGCGTTTGGCATATGGAGAGGCAGAGAATAAGAACAACACCCAGGCCAGCTCCTGGTGGATAAAGGATGTAAGCTTTATGCGCCTGAAATCCGCGCAGATCGCGTATAACCTGCCTGACCATTTATTAAAGCGCATTGGCATCCGCAACTCCTCCGTATACCTGCAGGGCATTAACCTGCTTACCTTCAGCAAATTCAAGCTGTGGGACCCTGAGCTGAATACGGATAACGGCTCCACCTACCCGAACATACGCACCATTTCACTGGGCATGAACTTAAGATTTTAAATCACGTAATGAAGAAACGGATATGAAAAAGCTATTGATATATATACTGGTGCTGGGAGCATTTACTTCCTGTAAAAAATACCTGGACCAGGTACCGGATGACCGCCTGACCATTGATGAAACTTTCCGCACCTGGAATACCGCTTCAAAATTCCTGGCTAACGTGTACGCACGTATCCCGGATGAATTTGGGCAGCGTAACCCCGGTGATAATGAGAACCGTGGCCTGTGGACCGGCGGTTGTGATGAAGCGGATTTTGTATGGGGCTTTGTACAGTCAAACGATGTGAACATAGGCAACTGGGACGCTAATTCCGGTTTTGTGCGCGACTACTGGACCAACTTTTACAAAGGCATACGCGCAGCCAGCGTATTTATTCAGAATGCAGATAAGATCACAGACCGTTCCCCGCAGCAGAAAGAGCAGTATAAGGCAGAAGCGCGGGCGCTGCGGGCCATGTACTATTTTTACCTGATGCGTATATACGGCCCCGTAGTAATACTGGGCGAAACACCCACTGCGGTAGATACCAACCTGCAGATACCGCGTAATTCCATTGACGAATGTGTAAGCTATATTTCGGCGGAATTAACAGCCGCAGCCAGCGTGCTGCCGGCCAAACCAGCTACTGCACAGGATTATGGGCGCATTACCAAAGGCATAGCCCTGGCTTTCCGCGCCAATGCAATGATGTACGCCGCCAGCCCTTTGTATAACGGTAATGCGGAACTGGCTAACCTGAAGAATAAAGATGGCAAGCAGCTCATTAGCCAAAGCTTTGATGTGAATAAATGGAAAACAGCTGCAGATGCCTACAAGGAATTTATTACACAGTTTGTACCCGGCACGTATAATTTATTTAAGAAGAACAATAGCAGCGGGGCATTTGATCCTTATCTTTCCTGCCGGGATGTGATCCTGACGGATTGGAATGAGGAAGTGATCTTTGCCCGTACCCGTGGTTCCCTGGATTCGCGCCAGTATGAGCTAACGCCTTACCATGGCGGCGCCCCCTCCGGCGAGCTAAAAGGCAGCGGCGGCTTAGGCGCTACGCAAAATATGGTGGATGCATTTTTTATGAAGAACGGCAGAAGCATTACAGATCCTTTATCACAATATGTATCGTCCGGCTATTCTGATTTTCAGGCCCCGAACACTACCCATACATCCAACATTTATAATCAATGGGTGAACAGGGAGCCGCGTTTTTATGTGAATATTACCTACGATGGCAGCACCTGGCTGAATACTGATTTTGGTGAGATCGTTACCCGCCTGTATAATACCGGTAACTCCGGCCGCAAAACCGGCGGCGGCGACTATTCACCTACCGGTTATATTGTGCGTAAAGCCATGGGCCTGGGCAGGTGGAATGTGAACGACCGCACCCTGATCCTGATACGCCTGGCTGAAATTTATTTAAGTTATGCAGAGTGTTTGAATGAGGCTACGCCTAATGACCCGGACATTCTGAAATACCTTAACCTGATCCGCGAAAGGGCTGGTATTCCGCTTTACGGTTCGTCGGAATTGCCGGCCCCCGCAGGTCAGGCCGCTATGCGCGATGCCATCCGCAAGGAGCGCCGTGTAGAGCTGGCCTTTGAGAACAACCGTTTCTTTGACGTGCGCCGCTGGAAAATAGCGGAGCAAACGGAGAACGGGCCTATGTACGGCTTAAACATTAATGCCGATATGCCGGAGTTCCTGAATGTAGTATCTTTCGAAACCCGCGTATTTAACAAACGCCATTACTTTTTCCCGCTGCCCTCCGATGATATTAATAATGATAAGGAGCTGGTGCAGAACCCGGGGTGGTAGGGGCTTTGCACTTTCAGCTAAAAAAAAACAAATGGGAAAACTCTTTTTAGTCCTCTTCGCCGGCCTGGTGTTACACACCGCCTGCAGCAAAAGTAACAGCAAGGCAGTGACACCGGTAGATTCCGTGCACCTGCCTGCCGTATCATTTACAGATAAAGACGCTACTGCGGCCTTTAATAATTTTAATACGTATTTCTATAACCCAGCGGAGCAGCTATATTACGCCACTACGGAAAAAAACTCCACCGGCGCTATCTGGACGCAGGCTGTTTACTGGGACCTGGTCATGAACGCTTACAAGCGCACCAATGATCCTGCGCAGCTGCAAATGATCAAAGACATGTACCAGGGCGGTTATAAAAAATACGACCGTTATAACTGGAACAACAAAACCGTATGGTTCATTTATGATGATATGATGTGGTGGATCATATCACTGGCACGCGCCTACGAGATCACGAAAGACAGCAGCTACCTTACTACCTCCATAGCGGGTTTTCAGCGGGTATGGAATGATTCATATGATGCTGCCAATGGCGGTATGTGGTGGGATTTTAACCACAGTGGTAAGAATGCCTGTATTAACTTCCCCACTGTAATAGGCGCTTTGCTGCTGTATAAGATCACCGGCGATAATGCTTACCTGCAAAAAGCAAAAGATGTGTACAGCTGGGCCCTTACCAATTTAACAGATCCCAATACCGGCCGCGTGGCAGATAATAACATTAAAGGTAATAAAGGCTGGTCTGACTACACCTATAACCAGGGTACCTTTATTGGCGCCGCCACCATGTTATACAAGATCACCAACGATGCAGCTTACCTGAACCAGGCTAAGCTGGGCGCCGATTATACGCAAAAATCCATGTGCGATAAGGACGGTATTTTACCGGCAGAAGGCGACTGGAATGAACAGGGTGTATTAAAAGCCATTTTGGGTCATTACTTGCTGATGCTGGTACAGGATGCCAACCAGCCGCAGTACCTGTCCTGGATCCGCAAAAATATTAATACTGCCTGGGGCAACCGGGATGCAACCCGGGGGCTTACCTACCGGAACTATAAGGTTCCCTGCCCCACAGGTACCATACAATCCTATGAAGCCAGCAGCGCGGTAATGCTTATGCAGTTATGCCCGCCGGAAAAATGAGTGTACGTGTGCCATACCTCAAAGGTGTGGCACACTTTTATTATCAGATCCTCTTCTTCAGTCCATAACGTACCATTACGGCGCCTATACCTATCACCAGTAAGGCCATGGCGGCTTTCATCAATACCTCAGAACGTTTGGGAGCCGGTACATATTCCACACCATTTACACCCGCTACCGCCGGATTATCTACATACCTGCCCGAAGCAGGTGCTGCTTCCTGATGAAAGTTGGCGGCTAAGCGTTGTAATTCATCTTGCATGGTTTTGCCTTTCATGGGCTTGCCATGTCCGCTGGCAATGATCTCCGGCTTCAGTGCTGCCAGTTTGTTGACGGAGCTTGCTGCCTCCTGCCAGTCAAATGTAAAATACCGCGGTGGCCCCGACATTTTTTTTGCCTGTGTCATAACAGCGTATAGTGATTCCTGTTGGGTGGTAACCACGGCATCACCAGCCAGCAGCACACCATCCTGCTCACGGAATAAGCTTATGTGACCGGGTGCATGGCCGGGTGTATGAATATAACGCCAGCCAGGCAAACCTGGTACAGAACCATCTTCCGGTAACATTAACAGCCGCCCGTTCATATCTATTGGCTGCCTGGGGAACAGGCAGGATGCCAGGGTCATTATTCCGCCACCAGCTGTTGGATCGGGTGGGGGATAGGCTGAACGGCCGGTTAAATAAGGTGCTTCCAGGTAATGTGCATACACCGGCACATCCCATTCTTCTGCAAGCCTTTTTAATGAACCTATATGGTCAAAATGCCCGTGGGTAAGAATAATGGCGGACGGTGCAGTCTGCGGCCAGAACAGGTGTGAGGATACCTTGCGGATCTTTTCAGCAGTGGTGGCCAGCCCTGCATCCACCAATACCCAATGATTGGCAGCGCCGCTGTGTATGAGGTATACGTTCACAAATATGTCCTTAATACCCCAAACACCGGGTGCTACTGAAAACCATTTGTTGTACAGCTTTTTTTGTACCGGCTTAAATTGCTCATTTCTCATAAAGCAGAATTTTATTGGAATGAATGCCGTTTGTTACACAGGGGTTAGATCAAAAAGCATGCATATACTGCAATAGGATAGGGGCTCCACTATCACAAAGCATTAATGAGGACATTAAGTAACAGTATGGCGATTTAATTTTCAAGGTTAATGAAGTTATCGGTAGCGCCAATGTAGTAATGGCGGTCAGGCTATCATCCCGCTATATACAGGTTATTAACCGCCCCTTGCGGAACAGCCTTATAATACAATACCACTACTCCTGTGCTGAAGGTTTTTGTTCTTAATAATTGCAGCTGGGTACCGGGTCGTTTATCACGGAACAGGGGCATACCGTTTTGCAGGATCACCGGGTGCACCCATAGCCGGTATTCATCCACCAGCCCTAAACGGGTAAGGGTTTGCACAATGCTGCCGCTGCCGAAAATGATCATGTCCCTGCCGGGCTGCTGTTTCATTTCCAGGATCTGCTCTTTAATACGGCTGCGGATAATATGCGTATTTTTCCAGCTGCCTTTGCGCAGCGTACGGGAAAAAACGATCTTGGTATAGTCATTCATGCGGTTGGCAAAGTCCATTTGCGCAGGGCTGGGCATAGTATAACAGTCGGCATAGGGCCAGTACTGCGCCATTACCTGGTAGCTCATGCGCCCCAGTAAAATAGTGTCTACGGTTTGCAGCTGATCAGCTATGTGTCGGGTCATCTCATCATTCCACAGCGGGAAATGCCAGTCAAGCGTACCGTTGGCGCCGGCCATAAAACCATCCAGCGTAACGTTCATGGATACGATCACCTTTCTCATATCCAGGCTTTTTCCAGGCTTAATAATATCGGCTCATGCTGCATCGGTTAGCTTTTATAGTAATTGATCTTCAAAGATACACCCGTACAAAGGGTTGAAAGGTGGGTGAACCGGACTTAGGGCAGGGTAGGTTTCGACTTTTTTCAGTATTTTACAAAAACTAGCTAACCGGTCATGATAAGCTTTTTCGGGGGCTATGTTATGCGAAAGGCTGTCTAAACCGCAACAACAAAATAAGATCAAATGAAACACGTATCCATCCTTGTGCCACACGAGGCTGTTTTAGGCACCATTGCCGATCCACGTTATCTGTTTACCACAGTAAATGACTTTTTAATTGCTGCCGGGCAGCCTGCCTTATTCAATGTGCAGATGGTAGGGCTCACCAAAGAGGTTAAGCTGAATGGCGGTATCTTTTCCGTGCATGCGGACCAGCTGACCACGGAAGTGAAAAAAACAGACCTGATCATTATTCCTGCGCTGGGCAGCGACCTAAAGGTATCCCTGGAGCTGAACAAAGATTTTATACCCTGGATCATTGAGCAGCACAAAAAAGGCGCGGAAGTAGCCAGCCTTTGTATTGGCGCTTTCCTGCTGGCATCTACCGGTTTGCTGAGCGGCAAGGAATGTTCCAGCCACTGGAAAACAGCCAATGAGTTCCGCGAAATGTTCCCCGATGTAACACTGGTGGACGGGCGTGTGATCACGGAAGAAAAAGGCCTGTACTCCAGCGGCGGCGCTAACTCTTACTGGAACCTGCTGTTATATATTGTAGAGAAATATACCAGCCGCGAAATAGCCATTATGGCGGCCAAGCTGTTTGCCCTGGAAATAGACCGCAAAAGCCAGTCGCCCTTTATTATGTTCAACGGGCAAAAGAAACATGAGGATGAACCTATTAAACGTGCACAGGAATTTATTGAAACCAATCTCACAGAACACCTGTCGGTAGATGACCTGGCCGTAAAGTTTGCCATTGGCCGCCGCCACTTTGACCGCCGTTTTAAAAAAGCAACGAACAACACCCCCGCAGAATATATACAGCGCGTTCGCATTGAAGCTGCCAAAAAAATGCTGGAGATCAGTAAAAAGAATGTGAATGAGGTAATGTATGAAGTCGGGTATAACGATACAAAATCTTTCCGCACGGTGTTTAAGAAGATCACCGGGTTATCACCCATCGATTATAGGAACAAGTATAATAATGAGGCGGTGGTAGCATAAGGAATGTAAAATGTAAAATCATAAATGTAAAATGTAAAAGTGGAATGCAGCAACCCGTATCGCTGCATTCCACTTTTACATTTAAAATTTCACATTTATGATTTTACATTCTATTAAAACCTTACAGAAAACCCAACATTCACCACATAATCCGCAAACGCAGCATCACCGTTCACTTTATTGGTGGGAGTGCTTCTTTCTTTATCCGTAACGCTTTGCGTTCTGTTACGTACAAAAGCTACAGGTACAGATGCAAACAGCCGGGTTCTTCCCAGGTTGTAGGAAACAGCCGGTTCAACAGACCATACATAACCGGGCCTTCTGAAATCGCCGCTGCCACCCACCAGGTCATGCACAGGAATACCTTCTATACGGGCGCCTACAGAGCCGGTGAATTGCGCGTTAGCATAACTTACACCGCCCCGGAACATATACTGGTCCGGCACACTGCAAATGGCTTCGTTGGCCAGGGCAGGGGATAAGGTTTCCCGCCAGGTGCGCACACCATTCTGCTCCCGTGGATTCATTAAGTAATACGCATTTCCATATACGGCAATGTGGCTGGTAAAATTATAATAGCCATTCAGCTCCATGGTAACGCCGGTACCGCCATCGCCCAGCTGTATGGACTGATCCACTTCTCTTAGCTCCTTAGTGCCGTTAGGGCCTACGTTGTACCAGTAATCCTTTACGTCATAATCGCCGGTGGAAAACTTAATACCCAGGCCGGCCTGTATATTGCCGCGGGTATTTTTGTGAGGATCCAGCAGCCAGCGGTATACTGCTATGCGCATATCGCCCAAACCAAAAGAGTGCGTGCTATGGCGCTCGTTAAATTTATTGACGCCATTAACAAGGCCATGCTCATATTGGGAGGAGCGGGCATTGGCCAGGATGGGCACATCCAGCATAATGCTCCAGCGCTCGTCCAGGATGCGGGTCAGGGAAAGGTCAATGGCGGTTTGGTGATTGATCACTTCCGTACCTTGTGTTTGCCGTTCCTTTTGTTCTTCCCGGCCTTTAAAGTGTTTGTAAGATTTGAAATAACGGGCCCCAGTGGTGAACAGCCATTTGCCGGAGCTGTTCTCGTCCTGGTGGGGGAGCATGCAGGTAGATCCGTTGCCGCGTAGCGCTACGCAACCCTGCGCCTGCGATTTGTTTGCAATAAATAATGTCCCTGCTGCGATGAGGATGGTTGATAAAAGTTTGTTCATACGAGTTTAATGTGTGGTGACTGTTTGGATAAAAAGCTGTAATTAGCCATGGGCGGCACTTATAGATTCATTGTTCATTTTAGGTATAAAAGTGATTGTTCCTGTCCTGCTCTCGTAATACTAAAAATTGTTCACAACGTGGATGATCTGCTGCCCTTGTACAGCCTGTGCCGAAAGTAATAAATGTTTTGGAATTTTCTAGTTCAAAAAAGTGTTAGTTCCCGGCCGCACGCTCATCCCGCCAATTTGTAAGGTTAAATTTTTCTGGTTAGCTTTAGCAGCATTTAAATTTCCGGCTATGGATCATAACCTACACAAACCTGCTGCTAACCGTACCATGCCATCCTGTACCATTATTCCCGTGCTGGTGTATGCAGACCTGGATAAAGCGATCCCCTGGTTATGTGAAACTTTTGGTTTTACAGAACGGTGGCGGGCCGGCAACCATCGCGCACAGCTGGCTTTTGGAGAAGGCACTATTGCGCTGAGCGCGCAGCCGGAGGGTAAAACAGGGGGTGAGCAGGACCGGCATTCCCTGATGGTGCGCGTACGGGATGTGAACTATCATTATGAACATGCCTGCAAACATGGGGCGCAGATCATACAACCGCCGGCCGATTTCCCTTACGGGGAGCGGCAATACACGGCTGCTGACCTGGATGGACATACCTGGACCTTCTCCCAATCTATTGCCGATCTGGCCCCGGAAGACTGGGGCGGGATAAGCGGCAAACATTAACACAAGAATAATTTACTGCCAGGCGCTACCATACTATGCAGAACTTTTTTAAATTTACTGTATAACCGGAGCCATATATGAAATTCAACCTTCTTACCTTATGCGCGCTTTTTGTTGTTTTTACCGTAACGGCACAACAGAATAAGGCAGATGTTTTGCCAACCGCTAAGGGCAATTTAACCATTACACCCGTTCAACACGCCAGCCTGGCCTTTACCATCGGCAATACTACTATTTACGCAGATCCCGCAGGCGGCGCAGATTTTAGCGGCCTGAAGTCACCCGATATTATACTGATCACCGATATACATAGCGACCACTTTGATACCGCCAGCATTATAAAAGTAAAAACACCTAAAACCATACTGGTAGTACCGCAGGCAGTGGCTGATCTGCTGCCGCCGGCCCTGAAGGCAAAAGCGGTGGTATTAAATAATGGCGGCCATACTACTCAGGCAGGTATTGCCATTAGCGCCATTCCCATGTATAACATGGGTGCAAACCCACGCCATACCAAAGGCCGCGGCAATGGGTATGTATTGAACATTGGCGGTAAGAACCTTTACCTCTCCGGCGATACGGAAGGCATTCCTGAAATGAAGGCACTCAAGAATATTGATGTAGCTTTTGTTTGTATGAACCTGCCTTACACCATGGATGTAAAGCAGGCGGCAGAAGCGGTGCTGGCCTTTAAGCCTAAGATCGTATACCCGTATCACTACCGCGGGCAGAACGGTTTGAGCGATGTAAACCAATTTAAAGAGCTGGTTAATGCCGGCGATAAGAATATCGAAGTACGCCTGCGTAACTGGTACCCGGGCAAATAAAGATTTTTTCAGGTAACTATCCCACTGCTGTACACAGCAAAGCCGGTCCATGAGGCCGGCTTTTTTATTGGAATATGGTCACAGGTGGGTGATGGGTGAGCCATTGCTGAGGTGAATGCGGGCACTATTGCAATGGTTGCCAGCTTGGGAGATAATCCGGGCGGTGCCGCCTGGCACCTTGTGCACGGGAAGGGTTAGGGAAGGTGCCGGGCTAGCTATAAAAATATATAGTAGTATGTATTGCATAATACTATTAAAAACATATATCTTTGTATTGCAATCGAAATAAAAAATTACTATTTACCTGATAATCAATGCAAATTATTATATGAAAAAGATCATTACCATCATTTTATGCCTTTCCTTTATCTTTTTGGGCGCCCCAACAGCCTTTGCCCAGCGCCCAGGAACCACCACTTCCGGACCTTTATTTGATCAATTGCACCGCCAGGATAGCCTGCTTTTTCACTATGCCCAAAAAGACTGCAATGCGCAGAAGGTGCAGGAAATACTCACAAAGGATTTTGTGTTTTACCATGATAATGGACTGGATAATCCTACCACGGTACAGCCACTGGCCGACTTTACCAACAGCATAAAAAAAATATGTATGCAGGGCCACCTGCGCCGCACAATAGTACCCGGCAGCTTGCAGGTATTTGCAGTAAGCGGGCAGGAAGCCATACAAACCGGTGTGCAGCATTTCTATGTAATACCGGACAACCAGCCGGAGCAGCTGGTAGAGATCTCCAAATTCACCCGTACCTGGAAAAAAGAAGGTAATGCCTGGAAAATGGCCCGGGAGCTGGACTATCAGGTAACTACGGAATTTCCTGAAATGGCCGGAGAGCGTTACCAGCCTGCGCCCTATATACCGGGAGATAAAGCCTTATACGATACTATTGTAAATTTAGACAGCATCTATTTTGATACGTACAACACCTGCAACCTGGAAAAGATGAAGGATATGATGACAGATGATATGGAGTTTTATCATGACAGGGGAGGGCTGCAAACATCTAAGGAAGAATACATAGCGGCCATCAAAAATAACATCTGTAATAAAGTACAGCGTGAAATAATGAAAGGCAGCATTGAGGTATATTCCATTAACGGGTATGGCGCGGTGGAAATAGGCTATCACCGCTTTCATAACCTGGTAGAGGGTTCCACCTCCCATGCCAGCAAATTCATTACCCTGTGGAAACGGAATAACGGGCACTGGCAAATGAACCGTATTATAAGTTTGCATTAACAGCATTTATTGCAGCCAGCCGCACATGGCGGTTAAGCAACAAGGCCCAAACGGAACGGGGTGTATCCAGCCTGGATACACCCCCGTTTTTATTACTTGTGCTATTGCTTAATGATGTCTTGAAACCCTTGTCCTGGTGCGCGTAGCGGAACCACGGGGACTGCTAACAGTAGTCCGCTGGCGGCTGATCTGCCGGTTACCATTAGGCGAGCTGAAAGTGCGGGTGTTGGAATTATAGCTGCGTGTAGGCCCGTTAAAAGTACGGTTGGTGCCATTGCTGCGTGGCGTACTAAAGGTACGGGTAGTACCATTGCTGCGCGGCGTGCTGAAGCTGCGGGTAGCGCCTGTACGTGGCCCGTTGAAGCTGCGGGTGGCGCGCGGCGTAGCGCGGTAACGGTTCACTACTACCTGGTTGCGGGTGCGCACGGTTACGGACGTAACACGCATAGGACGGTAGATCCTGGGTGCATACACGATCCGGTTGGTACGTACCACTGTATAATACGGTGCATAATGGTAGCGGTAGGGGCGGTACACTGCCCAGGGCATGGGCCGCCAGGGGTGCCACCAGACAGGCCGTACACGCCAGCTAAAGGGAGATACCCATACCGTATAGGCCGGCGCATACACAAACCGTACACAGGGCCAGAACCATACATTTACAATAATAGCGCGGGTAGGAGCGTAGCGGGCAGTTACGTGCGGGCCGCTGCCAAAGTACGGTTGCTCTGCTTTTTCATCAGTTCCGCCGGTGGCTTTATCATCCCCGGAAGAAGGTTCAATAATAGTTTGCTCGCCGTAAATATCCTCATCGCCAACAATCTGCACCACGGCATTATCAGCAGCAGTTTTTTCCAGCTCTATTACTGCAATATCCTGGCTTTCTGTTTCGGAGATCAATGCCTGCAGCACAAAAACGTGCACATCATTTTCCCGCTTATTCACCACTTTTATGTAGTCAATATTCCCGTCACCATTGAGGTCCAGGTTATTTACCTTATTATCCTGGGAATTCAGCAGCTTTTCAAACTCTTCGGGAGAGGCGGCTTTTTTAAACATTTCCAGTGCGCCCTGTAAGCTGAAGTTGGCGCCCGGTAAATGAGAGGTATCTGCAGCAGCCGTGTTTGCATCTTGCGCATGAGCCGTTATGTTCATCAATAATCCACCTAGCAGGAAGGATAAGTAATGCTTTATTCGCATAAAGATCAATTTGGTAAGTAGTCAGACAGTCAACAAGGTAGAAAGTTTAATTTTACCCGCATCTGATTTATATATGAAATATAATATTTATATTTGATCTGGATTTGTAAGAGTACATGTGAACAATATCCCGACCCTGCACTATGAATACCTATAAGAAACGTGTGACTTTGCTGAGCGCACTATTACTTTGTTGCAGACTGGCCTTTGCCCAGCAGGATGCACAATACAGCCAGTATATGTTTAACGGCATTTACATTAACCCAGCCTATGCCGGGTATAAGGAAGTGCTGAATCTCCATAGTTTTTACCGTGCACAGTGGACGGGCGTAGAAGGTGCTCCGCGCAGCTTTTCCGTAGCGGTAGATGCTATTGCCAACGAAGGAAATGTAGGCCTGGCCCTGCAGCTGTTCAGCGATAAGCTGGGTGCACAAAGCACACAAGGGGTATATGCCAGCTATGCCTACCGCATACGTTTAAACGAAGACGGCAGCTCGCGCCTGGCCTTTGGGCTAAGCGGCGGCCTGATACAGCTGGGCATTAACGGCTCACTGCTTACCACCAATGACCCGGAGGTGGATATGCCTGCCGGCACGCAAACCACACTGGTACCGGATGCACGGGCCGGCGTTTATTACTCCACCAACCGCGCGTATGCTGGGTTTTCGGTAGATAACCTGATAGCCCCGCACATGAATAAATCGCGCTACTTATACATTCCGCAGCCTAAACCACATTACTACTTTACTGCAGGCATGCTGCTGCCCCTGAATGAAAATATACAGTTCAAACCTTCCTTTCTGCTGAAAGATGACCGGGGCGGCCCTACCAGCCTGGATCTGAACGCTTTCCTGTTATTGCAGGAAAGGATCTGGATAGGCGGCTCATACCGCAGCGGTATAAGCCTGTATGATAAGAACTACCTGCAAAAGGTGCTGGTAAAAAGGAATGCAGCCGTAGCGCTTGTAGAGGCATATGTTACGCCCAATTTACGCGTAGGTTATGCATATGATTTTGCGGTAGGGCCATTGCAGGGTTATAACAACGGATCACATGAGATATCTATTGGTTACTCCTTTACAAAAGCAGATAGAGGTGCAGAGAAGAACGGGCAGGTGCCGCGGGTGGCGTGCCCAAGGTTTTTCTAAAAAGCCCTGGCAACTTACCAGGGCGTTTATTCATGATTTATGATATTAAGCTCAATTGCCAGGATACTCCAAATTGATCATTTACCCAGCCAAACCTGCTGCTGAAAGGATACTTATCTAGCGGCATCAGCACATTGCCTCCTGTTGACAGCTGTGCAAACAGCGTATTAATTTCCTGCTCCGTTTCACAGCTTACGTATAATGACATGGCCGGTGTAAACGTAAACGAATGTTTAACATAACTGTCAATAGCCATAAATTGTTGTCCGTTCAGGGAAAAGGTGGCATGCATTACACTCCCTTCCGCACCCATTTCATTAGGTCCGTAACGGCTGATATTAATGATCTTTGAATCATTAAACAGGCTGGTATAAAAATTAAGGGCTGCTTCTGCCTGCCCCTCAAACATCAGGAAGGTGGTGATCTTTTGCATATTTTTTTAAGCCTAAATTAAGACCGTAGCGGCATACTGTCTTCATACTTTTGAGTGATTTAGCTATAAAAAGGCATTTTTCACGCTAAAGCATGGGCCTCTTTTTCCGCTATTTCATTTTTAATATAGGCTTCCAGGGTAGTGCTGCATTTCACCTGCTCAATACCGTTCCTTTCAGCTTTGACGCGGCCATCCACCACGGCTTCTGTCATTTCTATAAAGTTCTTAATACCGTCCGGTGAAAAGTGTAAGCCCTCCAGGGTTTTACCCCATTCAGCTTTTGGTATTACCTGCACTTTCACGGTTTTGTTCAGCAGCTTCCCAAAAACATTAGCTACATCCTGCGGGGTATAAGGCCGGGGGCCTTCAATCTCGTACACGGTACTTTTATGCCCGTCGCCGGTTAACACTTTTGCGGCAAATTCACCAACATCAGTGGGCGCTATCATGGGAATGGAAAAGCCGGCAGGGAAGAAGCTGGGCAGCACTCCTTTTTCTTTTGCTACTTCTAAGTAAGGCAGCCAGTTGCTGAAGTAATAAGCAGGTCTTATAAAGATCTGTGTTATGGAAAGGTCTTCAAAAGCATGTTCCAGCATATACGACATCAGCAAATTACCCGTGCCTTTTTCAAGCTGTGCGCCCACGGATGAAATGCCCACTATTTTTTCAATGCCGGCATGTTGCACCGCATCTTTATAGTTATCCAGTATCTGCTGTGTTTCTGCCAGCACATCTTCCTCCTGCCCGGTTTCAGGCGTAATGGCAAACAGGGAGGTGCCACCCCTGAAAGCAGTGCGTAAAGCAGTAAGGTCTTTTGCATCTGCTACGGCTGCATCCATGCCTTTTTCTTTTAGGGAGGCTGCTTTTTCCCTGCTATGGGTAATACCTACCACGGCTTCGCCCTTAGTTACCAGCTGCGTGGCTACGGTGCTACCTACGCTGCCCGTTGCGCCTAGTACAATATGCATATAAAACTGTTTTGGTGAGGCTGAATTGGCAACAAATACTATACCATGAGATGAGGGTTACCCGGTAGGCTGCAGGGTAGCCAGCTCTTCATCCGTAAATACCCGGGAGCGGGTTAAGAACCTTACTCCCAGCGGTATTTCCAGCGAAAAGCTGCTACCCCTGCCTGGTGTTACATCCAATATTAATTGTGTATGCTGCCAATAAGCAAACTGATCGCTGTTCATATAAAATTTACAACCGGCCACTTCACCTAACAGCACATCACTGTTGCCGGTCTTAAATTCACCTTCTGCAAAACACATAGGCTGTGAGCCATCGCAGCAGCCGCCGCTCTGGTGGAACATCAGGTTGCCATGCAGCTGCTTTAATTTTGCTATCAGCTCCAAACCTTTGTCAGTAGCTATGATCCGTGCAGTCATAATCTGTTGTTTAGAAAAATCCCAGTTTGGTTTTGCTGTAAGAGTTCAGCATGTTTTAGGTTTGGTGGTAGTGGTTTAGCTCCACCTAAGGCGTGCCCCGGCCAAAACCTGATTTTTGATAACCGC
>NZ_JAGXJN010000219.1 GCF_019091455.1 Chitinophaga sp. GbtcB8
TTTGCATGTCCTTGTTAGATTATTAAAAAATGTGGCAAGTATCCCTAAAAATGACATTACATTCCTAAATCAGGCTCTATGGATTTATAATACACCAAGCAATGTTTTAAATACCAGTACAAAAATATAATATAGTAGGCCTAGGTAGACTTATAAAGGTACTAAAAATTGGTTGATGTGTCAGTGCACTAGTATAGTCAATATAACACAGTAATTAAAATCATGCTACCAAGTGAAATGTTTAGCTATTGAAGAAAGTT
>NZ_JAGXJN010000220.1 GCF_019091455.1 Chitinophaga sp. GbtcB8
ATAATTAATTAACCTTTTAGTTAGTGTTGAGAAGGAGATGATCTTTTAAACCATAAAAATTCCCTTATATTAAGAATCAATTAACATATCAAAAAATGTTAATATGATTTGTTACTCACTGAACAAAAAGATCAAATTCGTCATCATGTGAGATCAATTGTTACTACTCTTATATTAACTCCAATAATTTCACACAGTATCTTTCACTCTCTTTAAACCCTCTAGAGAGAAATATAGGATATCAAAGTATTTCCTTATAT
>NZ_JAGXJN010000221.1 GCF_019091455.1 Chitinophaga sp. GbtcB8
TTTACTTAAATAGGGCCCATGGTTTCCTGAAAAGCACGGGGGCCCCCCCGGCAAAAAAGAAGGGAACTCCCCCTTTGCGCCCGGGGCTTTTTATGCCCCGGGAACATCCCCGGCCCCACCACAATTCCAAAAAAGAGGGGAAAAAAAAACTACCGGCCCCGTGGGAAAGCGGGAGGGAGAAAAAACTAGGGGGGGGGTCCGGGGTTGGGGTTCCGGGCATGGGCTCCGGGAGGAGATACCGGGGGTGGGTTTTCGAGATT
>NZ_JAGXJN010000222.1 GCF_019091455.1 Chitinophaga sp. GbtcB8
CAGCAGCCTGCCGGCCTTACCGGTTATTACAGCGGGAGAACGGCCGCACCGTCTTCCATTATCTTACACGCAGGAACGGCTTTGGTTCATAGACCAGCTGCAGGGCAGCCGGGAGTATCATATTCCAGGTGTGTTCAGGTTGCAGGGAACGGTTAATGTGGATGCATTAGGTTACGGTTTACAACAGGTGATCAACCGTCATGAGGTGCTGCGCAGTGTATTGAAAAGTGAGCATGATCAGCGCTGGCAGGAAGTATTG
>NZ_JAGXJN010000223.1 GCF_019091455.1 Chitinophaga sp. GbtcB8
CATTCTGAGACCCACTACCCTAAGTCTCTGTCTTAAACTCGCTACCGCCACGGAGACATATTAGCTGACGCTCCATCGCTCGCTACCGCGCCACGTTAGTAGTGGCTTGGTCATTAGTAGTTACTTGTCTGGCAATAGCTCATTAAGCCATATCATATGAGTTATTACTTGTGATGCGTTCGTAGTAGTTGCTTGGTGGTTTCAGGCTGCGAGCAACTACTTTCAGCCTTAGTCCGGTCGGTTTGAGTCTGAGTTAGCT
>NZ_JAGXJN010000224.1 GCF_019091455.1 Chitinophaga sp. GbtcB8
CTTAGATGCACTCGTTTCATTCTAGCCGGTAGTGGGGTGTAGTCCTGTTGTTAGTGGTTTCAGGCTTAGTTTAGTTAGTTCCACTCCTTCCCTCGCTAGGGGGGCTTGGTTCATTCCGAGGAGTCTCGGTTTCATTCTTGCTGTTAGTGGTTTCACTCTTTCCATTACTAGCCCAATTACTTAAGGGCCATTTCATAAGTTACACTGACTGACTTAAGGCTTACTACTTACTGGGTGAATTCCGATCGAGCTACCCTGG
>NZ_JAGXJN010000225.1 GCF_019091455.1 Chitinophaga sp. GbtcB8
GGGTTCCCCGGGCACGGGCGGTACCACCGCCCAGTGTTAGTTTGACTGACATTGTCTTGGGCGGTACCACCGCCCAAGTTTGGTGGTACCACCACCTAGGGGGGCTATGCTGGGCGGTACCACCGCCTGGCACCCTGCCAAGGGCAGTACACCTGCCTAGACTGGTGGTACCACTACCTGATACAGTTTCGAAGACTGTGCCACGATAGTGAGACTTCTTTGGGCACTATTTAGGCCTCTTATTGGCCCCAACACAGTT
>NZ_JAGXJN010000226.1 GCF_019091455.1 Chitinophaga sp. GbtcB8
GAAGAACGCGACGCAGTTCTCGGGGCTGACGAAGCTGCTCTACGAGACGTACAAGATCGCGACGAAGGACGTCAAGACGACGGGCTTCTCCGTGCAGCCGGAGTACGAGTACAACCCGAAGGACGGCTCGAGCAAGGTCAAGGACTACGTAGCCGTGCATGCGGTGCAGGTGACGACCCGCGACTTGAACGGCATCGGCAAGCTGCTGGACGATCTGTCCGCTGCCGGCGCGAACCGCGTCGACGGCGTACGGTTCGAT
>NZ_JAGXJN010000227.1 GCF_019091455.1 Chitinophaga sp. GbtcB8
GGAAGTCCTTTTCCAGCTCCCGGGCAATAAGGGGTTCTGCCTGTTCTTTCAGCAGGGTTTCAAACTTTACATAATAATCCCCCACCAGGTGATCGCCCTTGATGCCGGTAGATTCCGGCGTAACGCCATGGGCAAACAGCTGCCAGGCCAGCATGGATTTTCAGATATGGATACCCCGGTCATTCACCAGGTTGGCTTTCACCCCCTCATATCCATTGGCTTTTAAGATCTCTGCAATGGAGTAACCCAAAAAGTTAT
>NZ_JAGXJN010000228.1 GCF_019091455.1 Chitinophaga sp. GbtcB8
GTGCCAGAAGGATCAAGTATTACACCGAAAGATAGGATGTCGTAGGAAAGTTGATATACCGATAGATCAAGTGATATGCCAAAAGAAAGGATAACATGCCGAAGGTTTAAACGAAGTGTCGAAAGATCGAACAACATGCTACAATAGCATACAATGTGCTGAAAGTTTTGTAATTGTGCCGAATATGTGAGTGGATTGTTAATGTCTTAATCGAGGTCTTTTTGGGTCAAATTATGTTGGTATCAGGTTGAAACCATG
>NZ_JAGXJN010000023.1:0-47043 GCF_019091455.1 Chitinophaga sp. GbtcB8
CTGATGCTTTTATGGAAGCTGCTGAAGCGGGCATTGCGCTGGTAGTATGTATAACGGAAGGTATTCCCGTGCAGGACATGGTAAAGGCCAAAGCTTACCTGCAGGGCCGCGAAACCCGCCTGATAGGGCCTAACTGCCCCGGCGTGATTACTGCTGAGGAAGCCAAAGTAGGCATTATGCCTGGTTTTATATTCAAGAAAGGCCGCATTGGTATTGTATCAAAATCCGGTACGCTTACCTATGAGGCAGCAGACCAGGTGGTAAAAGCAGGTCTGGGTATTTCGACCGCTATTGGTATTGGCGGTGACCCCATCATTGGCACGCCTACCAAAGAAGCAGTAGAGCTGTTGCTGAATGATCCTGAAACCGATGGTGTGATCATGATCGGTGAAATTGGCGGCAGCATGGAAGCTGAAGCAGCTTACTTTATAAAAGAGCAGCGCGAAAAAGGTAATACCAAACCCGTCGTAGGTTTTATTGCCGGCCAAACCGCGCCTCCCGGCCGCCGTATGGGCCACGCCGGTGCTATTATTGGTGGTGCAGATGATACTGCCGCCGCTAAAATGAAGATCATGACTGCCTGTGGTGTGCATGTGGTAGATAGCCCTGCCAACATCGGTAAAACCATGGCAGAAGTGCTGAAGAAAGAGCTGGTGAAATAATTTAATGATTTGTTCATAAAGCAAGCGCCCCGGTTATTATCAACCGGGGCGCTTTTTTATTGGAAGAAATATCATTGCATAAAAGCAGGAACCTGGGGCCACTGCAGAATGCGCACTACCAGCTCGCTTTTGGAATTTACATCCAGCTTGCGGTAAATGTTTTTCACATGGAAACGTACTGTTTCAACAGAAATGTGCAACGCGCTGGCAATGAGCTTATAGCTGCCGCCATTCGTGAGGCGTTTTAATATTTCCAGCTCACGTTTGCTCAGCAACGTAGTATAATTGCCGGGTTGCGCTATTACCAGGTCGTGAATAAATTGCTGCGTAATAAGCGGCGATAAAGGAAAACCCTGCTGCAGCAGCACATTACCGGTATATGCGGGTAATGCGGCATTTACTTCCTGCTTCAGCACATAACCATTAAAACCTGCTTTCAGGTAATTGATCACAATATTCAGGTCGCGGCAATCAGATATACCTACCACCTGCATGGCATTTGGCAGCGCATGCCGGCTGCCCATAAAACGTATAAGGGCCGCAGCTTCGTAAGAATCAATGTCTATGAACAGTAACAGCTTATCGCCAAATTCATGACTAAGCTGCAGGGCATGATCCAGGGATGCCGCGTGTATGCAAAACGGTTGCAGGTCAGGGATGGCAGTAATCAGCGTATAATGAAAATGGGGATCAGCCGTAATAATAACCGGCTGTAATGAGCTGCCGGTAACGGATGGTGAGGGTCCCTCCAGATGCCTTGAAGAATGCTGCATATTTATTTCAAAGGATATGTTCGGGGTGATCAAAAGCCTCTTCTACCCTGTAAATTTATGGTAATGGAAAGGAATGAAAAAAAATATTATGGGTATCTTAACATAAAATACACCATCCTATATGCGATGCAGATTCCTTTGGATACTTATTTTAGTTTGTTTTTATAAACCGGTTATGGCACAATACAATTATACCAATGAATGGAAAAAGGTAACGGAGCTGGAGAATAAAGGTCTGCCGCAATCGGCCCTGCAGGTAGTGGAGGACATTTATAAACAGGCTGTAAAAGACGGGCGGGATACAGATATTGTGGCCTCCCTCATTTTCCGCATAAAATACCAGGAAGACCAGGAGAATGGCCAGATAAAGAACCTGGAAGAAATAAACCGGCAAATAACACAGTTTAAAGACCCGGTACGTGCAATACTGCAAAGCCTAAAGGGGGAAATGTACTGGCGTTACCTGCAAAACAACCGCTACCGCTTTTATAACCGCACCGCGCTGGCCAGTGATACGGCTACAGATATAACCAGCTGGGACATGCCCCGTTTAAACCGGGAGATCACCCAGGCATACACTGCCTCCCTGGAAAATACGGAGCTGTTACAAAAAACAGATTTAACCGTGTACGATGGTATCCTGGAAAAAGGCAATGCCCGCGTATTACGCCCCACCCTATACGATCTGCTGGCGCACCGCGCGCTGGATTATTTTAAGTCCGGTGAAAATAACCTGAACCAGGCAGCTAATTTATTTGAGCTGGATGATGTGCAGGCTTTTGCACCTGCTGCAGATTTTGCAGCGCATAGCTTTACTGCAAGCGATTCTACCTCCCTGCAGTTCAAAGCCCTTTTGCTGTTACAGCAGCTGATCAGCTTTCATGCAAAGGATCATAACCGCGCTGCTTTGCTGGATGTGGACCTGGAGCGCATCCGTTATATGAACCAGGTAGGCGTAATGCCGGATAAGGAAGAGCTGTATGTAAAAGCCCTGCAGCAAATGCAGCAGACCTACGCACAAGAGCCGGAAGTAAGCCGCGTTATGTATATGCTGGCGCAATTGTATTATCAGCAGGACCAGCAAAATAAAGACAGCGCTACCGGCAAAGCTGCGCAGGCCGTGGCTTTGTGCAAGCAGGCCATACAACATGCGCCCACCAGCTATGGAGCCAGCAATTGCAGGCAGCTGCTACGTCAGCTGGAAGCCCATGAGCTGCAGCTAACTACAGAGCTGGTGAACCTGCCGGAGCAGCCTTTCCGCACGCTGGTTACCTACCGCAACCTGTCTAAAATATATTTGCGGATAGCACGGGTGAATGAATCGTTTATGGAGCAGCTGCGCAGCGCACAAAATGATTACAGCGATACCACTAACCGTTACTGGCGGTTGATCATTGGCAGAAAACCCTTCCGCCAATGGGAGCAGGCCTTACCAGACCCTGTGGATTACAGGGAGCATAATACAGAAATAAAAGCAGATGCGTTGCCACTGGGCCAGTACGTGCTGCTGGCAGGCACTACGCCTGATTTTTCGATAGGGGAAAGCATACTGGCCGTACAATTCATTCACATATCACAGCTTAGCTATATTAACCGGAATAATGATTACCTGGCCCTGCACCGGGAAACAGGCGAACCGCTTTCCGGCGTAAAGCTGCGTATATGGGAAATGGTGAGGGACAGCCAAAGCGGGCGTATGGTAAGCGACCGCCTGCTACAAAGCGCCACTACCAATAAAAGCGGGCGTATTACTTTAGATAGGAACGTGAATAAGCAGAACCGTAATGTGCGGCTGGAATGGAGCCTGGGAAAAGATACGCTGTTCACCGATAACTATAAATACCTGTACCGGTATTACCAACCGGAGCCAAGGGGAAAGGAAAAACCGCAAAGCTTCCTGTTTACAGACCGGGCTATTTACCGCCCGGGGCAAACAGTGTACTTTAAAGGAATTGTGGTTAAAACAAAAGATTCCACAAACATCAGTAATGCAGTAGCGGATTATAAAACTACCGTGCAGCTAACAGATGTGAATGGGGAAAAAGTAGATTCCATACAGCTTACTACCAATGAATACGGCGCTTACAACGGTAAGTTCAAATTGCCGGAAGGTATGCTGAATGGGGCTTTCAGCGTTACGGATCTTACTACAGAAGGCCGCGCTTATTTCTCTGTGGAAGAATATAAACGGCCTAAATTTTATGTGGAGTTTGATACGGTAAAAGGCAGCTACCGTGTAGGCGATACCGTAACTATACATGGTAAAGCGCTGGCTTATGCCGGTAATAATATTGATGGCGCCGCAGTAAAATACCGGGTGGTGCGGGAAGCCCGTTACCCTTATTACTGGATGTTTATGTACAGGCCCGCACCTGCATCTGCATCCCGGGAAATAACACATGGGCAGCTGCAAACCGGTGCAGACGGTACTTTTACCATTCACTTCAATGCCCTGCCGGATAAACAAATAAAGCCGGAGCTGAAACCTATTTTCACCTACCGTATTTATGCAGATGTAACGGACCTGAATGGCGAAACCCGCAGCGGTGAACAACGCGTATCCGCCGGTTACCAGCTCATGGAAATAAAGCTGGATGTGCCGGACGAGCTATCAGCCAAAGAGCTGCAGCAGGTAAAAGTAACTACTGCTAACCTGAATGGTACTTTTGAACCGGCCACCGTGCAAATGCGCTTGTTGCCACTGCAGCATCCCAACCGGCTTATGCGCGCCCGTTACTGGGAGGCGCCGGACCAGTTTGTATTAACAGAGCAGGAGTACCTGCAGGCATTTCCGCTGGATGTATATAAAAGGGAAAATGAACCATCGCAGTGGCCGCGTAAAACACCGCTGCTGGAAAAAACATTTACCACCGCAAAGGATGGTCATACCGAGCTTTCTGTAAAGTCGTTACCACCAGGAGCTTATGAGCTGGAAATAACTGCCAGAGACGCTGCAGGCGATACCCTTACACAGAAAAAAGTTTTTAACCTGGTAGATGCTGCTGCGTCTCAATTGCCTTACCCGGAGTACTTCCGCATACTGGCAGATGAGCAGCCGCATGAACCGGGCAGCGAAGTAAAACAGGTAGTAGGCACCACCGCCAAAGACCTGCATATACTACAAACCATTGAAAGAATGAACCAGCAGCCGGTGGATGATTTTGTACAATTATCAGCACAGCAAAAATCGTTTGCCTATAACATTACGGAAAAAGACCGTGGCGGCTTACGCGTAACCTATACCGTGGTAAAGGATAACCGCGTATTCAGCCAAACACAGGACATTGCCGTACCCTGGAGCAATAAAACGCTGGATATACAAATAGGCACGCACCGCGATAAGCTGCTGCCTGGTGAAAAAGAAAAATGGCAGGTACAAATAAAAGGCTCCAAAAAAGACCAGGTAGCTGCAGAGCTGCTGGCTACCATGTACGATGCCTCCCTGGATGCTTTTGCACCGCAGCAGTGGACGCTGCCGCCGCTGTACCCGGTGTTTAGCCCGGGGCAGATCTGGCAGGATACGGATAACTTTACCAAACAGCAATCCTTTAACCGGTACCCGCCGGTACCGCCGCTGGAAGATAGTGTGATCATTTATGATGCGCTGCGCTGGTCTGACTGGCTTGGCGGGTATGGCGGTGGAATGTATAAAAAAGAATTACGGATAGGGTCTGCTGCACCTGGCCTTGCCCGTGACAGGGCTGTTGTGGCATCTGCTGTTCCTGCGCCGGCCGCGCCGGTAACGGAGCAAGCAATGTTAAAGGGCCCATTAGAAGATGCTGCGGCAGGAAAACCTGCAGCAACAGAAGCAGAAACTGCACCACCTGCTGCTGTTACACCGCGCACGAACTTTAATGAAACCGCTTTCTTCCTCCCGGATCTGCATACGGATAAAGACGGCAATATCACTTTTGAATTTACAGTGCCGGAAGCCCTTACCCGCTGGCGTTTCATGGGCCTGGCCCACACAAAGGAAATGGCTTTGGGTTATACGGAAACCAATATTGTTACGCAAAAGCCCTTAATGGTGCAGCCCAATGCACCCCGCTTTATGCGCGAAGGCGACCGCATGGAATTCAGCGCCAAGATCAGCAACCTGGCAGATAGTACATTGATAGGCCAGGCCCGCCTGGAGCTGCTGGATGCCACTACCATGCAGCCGGTAGACGGCTGGTTCCAGAACACTTTCCCCGTGCAACACTTTACCGCATACAAAGGGCAAAGCACCCTGGTAACCTTCCCCGTACAAATCCCCTACAATTTTAACAGCGCGCTGTTATACCGCGTGGTAGCACAATCCGGCCAGTTTAGTGATGGGGAGGAGAATGCGCTGCCCGTGCTTACCAACAGCATGCTGGTAACAGAAACCTTACCGCTGGCGCTGCGCGGAGATGGTACCCGCAGCTTTACTTTTGACAAGCTGCTGCATAGCGATACATCTGAAACTCTGCGCCAGCACGCCGTAACCGTAGAGTTTACCGGCAACCCGGCCTGGTATGCCGTTCAGGCGTTACCGTATTTAATGGAATACCCGCATCAGTGTGCGGAGCAAACCTTTAACCGGTATTATGCCAATGCGCTGGCTACCCATATGGTAAATGCTTTACCGGCTATTAAAACAGTATTTGACCAATGGGCTAAAACAGATACTGCTGCCCTGCAAAGCAACCTGCAAAAGAATGAGGAGCTGAAAGCCGTGCTGTTGCAGCAAACACCATGGGTGCTGGAAGCTAAGAATGAAGCAGAGCAGAAATCACGCATAGCCCTGCTGTTTGACCTGCACCGCATGAGCAGGGAGCTGGAAAAAGCGCTGGGACAGTTAAAACAAATGCAGCTGCCTTCCGGCGCTTTCCCCTGGTTTACCGGTATGTGGGAAGACCGTTTCATTACCCAGTACATTGTTGCCGGCGTAGGCCGCCTGCAGCAGCTGGATGCGCTTTCCGCCGCGCAAAAAGCAAATTGCCGTGAGCTCACGGATAAAGCGCTTAACTACCTGGATCTGCAGCTGGATAAGGATTATCACCAGCTGCTGCAGCAAAAGGTAAATATGAAAGAGCAGCACATTGGCGGCGTGCAGGTGCACTACCTGTACATGCGCAGTTTTTATAAAGACAAACCTTTAGCCGCTAAATACCAGGCTGCCTATAACTATTACCTGGAACAGGCTAAAAAATTCTGGCTGCCGCAAAACCGCTATGTACAAGCACTAGCAGCAGTGGCGCTGTATAAGCATAACGATAAGGAAACACCCGCTGCTATTTTAAGATCATTAAAAGAACATGCTATTACCAATGAGGAAATGGGCATGTACTGGAAAGAGCAATGGGGCTACTGGTGGTACCAGGCGCCAATTGAATCACAGGTGATGATGATAGAAGCTTTTGATTTGGTAGCAAAAGATACCGCTGCGGTAGATGCTATGAAAACCTGGCTGCTTAAGAACAAGCAAACCAATAACTGGAATACCACCAAAGCCACGGCAGATGCCTGTTACGCCATGCTGTTAAGCGGTAACAACTGGCTGGCTGCCAACCCGCAGGTAACTATACAGCTGGGTAGTGAAACCATTAGCAGCGCTAACCAGCATACAGAAGCCGGCACCGGTTACTTCAAGGAACGGCTGGAAGCTAAGGACGTGAAACCCGCTATGGGCAATATACAGGTAAGCATGCAGGGCAGCCAGGGGCAACCCTCCTGGGGCGCTGTGTACTGGCAGTATTTTGAGCAGCTGGATAAAATAACTCCTGCCGCCACACCGCTGAAGCTGGAAAAACAGCTGTTTATACAGGAAGTAACTGACAAAGGCCCTGTGTTAACAGATATCTCAGATAACAAGCAGCTGAAAATAGGAGATAAGGTAAAAGTGAGGATCGTATTACGTGCAGACCGCGATATGGAATACATTCACCTGCGCGATATGCGGGCCGCTTGTTTTGAGCCGCAGAACGTGATTAGCAGCAGTAAATGGCAGAATGGGCTTAGCTATTATGAAAGCACGAAAGATGCTTCCACTGATTTCTTTTTCAGCTACCTGCCCAAAGGTACCTACGTGTTTGAGTATACACTCTTTGTAACACATGAAGGCACTTTCTCCAATGGCATCAGCACTGCCCAGTGCATGTATGCGCCGGAGTTCAGCGCGCATAGTGAAGGGCTGAACGTAAAAGTGGTGAAGTAATGCAATTCGACTACCTCATAACCGGCCAGGGCATAGCCGGCACTATGCTTAGCCACCGCCTGTTACAGGCAGGGCAGCGGGTACTGGTAATAGATGCGTATAAACCTAACAGCGCATCGCGTATAGCTGCGGGTGTTATAAACCCTGTATCGGGCCGCCGTTTTGAAATGGCATGGATGTATGAGCAGCTATACCCCTTTGCAAAACAAACGTATCAGCAGCTGGAACAGCTATTGGGTGTACCGGTGTTTAAAGAAAGGGATATCTGGATGGCCCTGCCATCGGAACAGCTGCGTACTGCTTTTAATAATAAAACCACGCAGGGATTAGCGCAGCAATATACTCATCCGGCCAATGCCGCACTCATGGAACCCTGGCTGCACCAGCCTTACGGCGCGGCTATTGTAAAAGGCGCTACGGTACTGCTGCATCACCTGTTACCGGCATGGCGGCATTATTTAACAGAAAAGGAATTGTTATGGGATGAGCAGCTGGACCTTGCACAATTGCAGCACACTGCAGCCGGTGTACAGTATAAGGATGTACAGGCCCGCGCTATTATTTTCTGCGAAGGTGCGCAGATCATTCATAACCCCTGGTTCAAACACATTCCTTTTCTGCTGAATAAGGGCGAAGTATTAAAAGTGCACATTCCCGGCCTGTTTACAGAAAACATCCTCAAAAAAAGTATTACACTGGTGCCGCAGGAGCAGGAAGTGTTCTGGGCAGGCTCCACCTTTGTATGGGATTATGTGGATGAAGCGCCTACGCCGGAAAAAAGGCTGTTCCTGGAAGAAAGTTTGCAGCAGCTGCTGAAAGTACCCTACACCGTGCTGGAACAGCAGGCCGGTATACGCCCCTCCGGTAAGGACCGCCGCCCTATTATGGGGCTGCACCCGCAATACCCTGCCCTGGGCCTGTTCAATGGGCTGGGTACCAAAGGCTGCTCCCTGGCCCCTTACATGGCGCATTTGCTAACACAGCATTTATTGGAGGGTGTGCCCCTGCTGCCGGAAGCCGATATTAAACGATATTTTAATAGATGAAGGGCTACAAATGCAGGCCTTAAAATGTATCTTTGCCCCCCAATAAAATACTTTTTTGAGGTGTAATGTCTGGTGATCCATATCCATCAAACATGCGCTGTCAAAGTTCAAAACATCAACTTTTTTCTATGTATAGAACGCATACTTGTGGTGAACTCAGGTTGGAGCAGGCAGGCCGGCAGGTTACATTAGCCGGTTGGATACAAACAGTAAGGAAATTTGGCAGCATCACTTTCGTGGATCTGCGCGACCGCTATGGTATTACTCAACTGTTGTTCGGGGAATCCCTGAATGCCCGGCTGGACGAGCAGCCCCTGGGACGTGAGTTTGTAGTGCAGGTAACCGGCACCGTTACAGAGCGTACCAGCAAAAATCCGAATATGCCTACCGGCGATGTAGAGATCGCCGTAAGCGATTTTTCTATACTGAATGCCGCCAAAACACCGCCCTTTACCATCCAGGATGATACGGATGGCGGTGATGAGCTGCGTATGAAATACCGCTACCTGGACCTTCGCCGCAACCTGGTGAAGCAGAACCTGGAGCTGCGCTACCGCGTAAACCGCTCTGTACGCAACTTCCTGGATACCAGGGGATTCATGGATATTGAAACACCTTTCCTTATAAAATCCACCCCGGAAGGCGCCCGCGACTTTGTGGTGCCCAGCCGTATGAACCCGAATGAGTTCTACGCCCTGCCGCAGTCGCCCCAAACCTTTAGGCAGCTGCTGATGGTGAGCGGGTACGACCGCTACTACCAGGTGGTAAAATGCTTCCGTGATGAGGACCTGCGTGCTGACCGGCAGCCGCAATTTACCCAGATTGACTGCGAAATGAGCTTTGTAGACCAGGAAGATATCCTGAACAACTTTGAAGATATGGTGAAACACGTGTTCAAAGAGATCAAGGGTATTACTTTCAACGAAGCTTTTCCCCGCATGACCTGGGAGCATGCCATGGAATTCTATGGCAATGACAAACCGGACATCCGCTTTGAAATGAAGCTGGTAAACCTTACTGATACCGTTCAGAACCAGGGCTTTAAGGTGTTTGACGATGCAGAGCTGGTAATTGCCATCTGCGCAAAAGGCTGCAGTGAATACACCCGCAAACAGCTGGATGAGCTGACAGATTGGGTGAAACGCCCCCAGATAGGTATGAGCGGCCTCATTCACCTGAAATATAATACAGACGGCACGTTGAAGAGCTCTGTGGATAAATTCTTTGACGAAACCAAGCTGAAAGGCTGGGCAGAAAAATGTAATGCCCAACCCGGCGATCTTATACTGGTACTGGCCGGCCGCGAAGAGCGCACCCGCAAAGCCATGAGCGAGCTGCGCCTGGAAATGGGCGAACGCCTTGGATTTCGCAACAAAAACGAGTTTAAACCGTTATGGGTCATAGACTTTCCGCTCTTTGAGTATGCTGAAGAGGAAAAACGCTGGGTAGCCCGTCACCATCCGTTCACCTCACCCAAACCGGATCAGGTGGCGCTGATGGATGAACCATCCAGGTATGGCGAGATCAAGGCCAATGCATATGATATAGTGTTGAATGGTACAGAGATAGGCGGCGGCTCTATCCGTATTTTCCAGCGTGAGCTGCAGGAAAAAATGTTTGCCGCCCTGGGTATGAGCCCCGAAGAGGCCCGTCATAAATTCGGGTTCCTGCTGGGCGCCTTTGAGTACGGTGCACCTCCCCATGGTGGTATTGCCTTTGGTTTTGACCGCCTGTGCTCCCTGCTGGGCGGCAGCGAGAGCATCCGCGATTTCATTGCGTTCCCCAAGAACAACTCCGGGCGCGATGTAATGCTGGATGCCCCCAGTGATATAGACCAGTCTCAGCTGGATGAGCTGAAAATTGGGCTGGTGAAATAGTTTTTGGGTCCATGGACCCATGGTATACTGCATATAGCGCAGTTTTACTATTATGTAAAAGGCTATGGACCATGGACTATTGACCATGGTCCGCCGGGACCCATCCCGGCACATAATTTGCAAGAGGCTGATGCTTTTGATAAAAGATCCCCTTTGGCGCCTGATCAAAAGGTACCAAAGGGGATTGGCACAATATAGAGAGCGTATTGATATTTAATTTATATTACATAAATTTGTAAATTATTAACACCACAAAAAATATACTGCCATGAGAGGCAACAAACTACTCAGTCGTGTGGTATGGTTTTGTGCAATGCTAATATGTGTGCTGATAGCACAAACAGCCTACCCACAACAATATAAGAAGCGCTACCTCGACAAATACGAGGACCTGTCAGTGAAGCTGATGAATGAAACCGGTATCCCGGCCAGTATAATACTGGGCATAGGTATGCTGGAATCAGGAATGGGCACCAGCCGCAACGCAAAAATGCTGCATAACCACTTTGGTATTGTAGGGCGTAACAACCTGGCTAAGCGGCATGCCAGCTATCGTTCAAAATACAAGGAGTATAAAACCGATGAAGATTCTTATGAGCACTTTGTAAAGATCGTCCGTAAGAAGAAATGGTATGCGGGCATGAAAGGCAATACGGAATATTCCCTTTGGCTTAAACATATGAATCATACCGGTTACAGCACAGCCGGTACAGAATGGATCAGAAGAGTAACAAACCTGATTAAACGATACAAATTATATAAATTGGACGCGCAAATGGATTTTGCGAAACAAGACAACTAAATTACGCATAACGCTCAACGCTCAACGCTGAACGCATAAAGCATAAAGCGATCAGCGTTTAGCCTTTAGCGTAACAACACGACTCATGCCAGCCAACAAATCCGCCCACCCGTTCTATATCATTGCCGGCACTATGATATGCTTGCTGGCTTTATCATTCGTACATAACAGCTTCTCCTTCCAGGGTTTTACATCCCGGCAAATAGATCTGCTGGCTGATGTGAAATTTACCCCCGCTCCCCCTGTTGTTAAGCACACCATCATTGCCAAAGGCAAGCCGGGCGACTCTGCCAGGCAGGTTACCGGCATCCCGGAACCAGCGCGCCGCAGCTACGATTTTATGACCTACACCGGCATACAGGAGTATACGGATACAGTAGCAGTAGCCCCGGGCATGCAGCACTTTTTGCAGGCCTTGGAGGAGCTGAAAGCCGGTAAGCGTAAAAAAGTGCGTATCGCCTACTTTGGCGATTCCATGATAGAAGGTGACCTGATCACCGGCGACCTGCGCGACAGCCTGCAAACACAGTTCGGAGGCGCCGGCGTGGGTTTTGTACCTGTAACCTCTGTAGTAGCTTCTTTCAGAACTACTATTCAGCATACTTTCTCCAATAACTGGAAAGATTATCATTTCCGCAACAATCCCCCGCAGGACCTGCCGCTGGGCCTTTCGGGCCATACTTTTATACCTGCCACAGAAAGCTGGGCGCGGTATAGCCCTGTGCGTAAACACGGGCTGGACCGTTTCAGCGAAGTAGTTCTTTTCTATGGCCCGGGTAACAGTAACGTGACCATTAACGGCAAGCCCTACACGCTTTCCGGCGGCGACCCTGTAAATGAGCTGGCCCTTCAGCAGGACACTGCGCAGCCATCCTTAATGCTGAAGTATGCAGGCGGCAGCCCCCAATCGTTTTACGGGTTAAGCTTTGAAAGTAATAACGGAGTATACGTAGATAACTTTTCTTTCCGCGGTATTAGCGGTATAGAGCTGGGTAAGCTGGGCCGGGGCGTGCTGCAGCAAATGCAGCGCCAGCACCCGTATGACCTGGTAGTGCTGCACTATGGCGCTAACGTGCTGTTCCGCCCGGAGCTAACGGATTACAGCTGGTATGAGCGCCCCATGCAAAGGGTCATAGATTCCCTGCGCAATAACTGGCCGCAAACCTCTTTCCTGATAGTAGGCACCGCAGATAAAGCTTATAAAAAAACAGACCGTTATATTACGGCGCCCGGTGTGCCTGCCCTGCTGAAAGTACAGCATGAGCTGGCAGAGCAGCATGGCACCGCTTACTGGAACCTGTACGCAGCCATGGGCGGCGAAGGTTCTATGACGCACTGGGTAGAAGGAGATACCGTATTAGCGAATAAAGATTATACACATTTTAACAGGCAGGGAGCGGCCAGGGTGGGAGCGCTGCTGTATAAAGCGATCATGGATGAGTATAAGCAGGAGCTGCACCCCTAGTGATTTTGTGAAGGCGTTTGTAAAAGCATAATATTTGGTTTTATTCATGGACAGTAAGGGCAAGAGCGCGAAGGTGCTGGTTTTTTTCATAGGAGTATTACTGGTAACAGTTGATGCAGTGGCGCAACACGCCGCAGCAACAACTGCGACTAATAATATCATACAGCAGGACACTGCCCTGTACCGTTTTTTTGCAGCGCTGAACGAGGTAGATAGCAATGTGGTAAGCATATTACACCTGGGCGATTCCCATATACAGGCAGGCTTTTTCCCGGTTGCCACGGGAGGCGCCCTGCAGCAGCAGTTTGGCAATGCCGGCCGTGGATGGGTATTTCCCTATAACCTGGCAGGCACCAATGGGCCGGATGATTACCGCTGGAACAGTACGGTAAGATGGCAGGCAGACAGGATCATAGACAAACATAAAGACCAGGAGCCGGGGCCCGGAGGTATTGTGATCTATTCACAAAGCGCCGCTCCCACACTGGCTTTCAACGGCCGGGGCGATAATGGGATGGAGGATGAGGTAACGCAGGCGCAATTGTTTTTTGATGCCGGAACAGCCGATGTAAGTGTGCAAACGCCGGGAGCGGAAGTAACGGTAATGCCGGCGCCTTATCCCGGTTCACCTACATTAAGCAGGGCCACCTTAAACTTTTCGCAGCCCATGTCTACTTTCCAGACACGCTGGGAAGATAATGGCAGCAGCATTTTCCGGTTCTACGGCGCTATTCTGCAGAACGGGCATAACGGCATCCTGTACCATGCCATAGGTATTAATGGCGCGCAGTTCCAGCATTACGTGGAAACGGATAATACGCTGGCCGCACAATGCCAGGCGCTGCAGCCGCAGCTGGTGATCATTTCACTGGGCACTAATGAAGCATACAGCGGCCTGGGAGCAGCAGCCATCCGTGATCAGGTGGATAATGCAGTGCGTTTGATAAAAGAGCAGCTACCAAATGTGAATATTTTACTGACTACGCCCCCGGATTGCATGCGCACATCCAAAAAGGCGTTCAGGAAAAAGGTAGGTAAAAAGTACCGCACCTATTACCGCATTAATTACTATCCTAATCCGGCCATTAACATGGTTACGCAGCTGCTGATAGATTACAGCCGTGAGCATGGGCTGGCCTGCTGGAATTTTAATGCGGTTAACAAAGCCATGAAAAGCAGCTTTGCCGGCACCTGGGCGGCTGATCATATTCATTTCAGCGCAAGAGGTTACCAGCTGCAGGGACGCTTGTTATATGAGGCACTGCGCCGCTCATACGCCCTGTACCTGGACCGGAGATAAGAAGTAATAAGACCGTTAAATTGAATCGTTTAAATGATTGATGTTACTAAACTGTTGTCAACCTTGGTATACGATCCTAAGGATCCTGTACTGTTCAACAGCGCATTTTTCTTTTATTACTTTGCCATTTTCCTGTTATGCTACCTGGCGGTATCCGGCAGCAAAACCGGGCGGGTATGGGTTTTTACCCTGTTCTCTTTATACTTTTTTTACAAGGCCTGCGGGTTTTATGTAGGGCTGGTGATCTTATCCGCCATCGTGGATTTTAACCTTTCCCGGTGGATCTACCGTGCGCAGCAACGGTCGTTACGCGTGTTCCTGCTGGTATTCAGTATTGTCATTAACATAGGACTGCTGTTCTATTTCAAGTATACAGATTTCTTTATTGGCATTGTGAACGAGGTAACGGCCGGGCATATACGCCCTTTGCATTTGCTGTTGCCTATTGGGATCTCCTTTTATACGTTCGAGAACCTGAGCTATACCATAGATGTGTACCGGAAAGAGTTTCCGCCGGTAGACAATTTTATGGATTACCTGTTCTTTCTTTCCTTTTTTCCCAAGCTGATGATGGGCCCTATTGTGCGGGCGGCTGATTTTATTCCGCAAATATCCCAGCCTTATGTGCTGGACCGGGAAGATATAGGCACCGGCATGTACCTTATTATCAGCGGGCTGTTTAAGAAGATCGTAATATCGGATTTCATTTACCTCAATTTTGTACAATACATTTTTGACGATCCCTCCAAGCACACCGGCCTGGAATGTTTGCTGGGCGTGTATGGTTATGCATTGGTGATCTACTGCGATTTTTCCGGTTACTCTGACATGGCCATTGGTATTGCCCGCTGGACCGGGTTTAAAATACCGGCCAACTTTGCCACGCCTTACCAGAGCGCCAGCATTACAGAGTTCTGGCGCAGGTGGCATATATCCCTTTCCTCCTGGCTGCGCGATTACCTGTACATACCGCTGGGCGGTAACCGCAAAGGCAGGGTGCGCCAGTATGTGAACCTGGCGCTAACCATGCTGATAGGCGGTTTCTGGCACGGGGCCAGCTGGAACTTTATTTTCTGGGGCGGCCTGCATGGCGTGGCCCTGGGGCTTGATAAAGTAAGGATAGACTGGCTGAAAAAGACCGGTAAAGTGTACACCGGTTTTAGCAAATACTTTTTTAAAGTGCTGGGCATCCTTATTACTTTCCACTTTGTATGTTTCTGCTGGATCTTTTTTAAGGCATCCTCCTTTCACGATGCCTGGGCGCTGATACACCAGATCGCGTACGACTTTCAGCCGGGTATCTGGTATGATCTGTACCAGGGTTATACTGCTGTATTTGCCTTAATGCTGCTGGGTTTTGCGCTGCATTTTGTAACGGCTTCCGGTGGCCAGCAGGTGATGGAAAAAACCATGGCGCGGGTGCCCGTATGGGGCAGCGTGGCCATTATGGTTGTGTTCATCTGGCTGCTGATCCAGGTAAAATCTACCCAGCCTATGATCCCGATCTATTTCCAGTTTTAAAGGTTTCTGCTACATTTGCCCCCAAATAGCTATCAACATGCGAATTTCGATGCGCCTGACGGTCTTATGTCTTTTCCTGTTACTGTCTGCCACTGCCGCCAGGGCCCAGTTCCTGATGGATATGATAGATACCACTACCGAATTGGGTAAGGGCATGTTTTCCATGTACAAGAAGTATGATGCGCTGCGCTTTAGCGGTTATATACAACCCCAGTTCCAGTATAGCAGCGGCAAAGGGGCCAAAGGCTTTGCCGGCGGCGATTTCCCTGCTGCCGTAGATAACCGTTTTACCTTACGCAGGGGCCGTTTGCGGGTAGATTATGAACGGAATAATGATAATCACATGCCGGTGGTGCTGTTTGCTTTCCAGTTTGATGGGTCGGAAAGAGGGGTATTTATCCGTGATTTTTACGGCCGTTTCTTTGAAAATAAGTGGGATGTGTTATCCGTTTCCGCCGGTATGTTTGCCCGCCCTTTTGGATATGAGGTGAACCTGGCTTCGGCCGATAGGGAAAGCCCGGAAAGGGGGCGTATGTCGCAGCTGCTGATGAAAACGGAGCGCGACCTGGGCGCTATGCTGAGCTTTGAGCCCCGCCGCAAAAGCCATCCTTTACGGTATATAAAAATAGATGCCGGCTTTTTTAACGGGCAGGGCCTTTCCGGCACCACGGATTTTGACAGTCACAAAGATCTCATTACCCGCATATCGCTAAAGCCTGTAAATCTGAATGCGGGCGGTATGCGGCTCTCCGCCGGTATCTCCTGCCTGTACGGCGGTATGCAGCAGTTCACAAAATATATTTACCGGTCAAACGGCGCCGCTGGTTTTAACATTGATTCCACAGCAGCCAATGAAGGCAAAATAGCGCCCCGCCATTACTATGGTGCAGATGTGCAGTGGAGGATCCCCAACCGGAAAGGATTTACAGAACTAAGAGCTGAATATATACGCGGCACCCAAACCGCTACTGCTGCCAGCAGTGAAACACCGGGCGTAATTCCTGTAGATGCTGCAGGGCACCGCCAGCCGCTGTACATCCGTAAGTTCAATGGGGCTTATGTTTATTTTTTACAACACCTGGGCAGTGAGCAGCACCAGCTGGCGCTGAAGTATGATTTTTATGATCCCAACAATGAGCTGCATGGTCACCAGATAGGGCAGGCTAACAGCAATACTACGGAAGCAGATATACGGTTTGATACTTTTGGCGGCGGTTATTTATACTACGTAAACGAGCACCTGAAGCTTACCCTCTGGTACGACCTGGTGCGCAATGAAGCTACCGACCTGCAGGGTTATACCAAAGATGTAGCGGATAACGTATTTACCTGCCGCCTGCAGTTCAGGTTTTAAATGCAAATGTGCCGGCAAAACAAGCTTACCGGCACATTTGCGTATTAACAGATCAGCACATTATTTCTTCGGTACAAATAACAATGCATCTGCCATCAAATTGCCCTGCGTACCTGGGGGCAGGCTAATATCTACATAATAAGGCGCTCCATTCTTATATTCAAAGGTGCCCAGCGGCAGCCATTCATTCCCTTCTTCCTGCAGGGGCAGCGTAACTGTTTTCTTTTCACTGCCGGCAGTAATGTTAAATACAGCGGTAGGCGCTTTCTCTTTCTGGTGAATATTGTAATAGTAAATAGTATAACGCCCGTTATGCTGCATGGGCGGTGTAAACCGCACGCTGTTATTTGCGCCGGTTGCATTCAGTACTGACATGCCATAGTTACCGGGCGCTTTTATCTTTTGCCAGCTGCCCATACGTTTTACGTAAGCAGTGTCAGTATCATCTACCAGCACTTCAGGTATGCTGCCATCTGCCAGCGGATCCTGTTTAAGCTTTTGCTGTAAAGCGCTAACATCAACATCCTGTATGGCCTGTTTGTTATTGATGGCCATTACTGCTGCTGCGGCAGATGACTGGCCCAGCACCATAAACACCGGCTCCATACGGATAGAGCCATAGGCAATATGTGTGGCGGATAAACAAACCGGCACCAGCAGGTTTTTACATTCGCTGGCCTTAGGTATGAGTGAACGGTAGCTGATGGGGTAGGGGCCGGGTGTTCCCATCTGCACATCGCCTTCATTTTTTACCATACCGTTCTCCACTACACGCTGACAGTTATGCGAATCCATGGTGTAAGCGGCCATGCCAATACCATCCTGCACTTTAGCATGCCCTTCGCAGTTGGCCTGCGTCATTACATAATCACCTACCATGCGGCGCGCTTCGCGTACATAAAGCTGAAAGCTCCAGTTGCCATTGTCGGTATATTCATCTTTAGGGTAGCCCCATTTTAACATGAGCTGGCGTATGTTGGCAGGTACACGCGTATCATGCCCCAGGAAGTACAGCAGGCCTTTGTTATAGTCCTCATGCATTTTAATGATCTTTTGCCGGGTGGCATAATCAGCTTCCGGGTAATCATAGTTCATGCCTATCATGTCTGTTGAAATAGGGCCGTTGTTATTGATGTCTGTTTTGTGGTTAGGCATCAGGTCAAACTTCAGGCCGTTCCAAAGGCTGGTCCAGGGCGTTTTTTGCATGTAGCGGAGCACCAGCTCAAACTGTGTGGAATCATAGTTATCCGGTTTGGTAATGGGTACCAGGTTTGCCGGATCATTGGTAAGGCATATACGATAGTTATAGGCCTGCACTTTTTTATCGCCGCTGCCATGCGCTGCTACCGGCGTAGGGCTTATCCCCCATACCAGCCCGCATTCCGGCTTGCCGGGTATTTTATAGGGGTCTACCCCATCAGCAAACTGGTGTTTGTTCAGCAGCTGTACGCCGTTGTAGGTTTCCTGGTACTGGCTGTTGGCTTCACGGCCTACGGTATAACTTACGCCAGCTTTAGCCATCAGATCGCCTTCATAGCTGCAGTCAATGAACATTTTGGCCTGTATGGTGCGTTGTGCAGCGCCGGTGCCGCTTACTTTAGTAAGCGTAATGGATTGCAGTGCGCCCTGCTCTTTGGCTGCCTTAGTAATGTAGTAGTGATATAACACCGGTACCTTTCCCTTTTGGATGTAGCTCTTAATAATATCTTCCGCTATATGCGGCTCAAAGACCCATTGTTCAAACTTGCCATAGTGCTGCCCTATGCGCCGGTAAAAATCCCGCGCCAGCCCGCTGATGGCGTATTTGTTACCAATATCCGTATAACCTAATCCGCCGGTGGTCATACCGCCCAGGTGCGTGCCCGGTTCAATCAACAGTACGGTTTTACCCATTTTTTGCGCTGTATAAGCGGCTATAACCCCGGCTGCCGTACCGCCGTACACACAAATGTCATAACTACCGGCCTGCTGCGCCATCGCCGGTTTTGCCGGCATTAAAAAAGGCAGCGTTACCGCCAGCATAATTGCCCTGCTAACTTGTTTCCGTATATTCATTACTGTTAGTTTGATATCTTGATCATTAATTATTAATTATTCATTACTTGTATCCCGGGTTCTGCTGCAGCGTTGCCTGCCCGTTCACATAACTATTCTGTATCTCTGTTTGTGGTATAGGGTAATATTCATCTTCATTTTTGGTGAACGTGGCACCTTTAAGATATACTCTTTTAATGGATTCTTTAGCCAGGTAGGCATTCAATTCTGTATCAGCGATACCCCAGCGTACCAGGTCAATAAAGCGGTGCCCTTCCATGGCCAGCTCCAGCTTGTTCTCAAAACGTATAGCCTTTAGCGCATCAGTGCGGGATGTCCAGGGTGTCTGGTAAATATCCACATAATAATCTGCGGCCGGCGTGCCATCCGGCTGCTGTACATAACAGCCGTTGCGGGCACGGGTGCGCAGCTGGTTCACGTAGGTGCGGGCCTTATCCGGGTCGCCAATTTCCGCTTCGCATTCTGCGGCCCACAGGATCACTTCTGCCAGCCGCAGCAGCTTAATATTATTTGCCACGGCGGTAGGGCTGGATGCATCAGAGAATTTGCCCTGCTGCTCTTTATAATACACATTCTTTTTAGGGCTGTAAGGGCCGGCATAGGCCTGGTTACGGATCCAGGCAGCGCCGGGGTGCGGGCCCCAGTCCAGGTAGGGAATGCCCCTGCGGCCTACGGTCCAGTCTACACGCGGATCCAGCTGGCCGGTGTAAGGTGTGAACGGCTGGTCGGAAGGTATGCCTTCATCATTCTTCACATCTTCAGCACTATAGTTAATAAGGGGTAACCCATTCACATCTGTTTTATAGGAATTTACCAGGTCCTGGCTGGGCTGAAAAGTGCCGCAACATTTACCCGGACCGCCGGTGTAAGGGTAGTTGAGCACATCCGAGTTGCCATTGGCGCCGCTTGCACCGTCGTTTACAGAGGTCTGCGCTTCCAGGATGGCTTCGGGGCTATTCTTGGTAGCGGGGTTAAAGTTATCCTGGAAACAGCTGTTTAGCTGGTACTTAACGCCACGGGAGTTTTTACCATTGGTAAGCACCGCTTCTATTAAAGGTTTGGCTTCTGCAAATTTACGCTGGTACATATACGCTTTTGCCAGGAAAGCGGTGGCGGCCCATTTATTTACCCGGCCTATCATATCCTGTGTTTCCGGCAGGTTATCGGCAGCAAACTGCAGGTCGGCAACAATATCCGGCCAGATGTCCCGGTTGTTGGGGATCTTCGGGTTCAGGTCAGTAAGGCTGTCGCTCAGGTAAGGCACGTTATTCCAGAGCTTTTTGGCTTCAAAATGGTAAAAGGCCCGCAGAAAACGTGCCTGTGCCGTTACGTTCTTCTTTTCATCCTCCGTCATATCCTGCACAAGGCGTAATACTTTCAGCGTATTATTGGCCCGTACCACCCCTTCGTATATGGTACGCCATTTACCCAGGTAATAATTATCCGTTGGGTTGGATTCATATCTTTCAATGTTATTAATATCCGGCTGGCTGCTGGGGTCTGCGCCTTTATGGGCATCCCCGCCGCGTATGCTGCCAAAGCTCCAGTTGGAGGTGGTGTTCTCGTAGCTGCCCCCGGCGCCCCTGCCTTCCAGCAGTGAGTAGGCGCCTATGAGGATGGCATTTACCCCCTTTTTATTGGCCAGCGCTGTCTGGTCCAGTGAAAGCGGCTGCTTATCTAAAAAACCATCAGAGCATTGCACGTGGCAAAACAGCAAAATACACAGGCCGCTAATGAGCGCTATTTTATGATGTTTGAAAAACTGTTGCATAACCATACACATTAAAAAGTAAGTGAAATACCCACCAGCACCTGCCGGGAGTTAGGATAAAAACCATAATCCACACCTTTGTTCAGATCACCGCTGCCGCCAAAATCAGCATTCATAATATCCGGGTCCAGGCCGCTGTAACCGGTGATGGTAAACAGGTTGGTGGCCTGCACATACAGGCGCAGCTGATCTATTTTTGCTTTTTTCAAAAGGGATGCGGGCAGCGTATAACCGATCTGCAAATTCTTAGCGCGCAGGTAAGAGCCGTTCTCTATATAATAGCTGTGGGAAATGCCGTTGCTGATATTATCGTTTGCATCCAGTATAGGTAGTTTTGCATTGGGATTATCCGGCCGCCAGGAATCATATAACATGCGTTTGCTGCGGTTACCGGCAAAGGTCTGGAAGTCTGTATAATACTTGGTGATGTTGTAAATATCGTTGCCCTGAGAGCCATATAGGTACAGGTTCAGGTCAAAGTTGTGCCAGGCCAGGCTAAGGTTAAAGCCATAGGTAAAATCAGGATGCGGGTTGCCAATGAAGGTACGGTCGTTCAGGGTTACTACACCATCGCCGTTCACATCTTTCAGCTTATATTTTCCTACAAACTTGGCCGGGTTATTTTTATCCATACCGGTTTGCAGGGCATGGGTTTTTACTTCGTTCTCATTCTGGAAAATACCTTCTATCTGGTAGCCATAGAACATGGATACAGGCTTCCCTTTCTGGGTAAGGGTAATAGTACCATAACGGGTACCGCCGCTGAAGAGCTGCTCTGTACCGCTATCGCCTAAACGAAGCACTTCGTTTTTATAGTGGCTGAAAGTAACACCCACTTCATAGCGGAAGTCACTACCTATTTTATCGCGGTAGTTCAGGTTCAGGTCTATCCCGGTATTCTTCATATCGCCAATGTTCACAAAAGGCGCATTAGCACGGCCGGCCAGCGCAGTAAGCTGGGGCTGGGTAAGCATGCCGTTGGTACGGCGGTCATATACTTCTGCATTCAGCTCCATACGGCCGTTGAGAATGGTAAGGTCCAGGCCAATGTTGGTCATTACCGTAGATTCCCATACGGTTTCAGGATTGCCCAGGTTAGCCAGGTAATAACCGATCACTGTACTGTTGCTGGTACCGCCCAGGTCATAGTTGGAGGTGCCGGGGCTGGTGCCGTATTCATAGGCGTAGTTATATGCACGCGGAATTTCCTGGTTGCCCGTAGCACCTACACCGGCGCGCAGCTTCAGCTCATCTATCCAGGTTGCGGATTTCAGGAAAGGCTCTTCAGACAAACGCCACCCCACACTGGCAGCAGGAAAAATACCATAACGGTGGTCCGGTGCAAAGCGGGAAACCCCATCCCGGCGCAGGATACCGGTAAACAGGTATTTATCATGGTAAGCATAATCAACGCGCCCGAACATAGATGCCAGCGCCGTTTGCGAGCGGGTGCTGCTATTGGTTTGCGTACTGGGATCGCCATTATTCAGGTTCCACACAAGCGGGGAAGTGCTGAAATAATTAAAGCGCCCGGCGCCCAGGGTGCGGCCATTTTCTGAAATGGCTTCTGTACCTAATAATACATTCAGTGAATGGTAGCCAAAGTTCCTTTTATAATTAAGCGTGTTGGTAAATACCCAGCGCAGGTTGTAATTGGATGATTCATTGAAAGAGTTATTGGCCGCAGGCTCTGAATGCTCCGGGTTCAGGTAGGAGAAATTGTAGCCGGTGCTGTTGGTATAATCAATACCAAAGCTGGATTTGAACTGCAGCCCTTTCAGCAATGTAATTTCCGTATAGGCATTACCGAATGCGCGGAAACCTTTGGTTTTATTATCCTTACCACGGTATAATAATGCATATGGGTTAGAAGCATTGCCCAGCCCAGCCCCGCGGGTACCGGCAAAATTGCCGTCAATATCATATACGGGTATAATGGGTGGCAGCCGCATTGCATTTACAATGGCATTGCCTTCCCCGCTGGCATAATTCCCGCCGGTAGATTCTGTGAAGGATACCTGCAGGTTCTCACCAAAGCGGATATGCTCCTTTACATTCAGCGCCGTATTAATGCGGGCGGAGTAACGTTTAAAGTTGGTGTACTTTAAAATACCCTGCTGGTTAAAATAGTTGAGCCCAAAGGCATAATTACCTTTATCAGAGCCACCGCTGCCCGTAAGCTGGTGGTTCTGAATGGAGGCAGGTGCAAATATTTCCTTGTACCAGTTGGTACCTGCCTGGTTGGCCTTTACGATCTGGTTGGTGCTAAGGTCGTACAGGCTTTCATCCACCGTGCCCTGCGCTTTGCCGGCAGGTAGTATGTAATAAGGCACTACCGGCTGTGCGCCATTACCAAACTGCGGATGATTGGGATTGCCGTTGCTGCTTACCTGGCCTGCATTTTTGAGGCCTGTCCAGATCAGGTTGGCCCATTCATTGGTGTTCAGCAGGTCCGGTCCTTTGCCGGGGTACTGCATGCCGTAATAGGCATCGTAAGATATTTTAGATACGCCTGCCTTACCTTTTTTAGTAGTGATGATCACCACACCATTGCTGGCCTGTGCGCCGTAAATAGAGGCGGATGCCGCATCTTTCAGCACCTGTATGGATTCAATATCGTTTGGGTTTAAGCTGTTCAGGCTTTGGCTGCGGGTGGATACGCCGTCAATTACATACAGCGGGCCATTATCATTAATGGTACCAATACCGCGTATACGCATGGATACACCTGCGCCCGGCGCTGCGTTGCTGGTAACGGTTACACCGGCTGCCCTGCCCTGCAGCTGCTGCCCGAAGTTGCCGGCTGGTACGGATAACAGGTCTTTAGTATTCACTACTGCAACAGAGCCGGTAATATCTTTCTTTTGCTGCGTGGTATAACCGGTTACTACTACTTCTGAGAGTGAGCTGGTGCCGGAAGACAGCGCCACGCTGGCAGTTGCCTTATCTGTGGCGGCCAGCTCCCTTGAATCAAAACCGATGTATTGATACAGCAGGATGGCATTATGGTCCGGCACCTGTAAATGATACATACCATCTGCATCAGACACCACGCCTTTATTACTGCCTTTTACCAATACGCTTACACCTGGCAGCGGCTGCCCGTCTGCGGCAGATACAATGCGGCCCTGGATAGTGGTATCAGCAGGTACGGGAGCAGCTGGTGCAGTAGTGCTGTTTAACCTTTGCACAGGCGGCGCTCCGGGGGTATAGATGGTGTAGCTGCTGCTGCCAAACTGCTTTACCTTCATCCCAAAAGGGGAGAGCAGGTCTTTTAACAGCGTATCCAGCGTGGTGTACTGGCGGTTGTTCCGGATGTGCTGCAGCACCTTTTCCGCCGTAACCTGTTTTTGCTGCAGTGCTTCACTGTCATAGTCAAAAGTAACATGGTAGCGGTTGGCAATGTTGGATAGCGCTTCTGTAAGCAGCATGCTTTTAGGCGCGGTTTTGCCCTGGCGCTGTTCCCGGTGGCTGTTCCAGGAAAGGTCCTGGGCAGCGGCCGCCTGTTGAAAACACAGGCAGCACCCCAGGAGAAATAAGCGCCCGGAGCATCTTTTGTGAAAGACGTTCTTCATAACTGGAATATTTATTAATTGCGATTGAGTACTAACTAATGCTTGCTGCTTTTGCTGATAAATACCGTGTCTGCACGGCGTTCCATCTTTAGCTGATAAATGGTGCTGATCTTTTCCAGCAGCTGGCCGGGGGCATTTGCCGGCGCAGTGCCATTGAAACGTTTATTCGCCAGGGTTAGCTGGTCCTGTATAACAAACTGCCATCCGTAAACATCTGTGAGGTAAGTGAAGATCTCTGCCAGCGGCGCATCGGAAAACAGCAGCTGGTTATTACGCCAGGCCGTGTGCCATGCGGCGTGTACGCGTTTGGTATGCAGCCCCTGCGCATCCATCGTTACCATTTCTCCCGGCTGCATTTTTTTAGCAGGCAGTGCAGGGTTGGCGGGTACTACCTGCACAGCGCCCTGTTCCAGCACTACTTTTAAGAGCTGCTGCTGCGTATTTACATTAAAAGCAGTGCCCAGCACCTGTATATTGCCGCGGCTGCATTGTACGGTGAAAGGAGCATGGGCGCTTTTCCGGATAGTAAAATAGGCTTCACCTTCCAGCTGTACCGTATAGGGATGCCGGTTATTATACCGCAGGCGGGATTGCTGGTTCAGCACTACCTGTGAGCCATCTGCAAAAGTAATGCGGCGCATTTCACCGGCGCCGGTTATTACCACCGTGTTTACTGCTCTGAAATGGCGGTAGCTGAAAATGCCGGCTGTGATCAGTAATAATATAACGGCTGCATAACGCCACTGGCGGCCAAGCCTGCGTAACAGGGATCTGCGTTGGGATATATTTTCCTGTGTAAGCTGCAGCTGCTGCCAGATATTTTCCACCACTACCGCATCTACGGGGGCCGGCGCAAAGGTGTAGTGCAGCAGCAGGGCACGGGCTTCCTGCAGGGTAGTGGCTTTGTACGGATGATCGGCCAGGAACTTTTCCCAGAAAATATTGTCCGCAGCATCCGGCGTTTTTACCCAACGGATAAAATCATCATCCAGCGCCAGGTCCCAGGCAGTATATGTTGTATACGCAGCAGTTGTTTTCATGCAGGCCGGGCATTTTTACACAGAGTACTGGAAGCGCTGATTTTATCCCTCCGGATCTCAAAAAATTTTAAAATTGGATCTTTTTCAAAAAAGAGGGGATTCTTTGAATACTATTTAATGAAAGGAGGTGCGGAGCAGCAGGTATAACCAGGCGAGTGCGGGGCCCGGCACTATCTGGCGCAGGGTTTCCAGCGCTTTATACACGGTTTTGTAGGCCGACCGCTGATCTATTTCCATCATTACAGCAATTTCCGCATAGCTGAGCCCATGAAAAAAGCGCAGGTAGATGACCTCTTTTTGCCGGGCTGGTAAGCGGTTAATATATTGCTGTAAGGCGGCCAGCTGCTCTTTCTGTAAAAAAGCATCTAACGCGGGCGGCTGTGTGGTGGCTGGTTCCAGCTGCAGTACGGTTTCAAATAATTGTTCCCGCTGCTGTTTGCGCAGCAGCTTTAACAGCTCATTACGCACGCAGCGCAGCAAGTAGAATTTAACGGATTGCGGCAGCGGTAATTGCTGCCGGTGCAGCAGCAGGTAGGTGAATACATTTTGCACGGCATCCTCTGCCAGCGCTTTTTCCAGGCATATTTTATAGCTGTAATCCAGTAAGGTGTGAATGAAGTGCCGGTATAACCATTCAAAGGAGCCCAGGTCATTATCATGGGTAAATGCCTGCCAGGCAAGCTGGTCTGCTGCTCCCGGCAAAGGAACATGGTCATCATATTTGTCCCTGGTTGACACGGGAACAATATAATGTGCAAATGTGCAGATATGCAAATGTGCAGATGAATTTAATGTGCTGGTGTGCTAATATGCTAATGTGCTGGTGCATATAATTCCACCAGCAAAAACCAGCATATTAGCACATCATTCTATTCCCTGCCTGTATCCAGGGTAAAACCGAAGGTGGAGCCTATTTCCGGTTTGCTGCGTACGTTTATGGTTTGGCTGTGGGCTTCTATAATGTGTTTTACAATGGCCAGTCCCAGGCCGGTGCCGCCAATATCACGGCTGCGGGCGCGGTCTGTGCGGTAAAACCGTTCAAACACCCGGGGCAGGTGTTCTTCGGAAATGCCAATGCCATCGTCAGATATTTCTACCAGCACCTGCTTATCGTCCATTACATAAATGCTGGCAATGGTATGCCCGTCGTTCTTACCGTATTTAATGGAATTATCCACCAGGTTCATAAGCACCTGCCGGATCTTTTCCTTATCGGCCTGCACGGTTACCGGGGCTTCGCAGCCTTTTTTAATATTGAACTTAATGCCTTTGGTATTGGCTTTCAGGGAAAGGGTATCAAAAATATCCTTTATCATGTCCTGGATCACAAAGGTTTCTTTGTTAATGGTCATTTCCCCGCTTTCCAGCTTGGAAATTTCGTCCAGGTCATCTAACAAATGACAGAGGCGGTCAATATTTTTGGTGGCATTTTTCAGGAACACCTTGTTCACATTCGGGTCTTCTATAGCGCCATCCAGCAGGGTATGTATGTAGCCCTGCACGGCAAAGATGGGCGTTTTCAGCTCATGGCTCAGGTTCAGCAGGAACTCTTTACGGAACTCCTCGTTACGGCGTAAAATATCCAGCTCCTCTTTTTTCTGGATGGCCCATTTCTCAACATCCTCACTTACTTCCTCAATGGTTTTCAGGGGCAGTATGTTCTTGTTAAAGAACTCCTCCCGTTTGGATGCCTTGGTTTGGTAAATGAATTTGTAAATGAGCTTTATTTTCCGGTAAATAAAGTTCTGCAACGTGTATAGGTACAGGTAGTAGGAAACCAGGAAGGTAAGGATAAAGGCGGTGAGCATTACCTGCCAGGAACCATCTGCAACTAAACTACCGAGCGCTATTACGGCAGAAATAATAAGCGCTGTAAATCCCGCCAGCTTTTGAGGCGATAAATTCTTTGCTTTAAACATACTCCAGAGTGAGTAATTATTGTAATAACGGGAAATTAAGGTAAATTTTTTAGAAGCGGAAAGCATAAAGCAAAAAGCACAAAGCTAAAGGCGCAAAGCAAAAAGCACAAAGCCCAAAGCAGCTTGCTATTTGATGTGAGAATAAATGAGTTGGATATAACAGGTTAATGAAAATGCAGATCAGCAAACGGCAGGCAGCTTTCAGCTTTATGCTTTGCGCTTTCTGCTCATTTACATTTCAAACTTATAACCTACTCCCTTTACAGTGGTTACCAGGTCAATCCCTATTTTCTGGCGTATTTTACGGATATGTACGTCAATAGTGCGGTCGCCTACAATTACTTCGGTACCCCATACCTGGTTCAGGATCTCATTACGCAGGAATACGCGGCCTGGTTTGGATGCCAGCAGCTGCAGCAGCTCAAACTCTTTTTTAGCCAGTATTATTTCCTGTCCTTTATAGGTTACGGTGAATTTTTCGCGGTCAATGATCAGGTCTCCCAGCTGCATCTGCATTTCTTCTGTTTTATGCAGGCGGCGGAACAGGGCATTAATGCGGCTTACCAGTAATTTGGGTTTAATGGGTTTGGCTATGTAATCATCGGCGCCCATATTCAGGCCGTCTATCTCAGACTTTTCATCGTTCAGGGCTGTGAGGAACAGCACCATGGTATCTTTAAATTCAGGTATTTTTCTGATCTCCCGGCAGGTATCTATCCCATTCTTATTAGGCATCATAATATCCAGCATAATAAGGTCGGGACGGAAGATGCGGGCTTTCTGGATGGCTTCACTTCCATCTTTGGCGGTTACGGTATCGTACCCGGCTGATTTGAGGTTGTAGCTGATAATTTCCAGAATATCCGATTCATCATCCACCACTAATATTTTACCGACTACCGCTTGGTCTATCATAAAAATTGCACTTTATTAAGATGCACAAAATTAAACAGCGTCTGCGTTAAGTTAACATTATCTAATTGTTAATTAGTTGTCAGCAGGCTGTTTGACTTACTGTAAGTTACGATAATTTCAGGTACCTGAAGAGGACGGCAGAGCTACATTATCATTTAGCCCCATTTGTATCCTTTTGGTTATGATCGCCATTTTTACCACGCAATTGTTTCAGGGCATGGGTAAGCTCATTCAGCATTTCTACCTGCCCCTGTTGCAGCTCCAGCACATTCTGTTGCTGTTTTAACACCATGCGGTCTATTTTTTCATTCAGTAAACGTACTTCCAGCTCCGATTTCAGGTTGATCATGTAATCGTTTTTTGCCCGCTGCCGGTCTTTTTCCTCCTGCCGGTTCTGGCTCATCATAATCAGAGGCGCCTGCAGGGCGGCCACGCAGCTAAGCAGCAGGTTCAGTAAAATAAAAGGGTAGGGGTCAAAACCTTTATTACTAAGCCAGTAAATATTAATACCTGTCCAGGCCAGTATAAAACCCATGAACAGCAGGATAAAGGTCCAGCTGCCGCCAAAATCGGCTATCTTATCCGCCAGCCGCTGCCCAAAGGTGAGCGGTATTTTTTGCATGTCGTCTTCCAGCTGCTCCGTAAGGGTTTCATGGTCGCGCAGCTTTTCCATCACCGTTTTTTCCAGCTCTGTTAGCTCACCGATCTCTTTGGCAAAAAAAGCTTCATAATACTGCTGCCGGTATTGGTTCAGCTCCGGCATAGCCAGATTGCATTTATTGTTGAAGTGCGGATGCTCTTTTTTGATCAGCTCAAACAGCTCTTTTTTAATAGACCGGCCACTTACCTTCTGAGAGGTAGGAAAGTGCTGCCCGGAAAGATCGCTCACAAAGGTTTGCATAGTATACTATTCTTCTAATATTAAAATATCCAATTATTTATAACTGCGTTACCGCACGCGGCATCTGCCTGCAATTTATTAAACTCTGGCCATCGTCACCCGTCTAAAAATAGCCTTCCCGCGGGGCAGTAAGGAAATTGGTCGTAAATTTGCTATAAGGGAAAGCGAAAAGTATAGCTATAAATGAAGAAATTTTTAATACTCATATGCCTGGCTGCCCTACAAGGCGCTGCGGTATATGGACAGAGCGAGCAAAAGATAGACATCCCTATCGGCCGCCAGGGTTTTCACGATAACATAGACAAAGAACAGGCGGCAGCAGCTAAATTTGACGGGAAGGCAGATGACCTGGTAAAAGTTTCCGACGACCAGACCATTAACCTGCAGGTAACGAATGCCCTGCTAAAACAGGTGGATGATATGCAGCTGGATATTGAACGGGATACTACACTGGATCACCGCCTTAAGATCCGCTACCTGTCTGGTTTATACAGCGTACTGCACGACTACAATAATAAACGCGCCTACCATAAAATAGACCCGGCAGAAGCTCCCGCTATTATACAAGCCTACAAGAATATGATGCAGGCTAACATTAAGGGAGAAAGCATTCTGCCCATAGCCCGCGAGCTTTCCTTTAACTCCGGCGAGAAACTGATAGAAATATTTAAGGAAAACCCCGGTTATAAAGAGGCCCGGGGCGTTATGTTCGGCAAATACGCCTTTCAGAACCTGGAAACTGTGATGGCGGAAATAGGCAACTACCTGGATTACCAGGTAACCGATTCTGTAATAGCCGCTGTGGCCCGTAAATATCCTAACCAGGTGCTTACCTATGCTACCTCTTACACGCCGGTAGCTACTGCTATAAAAAAGAATCCCGACCCCGTGGTGCAGCTGATCGTAAAGATCGGTAACTCCGGCCAGTCTACCCGCATACTGCCTTTTATTGATGAGCTGATAGACGGCTCTATGAGCATAGATTCCCTGGAAACAGTGGTGGACAGTGATTACCCTTACTTTAAGCAGATGGTGAAAACCTCTGTTGTATTACAGCAAAAGAAAAGTAATGGCCAGAACCCGCTGGGATTAAAGGCCATGATGGAAAATATGCAGTCCCGCTCCCTGCGCTACATCCGTGAGGTGAACGACCTGCACGAAGAGCCGGCGGCCGTACGCTTCCGCGTGGTAAAGGATTTTACACCGGAAGAGCTGTATTACCTGATAGTAAACGGGCAGGAAGAATTATTTACCTCCAGCTACACCAACCATAACAACGCCGGTTTGTACGACCAGATGATGGCCCGCATGAAACCTGCGCGTGGCGACAGCCTGCTGATGGTAGTAAGCTTTGACCGTTTTAAGAAGTTCATTGCTATGGCAGCCGGTTTTAACACCCTGGATAATTTCCTGAAATCCATGGCGCCGGAAAATGCCAATTACCTGATGAAAAAATACATCAGCAGCCTGGAAAAAACAGAGGACCTGGAAGATGCGGTGGATGTAGCCAACTCATTTGGCAGCATCCGCGATCCAAAGCTGCTGGACTTTTTGCGGGAGGAAGTGAAAAAGAACTACCTGTTTGTATCTAAAAAAGGGGATAAACGCGGTACCGTGATCTATGAGCTGCTTTCCAGCCTGTTTGATACAGAGGTGAGCAAAGGCAGCGACTCCACCAAAGCTACTGATATGGCTACCAAGTTTAAGCTGCCCCCGGTGAACTATGTAGATTTCAGCGGCCTGGTGAGCGACAGCGGGACCGTTTACCAGCAGGTATTTTTCTACGGTGACAAAGACGGGCAGGAATCTTACGCCAGCTTTATGACCAGCTTTTCCGGCGGCGACTGGAGAGTGAGCAAAGGCCCCTTCTGGACCACCATTACCTCTGTAAAAGGCAAGCCCATTACCATTTTTGCCAACCTGCCGCTGGATGAGCCCAAGGATAAGGAAGCCATTCAAAAGCTAAGCGATTACCTGGACGAAAAAGATATTCACCCAACAGTATTCATACACCGCGGCCATAGCTACCATGTAAATACTACGCTGGATAACCTGCAAAGCTCTGCCAAAATAGTGGTGCTGGGCTCCTGCGGCGGTTATCATAACCTGGCGGTGGTATTGCAGAAATCGCCGGATGCGCACATTATCTCTTCCAAACAGGTAGGTACCCGTTTTGTAAACGAGCCTATTATCCGTACCCTGGAAGAGGTGATCCGCAGCGGTAAAAATGTAGACTGGGTAAAAATGTGGGCTACCCTTAGCGCCCGTTTTGCCGGTGACGCCCGCAACAAAGAGCTTTTCAGCGATTACGTACCCCCGCATAAGAACCTGGGCGCCATTTTCATAAAGGCGTACAAGCAAATTATGAAGGATGATAAAATAGTGAGTCGATAGTCGATAGTCCATCGTCGATGGTCCATGGTCATAGCATAACCCGCTTGGTAAATTGAGCGTGGGAACAAAGTACGACGGTCCACAGCACATGGGAACCATGATCTGTGGACCGTTTGCGTTCGGGTAGCCTTCTTGACAAGTATAACCTATAAACGCAGTAAGCAATGGCCTATGGACCATCAACTATGGACCCCAACTCACCCACTTTTAAGCAAAAAGCCGTAGGTTTGTATAACCCATGGAGAATTTTACAATCAAGCGGATTTTTGACTTTAGTTTGTTACGGCGCCTCTTCTCTTTTGCAGTACCTTACAAAGGCTCCTTTTACTTGTCTATGGCGCTTACCATTGTGCTGGCGGTACTATCGCCGCTGCGCCCTTACCTGATACAAGTTACCGTAGATAAATATATTACCAGCCAGTGGATGCAGATGCTGGTGACCATTACCATTATCCAGATCCTGCTGCTGTTGGTGGAAACCGTGGTGCGTTTCTTTTTCTCTTACCTCACCAACTGGCTGGGACAGTCTGTAGTAAAGGATCTGCGGGTGGCAGTATATAAAAAGATCGTGCACCTGAATCTTTCCTTTTTTGACAGAACCCCCATCGGAACCCTTACTACCCGTACCATTAATGATATAGAAGCTATTAACGACGTTTTTTCCGAAGGCATTATTTCCATTGTGGCTGATCTGCTGATGATCGTAGCCATCCTGGCAGTGATGTTTGCGGAAGACTGGCGTTTAACCCTCATCAGCTTATCGCCCTTCCCGGTGCTGATCATTGCCACCTGGATGTTTAAGGAAAGCGTGAACAAATCTTTTCATGCCGTAAGAAATGCCGTAGCTGCGCTGAATGCTTTTGTGCAGGAGCATATTACCGGGATGGTAGTAGTGCAGGCCTTTTCCGCAGAAAAAAGGGAATATGCCCGCTTTAAAAATATTAACAAGGAACACCGCAAAGCCAATATACAGGCCATTTTTGCCTACTCCGTATTTTACCCGGTAGTGGAAATTATACTGGCTATTTCCCTGGGCCTTATGGTATGGTGGGGCTCCAACAAGGTATTGAGCTATGAAGTAACGCAGGGGGTGATGATTGCTTTTATCATGTACCTGAACCTGCTTTTCCGCCCGCTGCGTATACTGGCCGATAAGTTTAACACCCTGCAAATGGGCATGGTAGCCAGCGAGCGTGTATTTAAAGTGCTGGACAGCGAAGAGCATATCCCCGACAACGGGCAGGTGAAAGCCACCAGTATGCAGGGCGATATTTTGTTTGATCATGTATCCTTTGCATATGTGGAAGACCGTTATGTGCTGAAAGACATTTCCTTCCATGCCAAACCCGGTGAAACTATTGCCATTGTGGGCCATACCGGCTCCGGCAAAACTACCATCATCAGCATACTGAACCGCCTGTACGAGATCCAGAAAGGGCAGATAAAGCTGGATAATGTTGACATACAGGATTATGCGCTGGATGAGCTGCGCAGTAAAATAGGGGTGGTGCTGCAGGATGTGTTCCTGTACTCCGGCTCCATTTATGAGAATATTACCCTGCGTAATTATGCTATTAGCCGGGAGCAGGTGGAACAGGCTGCCCGCCTCATAGGCATGCACGAGTTTATTATGCAGCTGCCGGGTGGCTACGATTACCAGGTAATGGAAAGGGGCAGCACCCTTTCCCTGGGCCAGCGCCAGCTGATCTCTTTTGTACGCGCATTATTGTACAACCCTGCCATACTGATCCTGGATGAGGCCACCTCCTCCGTGGACACAGAATCTGAGCTACTGATCCAACAGGCCATAGACAAGCTGATTGCCGGCCGTACCTCCATTATAATAGCCCACCGTTTAAGCACCATCAGCAAAGCCAGCCAGATTATGGTGCTGGATAAAGGTGAGATCCGGGAAATGGGTACGCATGAGGAGCTGCTGAAGCAGGAAGGTTTTTACTACAAGCTGCATAGCATGCAGTTTAAGAAAGCGGTAAGTATTTAGAAAAATCATATATTTATATTGTTTTTTAATTCGTAATTCAACCTATACCTTTTATGAAGTTCTTTCTACGCAACGTGGGGGCTGCGTTATTGCTATTGTTACCCATTACACTACTAGCCGGTGATTATGAAAAAGCCTGGGACGCTTTACACCGCAACGATAAGCAGCATGCACGCGAATTCCTGCTTAAAGCAATTAAGAACAATGTGAACCGCGATAATGCGGTAGCAACACTGATCCTGCTGGAAACCTATGATGGCATTGGCACCAGATATCTTGAAAGATACCCTGATCCACTGGATCAATGGAGCCAGCCAGGCCCATATGCCTATGCATTTTGGTTCAATTACGCTGTGCTGGGTGAATACGGCAAAAAAAGCGGTAAGCAGCTGGCCAACCTGGAAAGGCTGGCAACAGATACTGCCTTCAATGGCTCTATGCGCGCAGCTGCCAATTATTTTAAAGGTTACCATTTATTCTTCTGCCAGCAGCAACAGCAGTCCAGGGCTATGTATCCCAAGATGGGAGCTTTGGAAGACTGGCAATGTGTGGGCCCGTTTGATAATATATCCGGCAGCGGTTTTAATAAAGAGTATGGTCCGCTGAAGCAGCCGGCCACCGGTAAAGGATTTACCTCCTATAACAATGCCGCTGTTGACTGGTTTACCCCGCTGCATGGCACAGGGCAGGGCTGGATCTTTGTAGGCGCCTCTTTTCCCGCCACGGACGCAGTAGGTTATGCGCAAACGTTTGTGCTGTCGGATCGTGAGCAGGATGCTGTGCTGGCATTGGGCGGAAACGGCGCGCTGAAAGTATGGATGAATGATAAGCTTTTACTGGCGCAGGAGGAAGAGCGGGCTACAGAGCTGGATGCCTTTAAAGCACGCTGCCATCTGCGTAAAGGATACAACCGGGTATTGGTGCAGATCGGTTTTACCCACGGTAATAACCTGCCCAATTTTATTGTACGTCTCACCGATGATCAGTATAATCCCCTGCAGAATATTTCAAGCACCTCCGCCTTACAAACCTACCAGGCAGATACTACTACGGCGGCCCCGCAAACCATTATACATTTTGCAGAAGATTTTTTCCGCCGCCGTATGACGCAGTACCCGCAGGATCCCGCGTATGCATTTTTGCTCAGTAAAGTATATGTACGCAACCAGGAATATGATAAGGCCAAAGCCGTAATGCATGACCTGTATAAAAAATATCCCAACAACCCTATTGTGCTGAATCAATATGGTGAATGCCTTTCCACTAAGTATGATGCAACAGAACTACAGGAGCTGCAGGAAAATATAAAACAGCAGGACCCTGATAACTATTGGGTACTGTACAGTAAAACCAATAAGCTGGAGGAAGAAAAGAAATTCCAGGAAGAGCTGGAAATAGTGAATAAAATGATAGCCCTGCAGGGGGAAAACCAGCTGACCCGCCTGAAGCGTATAGGCATTTATGCCAATATGGAAAAAATGGATAGCACGGTATACCTTTTAAAAGATGCTTACGAGCGCTATGCCGACAAAGAAGATGTTATACTGGTAATGTACCAGTACTATAAAAGACTGATGAAAGACCCGGCCGCAGCGCTGGAAGTAATGGAGAAATTTTCTGAGCATAACTATTCTTACAAGGTTACCAAAGCCATGGCAGAGGAGTATTTTGAACAGAATAAAGCTGATAAGGGCATTGCCGTGCTAAAAGCCATTATAGCCGCTGCGTCTTATGATACAGATAGCTATAACCCGCTGGCGGAGTATTTCTTTAGCAGGCAGCAATATGATTCTGCTATTTATTATCTGAATGAAGCACATGGCATTAGCCCTTACTACCACAAGATTATGGGCGATATTGCCAGCTGTTACCTGCAGCAGAATAATAAACAGCAGGCGCTGGCTTATTATAAAAAGGCGCTTAGCCAGTATGCCGGGGGCAGTAACTATCGCCGTAAAATAAGGGAGCTGGAAAATAAGCCGGATATTTTCTCCTACTTCCCTAAGCTGGATAATTACGGGGAGATCAATAAAGCATTGAAGCAGCCCCGGGACACTATGCAGCCCTACTATTTCATTTTTGATGAAAAAAATGTGGTGTTATACCCGGAAGGCGCCAATGAGCAAATGATCAGCACTGCAGTATACATCAATAACAAAAACGGTATTGACAACTGGAAGGAAGTATCAGTACCCTACAACAGTGTGTACCAGGATGTGACGATACTAAAAGCTGAAGTTATAAAAGCTAATGGCGCCCATGTGCCGGCAGAAACCTATGAGAACAGCATTGTATTTACCCGCCTGGAAAACGGGGATGCTATTTATTACAATTATAAGATCAGCAGCTTTGGCATTGGCCGCCTGGGCCGTGAATACTGGGATAAGTACTATTTCACCGCCTCGGTACCTACAGGAATGGCCCGGTATAATATGCTGGTGGCCGATCAGCTGCATATAAACTATGTTTTCCAGAACAATGAGGCTGTAAAACCTGTAGAAAGCAAACATGAGAACTTTCGCCTGTATACCTGGGAAATGAAGAATGTGCCGGCTTTTAAGAAGGAAAGTTACATGCCTAACCTGGATGATATTGGGCAGGTGCTGCATATCTCCACCGTAAAATCATGGGATGTAATTGCTGAATGGTACAGCGACCTTACCAGGGAGCAATGTCAGGAGGATTTTGACCTGAATGCCGCTTTCAAAGAAATATTCCCCGCTGGCGCCGCACAGCTGAATGACTGGCAAAAGGCCCGCAGCATTTATGAATATATAGAGCAGCGTATTGCTTATAGCTCTATATCCTTCCGGCAGGGAGCTTACATTCCGCAGCGGGCATCCAAAACATTGAGCACCCGCCTGGGAGATTGTAAGGATCTCTCCGCCCTGTTTGTGTCTTTGGCGCGCAAGGCCGGAATGGATGCTAACCTGATGCTGGTGAGCACCCGCCACAATGGCCGCCATTCAATGGTGCTGCCCTCTATGGAGTTTAACCACTGCGTGGCACGCTTTAAGGCAGATAATGAATATCATTACCTGGAGCTTACGGATAACCAGCTACCCTTCAATGCGCTGCCGCAAAGCCTGGTAGCTGCCCAGGTGCTGAATATTCCTTTCAACTATAAAGGGAATGAGAAAATAGAGCTGTTACCGGAAGATGATAAGCGTAAGGTAGTGGTGGTGCGCAAAACCAAAGTAGTGATAAATGATACCGACCAGCAGGTGGTAACCAGCAGCAGCCGTTCCGGTGAGCTTGCGAGCTTAATGCGCGGCCACTATGCCCATAAAACTAAAGAAGAGGTGTCTGAGGGGCTTACCTCCAGCCTTTCCCAGCAATCTAAAAATCCGGTGGTGCTGGACCAGTTTACTTTTAACAACCTGGATAATCTGCAGGACACCGTGAGCCAGGAGCTGCATTATACCATCAAAAATGATGTAATTAATGTAGGTGATTTCAGCATGATAAAACCGGTATTTGTAGATGTGGTGGCCACCGCCGACATTTTTAGCGCCGATACGCGGCAGTATCCCTTTGAATACTGGAACTATGAGAACACCGATCAGTATGTTACAGATATTGATGTAGAAATTCCGGCTGGTAAAGCATTTGACCAGGTGCCTGCAGATGTGGAGGCTGGTTTTAATAATATGAGCTACCATCTGACCTACCGGAAATCGGCGCCCAATAAGCTTACCATCCGGCGCAGTTTTGCCACGAACCGTAACCAGCTTATTGAAGCAACGGATATGAGTAATATGAAAGATTTCTTTACTAAGATCATGAACGCAGAACAGAAATATATTTCATTTAAATAACTGGGTACCATACACTAAACCGCCTCATCAAAAAGGGGCGGTTTTTTTTGTTTTCTGAAGGCCCGCCAAAAGAAAATAAATCATTGTTTATCAACAGGTTAAAGTTTGTTCTCCCTTTTTTTTAAAACCACTACCTATTTGAGTTAAAATCGGTTATCTTTGCGCAAAATTTCAGAAAACGGTGATTTCCTGCAACTTGCTCAAACATAGTCTGATAGCGCTGTTACTAGCCCTGAACATTATTGGTGTTAGCTCTTTTGCACATGCACAATCGCATGAAGAAAAAGAAACACATAATGGTTCCCAACATGCATTAGCCACGGCGGAAGAACCGGGTGAACACAAAGGTGGTTTTGATGCCAAGGAAGTGATCCTGGGCCACGTAAAGGATGCACATGACTGGCACCTGGTGGATTTCGGAGAAACGCCTGTTACCCTGCCGCTGCCGGTGATCATTTACAATAAGGAAAGAGGCCTGTCTGTATTTTCCTCTTCCCGTTTTCACCACGGCCATGCTGCTTTTGACGGTTACCGCCTGGTAAATAGCCATTACCTGCATGAAAAAGGCCTGGACCCTGTCAAGTACATGGATGGTAAAGTGATCGCTGTAGATGAGAATGATAATCCTACTGAGGCAGAGATCTACGATTTTTCCATGACCAAGAACATCACCTCTATGCTGCTGGCCGCTGTGCTGCTGGTAATACTAATGCTGAATGTAGCCAAAGCATACCGTATCCGCGGATCCAAACAAGCCCCTAAAGGCTTCCAGAGCCTGATGGAGCCGGTGATCATCTTTATGCGCGATGAGGTAGTAAAGCCCAACATTCCCGGCAAACACTACGAAAGATTTACTCCCTTTATATTAACGATCTTTTTCTTTATTCTCATTAATAACCTGTTGGGCCTGCTGCCGGGTTCTGCAAACGTAACCGGCAACCTGGCGGTAACCGCTGCGCTGGCTATCATTAGCTTTATAGCCATCCTGCTTAGCTCCAACAAACACTTCTGGGGTCATATCTTTAACCCCCCGGTACCGTTTGGTGTAAAGCTCATTTTGGCGCCCGTGGAGCTGATCGGTGTGTTCACCAAACCTATTTCCCTGATGATCCGGTTGTTTGCCAATATGCTGGCCGGTCACATTATTATCCTGAGTATTATTTCCCTGGTGTTTATATTTGGCGCCATGAACCGGTTTGCCGGTTATGGATTTTTACCGGTAACCATTGTTTTTAACATTGTGATGATGATGCTGGAGGTGCTGGTAGCTTTCATTCAGGCTTTTATCTTTGCTAACCTTACGGCTGTGTTCATTGGGCAGGCTATGGAAGGCGCACATGATGAGCACCATCATTAAATCGTAAATTTTTATAACAACACATATATATTAAACTATGGCTCTTTTAACAATTTTATTGCAGGCTGCTGCAGGTGCTGGTCTGGCTAAAGCTGGTGGTGCCGTTGGTGCTGGTATTGCTGCTATCGCTGCTGGTATCGGTGTAGGTAACATCGGTAAAAGCGCGCTGGAATCCATCGCCCGTCAGCCCGAAGCTGCTAACGACATCCGCGCAAACATGATCCTGGCTGCGGCGCTGGTAGAGGGTGTTGCCCTGTTCGGCGTTATCGCAGGTCTGCTGGCAGTAGTGATGTAAGACAAAATTGATTACTGCATCCGGCGCACAGGGCAAAGGGTGCAGTAATTATAATTACGAAAGATCAGTTATGTTATGCGAACTAAAACACATAATTTGATATCCTGCCGTAATTCCGAATTAGTAAATCGCAATTAAAATAATAATCATGGATCTGTTACAGCCCGCGTTAGGCTTGTTTACCATTTCATTCTTAATATTCATCATTGTTTTCCTCATCCTGAAAAAATTTGCCTGGAAACCCATCCTGTCTACTTTAAAGGAAAGGGAAACTTCCATCTCAGATTCTATTGCAGCTGCAGAAAGGGTAAAGGAAGAAATGGCGCAGATGAAGGCAGAGCATGAGCATGTGCTGGCAGAAGCCAAGGCTGAAAGGAGCAAGATCCTGAAAGAAGCCAAGGAAGCCAAGGACCAGATCATTGGCGAAGCCAAGACCCAGGCACAGGCAGAAGCGAAAAAGATCATTAACGAAGCCTATACCGCAATAGAGAACCAGAAAATGGCCGCCCTTACGGATGTAAAGAACCAGGTAGGCCGGCTGGTAATTGAAGTGGCAGAGAAAGTGCTGAGAAAAGAGCTGTCTGATAAATCTGCCCAGGAGCAGTTCATCAAACAACAGGCTGAAAGCATCAAACTGAATTAATTAATATGCTGAAATGCTGATGTGCTAATAAACCAAACCGGCACATCAGCATTTTAGCAAATGAGCACATTATAATAATATGCAAAATCCCCGTTTAGCATCCCGATATGCAAAATCTTTGGTGGATCTGGCCATTGAAAAGGGCCAGCTGGAAGTTGTCCGTGCAGATATGCAGGTGCTGCAACAGATCACCAAAGGCAATCCCGATGTGGTGACTTTGCTGAGAAGCCCTGTCATTAAACCGGATAAAAAACAAAAGATACTGGCAGCCATCCTGGAAGGTAAAATAAGCAACATTACCTCCCTGTTCATTCAGCTGCTGGTAACAAAAGGCCGCGAAAGCAACCTGCCGGAGATCACTACGGAATTTGCGCGGCAGTACAACCTGTTAAACAATATCAGTAAGGTAAAGATCACTACTGCCATACCGCTGGATGCCGCCATCCTCAGCGCTATCAAGCAAAAGGTTGAAGCCGGCTCTGATAAAAAGATAGAGATGGAAACCGCTGTGGAGCCGGACCTGATAGGTGGTTTTGTACTGGAAACAGATGACCGCCTGTTTGATGCTTCCATTCTGCGCGACCTGAAAGACATTAAAAAACAGTTTGCACAGAACATTTACACGCCTAATATCAAATAATTACAATATACCGGTTTTAGCAGCATGGTTCCCGGAAACAGGAACAGCAATCTGAAACCTAAAAATTCTTAAAGCACTCTTTTTAAAAAGCATAATTATGGTTGAGATAAAACCTGATGAAATTTCGGCAATATTGCGCCAGCAATTGAGCAATTTCAATGCCGCAGCCGACCTGGAAGAGGTAGGCACGGTATTGCAGGTGGGCGACGGTATTGCCCGTATATATGGACTGAATAATGTTCGTTACGGTGAACTGGTGGAGTTTGAGAATGGTGTAAAAGCCATAGCCCTGAACCTGGAAGAAGATAACGTGGGTGTGGTACTGATGGGTGAATCCGGTGCAATAAAAGAAGGCAATAAAGTACACCGTACCGGTTTGATCGCTTCCATTAAAGTGGGCGAAGGACTGATAGGCCGTGTTGTAAATACCCTGGGTAACCCTATAGATGGTAAAGGCCCCATTACCGGCGAATTATATGAAATGCCCCTGGAGCGTAAAGCACCGGGTGTTATCTATCGCGAGCCGGTAAAAGAACCCATGCAAACCGGTATCAAGGCTATTGACGCCATGATCCCCATTGGCCGCGGCCAGCGTGAGCTGGTGATCGGTGATCGCCAGACCGGTAAAACCGCCATCTGTATTGACACCATCATTAACCAGAAAGAGTTTTACGATGCAGGCAAGCCTGTATATTGCATATATGTAGCTATTGGCCAGAAAGCCTCTACCATTGCAGGTGTAATGAAAACCCTGCAGGATAACGGCGCTATGGCCTACACTACCATCGTAGCTGCATCTGCCTCTGAACCGGCTCCGCTGCAGTTCTACGCTCCGTTTGCAGGTGCTGCCATCGGTGAGTTCTTCCGTGATACCGGCCGCCCGGCGCTGATCATTTATGATGATCTGTCTAAACAGGCGGTGGCTTACCGTGAAGTATCCCTGCTGCTGCGCCGCCCACCGGGCCGCGAAGCTTACCCTGGCGACGTATTTTACCTGCATAGCCGTTTGCTGGAGCGTGCCGCTAAAGTGATCGCCAAGGATGAAATAGCCCGCCAGATGAACGACCTGCCGGATTCTATCAAACACCTGGTGAAAGGTGGCGGTTCCCTGACCGCGTTACCGATCATTGAAACACAGGCCGGTGACGTATCTGCATACATTCCTACCAACGTGATCTCTATTACGGATGGTCAGATCTTCCTGGAATCCAACCTGTTCAACGCCGGTATCCGTCCTGCTATTAACGTGGGTATCTCTGTAAGCCGCGTAGGTGGTAATGCACAGATCAAATCCATGAAGAAAGTGGCCGGTACCCTGAAGCTGGACCAGGCGCAATACCGCGAAATGGAGGCCTTCTCCAAATTCGGTGGCGACCTGGATGCGGCTACCAAAGCCGTACTGGACAAAGGCGCCCGCAACGTGGAGATCCTGAAGCAGGCTCAGTTCAGCCCTTATTCAGTGGAAAAACAGGTAGCAATGATCTACCTGGGTACACAGGGTTTGCTGCGTGAAGTACCGGTGAGGAATGTACGTGCCTTTGAAGAAGCTTTCCTGCATGAAATGGAAGTACGCCTGCCTGAAGTGCTGGCCGAATTCAAAAAGGGTAACCTGGCAGATGATGGCATCAAAAAGATGGTGACTTTGGCCAATGAGCTGAAGCCAAGATTTGCATAAGTAAATAAGGTAATTTAGCATAATGAAGATCCCGGTCAATTGGCCGGGATCTTTGTTTTATACATGGTTGTTATTTACTTTCTGCGTAATTTTTAAAGTTGTCTATTACCGATTGGGTAAACCATTTTTGCATTTCAAGCGGGGTTTCTTTTTCCGGTACAAAGGTTTCTGCTACGGTAGTTTTATTGCCATCCGCTATGAATTTAATTGCGGAGCTTCTGCCATCGGAAACCAGATATTCAATAAGCTCATTGGGTATTATCCTGCTGTATTTGCCACTATGGTCAAACCCAACACGCCCGTCTTTAGTTTCCATTCTGAAAGAAAAGGTTCCGCCTTCTTTCAAATCGGCTTCCGCGCTTGGGCAATGCCAGTCATCGGAAGGGGCATTCCATTGCATAATGTCGGCAGGGGTTGTCCATAGTTTCCAAACCTTTTCTACCGGGGCATTTACCGTAGTTTCAACGGTGAAGGGTGCTGGGTTGCTCATAAATTTTGTGTTAATTGACTTTCAGGTTCTTTATCAAATTTATCAAAGGGTTTTGCATAAGGCAAGTTGATTGTGAATGATCTTATCTACTGCTGCCATTACCTCCATTTTCCCCGACCCTTTTCCCCCTTTCACCGCTCCTCATCCCCGCCTTAACCGATTTGTTTATATCGTAACTTTGTTTACAAAATAAACTAAATTAGCTTTGTTGTAAATCCCCAACCCATGTGGAAACATTCATTTAACCTATTGCTCTGTATATGTTTACCCGCGCTGGTACTGGCGCAGCAAAAAATTATCGGTAAGGTCACAGATGCTAAAAAACGCCCGCTGCCCGGCGTAAACGTGTATATAAAAGGCAGCTACGACGGTGCCACTGCCGGGGCAGACGGCACCTTTTCCTTTACCACCACTACCACCGGCCCGCAGGTGCTGGTAGCCAGCTTAATGAGCTTTCAAACACAGGAACAAGCCATAAACATTACCGGCCCCGTGCAGGTAACGCTTATGCTCAAAGCAGCTATGAATGAGCTGAAAGTGGTAACTATTTCAGCCGGTAGTATTGAAGCCAGCAATGATAAGAACAACACTGTGCTTAAACCCCTGGACATAGTAACCACTGCCGGCGCCACCGCTGATATTGTGAACGCGCTTAAAACACTGCCCGGCACACAGCAAACCAACGACCGGGAAGGCCTTTTTGTACGTGGTGGTACCGGTTATGAAACACAGATCTTCATTGATGGGTTAATGGTAAGAAATCCCTTTTTTACCAGCCTGCCGGACATGCCGGGCCGGGGCCGTTTTTCGCCCTTCCTGTTTAAGGGCACCACCTTTAGCAGTGGTGGTTACTCCGCCCAATACGGGCAGGGGCTTTCCTCTGCGCTGGTGCTGGAATCAGAAGACCTGCCCGCCCGCTCTTCCTATAGCCTGGGCGCCTCCGTGCTGGGTGTAAGCGGCGGGTTGGATGAATTGTCGAAAGATAAAAAAGGCTCCTTTGGCATAGAGGCGGATTATACCAACCTGGCGCCTTATTTCAATATAGCCAAGCCCAAGCAGGAGCCTACCGTAGGCCCGGAAATTATAGGTACTTCCCTGAACTTCCGCCGAAGAACATCTTCTACCGGTATCCTTAAATTTTATGGATATGGTAACTGGAGCCGGATGGGTTTTAAAAAGAACAGCATTGAATATCCCGGTTACCAGGAGCAAACAGACGTGCGTAACCAGAACGTATATACGAACCTCACCTATAAAGAGAGCCTGGGCAGTGGCTGGCGCATGAATGCCGGCTTCTCGTACAGCTCCAACATTGATAAAATAAAGCTGGATACTATTAAGAAATCGCCGGTAACCAATGTGCATGCCCGTTCAGACCTGAGCCAGCTGAGGTTAATGCTTACCAAAAGCCTGGGCGCTTTTTCCCAGCTGCGGCTGGGTGGTGAATACCAGTATGCGGCAGAACGTTCTGAGTTTAACAGTTACAAGGTTAATTATGTAGATAATTACTCCGCCGGTTTTGCAGAAAGCGATATTTATTTCACTCCCCGCTTTGTAGGCCGCTTTGGCGGACGCCTGGAATATTCTACTATACTGGCAAAAGTGAACCTGGCGCCCCGCGTTTCCTTAGCTTATAAGCTGGATGATTACAGCCAGTTTTCCCTGGCCTATGGCGATTATTACCAGAAGCCGGAACCACAGTACCTGCGCTTTAAGCAGGACCTGAGCTACATGAAAGCCACGCACTATATAGCCAGCTTCCAGCGCCTGTCAAGCAACTATACTTTCCGCGTAGAAGCATTCTATAAAAAGTATAAAGACCTGGTAAAAACAGTACCGGATACCCTTACTAACGGTACCGGCTATGCGAAAGGTATAGAGCTGTTCTGGAGGGATCGTAAAACCATTAAGAACCTGGATTACTGGATCTCCTATTCTTTCCTGGATACTAAGCGCAACTACCTGTACTACCCTTACGAGGTACAGCCTGATTTTGCGGCCAAACATACCGCCAGCCTGGTAATGAAGAAATATTTCCCCAAGATCACTACCAATATTGGGGTAACTTACAGCTATGCCAGTGGGCGGCCCTATTATAATCCCAACCTGCCGGAAAGTAAGTTCATGTCAGAAAAAACCATTGACTTTAATACATTAGGTTTGAGCGCCAGCTACCTTACTACTGTTGGCAAAGCATTCACCGTATTTGTAATATCCGTTACCAATGTGTTTGACTTTAAACAGGTATATGGTTACCGTTATTCCACAGATGGGCTGCGCCGGGAGGAGATAGTGCCCAATGCGCCCCGGTTCCTGTTTGTAGGCATGTTCATGAACTTTGGTGTTGACCGCCGCCAGGATGTAATTAATAATCTCTAAACATATCATTCAAACCATCAACAATAAAAACAGATCGTATATGAAACATTTCCTCCTTTTACTGTTACCGGTTTTTGCGGCTGTAGTTACCAAAGCCCAAAGCCCCCAATACCAGGATGCTATGACCAAACAGGTAGGCCTGCTGGATGTACCCGCCAGCTACAACCCGCAAAGTATGCTGGATATATCCAACACTTTTGAGCGTATTGCTGCAGCGGAAAAAAACCAGTGGCTGCCTTATTATTACGCTGCTTACTCACAGGTAATGTCTGCCCTGATGACGCAGGATAAAGATAAAATAGATGGCCTGGCAGATAAAGCAGAAGCCAACATCAACAAAGCTGATTCATTAAAACAGAATGATGATGAAGTAGCCTGCATCCGTTCCCTCATTGCCTCCTCACGTATTATGGTAGACCCGCAAACCAGGGGACAGCAGTACGGTCCGGAATCCGGCATGCAAATACAAAAAGCCAAACAGATAAATCCTGAAAACCCGCGTGTATACCTGCTGGAAGGCCAGGCCCTGTATTATACACCGGAACAGTTTGGCGGCGATAAAGCAAAAGCCAAAGAAGTATTACAGGTAGCCCTGCAGAAATATGCAGCCTTTAAACCCGCCAGCAGCATAGCACCGCACTGGGGCGAGCCCCATGCAAAAGATCTGCTGCAACAGGCAGGCAAATAATACAGGAGAAAATGTGAAGTGCGAAAGGTGAGGTACCGCCATGCTTCACCTTTCATTTTCTGCCCTTCGCACTTTAATTTGATATTCGTTAACTATAGTTGTGATGATGTATTTTAAAGACCTGGACCCTGTTCTGCATTCACAACTGCGCCTGGCCATTATGTCGGTACTGGTCAGCGAGCAGGAGGCGGAATTTATGCTGCTGAAAGAAAGGACCAATGCCTCTGCCGGAAATCTGAGTGTGCAGATCAATAAGCTGAAAGAAGCCGGTTATATTGATGTGATCAAACAATTTAAAGACAACTATCCGCAAACCCTTTGCAAAATAACCACGCAGGGCAGCAAAGCCTTTGCAAGCTACGTAAGCTCTATACAATCCTATCTGAACGCGGGTAAGCACAAATAATTGCTGCAGCCGGAACTGCGATGTTACTTCAGTTCTAACCGCTAATTTTATAGGGAAGCCATCGGATCGGCCTTTTCATTCCAAAAATGTTACTCCCATGAATACCCCTGCATCCATGTTGAGAGTGGCGCCCACTTCAGCATTGATACTATCTTATGCCAAAGAAATGTATACGGACCCGCTAAGCCGTAAATACATGCAGTACATAGACCTGGGCGATGTGCAACCCCTTGTGGCAGCTATCAGCCAGCTGAATGTCCCGCTGGAGGGCATGATACAGCTGCGCAAAAAAATGGTGCGTTATCTTATACGGCAGTTCATTAGCCGGTACCCACAGCAACAGATCTGTATTATAGCAGCTGGTCTGGATCCCCTGGGATTACAGCTGGCAGCGGAGTACCCGCAGCTGATCAACGGTATTTATGAAATGGACCAGGCCTGGATGGAGGATAAAGGCCGTATTTACCGCAACATTGCGCCTCAGCTAAGCTTACCCGTTACCCTGCTAACAGATATTACCCATACCATACAATGCAAGCGGCAGCTAAGAGACGCCGGTTACGATGCTTCACAGCCTGCCATCATTATCCTGGAAGGCATTGTTCCCTATATAACGGAGGAACAGTTCCGAGATATTATACAATGTTTTAGTACAAAGAATGCGCGCAATACCGTGATCATAGATTACCTGCTGCCGGCAGAAGATATCAGATCGGCCGCCACCAGGCATGCATTTAACGAAATAAATGACCTGCTGCAAAAGAGCCTGGGTGTGGAGCTTTATTATTACAGCCGTAAAAAGATATTGAACATACTGGAGCTGCTGCAGGCAGAAATACACGACGTGTATGATATGCATACAGTGGAGGAGAAGTTATATGGCCATAACAACATTTATCCCCACCGGGGCGATAGCTGGATGGAAATGGCAGCATTTCATCTTTAGCAGTTAGCTATTAGTTATTAGCTATTAGCTGTCAAGGCAAGTTCTAAAAGTAAAAAGCCTTCAACACCATATGATGTTGAAGGCCTTTTTATTGAGATACATTTATTACTGAAGTACATTTTACCGCTAACGGCTAACAGCTAACAGCTAACACCT
>NZ_JAGXJN010000023.1:47053-122794 GCF_019091455.1 Chitinophaga sp. GbtcB8
AACTGGCCTCCTTTATACAATCATCTGTATTGCAAGTTTCTAAAGTTATATGATGTCTGCCATACCAGGCAGCTAACAGCTAACACCTAACAGCTAACTGCAAGCTACTCCGATGCCAGCTCCATCTTCTTCAGCGGGTTCCGGGTATTTTCCGCATAGATCTCGCGCTTTTCCAGGATATCCAGGCAGCTGAAAATGGCCTGCCGGAAAGAGGCGGCATCTGCCAGGTTCTTACCGGCAATGTCAAACGCGGTACCGTGGTCCGGGGAAGTGCGTACAATAGGCAGCCCGGCGGTGTAGTTAATACCTTCGCCGCTGGCCAGTGATTTAAAGGGTATCAGGCCCTGATCGTGGTACATAGCCAGCACCCCGTCAAACTGGGCATACATGGTACGGGCAAAGAACGCATCGGCGCTGTAAGGCCCAAAGGCCAGGATGCCGTTGCTTTTAGCTTTATTAATAGCGGGGATGATCTCATTAATTTCTTCCTGGCCTATCAGCCCGTCATCGCCGGCATGGGGGTTTAAGCCCAGCACCGCAATGCGGGGGCTGTCAATCCCAAAGTCTTTGATCAGGCTGTCCTGCATCAGCTGCAGCTTACCCAGGATATTTTCCTTTGTTACATATTGGGCTACTTCCGCTACCGGCACATGTTCTGTAAGCAGGCCAATACGCATATTATCGGCCGTCATAAACATCAGCACATCCTTTGCACTAAAGGCATCCCGCAGGAAAGGCGTATGCCCCGTGTAATTGAAGTCGGCGCTTTGTATATTCTTTTTGTGAATAGGCGCGGTTACCAGCCCTTGTATAACGCCATCTTTCAGGCATTGGATAGCCACGGCTAAGGAGCGGGCTGCATATTTGCCGCCGGCTTCATTCAGCGCGCCCGGCATAATCTGCACTTCCTCTTCCCAGCAATTGAAAACATTCACCTGCTTGTGGTTCAGGCGGGCAAACTCTTTCAGGCTCTGGTAATTGAAGTTGTTCTCATTCATCAGCTTCCGGTAGAAGTTAATGGTTTTATTGGAAGCAAAGATCACGGGAGTGCAGAACTCCAGCATCCTGTTATCCGTAAAGGTTTTGATAACGAGCTCCGTACCAATGCTGTTCAGATCACCTACGGTGATGCCGATAACCGGTTTGTTAGTGTGCGTATTACTCATGGGTGGATAAAATACCAAGATACAAAGATACCAAATACAAAGTACAATGCGGTATTTGGTATCTTTGCGGGAACATGTACACATTAAAGAAATCACTGGGCCAGCACTTCCTCAAAGATGAGAACATGTGCAAAAAGATTGTCCAGTCGTTACCTGTAATCCAAGGCCAGCAAGTGCTGGAAGTAGGCCCCGGCGCGGGCGCCATCACCAAATACCTGCTGCAGGTACCGGGTATTAACTTTAAAGCCGTGGAGCTGGATAGGGAAAAAGTGCAGTACCTGGAAAAAACTTATCCTGATATAAAGGACAAGCTCATTCACAAGAGCTTCCTGGATATGGAAGTACCCTTCCAGGGCCAGTTTAGCGTTATCGGCAATTTCCCTTACAACATATCTTCCCAGATCATGTTCCGGGTGCTGGAATGGAAAACCCAGGTGCCGGAGGTGGTAGGCATGTTCCAGAAAGAGGTAGCGCTGCGCATTGCCGCCAGCCATGGCAATAAGGATTATGGCATTTTGAGCGTGCTGTTACAGGCCTGGTACCGGGTAGAGTACCTGTTTGAAGTACATGAGCAGTGTTTTAACCCGCCGCCCAAAGTAAAGTCGGCCGTAATAAGGCTTACCCGCCTGGAACAGCCCTATGAGATTGCCAGTGAGCGCAAGTTCTTTAACCTGGTGAAAACCGCTTTTAACCAGCGCCGTAAACAGCTGCGCAACCCGTTAAAAACATTATTTGATAAGGAATACCTGCAGGACAGCCTCTTCAGCAAAAGGGCAGAAGAGCTTTCTGTGGCCGATTTTGTAGCATTATCGCATAAGATGATATGAAGAAGAAAGTATTAATTACCGCCAAGGTGCATGAATACCTGGTGAACAGACTGGAAGAAAAAGGATACGAAGTAAGCTACCAGCCTTCCATTACATATGATGAAGCGGTTGCTGCCGTGCATGATTGTACCGGCCTCATAGTTACCACCCGCCTGCGTATAGACAAATCATTTATAGATAATGCCCCGCAGCTGCAATGGATAGGACGGCTGGGATCCGGCATGGAGCTGATAGATGTGCCTTATGCAGAAAGCAAGGGCATACAATGTGAAAGCAGCCCTGAAGGCAACTGTGATGCAGTAGGGGAGCAGGCCCTGGGTATGCTGTTAGCCCTGATGAACAATATCTTAAAAAGCAACCTGGAGCTGCGCCGCGGCATCTGGGAGCGGGATGGCAACCGGGGTTATGAGCTGAATGGCCGCACCGTAGGCATTATTGGCTTTGGGCATACCGGGGGCGCCTTTGCGCATAAGCTGCAGGGATTTGATGTGGAGATACTGGCCTATGATAAATATAAAAAAGGCTTCAGCACAGATCATGTAAAAGAAGCTACCATGGAGGAGCTGTTCACAAAGGCAGATGTGATCAGCATTCACCTGCCCTTAACAGAAGAAACACGCCACCTGGCCAATGCTGCTTTCTTTAAGTCGTTCCATAAAAGGATCTATTTCCTGAACACAGCGCGTGGTAAAATAGTGAATACAGCGGACCTTATTGAAGCCCTGGAAGCAGGTACCCTGGCGGGCGCCGGGCTGGATGTGCTGGAAAATGAAAAGCTGCCCACCTATTCAGAAACAGAGCAGCAACAGCTGGAACGTTTGCTGCAATTACCCAACGTAGTGCTTACCCCGCACATCGCCGGATACTCCCATGAGGCAAGTATTAAAATGCCCCGCTATGTATTGGATAAGCTGGGAATTTAAGTTGGGCGGAATCGAAAAATAGTTATATTTGCCTAAATACAAACATAGTACCAACGCTTCTGTGAAAATGGAGGCGTTGATTTTTTTTTCTTATTTCTAAAACCCAAAAGATATGTCTGGCGTCAACTATGTTACGAAAGAAACCCTGGATCTAATGAGGGATGAGCTGAGTGCCCTGAAAACGAAGGGCAGGGCAGAAATTGCCAGGGCCATTTCAGAAGCACGGGAAAAAGGCGACCTGAAGGAGAATGCCGAATACGATGCGGCTAAAGAAGCACAGGGATTGCACGAAGCTAAAATTGCTACTTTGGAAAATGCGATTGCTACCGCCAGGATAGTAGAAGCAGATACCATTGATACCTCCAAAGTATCCATTTTATGTAAGGTAACTATTACCAATGTAGCCAATAAAAAAACCGTTACCTACCAGCTGGTGTCTGAAACAGAAGCTGATCTGAAAGCGGGTAAGATATCTGTAACTTCTCCTATTGGTAAAGGTTTGTTAGGCAAACAGGTAGGCGAGGTAGCTGATGTACAGGCGCCTAACGGGCACATCAAATTCAAGATTGATAATATAAGCGTTTGATAAACTGATACACTTGTTACACCACCCCGGCCTTGCGCCGGGGTTTTTTATTTCAGATCTTAGATCTGCATTTCAGATCTGTTCAAATCCCCGTAAATCATAAATCGTAAATAGTATGTCTGTTTCCGTTTTCACTAAGATCATTAAAGGAGAGATCCCCAGCTATAAGATAGCAGAGAATGACCACTTCTATGCTTTCCTGGATATTTTTCCGCTGGTAAAAGGGCATACGCTGATTGTGCCCAAGCTGGAAGTTGACAAATTCTTTGATGTGCCGGATGAGCTGCTGGGAGAGTGGCTGGTATTTGCCCGGCCCATTGCCAAAGCCCTGGAGCGCTCCTTTCCCTGTAACCGGGTAGGCGTTAGCGTAGTAGGGCTGGAGGTAGCGCATGCGCACATGCACCTGATCCCGATCAATTCGGCAGATGATATGAACTTTGCTCATCCCAAGCTAAAGTTGACGGAGGCGGAGTTTAAAGCAGTGCAGGAAAAGATCAGGGCAGAGATGTTGACACATTAGGCGTGTGGGGCACATTAAAACGGAAGCCTACACCATGCAGGGTTTCCAGCTTTATCTCAGGGTCTGATTTAAAATACTTCCTCAGTTTGGTAATAAACACGTCCATGCTGCGGCCCAGGAAGTAATCGTCCTTGCCCCATACATTAAATAAGATATCTTCCCGCTTCAGCGCTTTATTGACATTATCACACAGGTACCGTAGCAGGTCGGCCTCTTTTTGGGTAAGGGTGAACGACTTGTCCTGCGTACTGTCATGCAGCCTAAGGTCGGCGTAATCAAAGGTGAGCTTGCCAATTACGTACTGGGAAGGTTTTGCCGCCTGGGTAGCCTGTACCATGTTCTTGGTCCTTTTCAGGAACACCTCTATCCGCAAAACCAGCTCCTGCAGGTTAATGGGCTTGGTAATGTAATCATCCGCACCGGTCTTAAACCCGGCGATCTTATCCTCCATCATGGATTTGGAAGTAATGAACAGGATAGGGATCAAATCATTCCGCTTGCGGATCTGCCTGGCCAGCTCAAAACCATGGTCTTTTTCGGAAATGCCGCCTTTTTCAAGACCCCCGCCTTTTTTGGGGATCATCACATCCAGCAGGCAGATATCGAAAGTCCGGTGCTGGAACTCTTCCCAGGCCATTAGCCCGTCTGTACAATGCCGTACTTCATAGCCCTGTTCCTCAAGTCTTCGTTTCGTGGCTGCACCAACATTCTGATCATCTTCCACAAATAGGATTCTTGCTTTCATAGTTGCAGTGATGCTGAATTAATATAAATGTCTCGTTTTCTACGAATAATCCGGTTTGAATTGGTAATCATTGTAGCAATGGCGCTGTCCCCGGCCCAGTTATTCATGGAGTTATCAAGGAGATTTTTAGTCAAAATAAATACAATTTATGAACTTATAAAATAACCTTTTTAATGATGGATTGTATAACTTCCTCACTGTTACCAGTTTGCAGTGGGCAAAATGGGGCTGCCTCAGGGCTGGGGAAGCTACTTGCTCACGATCCGGTTGGGGTGCTGTTGCAAAAATTGTTCCCATCCTTTTGCTTTGGGCAGGCCGGCCAGGGGGCTGCTTTCCTGGAAATGATGGCACACGGCTACTGCCAGGGCATCGGTTGCATCCAGGTAATCGGGCCGTTCTGAGAACGTAAGTATACGCTGTAACATCTGCCATACCTGTTCCTTGTCGGCATTACCGTTACCGGTAATGGACTGTTTCACTTTTTTAGGGGAGTATTCAGCTACAGTAAGGCCGGCCTGCATGGCAGTAGCAATGGCTACCCCCTGCGCGCGGCCCAGCTTTAACATACTTTGAACGTTCTTACCAAAAAAGGGAGCTTCAATTGCACAACAATCAGGTTTGTGTAACAGTATAAGCTCATTAATACAGGAATGAATCAGTTGTAGCCTTTCATAGTGGTCTTTACGATTGGATAGTTTCAGCACATCCATTTTTATAAGACTGGCATTTTTGCCTTGAACCTGTATAAGGCCATACCCCATTACCAGCGTACCTGGGTCTATCCCCAGAATTATTTTTGACTTGTTTGCCAACCGCGGTTTATTTTTGCCAAAATCTTAATGTCTGAACAAAAGTACCAAAATAATTCTCAATTACCTGTTAGGCGCGGTCCTTTTTAGCTGGTTAGCCTATTCCATCTACTCCCAGGTAAAACATCAGCCCGATCTGGCCCTTTCTTTACATCACATGTGGTTTACCCTCCGGCAAAAGGGAGGGGTGGCACTAACGTTAGTGTTTATATTAATGCTTTTTAACTGGGGGCTGGAGGCGCGTAAGTGGCAGCTGCTGGTACGCTCCCTGGAGGAGGTATCGTTCCTGCGGGCTTTCAGCGCGGTGCTGTCCGGGGTATCCCTGTCTATCAACACCCCAAACCGTATAGGCGAATACGGTGGCCGTATGCTGTATATGAGCAACCAGAACAAGCTGAAGTCTATTGCCGCCACCATGATCGGCGGCCTCAGTCAGCTCATTGTTACTATTATCTTTGGGTTAACAGGGCTCATTTACTATATCAATAACTTCCCGCTGATCAAGGCAAACGCCTATTTTTCCCCTAACTTCTGGGAAAAAATTTTGCTGGGGGTGCTCATGCTTATTGGAGCCTTGACCATTATATTATATTTTCGGTTACAGATTGTAATAGCGATCTTTGAAAAGATACCGGTACTAAGGAAGGCCAAAGTATTTATACAGATCATCACCCGCTATACCAGTGCGGATCTGCAATACCTGCTGCTGCTTTCCGCCTGCCGGTACGTGATCTTCTCGGCACAGTATTTGATTTTGCTGGATACCTTTGGTGTGGATATGCTGTGGTGGCAAGGGTTTCTGCTGAATGCAGTGATCTACCTGGTAATGGCTTTAGTGCCCACCATTGCCGTAGTTGAGCTGGGGCTGAGAGGTAAGGTAAGCATCTATTTCCTGGGCTTGTTAAGCAATAATACCGCGGCCATCATTGCTGCTACTGTAGGCATTTGGCTGATAAACCTGCTTTTGCCGGCCGTTCTGGGAAGTATCCTGTTATTGGGAGTAAAGATTTTTAAGGATAAATAGCATCCATCCATGAGGTATTTTATACTCATATTCTTACTTACAGGTCTGTTCCATAGTTATCCCGTTAAAGCCCAGAGTGAATTTTGTGGTATTACCAATGGCAGTTTTAAACCCGGAGAAAGTATAACCCTGAAAGTATATTACCGCCTGAGCGGCGTGTATGTGGGCGCCGGAGAGGCCACCTTTAAGTGCCTGCTGGAAAAGCTGGGCGGTAAAGATGTATACCATGTTATAGGCGAAGGCAAAACCTACCGTGCCTACGACTGGTTCTTTAAAGTGCGCGATAAATACGAAAGTTATATTGATACCGCCAGCATGCGGCCCCTGAAGTTTGTACGGAATGTAAATGAAGGCGGCTATAAGATCTATAACAATGTAACCTTTGATCAAACCCAGCACATAGCCACCAGCACCAATGGTACCTTTAAAGTGCCGGAATGCGTGCAGGATGTGATCAGCGCCGTGTTTTACGCCCGTAACATTAACTTTGACAAGTACAAGGTGAATGATAGGATACCCTTCAACATGTTCCTGGACGACCAGGTGTACAACATTTATATCCGTTACCTGGGCAAGGAAGTAATAGATACCCGCTATGGCAAGTTTAAGGCCATCCGTTTTAAGCCCCTGCTGATCAAAGGCACCATGTTTCAGGGCGGAGAGCAGATGGATGTTTGGGTGAGCGATGACCCTAATAAAGTACCCCTGCGCATTCAAAGCGCCATTTCCGTAGGCAGCATTGTAGTGGACATGATCGATTATAAGAACCTGCGGTATCCCTTTACTTCGTTGGTAGATAAACGTTAGTGCACTGCTGTAGGCGGTGCAGTCCATGGTTGATGGTCCATAGACCATGGACTGGTTCACCGGTGCTGATTTTACATAGTATGTGATATGATGGGTTGTAGTTAGCAGTTACTGCTGTTTCCTACTTGGATAGTATTTATCATATGAGGTATGCAATGGACTATGGACTATGGTCCATGGACGATTTTAACAATTTAGCAAGACCTCTTGCTATATAAAATTCTATATTTGTTTAAACTAATAACCCATAAGTATTATGGAAGAGCGTAAACCAAACATATTGCTGGCAGAAGATGATACCAACCTGGGTATGGTACTCAAGAACTACCTGGAATTAAATGACTATGAAGTGGAATTGTGCCGGGACGGCATACTGGCCCTGGCGGCCTTTCGCCGGGAAAAGTTTGACCTGTGCCTGCTGGATATTATGATGCCCAATATGGATGGCTTTAAGCTGGCGGAGGAGATCCGCGATGTAGACCCGGACATTCCCCTGTTCTTCCTTTCCGCTAAAACGATGAAGGAAGACATTATCCAGGGCTACAAGCTGGGCGCTGACGATTACATTGTAAAACCATTTGACAGCGAGCTGCTGCTGCTGAAAATAAAAGCGATCCTGAAACGTAACCAGGAGCTCAGCAATAAGGAAGAAGAGCAGCATGAATTTACTATTGGCCGCTACGAGTTCAATGCCCGCCTGCGTACCCTTGTGCACGACGGTGAATCACATACCCTTTCCCCGAAAGAAAATGAGCTGCTGCGCATGTTGTGTGAGCATAAGAACGACCTGCTGCCACGGGAGCTGGCGCTGAAGAAGATCTGGGGCAGCGATACTTATTTTAACGGCCGCAGTATGGACGTATACATTGCCAAACTGCGCAAGTACCTGAAAGACGATCCGGATATTGAGATCGTAAATATTCACGGCAATGGCTTCAGGCTGGTGGTAAAGGAGTAGTTACGAATTGGGTAGTACTTAAGGCGGATGACTATAAGCATAAATTATAAAAAAGCCCTGCATGATTAACATGCAGGGCTTTTCTTATAAAAAATAATTTAAAGTTCTGATTAAAATGGCTACTACATCGCTACTTCATTCGTAATTGAAAATTCGTAATTAAAACAGCAGGCTTCCTCCGCCTTTATTCGGCGTCTTACCCAAATGCGTGTAGGCTTTTTCCGTTACTTCGCGGCCACGGGGCGTGCGTTTAATAAAACCTTCCTGAATCAGAAAGGGCTCATACACTTCTTCCAGGGTGCCGGGTTCTTCCCCTACTGCGGTGGCAATGGTGGTAATACCTACAGGCCCGCCTTTAAAGTTTTCAATGATCACGTTCAGGATGCGGTTATCCATATCATCCAGGCCATATTCATCCACATTCAGCGCTTTCAGGCTGAACTCGGAAATGGCCATGTCAATGCTGCCGTTACCCATTACCTGCGCAAAATCACGCACACGGCGCAGCAGCCCGTTGGCAATACGCGGGGTGCCGCGGGAACGCCGGGCTATTTCCATAGCCGCATCGGAAGTGATCTTGGTTTGCAGCAGGCCGGCAGCCCGCCAGATGATCTTTTGCAGGGTGGCGGCATTGTAGTATTCCAGCCGGGATTTAATACCAAAGCGGGAAAGCAGGGGCGCTGTAAGCAAACCACTGCGGGTGGTAGCCCCAATCAGCGTAAAAGGATGCAGGTTTATTTGTATAGAGCGGGCGCTGGGGCCGCTGTCTATCATAATATCTATACGGTAATCTTCCATGGCGGAGTACAGGTATTCCTCCACCACGGTGCTTAAGCGGTGTATTTCGTCAATGAACAATACATCCCGTTCCTCTAAATTTGTGAGCAGGCCGGCCAGGTCGCCCGGTTTTTCTATGACCGGGCCGGAAGTTTCCTTGATGCTTACCCCCATTTCATTGGACACAATGCGCGAGAGGGTGGTTTTTCCCAGTCCCGGAGGGCCATGGAACAGGATGTGATCCAATGCCTCGCCCCGCATTTTAGCCGCTTTAATAAACACTTTCAGGTTGTCAATGATCTGCTCCTGCCCGGAGAAATCAACGATATCCCTGGGCCGTATACTATTCTCAAACTCTTTTTCCGCTGCACTGAGGCGGTTTTCTTCTGGTCTTAAATGCGGATTAGACATAATGTACTGAAAGTGTCCAAAAATACGTAATTATGGCGTATGGGTTTGCTTGTTTATGCAGATATTAGTTTATTTGTGTTATAATAAGCATCTCTATGTACAGAATTTGGTTAACCACCACCGTCATATTAGCAGCCTTTAGCCTAAATGCCCGTTCACAGGATAGTATCAGCAGCTCAGAAGTTAAACGTATTATCAGCACACTGGCGGCAGATGATATGCAGGGACGCAAAACATTCTCGCCCGGTATAGATAAGGCAGCTACGTTCATTGAGCAGGAGTTTCAAAAGGCCGGCCTGCAGCCCTGGCAGAATGCCAAAGGCTACCGCCAAACCTTTTACATGTACCGCGTAAAACCGGTAAGCGTGAACCTGACCATCAATGGCGAAAAGCGTGTATCCGAAAACGTTATTGTGAAAAGTACGGCCGGACAGCTGAACTGGAACCAGGAAGGCCAGGTGGCAGAACAGCATATTAAATCCGGCGATAACTTTTTTGACCGGGTACGGGCCCTGCGTTCGCAGAAAGGTAATACCATTGTATGGGTAGATGCCGCGCAAAGCGAAAGCTTCCGCCAATACGGTGAGTACCTGCAGCAGAACTTCCAGATGGCAGACAGCGGCAACCTGGTGCTGGTATTGCAGGAACCCACTGATACGGCTATACGCAGCGTGAACCTGGATGTGCGCCAGCAGGTAACACCCCTGCCATTGTTTAACGTGGTAGGTATGATACCCGGCAGCAGCCGTCCGGATGAATATGTGATCTTCTCCGCCCACTATGATCATATTGGTATCTTAAAACCCGTGGAGCAGGATAGTATTGCCAACGGCGCTGATGATGATGCCAGCGGCTCTACCGCGGTAATGATGCTGGCCAATTATTACAAGAACCACAAACCTGCCCGCACCCTGATCTTTGCCACCTTTACCGGTGAAGAGATGGGCAGCTATGGCGCCCGGTTCTTTTCCCAGCTCATGCCGCCGGAGAAAGTAGTGGCTATGTTTAATATTGAAATGATCGGTAAGGAATCCAAGTTTGGCAAGAACAGCGCTTTTATTACCGGCTTTGAAAGATCAGATTTCGGGCAGATCTTACAGCGTAACCTGGAAGGCTCCATCTTCCATTTTTACCCGGACCCTTATCCGGACCAACAGCTGTTTTACCGCTCGGATAACGCTACCCTGGCCCGTTTAGGCGTACCGGCACACACTATATCCACCGACCAGATAGATACCGATAGTTTATACCACTCCGTAAATGATGAAGTAGAAACCTTAGATATACAGAACATTACCAGCACCATACAGGCTATTGCCGTTAGCGCCGTTTCTATTGTAGATGGGAAGGATACACCTTCGCGCGTAGCTACAGAAGGGTTAAAGCCGCAACACTGATTTTGATTTTAGATTTCAGATTTACGATTTTAGATTTGGTCAACGCACTTTACCAATTAGTCTAAAATCGTAAATCTAAAACCTAAAATTGCATCCGGTTAACATTTTATCTCGCCATTAAAGGTTATATTCACTCCGGTTTCACAATTCCCCAACTTTAAACCATATCGAAAAATGCAACCTAAATTCCACCATGTCTGCGGAGGACTGGCCTTGGCGTCAGTACTTTTCTTTTCCGCATGCTCGAAACAAGAATCTTCAAAGCCACAGGATGCAAATGCCGACGGACAGATCAGTTATGAAATGTCTGCAGAGAATGCGGCCACTACCATTGGCGGGGATGCAGCCGGTATAGAAAAGCTGGCAGCTATCACCAACAAGCCATCCATGGCTAAAACCAGCGGTCTGTTTGATTTTACCTGGACAGAAATTATGCTAAGGGTACGGGAAGTTAAATTCAGTGCCAAAAAAGGCAACAATGAAGTTAACTTCAGCGTCAAAGGCGACCGGCAGGTGGATGTATTAAAAGCCATCGGTTTCCTGGGGGTAATAGACATTCCCAAAGGCACTTACAAGTACGTAAAAGTATATGTAAAGGCCGAAGGTAATGAGCCTAAACCCGCTGCCGTGCTTGCAGGTAAAATTACCTGGCAGGGAGACGACATACCGTTCACCATTCGCCTGTCCGGCTCCATGACCCTGAAGGCTGATGCCCGGGATGTAGTGGTAGGGGACAGCACCCTCTCTATGAAAGGTAAGCTGAAGCTGGATCTGAAGATCATTGCAGCCAAGCTGCAGATCGGGGATTTCACCGGCTCATTCAGCGGCGGTCACCTGGTGATCAATGTGAATATGGATACAGGTACCGGTAAGAAATGCCGTAGCGGCTTTGAAAGCTGTATGCACGCCGATCATGGGCATGATTGATTGATCAGTGAAGGAAGAAATTAAAACAGGAACAGGAAAGAACAACCGCTTGCCAGGTTACTTTCCGTTCCTGTTTTTTTATTAATTATTCCGTCATTGCGGGGAGGCGCGAAGCTACAGCGGGAAGGGCGACGAAGCAATCTCCGGAATAACAGTAGATTGCTTCGTCGCCCCACACGCACTGGCTTTACTTTGCTCCTCGCAATGACCGGGATTTAATTAAATAATTAATAATTTACAGAACACGGCAAAGTGATCAGAAGAAAATCTTCCCTTCCAGGTGGGCGACAGCGTAGCATGCTGCAGCACCTTGAATTTACCTTTCAGGAAAATATGATCAATGGGCTGGTCTGATAGCTCTGCTTTCTTAAACCCATTGAAAGTGCCGGTGGGCCCGTAATGCGGCGTTTGGCTAATAGCCTTGCTGTCTGTTAAATGCAGCGGGTCCTGGTTGTTTACAATTACCTGTATAGGCTCATCATCCGGGGTAGCATTAAAGTCGCCGGTAATAATAGCTGGTGTGGCGCCTGCAATGTCATGCACCTGTTTTAACAGCAGGTGGGCGCTTTCCCGGCGCGCAACCTCTCCTTTATGATCAAAGTGAGTATTGAAATGGAAGAATACTTTCTTCGTCTTTTTATCACGGAACTTGCCCCAGGTTACAATGCGGGTAATAGCCGCATCCCAGCCTTTGCTGCCCGGTACTGTGGGTGTAGTGGATAACCAGAAGGTTTCGCCCTGCAGCAGCTGCAGCCGCGTGGTATCATAGAAAATAGCGGAGAACTCGTCTGCTGTTTTACCATCGCCCCGGCCTACGCCAATGTATTTATATTGCGGCAGGCGCTGCTGCAGATCCGTCATTTGCACATATAAAGCTTCCTGTACGCCTAACAGATCTGCTTCATGAAAAAGCACTTCACTGGCCACTTTGTCCTTGCGGTAAGGCCATGCATCCAGGCTGTCGGCCGGCGTATTCATGCGGATGTTGAAGGTGATCACCTTTAACGGTATTTGCGCCATTGCGCTGCTGCCGCTAAGCAAAAGCAGCAACCATAATAATCTTTTACTCATAAGGATGGTATTAAGCTCATAAAAGTATTACGGGTTTTTTTAAGAAAGGCAAAGGGCGTATTAATTTTTTGTAAGCACCCGGTAACGGGTAGGCTTGTAAAAGGTTACAGGCATTTAAGTTTTAAATCGGCAATGCATAGCTTAAATTTATAAGATACAACTCTGTACCTATGCAACGTTCTCCTGTTAAAACCCGCTTCCGTTTTACCTTTTGGGTGATGATAACCTTAGTAGCCTTTGCGGTGCTGCAGGTGTTTACCTTCTGTTCACGTACCATCAGCTGCCCGGCTTTTAGCGACGCAGCTTTTGATACCTGGCTTCCTTATCAGCAGGGTCAGTGGCTGTTTTTTATAAACAGCCGGCAGCAGAAAGACAGTATCCTGATCGAAGTGGTAGAGCGTTCAGCGGCAGAGCAGATTAAAACAGGGTTTAATGGACCCCGGTGCCATATTTATGCGTATGTGCGCGGTAAGGGTAATTTATTATTGAACATAGATAACCAGGAGGCGCAGACCGTAAGCCTGGCCCTGGACGATTTTAACTTTTCCGGCGGCGCCATGGGCGATTCAGGCATACGGTATGTACCGGAAATAGGTCCGTACAAAACGGTTTATTATTACAGCCATATACTGGAAGGACGAACTTTTAATAACGTGGAGCTGCTGGAAAAGGATACCATGGGCCTGAAAGGGGGAGATCACATATACCGCGTGTATCTGAGCCGGGAAAATGGTATTATTGCCTATGAAAGATACCCTTCACATGATCTGTGGATAAAACAATAACAGCGTGCACTTTCCGGTTTATGTATCACTTTTTTCCCTGAAACTGCCATTACATGCGGTAATGGAAACCCTGGGCATGTTCCTGGGCTTTCGCTATTTTTTGTACCTGCGCAAAAAGCAGGGCGATGGCCTGCCGGACAGTAACCGCCTGTGGGTGATTGCGGGCGCTATATTCGGGGCTGTGCTGGGCAGCCGTTTGCTGGGCGCCCTGGAAAACCCGGCGGCACTGTTGCATAGTGAAAACCCGCTGTTATACATTTACCAGAATAAAACAATCGTAGGGGGCTTGCTGGGCGGCCTTATTGGGGTGGAAAGCATTAAAAAGGTAATAGGGGAGCGCCAGTCATCCGGCGACCTTTTCGTATACCCGTTAATACTAGCCATGATCATGGGGCGCATAGGCTGTTTCAGCATGGGCGTGTATGAGGAAACCTATGGAGTGGCCACCAGCCTGCCCTGGGGCATGGAGCTGGGGGATGGTGTTATCCGCCATCCGGTAAGCATATACGAAATTATTTACCTGCTGTTGCTGGCCGGTATGTTGTATTGGATCCAAAAGAAATATACACTGGTATGCGGCGCCCGGTTTAAGCTGTTCATGATCGCTTACCTGCTGTTCCGTTTTTTGCTTGATCTTATTAAACCAGGCTACCGGTATGCCTTTGGCCTGGGGAGTATACAGCTGACCTGCCTGGCCGGTTTATTATACTACGCACCGTCAATCATTTTTCCATCCCGTTTAATCCAGAAGCAATATGCCTGAAAAAGATTATACCTATTATGACTTTACCATAAGTCTTTGCAGTACCTGTTTACGCCGTGTAGATGCCAAGGTTATTTTTGAGAATGATAAGGTGTTTATGATCAAACACTGCCCTGAACATGGACGGGAGAAAGTGCTGATAGCTACGGATATTGCCTATTATAAGAATACACGTAATTATAATAAACCATCGGAAGCGCCGCTAAAAACCAATACCCATACACATTACGGCTGCCCCTATGATTGTGGCCTGTGCCAGGATCATGAGCAGCATAGCTGCTTAACGGTAATAGAAGTAACGGACCGCTGTAACCTTACCTGCCCTACCTGTTACGCTATGTCATCGCCGCACTACGGGCGGCATAGAACGCTGGAAGAGATTGAGCGTATGCTGGATATAATTGTGGCCAATGAGGGGCAGCCGGATCTGGTGCAGATCAGCGGTGGAGAGCCTACCATCCACCCCCAGTTCTTTGAGATCCTGGACATTGCCAAAAGAAAACCCATCCGCCACCTGATGCTGAACACCAATGGCGTGCGTATTGCAAAGGATAAGGAATTTGCAGCCAGGCTGGCCACCTATATGCCCGACTTTGAAGTGTATCTGCAGTTTGATTCCTTTAAGCCCGAAGCGCTGGAGCAGCTGCGGGGTAAGGATCTTACAGACATACGGCAGCAGGCGCTGGAGCACCTGAATGAGCTGGACCTGAGCACCACCCTGGTAGTTACTTTACAAAAGGGGTTGAATGATGATGAAATAGGTAAGATCATTGATTTTGCGCTGCAGCAGAAATGTGTGCGGGGCGTAACCCTGCAGCCCACACAAATTGCCGGGAGAACGGAGGGTTTTGATCCGGCCACCGACCGTATTACACTTACGGAAGTACGGCAGCAGATCCTGGCGCAAACCAATGTGTTTAATGAGCACGATCTTATACCCGTGCCCTGCAACCCTGATGCGTTAATGATGGGATACGCCCTGAAGCTGGGCGGGCAGGCCTTTCCGCTTACCCGTTTTGTAGACCCAGCCGTGCTGCTGAACAATTCAAAGAATACGATTGTATATGAGCAGGATGAAACTTTGCACAAACATGTGCTGAAGATCTTTAGCACCGGTATTTCAACAGATGCTGCCGTGAATGATATGCAGTCGCTGTTATGTTGTTTGCCGCAGATCCAGGCACCGGGCCTGAATTATAACAATCTTTTCCGTGTTGTGATCATGCGGTTTATTGACGCCTATGATTTTGATGTGCGGGCTATCAAAAAATCGTGCGTGCACATTGTGCATAAAGACGGGCGCATTATTCCCTTTGAAACTATGAACCTGTTTTACAGGGATGAAAAAGAAGCCTATTTACGTACTTTGATTGATGACTATTCGCCTAAAATAGCTGCAAAATGAGTGAGGTATTTAAAAAGATCCTGGTTGTTTCGGTGATTGCCCTGCTGGTGATCATACTGGCATGCGCATCTGACCTTGGCGCCGGTATGGCCAGTGTGCTCGTCATTCCTGTACTGATGTTAATAGCAGGTTTAATATTATTAATCACCAAAGTGGAGCCGTGGGCAAAGGTATTCTTAATCTCTTCAGGGATTGTTTTACTGCTGGGGTTTTCCGTGTGTACGGCCGCTTTTATGATGGGGGGCGGAATTAATATGCATTAATAAGTGTGCCACACCTTTAAGATGTGGCACACATTGAATTATACAACTACGTTGATCATTCTTCCTTTTACGATCACTACCTTCTTCAAGGGTTTACCTTCCATCCAGCGCTGCACTACTTCATTCGCCAGCACTTCCTGTTCAATAATAACAGTATCCGCATCCAGCGCAAAACCCATCTCTGTACGGGTTTTACCGTTTACAGCTATGGGATAGGTGAACGCGCTTTCCTTTACATACTGTTCTTCAAACACCGGGTAAGCAGCTTCCAGTATGCCGGAGGTATTGCCCAGCAGCTGCCACAGCTCTGCGCTCACATGCGGCGCATAGGGGCAAAGTAATACCAGCAAGGGTTCCAGTATGCTGCGTTTATTACACTTCAGGGACGACAGCTCATTTATGCAGATCATGAACTGGCTTACAGCAGTGTTATAAGAAAAGTTGCTGGTATCCCCATCAATCTTCTGAATGGTTTTGTGCAATATCTTCAGCTCCTCAGGCGTAGCCGGTGCGTCTTTCACGATCAGCCCTTTGTTCTCATCCACATACAGGCGCCACAGCTTTTTCAAAAAGCGGTGCACCCCTTCAATTCCCTTGGTTTCCCAGGGTTTGGACTGTTCAATGGGCCCCAGGAACATTTCGTACATGCGGTAAGTATCTGCACCGTATTTATCCACCACATCTTTGGGGTTAACGGTGTTGAATAAACGCTTGCTCATTTTTTCCAGCAGGGCGCCGCAAATGTATTTACCGTCTTCCAGTATAAATTCTGCATCGCGGTAATCCGGTTTCCACTGGCGGAAAGCAGCAGTATCCAGCTCGGTGCCGTCTACAATATTTACATCCACATGCAGCGGGTCTGTTTCATACTGGTCTTTCAGACCATGGGATACAAAGGTGTTGGTGCCGCGTACCCGGTACACCAGGCGGGAGCTGCCGCCTATCATACCCTGGTTAATGATCTTTTTATAAGGCTCATCAAACCCAATATAACCCAGGTCATACAGGGCTTTTGTCCACATACGGGAGTACAGCAGGTGGCCTACGGCATGTTCTGCACCGCCTACATAAACATCCACCTGGTTCCAGTAATCTACTGCTTTGCGGTCAGCAAAAGCCGTAGTGTTGTGTGGGTCGGCATAACGCAGAAAATACCAGCTGCTGCCGGCATAACCGGGCATGGTATTGGTTTCCCGCCGTATGCCGGGGGCCACGTTCACCCAATCGGTTACGTTGGCCAGCGGGCCTTCGCCATCTTCGCCCTGTTTGTAATGTTCTACATGGGGCAGCTCTACCGGCAGCTCATTTTCTGCTACGGGATAGGCTATACCTTCTTTATAAACAATCGGGAATGGTTCGCCCCAGTAGCGCTGGCGGCTAAAACCGGCATCCCGCATTTTGTAATTGATCTGCCTTTTGCCAATGCCCATTTCCTCTATTTTGGCAGCAGCTGCATCCATAGCGGGTTTCATGACCATGCCGTCCAGGAAATCACTGTTTTGCAAAACAGCATCCTTGGTGGGATTGGCTTCCTGCCCGTTAAAGGCATCGCCAATAATATTGGTGATGTGAATGTTAAAGTGTTTGGCAAACAGGAAATCGCGCTGATCACCGCAGGGCACCGCCATAATAGCGCCGGTGCCGTAACCGGCCAGCACGTATTCGGAGATCCATACGGGTATGGGCTGCCCGTTAAACGGGTTTAGCGCATACGCGCCGGTAAAGCAGCCGGTAATTTGTTTTACCTCTGCCAGGCGTTCCCGCTCAGAGCGGCTTTGCACATAATCCAGGTATTTTTCTACCGCCGCTTTTTGATCCGGTGTGGTAATACGGTTCACCAGGTCATGCTCCGGCGCCAGCACCATAAAGTCCACGCCAAAAATGGTATCCGGGCGGGTGGTGTATACGGTAATTTGCTGATCAGTGTCTTTTACATCAAAACGGATCTCTGCACCCTGGCTCTTTCCTATCCAGTTCCGCTGCATTTCCCGCAGGGCATCGCTGTAGTCCACCTGCTCCAGGCCTTCCAGCAGGCGGTTAGCATATTCTGTAATGCGCAGGAACCATTGCCGCATTTTCTTTTTGATAACGGGGTGGCCACCACGCTCACTTACGCCGTTCACTACTTCATCATTAGCCAGCACGGTACCCAGGGCCGGGCACCAGTTCACCTCTGCAAAGGCCAGGTAAGCCAGGCGGTAGTGCATTAAAATTTCCCGCTGGCGCACTTCATCAAAACTTTTCCATTCTGCTGCCGTAAAGCGCAGCGTGCGGTCGCCGGGGCATTCATTGGCCGCATTCCCTTCTTTTTCAAAGAGGGCGGTAAGGGTGCTGATGCGTTCTGCCTTTTGGGTAGCCCGGTTCAGCCAGCTATCAAACAGCTGCAGAAAGATCCATTGCGTCCATTTATAATAACCCGGGTCGGAGGTACGGAACTCCCGGTCCCAGTCAAAACAAAAACCGATATGGTCCAGCTGCTCCCGGAAAGCCTTAATATTCTGCTCGGTGGTAACGGAGGGGTGCTGCCCGGTTTCCAGCGCATACTGCTCTGCCGGCAGGCCAAAGGCATCGTAGCCCATGGGGTGCAGCACGTTAAATCCTTTTAATCTTTTGTAACGGGCATAAATGTCAGATGCAATGTAACCCAGCGGGTGCCCAACGTGAAGGCCCGCGCCGGAAGGGTAGGGGAACATATCCAGTACATAACATTTGGGTTTGGAGCTGTCATTACTTACCTGGTAAGCCTTGGTTTGCTTCCAGTGCTCCTGCCATTTTTTCTCTATATCCCTGTAGTTGTATTCCATATAAAAAAGCTATATAACAATAAAAGCGTATAACCAATGTGTTACTGCAAAATTGTTACATTGTTAAAATTGTCTTTTAGGATTGGCAAAATTAAACATAAGTCCCAATTTTTATTATTTTCGCCGATAAACTCTAGGTTTAATGGCGCAACCGGGAAAATCATCAGCAAAGAGATCCAAACCTTCCTACTTATACTCCATTATTGGAGTAGCCCTGGTATTGTTCCTGCTGGGAACGTTGGGTCTGATCATTATCCACGCCAACCGGCTGAGTGCCTACTTCAAGGAAAGCATTGAGATCCAGGTGATCTTACGGGATAATGTCCGGGAAGACCAGGCCCAGGCCCTGCGCGATTCCATTGCTGCCCGGCCTTACGTGAAATCCATTGAGTATGTGTCAAAGGATATGGCGGCCACCCGGTTCAAAAAAGAGTTTGGTGAAGATTTCATTAACCTGCTGCAATATAACCCTTTGTATGCGAGCATTAATATTAAGGCTAATGCCCGCTATGTAAATGCAGACAGTTTGCGGATCATAGAAAAAAATCTTACCCAGCAGAGTGTTGTACGGGAAATATCTTACCAGCGCTTACTGGTAGACCGGTTGAACGAGAACGTGCGTAAAATAGGCATTGTGGTGCTGGCTATCAGCGCTTTACTGGCCCTGGTGGTGATCGTACTGATCGATAATACCATCCGCCTGGCCATGTTCAGCAACCGTTTCCTGATCAAAACCATGCAAATGGTAGGCGCCACCCGCGGTTTTATTGCCAAACCTTTTGATATACGCAGCATCATCAATGGCGCATTAAGCGCCATATTGGCCATTATAGCCTTAATAGGGCTGCTGTATTTTGCTGACCAGTGGTTGCCGGAGCTCAGTGGCCTGCGGGATTATTTCATGATCGCAGTATTGTTCCTGGGAATGATCCTGATCGGTATCTGTATCTCTTTGGTAAGTACGCACCGTTCTGTGATGAAGTATTTGCGCTTAAAGCTGGATGACCTGTACTAACAGCTAACAGCAAAAAAATTTATAATCAGATAATTCTAATTTACACGCTATATGGCTAAAGAAATTAAAACGGCGCCGGCAGAAAAAGTAATTATTGAAAGCCGCCCGTTGTTTGCCAAAGACAATTTTAAGATCATGATTGCCGGCCTGGCCGTGATTGTTATAGGCTTTTTGCTGATGATGGGAGGCGCCAGCGGCGATCCCAACACCTTTAAACCGGAGGAAGTATACAGCTTTCGCAGAATAACCCTGGCGCCTATTGTAATTGTACTGGGCCTGCTGGTAGAAGTATATGCTATTATGCGCAAACCCAAAGCCTGATTGTAGACCCACCAGCCATCGAGAATGACACCATTTGAAGCTATTATAATAGCCATCGTAGAGGGATTAACGGAATTTTTACCGGTTTCCTCCACCGGCCATATGATCATTACCAGCGCATTGCTGGGTATTAACAAAGACGAATTTACCAAGCTGTTTGAGGTATGCATTCAACTGGGCGCTATATTGGCCGTAGTGGTGCTGTACTGGAAAAAGTTCCTGGTGTTTGACAAGAACCGCCTGAACTTTTATGTGAAGCTGATCATAGCCGTAATACCGGCCCTGATCATAGGTTACCTGTTCAGCGATAAAATAGACGCTCTGCTGGAAAGCCCGCTGGTAGTAGGTATTACCCTGCTGCTGGGTGGTGTGGTGTTATTATTTGTAGATAACTGGTTCCTGCATCCGGAGATAGATTCTGACGACAAGATGAATATTTTTAAGGCCCTACGTATTGGTTTCTGGCAATGTATAGCTATGATACCGGGCGTAAGCCGCAGCGCAGCCACCATTATTGGCGGTATGCAGCAAAAGCTTACCCGTAATGTGGCCGCTGAATTTTCATTCTTTTTAGCAGTGCCCACTATGGCGGCTGCTACCGGTTATAAGCTGCTAAAAGGCCGGGAGCTGATCATAGGACACCCCGAAAACTTGAAGCTGCTGCTGATAGGCAACGTAGTAGCGTTTGTGGTAGCCATGCTGGCTATTAAATTCTTTATTGATTCCCTGAAGAAATACGGGTTTAAAATGTGGGGTTATTACCGCATCCTGGTAGGTATTGCCATCCTGATAGCCATTGCAATGGGGTATAAGCTAACGGTGTAATGTGCAGATGTGTGCACTACTCAGATAAATAAAAAGTCCGGATCATTGATCCGGACTTTTTTTATTGGCACATTGGTATTATCCTTTCACGGCCAGCAGCAGCTCCAGGTCCGTATATTTTAATTTGAATTTCTCGCTCAGGTGGTAGTTGGTAAGCGCGCCTTTGTACAGGTAAATACCATTGCGCACGCCCCGCTTTATCCATACCAGGTTCTCAAAACCGCCATCGTCTGCGGCTTCCAGGAGTAAGGGCATCAGCACATTACTGATGGCTTCTGAGGCAGTGCGGGCAAACCCGGAGGGGATGTTGGGCACGCAGTAATGGATCACATCATACTTCTTAAACACCGGGTTTTCATGGCTGGTGATCTCGGAAGTTTCAAAACAGCCGCCACGGTCTATGCTTACATCCACGATCACAGAACCGGCTTTCATATTACTTACCATTGCCTCTGAAACCACTATAGGGGTACGGCCGCTCTGGGAAGAGAGGGCGCCCACAGCTACATCTGCATTACGCAGCTGCTCTGCCAGCACTTTGGGTTGTACCACAGAGGTAAATACCCGGACGCCTATGTTATTCTGCAGGCGTTTCAGCTTATAGATATTATTGTCAAATACTTTTACGGAGGAGCCCAGCGCCAGTGCGGTACGGGCGGCAAATTCGCCTACAATGCCGGCGCCAATGATCACTACTTTGGTAGGGGGAATGCCGGTAACGCCGCCCAGCAAAATACCTTTGCCCTTATTGCCGTTGCTGAGGTACTGGCCGGCTATAAGCATTACTGCGCCCCCAGCTATTTCACTCATGGCCCGTACAATAGGGTAGGTGCCTGCATCGTCTTTCAGGTTCTCAAAAGAAAGCAGGGTAATGCGTTTCTCCATCATCTTCTCTACCTGCGGGGCTTTGAGGGCAGCCAGGTGTATGGGCGATATTACGATCTGGTGCGGGTGCAGCAGTTCAATTTCTTCATCGTTCAGCGGGGCGGATTTTACAATGATCTCCGCCTTATATACTTCTTTTTTATCGTACACAATTTCAGCGCCTGCTTCTGAGTAATCGGTATCGTAGTAGTGCGATCCGTCGCCGGCTTTGTGTTCCACCACTATATGGTGCCCGTTGCTGGCCAGGATGCTTACTGCATCCGGCGTTAAGGCAATCCGGTTTTCCTGGAAAGAGGTTTCTTTGGGAATACCAATGAATAAACGGGAATTTTTCTGCGGGATATCCAGCGTTTCCTCCATTGGTGAATAAGTAAAGCCAGCACTCACAACAGGTTTTTGCCTTTGCTCCATATTCGTGTCAAAATTGTTCGGTGAAATTACGAGATTTCAAAGATAAGCTATTTAAAGATTGCCCTTTCATTAGTGTTATTGCGCTTTTAATAACACGGAAAGGCGGCGGCGCTGATCAGGCAATACTTCCAGCTGCAGGTGCACGCTATCCGGCGGCAGCAGGCGGGTTACAATGCCGGGCCATTCTACAAAACACACGGCATCCGGCTGGTACAGCGTATCTTCTATGCCGGCGGCAATGGCTTCATCTTCATCCCGCAGGCGGTATAGGTCCAGGTGGTAAATGGTAAACGCCTGGTTTTGCCCGTTATGATATTCATACTGGTTAATGATGGCAAAGGTAGGACTGGCCGTAGCATCCTCCACGCCTTTGGCGGCGCAGAGCGCTTTAATAAAAGTGGTTTTGCCGGCGCCCATTTGCCCATTCAGGGTAAATACCCGCGGGCTGCTAAAATGCGCCCAAAAATCCCGGGCAGTATCCGGTAGCTGGGCTTCAGTGAAGATCCATTCCATAATCAAAATTAGTTTTAAATGTGCTAATATGCCAATATGCTAATGTGCCGGTATTTGTTGAGGATCGCATTTTACCATACTCACCAGCACATTAGCATATTAGCACATTACGCACATTGCTTTTGCATTTCCGTTGCATTAATATTTTACCACCAAACCACCACAGTTTCTAATTTTGTTGAGAGCGGTTTATTGACCATTAACAGAACAACATGGAAACGATCAGTTGCAAGGTAAAAGGGATGAATTGTACCAGTTGTGCGCTAACGGTATCCAAATACCTTGAAAATAAAGGCATGCAGGACGTGCAGGTGAGCTTTGCCACCGAAGATGTGAGCTTTAATATGCCGGGCCAGGACGATCCCAAAATAGTGCTGAAAGGCATTAATGACCTGGGTTACCAGGTAGTGATGCCCAATGAGCAGGCCCCTGAGAACGCTTTTTTTAAAACACTCCGGTTCAAATTCTTTACCTGCCTGGTATTCACCGCCCCTTTATTATTACACATGTGGGTAAGCTGGGCCTGGCTGCATAACCCTTGGGTGCAGCTGGTATTGGCTACCCCCGTATATCTCGTAGGCATGTGGCATTTTGGCCGCAGCGCCTGGCGCTCCCTTACCAATGGCATGGCTAATATGGATGTGCTGATAACCCTGGGCGCTACTGCTGCTTATGGTTACAGCCTGGCCGGTACCCTGCAGCACCTGGGGCCGGATTATATGTTCTATGAAACAGCTGCTGCCATTATTACCCTGGTATTCCTGGGTAATTTGCTGGAAGAAAGATCTGTAAAGCAAACCACCACCGCGATTACCGCCCTTGCAAAAATGCAGGTAACTATGGCCCGCCTGATAGATGATAGTCACGGGCATGAACATATCCGCGAAGTAGATAACCAAACCCTGCGCCCCGGCGACCGGGTGCTGGTGAACAGCGGTGATAAGATACCCATGGATGGCACCATTTACTGGGGCGGCGGCACCATCAATGAATCCATGATCACCGGGGAAAGCACACCGGTAAACCGTAATGAAAAAGAAAAGGTGATTGGCGGCACCATCCTGGAAGATGGTACGCTGAAAATGTTTGTAACTGCCACCGGTAAGGATACAGTACTTTCCTATATTATAGAGCTGGTAAAACAGGCGCAGGGTACCAAGCCGCCCATGCAACGGCTGGCAGACCGTATCAGCGCCATCTTTGTGCCGCTGGTATTAGGTATTGCGCTGTTCACTTTCCTGGGCTGGTGGCTGATAGGCCATACCACTGTTGTAAATGCCATGATGCGGAGTATAGCCGTGCTGGTAATAGCCTGTCCCTGCGCTATGGGCCTGGCTACGCCCGCTGCAGTAATGGTAGGCCTGGGCCGCGCTGCCAAAAATGGCATACTCATTAAAGGCGCCCAAACGCTGGAAGCCTTTCGCAGCATACGTTACGTGGTATTTGATAAAACCGGCACCCTTACTACCGGCAAGCTGCAGCTAAGCAGCTACCGCTTTTTTGATATGGGGGAAGATGATTTTAAGAAAATAGTATACAGCCTGGAAAAGTATTCCTCCCATCCCATTGCCCGCTCTGTTACCGCACAGTGGAAAGGCCTGGGCGAAGTGCAATTGCAGCAGGTGCGCGAGTATAAAGGCCGCGGCATGCAGGCGCAGGATAAGGAAGGTAACCAGTGGCAGCTGGGCTCTTTTATTATGGCGCAGCAAGTCACACAGGACGACAGTCATAACATTTACCTGCTCCGCAACGGGCAGCTGGCCGGCTGGATCGATTTTACAGATGAATTAAGACCCGATGCCGCCCGTGCCGTACAGGCGCTTAAACAAGCAGGTTTACAACCCGTGCTGCTAAGCGGCGATACCACCCGCAAATGCCAGGAGCTGGCGCAGCAGGTGGGTATTGAAGAAGTGTATGCAGAACAAACCCCGGAACAAAAACTGCAAAAAATAGATGCCTTTATGCAAACCGCGCCTGTAGCCATGGTGGGCGATGGTATTAATGATGCGCCGGCACTGGCCCGCGCTACCATTGGTATTTCCCTGAGCGATGCTACGCATGTGGCTATGCAAAGCGCTAACGTGGTGCTGCTGAATGACAGCCTGGCTGCTTTACCGCTGGCACTGGGCCTGGGCCGGCATACTTATCTTACCATTATGCAAAACCTTTTCTGGTCCTTTGCCTATAACATAGTGGCCATACCGGTAGCGGCTTTAGGCGTCCTGAACCCTATTGTAGGCGCAGGGGTAATGGCGGTATCGGACATCGTGCTGGCGGTAAATTCAGTAAGGTTGCGGTATAAGCGGGTCATGTAAGGTATTCCCCCTTTTTTCTCTTTCTTTGCAACCGTGAGCACACCTGCTTCCATATTACAGCAATACTGGGGTTATGCCCAATTCCGTCCTTTACAGGAAGATATAATCCAATCCATATTAGCCGGGCAGGACACGCTGGCATTGATGCCTACGGGCGGTGGTAAATCCATCTGCTTCCAGGTGCCGGCCCTGTTGCAGGAAGGTGTGTGCCTGGTAGTTACCCCGCTCATTGCCCTCATGCGCGACCAGGTGGCTAACCTGCAGCGCCGTGATATTTCAGCAGTGGCTATTTATGCAGGGCTTACCAATAAAGAGGTGGAGCAGGTGCTGGAAAATGCGCGGCGCGGGCAATATAAATTCCTGTATGTATCGCCGGAAAGGTTGCAGGGCCGCCGTTTCCTGGAGTATTGTGATGGTATGCCGGTGAACCTGCTGGCAGTGGATGAGGCGCATTGTATTTCCCAATGGGGATACGATTTTCGCCCGGCTTATTTACAGATTGCCACTATCCGCAGCTATTTCCCGAAAGTACCGGTGCTGGCGCTTACTGCTTCTGCCACACCCAGGGTACAAACAGATATCTGTGATCAGCTGCTGATGCAGCAGCCCAAAGTATTCACCAAAAGCTTTGCGCGGGCTAACCTTTCTTACAGCGTGCTGGAAGAAGAAAGCCGGCGGCATAAGCTGAAACATATACTGGACAAAGTCCCCGGCTGCGCCATCGTATACTGCCGCAACCGCAAACGTACCCGCCAGCTGGCAGACCTGCTGCACTTACAAGGCATTTCCGCCGCGCACTACCATGCCGGTTTGCCGCCGGAAGAGCGTACGGCCCGGCAGGAAGCCTGGATCAAAAATGAAGTGCGTGTAATGGTTTGCACCAACGCTTTTGGAATGGGCATAGACAAACCTGATGTACGTTTGGTGATCCACTACGATATGCCGGACAGCCTGGAAGCATACTACCAGGAGGCTGGCCGTGCCGGCCGTGATGAGCAGAAAGCCTATGCAGTGCTGTTATATAACGAGCCGGAGCTGGATGAGCTGCAGGAAAGGATTGCACAACAATATCCTACGCTGCCGGAAATAAAACATATTTACCAGTGTATTATGAACTACCTGCAGGTGCCGGTAGGCAGCGCAGAAGGCCTTTATTTTGATTTTGATATCAATGAATTTGTAAAACATTTCCAGCTAAATATTACCACCACCTACAGCGCTATGCGCATACTGGAGCAGGAAGGTATTTTGCAGCTGAGTGAAAGTGTGTACCTGCCTTCCCGCGCCATGTTCATTACTGATCGGGAAACGCTGTATGCTGTAGGGGAAACGCAACCCGCGCTGGATCCGCTTATAAAAGCATTGTTACGCACCTACGAAGGTATTTTTGATATTGAGGTACGGGTATTTGAAAAACAGCTGGCCCGCATTTTACGCCTGCAGGAAGCGCAGGTAACAGAAAAGCTGCAGCAGCTGCACCAGCGCGGTATTATCCTTTACCGGCCTAAAAAAGATGAGCCGCAGCTTTGCTTTTTGCAGGAGCGTTTGCAGGCGCAGTACCTGCGCATTAATATGGAGCGTGTAGCCGAGCGCAAACGTACTTATACAGAAAGGCTGCACGCCATGTTCCGCTATGTGCGCAACCGGCAAACCTGCCGTACGCAAGCGCTGGTAGCTTATTTTGGGGAAGAAGAAAGTAAAGAGTGTGGTATTTGCGATATATGCGCAGCCCGTAAGCGCAAGCCCCTGAACGAAACTGAATTTGAGCGTATAGCCGCATTAGTTATGGAGCAGCTGCAGCTGCCTATGCACCTGCCCCTGCTGCTGGAACAGCTGCCCGGTATAGAAGAAGACCGGATCTTAGACGTGTTACAATTCCTGGTATCAGAAGAAAAAGTAACCCGTGATAAAGATGGAATATTGAAGATGAGATGATGTGGTGATATGCCGGCACATCACCACATCATCTCAGTATTAAAGATCTATTGCTTTTCTTTCTTTACTGCTCTGGAACGCCGCTTCAATAATTTTTATGATCCGCAAGCCGTCAGCCGCAGGAACCGGGTTTTTGGCGCCATTCACCAGTGCATCATACACATCCTGGTAATAGTTCAGGTAATTGCCGGCAGGAGAGGGCAGGAACTGTTTTACAATTTTCCCATCTTTTTCCGTATGCAGCAGCCCCCATTCATGAATGCCTTCTTCGCCCCAGCCCGGGCTGTTAGGCAACAAACCTCTTTGCAGCTGCGCTTCCTGCACATCTGCCTTGGTTTTAATGAAAGAGCCTAAACGGCCATGGAACTGGTAGGAGGGCATGGGTTCCCTTACCAGGTAGCTGGTATGCAGCCTTACGCGCATGTTGTCATAATAGAACACCAGCTCAAAATAATCATCCACTACAGATTCTTTGCGGATAATGCGGATATCGGCCCACAAACTTTTAGGCATGCCAAACAGCAACAAAGCCTGGTCTATAATGTGCGCCCCCAGGTCGTATAACGCACCGGTGCCGGGGTTAGCAGTTTCCTTGTGTTTTTTATAGCTGAGCTCTTCCCGGAAACGGTCATAATGGATTTCTGCTTCCTGTATATCGCCTAACACGCCGGACTGCACTACTTCTGTAATGATCTTATAATCGCTATCATAACGGCGGTTATGGAATACGCTTAAAAACAGCCCTTTGGATTTGGCCAGCTCCATCAGCTCCTGTCCTTCTGCAGAAGTAACGGTAAAAGGTTTTTCTACAATTACGTTCTTGCCTGCTTCCAGCGCAGCTTTGGTATATGGGTAATGGGTATAGTTGGGCGTGTTCACAACAATCAGGTCCAGGGTGGGATCCTTGATCATATCTTCTACACTCCGGTATACTTTTACGTTAGGATATTTTTCCTGGGCTAAATTCTTACTTCTTTCCACTACTGCAGCAAATTCAAATCCGGGGTGCACGTGTATAAACGGTACGTGGAATATTGTTCCAGACATGCCATAAGAGCAAACGCCTGTTTGAATGATCCTATCCATATGGTAGTTATTATTTAGCGATGGTTACCAAAATTGCTTTTCAGCTTTCGCTGCGTAAGATATAAAGGCAGGGCTGTAAAAACAAGTACCGGTAAAGCAGGCGGGCGGTCTTAAAACCAGCTGCCCTTTTTCTTACTTTTGCCACCTAAGCCCAGGGCGCCTAACAGGCTGCGGGTAATTACGCTGGCTGCTGTACGGCCTACCTGCCTGGCTACCGGGCTATCCAGCATACTTTCCAGCACGCTCTTTTCTTCTTTGGGCCGGCCGGCTTTAGGGGCAGGAGCAGCCGCGGTTTTTTCTGCTGCTTCTTCCAGCTTGGCAGTTAGTATTTCATAAGCGCTCTGGCTATCTATTTCCTGGTTATATTTTTTAGCCAGCTTAGAGCCGCTTACGAGGCTGTCCATTTCTGTGCCTGTTAACACATCCATCCGGGAGCGGGGCGAGGTTAGCATGGTAGCAGCCAGCGGCGTAGGGGTGCCTTTTTCATTCAGGCAGGTGATCAGCGCTTCACCAATACCGATCTGCGTAAGCAGCTCATCGGTTTTATAAAAGTCAGATAAAGGATAGTTCTCTGCTGTTTGTTTAATGGACTTGCGGTCGTTGGCAGTAAAGGCGCGCAGGGCATGCTGCACTTTCAGGCCTAATTGGCCCAGCACAGAAGGTGGTACGTCCATCGGATTTTGCGTACAGAAAAAGATGCCTACCCCTTTTGAGCGAATGAGCTTAATAATGGTTTCTATCTGTTGCAACAGCGCATCGCTGGCTTCCTGGAAAATGAGGTGCGCCTCATCAATGAACATTACCAGCTTGGGTTTATCCATATCACCTTCTTCCGGTAAGGTGGCATAGAGTTCTGCCAGCAGGCTAAGCATAAAGGTGGAGAAGAGTTTGGGCCGGTCCTGGATATCGGATACGCGTACAATGGAGATCATGCCGCGGCCATCATCGCTGATACGCAGCAGATCATCCACCTCAAAAGATTTTTCGCCAAAGAATAAACCGGCGCCCTGTTGTTCCAGCTCAATTACTTTACGTAAAATAGTACCGGTAGAGGTGGTGGATATTTTCCCGTAGTCTTTTTCCAGCTCAGCCTTTCCTTCTGCAGCTACGTACTGCAGCACCTTTTTAAAATCTTTCAGGTCCAGCAGGGGCATTTTACTATCATCACAGTATTTAAAGATCATGCCTACCAGGCCTGCCTGCGTATCATTCAGCTCCAGTATTTTGGATAATAATACGGGACCAAACTCACTAACGGTGGCGCGTAAACGGGCGCCTTTTTCCTGGCTCAGGCTGAGTAATTCTGCAGGGTATGCAGCCGGCGACCACTGGCCGCCTATTTTTTGATAACGTTCTTCAATTTTAGGATTGTTGGCACCGGCAGCTGCAATGCCGCTCAGGTCACCTTTTATATCCATCAGCAGCACGGGTACGCTGGCATCACTTAAACCTTCTGCTATTATCTGCAAGGTTTTGGTTTTACCGGTACCGGTGGCCCCGGCAATTAAACCGTGCCTGTTCAGTGTTTTCAGGGGAAGGTTCACATCTGCACCAGCTACTACTTCGCCATCCAGTATGGCGCAACCCAGTTTAAAATGTTCTCCCTTAAAGGTATAGCCGTTTTTGATAGCTTCCAGGAAGGCTGCCTGATTTGCCATGGTGTATAAAATTTGGTTGAAGATAGCTTAATTTTTTACAGTTAGTATAACTGGTTGATAGATAATAGTGATTATTCCTAATCGGATATTATTTATCGAAAAACGATAAAAATATTTTGCTAAATGATAAAAGGCTTTTATCTTCATTATGAAATCAGATCAACATAAAATTTAAAATATCTACTATGAAACACAGCCACATAATGATGCTTCGCATGTTATTCTGGGCGCTGAATATTGTTATTGCAGGTGTAATACTTTTATTTTTATATCCTGCATTCTTTATGTTCAATGCGCATCACGGCAACCCCGGTTCTTTGAAGACGGAATTGCTGATGCTTTTATTAAGATCCGTTTACTATGGAGGGCTGATCTACATGCTGGTACTGCTTAACAAAACAATATTCCGGATCTTAAAAGGTTACACGTATGACAATCTTAATCTGCATTACATACGTCGTATTGGCTATCTGTTATTGCTGACGCCTGTTCCCAGCCTGTTGTTTGCATTGTTGCTCATAGCCGGTAGCGAAACAGGGGGAGGCATGGGCGTTATGATGTTCCTGGATGGATTACTGAATTACTGGCCTTATTGCCTGCTTGGCCTGGGCGTATTGGTACTGGCCGCCATCTACAAAAAAGGAATTACGTATAAACAGGAGCTGGAGCTAACCATATAATTATGCCGATTGTTGTGAACCTGGATGTGATACTGGCTAAACGTAAAATGTCGCTCACTGCTTTGAGCGAACGTGTAGGCATTACCATTGCCAATTTAAGTGTGCTGAAAAGCGGTAAGGCAAAAGCCATCCGTTTTTCTACCCTGGAAGAGATCTGTAAAGTGTTACACTGCCAGCCGGCAGATATATTGGAGTATGTGGGTGAGAAGGAGCTGGCGGAAAGGAAACTGATATGAAGATGTGCAGATATGCAAATGTGCTGATGATTAAAAAATTTGCACATTTGCATATCTGCACATTCGCACATTTATAGATCTTCCTCCCTTTCCAGCATCAGGATTGCGCTTTGCGGTACTATAAAAAATTTATCGCCCTGGTACACTACTTCAGTAGAGCCACTGATCAGGAAAATGGCCAGATCGCCTTCTTTGGCCTGTAAAGGAATATATTTTACTTTTTCTTCTTCCGGTTTCCAGGATTCCGTTTCCTCTGCAGGTACCGGGATAGCGTAACCCGGGCCGGTTTTGATCACGTAACCCTGCTGCACTTTTTCACGTTCTCCTACGCCGGGCGGCAGGTATAACCCACTGTCTGTGCGTTCATTAGGTTGGGAAGGTTTAATCAGCACGCGGTCGCCTACCACGATCAGCTTCTTTAATTTATTATCGGGTGTGAGATGTATAGCCATTTGATTTGCTCTTTTCAGACCAAAGGTATATCAAATTGCGTGCAGGAGAGGGGGAGCGTGCCATTCTGGCACTAGAGCTCTTTCAAAGCAAACATGTTCTCCACCCGTATGCCGCGTTCTGTTTGCTGCAGCGTGCAGCACTCCACTTTCGGATCGTGCTCAAAGAACAGGATGTACTTGTTATCCAATGCTTCCTGTAAAAAACTTTTCTTTTCCTGCAGGGTGGTAAGGGGAAACATGTCATACGCCATCACATAGGGAATAGGCAGGTGGCCTATAGAGGGCAGCAGGTCTGCCATGTAAAGGAGGGTCTGGTCTTTATAACGGATCTGCGGCAGCATCATGGCATCTGTATGGCCATGTACAAAACGCACTGCTATATTTTCAGTGAACTTAATGCCATCCTGCTGATCAATAAATTGCAGCTGTCCGCTTTCCTGGATGGGTAAAATATTTTCTTTCAGGAAAGATGCTTTTTCCCGCTCATTGGGTTCAGTAGCCCATTTCCAGTGATCAGGATTACTCCAGTAAACGGCATTTTTAAATGCTGGTGCCAGCTTATCACTTTCGCGTATAATACTGCCGCCGCAATGGTCAAAGTGTAAATGCGTCAGGAATACATCGGTGATATCGTCCCGGTGAAAGCCATGTGCCGCCAGGGAGCTGTCCAGCGTGGCATTTCCATGCAGGTAATAATAGCTGAAGAATTTTGCATCCTGTTTATTGCCAATACCGGTGTCTACCAGTATCAGCCGGTTGCCTTCTTTAATAAGCAGGCAGCGCATGGCCCAGGTACACATGTTATTATCATCAGCGGGGTTCAGCTTGTGCCAGATGCTTTTAGGTACTACACCAAACATGGCCCCGCCATCCAGTTTAAAAAATCCTGTATCTATTGTGTAAAGCTCCATGGATAATTAATAATTAATATCAGTACATCACTAATGAAGGTACATTAAATGCAGTAATCTTATTTCACCTACTACACCAATATATTAATTCTTAATTCTTCATTATTAATTCTTTCTGCTGCTTCAGCAACGCAGATATGATCCAGCCTAAACCAATGGCAAAGAACACCATCAGCGCCAGCACAGAGTTACGCATGCTGCCGGTAAGCTCTTCAATATAGCCAAAGCTGAACATGCCTACTACAATGGCCAGCTTTTCCGTTACATCATAATAGCTGAAGAAGGAGGTAGTATCTTCTGTTTCGGGCATTAGCTTGGCGTAGGTGGAGCGGCTCAGGGATTGCACGCCGCCCATTACAATACCTACTGCAACAGCCAGTATATAAAAGTCCATAGCGGTTTGCATACGGTAACCGGCTATACAAATACCTAACCAGAACACTATAACGCCGATCAATACACGCAGGTTGCCGAATTTGGCGGAAAGTTTGGCCATGCCCCAGGCGCCCAGCACTGCTACCAGCTGTATCACTACCACAGCTATGATCAGGTTGGTGGAAGGCAGGTTCAGCTCTTTGCTGCCAAACAGCGTGGCGGCCAGCATTACGGTTTGCACGCCCATGCTGTAAAAGAAGAAACCGCGCAAAAAGCGTTTTAACACGGGCATTAGCTTTACCTGTGCATACACTTTACGCAGCTCAGAGAAACCTTCTTTAAAAGCGCCGCCATAATGTGTTTGCACAGTGGCTTTGGATGCGGGTAAGCGGCTGAGGCTAAACAACGCAAAACCTAACCACCAGATGCCTACTAACAGGAAGGTTACCCTTACCGGTGTAGCGCCCGTTAATCCAAAAGGATGTACTGCTACCAGCACAAATCCCACCAGCTGTAAGATCACGCTGCCAATATACCCCAGCGCATAACCTTTTGCACTGATGCGGTCACGGTCTTCCGGGGCAGCTATTTCCGGTAAGTAAGAATTATAAAATACCAGGCCGCCGCAATAGCCTACTGTGGCCAGTAAGAAGCAAATGGTACCATACTCCACATTATCGCCATAAAACAGGAATAATGCACTGCAGGCTAAGCTGCCCAGCAGTGTAAAGCTGAACAGGAAGTTCTTTTTATTGCCCCGTGTATCTGCAATAGAGGACAGTATGGGCGACAGCAGCGCAATCAGCAAATAAGCTGCTGCAGATGCATAATCGTACAACGCAGAGTTTACGAACTTCATCCCAAAGAAGGGAATGATCTCGCTCTTAAAATGATCTTTGGTAACTTCTGTAAAGTAAATAGGGAAAAAGGTGGTGGTGATCACCAGGTTATAAACAGAATTGGCCCAGTCATACATGGCCCATCCGTTGATCACTTTTTTACTGGCAGTCTGCATGGGTAATTAGGAATTATGTAATGCGTGATGAAAGTACTTAGGGAAATTATGAATTACCAGTTACAAATACGCTCATCTTCCCAACATGCCACCCCATTCGTAATTGACAATCCGTAATTCTTACTTGTAGTCTACGATCTGTATCCGTTCCGGGCACATATAATATTCCTGTTCATCATTGGAGCTTACGATCAGCATGCGCTGCCCGCAATATTGCTCAATTAAATGCTGGTACAGCTGTACGCCGGCAACATCCAGGTTGGTACAGGGCTCGTCCAGCAGCAGCACCGGCACATCGGAAAAAATGGCCAGTGCCAGCTTAATACGCTGTTTCATGCCGGATGAAAAATAACGGAGCTGTTTGTCCATCGATTTTTCCAGGCCTACCATGCCCGCTATTTCTTTGTCGGTGATACCCGGCAGCAGCGTTTTAAACTGCACATGGAATTGTATGATCTCTGCCAGGGTAAATTCTTCTATGAGCTCAAGATAGGGTGCTGCAATAGCACAATAGCGGAAAAACGCATCGTTTTCGATGGGCTTTTCCGCTATACTATAAGTAACGGTACCTTCATTATGATGCAGGTGACCGCTGATAACCTGTAATAAAGTAGATTTTCCTGATCCGTTAGGCCCCAGGATTGCATAACGCCCGTTATCCCTGAATGTAAAGGATATACGACGGAAGATCCAGTCGTAATTAAAGCGCTTGCCTGCCTGGTTAAGCGATATCGTCATTGTTGCGGGTGGTATAACCTTTCATCACACCCCGGCCGGAATCGCGTATAAAGGAAAGGATCTCATCCCGTTCGTCCGTAGCCGGAAATTCGGCTTCTATGATGCTGATGGCTTTTGATACATTATAGCCTTTCACAAATATTACGCGGTAAATATCCAGAATGTGATTGATCTTTTCCAGGGAAAAACCGCGGCGTTTCAATCCTATTGAGTTTACACCTACGTAGGAGAGAGGCTCGCGCGCTGCCTTTACATAAGGCGGCACATCCTTGCGCACCAGTGAACCACCGGTTACAAAGGCATGATGTCCTATCTGGCAAAACTGGTGCACGGCTACCATCCCTGCCAGCACCACGTAATCACCTACGGTGATATGGCCTGCCAGGGTAGTATTATTAGAGAAAATGCAGTTGTTGCCAACTTCACAGTCATGCGCGATATGGCAGTAAGCCATGATCAGGCAGTTTTTGCCAATGGTGGTTTTCCACCGGTCTTTGGTACCACGGTTAATGGTCACAAATTCACGGATAGTGGTGTTATCACCTATTTCTACCGTGGTGTCCTCCCCTGCAAATTTCAGATCCTGCGGAATGGCGGATATAACGGAGCCCGGGAATATGCGGCAGTTCTTGCCGATGCGGGCGCCTTCCATAATGGTAACATTGGAACCTATCCAGGTGCCATCCCCGATCTCCACGTTTTTGTGAATAACGGTGAACGGATCAATTTTTACATTAGGCGCAACTTTGGCGTCCGGATGAATGTACGTAAGCGGGTGGATCATGCTTATTTGCCTTCTCTAGTTTTAATGATTTGTGCTACCAGGTCAGCCTCAGTGACAACTTTGTTACCGACAAATACGGTACCCCGCATTTCCACAATACCCCGCCTGATGGGGCTCAGCAGCTCCATTTTCAGGATCAGGGTATCACCCGGCAATACTTTTTGTTTGAATTTACAGTTGTCTATTTTCAGGAAGTAGGTATCATAGTTCTCGGGGTCCTGCACTGCGTTCAGCGCCAGTATACCGCCGGCCTGTGCCAGCGCTTCTATCTGCAGCACACCGGGCATTACCGGGTTACCGGGAAAGTGCCCCTGGAAAAAATATTCATTGAACGTTACGTTCTTGATGCCCACTACCTGGGTATCCGTAAGGTCTATGATCTTATCCACCAGCAGGAAAGGATAGCGGTGGGGCAGTGTTTTTTCTATGCGGCGCAGGTCAAAAATGGCAGGCTGGTTGGGATCATACGTAGGAATGTCCCGTACATGCTTGTTCTTTTTGATATACTGTTTGATCTTTTTTGCAAACTCCACGTTGGAGGCATGCCCCGGGCGGTTGGCAATGATATGCGCCTTAATAGGAAAACCTACCAGCGCCAGGTCGCCCACCACGTCCAGCAGCTTGTGCCGGGCCGGTTCATTTGGGAAACGCAGCTGTATGTTATTCAGAATGCCTTCACGCTGCACAGAGATCTTTTCACGCTGAAAAGCCTTGGCCAGGCGCTGCAGCTCTTCTTCTGTTACCGGGCGGTCAACCACCACGATGGCATTATTAATATCTCCGCCCTTGATCAGGTTCAGGGATAGCTGGTATTCCAGCTCATGCAGGAAGCAGAAGGTGCGGCAGGGCGCTATTTCTTTACTGAACTCCTGCAGGCCTTTTAAGTTGGCGTGCTGGGTGCCCAGTACGGGTGAGTTAAAATCTATAAGGCAGGTAATGCGGTAGTCAACAGCGGGCAGGGCCACCATTTCTACTTTTTTTACTTCGTCGTAATAAGAGATGTTGGTATCTAAAGAATAATAGATCTTTTTAGCATCCTGCTGCTGAGCACCTACTTCATCTATCACCTCCACAAAAGGCTGGGCGCTGCCGTCCATAATGGGTATTTCCGGACCATTCAGCTCTACCAGCACATTATCTATACCAGTGCCGGCCAGGGCTGCCATAATATGCTCTATGGTGCTTACGCGGGCGCCGTTATATTCTAAAGTGGTGCTGCGGGTGGTGTCTACTACGTAGTCCACATCCGCTTTTACTACAGGTTGTTCCGGGAGATCTATACGCTGGAACTTAATACCAAACCCGGGAGGGGCCGGTTTCAGGGTCATATTTACTTGCGCTCCAGTATGCAAACCAACACCCGATATGGTTACAGGTCCTTTTAGCGTATGTTGGTTCTGCGACTCTAAATTTTCCATCATGTTGTTTTACTGTTTACTTAATCCCTTCAAACCCCTTCCCGCTCAGAGAGAAGTTGTTTCACCATGTCTTCCAGCTCCTTTACCCTTTTTTCAAGGTCCGGCAAATTTCTAAAAATTGCCTGACTTTTCAGCGAACTTTTATAATCGAACGCCGGGGAGCCTGTCAGAGAGGTATTTGGATTAGAGATGGATTTGGATAAGCCGCTCTGTGCATTTATTTTGGTATTATCCGCTATATGTATATGGCCTACCATGCCTACCTGCCCGCCTATTACGCAGTTCTGGCCTATTTTGGTGCTGCCGGATACCCCTGTCTGGGCGGCAATTACCGTATTGGTACCAATGTCTACGTTATGGGCTACCTGGATCAGGTTATCCAGCTTTACGCCCTGGCGTATAACGGTAGAGCCCATGGTAGCGCGGTCTATGGTGGTATTGGCGCCTATTTCCACATCGTCATGGATCACTACATTGCCAATTTGCGGTACTTTTTTGTAGGAACGGTCTTCCTGCGGGGCAAAGCCAAACCCATCGCCGCCAATTACGCAGCCGGCATGTAAGATCACCCGTTTGCCCAGCACACAGTTATCATACACTTTTACGCCCGGGTAAATGGTAGAATCGTCATTCACGATCACATTATCGCCCAGGTATACACCGGGGTAGATCTTTACATTATTCCCCAGCACTACATTTTCGCCCAGGTACGCAAACGCACCTACGAAAACATTAGCGCCTAATTTAACAGAGCTTGGAATATAGGAAGGTTGTTGTATGCCGGTTTTGTTGCCCACCATTTGTTTATACTTTTCCAGCAGCAGGGCAAAGCTGCTGTAGGCGTCCTTTACCCGTATGAGCGTGGGTTTCACGGTGCCTTCGATCACCAGGCTTTCATTCACGATCAGGATAGATGCCTGCGTACTATATATAAATTCTTCGTATTTAGGATTGGCAATAAAGCTGAGCATTCCATTGCCGGCCTCTTCTATTTTGGCAATGTTGCTCACTTTAACGTCCGGGTTTCCCTCCAGCTTACCATCTAACATGGTAGCCAATTGTACTGCGCTAAATTGCATAGTTAAAAGTTATAAAAGTTACCCTCACCGGATTGTATAAAGTTATTCTTTAACATTTTAATTCCTTATAAAACGTTGCTTACCTACATTTTTGGATGACAAATGTAGAATTTTTTTACGGGTATAGCCAATGTATGGCTTACCAGGGCATTGTCTATGGAGGAAATATCTTTCACCGTTCCATCCTTAAAAAGGATGTTGATCTGTTCATCCTTGATATTATACGCCCTTAAGCTGGCAGTTCCCGAAAATACCAGGTAATCCAGCTCATTGCCTTCCAGCCCCCATTTCCGTTGTACCTGGTTCTTCAGCACGGCTATCGCATCATCCTCAAATGTCTCATTACTCAATATACATTTCAACAAATTCCTGTTTATCAGCCAGTTGCACAAAAGCGACAGTACCTTATCCTCATGCTGGGCCCATACTTTAATGGCCCCCATGATATCATAATCATCCAGCAAACAGAATTGTTGCAGACAGGCCGGTTCCTGCTCAAAATTACTGGCCGTAATGGTATGATACAGAAAGTATTGCAACGGGGGAGACGCAAATAATTCCACTCCCTTTAGCGCTAATTCCTTTGCCCGGATCAGGATCTTCACCAGCATATTTTCCGCGCTGAGCACCGTTTTGTGCAAATACACCTGCCAATACATCAAGCGCCGGGCCACAATGAACTTTTCTATAGAATAAATGCCTTTTTCTTCTACCATCAGCTCCCCGTTATGTACAGTCAGCATTTTAATGATCCGGTCATAGCCAATTACACCTTCTGATACGCCGGTATAAAAGCTATCCCGGTTCAGATAATCCATCCGGTCCACATCTAACTGGCTGGAAACCAATTGATGTAAGAACTTTTTGTGATAGCGGTCATTAAATATTTCCAGCGTCAGGCTCAGCGCTCCATTCATCTGCTTGTTCAGGTCCTCCATCAGCCAGCGGCCAATAGCCTCGTGCGATACTCCTTCTATAATGCCGTGCTCCAGTGCGTGTGAATACGGTCCATGCCCTACGTCATGCAGCAGAATGGCCATCCTGGCCGCTACTTCCTCTTCCTCCGTGATCGTTATCCCTTTCCCTTTCAGCTCCTGCAGGGCACAGCTCATCAGGTGATAAGCGCCCATACTATGGTGAAAGCGCGTATGCATGGCGCCCGGGTACACCAGGTGTGCCAGGGCCATTTGGTGTATACGCCGCAACCGCTGGTAGTACGGATGGGAGATGAGGTTAAAGATCAACGGATGATCTATTGTTATAAAACCATACACCGGGTCGTTTACAATCTTCCGCTTACGCTCCGTCATTGTATTATACGCTCTTTGCTTATATACAAAGCTACAGTTTCAATCGGTAACTTTTTCTAATGTATAGACGATTAATGAATAAATCACCCCTATATGTTACTGCGGCTAAGATCCATTTTTTGCAACAGGCCTCTGCAACAGGCCATACAACGGCCTGGCCGGCCATTCTGAATAGAACGTTTAAAGTGCAGAAAGTTTATTGGGCCGGGCTGGAATTTCACTATTTTAACAAAACTTTTAATATGTTGCGCGCCAATGAACTATGCTAAGCACTACCTAAATAAAGCGCTGCAAAGGCAATCTTATGTTTTAACAATTCGTTGATAGTGCCGGGGAATGATTTTTGCCTGAAATAGGGTTAAATTGTTCCGGCTTGCAGGTGCCTGCCAGCGATTTTCCATTTCCTTACAATCTTTTAATAATTGTACATGAGCCAAATAAATATACTTTGGGTAGACGATGAAATAGAATCTTTGAAATCACAGATCCTGTTCCTGGAAAATAAGGGCTACAAGGTATCTGCCCTTACCAATGGGTACGATGCGCTGGAATTCCTGAAAGAGCAGGTAGTGGATGTGGTGCTGCTGGATGAGTCTATGCCTGGTATTACCGGCCTGGAAACGCTGGGAAAAATTAAGGAAATAGATCAGCAGATCCCCGTGGTAATGATCACCAAGAACGAGGCGGAGAATGTGATGGACGATGCCATTGGCAGCCAGATCACAGACTACCTTATAAAACCGGTGAACCCCAACCAGGTGCTGCTTTCCCTGAAAAAGATCATAGATAATAAACGCCTGGTAGCAGAAAAAACCACCATCGCCTACCAACAGGAGTTCCGCACCCTGTTCATGGCGCTGAGCTCTAACCCCGACCAGCGGGAATGGATGGACATTTACAAAAAGCTGGTGTACTGGGAAATAGAAATGAGCAAGGCTAACAGCCCGGAGATGCTGGAGGTGTTCAATACCCAAAAGGCTGAAGCCAATACGGAATTTGCCAAATTCATAAGCCGTAACTATGCGGATTGGGTGCAGCCTAAAGCTAAAGATGCGCCTGTTATGTCGCACACCCTGTTCCGTGATAAGGTAGTGCCCAACCTGGATCCGGAGGTATCTAACTTTTTTATACTGATAGATAACCTGCGCTATGACCAGTGGAAGGCTATTCTGCCCATTTTCCAGGAATCTTTCCGCCTGGTGGAAGAAGATAGTTTTTACAGCATACTGCCTACCTCCACCCAATACAGCCGGAACGCCATTTTTGCCGGGATGCTGCCGGTGGATATTGAAAGCAAATTTCCCGTGCAGTGGAAGAATGATGATGAGGAAGGGGGGAAGAACCTGTATGAGGAAGAATTTTTTGCCGCCCAGCTGGCGCGTTTGAAAATGGACGAACGTTTTTCCTACACCAAGGTTATTAACCATAACGACGGGCAGCACCTGGTGAACAACGTGCATAATATGCTCAATTATCCGCTGAACGTGATCGTGTATAACTTTGTGGATATGATGAGCCATGCCCGTACAGAAATGGAAGTGCTGAAAGAGCTGGCTGGCGACGAAACCTCTTACCGCTCCATTACTATCAGCTGGTTTGAGCACTCGCCCCTGCACCAGGCCCTTAAACGCATTGCTGATAAGAAGATCAACCTTATTATAGCTACAGACCACGGCAGCGTGCGGGTAAAAACGCCTGTTAAGGTGATAGGCGATAAACAAACTACTACCAACCTGCGCTACAAGCACGGGCGCAACCTGAACTACGATCCTAAAGAGGTGCTGGCCTTCCGTGACCCGCGGGACGCAGGTTTGCCCAAGCCGAATGTGAACTCATCGTATATATTTGCCCGTGAGGATGGTTACCTGTGTTATCCCAACAATTACAACTACTTTGTAAATTATTACCGCAATACCTTCCAGCACGGCGGCATTTCCCTGGAGGAGATGATTGTGCCGGTGGCCAGGCTGGTAAGCAAATAATGAGCTATATGCTGGTATGCTAATATGCTAATGTGCTGGTATATGCTGGAAACAACAAAAATCAGCACATTAGCATATTAGCACATCAACACATTAATATTTATTTTTGCAGGATGAACATTAAAATCACACCCAATAACCTTACCCGCCTGGAAAAGGTCTTTGATGAGGCCAAGTATGTGCTTCGTTTTGAGAAAGGTACCTTTACCTCCGGGTATTGTTTGTTGGAACATAAGAAGGTGGTGGTGATCAATAAGTTCCTGAACCTGGAAGGGCGTATCAATACTTTGCTGGACATATTGGGCAGCCTGCAGCTGGATTCCACGATGCTTAGCCCGGAATCTGCCAAATTGTACCAGCAGGTGCAGAACAATAAGAATATTGCCGATGCAGAAAACCCCGGCACGCCGGAACAGTTGCCACCTTCAGAAGAACAATCCGCAGAATGAAGATCACTTTTCTTGGAACAGGCACCTCACAGGGGGTACCGGTTATTGCCTGCAATTGCCGGGTATGCACCTCTCCCGACAAAAGAGATACCCGCCTGCGCAGTAGTATATTAGTTGAATCTGAGATAGGAAATATTGTAGTAGATACCACACCGGATTTCCGTTACCAGATGTTGCGGGCACAGGTAAAACACCTGGAAGCTGTGCTTATTACCCATTCTCATAAAGATCATATAGCCGGTATGGATGACATACGGGCCTTTAACTATTTTCAGCAAAAGCCCATTGATATTTACGCCACTGATTTTTCGCAGAATGCCATCATGCGGGAATTTGCCTATGCTTTTGCCGATTTTAAATATCCCGGTATCCCGGAGCTGAACCTGCAAACCATTACAGACGAAGCTTTCAGCGTAAAAGGTTTTCCCATTATACCCATACAGGTTATGCACCACAAAATGCCGGTGCTGGGTTTCCGCTTTGGTGATTTTACCTACATTACGGACGCCAATTTTGTTGCCGACGAGGAAAAGGGAAAGATCATAGGCTCCAAAGTGCTGGTGCTGAATGCGCTGCGTAAGGAAAAACATATCTCCCACTTTACCCTGGACGAAGCCATAGCCCTGGCGCAGGAGCTGCAGGTACCCCAGGTATATTTTACCCACATTAGCCACCAGCTGGGCCTTCACGAAGAAATAAATGCGGAGCTGCCGGCCGGTATGGCGCTGGCGTATGACGGGCTGGAGGTAGGGTAAAGGTCCATGGTCCATAGCCGATGGTCCATGGCGGGCTGCGTTGGTGAAGTTCTTTAATGGAATGCCCATTGGGTACCGGTTTACAGCTTGTATATATCCCATTTGATTTCGGCCATCTTCCCATTGCTTTTATACAGCTAACCCGATGTATGCTATGGACTATGGACTATCGACCATGGACCTACTCTTAACTCCGGATTAACTTCCCCACATCCCCCCAACCCCTAACTTGGCATCTTTTTATGGAAAAAAGATCGCTGCGGGAATACTTTACCTTCACTAAAAGAGAGCGTACCGGTATTATTGTACTGCTGGTGCTCATTGGGCTATGCCGCTGTATACCGCTGGTATGGGAAGCGTTCACCCCGGTAACAGTGAATACTGACAGCAGCTTTCTTACAGAAGTAGCTGCATTTGAGCAGCAGCTAAAAGCAGCGGATACACCTGCGCAACGTAATTTTTCATATAACCGTAACCGGTACTCCAAAAAATGGGACCGGCCGGTAAATGGCTACCAGCATAACTTTCACCGGGATAGTCCGTATGTGCGCAAAACATTTACGCCTTTCCCGCCCCGGCCCGCCCGCAAGCCGGTAGTGCTGGATATTAATACGGCAGATTCTACCGCCTGGGAAGCCCTGCCGGGTGTTGGCCCGGTACTGGCAGCGCGTATTATCCGCTTCCGGGACAAGCTGGGAGGTTTTTATACCATTGAGCAGGTGGCAGAAACCTATGGCTTGCCGGATAGCACGTTTAAAAAAATTCAACCGTCGCTGCGTGCGGATAATGTTTCTCTAAAAAAAGTAGATATCAACAAGATGGATGAGCAATCTTTGGCGCAACATCCATATATACGCTATAAACTGGCCCGCCTGATAACGCGCTATCGCAGTGTACACGGGCCTTTTGGCCAGCCGGAGGCGCTTAAGAACATTCCATTGGTAGATGATAGTATTTATCGTAAACTTGAGCCATATATCAGCTATTAGCTTTTAGTCATTAGCTGTTGGCAAAAAGCCAATGGCTAACGGCAAAAAGCCAACAGCATCAAAACCTAAACCCCCTAATATGGATTTTCAGCTATCGGAAATGCAGCAACAGATTGCGAAAGTGATCCGCGATTTTGGAAAAACACATATACAACCCCACGTTATTGACTGGGATGAAGCCCAGGAATTTCCACGGCCCCTGTTCACACAGCTGGGAGAGCTGGGCCTTATGTCCGTACTGGTGCCCGAAAAATACAATGGCAGCGGTTTAGGATACCCGGAATATGTAACTGTTATCAGCGAAGTAGCTAAATTTTGCGGCGCCATTGGCTTAAGCGTGGCTGCGCATAACTCCCTTTGCACCGGCCATATTTTACAATTTGCCACAGAAGAGCAAAAGCAGCGTTACCTGCCCAAACTGGCCACTGCAGAGTGGATTGGCGCCTGGGGCTTAACGGAGCCCAACACCGGTTCCGATGCTATGAATATGAAGTGCGTAGCCAAACAGGATGGTGATCACTGGGTATTGAACGGCACAAAAAGCTGGATCACGCATGGCAAAAGCTGCGATGTAGCCGTAGTAATAGCCCGCACCGGTGAAGTGCGCGACAGCCACGGAATGACGGCCTTTGTAGTAGAAAAGGCCACACCCGGCTTCAGTGGCGGCAAAAAGGAAAACAAGCTGGGTATGCGCGCTTCAGAAACCGCAGAAATGATCTTTGACAACTGCCGGGTTCCGGCATCCAACATATTGGGTGAGGTAGGAGAGGGCTTTATACAATCCATGAAAGTGCTGGATGGCGGCCGTATTTCCATTGCCGCTCTTTCCCTGGGCATTGCCAAAGGCGCGTATGAAGCGGCGTTAAAATATGCACAGGAGCGCCACCAGTTTGACCAGCCCATTGCCAACTTCCAGGGCATTGCATTTAAGCTGGCTGATATGGCTACGCAGATAGAAGCTGCAGAAATGCTGACTATGCAGGCTGCTGATCTGAAACAGCGCGGGCAAAAATGTACCAAACAGGCGGCCATGGCTAAGTACTACGCCTCTGAAGTAGCAGTAAGAACGGCCAATGATGCAGTGCAGATCTTTGGTGGCTACGGTTATACCAAAGACTTCCCGGTAGAGAAATATTACCGCGATGCAAAGCTCTGCACCATTGGAGAGGGCACTTCAGAGATACAGAAAATTGTGATTGCACGTGAAGCACTCAAAGGGTAATTAATAATTAATAGGAAAGAAGTACAGCTGCTGAAGATAGTTAAAACCTGAAAGGTCTTAGAGCCTTTCAGGTTTTTTTATTGAGTGATCAATTAAGGTACACTCTTTCATCTTAATTTATTTAGCATGTCCCAACCCCGTTCTGGCAGCCACTTACAACCCCGCACTCCAAACTATTAATTATAAATTATTCATTATTAATTATCTTGGTTGTCGCAATATAAATTCCTATGAGTTTTGAAGAAAAATTACAACAGTATTTTCCAACTAAGGAAAATGAGATATCGGCAGAATACCAGCTGCCGGCAGAGATCCATCAGCGGGAGTATTTGTCTGGTGGTGAAATGAAACAATGGAGCGGCGATGTACATACTGTAGTATCCCCCCTGGGCATACGCACGGCCAATGGCCTGGAGCGTAAGGTAATAGGCTCCTACCCCTTATGCAGCGCCAAGGAAGCCATGGCTTCCTTAGATGATGCGCTGGCTGCATATGATGAGGGACGCGGCGAATGGCCTACCATGCCGGTGGCTGAAAGAATAGCCTGCGTTGAAAAATTCACCGGTAAAATGATTGAGCGTAAGACAGAAGTTGTAAAGCTCATCATGTGGGAAATAGGTAAATCCTATACAGATTCCCTGAAGGAATTTGACCGCACGGTAGAATACATACATGCTACTATTGATGCGCTGAAAGACCTGGACCGTAACTCCTCCCGCTTTGAGATACAGCAGGGCATTATCGGGCAGATACGCCGTTCCCCCCTGGGCGTAGTATTATGTATGGGGCCCTTTAACTACCCGTTAAACGAAACGTTCACTACGCTGATACCGGCGCTCATAATGGGTAATACCCTGCTTTTCAAACCTCCGAAACACGGAACCTTATTGCATTATCCGCTGCTGGAAGCGTTCCGTACCTGTTTCCCTAAAGGCGTGGTAAATACTATTTACGGCCGTGGTAATGTGATCGTGCAGCCGTTAATGGAAACCGGTAAGATCAATGTACTAACGCTGATAGGTTCCAGCAAGGTGGCTAACCAGCTGAAGAAAATGCATCCCAAGGTAAACCGCCTGCGGGCTATACTGGGGCTGGATGCCAAGAACGCCGCTATTGTTACAGATAAGGCAGATATTGACCTGGCAGTAAAAGAATGCGTGTTAGGCTCTTTATCGTTTAATGGTCAGCGTTGTACCGCTATTAAGATCATATTTGTGCACCGCCGTATTGCAGACAGCTTCCTGAGCAAGCTGAGTGAAGCGGTGAGCAAGCTAAAAGTAGGCATGCCCTGGGAAAAAGATGTGTTCTTAACACCCCTGCCGGAACCACAAAAGCCTGCTTACCTGGAAAGCTGTATTGAAGATGCGGTGGCCAATGGTGCAAAGGTGATCAATCCCAATGGTGGCAAGGCTTACGAGTCGCTGGTGTTCCCGGCTATTGTGTACCCGGTGAATGAGCGTATGAAGCTGTATAGCGAAGAGCAGTTTGGGCCCGTAATACCGGTCTTACCATTTGATGACATTACCACGCCTATTGAATACCTGATACATTCAGAACATGGGCAGCAGGTAAGCCTGTTCACCAACAATGCATCAGAACTGGCGTCCCTGATAGATCCGCTGGTGAACCAGGTAAGCCGTGTAAACATTAACTGCCAGTGCCAACGCGGTCCGGATACCTTTCCTTTCACCGGCCGTAAAGACAGTGCAGAGGCTACTTTGAGCGTACCAGATGCATTGCGTGCATTCTCCATCCGTTCCATGGTAGCAACCAAACAAACAGATGAAAATAAAGCGCTTATCAACAAAATAGTAAGCGATCAGACATCCAACTTTTTGTCAACAAAGTATATATTTTAAAATATATAATGTAAAAGGTACGACAATTCATAACCGTTCACGGTTTTTGACAAAAAAATGAACAATAACCCTTAAGTGTTATGGAAGTATGAAAAAGGAATGTTAAATTTGGGTTAAGTCAATCACTCTTTACCTTTTATCAACCTAAACCCAAAACACAGACGATTGAAACACTTTTACGCAATCGAAAAAGCATCCTGACCAACAGGATGCTTTTTTACTGTGATACCCCGCTGATCTCCCAATAACATACACGCTATAACCCCCTTCCAACAAGACTTTTGCCTTCCCGTTTATAAAAAATCCGTACTTCTACTGAGATACAGTTAAACACTGCCCTGTAATTTTGCCTCCATAATCAGAACCCCAAAAAATATGCGTAAACTTCTGAAGTGGACCGGCATCACTGTTGGCGCCCTTGTGGCCTTGCTGTTGATATTTTACCTGGTCACCTATCTTTCTACCAATCGCCGTATTCACAAACAATATACTGTACAGGTAAAACCGCTCGATGTTACTGTGGATTCTGCCATGCTGGCCTATGGCAGCCATCTGTTTGTTGTAAAAGGTTGTTTTGATTGCCATGGCCGCAACCTGGAAGGCAGGGTATTTATTAATGATCCCAAGCTGGGTGTATTTGCAGGATCTAACCTTACTAAAGGCAAGGGTGGTTTGCCGGTTAGTTATGATGATAAAGCCTGGTTAATGGCCCTGCGCCATGGCTTAACACCGGAAGGTAAACCACTGCTCATTATGCCCTCTTACGAATATGCAAAGCTGTCAGATTACGATGTGGCCAGTATTATTGCCTGGTGTAAAACGCAACCTGCGGTAGATCATGAGCTGCCACTCATACAGGTAGGGCCTTTGGGGCACCTGCTCACATTTTTTGATAAAATACCTTTGATACCGGCAGAAAAAGTAGACCATCACTACCAGGCGCCGGCTATGGTGAAAAAGGAAATTACTCCGGCCTATGGCAAGTACCTTTCTATTTCCTGTACGGGATGCCACCGTGACGATTTACATGGCGGGCCTAACCACGTACCGGGCGGTGTGCCAGTGGCTGATATTACCACTAAAGGGAATTTAGGCAAATGGTCACAGGAGCAGTTTATGATGGCTTTACGCACGGGTAAAACGCCGGAGGGCAAACAGCTGAATAATGAGGATATGCCCTGGCAAATGACCACTGCTTATACGGAAGAAGAATTATCTGCGCTTTATCTTTATCTGAGAAGCCTGTAGTACAAAAACAGAACATCCCGCCATAAAAAGCGGGATGTTCCTATTATGAAAAAAGTGCTGTCATCTTGGTTTATCCATCCAGGAAATCATCGGAGGCTGCTACATCTTTAGCCGGCTGCTGCGGGCTGTCCATACCGGCAAACCATTTATCTACGGTATCGCCAATAAAGGGGGGCACTTTGCTTTTTACATAGTCGCGCATAACCGTAATAGCCTGCGTGGCCTGCTCTGCGCTAAGCCCTGCCTTTTCCTGTAGTTGTTGAATAAGATCCTGCATATAAAAAGTTAAGCGACTTTCAATTTTACCAGCGGTGATTGCTCCAGTCTTTCCTGGGCGTATACCTTGGTGAGGATAAATGTTTTTTCTGTAGTGGAAGGCATATGGAACATAGCATCGCTCATCACCACTTCGCAGATAGAGCGAAGTCCGCGGGCGCCCAGCTTAAATTCCATGGCTTTGTCCACTATATAATCCACGGCATCATCTTCTATTGTCAGATCAATGCCTTCTACCTTAAACAGTTTCTTGTATTGTTTGATAAGGGCGTTCCTGGGCTGGGTAAGAATGGCTTTCAGCGCATCCCGGTCCAGGGAATTCAGGTAAGTTACTACGGGTAAGCGGCCCAGCAGCTCAGGTATCAGCCCAAAGGATTTCAGATCCTGTGAGTTTACGTAGCGCAGGATGTGCTTTTTGGTAGCTTCTTCCTTTTCCTTATCTACTGTAAAACCAATAGAGTGGGTTTGCACCCTTCTGCTAATGATCTTATCTACCCCATCAAAAGCGCCACCACAAACGAACAGGATGTTCTGGGTGTTCACTTTGATCAGTTTTTGCTCCGGGTGTTTACGGCCGCCTTGCGGGGGCACCAGCACCTCGGTACCTTCCAGCAGCTTCAGCAAACCTTGCTGTACGCCTTCGCCGCTAACATCGCGGGTAATGGAGGGGTTATCGCTCTTGCGGGCTATTTTATCAATTTCGTCAATGTACACAATGCCTCTTTCGGCGGCTTCCACGTCATAATTACATACCTGCAGCAGGCGGGTTAAAATGCTTTCCACATCTTCACCCACGTAACCGGCTTCGGTAAATACGGTAGCGTCCACAATAGTAAAGGGCACGTTCAGCAGCTTGGCTATAGATTTGGCCAGCAGGGTTTTACCCGTACCGGTTTCGCCCACCATTATAATGTTGGACTTTTCTATCTCCACCTCATCATCGCCTACCTGCTGGTTCAGCCTTTTGTAGTGGTTGTACACCGCTACGGCAAGGATCTTTTTGGCGTCGTCCTGGCCAATCACATATTCATCCAGGAAGGTCTTGATCTCCACCGGCTTAGCCACTTTGGGTACAAAGTGGGAGGGCGCTTTCTTGTTGTGCTGAAACAGCTCCTGTTCAATGATCTCCTGGGCATTGGCCACACAGTTCTCACAAATATGACCTTCTGCACCGGCAATCAGTATCTGCACCTCGTCTTTGGAACGGTTACAGAAGGAACAACGTATTTTGGATTCTTTCATCCGTAATGATTTATTTGTTTTTTCGCAGCTAATGTAAGCCCACAAAGTTAGGCAAAATAGCAGGAACGGAAAAAAGGAAAGGAGAAACGGAGCAAGGCGCGCTTACCCCGTTTCTCCTTTATAATTAGGTATACGCTTATTGCGGCGTATTTTCCTGTTTTTTCTTCGGGTTCCGGTCCAGCACGTCGTCAATAATGCCATATTCTTTGGCTTCATCGGCGGTCATCCAGTAGTCGCGGTCAGAGTCTTTTTCCACCTTTTTGAACGGTTGGCCGCAATGGGTGGCAATAATCTCGTTCAGCTCCTTTTTCAGCTTCACAAACTCGCGGGCGGTGATCTCGATGTCAGAGGTCTGGCCTTCTGCGCCGCCATGCGGCTGGTGGATCATTACGCGGGCATGTTTCAGGGCCGTACGTTTACCTTTTACACCGGCTACCAGCAGTACAGCGCCAAAAGAGGCGGCCATACCGGTACAGATCGTTGCCACTTCCGGGGAAATGATCTGCATGGTGTCATAAATACCTAAACCGGCATATACGCTGCCACCGGGGCTGTTAATATACATCTGGATATCACGGTTACGGTCTGCTGATTCCAGGAACAGCAGCTGTGCAGTGATCACATTTGCTACGTAATCGTTGATCGGGTCGCCCAGGAATATGATACGATCAGCCATCAGGCGGGAGAACACGTCCATCTGCGTTACGTTCAGCTGGCGCTCCTCGATGATGTACGGGGTAAGCGAATTCAACTGATGACGGGCATAGCTATCTACTACCAGGCTGCTGATTCCATGATGATGGATCGCATATTTTCTAAATTCGTTATTCATGTTCATGATGGTGATGTTTATGAGGTAATTTAGCAAATTCTTCGGCTGTTATTTCCTCTTCTTTAAGATCCACCTTCGTTTCTGCCCAGTCAAACAATTTCTGGGTCACCATTTCGCGGTAAGTCTGGTCCACGAATTTTTCGTCCTGCATCAGGCGGTCCAGGTAGCTATCCAGCCAGTCGGCTCCTTCTAAAGCAGCGCCGGCCCCATAGTAGCCCAGCAGTTTTTGTTTGGCGCTCTCTTTCAGTTCTTCGAAAGATACGTCCAGTTTATTATCGCGGATCAGTTTATCGCTAATGAGCGTCCAACGCAGCTGATGGTCAAAGTTCGGATATTCTTTTTCGGCTTCTTCGGCAGTCTTTGGCTTTTCGCTACCGGTTTGCAGCCAGCGTTTCAGGAAGTCTTTGGGCAGCTCCATAGGCGTTTCATGCACCAGCACTTCAAACAGCTCGTTGTGCAGGCGGTTACGGCTTTCGGAATCCCAGTATTTTTCTATTTCACTTTTCAGTTTTTCCCGGAAAGCGGCTTCGGTAGTAATCTCTTCATTCGGGTATACCTCTTTAAAGAACTCTTCGTTCAGCTCGCGCTTTTCGATCAGGCCCAGTTTGGTAAGGGTCAGCTTAAAATATTTCTGGGCAGCTTCTTTATCATGTTCATCAAAGCCCAGGTCTTTCAGGATCATGCCCAGTCTTTCTTCATCAAAAGAAGTAGCCAGCTGGAACACAATGCTGTCGTCTTTTTTCTTGCCTTTCAGCTGTTCCTGGATGGCAGGAGAGAAGAATTTCAGCAGCAGGGAGTTGTCTTTTTTGATACCACCTTCTACTACATTGCCCTGCGCGTCGCTTTCTTCAAAAGTGATGCTCAGTACATTGTCTTCATTATCAATTACTTCCGGCTCGTTCATTTTACCACCTTTCAGCTGCAGGCGGCTTACTTCCTCATCTACCTCTTTTTCGGTAGCCTTGATCTTATATTTAGTAAGGGAGGTTTTGCCGGATTCCAGGGGAGATACTTCAAAAGCGGGTTTCAGGCCTACTTCAAAATCAAATTCGTATTCGGAAGGTTGATTAAAGTCCAGGTTTTTGGCTTCTTTGTCCATAGAGATAGGCTGGGCAAAGATCTCCAGCTTTTCATTCTGCAGGTAGCCGGTCAGCTCTTTTTCCACGGTTTTCAGCACTTCATCGGCAAACAGGGCCGGTCCGTGCATCTTCTTTACCATACCAGCGGGCACCATCCCTTTCCGGAAACCGGGGATATTGGCGGATTTGCTGAATTGTTTTACCGCTTTGTCAAAACTAGGAAGGTAATCTTCCTGACTCACTTTCACAGTGATCTTATCATTCAATAAACCGATGTTTTCTCTGGTAACGGTTGCCATAATAATTATTAATAAAAATGTTCTTTATGAAGCAATAATGATTCCGTGATTATATTTCTGCCATGAAGTCACAAAAGGCACGAAGGAATGGCAGCAGGGAAAGAGGTACTGAGTGACTTAGCGCCTTTATGGCAAAATATATATTAAAAAATGTGCAAATGTGCATTAAATGGCCAATGCCTTATAACTATGCAATACCAGTTGCTGCGCTTACAGGTATTGGATCTTTAATATGAATTTCCGCGGCCACTTTTCTGATTGCTTAAGCCATTTAACCCATTGATTATGCATACTTATTAAATATTTTATGTAAGTGTTAGCCTTGAATTTGGTGGACAAAGGTAATGGATAATTTCCTTTGGAAACAGCGCGAGCAACAAAACTTTTGCAAATAGGCGGTGCATAAGGTATTGCTGATACAATAGCCGGCTGCATTTTAAGCTGTTTTTTTTCAGTAAGTAGTACAATTATATGAGAACACAGTATTTATATCAGACTTTGTATTGTCAATATGGTATTTATAGATTTAATTTATCACAACTAAACTAATATGCTGAAAAGAGGTAGTTGCCAACTATTTAGTATTTCAGCACTAATGATAAACCGATACTTCATGATATAAATAACAAAAGATTTCTTGTTGTCCGGGGAGGACATGTACTGTTATATACAACAAAGCCCTGATAGCTTTGATTTGTTGGCGTATTTTAGAACCTATTACCAAAACAATCAGTTTTCGGATTCAAGTCTGATGACGATCATCCCCTATATTTACAGGATCCCAACTAAGAAAAGAAAAAAACCTCATTACAAAAATCTTCATAAATGCTACAACAACCCTAAACTACCTGCCAATTGTGCTATCGTTAGCAGGGGGGAGTATGAAAATAAAACCTAACCATATGATAAGAGACATTTATATAATAATTTATAGGGCTATCAAACATAAGGTTCCTCTAAGGCAATTAATACCAACACCAGGAGCGCCATTTGATGTTGAGATCTTTACAAAGCTTCTATTGCTGCGCAATAAGGAATTGACCACTCGAAAAGAAAATAACTATATACAAAGGGAATTAAAATACAACCCGGAAGCCAAACGGGCATTGGAGGATGTGCGGCAGACTTTCCGGAATGAACGGTTTCCATTAGTGGTACCTATTAAACCCAAGTATGGGAAAAGGGTTGCCATACTCATAGCGGTACTGGCTTTTGCCGTATGTACATATGCTGTTGTCCGGTATTGGAGCTATATTTCGGTTGAAAGAGAAAAGGTAAAAGAAGAAGTAGAAAAGGTTAAAAAAGAAAAAGTAAAAGAAGAAAAGGTTAAAGTGATGTCCACGAAAACGCTTCATGAAATAGCTGATATGATTGAGACGAACTATGGTGTAAAAGTTATTTTGGATCATGAAAAAGAAATAGCCGGTAAACAATTTTCGGGCTTCTTTGACACCCGCAAACCTTTGAAGGATTTTCTTGAGACCCTCAGCGTCAACGGGAAAATTGCATATTACTTTGATAAAGAGCAACACCTGCATTTCAAAGAAATGCTTTATTAATGGAAATTGAAAATACATTTTATATACAGCGTCAATAACATACATCATAAGTATGACGGGCGCAAACCAACGTGTAAAACAGACACTGTATTTAAGAATTAGATAGGAAGAGGCCCCCGGCATGTATGCCCGGCTACAGACATATTCAGAATGATAAGGAATAATAGCTGGGGAATGACCTGCAAGAAATCCGCTACTTCGTAAATGCCGTAGGTATCTAATAAGGTTATAACTATATTATAACAATGAACCAATGGTTTTATGCCTTATAAGTTCATGTTCCCCCTCTTACTTTTAGTCACTGTTTCTACAAAGAACCTGTACTCCCAATCCTATCCGGGTAAAAGATTGGTTTCATGCCAGCAGAAGAACATCAGCTTTCCGGATCTTTTTAGAATTATTTACGCCCAAACCCGCATGGAGGTTTTCTATAATGAAGAGCAGCTAAGCCTGCATGAAAGGCTCACCGTTAATTTTCAGAATGAGCCCCTGGACAATGTACTTGCATTGCTTATAAAAAAAAGGGGATTGAGCTGGTGCTATAAAGATGAAACACTTATTATTAGCTCTCCCAAAAGAGTAAATCCTGATGAGGATAGGCTACCGGAAGGTAAAAGAAGAACGGTTACCGGATTTATAAAAAATGAGAAACATGAGCCATTAGATACTGTTTCAATTACAGTAAAGGGAAGCCATAAAGGGACAACTACAAATAAAGACGGGAAATTCCTTTTAAGAGATATTGAATGTGAGGCAAAACTACTGGTTTCCAGGTCTGGTTATAAATCTATGGAACTTGCCACCTATGCGGATTCTATTCTAATTCAGCTTGTACCTATGATAACGCCGTTACGTGAAGTGAACGTAAATGGTGTTATGCAATCTACTCTTACAGGGTCCATCAGCAGTATCACAGAAAATGATATAAATGACCAGCCTATAGCCAATGTTCTGAGTGCTTTGCAGGGCCGGATACCCGGGCTTTACATCAATCAAACTACCGGGTTACCCGGTGGAGGTTATAAGATCAGGTTAAGGGGAAGGAACAGTATTCAGAGCGTGAGCACTCCGTTAATATTAATAGATGGTTTTCCTTATCCCTCCGTTTCTTTCAATGAGAACTTTTTGAATATAGCAGGAAGTGGTTTCGTACAAGGTGCAACGGTTGCAGCCAGCCCGTTGAACTTACTAAATGTCAATGATATTGCAAGCGTTAATATACTGAAGGATGCGGACGCTACTGCCATCTACGGAAATAAAGGCGTCAATGGGATCATATTGATCAACAGGAAAATGCCTGGGGGTAAAAAAGGATTTAATGTTAATGTGTATACCGGAATAGGAAAGGCTACTAAACTTATCCGTTACCTGGATACCAGGCAATACCTGCAAATGAGAAGGGAAGGTATAAAGAACGACGGGAGAGAGCCGGCCGACCAGGATTATGATCTTAAAGCCTGGGATACCACAAGATATACTGACTGGCAAAAGACGCTGATCGGTGGAACCGCCAGAATTAATGAGGGTAGCATGGATCTCAACTTAGGCAATACCACTACTTTGTACCGGTTGAGCGGCTTGTTTAGAAAAGAAAGCACGGTGTATCCGTCAAATGAATTTGAATACAGGAAAAACGGAGGAAGTATACAGGTTAATACAAAAGCAATCCATCAAAAATTAAAATTAGCATTCTCTGTTAACTATGTCGCAGATCAAAATCTTTTGCCGGAAACAGATCTGACCACCCTATCTTCCTTACCCCCAAATACACCCCCTGTTTATACAGATAGCAAAACATTGAATTTTGCTGATGGGACCTTTTCTAAGAATCCATTTGCCTATCTGCTGCGAACGTACAAAGCCCAATCGAAAAATCTTGGCGCTTATATGAAATTGAACTATGAAATTACCAAGGACCTGGAGTTTCGGGTAAATGCAGGTTATGGTTTAATGAAGTCCAACGCGATTCAGGCAAACCCATCGAAAGGACTTTATCAATCGGGTGGATTTTCTTATTTTTTTGATAATCAATATCGAAATATATCACTGGATATCCAGGGGGCCTGGAAAAAAAGCTTTGGTGAAGAACAGCTAAGTTTATTACTTGGAAAGCGGTTTCAAAAAGATGAACAGCAACAGGAGAGTGAGATGGGATTCTATGGGAACGATGCCTTTTTGGAGTGCAGAGATTCCGCTAACCCCCTTTCCAAACTGGGAGTTGTTGATACCAGTTACCGGTATCAATCCCTATACGGACATTTTGAATATAAACATGCTAATAAGTACTTATTAACGCTGACTATTAGCAGGGATCGATCTTCGAGACTTAGTCCTTCATACAGGGATCGCACTTTTGGTGCCCTGGGGGCAGCCTGGGTATTTAGCCGGGAAAAATGGTTAAGCGGAAATAGCTTCATAAGTTATGGGAAGATACGTGGTAGCCTGGGGTTCACAGGGAATGATCAATATACAAGCGATTTTAATAATGATACTTATTTACCACCGTTTATTTTGCAGAAAAAAATTCCGGGAACTAATGGCCGTAATTATGCCACTTTCTATAGCTGGGAAAAACTTCGTAAGGCGGAACTGGCTGTGGAATTGGGCTTTATGAATGAACGGGTAACAACAACTTTGTGCTATTATAATAACCGCAGTACGGATCAGCTGCTTTCATTAAAGCAATACGAAACGCTTGAAAGTGATATTTATGCCGGCCGGCGAAGGATAAGATATACTCCGGTAAATTCTCCGGCTATTGTGGAAAACAGCGGGCTTGAAATAGATGTAACATCCGTACCGGTAAATACAGGCAAAATAACCTGGAACAGTACCTTTAATTTTAGCTTACCGCAAAATAAACTCGTTTCATTCCCTGACATTGCGCAAACAAATTATAAATACCTATATAGTTTAGGAATGCAATTGGATATGGTGCAGTCATATCACTTTTTGGAGGTAGATCCCTCATCGGGATTGTACAAGTTTGAAAGTGGGGGTAAAGATATCCCCTCCAAATTTGAAGATCTAAAATATGGGCAGCAGCTTGCCCCAACCTTTTATGGAGGGTTACAGAACACTTTTCGTATAAAGGCATTTGAGATAGACTTTTTGATCCGCTTTGCCAAACAAAACAATTACGATTATGTTTTTGCATCCGGCGCCCCAAGTCCCGGTACGGATATTAATCAGGCTTTGTTTGTTTGGGATAGATGGCAACGCACAGGCGACCAGGCAGCCGTTCAAAAATTTACAGCTGATATGGAAACCGAAGCAGGTCAATTATTTTCCGCGGCCCTGTTCAGCGACCGGCGAATAACAGATGCCAGTTATGTGCGCCTGCAGTCTTTCTCCTTTGCATACTATTTATCCAACAAAAAACTGGAGCGGATTAAAATGAAGAACTGTAAGCTATACCTGCAGGGGGTAAATCTTTTTACCTTAACGAACTATAAAGGAAGAGACCCTGAAATGACTACGTCAGTAGAGGCTTACCCGCCTCTGCGGATTTTAACTGCAGGTATTCAGCTTTCATTTTAAGTATACTATTTTCGCCATTTAGTACTGGCCATTGCTCTAACCATAAAATATTGATCTTCCGGATCATTTTTTATATGGAAAAGCCGCTGCCGAAAAACGGCTATTTAAGTAAACCTAAATTTTCAAAGTATGAAAAAATTTCAGTTTACCGTAGTAAGAATAGTTATTCTATCCTCCTTCCTAATTGCGTTTAGCAGTTCAATAATGAAGAAACAAAGCATTCAGGCGCGTTATACGCAGAGTAACCTGGGTTCACTTTGTTTACCACCCACCACATTGCCAGGTGTTTGTACTGAAACAAATACAGGGGTATTATGTGAAACCGCATTGGGAGGTGGTGTTTTTCGAAGCTGGTACAAAGATGCCTGCGTAAATCCTTATTACAGGATACCTTAATAGGTTGGGCAGTGGCAAATAAGCCTGCCACTGCCTCATTCATACATACCATAAAAGAAAAAGCGTGAAAAAATGTTCTAAAATGAACACTTTTTCACGCTTTAGTGTGCGGGTGATAGGACTCGAACCTACATGCCGCGAAGCACCAGATCCTAAGTCTGGCGTGTCTACCAATTTCACCACACCCGCGTCTTTTACGCTGCAAAACAGGAAAAGGACTGCAAAGGTATTGTTTTTTAGGAATTAAAAAAATGCAAGATGGAGTTATGTCACAATTTATATCAAAAATTTAGAGATCAATTAGTTAAGAATGAATGTTGAATAATCTACGTATCTATTTCAGATCCTGTACAGCACCTGTTTTATCCTTCCTTTCTCCCCCAGATCTTCCCTACCGCATCTGCATACGCCGCTCCTATGCTGATAGAGGCCTGCTGTATATACAGGTAGTTCCGGTCTATGCGCTCTACTTTACTGTTGGCTACAATAAAGAAACGGTGCACCCGGGTAAACAGGGTTGTGGGCAGCAGGTCCAGGGCTTCCTGCATGGAAAGGCGGGAAATAACCTTACGGTCTTTCAGCACAAAATTCACGTAGTTGCCGGCGCTTTCCAGGTACAGGATCTCATCCAGCCGGATCTTGCATTGCTCATAGCCGCTTTTAATAAAAATGTAATCAGGTACATAACCGGCGGCGGTGCTTTGCTGTTTTAGCTGCAGCAGGGTATGAGCTTTATTGCAGGCTTTCAGGAAACGGGTCAGGGAAAAGGGTTTCAGCAGGTAATCAATGGCATCCAGCTCAAAACTTTGCACGGCATGTTCTGAGTAAGCGGTGGTAAAAACCACCATGGGTGGGTTGGTAAGGCTGGTCAGGAAATCAATGCCGGTGATGTCCGGCATTTTAATGTCCAGGAAAAGCAGGTCTGTACGCTCTTTATTCAGGTGCTCCATGGCCTCAAAGGCGTTGGTGAACAGGCCCTTTACTTCCAGGAACGGCACTTTTGCCGCATGTGAGCGGATCACGGACAGCGCCACCGGCTCATCGTCTATGGCAATAGCAGTCAGCTTCATACCACGTTGTTTTTCCGGTAGCCAAGATACACATTATTATAGTCCACCAGTTTATCATATTCGCCTTTGGGCATCAGCAGCTTACTAAGCAGGGGCATTACTTCTATCAGGGTTATAATCAGTACTATCAGGCGGTACCGCTGCCGCAGGGGGGCATGTTCCGCGGTCAGCTCTTCCAGGGCTTCTGTTTGCGACAGGAACCCGTCTGTTAAAGAGGCTACATATACTTTTTCCTTGGCCTGGTTCTCTTTCCACTGGTCGGCCAGCTGGGTTTGGCGCTCCTGCAGCTGTGGCGCCAGCTGGCGGCGCAGGTCCGTCAGCTCCTGCTCTGCTTTCAGGTATTCTGTTTTCTTTACTTTGGCAATGGCAGATTCCCCGATCTTGCCGGAGCCGCCGGTACCATCTGTTTCCTTAATGTAATCATCCTTATAGCCTTTTACCTGGGTTTCTTTTTGCTGTAATTGCTGCTGCCATTGCTGGAGGTCTTTTTCCAGGCCGGTAGTATGTTCTGCATTCAGGGTGGCCAGCTCATTACGGAATTTTTCCAGCTTGCCCTGCCGGTTCAGCACCATCTGGGCCTGAATGTCTTTCCGGAACAGCAGTAAAATCACCGGCTGGGAAATGAACAGGCCAATGGTAAAGGCCAGGCATAAACGAAAGGCCACCGGTAGGAACTTCCGGCGGCCTGAGCCCGACATGGCCGTTATCAGGCTTCGGTCAATACTAAGGATGGCGAAACCAAAGAAAAATGCCAATCCAGCAATAACCATTTCATCATCTACCACGGTAGAAAAAAAGTATCCCCAGGCCAGGGTGGCAAACAGCCAGGTAACGAGTACGGATATGCCAATAATGCGGTACCGCTCCTGGTCTGCCCTGCAATCTTTTAGTATAGTAATGTCTGCGGCTGCTAACCACCAGAGGAATTTGCTGAGGCCATCTGCAGCAGGCGTATTGTTAACGGGTGTTTGTTCCATTGGAAGTGTATCAGGATACATGAATGGTCAGGTGCACAAAATATTCGGTAGCTGTTTGTCGTATGTTCAGCTCATGCCGTTGCGGGTACAGTAAGCTCAGGCGGTCACGTACATTATTGAGGCCAATGCCGGGACCTCTTTCTATATCATTATCCGGGCGGGCATGCGTGGTGTTGTACACATCAAAGTAGATCCGCTCTTTATCGCAGGAAAGGGAAATGGCGATCTTGGAGCGGTTACGCAAGCTAATGCCGTGTTTAAAAGCGTACTCCACAAAAGGGATCAGCAGCATGGGCGCTATGGCATGCTCGCAATGATCCTCATTAATGTTCACATCAATCTGTATATCCGGCGATGCCTGTGTGCGCAGGCGCTGCAGGGCAATGTAATTGTGCAGGTAAGCTACTTCTTTACGCAGGGCTATTTTTTCCAGGTGGTTCTCATCCAGCATAAAACGCATCATATCCCCCAGCTTCTGAATGCCTTCGCTGGTGTTCAATGCATTTTCCTGTAAAGCCGTACCGTATAAGGTGTTCAGGGCATTGAACAGGAAGTGCGGGTTAATCTGCGAGCGCAGGAAATCCAGGTCAGCTGCGGAACGGCCCAGCGCTTTCTGCAGGTTTAACATAGTAGCTACACGGTTTTCACGGGCTACGTACAGCCACCAGGTAATGGGTAGCAGCACCAGTAATTGTACTGCAAATAAGCCTAACATCAGTGCAAAGGTTTCTGCGGGGCGTTCCTGGCGTATGGCCAATGCAAGCAGGAGTATAGAAAAACCGGCTATAAAGGAGGTCAGGAAAACATCGCGGGCCAGGATCCATTTACGCAGGTGTATTTTTTCATACCGCGGAAATATTTTCGTGTACCAGACATAACCTACCGCTGCATAATACGGCCCGCCGCAGGCTACCAGTATAAATAAGATCCGGGAGTGTATCCCAATGGCAAATACCAGCAGGGCTATCCATGCAGCTACTGCCATAAAAGGCTCGTTCATAAGGAGTTTGCGCCCGCGTACATATTGAAAATACAGGTGTTTGCCGGCATAATACACTACGTATATGATGGTATAGAACATAGTAGTGCTAAAAGCCGATTTGGCAAAGTACATATGTGCCCCCTTTATAGAACTATATACACCCAGCAGGTAACCATAGTAGTAAGAATAGGCTACCATAATACCTGTGAACAGCACCAGCACAGTGGCGGCTAACAGCAGCAAGCCCGGTAACCAGCGCTGCCGTTCCAGGAATATGGGCACTATTACCATATTGGTGAAAAGAAAGGCTGCATATACAAGCGTAATATGCGCCAGGGAAGGCAGCAGGTAATGAATGTAATAGTCAAATACCTGGTGATATTGGTGAAATTTATAACCATAGGAATGCTGCATTTCAAATACGTTATCCGTAACGCTCCGGAATAACAGCGGGAATATCAGCAGCAGGAAAATAGCGGTTACTGCGCCGAACTCTAACTTTTTAAAAGAGATCATGGGTAGAAACTTTCAGCAATGATAGTCATCTCTGCAAAGTGCTTTCCTGAAATGGGATGAAAAGCCGGGAAAATGGGATGAAAACAGGAAAGGCGCAGGGCAGCGCTGCAGCTTTTACGGTAGTGCTGCGGCTTTTCCGGTATGGTTAACAAGCGGTTAGCCATACGGTAAAAAGAAAGTTGATCCCGGGAGATATTTTAAATAAATGAATACGAAAAACAGCGAAATTTGTCGTAACTTTTTTATACCCAAAACCAGACCTATATGAAACCCATAACTCTACTAAAACTTTTTCTTTTTAGTTGTCTATTAACGTGTTTTACTGCGCAGGCGCAGCAAAAAAGCGCTGCATATGCTATTACCGCTGACTCCCTAGGTGGGCTGAACTGGAATGTAATGCGCGTGATAGACATTAACAGCGGCTCCGCCATTAACCAGCTGGGCAAAGCGCCTGCTGCACCGGCAGCTGCCCTGCAGGCTAAAGTGAATGCCAATGCGGGCCGCGTTGCCGCCTGCGCATTTGATAAAGCCACGCACCGCCTGTTCTTTGCGACTATGCAAACCAACGAGCTGTATGCGGTGAACCTGAACACTGCCGGCAGCACGCCCATTAAAGTGGCAGACCTGCACTTTAATGATCCCTTTGTAAGCCACCCGGAAGAGAACAATATTACCCGCATGGTGATAGGTGCGGATGGTAATGGTTATGCGCTTACCAATGATGCTGACCACCTGTTTGTATTTGCCACTACCGGCCAGCAGGTACGTTTCCGTGATATGGGCAGCCTGAAAGATGCTGCTGCAAATGGCACTAACTCCATTCACGCATTCTGCACCGGCTGGGGCGGGGATCTGGTAGCGGATAAATACGGCTTCCTGTACCTCATTAACATTTACAACAAGGTGTTTAAGATTGATGTAAGTAAAATGGAAGCTACCTACACCGGTACTATCCAGGGCCTGGCCGCTGGTTTTTATACCAATGGCGCCGCGGTGAATGATGACGGACAGATCATGCTGGGCTGCTCTACAGCCAGCAAAGGTTATTACCAGTTCGACATTGCTTCCATGACGGCAACCGCCTTACCTAACCAGCATAATGATGTGTACAACGCATCTGACCTGGCCAGCGCTAACCTGCTGTTCCAGGATAAGGCCAGGGATATTGTTTCCGTTTCGCCGGATAAAATGGATATCAACGGTGATGATATTTCCATTTGGCCTAACCCCGTACCGGTGCAGGGTAATACCTTTAATGTAGCTTTTAACACGCTGGATAAAGGTGATTATATTATTCAGCTGGTGGATATGGATGGAAAAGTAGTAGCCAGCAAGCCTGTGAAATTAGGCTCCAAACGCCAAACGATCGCCATTAACTACGGTGGCGGTATTTCCGGTGGTTTGTATGTAGTACAGGTGCTGAACAGCAGCAATGTTACTAAAACGGCCCGGAAGATATTTGTGCTGTAATTAAGCTACCTGGAAATATTATAAATAGAAAAGTCCTGCACACACGTGCAGGACTTTTTATTATGAAGAGCTCAATTATTAACTATGCTGCGGCCTTGGGAACCACTACATCATTCTTCACAAAAAGCTTGCTCACAAAGCGTTTGCCCAGGGTAATAAAGGGCTTTTCTATGAACAGGAAAAGCAGGTAAGATATAATGAGATTGGCCACCAGGAAAACACTAACTGCCAGCAGCGCATTGGCTATTTTACCCAATGGTGAATAGGTAATAACCATGCGGATAATACCCGGCATTAATATCATGTGTATCAGGTACAGGGAGTATGATACATCTGCCCCAAAAGCCGCTACCTTACCGCATAAGGGCCGCTTTATAGCTTCTAATACAAAACTAACGGAAGGATGTACATGTGTTTTTATTTGTTCAGAGAACATCAAAATAACAATACTAAGTATAGTCACTGCGGTAAGGGGGCCTATGAAGGGCAGTACCAGCAGCGCCCAGGCAGCCAGATGGAACCGGGTTACCTTTTTAAAATTATAGGCAGCCAGTAATATGCCCAGTAAAAAGTAATGCATTGAGTAAGGTAACAGAGAGGGAGCCTGAAAGTCAATTAGCTTACCTGTTGCTGACCAGGTACCAAACAGCTTTTGTGCGGCCAATGCTCCCAGAAGTGTTAATACGATGAACTGCACCATCCTGTTCTTAACAATGCGCTCGCTTCTAAAGAAAAAAAGATACAGGAAAGGGAACAATATATAGAATTGCATTTCCAGTGAAAGGCTCCAGGCCGGGCCCAGTATGCTGGTGTTTATTACCGGCAGCAAGCCATGCAGCAAAGTTAAATGCATTAACAGATCCGTAAACCTGGGATAGGCCCCAGGGTTATAGGTAGTGGAAAAATGGGCTTCTTTGCCGGTGAAGTAGTGATAGTTATAATATACGCTTTCAAAGTTATAGTGGAAGGCATTGTAGGCAACAATCAGGGCTGCAAGGTATAATGGGTATAAGCGGAAAATCCGGCGAACCCAGAACTTCCACACGGTGGTTTTCTCTGCAGGGAGCTCCTCCTGCTCTCTTTTAACATAGTGATACATCATTAAGAAACCGGTAATTACCATAAAACCATCTACGGCAGGACCGTTGGTCATAAGGATGTTACCAATAACAGGGATCTTAATGAAGGAGGTACCACCTATCTATATATTTATAGAAGTGTCCTAAGGCCACCCAGAGCGCTAAAATAAAGCGCAATCCATTAAGGAAAGAGGTGTTCAGGTTTTTCATTTAATTCACATGTTTTTGGCAGGTTGTAACCTGCAATAAAGAAATGGTAGTATGCTTAAGCCGGGTTATATAGTTGAATATAAAAGTACCCCGGTATCAAATGGTAAGAGTAAACAGGATGTTGGCGTTGTAAGTTTAGTTAAATCCTAGTAATAAACCAACCTGCGCGGCATATACTACTTGTAATGCTTATAGCGGCTCTGCCATATTCATGCCAATCTTACTTATTCAAATAATGCCATAGCTTCCCCTGCCCGCCAAATTTTCCCGTTCCGCTATCAGAATTCCCCTAAAAAGCCCTTGTTTTGCAATATGCCTGTACGTCGCAAAATAGAAATACCTATTCACCGCCTGGATAAGGAAAACCCGGTTGGCCTGAAAATACAGGCAATAGATTCAACAAAACCCTATGCGGATGCCCGGGCTTATGGCGCCCACCGGGATGATCACTATGTTTTTATCCTGTTCATTAAAGGCACCTGCTGTACGAGGATCGATACCCAGTTACACCAGGCAGTTGCGCCGGCGCTGCTGTCTATTTTACCCGGGCAGGTACACCAATACCTGACTTCAACAGACGATGCCGCGGTTTGGTTTATGGCCGCCGACAGCCTGCTGGTAGGAGAGCCTTTCCAGCCCCTGTTGAATGAGGTTGCACATATAGGCCCCGTGCCGCTTACCCCCGGCCAGTTTGCATCGCTGGATGGTATGTGCAATGTGTTATCCCGCCAATTTGAAGCAGCGGATACCTTTCCGTTTTACAAGCCGGTGATCCATTCCCTGGTAACTGCCTTTACCGGGATGGTGGCTGGGGTATTTAAGGAATATATGGGAAGTGATAAACAGGTCCAGCGTGGCGCCGCCATAACCAGCACTTTCCGGCAGCTGCTGGCCGCCCATTATAAAACCATGAAAAGACCGGCAGATTATGCCGCTAAACTAAACCTGTCCCTCTCTTACCTGAATGAGACCGTAAAGATCCATACAGGCTTCCCTGTTAGCTACTGGATCCAGCAGGAAACCATGATGGAAGCCCGGCGCCTGCTGTATTACAGCCAGTTAAGCATTAAGGAGGTAGCCTACCAGCTGGGGTACGACGATCCCACCTACTTTTCCCGTTTATTCAAAAAGGTAGTAGACCTTACCCCGGGCGAGTACCGCAAAAACCACCGCGAATAGTCCAATCTTTGCCATGTATCGTCTCTTCCTGTCCGTTATATGATTCGTTGCTTTGCATATCATTTGAACAAACCATCAGTGACTTATGGAAAGCACCATACAATTGATCAAGCGGAAAGCTATTTCCCTGATAGCGCAAACACTTTCTAAAACAGGAACTGTGCTGGCAGTACGGGCCTGGGAACCGGCTACCGTAATAGAAGTTGACCTGCACCTGCCGGGTGTGGATATGCATAAGTGGACCACCCCACAACATATTAAGCTTGCAGTGGCGGAAGGGGTGTACCGGGATTATACCCCTTTAGGCTGGGATGCCGGTACTGCTACCTGCACCCTTATTATCAATGCCAGCCATAATGGCGCCGGTGCGCGCTGGGCGCAGGCTTTGCAGCCAGGTGATATCATAAGCTATGTAGGTATAGGCCCTACGCCGCCTAAACCCACTGCCAATGCACATGTAGTATTCCTTGGAGATGAAAGCGCCCTGGGGCATTTTTATGCGGTGCAGCAGATTGCACAAAACCCCTTATCCATCCGTGGCGCTATAGCGTTGGCGGATGAACAACACCGCGAAAATTTTCGCGCCTGCTGCTCTGATTTTAAAGCCCTGGAACCGGTTGATAAAACTGGCCGTAACCATGCAGACGGGCTGCTGCAATGGGCCGCTGCACAACGTTTTACTCCTGACACTGTTTTTTATACAGCAGGTTATATCCCTGCTGTAGTGCAGGTTCGGCAGGGGCTGAAGAGCTCAGGTATCAGCAGCGCACAAATAAAAGCGCAGGGATTCTGGAAGTGAATGGGGGGATAGTCCATAGTCTATAGTCAATGGTCCATGGCAGTGTTCATGAGTGAGATAATGCAATATCCTATACGGTATAATTTAAAAAGTTCATGGCCCACCGCTCATGATCTCTGGCATAGATGCGTATTCAATATTACGCTTACATGCTGCAGATCATGAACTATGAGCCACGAACTAATGTATGGTGTGTAGCAAAGCCCTTCTTAAGACACTCAGATAAATAGCCATTCTACATATGCAGTACTGACCACACCGTTGTATGTTATGGACCATGGACAATGGACCATCGGTTATAACTTTCTGTAACCTGCAGTACCCAGCAGGGAACCGGTTTTAGGCAGGTAGTAATTTGTAATATCTACCAGCGCAGCGGTAACCGAAGCAATTTTCTTGTTAGCCAGGGTACCGGTACCTTCTTTATAGGTACCACCGCCTTCTGTATAAATATAAGCATTGGCATAAATACCGCCGCCGGCCATTCTGGGCTGTATCAGGGCATTAGCATTAATGATCTGCGGTTTGGTCATCTGGTTGTTATAACCATTAATACGTATGCTGTTACCGCCGGTTCTGGCAATAGTGTTGTTAGAAATGGTGATCACCGCGTTCTGGATACCGCGCAGGCTTACCCCGTCATGGCCGGCCTGGTTATCGCGGAACAGGTTGTTGTGAATAACATGCGTAGCGCCGTTCTCACCGGAACCGTAGAACTGCAGCAGCTCACCCCAGCCATCATGCACATAGTTATCGTGGGTATTGGTATTGGTGGTACGGCCGCCAATTAAGATACCGCCTTCATGAGAAGGATTATGCTGTAAGGCCCAGTTCTTTACTTCATTGCCATACACTTCCAGATGGTCAATGGCAGAGGTCTGGATGCCATCAGCACCACCGTCATGCACGTAGTTGTTGTATATTTTCACATTGTACCACTTAATGGGCTGCACATATTGATGGCCGCTCACAAAGCTGGAGGGAGAATCGTAGTAAGATAAACCGGATGTCAGATCCCAGTAGGTAGCGGTATGGCCAATGTACATAGCCTCATTGAAAGTGCCGCTGATCTCTGTGTTGTGGATAGACAGGTTTTTCATCTGTGAATTCGGATACCAGGTGCTGGCATCATTCTTCACCGGATCTGTTTTAGCCCAGATGCCGGTGCCACCATTGGTAATGGTGAGGTTGCGGATCTCAAAGTTGTCGGTATGCGCTCTGAGGGTTATGTCAAAGTAAGCCTGCCGTGCAGCGCCTTGTGCGGAGCCTTTGATCAGGAACTGCGTTTTAGCAGTTTCACCGCCGAATTTAATGTAATGGCAGTTAGAGAACTGGATAGCCTCTGCATAAGAACCGCCAGCCCAGTTAGGGTTACCAATAGTGGTAACAGCACCGGTAGGGTTCTTGATGGTAATAGGCGCAGTAGCAGAACCAGTCAGGTTCATTACATACACTGCTTTGAAAGTCCCTTTCAGATTAATTACATCGCCCGGCTTGTAATAATTGTTGCTGTTGTTGATGGTTAAATGTCCGTAGGCGTCGGCCGTCAGAGTAAATTGGCGGGTGGTGGCCTCGGTGGCAGCAGTGGCCTCCGTAGGATTCATTTTCTCGACCTCGTCTTTTTTACAACCGGTAATAGCCAGGGATGCGGCGGCAGCAATAGTTGCAATAAGCTTTAATGCTTGTTGGTGTTTCGATACGTTCATGGTTTTTCTTTTGTTATGGTTTTATAAGATCAAAAGCGTATTCGGTTAGTACATGCATGACAATGCCTGATCATGTACACATGATATGATATGGTTTTAAAATTGGAAATGCAGTTAGAATAAGTGTAAAAGTGCCCCCAATAAATTTTAACGACAGCAAAAAAACGGAAGAAAAATCACATTATTATATCCTCTTATTTTTCACATAGGCGTCACCGTGCTAAAACAGGCTGGTAGTGCTTATCCAATGAGGGTAGTAAATGAGTTTATAAAAAAAGGAATGCTAGAAAGTAGTAGATATATTTTTATAATAATTTATAAAAATTATCATATGAAAAATTTTTTGAAAAATTTTTTGTGACAGGAAAATAGCAGCTGCGTTTATTCCGCTTTCCCTTTTTTCCGGTAACCGCAATCTGCTACCGGGGAGCTGCTGTTAGGCAGGTAAAAATTTTCTTTATCTACATCCGCTGCTGCTACCGTTGCAAATTTTGCATTCGCATTACTGCCTGTACCTTCTTCAACGGCGGCGCCGCCTTCCGTATATATATAAGCGTTGGGGTATAGGGGTGTACCGCCGGTGCGGGGTTGTATAAGAGCATTGTTGTTGGCAATTTGCGTACCCTTCATGCCCCGGTAGCCGCTCAGGCGTATGCTGTTGCCGCCGGTTCTGGCAATGGTATTGTTGGAGATGGTTACAATAGCATTGTCAGTGCCACGTATGCTTACCCCGTCATTCCCTTCCATATTATCGCGGAAAAGGTTATTGCGTATCACATGTTTGGCGCCGTTCTCACCGGAGCCGTAAAACTGCAGCAGCTCACCCCAGCCATTATGCACATAATTATCATGGGTATTGGTATTGGTAGTGCGGCCGCCCAGTAAAATGCCGCCGTTGTGGGCGGAGTTATGCTGCAAAGCCCAGTTGGTTACTTCGTTATTATATATTTCCAGCTGGTCAATGGCAGAGGTCTGGATCCCATCTGCCCCAATATCATGCACGTAATTGTTATAAATTTTTACGTTGTGCCATTTAATAGGCTGTACATAATCATGCCCCGGTTTAAACTTGGAAGGCGGATCATAAAAGGAAAGGCCGGCGGTTAAGTCCCAGTAGGTGGCGGTATGGCCAATATACATTGCCTCATTGTGCGTACCGCTGATCTCTATGTGGTGTATAGAAAGGTTCTCCATTTGCGAATTGGGGTACCAGGTACTGCGGTCTGCCCTTACCGGGTCTGTTTTGGCCCAAATGCCGGTACCGCCGTTCGTAATGGTCAGGTTGCGGATCTCAATATTGTCCGTATGCCCCCGTAATATCAGGTCAAAATAAGCAGGCCTGCCTGCCTGTGTAGAGCCTTTGATAAGAAAGTTAGCCTTATTGTTATCGCTGCCAATTTTCAGGTAATGGCAGTTGGTAAAGCTGAACGCCTCTGCCCAGGACCCCCCGTTCCAGTTAGGGTTACCAATGGTGGTAACGGCGCCGGGCGGGTTTTTGATGGTAATGGGAGCAGAAGCAGAACCATTCAGGTTGGTAAAATAAATGGCGGAAAAGTTGCCCTTTAAAATGAGCACATCCCCTGGTTTATAGTATCTGTTGATATCGTTCACATTTAACCGCCCGTTCCCGTCCGGCGTAAGGGTATACGTTTTACCCTGCGGGGCCGGAGCCGGAGCCGGAGCCACTTGCGGATGGGGTGTGCTTTGGGGGGCCTGGCCGTTATTACAGTTTGTAAATAAAAGGGCAATGGCTGCAATAAATAGCATATTCAGTAGCTTAATGTGATGTTGCTTTGTTAATAATGACATAGCTATAGGTGTAACATGGGATTAGCACAAATAATGCCCTTTTTAGGATCATGGTAAAAATACGCCGGAATGCGCAAATTATATTATATGTTTTTGTTATGCTTTTTTATACTCCTGCCAGGGGTGGGCATTCCCGGTTATATGTAACGCACAATCAAGGGAATAAGTTCAATGAATTTAGGGTACATGCAGGGAGCTTGGAGTATCATTTGCGGATTTTACTGCACAGTAGGCCACAGGCAGCCCTATACGAAATAGAAAAGCCGCTACAATTGTAACGGCTTTTAATCTTTTTGGTGGAGGATATCGGACTCGAACCGATCACCTCAAACATGCCATGCTTGCGCTCTACCAGATGAGCTAATCCCCCGTATGCTAACGCTAATTGCTTTAGCGGGAGTGCAAATTTAGACTTTTTCCCCAAAAACCAAACACTTCTTTAAAAATCTTTAAAAATTTCCAGCACTGTTTCCCGCAAGTCCTTTGCCAGTAAGGGTTTCCTCAACAATTTCACTACCAATGGGTTAGCATTGGTACGGTTTATATCCCCATGATCCAGGGAGGAAGAGACCATTATAATATGGCACTGTGATTTTATCTTGAGGGGGTAACTATCAAAGGCCTCCAGGAATTCAAACCCATCCATTTCCGGCATCTGTATATCCAGCAGTATAATCGTGGGCGGTATACGGTGCAGGGTAATGTTGGAAGAAAGAAATTCGAGGGCCTTGTTGGCATTGTTAAAGGAAATGATGGTCCTGCTGATCTGTTGCAGCGTGATCAATCTTTCATGCAGCAGAAGATCTATTTCATTATCATCCACTAATATGATGCGTAAATCAGGAATCGAAATCATTTCTGTTGGGAATAGATATTTCAAACTGCGTACCTTCTCCGTATTTGGACTCTACGTTAATGGTTCCCCCGATCTTGCTCAATGCTTCCTTCACAATATATAAACCTATGCCGCTGCCAGGTTTGTTATTGTTCTTGGAACGGAAGAACATTTTAAAAATATTGCTCAGGTGCTCACTTAGTATACCAATACCGTTGTCCTCAATCCAGATGGTAGCTTTATGCGGCTCTACCTTTACCGATAAATTCACTTTCGGATTTGATTCATCCGGTTTCTGATACTTAACAGCATTTGATATCAGGTTGTTTAAAATAACACTGATACGGAAGGTATCTCCCTTAAAGTCTACGGGCTGATCGATGTTCAGCTGAAATTCTATCGCAGTGTTCTGCGGTTTAAACGCAGCAATACATTCATGCAGCAGGCTGTCAAAGTAAATTTTTTCATGCTCCACATCCAGCCGGGAGTTGCGGTAATATTCAATGATCTTCTGGATAAAGCCGTCCAGCTTCAGAATGCAGGACTCTATCATATCTACATACCCGTTAGGGTCGGTAACCGAGTTATCCAGCCGGGTCAGGTTAATGATCCCCAGTACTGACATAAGCGGGGAGCGCAGGTCGTGGGAGGTGGAATAAATGAACCGGTTCAGCTCATCATTGGTTTTTTCCAGCTCCGTGATCTTTTCCTTCAGCTGTTTACGGGCCTGGTACATTTCATAGGCATTGCTGATAGTATTAGCCAGCTCATGCTCATCCCAGGGTTTTTTAACGTAGGAAAAAATGTGGCCCTTGTTAATGGCTTCTATAATATCCTCCACATCGGTATACCCGGTTAACAGGATGCGGATAGGGTCCGGCAGCTGTTCTCTGATCTCGTAAAAGAAATCAACACCGGTGGTCACAGGCATTTTCTGGTCAGCAATGATGATATGTACATCTATACTTTTTAACAGCAGCTTGGCGTCCAGCGCTGAACTGGCTGTGTAAATTTCATAACTCCTCCTGAAAGTAGCTCTGAAAGCGTTGAGGTTATGAATTTCATCGTCGATGTACAATATCCTGATACGGTTTTCTTTCATTCAGGGTTCAGTTAATTCGGCAGATGAGTAATTTTCAAAGGTAAATATATAATAAATTCAGCGCCTTCATTGGGTGCTGTATTTACGGTCACATGGCCTTTATGCTTTTCAATAATATTAAAAACGATCGAGAGCCCCAAACCAGTACCTTCCCCCACATCTTTTGTGGTAAAGAACGGTTCAAAGATCTTTTCTTTTACCTCCGGCGTCATACCGGTGCCGCTGTCCTTAATACTGATGCGGGCCATTTCCTTTTCCTGGCTGGTAGTAATAACCAGGCATTCTTCCTCATGGCCGTTCTTACCGTTATCTTTGATAGCATTCAGTGCATTGGTAATAATGTTCATGAATACCTGGTTCACCTTACCGGCATAACACTCCACTTTTGGCAGCTCGCCATAATTGCGGACCACTTTTACATTCTGCGGAATGGCATTGCGCAGCAGCACCAGGGTAGAATCCAAACCTTCATGCAGGTCTACAAACTTTACGTCACTTTCATCCAGGCGGCTAAAGGTGCGCAGCCCCTTTACAATTTCCGCAGTACGGAAAGCCCCGTCCTCTATGCCTTTCAGCAGGGAGGTAATTTCTTCATGTATATAGCTGATGTCAATTTCTTTTTTGAAAGCGGTTATTTCCTTAAAGGCAGGCTGCAGCTCAGGCTGTTTTTCCAGCTGCTCATACTTGGAGAGCAGGGTCTTAATATCCTCAATATCCAGCTTCAGTGGTTTAATGTTGGAGGTTACAAAATTGATCGGGTTATTGATCTCATGCGCAATACCGGCGGTAAGCTGACCCAGGGAGGCCATTTTCTCTTTTTCCACCAGCTGGGCCTGTGTATCCTTCAAGGTTATCAGTGTGGTGCTCAGGTCATTATTGGTGTCCACCAATTGTTGGGTCCGTTCAGCCACCTTCTCTTCCAGCAGCACATTCTGCTCAAGTACCAGCTTTTCATTTTTGCGGGATGCCTGCAACGCCTCCGCCTGTGACTCTTCTTTTTCTTTTTTATAGGTGTTTATCTTATCTGCCAGCGCAAATGACAGCAGCACTACTTCCACCGCAGAACCTATGAGTAATATGTGGCTGGTAAAAATATTGTATGGCACAAGGCCTACATCTTTCAGCACAAAGATCATGATAGAAACAATAAACACGATCCAGGCAAATAAAAAGATGCGGGCCAGCCGCTCCTTGAATTTAATAGCGCGTATAAGCCCGAAGATGAGTATAAACACCACCACTGAAATGGCCAGCAGGTCTATGATCCCGTAAGCCATGGACAGCTGGCCGGAGAGCGTAAGGAAGAAGGTAGCGGAATATGCCAGAATAAAGAACCAGAATACTTTATCGGCCCAGGGCGCTTTGCTGCGTACATGCAAAAAATTCTTTACAAACAGCAGCACGCCTAAGCCGGATAATACCCCGCCCCATTGCACGCTTTGTTCCGTAAACCAGGGGTTATCATGCCACCAGTAGCGGTAGCCAAAACCCTGCAGGCAAATTTGTGTAAAACCTACCGTAGCAATATAAAAGATGTAATAAAAATAGCTCCAGTCACGCGTGGTAAAGAAAATGAAGATGTTGTAAAAGAACATCACCAGTATCACGCCTATGTACAGGGCCAGGAACAGGTCGTCTTTATTCAGCTCATTCAATATTTCTTTTTCCGTACCAATATAGGCAGGCACCAGGATGGGCTCTTTGGTTTGAATACGAAGGAAAAAAGTGCGGGTAGCGCCGGCCGGCACATTCAGGTCAAACACAAAGTTCTGGTGATTAAAAGGGCGCTTCTTAAAAGGCCGCAGGTCGCCACTTTCCACTACATTATAGTTACCATTCTCCGTAGGATAATAGAAATCTATTTCATCCAGTATAGGATAGGTAATATCTGTTTTCAGGTGTCCTTCCTGCGTTTGGTTGGTGACGGTAAAGCGCAGCCATACCACATCCTTGGTAATGGGAAAGGTAGGGATCTGCTTATCAACCGGCTTAAACTGGCCCTGACTCATTACATGAGCCAGCTGCAACGTGTCCGTAGGGTCCAGTAAATATTCCATTTGCCCATATACCGCCAGGTGCAGCGGTTTACGGCTGGTTACCGTAATGGTATCTGCCAGGGCATCCAGGTGGGCGCTTAGCAGGAGGGATACTAGCAGATATAAAAGAATATAGCGCTTCATTGCGGCGGAAAGGTAAGGTTTACAATTTAAAAAGCTGATCGGGATCTACATAATACCGGCCTGACGGAATGTTATGCTCCAGGCAAATTTCCCGGCAAACATGCGCTATCATGGCGCCTCCCAATGCCACGGCAGATGCCAGCTGCGGCCAGGTAGTAATGGTTTTGCCAATTTCGTGGATAGAGCTTCTCAATTTTTCAGAGATATTATCATAATCCAGGATATTGAGGGCTACCTGCATCCGTTGTTCACCGGTGAGCTGGCGAATGGTGGTATAAGAAAGATCGTCCGACACTTTCCCGTGTAAGATAGGGCGTTGCGGCTCCTGGTCAAAACGTTCAACATCCATCATACCCCGGTCGCTGGTTTCCATTACCACGGGAATGCCCATGGCACGGGCACGCTGGCGGCTAAGTATTTTAATATCCATGCTGTCGCATTCTTCTGCCAGCACATCCAGCCGGCCGCCTTCCAGTAAAAAATCCTGTATGTTATCTTCCGTAATGCCTTTGTCAAAACAGGTCACTTTCAGAAAAGGGTCTATTTCGGCTATTTCCCGGGCCACAATGGTGGTTTTAGGTAAGCCAATATTATGAATGCCGGCGCGTATACGGTTCAGGTTACTCAGGTCCAGTGTATCAAAGTCCGCAATACGGATCTCACCGCACAGCCTTTCTATGGCTAAGGTAAGGGCGGCGCTCTGCCCTACAGATAACCCGATAACGCCTATTTTTTTGGTGGCCAGCGTTTTTATTTCCGCAGCGGTTATCTTGTGCTGGTTGCGGCTGGTGCGCATTTCCACAAATTCTGCTTCGTCCAGGATGTGCACCAGGCGCTGGCTCCAGGGGTAATATACCCATACGCCATATTCATCTGCCGGTACATTTCCTATATGTGCAGCCGCTTTTTGCTGTAAAAGGTCTGTGGTTAATTTTTCTGCAGGGTGGCGGGTTTTCATCAGCTCCTGCAGCTGCTGCCAGATGGTATCATATACCTGTATAGCAGGGGTGTGCTGGATCAGCTCCTCAAAAGCAGCTCTTTGTTCCGGGATGCTTAAATGAAAAAAAAAGACAGTCTTCAGGTCTTTATCCTCAGCAGATATCCAATGCCTTGCTTCAATCGGGTTCATATGTCTGTAGTACTTTATAGTGTTGTGGTTATTTAACCAGCAGCAGGTTGTTGTCATACTGGCGTGCCTGGCGGATGCGCAGGTCGTAATCCAGCAGCATTTCGCCCTTCGGACCTCTTTCAACAACCGTTTGTACCGGATTGTTGCGCAGGTGCATGATTTTTTCTCTTTCTTCAGGATGGGCGCTGCGTTGCTCCCGGGGATCTTCCAGGATCATGGCCGTAGCGATCAGGTCTTCTTTGGGATAGTAGAAGGTACCCTGGTTGCCGATCTCCGTAAGGATCTTATAACCGGTTTTGCTGCTGTTCTTAAAGGTGGTTTGTGCGCAAAAGCTCATAAAAGTGGTAATAGGCAGCTGGCTTAATACGGCGTTCACTACACGGAATAATACTATACTGCCTACGCCCCAGCCGGCCACCTCACGGGAGTTCCAAAGGCCGCAGAACTCACCGGTACCGCCCTGTTGCTGCAATCGCTTTACCAGGTCAAAAATACGGGTATCCATGGTATTAATGGCGCTTTCAATGGGAAGGGGCACACTGCCGCCTGCCAGCTGTATACGGCAGCCACCATACACTTTATCCCCATCATCAGAAGTAACGGTAATCAGGTAGGCATACGGCTCATACATCCAGTCTACGCTGGCTGAGGTAACTTTCGTTACTCCATATGCTTCCAATACTTTTCTATGCCCGTTGACGTATTGCATACATTCTTCGGGATAATCAATAGCCCTGAATACTCTTACCTTAAGCATGTATAGGAATGCTTTAAATTTTTAAATGCTAAACCTTATGAATCCTTTTCAGCCTGCAAACTTGGCAGATAAAAAATTTTACATATTGTGTAGCGCTCTCCTTAGAAAAAACTTTTTTAAGAGCTGAGATCTGCCGGCAAATGGTGTCTTAAACCGGTGGTGCAATTATGGATACACATTTGTCGGCAATTGCTCGTGGCTAGGCTACTAGGGCAGGAGTAACAAATTGCTGTACTATTCTTACAGCAGGCACTGCCCGGGATAAATAGTCTCACTTATTTATGATTAAGAATAGATACGCTTGCTTGTACTTCACATGAAGATACCGGTAAAGTAATATTATTTTCAGAATAAATCATAATGATTTTTTGAGCAGAACATGGATGAGCGTAGAAAAAGAGAGTATTTTCAATAGGTTATCTTACAATCTCAACTGATAAAATGGTGTAATATTTGTAGCTTTATTGCTCACTACCCTCTAGCTTTGATATTTTAATGTCATTATATCATCACTCTCAATACAATTTGATATGGATAAAAGAGAATTTATTAAACTGGCCAGCCTGGCAGGAGTAGCCGCTTTGAGTAACCCTTCCGGACTGTTGGCCGCCTCTCCCGCACGTTCCTCCCTGGCTTTGGATCCCAGCCCTAAAGCGCCTTTTACACTTCCCGCTTTGCCTTATGAGTTTGGCGCACTGGAACCCAGCATTGATAAGCTGACCATGGAAATTCACCACGACAAACACCATGGCGCGTATGTGAAAAATCTGAACGATGCAGTGAATGGTACCACCTTTGCCAGCCTTCCGCTGGACCAGATCCTGAATAAGGTTACAGAAAAAGATAAGGCTATACGTAATAACGGCGGTGGCCACTACAATCACTCCCTGTTCTGGACCCTGATGTCCGGACAAAAAAGCGCACCATCAGATAAGCTGAAAACAGCGGTGAATAGTGCGTTTGGCTCCTGGGAAACTTTCCAGACCAAATTCAATGATGCTGCTAAAACCCAGTTTGGGTCAGGCTGGGCATGGCTGATAGTAACGCCGGAGAAAAAACTTTCCGTGATATCCACCCCTAACCAGGATAATCCTTTGATGCACCAGATCGTAAAGGAAAGAGGAACACCGGTGCTGGGCCTGGACGTATGGGAGCACGCCTTTTACCTGAAATACCAGAACCGCCGCCCGGAATACCTGAAAGCATCCTGGAATGCTGTTAACTGGGATGCCGTTAGCAAAAACTATGATGCAGCGGTGAAAAAATAGTCACCAGCTACCTATA
>NZ_JAGXJN010000229.1 GCF_019091455.1 Chitinophaga sp. GbtcB8
CTTTTATTTGCCGTATCCGAGCTCCTCCAGCTGCTTGGTCGATGCATCCATGTACGTTTTGAAGTTCATGCTCGATTCAAGCGTCTGAAGGAAGGCGTCGTATCCGGTGGGCGGGCTTTTGCCGTAGATGAATTTCACGAATTCTTCTTCGATGAAACGGCCGGCGACCGCCGGATTGTAGCCATCGGGATTGGTCAGGAAGCCGTTCAGAATTTGAATTCTCGGCTGGCTGTTGGCGAATTCGATGTACTTCGTTTG
>NZ_JAGXJN010000230.1 GCF_019091455.1 Chitinophaga sp. GbtcB8
TTCCAGCAGTTCAAAAAAACGGTCGTCATATTTTGGGGCCTCATTCAAAGAGAAATCCTTTATACATTTTGTTTTCCCTCAGTAAGCGGTTATAGTAACGAGGAAAGAATTTCTGCAAAAAGACCCGTTTTGCATATCTCCGGGCCTTTTTCTTAATACGGTAAAAAACCAGCGGCGGGCCAAAGGCAAAATCCGGCTGCCCGGGTTATTTTTTAAGAAAATTTCCCCCAATAGCTTTTGGCTGGCAATGGGTGGCTT
>NZ_JAGXJN010000231.1 GCF_019091455.1 Chitinophaga sp. GbtcB8
CGGCATGTGTTCCAGCCCCAGATCTTTCTTTTCCAGGCCGGTTTCCAGCATTTCCTGCAGCCCATCGTTCGAGATGCGGTCTGCCGTATTTATGCTGCTGCGCTGAATAGTATGTGACGCCTGCAGGTATTTTTCGTAAAAGCTATGCTCTTTTGCCAGGAAGGGTGCGGAAATATCATTTGGCAGCTGGACATCATAGCGGTGGTCACCGGCAAAGGTGGCATCCAGCGGAAAAAGCTGCTGGTATTCCTGCTGAT
>NZ_JAGXJN010000232.1 GCF_019091455.1 Chitinophaga sp. GbtcB8
TGCGGCGTAGTTCCTCGAACCAGATGACGGGCTGGATTGTGCTGTTCATCACAAATTCCTCCGGAGACATGGACGCCGGAATTCGAATTTCCGGCCGTATGGCGAGATTATCGCTGCAAGCCTTCTCGGCCTTGATCCTCATCAAGGTGTTTCAGTGGATCGCTGGCAGTCTTGAGCGAAGTCCATTTAACGGGGAGCATGATCATGTTGCTGTCGGACCGGCATGCAATCGTTGGGAAGATCGGGGCCGATCATCT
>NZ_JAGXJN010000233.1 GCF_019091455.1 Chitinophaga sp. GbtcB8
CATTCCATTAGTATGTCGACTTTCTCACGATATCTAATCTTTTAGCACAATATCTGGTCCTTCCGGCACGTTGTCCGAATCTATAGCACGAAATCCAATCTCCGATGCGTCAACCAATTCTTTAACTCGACGTCCAATTTTCGACATAAGAAAGCAATAGATTTGATCATCACAAATAATAAAAGGTTTGAACATAGAATTTTTGCCATCATCCTATCATGACTTGATATAGATTATCAAAATTTATCAAAATAGAT
>NZ_JAGXJN010000234.1 GCF_019091455.1 Chitinophaga sp. GbtcB8
CTTCTCCCCAGCCGTCAAAGAATGGCTAAGCAGAGGAGAGACACAGAGCGTAGCTCAACTGTAAAGGAGTCAAGCCATAATTCTACTTTGTATGGAGTAGTACGAGAATAACGCAAGGAACAAAGAATGAAAAAAGAGAGTTTTGGTTTGAAAGTCCGGATACGGGGCTAAGGATATTAATGCTGATGCGGCTACCAGGCCATAGCCTCTAGCTCATTAGTATAGGACTGACCATCGGATTATAAGGAATCAGAAT
>NZ_JAGXJN010000235.1 GCF_019091455.1 Chitinophaga sp. GbtcB8
TGCAATCGCTTCTCTCATTTTGATCATCCTCTCTTCCTCTGACCATCTCTCCTTTGTCTTCTCATCTCCCTCCGACCATTGTTCTCTCTCCACCCCTCCTCTTACATATCTTCTCTTCACATCTTCCCTTTCTGATCATCAAAATGTGCGACAAATGAAAAATACGTTTGAAAATTCAGAATATGATCAAAATGGACTCTTTGGGGTAGAACTACTGAAAGATATTTTAATGACTAGAAAATTATCCATTTCTATC
>NZ_JAGXJN010000236.1 GCF_019091455.1 Chitinophaga sp. GbtcB8
CACAAAATCACAAATCACCTAAAATCGCACAAACTAAAGAATTTCCATAAATAATCTTTCATTAAATATGGGAATAACACAAGGAAATTAAAATGAAAATCTAGGGTATTACATTGAGTTAAAGAGAAAGTAATCTAAAGAGTTAGATGTATGAGAGTTGTACTATTTTACACTTATCCTAATTGTTCCTAGTCATAGGATTATCATTTGGACATTGTTAATCCGAAAATACTAGCACATACTATGTATGCTCAAT
>NZ_JAGXJN010000237.1 GCF_019091455.1 Chitinophaga sp. GbtcB8
CTTCGCCATTTATGCGCATCCAATTGGTATTTGAAAAAGATCAGTTAATAGGTATCGTACATTCGCAGAACATTCATATCCCCAGTACCACCAATGCAGCACTGGAAAGGGATTTCCAGGTAGCTTTTTATAATGACATTCCGCAGGAAACCCAACAAAAATTTATAAAGGCATTTAATACATTCATGCAGGGGGATGACTAAGCCAGCTACCTGGCTGTAGTTGAACTGTTGACTTCCGGACATTGCCCTTATT
>NZ_JAGXJN010000238.1 GCF_019091455.1 Chitinophaga sp. GbtcB8
TTGCCGTCAATCGTCTCGATTGCGGCGGGCATGTATACATCTGCGGCGCTCGGCAATGGCGGCGAGGTTTGGGTATGGGGGCTTGAAACTCCCGGCGCCAATAAAGCGATTCGCAAGCCTACACGTCTGACGGGAGACGGCAAATACACGGCCATCGCCATTGATCAAATGTACGGAACGGCACTGCGATCCGACGGAACCGTCTGTATGTGGAATAATCAGGCTTGGGTGCAACCGGAGCACCATATGCTGCTG
>NZ_JAGXJN010000024.1 GCF_019091455.1 Chitinophaga sp. GbtcB8
TCCTTAAAACTGTATTTGCCTCGTTTATCCATAAAAAATGCCCCCATAAAGTGTCCAACTTTATGGGGGCATTACATCCTGGGACCCGGCTTTTTGTTTTATAGATAAGATGGTGTGGCTTACCACCAGCCTAACTTATGATACTTGAAGTTGTGAATGTAATTGGGGCTAATGTACACCTGCGATAAGCTGGTGGTATTGGAGCGCAGCATACCAAACCAGCTGGTATTGTAAATGAACAGATCATCCCAACCGGAGCCACCATTGAAGTTGGTAACCGCCAGCTTGTCTACACTGCCCAGGTTCCAGCTGCCTATCCAGTCCTTTTGCCAGGTGCCGCTTAAAGTAGTACCGTTAGAGGTGAGGATGCCCAGGTATTCTTTATCCCAGTTGCTGGTATTATAAATGTACAGGTCCTTTTTACCATCGCCATTGGCATCGGCAACGTATAAACGATCATTGGGGGCCATTTCCCAGCCGGGTATTACGCCATCAAAACGTTTTACGTAAGAAAGGTTGCTGCCGGTGGATTTCAGCATCAGCAGGTATTCCGGGTTCCAGTTGGTACCATTAAATACATACATATCTGCTTTCCCATCTCCATCAAAATCACCTACCAGGTGCTGATCGTTATCGGCCATGGTCCAGCCGGGCAGGGTGTTATTAAATACGCGGATGCAGTTCAGCGTGGCGCCGGTGGATTTCAGCATGCCTACATAATTGGTGGTCCAGTCTTTCAGGTTCGCCATGTACAGATCGGCTTTTTTATCACCGTCAAAGTCGCCTACGTAGAACTTATCGTTCTTAGCCATGATCCAGTAGCCGGGTGCGCCCAGGTTGTTATCATACCTTTTTATAAAGCTCATTTTGTTGGAGGCGGCTTTCATCATGCCTACATACTTAGTGCTCCAGGTGGTGGTGTTCACAATGTAGAAGTCTTCTTTGCCGTCGCCGTCAAAATCGCCTACATAAAAATCATCGCCTGCTGACATTTGCCAGCCTTCCAGGGTTTTATCGTAACGTTTTACGCAGTCAAAACCGGTGCCGGTAGAGCGTAACAGGGCGAAGTAAGGGCCATAGCTGCCCCAGTCGCCGCTGTTAAATACATACAGGTCTTTTTTACCATCGCCATCAAAATCGGCTACATAAAATTTATCGCCGGGTTTAAACTGCCAGCTGGACCCGCCGGTATTCACCCTTTCGGTGCCGGTGAATACGTGGTTCATTTTAGTGCCGTCGGAGCTGTACATGGATATGCTGTTGCCATAATGCACTACCAGGTCGCCCTTACCATCGCCGGTAAAATCACCTGCGTAAGAGTTGTTGAAATTATAGCTGCGGTAAGGTTTTACCCTTGTCTGCATCTGGTTATAACATACGGGGCAAAACAGGGGCGAGTTACCTTTCATACGGCAGTTATAGGCAGGGCGGAACTTGCCAAGACCGGTGTACTGGGCACCTTCAAACACGCCGGCATCTTCGTCCGTATCATTACCGGAAGGGTTAGCAGCACTGCAACCGGAAATGGTGGGTACGGGGCGGGAAACGGGTACAAAATTCTTCCACTCCCCTTTTAAAGTAGCGCGGTTGGTGTTCTTGGTTACATTTACCTGTGCAGGTTCATCGCTGGTGTAGTTATCACAGTTCACGGTATACTCATCTGCCAGCAGGCCTACCATGTGGCCCATTTCATGCGCTGCGGTAGACCATCCCGGATCATTATCATTTGAACCACGGGTAATGGCCAGCTTGCCGCCGCCGGCGCAGCCGCCAAAACCGGTTTCATTCAGAATAATGAACACATAATTGTATTGCGGCACCAGGGTGGTGAGCAGGTTATTGAGGCGGGTGGCGGTGTTGGGACCAGGCTCCATCCAGCAGCGGTCCCAGATACCGCTGTAACGGTAATCCAGGGCGGTGTTGCGGGCGGTGGTTACGGTACCGCTGGCATTTACTTTAGTTACGCCAGACTGGGTGGAGTTTACGTTGATGCGGTAAATGTTATACGCATCCATCGTTTCATCATACAGGTCTTTGGTAAAAAGGTTCTTTACCAGGTTTGTTACGTGGGTGTTAAACGCGGCCTGGTCAGCGGCGGTAAACCCATCGCCTATGATCACCAGGTTTAGCTTGGCGCCATTGGAGCCATTGCGCAACACTTCTGTTACGGTTTGCGCTTTTATGGCTGCGCTTATAGTGCAGCATATAAATATGCTGAAAAGGATCTTTTTCATGACTTATTTTCTTTGGGGTATGTGTGGTGGTTACAGGTTATTTTCTTTGTATCACTTTTTGCAGCGCTTCTGTGCTGATGAGGCCTTTGCGTTGCAGCGTGGTGGCCTGCAGCATTTTTATATTGCGGTTCTCCGGCACTACTTCGCCGCGGATGCGGGAAAACTCCAGGGTGGGCGCTGCTACTGCATTCTTGTCCAATACCTGTTTGGGAAGGGTAATGTTAATGTAGGTTTCTTTGGCCTGCAATATTTTGTGGCTGCCATCGGGGGAATAACTGTGCAGCTCCAGCGGATCATCAATAGCGGCGGTGTATACATTCCTGCCATTATCCTTTAGCTGGTACACAAAATCGCCGGAGGCGGTGCTATCATTCACCAGATTGCCCTGCACCTTGGTGTAGCTTACCGGCTCATAACCATTGGGGGTTACTTTCACGGTTACTTTTACATAATAGTCATCTGTTTGCTGGGGTAAGGCTACCAGCTGTTGTGCGCGTATGCTGGTTGTTGCTACCCGTGTGGGCATATTACCGGCCCTGCTGGTTATGATGGCGGTGCGGGCGGTTCTTTTTTCTGTTACAACCGATTCTGCCGGCTTAATGCCCATGGCCACGGGTTGCGCTTTCAGCTGCATTTTAATGGCGGTGGCGCTGGTAATGCGGGAGCGTGCCTGCCGGGCCTCCGGTTTGCGGTCTTCCACTTCCGTGCTCCCGTTCATAAAACGGTAAAAGAAACGGGCAGATGGCGGCAGCGCTTCGCGCAGGGCATCGTCAATGAACTTGTCCTGCACATCACAGGTAACTTTAGTATCCATAGATACTTCCATTACAAACAAGCGGATGTTGTAGGCTGCTTCCAGCTTGCTTACCAGGTCTGACAAAGGTGCGTCTGTGGCTTTGATAGACATTTTGCCGCTTTTGCTGTCGTACCGGATGTTCACCTCTGCCCGCAGGTGGTAAGCGGCAGCTGGTGTGGCGTTGTGGTGCGCTGCCATGGCCGGATAAACCAGGGCGCTGCATAATACGGCCATTAATAATTGTTTGATCCGGTTAGGGGTGGTGTTCGGTGTACGGTTGGTACCGTAGCGCTGACCGATGCTGTTGAAAGGTAACACAGGGTTACATTTGCCATCAGCAATGGGGCTGTAGAATAGCTGTTTCATGCTTTTTGTTTGGGGTAAATGAAAAAAATTGAAAAACAGTACATTATCCAGTTTGTAACATGCTCTCTCTTAACAAACCAGGGGTTATTAAACTTGTAAACATATATGCAATATTAGTATGCCTAAGGATATTGAGAAAAGGAAAGTTCGCATTTGGCTAGAAAACTTTAATAAGTGGTGGATTTATAATGATAATTGCTAAAAAAGCATTTTTTTAGCTGACGGAGAAGGCGGGATGATTTCCATCTATGCCTAATCTCCTTTATTTTTGCAGACTTATATTTGAATTGCATGGAAGAATTATCAAAGAATTACCTGCCGGCAGCTACGGAAGAGAAATGGTATCAGCACTGGATGGACAAAGGATATTTCAGGAGCCAGCCGGATGGCCGACCTGCTTTTACCGTGGTAATACCGCCTCCCAACGTAACCGGGGTATTACACATGGGGCATACCCTGAATGAGACCGTACAGGATATACTGGTACGGCGCGCCCGCATGAGCGGGTTTAATGCCTGCTGGGTGCCGGGTTCTGACCATGCTTCTATTGCTACGGAAGCCAAGGTGGTGGATATGCTGAAACGGGAAAAAGGCATCGAGAAATCGCAGCTTACCCGGGAAACATTCCTGCAACATGCTTTTGAGTGGAAGGAAAAATACGGGGGCATCATTTACCAGCAGATCAAAAAGCTGGGCTGCTCCTGTGACTGGGGCCGGGTAACCTTTACCATGGACGACCATTATTACCAGGCTGTTATAAAAGTATTTATAGACCTGTACCGGAAAGGACTGATATACCGGGGCGCCCGTATGATCAACTGGGACCCTAAGGCTAAAACGGCCCTGAGCGATGAGGAAGTGGATTATAAGGACCTGCAGGGCAAGCTGTATTATGTGAACTATGCTATTGTAGATAGTGAGAACAACCCTACCGGCGACTATATTACCATTGCCACCCAGCGCCCGGAAACCATTATGGGCGATACCGCTATTTGCGTAAACCCTAATGATGAACGTTATGCGCACCTGAAAGGCCGCTATGCCGTGGTGCCGCTGGTGAACCGTAAAGTGCCGGTAATATTTGATGAATATGTAGACCCGGCTTTTGGTACCGGTGCGCTGAAGGTAACGCCTGCGCATGATATCAATGACTATAACCTGGGCCTGAAACATAATTTAGAGATCGTAGATACGCTGAATGAAGACGGCACCCTGAGCGCTGCTGCCGGCGTATTTATTGGCGAAGACCGCTTTGTGGCCCGTAAGAAAACCGTGGCTGCATTGCAGGAACAGGGCCTGCTGGTAAAAGAGCAGGAATATACTACCCGCCTGGGTTACAGCCAGCGTAACCCTGATACAGTGGTAGAGCCGCGCATTAGCACCCAATGGTTTGTGAAGATGGCTGAAATGGCCAAACCTGCCCTGGATGCAGTGGTGAACGGGGATGTGCGCATACACCCCGGCGACCGTTTCCTGGCTACCTACAAATACTGGATGGAGAATGTGAAGGACTGGTGTATATCCCGCCAGCTGTGGTGGGGCCAGCGTATACCGGCCTTTTACGCACCAGACGGAAGCTTTGAAGTAGCGGAAACTGCGGAAGAAGCACTGGAGAAATTACGGATTACGAATGCCGGATTACGTATGGAGGACCTGCGGCAAGATGAAGATGTGCTGGATACCTGGTTCTCCTCCTGGTTATGGCCTATGGAAGTATTTAACGGCATCAGCCAGCCGGGTAATAAAGATATTAACTACTACTACCCTACTTCTGTGCTGGTAACCGGGCAGGATATTATTTTCTTCTGGGTGGCACGCATGATCATGGCGGGGCTGGAATACAAGCAGGTAAAGCCATTCAGCGATGTATACTTTACCGGCATGGTGCGTGATAAGCAGGGCCGTAAGATGAGTAAATCATTAGGCAACTCGCCTGACCTGCTGGAGCTGATCCACCAGTTTGGCGCAGATGCCGTGCGTTTTGGGATCATGATCTCGTCCCCTGCGGGTAATGACCTGCTGTTTGATGATGCCAGCTGTGAGCAGGGCCGTAACTTCTGTAATAAGATATGGAATGCGTTGAAGCTGGTAAAGATGTGGGAAGGCAGACAGTCGGAAGCTGGCAGCGGGCAGTTGGCAGAAGGGAATTTTGCCGTGAAATGGTTTGAGAGCCGCTTGCTGGAAGTACAAACACAGGTGGCTGATCTGTTTAAAGACTTCCGTTTGAGCGAAGCGCTGAAAACCGTTTACAGCCTGATATGGGACGATTTCTGCAGCTGGTACCTGGAATGGGTGAAGCCTGGTTTTGAACAGCCTATTGATGCAGCTGTATTCCGCAAAACGCTGGACTTTTTTGACCAGCTGATGCAGCTGCTGCACCCCTTTATGCCATTTGTAACAGAAGAAATTTACCAGCAGCTGCAAACGCGTGGTGCTGGTGATGATCTGATCGTAAAACAATTTGTTACCCCTGCTGCCCCGCACCACGCTACGCTGGTAGAAGGCGCGCTGGCAAAGGAAGTGATCAGCAGCATACGCGATGCGCGTAATAAACACCAGATAAAACCTAAAGATCCTATTACGCTGCATATTGATACTGTACACGAAAATGCCTTTAAACAAATTGAAAGCATTTTGGCCAAGCAGGTAAATGCTAAAGCTGTTGTATATACGAAAACAGCGGTAGCCGGCAGCATTACACTGGTGGTGCAGAAAGATAAGTTTTACCTGGAAACAGAACATACCCTGGATACCGGCGCGCAGAAAGAGCAGCTGGAAGCTGACCTGAAATACCAGCAGGGCTTTTTGGAATCAGTAGAAAAGAAGCTGGGGAATGAACGTTTTGTATCAAATGCCAAACCGGAGGTAGTAGCCGCGGAGCGGAAGAAAAAAGCAGATGCAGAAGAGAAGATACGGGCGATCACGGAGAGTTTGAAGACGATGTAGGGGTAGGCTGAATGCTGAACGCCGAATGCTAAACGCTGCCTGCGTTATGTTGTTTGGGTTAATGAGAAAGATCCTGATGTGTAAATAGTTTATGTTAAGAAAGCCGCTACAGCAAAAGACTGTAGCGGTTTTCTATTTAGAGTGATGTTTATTGGTCATTATAAGGCAGGAAATTGCTTCGTCGCGCCTCCTCCACAAAATCCCCCCTGCTCCTCGCAATGACGGGGATAATCACTTAGATCAAAATGACTTTTTCCTGAAAATGATAAAGCTTAATAAAGCTAATATCCATACACCGAAACCTCCATATAACATAACCCATTCAAAGCCGTGTGTAAAAGCAGCGTGAACGGTAAGTCCTGAGGGATCCAGTGAAGAGAGTTCCGGATATTGGCTTTGCAGGCTCTCAAAACCGCCGGCTGCTGTTTTTTGAGACAGGGCATATAAACGGCCCACGGCGAATGCCCCATGAAAAGCGCCTTTCAGATGGGCCGCAATCCCCTCTACCAATATAAATCCCATCACAGCAATATTGATGGCAAGTGTGATCAGGCGTGCGCTTACATCAATGCCTGAAGCCATGCCGGCACGGTCAGCCGACACAGATCCTGTTGTAGTATTGGTGACAGGCGTATTGGTTAAACCAATGCCGATACCCGCCAGGAGAATACCGGGCAGCATGGTCCAGCCATTGGCATGCGCTACGCTTCCGCCGAACTTCATGAGTATAAAACCCAGCCCAATGGTGAACAAGCCCAGGGGAATAATAATCTGCGGCCTGTAACGCAGCAGCAAACGTTCTGCAACAGGCGACATCACGAAGTAAGGTATTGTATAGGCCAGCAGGAACAAACCGGTGGTAATGCTGTTATAACCCAGACCACCCTGAAAATAAACCGGCAGGTAGATCATCAGGGGCCAGAAGCTGAAATTCATTCCAATACAGCCAATAATAGCGCCTGAAAACTCCCGTATTTGGAAAACAGAAAAATCAAACATGGGATGAGGAGCTCTTTTTTCTACCCAAATAAAAAGTAAAAAACTGATAACAGCGGCGGCCAGAATACCCAGGGCAGGTACGCTGCCAAAGCCAAGCTGCGGCCCTTGTGTAATGTAATAGGCCAAGCCAAAAACAGCCAGCGAGAGCGTTATAATACCCCATACATCCAGCTGCTGCGCCAGCGGATCACGGGATTCCTGCACGCCTGCAAATGCAGGGATCAGTGAAAGGGCGGATAAAGGAACAAATACCAGGAAGATCCATTGCCAGTTGGATATGGCAACGATAAAACCACCAATGACAGGGCCTAATCCCAGGCCAATGCCACTAACAATGCCCCACATGGCAAAGGCTTTACTGCGCTCCTTACCTTCTCTGAACTGGTGCGAAAGAATGGCTATGGAGCAAATGAACATAGTGCCGCCAGCCAGGCCCTGGAATAACCTGCTGATGATGAGGCCCAATACCTGCTGCGACAAACCGCAAAACAGGGAGGTGATACCAAAAGCAATAATGCTGATAATAAATACCTGCTTGCGGCCAAACCTGTCTGCCAGGGTACCGGTAGCCATCAACACCGTGGTGCATGCAATCGTATAGGCATTCATTACCCATTGCATATCGCTGAATTTGCCATTCAGTACTTTTTCAAGTGTTGGCAGTATGACCGGCACGCTGGATATTTCAAGACCAAACATGAGCGATGCCAGGCATACGGCTGCGAGTGCCATTTTGTTGCTGCTGTGAAGAGTTCCATTCATAAGTTTATCTGTATTTCACAAAAATAGACTGATAACAGGCCTGCATATCAGTACATTTCTATGATAAAATGGTACATTTACGCCATGTTCAGAGAAAACATGCATCAACTGGTGGAGGTAGTACGCAAAACGCTGGACGGGCCGCCCATGAAAGAAACGCAGTTCAGCTTTTTCCAGATGGCTTATGTGATTTCCGGGACAGGCATTGTACAGATGAATGACAACCGGGCATTTTATAAGGAGGGAGCTTTTATTCTTATGAACCCCAGTGATGCTCATGCCTTCGATATTTCCAGCACAACCGAACTTTTGCTGATCCGGCTTAACAGCAGTTATGTAAAGGAATACCGGTGGAAAAGCCTGGATTGCCTGGAATGCCTGTTGTATTATGCTACCCGTGTATCGGGCTGCGTTATGCAATGCAAATCGGATATGGTGCGTATCAGAAAGATAGTTGAGCTGCTTTTATTGCAACAGCAGCAGCAGAACGATCCCTATTACCAGGACCTGACCATGCATTTTGTAAATGCGCTGATCGTTATTGCTGCCAGAAATATTTCGATGATGAAACCATCGAACCTTAAACCTAACAGTGATCAGCGTATCCAGGAGATCATCCGTTACATACAGAATAATATTTATGATCCGCAAAAGCTGAAAGCTGCTACCATTGCCAAAGAGGCAAGTTTATCGGAAGCGTACCTGGGCAGTTATTTTAAGAAGCAGTGCGGCGAAACCATTCAGCAGTTTATTGCGCAATACAGGATACGGCTGATCGAGCACCGGTTAAAGTTCAGTGATAAACTGATCAATGAGATCGTAGCTGAATTTGGGTTTGCGGATGAAAGCCATCTGAATAAGTTCTTTAAAAAACACCGTAACATGAGCCTGAGCGCGTACAGAAAAACAGTAATGAGCGCGGCATAAATGCTGTATCTTGGGGCTGGCAATTTCTGGGAGCGGGTGATAATTGAATGAGTGTCTTATACTTTTTATAACCGGTCAACGTTTTATATAATGAGCGGTTTGCAGGGAGCAGCCAAGCTGCCTGTTGTTCCGCCGGTTGAAGCCATAAATGCCGCAACTACACTGATCCATTATGCAGAAAACCTTTTTAATTTTCAGTCTTTTATGCGCGGCGGGTTTGCCGCTGAACGCACAATCTAAAACGGATAAAGGCAAAACAGCGTCCGGCAAAACGGCTGCTGCAGCTACCGGCACAGCGGGCAAAACCAACCTGCGCTTCCGCACCAGCTGGGGCGTATTTCTAAGCGATACCCTGCCCCGGCCCGAAGTGCTAAAACTACTGGATTCTGCACTGGTAGTACGTGATCAGCAGAACCACACTTTCCCTGTGATATCTTTTGACTTTACCTACGAGAAAAAAGAAGCTTATGTGAATGATACCACCGGCCAGCCGGGCGTGTATTCTGATTTTACCGGCGATAGTTTTAAGGCTGATAAACTTCCCACCCTCTGGAGCACCCGCCTGAAAGAAGTACTGCAACGGAATGAGGTACTGTACTTCGATAACATTATTATTAAGTATACCGGTGATAAGTATTACCGGGTGCCGGAATTAAAGATTGTTGTCCGATAATCAATAACTAAATAGCTGCTGCAGCGGCAAGATAAAGTCAAAACGGTTGCGGGTAACCTCTAGGGGATCGGGATCCAGGAGATGGCTGAAGCGCACGCCGAATGAAAAAGGAATGGTATTGCCTATTTTGGTATCAAAGAAAAGCTCTCCCCCTGTTGAGGCAAAACGCCGGCTGGTTTTAGTGCGGAAGTTGTAAGCCTGGCTGTAATCGTAAAACGCATTGCCCCGCAAGCGCATCAAATAGATTAGCTGCGCAAAACCCCAGTCCGGGTAAGCAATAGGAAAATGATAGTTAGCACCCAGCTTATAAATATGCCCGTAAAACGGCTCATTATACCCCCTCGCATATACGAAGTTATCTGTAAAAGAATACCGCTGCATAGTATCCTGCTGCTGGTAAGCAGCCTGTAATACAATGCTGTGATTCGGGAATAATCCCGGCAGGTACAGGTCAAAACGGCCGTAGAACTGCTCCGCCGGCACCTCGTCAATGGAGTGGGTGTATTGCAGGTACAGGTATTGCCCGAAATGACTATAAATATTCTGTGGCGCTTTTATGCGCTGGTTGTTAAACACCAGGGTGTTGCTTAAATATTGTATGCCCTCATCCCGGAATTTAAAACCATCGGGATAACTGCGCAGGTAGTGATAGTTGGAGCCTGCGGATAAGCTCCGGCCATATTTACCGGATGACAGCAGCAAGGGAATAGTAATACCACCATGCCAGTCCAGCTCCTTCCAGTATAAACGGCCAATATCCTTTACCAGCGCAGAGCGGTTAAAGGTATAATCCACGCCGGCCTGCAAATACGGGAACCAGCCGCCGAACAGGAAGTTGGCGCCTATGGCGGAACTGCCTTCATTGCGGTTATAGGTATAACCGATAGCGGTAGATGTGGTGTTCAGGATATTGTTACCGTATAACGTTAAACTATAATCCGGATCATCAAAGGTAGGCACCCAGCTATGCAAGTTAAAAGGCCGCGTAAGCTGGGGATACTTTTTTACCGGGTAATCGTTATGCGGTACAATGGGCAGTATGTTGCCACTTTCTTCCAGCTGGGGTTTTAGCCAAACGCTGTGCGCATCTACCGCAGTGTCAAGGGGCATCCACTGGCTGGCTTGCAGCGGGGTGCTGTATAATTTATAACCACCGGTGGTAAATTCGCTGAACACCATTTGCTGCTGCTGTGCATCTACTGCCCCATGTAATATGCTGTTAGGGCGGTCTGTTACCTGGTAGATCTTTTTATCAGCTAACGTACACGCGTATATGTTATTTACATCTTTCCAGCTGCCGGTAAAATACAGGGTATCCCCTGCTACTACAGGTGCGCCAATTACATTAAAACTAAAGGGAGTGAGCAGGGTGCTTTCCCCGCTGCTGATGGATTGCTGCACCAGGGCCATTTGTCCTAAACGATTGCGTACAGGGCTTATCACGGATTGACCGTCTGCCGTAAAACGGGGAAAGCTGTAATACCAGTTCTCCGGGTTAGGCAGCACCTGTTTTACGGCGCCGGTATGGGCATTCAGCAGGTGCAGGCCGTATTGCTGTTTGGGTGTGGTAAAGGCTACTATGATGGATTGGCCGTCATTTGTAATGTCCGGGGAAAAGTATTTGGTGCGGTGTGTAATGGTGGCGGTGTGGCCGCTGGCACGGTCGTACAGTTTGATGATGGAATAATCTTTCCATACCCAACGGGCATTATACCGTGCTTCTGTCCATAAAATGCGGCCGTTATTATAGGTAAAAAAGTCGTCAAAGCTATTACCGGGGCGGGTAAGCAGCTGCTCATGGCCGGTACTATCCACCAAATAAAAACCGGGTATGCGCTGATAGCTGCTTTTCAATGTAACCCATTGCCCGGGGCCGGCGCTGTACACATACCTGTAATTGGTAACTATGTTTGACGGTGCATTTAAGGGCTTTGCCGGTGTAATGGCTGGCCTGTTAGCATACTGCTGCCACTCATGCTGGTACTCCTGCATGGTGGCTTTATAAAAGCCGGTAATGTTATAACCTGTTCTGCGGCGTATGCTTTGTGATAAGGGATAGAACACTCCGCGGAAACGTACGGCATCTGTTGTTACATCGCGCCAGAAGGTTTGCCCGTAATGCGTGCGGCCGTATACGCTCATCAGGTAACCCAGCTCATAATGGTTAGGTACATAATCCCTGTAAGATCCGTTGCGGATCTTCATGTAGGAGTAATGTTTATTATCCAGCATTAAACCACGGAAGCCGTCAAAAAAAGCGGGCAGTCTTCCCCTGCCCTGCGGGCTAAGGGCTGTTTCCATAGTTACGGCATCACCTTCCCAGAACCAGTTAGGTACTGCTATATTGGTGATAGCGGCCTGTCCCAGCTCACCGCCCAAATAGGAAAATGCTTTAGAAATGCCCTGGCGAAAGTTCATATTCTGCAGCACGTGCCGGTATTCATGCAGGGCCAGCTGCTCGTCCCATTGCAGGGATCCCAGCTCCAGGGGAGAGGGTGGCGGGTTCAGATAAAACTCTGAACGGAAAGGACCCAGCTGTACGTAACCATTGGATTCCAGGGTTTGGTTCTGTAATACGATGTTCACCTTTTGCTGGCGGTTACCAATAGAATTACGGGTATGCTGATTCAGGTAATGTACAATGTTGGCTACACGCTCCCCCTGGGTTTCCAGGCCGGCGGGGAAAATAACGCGTACGGTATCTGTATTGATCTGCCGCCATTTTAAGGATGGCGGGTTGCCGCCGAAGTTTTGCGCGGATGCGGATAATGCGCCGATGTGCAGATATGCTGATGTGCAGATGAATGCCCGGATGAATATGCTGATGTACTTATATGCCGATGTGCTGATATTTGAGTGTAGGGCGTTGCAGGCTAATTTCATAATGTGCGGATGTGCTGGTATGCTAATATAATATATTAATGTGCAAATGTATATTTCCAGTTAGATTAACTGGCAGATTTCATCTGCACATTTGATATCACGCATATCATACTGGATCAGCATTCCGGCAGGCTAATGGGAATATTCACAGCCAGGCCGCCATCGGAGGTTTCCTTGTATTTGGAGTTCATATCCAGTGCGGTTTCCCACATAGTTTTTACCACGGCATCCAGCGATACTTTGGCCAGCTCGGGGTTGCTTTGCATAGCCAGCTGGGAGGCGGTAATAGCTTTAATAGCGCCCATGGTGTTACGCTCTATACAGGGTATCTGTACCAGCCCGCCAATAGGATCGCAGGTAAGGCCCAGGTGGTGTTCCATGGCTATTTCTGCGGCCATTAATACCTGGCGTTGCGATCCGCCCAAACACTCGGTAAGCGCTGCTGCGGCCATGGCAGATGATACGCCTATCTCCGCCTGGCAGCCACCCATGGCGGCAGAAATGGTAGAACGTTTTTTAAAGATGCTGCCTATTTCTGAAGCGGTGAGCAGGAACTGGATGATCTTTCCGGGGGCATAACCATCACAGAAAGTAATATAGTATTGCAGTACCGCGGGTATTACCCCTGCGGCGCCATTGGTAGGCGCCGTTACCACGCGGCCGAAGGAGGCATTTTCCTCATTCACTGACAGTGCAAAACAGCTTACCCAGTCCAGCGTATAGGCGAAATGGTTACCACCGCCGCGGATGGCCTGGATCCAGGTATGGTAATCAGTATAGGTACGGCCCTGTAATAATTTTTTGTTAAGTGCAGCGGCCCTGCGGGCTACGCGCAAACCGCCGGGCAGCTCGCCGGTTACATGGCAACCGCGGTACATGCATTCCTGCATTACCTGCCATATATGCAGCACACCCTCTTTGGTAGCGGCTTCTGAACGCCAGGCCTGCTCATTTTCCATTACCAGCTCGGAAATGGAGTAACCGGTTTTAATACACCACTGCAATAGCTGCTGCGCAGTATCTATGGGAAAAGGCAGCTCCACCAGGGGGCCGCTGCCGGACTGCCCTCCTTCCTTTACCACAAAACCGCCGCCAACAGAATACCAGGTAAATGCCTGCTGCTCCCCGCCTATAAAGGTTACCAGGAAGGTAAGCGCATTGGGATGGTAAGGCAGGGTTTCATCATACAGGAAATCAATATTTTCCAGGGGATCAAAATCAATGTTATACCGGCCATTGAGCGGCAGCTTTTTGTTGCGTCTTATGTCCGCTATTTTGGTGTGAATATTATTTACGTCGAAGGTTACGGGATCATCGCCGCAAAGGCCCAGCTGTACTGCAATATCAGTACCGTGCCCATGACCGGTTTTAGCCAGGGAGCCGTATAACAGCACGCTCACCTGCTCTACTGCCGGCAGGCGGCCGCTGGTTTCCAGTTCAGCTAAAAAATTTAATGCTGCCCGCCAGGGGCCTAAGGTATGAGAGCTGGAGGGGCCAATGCCTATCTTAAAGATATCGAAAACGGAAATGCATTCCTGTGCCACGTTTTGGTGTTTAGCTTTCAAAGATAGGGAAAAGGGTCCATCTACTTAAAATCCACCAGCTCGGCTTCGCATACCAGGATAGAGTTAGCGGGGATCTTATCAACGGCTATTTTGCCAAAGCCCAGGCCGGAGGGGATGATCATGAGTATTTTACCGCCTTTGGTGATCTTTTGTAAACCGATCTGCCAGCCGGCGATGTGGTCTTTGAGCTTGCGGCCGTCAAAATCTGTGGCGCCTATAGAGCCATCAATAAAGGTATTATCCATGAGGCGGCGGGTATAGATCATGTAGGGCACATTCTCCAGGGATATCCGGTTAATGCTGTCGCCATAGGCTATTACCTGGTAATACAGGCCGGAGGGATCTTTCTGTGCTTTAATATTATGGTAAGCAAGGTATTGCTGGATCTGGATGTCTTCACCGGCAGGTTCACCGTTCACAGCGTCGTACAGGGCCGAATTTTCCTTTTTGGCGCAGCCGGCAAACAGGCATAGGAGGATCATGCAATATAGACTGGCTTGTAGATTCCGCTTCATATGATATAAAACGCGATACCGGGCGGGAATGTTACATTCCGGGCGGCTTATAAAAAAGCTCCGTTCCGGAATTCCGGAACGGAGCCTATAAAAAACGGGTGTGTTTTTCTGGAAACTATTAATAGTCCATGCCCATACCATGGCCGCCCGGCATAGCAGGTGCGGAAGATTTAGGCTCGGGTTTGTCAGCTACCACACATTCAGTGGTCAGCAGCATACCGGCAATAGAAGCGGCGTTTTCCAGTGCAATACGGGCAACCTTAGTCGGGTCAATTACACCGGCAGCGATCAGGTTCTCATACACCTCTGTGCGGGCATTGAAACCGTAATCAGCCTTACCTTCTTTTACTTTCTGTACCACGATAGAACCTTCGATACCGGAGTTAGCGGTGATCTGGCGCAGGGGCTCTTCGATAGCGCGTTTGATGATAGCGATACCGGTTTGCTCGTCGTTGTTATCACCTTTCAGCTTATCCAGGGTTTCGATGGCGCGGATGTAAGCTACACCGCCACCAGCTACGATACCTTCTTCTACAGCAGCGCGGGTTGCGTGCAGGGCATCGTCTACGCGGTCTTTCTTCTCTTTCATTTCCACTTCGGTAGCAGCACCTACGTACAGTACAGCTACACCACCGCTTAATTTAGCCAGGCGTTCCTGTAATTTTTCGCGGTCGTAGTCAGAAGTGGTTACATCTATTTGTGCACGGATCTGGCTGATGCGGGAGGTGATATCTTCCTTCTTGCCTTTACCGCCTACGATAGTAGTGTTGTCTTTATCGATGGTTACGGATTCCGCTTTACCCAGGTAAGTGAGGTCGGCATTTTCCAGTTTGTAACCCTGATCTTCGCTGATCACGATACCACCAGTGAGGGTAGCAATGTCAGTCAGCATTTCTTTTCTTCTGTCGCCAAAGCCCGGTGCTTTTACTGCAGCTACTTTCAGGGTACCGCGCAGTTTGTTCACTACCAGGGTAGCCAGTGCTTCACCTTCCAGATCTTCAGAGATGATCAGCAGGGGAGCGCCTTGCTGGGCTACTTTTTCCAGGATGTGCAGGATATCCTTCATAGCGCTGATCTTTTTGTCGTAGATCAGGATATAAGGGTTCTGCAGCTCAACCTGCATTTTTTCGCTGTTGGTGATAAAGTAAGCGGACAAGTAACCGCGGTCAAACTGCATACCTTCTACTACTTCTACAGTAGTGTCGGTGCCTTTTGCTTCTTCAACGGTGATAACGCCGTCTTTGGTTACTTTATTCATTGCTTCAGCGATCAGTTTACCGATCTCGGCATCGTTATTAGCGGAGATAGCAGCTACCTGCTCGATCTTTTTATTGTCGCTACCAACTTTTTCAGACTGTTTTTTCAGGCTTTCTACTACGGATTTAACCGCTTTGTCGATACCGCGTTTCAGGTCCATCGGGTTTGCACCTGCAGCTACGTTCTTCAAACCTTCGCCTATGATAGACTGGGCCAGTACGGTGGCAGTGGTAGTACCATCACCTGCAACATCGGCAGTTTTGGAAGCTACTTCTTTTACCATCTGGGCGCCCATGTTCTCAATAGCATCTTCCAGTTCGATCTCTTTCGCTACTGTTACACCATCCTTGGTTACGCCGGGTGCACCGAATTTCTTTTCGATCACCACGTTACGGCCTTTAGGACCCAGGGTTACTTTCACCGCATCGGCCAGGATATCAACGCCCTTCTTCATTTTGTTGCGGGCATCGGTGTTAAAGAATATTTGCTTTGCCATAATTGTTAGAAATTTTTAAAGTTTTAGAGGTGGAATTGGGAAAGCTGTTAGCGGTTGGCTTTTAGCTTTTAGTATTTGCACTGGCTAAAAGCTAAAGGCTAAGAGCTAATAGCTGATCTAAACAATTGCCAGAATGTCGGATTCACGCATGATTAAGTAATCGTCGCCTTCAAAGCTGATCTCAGTGCCGGAATATTTACCGTATAATACGGTATCGCCCACTTTCACGGTTACAGGCTCGTCCTTTTTACCAGGACCTGCTGCTACTACAGTACCTTTTTGCGGTTTTTCTTTGGCAGTGTCGGGAATAATGATGCCACCGGCGGTTTTTTCTTCAGCGGCTGCAGGTTTCACGATTACCCTGTCAGCTAAAGGTTTAATACTTAAATTCTTAGCCATAATGTATATATTTTTTAAAAAAGGTAAGATGAATTTTTGTGTCAGTTCCGCCCACCAGAATAATGCCAATGGGTTTTTCGGGTCAAATTTTCAGTCAGTAAGGATCGCAAAGATAAGGAGGACGGATATAAATGTCAATTTTTCAGGAGAAATGTGACAAAATGGGTTGAATAGTCCATGGACTGCCGGAACGGACCGTGGACTCTTTTTGTGATTATGAACAAATTGCTCTAGCTTTGCGCCCTTATTAGTTCTTGTTATACGATATAAAAGATGATCAGCAGAAGAAACATCCGGGTAAAGGTTATGCAAACCCTTTACGCCCTGGAAACCATGGAACCAGGCACTATTAAACCAGGAACGGCTACCAGCCTGTTAAAAGAAAAGCTGGACCAGACCTGCCAGATCTTTACTTACTTACTTTACTCGCTGGTACGGGTGGCCCAATATGCAGAGATAGATGCGCAGGCCCGTGCTTCCAAACACTTACCTACGGCGGAGGACCTCCGGGTAAGCACCAAAATAACCGGGAACGAATTCATAGACCAGATCTCTGCTGATAAAGGTTTCCAGGTGAACCTGGACCAGTGGAAAATGAAGCTCATGCACGACCAGGAGCTGATCCGCAAACTATATAACATCCTGGCTGCTACCGACACTTACAAATCCTACATTAATACGCCCGACCGTTCCAAAACTTCTGAAAAAGAGCTGGTGGAATTTCTGTACAAACAGGTGCTTATTACCAATGAGGCCTTTTTACAGCATATGGAAGACCAGTTCCTGCATTGGGGTGATGACGCGGATATGATGGGCATCCTGATCAATAATTACATGAATAAACCGCACCTGTTCAACTTCCTGCAGCTCATCAGCCAGGAAAAGCTGGAATATGCGCGGGAGCTGCTGCTGACGGTGATGGATAAAAAAGAATACTGCCTGGAGCTGATAAAGCCTAAATTACAGAACTGGGACCCGGAGCGTATTGCTGCGGTGGATATGCTGCTGATGGAAATGGGCGTATGCGAATTCCTGTTCTTCCCTACTATTCCTACCAAGGTTACCATCAATGAATATATAGACCTGGCCAAAGCCTACAGCACGCCGCAAAGCGGGCAGTTTGTGAACGGCATACTGGATAATATTCTGAAAGACCTGGAACTGGGCAAGCAAATACAGAAAATTGACCGTACAAAAAAATAATTACTTTTGGAGCGAAAAGCGGAAAGCATAAAGCACAAAGGGAGGGTATAGTATTCAACACTTTTTGCTTTTAGCTTTAGGCTTTCAGCTCAAATACAGATCATGAAACAACTGTTCTATATCCTTATCAGTGCCGGTGTACTGTTCACCGCCTGCCAGTCAAAGGCTTCCAAAGAAGCGGACGGGCAAACGGCTGCCAATGTATCTGCTGCTCCCGACAGTATTAAAGCCGGGACTGCAGAAATGACCTTTGAGCAAACCGTGCATAACTTTGGCCAGATCACACAGGGCGAAAAGGTGGAATATGCGTTTAAATTCACCAATACCGGTAAAGAGGACCTGGTGATCCAGGATGCCATATCCAGCTGCGGCTGTACGGTACCGGAATGGCCTAAGGAACCGGTAAAACCCGGTCAAAGCGGCTACCTGAAGGTGGTATTTGATAGTCATGGAAAAGAAGGATATACCGAAAAAGAGATCAGTATAAAAGCAAATACCAATCCTCCTTTTATACAAGGTCCCAAGATCCAGTGTACGATTGTGAAGAATTAATGAATGCAATTAAACTACTAAACAAATAATACGATTTACAACATGAACAACATGCTGAACATTTTGTTGATGGCATCACCGCAGGGCGGCCAGGGTGGCGGCTCTCCCATGGTGTCTTTACTGTTCTTTGCGGGTATGATAGTGGTAATGTGGCTATTTATGATCCGTCCGCAAACTAAAAAAGCCAAATTACAGAAACAATTTGGCGAAGGATTACGCGAAGGTGATAAGATTGTAACCATTGCCGGTATACATGGTAAAATAAAGAAGATCAACGATAACAATACTATCCAGATGGAAGTAAGTCCCGGCACTTTCTTTACCATTGAGCGTTCTGCTGTTAGTATGGAGTACACTACTGCGCATAACAAACCTGCAGAGGAAAAGAAGTAAGAGATTGGATGTGAGAAGTGTGTATTAATGACTGACTGACAACATTGTTGTGATCTGTTTTTAATTTATGCAAATCATTATAAGGGATCCTGTTCCGGCTGCGGAACAGGATCTTTTGTTTTTAGGCCTTTTACGGCAGCGCGTATTTTCTTATTTTCCTATTTTACCCCTAACTTGCCCGGATGTTAAAGATCGGCATAACAGGCGGTATTGGTTCCGGCAAAAGCACGGTGGCAAAAATCTTTGAGCTGCTGGGCATTCCCGTATATTATGCGGATACGGCTGCCAAAGATATTATGAACCGTGACCCGGAACTGAAAGCCCAGGTGCAGCAGCATTTTGGCGCGGATGTGTATGACAGCAACGGGCAGCTGGACCGTAAACGCCTGGGCAACATTGTTTTCAACGACCAGGAAAAACTGCAGCTGCTGAATTCCCTGGTACATCCGGCTACCATCCGTGATTCTGAGCAATGGTCCCTTCGGCAAAAATCGCCCTATGTGCTGAAAGAAGCAGCCCTGCTGTTTGAATCGGAATCTTTTCATTACCTGGATAAGATCATCGGCGTATCTGCCCCGCAGCCTTTGCGTATTTTACGTGTAATGCAGCGGGATAAGGTTAGCCGCAATGAAGTTTTTGCCCGTATGCATAAACAAATGGATGAAACCATTAAAATGCGTTTATGCGATTACGTGATCTATAACGATGAACAGCAGATGGTAATACCGCAGGTGCTGAAATTGCATGAGGAGCTGTTGGCTAGCTGTTAGCGGTTAGCTTTTAGCAGTTAGCAACTCAAACATTTAAACGTGAAGTACTGAACAGATATGGCTGAGAAAAAAGATCCTACAGGAAAAACCATTATTATTACAGAGGGCGCCGGCAAACAAACGGTTACACCGGTGCTGTTGCTGGAGCTGGATAACGATGTTAGCCCGGCCGTAAAGATCAGCGCAGGCCTGCTGAAAACCGTGCAGGAAGAGCGCAAATGCCAGCGCATGCCGCTGCAGGACAAAAAATCACTGGCCATTTTCAATAAACTACCCCCCGGCGTGCAGCACCTGCTGCTGCCCTGCACACAGGAAGCCATGGTGCACAGGGAGCTGCAGCTTAAAGATAAGTTCCTGGCCAACCCGGTGAAAGAGCAAACCTTACAGCAATATATACAGGAAGGCATGCTGCAATACCTGTATCATACCCTGCAGCAATTACGGCCCCTGGCCCCTCTCCTGCCCTGGTACTGCCAGGTGGTGGAACACTCCCTTGAAAAAAAGATACGGCCGGTAGCCGTTAATAACTATAATCCTTTACTGTCGTTTGAGCTGGTGCGCACCAATAGCGGCGCGCTGCGGCTGCTGGCATTTGTAACGGTGAACGGGCAGTCGTACCCCCTTTCTGAGTTTGAGCAATATGGTTTTTTACTGCGCAGCCGTGGCGAGCTGTTTATACTGCCACCGGCAGACGGGCAAACACTGGAACAGTTCAAACAGGGTTTTATGGAAGTTCCGCGCGGGCAGGAAGGCCCTTTCCTGCAGCATACGCTGCCGGCGCTGGAAGCCCGCTACCCGGTTAACAAAAACATCCTGTTACAGAAAGAGGAAGTGGATGTACCGCCGCAATGCAATATATGGCTTAGTGAGCTGAATAACAGCTTCCTGATGCTGCGTATTCAATGGCAGTACGACCGCTTTACGCTGGACGCCGCAGCCAAAGATCCAGTGGTATGGATCACAGAGGGCGATGTGCAGTATGAAATTAAACGGCACCCGGAGGCGGAAAAAGAGGTTACCGCTTTTGTAAGGGGCCTGCATGCCCGCTTTTCCCAGCAGAACAACGGCTATTTTTACCTGCCCTTTGCAGAGGCAGAAAAAAGCCAGTGGCTGGTGAAATGTTACCGCAAGCTAATGGACCGTAACATTGGCGTGTATGGCATGGACGAGCTAAAACATTTCCGCTACAATACCCATATACCGGTAATGGATATACGCTGGTTGGGCAGTAATAAAGACTGGTTTGACCTGGAAGTGAAAGTACACTACGGCGACCAGCCCGTAGCCCTGGCAGATATACAAAAAGCCCTGCTGCACCGGCAACCGCACCTGCTGCTGAAAGACGGCACCATAGGCATTATTCCGGACGACTGGCAGCATAAATATGACCTGTTATGGAAACTGGGGCAGCTGCAGAAAGACCAGCTGCGCCTCTCTAACCTGCACTTTACCGTGCTGCAGGAAATACTGGAAACGCCTGTTACTGCGCAGGAAAGTATTAAACAGAAATGGGAACGCCTGCAACAGCAGCATTTTCCCGTACCGGCTGAAGTGCAGGCGCAGCTGCGTGATTACCAGAAAGCCGGTTTTGAATGGATGTGCCTTTTGGATGAAATGCGCTGGGGCGGCTGCCTGGCAGATGATATGGGTTTGGGCAAAACCCTGCAGACCATTACCTTTTTACAGCACCTGTGCGCCAAATATCCCGGTGAAACCCACCTGGTGGTATGTCCTACCTCGCTGATCTATAACTGGGAACATGAGCTGCAAAAGTTTGCGCCTGGTTTAAAGTATGCCATTTACCACGGCGCCAACCGTACGTTTGATGAAGCGCAGTGGCGCCAGCAGCAGCTTATTATTACCAGCTACGGCACTGTGCGCGGCGATATGGATACTTTTTCCAAATACGTATTTGGCTATGTGGTGCTGGATGAAAGCCAGGTGATCAAAAATCCTACCTCGCAAACCACGCGCGCCTTACAGGTGCTGCAATGCCGCAACCGCCTGATACTGAGCGGTACGCCCATCCAGAATAATACCATGGACCTGTACGCGCAAATGAACTTTGCCAACCCGGGCCTGCTTGGCAACCAGAATTTTTTCAGAACAGAATTTGCCTTACCGATCGATAAATTTTCCGACGGCAGCAAAGCGGCCGATCTGCGTAAGCTCATCTACCCCTTCCTGTTACGCCGCACCAAAGAACAGATTGCCAAAGACCTGCCGGATAAAACAGAGATCATAATGTGGTGTGAAATGGGGGATGAACAGCGGCAGGTATATAACCAGGTGAAAGCCCTGTTCAAAGAAAAGCTGATGAGCCGCATTAAGGAAGAAGGGGTGGCTGCCAGCGCTATTTACATCCTGGAAGGCTTAACCCGCCTGCGGCAGATCTGTAATGCCCCGCAGCTGGTGCCGGAGCAGGCCGGCGGAATTACCAGCTCTGTAAAACTGGATGAGCTGATGCGGGAAATTGTTGAAAACACCGGCACGCATAAGGTGCTGGTATTTTCCCAGTTCACCGGCATGCTGCAGCTGATATCACAAGCCATGGAAACCCAGGCTATCCCCTTCCTGTACCTGGATGGCAGCACCAAGGCCGAAAACCGCCAGCAGCTGGTAGCACAGTTCCAGCAGGATGAAAGCCAGCGCGTATTCCTCATCAGCCTTAAAGCCGGCGGTGTAGGCCTTACGCTTACGGCCGCAGACTATGTGTATCTGGTAGATCCCTGGTGGAACCCGGCCGCAGAGCAGCAGGCCATTGACCGTACACACCGTATTGGCCAGCAGAATAAAGTATTTGCCTACAAAATGATCTGTAAGGATACTGTGGAAGAAAAAATATTGGCCCTGCAGCAACGTAAAAAGATGATTGCAGATGACCTGATCAGCGAGGAAACCGGGTTTATGAAAAAGCTAAGCGAGGAGGATGTAGCCTTCTTATTTAGTTAATTTTAATATAACTTGGGGAGAAAATCCACAATAATGGTCTGATATTTGCCAAATTTGTCCTATGTTCCCAAGGAAAGTAATACTATACATCACGCTACTGACTGCCAACGTGCTGTTTCCTAATGCTTTATGGGCACAGGATAAAGCAAATAACGGCAAATTAGTGCTGCAGCGAGGCACCAACATCAGCCACTGGTTATCCCAAAGCCGCTTACGAGGCAAAGACCGGGCTGCCTTTTTTACTGAAAAGGATGTGACCTTTATTAAAGATCATGGTTTTGACCACATACGCCTGCCGGTAGATGAAGAACAACTCTGGTCAGAAGATAATACCAAGAACAAAGAGGCTTTTGAACTGCTGCACCAGGCCATGCAATGGTGTTACCTGCACCACCTGAACGCAGTAGTGGACCTGCACATTTTACGCAGCCATTATTTTGACGCCCGTGAAAAACCGCTGTGGACGCAGCCGAAGGCGCAGGAACGTTTTCTGGCATGCTGGAGCCAGCTGAGTGATGAGCTGAAAAAATACCCCGTATCCATGCTGGCCTACGAGCTGCTGAATGAGCCGGTGGCCGACAGTGCAGATCAATGGAACGAGCTGCTGGCGCGCGGTGTAGCGCTTATACGCGCTAAAGAGCCCAAACGTATGATCGTGATCGGCAGTAACCGCTGGCAATCCACCACCACTTTCCCGCAGTTAAAAGTACCTGAAAACGATCCTAATATTATTCTCAGCTTTCACTTTTATAACCCGTTTGTGCTTACACACCATATGGCCAAATGGACCAGGATCCGCGACTATGACGGGCCGGTGCATTACCCGGGCGCTACCATCACCCAAAAAGAAATGAATGCCCTGCCGGCCACTATCAGCAACCTGTTATACGGCGGGGAAAAAGTGTATAACCGCGATACCATGCAGGCGCAGCTGCAACCGGCCATCAAACTATCCAAACGCCTGAAGCTGCCGCTATACTGCGGGGAATGGGGCTGCCTGAACACCGTACCGCGCAAAGACCGCCTGAACTGGTATAAGGACCTGCGCAAAGTACTGGAGCAGAACAACATTGCCTGGAGCAACTGGGATTACAAAAGCAACAGCTTTGGTATTATAGGGGATGATGGAGAGGCGGATAAATCGTTGTTGAAGGCGTTGACGAAGTAAGATAAAATGGATTTAGTATCTATATAAATAGAAATGCAGCGGCCTTACACCGCTGCATTTCTATTTAAACCTATACCTGTTACTATTGAAGACCGTCAGCGCCTTTTTCTTTTCTCTCCTGCCTTTTTTCCTTCATCTTATCTTTCATTTCTTCTTTCACTTCCTGGTACTTTTCAAACTGCTCTTTACTAAGCACCTCGCGGTATTCAGCCTCTTTCTGCGAGTTGATCTTTTTGACTGTACGCAGTTTGGATAATTTGCCGCCATTGCCTTTTAGCACGGGATCCATTTGCAGGGCGTACTTCAGGTTAATGGCGCCTATCTTTTGTGTTTGCGCATCATCCAGCTGCAGCTGTTTTTTTAAATAATCTGTTTGCATTTGTGCACGTTTTTCAGGCGTGCTTTGTTTCATACCATCCTGGGCCAGCAATGCGGCAGGCGCCAGGGCAAAACAACAGGCCAGTAAGGCTGCTTGCAATAAGAATAGTGTTCTTTTCATATGTTCTTGCTTTTGTGTTATAAGGTAATTGGATGGCCTGCCGGGCGCCGGGTTGTAAAAGGGAGGGTGAAACAGCAGAATCAGCGGGTGAACTTGCGGCTAAGAATGGGGAAGCGGCTATCAGGCATTCATCCATGCCTTAAAAGCAGGTACACGGGCTTTGCTGATGAGGATCTTTTCCGCAGCTTCGGGGGTAGTTTTTACCAGCAGGCGTCCATTGAAAAAGAAATCTACTTCCTGTATGGCTTTGCGCTGTACAATAAACTGGCGGTTGGCGCGGAAGAAAATATGCGGGTCCAGCTGCTGCTGCAGCTGCTCCAGGGTAAAGTCAATGGTGTATTGTTTATGTTCCAGTGTGCAGGCCTGCACTATTTCGTTGGCGGTGTAAAACCAGGCTATCTGCGCGGCTTCCAGTGACAGCATCTTTTCCCGGAAATGCACTAAAAAGGATTGTTTGTATACCGGCTGCTCCTGCATACTTTTTAACAGCCGTACCATTTGCTCCTGTGCACCGGCGTTCAAATGTCCGCCGGTAAGCTTACGGTATTTTTGCAGGGCACGGCTAATCTCCTCCATTTCATAGGGTTTAAGCACATAATCAATGCCATTGGATTTAAAGGCCTGCAGTGCATAATCATTATATGCTGTTACAAAGATCACGGGCTGCTCTACTTTCGTTTTCTCAAAGATCCCGAAAGATAAACCATCTGCCAGGCGTATATCCATGAAGATGAGGTTACACGCGTTGCTGTTTTGCTGCAGCCAGCTTACAGATGCCGCTACGCCGGGTAAAATGGCGGTTATGTTAATAGCGGGGTCAATGTCCTGCAGCATGCGTTGCAGGTTGCGTGCGGTAACAGGTTCGTCTTCGATGATAAGGATATTCATTGTGCTGTTAGTTATTAGTAAGCGGCAGCTTCACCAGGAAACTATCTGCTGTTCGTATAATACTGATCTCTTTTTTCAGCAGGATCTTAAAACGTTCATCCAGGTTGGCCAAACCCAGGCCTGCGCCGGATTGCGGGAAGTGTACCGGTTGCAGGTTATTCTTTACGCACAGCTCATCCCCCTCCACATAAACCTGCACCTGTAATGGTTGCGCAGCCAGGGCGCGGTTATGTTTGGCTGCATTTTCTATAAGCAGCTGTAAAGATAAATGCGGTAACAGCTGCTGATGATATTGTGCCGGCACATCTACCGTAATTACAATACCATCTTCAAAACGCATTTTTAATAGTTCGGTAAAAGAGTGCAGGTGCTGCAATTCATCTTTTAAAGGGATCAACTGCTGCTGCTCCTGCAACAGGTTCCGGAAGGTACGGGACAGGTGCCCGATGAACTGCTGCGCTTTCACCGGGTTTTCCCTTACAATGCCGGAAAGGGTGCTGAGCGAGTTAAAAAAGAAATGCGGGTTCAGCTGCTGTTTCATCAGCTCCAGCTCTGAACGCAGGTAACGGCTTTTGATCTGTTCTGTTTCCAGCTCCCTGGCCTGTGCCTGGCGCAGCAGGTATATGATCCGGATCACCAGCATTTCCACCACCATACATAGCGCCAGCCGGGCCAGGTAAGTAGCGCGGAAAAACCGTACCGGCAAATGATTGGTATCTACCGACAAGCGCCGTTGTATAGCTATGCCTATAATGCAGAAGATCATAAGCAGCAGAAAGTTCCAGAAGGGGTAAATGGCGTAGGTATTGGCCAGCTTATTTTTGCGCAGTTTGGGAAACCAGTGCAGGTTCAGCTCAAATACCAGCCAGCAGAACAGGAAGGTCCAGGCAAACTGGAAGCTGAACTCCCAGGGGTTAAAGGTGGTGAATTGACTGATCCAGCTGCCGTTGCGCGCCTGCAGGATCTTAGGCAGGTTTACCAGTAAGGTTACCAGCAGGGCGCTATAGAATACGATCTTTTTTTCAACGGCCAGTTTCATTTTTCAAAAATGCGGAAAAACGGGCAGATTGTTGCTTGCCGGGCCGGCGAAACGTCTTTTTGTGCTGGTGAATTTCACCGCCGCCCACAGTCCCTGGCGCAAAAGAAAAGGTCCGGTACTAGCCCGGACCTCTTGTATCAAACATTCAAGCTGAATTCTTATTTTTTTGCTTCTGCGGGTGCAGCTACTTTTTTGTTAGTAGTGGGTACTACGTCGCTTTCATTTGCCAGCTCGTTCTTATGGTCAAAGTCAACCAGTACAGGAGCAGCTACAAAGATAGAGGAGTAAGTACCGGTGATCACACCGATCAGCATAGCAAAGGCAAAACCGCGGGTTACTTCACCACCAAAGATAAACAGGATCAGGATGGTCAGGAACACCGTGAGGGAGGTCATTACCGTACGGCTCAATGTATCATTGATAGCGCGGTTAATGATGGTATTGCGGTCGCCGCCTTTCTTTTCACGGAAGTACTCGCGGATACGGTCAAATACGATCACCGTATCGTTCATGGAGAAGCCGATCACCGTCAGGATAGCTGCAATAAAGTGCTGGTCTATTTCCAGTGTAAAGGGTACAATATCTTTAAAGAAAGAGAATACTGCTAAGGTCACCAACACGTCATGCAGCAGGGAGAAGATAGTACCGATAGAGTACTGCCACTTACTAAAGCGCAGCAGTATGTACAGGAATATCACTACCAGCGACAGCACCGTGGCCTTGATAGCGCCGGCACGCAGATCGTCCGAAATGGTGGGCGATACGGTTTGTGAGCCTACTATATAACGGTTAGAGCTAAACGCTTCATATGTTATACCGGCATCGTAGTATTTTTTCAGGCCCTGGAACAGTTTTTCTGTTACTTCCTTATCAACAGCCAGGCTTTGTTCTTCTATTTTATAAGAAGTAGTGATGCTCAGCTGGTTATTGCTGCCGCCGATGGTTTTCACATAAGGCTCTGCACCAAATACTTTCTGCAGGTCTTCGCGTACCTCTGCTTCATTCACAGATTTATCAAAACGGACAGTAAAGCTGCGGCCACCGGAAAAGTCGATACCGTGGCGGAAACCATGGAAGAAGGAGGCAACACCCATTACCATTACCACTGCAGAGATCATGTATGCATACTTTCTTTTGCCTACAAAGTCAAAGTTCGCATGTTTAAAGATCTTGCGGGAAACGGGGGTGAAATATTCAAAATGTCTTTTCTTGTTAGTCCACCAGTCGGTTACAATACGTGATACCAGGATACCGCAGAACAGGGACAGCAACAGACCGATGATCTGTGTGGTAGCAAAACCCAGTACCGGGCCCAGGCCGAAATATAACAGGATGATAGCGGTGAGCAAAGAGGTGATGTGACCATCCAGGATCGGCGCGTAAGAACGTTTGTAACCGTCTTCCACCGCCTGCTGATAGGTTTTACCGCGGCTCAGCTCATCTTTTATCCTTTCAAAGATAATTACGTTCGTATCCACTGCCATACCAATGGTAAGTACCAGACCGGCAATACCAGGCATAGTGAGTGTAGCGCCCAGGGAAGCCAGGATACCTACGGTGAACAGCAGGTTCAGGATCAGGGCAATATTGGCAACCCAGCCACCGGTGTTATAGTACACCAGCATGAGGGTGAATATAATAATAAAGGAGATGATGAAGGATTTAGCGCCTGCTGCGATAGACTCTGCACCCAGGGTAGGTCCTACGATCTGTTCCTGTACAATCTGTGCAGGAGCCGGCATTTTACCGGATTTCAGGATATTGGCCATATCCTTTGCTTCTTCCACGGTAAAGCTACCGGTAATGGATGAACGGCCACCGGCAATTTCACCCAGGATAGAAGGAGCGGAATATACAATACCATCCAGTACAATGGCTACATAGTTAAAGGTAGAGCGGTCGTCCGGGTTGGTAGGGGCCAGCTGGCCGGTCAGCTTTTTCCAGTCGCGTGCGCCGGTGTTATCCATGGTCATGCTGATCTCAGGACTGCCGTTCTGGTCAAAATCCTGGCGTGCATCCACTACCCTTTCGCCACTTACCGGGGGTGCAGGGTTAGCAGGGTTCACTTTCAGCGCATATACTTCCATGGCGCCATTGCGGTCTGTTTTATTTTCCTGTCCGTATACAAATACCAGGTCTTTGGGAACCAGGTTCTTTACGCCGGGCATTTGCAGGTAACGGCGGAAGGTAGCAGTATCCTTAGGCAGGATCATACCTACTATGGGGCCGGGTACTATCTGTCCGTCCTGGGAAATATAAGGACGCATTACAGAGAACAGCGGGTTGGTTTTAGCAAAGTCGCGTTCCAGCTGTGCCTGCGTCTGGGCAGAATCAGCTTTTTTACCTTTACCGCTACTGTCTTTAGCCAGGTAGCTATCCAGGCTGGCGGTTTTGGTGGTATCTTTAGTGGCAGCGCCTTTTACGGTATCGCTGGATGCCAGTAAGGCAGAATCGGTTTTAGCAGCAGTGGTATCAGCTGCGTTCTTACCGCCCAGGGCAGCTTTCAGCGCATCGTTAACCGGCTGCAGCACACCTACTACAAATTCCTGGTTGTTCTTATAAGTTTCGCGGAATTCCAGGTTGGCGCTGGCCTGTAAGTATCTTCTTACACGGTCAGGGTTGTCAACCCCCGCCAGTTCCACGGAGATAATACCTTTATTTTCATCCAGGCTGATGTTAGGCTGTGATACCCCGAACTTATCGATACGTTTTTGCAGTACCAGGTAAGTATTCTTGATAGCAGCATTGGCCTCGCGACGGATCACGTTCAGCACCTGCTGGTTGGTAGAGTTGAAAGTAAGATCTTTTTCGTAGGCATTGGCGAAGATGGTGGCCAGGCGTCCGCTGGGCTGTACTTCTTCATATGCAGTACCGAAGAGGGATACGAAATCAGACTGGCTGGCTTTCTTACGCTGATGGGCCAGTTCCAGGGCTTTATTAAAAGCAGGATCCTTGGAGTGACCGCTCAGGGAACGGATCACATCTTCCACGCTTACATCCAGCACCACGTTCATACCACCCTGCAGGTCCAGACCCAGATTCAATTCCCTGTCTTTGGCTTTGTTATAAGTCACGTACAAAGGAAACCCTACGATCTGTTTGTTACCCACGCTGTCTAAAATCTCTTGCCTCCGCAATTTGATCTGGTCGTTCAGGCTATCCTGGTAAAAAGCCTGTTGCTCTTTGCTACCCGGATATTTCTGTTCAGGTGTAGGATATTGTTTGGTCACATCGTTCTTGGCCTGCTCCACTATTTTCTTCTCATAGTTGCGCACCACGAACGTAAAGGACAATTGGTACAGCGATATAAGGATCAGCGCCGCCGCAAAAATTCTAACCAGTCCCTTTAGTTGCATATTCTTTCGGGTTTATAAATTTTTTTTAAGAGTTGCAAAGATAGAATTTAAATTGATATATTAAAGTCATGTCCAGCATGGGCCTTTCGTGCTATTTTTTTGTAGATCCAATCTGTTGAGCTATGCGTTGTTTCTGTATCCTTTTAATGATCCTGGCTGCCTGCAACACTGACAAATATATGCAAACCCGCCATTATCCTGCAACAGATAATTTTTTAGATACCCTTTTACAGGCGAATGCGCAGCGGCTGGGACCGGTATTTGCGTACCCGGACAGCTTTCAGTTGCAGATCATTTACACCCGGATAGACCGGGACGCCCATAACCGCCCCCATTTCCGGGATTTTTACTACCATGTTGATACCGGACGGTATTTTTACCCTGCCTCCACTGTAAAACTGCCCGGGGCGGCGCTGGCCCTGGAAAAGCTGAATGATCTGCATATTCCCGGCCTGGACCGCAACACGCCTATGTATATAGACAGCCTACCCGGTGTAAGCCCGGCGGTGTACGAGGATCATACTTCCGCCAATGGCCAGGCCAGCATTGCCCATTATATTAAAAAGATATTCCTGGTAAGTGATAATGACGCCTTTAACCGCCTGTATGAGTTTGTGGGCATGGAGGCCATGAATGAGCGCCTGTGGCAGATGGGGTACCCCTGTGTGCAGCTGCGTACGCGCACAGGCGTGGGGTTTCTGCCCCCCGACAGTAACCGGCATACCAATGCCATGCACTTTATACACGAGGGGCAGGAGGTGTACCGGCAGCCGGACCAGTACAGCCAGCTGGCCTTTAGCCCCCGGCATGACAGTGCGGGCAGGGCCTTTTATGACCGTAATAAAGTGCTGGTGCCCCGGCCCATGAACTTTTCCAAAAGGAACCGCCTTTCCCTGCCGGATGTACATATGATCCTGAGGAGCTTAATTTTTCCGGAGTCTGTAACAAAAAGCCGCCGTTTCCGTTTAACGGAAGATGATTACCGGTTTTTGTACCGCTGCATGTCGCAGTACCCAACGGAAACAGCCTACCCGGCTTATGATTCCACGGAGTTTTACCCGGCCAAAGTAAAGTTCCTGTTGTATGGCGGCGACCGGCGGCTGCAAATACCACCCTACATCCGTATATTCAACAAACCAGGATGGGCTTATGGATATTTAACAGATGTAGCCTATATTGCGGACTTTTCCCACCAGGTAGAATTTATGGTGGCAGCCACGGTATATGTAAATAAAGACGGCATCATTGGCAGTAACTACCAGTTTAACAAAACAGGAAAACCATTTATGGAGGCTTTAGGCCAGGTACTTTATCAGCATGAACTACAACGGAAAAGAAAATACCTGCCGGATCTTTCGCGTTATAAATATTAAAACGAGCACATTCGTACATTATCAATCATAAACTGCTAACACTTAAAAATCAATAAAAACAATCAGTGTGATGAGGACTAAAAAGTATCGTTTATGGGCAATAGCCGCCCTCGTTGTGACCGTAACCGGATTTACCGCCTGTTTAAAATCAGACCCTGTGCAGCCGCAACGGCCGCAAGCCTACTTCTGGTTCATTGGCGCTTATAGCACCAGCTTAACCCTGGACGTATTGGACAATGGCACTAAACTGAATTCAACAGCGCTGGCTTTTGATTTTGTTGCACCTTACAGTACCGTGGGAGGCCCGCACGTATTTACTTTCAAGAAAAGTGGTGCAGACAGCACGATAGTAGAAAATACCAACCTGTATGATTCCTTGCAAAGCTATACCCTGATACTGCATGGAGACGCTACTACCGGCGCCAAGCTGACGCGTGTTATTGATGACTACACTGCTACCAGCACCTCTAAAGTGAATTACCGTTTTTATAACCTGAGCCCCAGCATAGGCCCGGTAGACCTGTACATTAACGACACTAAGCTGACCAGCAATGTGAACTACGCAGGCCAGGGCGGTTTTTACAGTGCCTTTACCACTACAGATGCTACCGGCAGCGGTAACGTATCAATTAAAGTAAAAGCACCTGGTAAGGATTCTGTAATTGCACAGAAAGATAACGTACCCTTAAGCGTAGGTTACCCCTACACTATTTACCTGAAGGGCGAAAAAAATGCGCCTACCGATGCACGCAAGCTGAGCGTAGGTATCATACAGCATAGCTAATACAGCATTGCAACTACTATAGACAAATTTAATTGATGGCAACAATGGGCTGAACAAATGTTCGGCCCATTTTCATTTATGCCCTTCCACTAATATTGTGCTGCTTTCACTTTTTTGCTGTAGGTTTGTCGAGGTCAATCCATCATTTATTCTATGACACAACTCGCAGAAAGATTATCCCGGATATCCGAGCCTGAGACCATTAAGATGGCAAAATTGAGCCGTGAGCTTAAAGCACAGGGCATAGACATTGTAGACCTGAGCATAGGCGAACCGGATTTTGAAACCCCTGTACATATCAGGGATGCAGCTAAAAAGGCTATTGACGAAGGTTTTACCCACTACACACCGGTAGCCGGTTATGCGGACCTGCGCCAGGCCGTGGTACACAAATTAAAAAGGGATAACGGACTTGAATATACGCCGGAGCAGATCGTGGTATCTACCGGCGCTAAACAAAGTATTGCCAATGCAGTACTGAGCATTGTAGACCCGGGTGATGAAGTGATCATTCCTACCCCCTACTGGGTTACCTATTCAGAACTGGTAAAACTTTGCCAGGGCGTAATAAAATTTGTGCCCTGCAGCATTGAGAATAAATATAAGATCACGCCGGAGCAGCTGGAAGCCGCTATTACGCCTGCCACCAGGCTGTTTATGTTCTCCAGCCCCTGCAACCCTACCGGGGCGGTGTATTCCAAGGCAGAACTGGCGGCACTGGCCGAAGTATTTGCCCGGCACCCGGAGGTATTCATTATTGCCGATGAGATCTATGAATACATTAACTATGTAGGCCAACATGAAAGCATAGCGCAGTTCGGCGACCTGAAGGACCGCACCATTATCATTAATGGTTTAAGTAAAGGTTTTGCCATGACGGGCTGGCGCCTGGGTTACCTGGCCGCACCCCCTGCCGTAGCTAAGGCTGCGGATAAGATCCAGAGCCAGTTCACCTCTGCTACCTGCTCTATTACCCAGCGGGCGGCCATTACCGCCCTTACCGGCGAGCTGACATCTGCTATGGCTATGGTAGCAAAGTTTAAGGAAAGGCGTGCATTCATTTACAAAGCCCTGTCTGAAATTCCCGGCCTGAAAGTAATTGAGCCGGAAGGCGCTTTTTATATGTTCCCGGATGTAAGCGCCTTTTTTGGCACTTCTTATGACGGAACTTCCGTGAAGAATGCGGATGATCTCTGCATGTATCTTCTGCATAAATCCCATGTATCTGTAGTAACCGGCGCTGCCTTCCAGCAGCCGGGATGTATCCGTATCTCCTATGCCAACAGCATGGAAAAGCTGGCAGAAGGGGTGAAAAGGATGGCGGATGGATTGGGGAAGCTAAAATAATGTGAGGATGTGCAGATATGCAAATGTGCAGATGGATCTAATGTGCTGATGTAGTAATATGAGCCCATCATTTGAGCTATTTCATTGCAGACCTGCCTATTTGCACATTTGCAAATTAATTATATATATTTGCGTGAAAATTATTGCTGCTACATGCCTTCTACTCAAACGTTGCTGTATATTGTAATTACCATTGGCGCTATTGCGCTGATCTATATGACCATCAAAGACCTGATCAAACCTAAGAAGGATGAACCGGCAGCAGCCCCTAACCCGGGCGCCAGCGCTGCCGTACTGCCTTTACAGTTACAGGCCTATGAGCGCCTGGTATTGCTGGTAGAGCGTATTAACCCGCAAAGCCTCATCAGCCGCCTGTATATGCAGGAAATGACGGTGGTAGATATGCAGATAGCACTGATACAAACTATTAAAGCTGAATTTGATCATAACATTTCCCAGCAGATCTATGTATCACCTGCTGCCTGGGAAACCGTGAAAACATTAAAAGAGCAAACCATTACGCTCATTAACCAGATCTCTGCCCAGTTACCGGCCGATGCGCCGGCAAAAGAGCTGAACCGCCCTATACTGGAAGCTTTCCTGCAGGCCGGAGAATCGCCTTCAGAGCTGGCCAGCCAGATATTGAACGGGGAAGCGAAGAAAATTATGAGATAATTTTCAATTACACTTTCCTATCGTTTCACCATATGCACCCGTTTCGGGCGTATCACTTCATACAACAGGTATCCTCTTCCGTTAAAAGAAATATATAAGGGCTCGCCCATGTACCAGGGCGTATCCTTGTTAGTTTTGGCATGTGCCTGAATATGCAGGTGCGGTTCAGAGCTGAAACCGGAATTACCTACGCAGCCCAGCGCCTGCCCCTGCTGCACCCATTCATTTTCATGTACCACTACGCTGCCTTTTTTCATATGCGCCAGGAAAATGTAGCTGGAATCAGTTTCCAGCAGTACCTGGTTGGTATTTTGCGGACCGCGGTCCATGTTGGGTGGAATGTTATCCGGGTTATCGCTGTAGGCCCGCAGCACACGGCCGCTGCAGGGCGCATAAATGGTGTCGTTGAATATTTCATAGTCTTCCAGCCGGCTGCTGAACACTTTGTTGGCGCGGCCGCCCCAGCTGTTGAGCTTCACGATGTCCATTGCATAAATGGCGCCCCGCAGGCTGAAGTGGAATAGGTTGGTAGGCAGGCCTTTACCTCCCTGCAATACAAAATAGCGGCCTGTTTTCAGCGGAAAGGCCAGCTCTACCCGCTTTTGTTTTAAGCCGGTGGTGCCGGTGAAATAGGTGATACATAAAAAGCCCAGAATGCCTACCCATAATAAAGACATGGCCCTTTTCCAGGGCTGCGGCGGCCTGGCATTTGGTTTTTTGCTGCGTACCAGTGCGGATAACAGGCATAATAACAGCAGCACACCAAACACATATTTGGCATGTACCGTCAGGTACACCCAGGTGCCATACAGGTAAATGAACAAACCAAGGGATAGTGCCAGCAACCCCTGGGACCAGCCATAGCGGAAGGGTTTTCCGGTGGCCCTAAACATGAAATACAAGCTTAATAACGCTAATGCCAGACTAAGTGACAGGATTCCGTAAATGAACATATAAATATAATGTGCTAATGTGCCAATAGCTTATGTGCTGACAAAGGTATGAAGCAATTGCCGATGTATTTGACCTGTCAGCACATCAGCAAAATTATGTAACATTGTTTATGGAAAAACACGTTACAGATGCCGGTATCACCATACAACCGGTATATACGCAACCGGTAGCTATGCAGGAATTACCGGGACAGTTCCCTTTCACCCGCGGCATACACGCCTCCATGTACCGCGATAAGCTCTGGACCATGCGGCAGTACGCAGGTTTCAGCACCGCAGAAGCATCCAACCAAAGATATCATTATCTCCTGCAACAAGGCGTTATGGGTTTAAGCGTGGCCTTTGACCTGCCTACCCAGATAGGATACGATTCCGATCACCCGATGGCGGAAGGCGAAGTAGGTAAAGTAGGTGTGGCGATTGATTCCCTGGAAGACATGGAGCGTTTGTTCAAAGACATTACGCTGGAACAGATCTCCACCTCCATGACCATCAATGCCACCGGTTTCATCTTATTAGCGCTCTATATAGCCCTGGCAAAAAAGCAGGGCGCTGACCTGAAGAAAATATCCGGCACCATACAGAATGATATACTCAAAGAGTATGCCGCCAGGGGTACTTTTATTTATCCGCCCCAGCCTTCTATGCGGCTGATCACTGATATTTTTGCCTATTGCAGTAAAGAGGTGCCCAAATGGAACACCATTTCCATCAGCGGATACCATATCCGGGAGGCCGGCGCCAATGCTGTGCAGGAGCTGGCCTTTACCCTCTCTAACGGCAAGGCCTATCTGAAGGCTGCCCTGGATAAGGGGCTGGATATAAATGTGTTTGCCCAGCGCCTCTCCTTCTTTTTTAATGCGCACAACCATTTGTTTGAGGAGGTGGCCAAGTTCCGGGCAGCCCGCCGTATGTGGGCCAACATTACCCAGTCACTGGGCGCAACAGATCCCAAGGCGCAAATGCTGCGCTTCCATACCCAAACCGGGGGCAGCACCTTAACTGCGCAGCAGCCGCATAATAATATTGTACGGGTAGCCGTGCAAACACTGGCGGCCACACTGGGCGGCACCCAATCCCTGCATACCAATGGTTTTGACGAAGCCCTTTCCCTGCCCACTGAAGAAGCGGCTCGTATTGCGCTGCGCACCCAACAGATCATAGGTTATGAAAGCGGCATAGCTGATACCGTGGACCCGCTGGCCGGATCGTATTACGTGGAAGCGCTGACCAATGAAATGGAAACCCGCGCCTGGGAGCTGATGGGGAAGATAGATGCTATGGGCGGCGCCGTAAGCGCCATAGAACAGGGTTTTGTGCAGGAAGAAATTGCCCGCAGCGCCTACCTGTACCAGCAGCAGATAGAAAGGGGCGAAAAGGTGATTGTGGGGATGAATAAGTTCACCATGGAGGATACCGGCTCGCCGGAGATATTCCGGATAGACGACAGCATCCGCAAAGTGCAGAGCGACCGCCTGGCTGCCCTGCGTGCCAAACGGGATAACGGACAGGTACAGCTTTTGCTGCAACAACTGGAAACCACAGCCCGCAGCAGCGATAACCTGATGCCGCTGGTAGTAACGGCGGTGGAGAACTACTGCACCCTGGGAGAGATTGCGGATACGCTGAGAAAGGTGTGGGGAGAGTACCGGGGGAACTAAGGAGGCTTTCACCTTTTGCTGTATGCTTTTGTTTTTTACCTTTTTCCTTTTTTACTTTTTATTTTTGCGCATCCAACAGGAGACCGTAAACAGAAAACTTGCATGAGTTTAATCTACTATAACAGCTGCCCGCTTTGCGGGTCGTCCAACATCAGAGAGGTACTTACCGCACAGGATTATACCGTATCAGGGGAAAAGTTTGAAGTATGGCAATGCGGCCAGTGTACCGGGCGTTTTACACAAAATGTACCTACCAGCAGCCGTATTGGCCGTTATTACCAGTCGCAGGAATATATTAGTCATTCAGAAACCCGCAAGGGCCTGATCAACCGTTTATACCACAGCGTTAGAAAGATCACCTTACGCTCTAAAGCCAACTGGGTAAAAGCCGCTACTGGTCTTAAACAGGGCGAGCTGCTGGATATTGGCTCCGGCACGGGCGCTTTTCTGCACTATATGCAGCAGAACGGCTGGAAGGCCAGCGGCCTGGAACCGGATGAACAGGCCAGGGAGAATGCACAAAAGATCTATAAGGTAACGGCGCAACCGGTAGAGCAGCTTTTTTCCCTGCCGCCGGCCAGCTTTGACGCCATTACCATGTGGCATGTGCTGGAGCATGTGCACGAGGTACATGCTTACCTGCAGCAGATCGGTACTTTATTAAAACCGGAAGGCGCTGCGCTGATAGCAGTACCCAACTATACTTCCCCGGATGCAGCCCATTATGGCCCTGCCTGGGCAGCGTATGATGTACCGCGCCACCTGTACCACTTCTCCCCTGCTGCCATGCAGCAATTACTGGAACAGCATAACCTGAAGATCGTGAAAAAACACCCCATGGTGTTTGATGCGTTTTATGTAAGCCTGCTGAGCGAGAAATACAAAACAGGCCACAGCCGCCTGGTAGCCGGGGGCTGGAATGGATTTCTTTCGTACCGCAAAGCGTTGAAGGAAACGGATAGGTGTAGTTCGATTGTGTACGAATGTAAGCTGAAAGCATAAAGGATAAAGCAGAAAGCTGATTGGAGCGTATGGATACGGGGCCATTAGCTTTTTGCTTTTAGCTTTCTGCTAAAGCAAAAACGCTGATTGACTGGAATGTTTTCCGCAATCAGCGTTTTGCTTTATAAACTATGCATATTGTGTTTACGCGTTACGCATTCAGCTTTATGCTTTGCGCTTTCAGCTTTATGCTGCAATTAATACAAGTAGTTCAACGCAATTATGTCATTTGCATTAAAAGTACGGTTGCCGCCGTTAGAGCATGCCAGCATCCAGGAAGCTGCATCAGGACCGGAAGGGGTGCCGGGGATGCGTACAGCGCCTATGCCGGCAGAACCTTCGTTACCACCGCTGCCGCAGCTGTAAGCACGGTTCATATAATCAGTATGACGGAAGCCAATGCAGTGGCCAATTTCGTGCTGTATTACAGAACCTACATAATTTACATTCGGGTTAGAACCGTATGCAGCTGCATTGGTGTTCATGCTGATAGAGCTATACGGGTTGCCGCTGCGGGTGGGGAAACCGGAAGAGCCCAGTGTAATAAAACCACCGCTGGGGCCTTCATTAAAACCACTGATAGTGATGTTGGCGGAACCGCTGGTAACGCGGCGGAAAGTGAGCTGCAAACCCCTTGCGTTGTAACGGGAAATGGCCAGGTCAGTGCCATCAATAAAAGGTTGGGTTAAACCGGTTACGCGGATAGTGATCACGCGGGGTAAACCAGTTACAAGATTGTTGGTGCGGTACTGTTCTACTTCTGCAATGCGCAGGTTAGGAGAAGAGGATACAGATGCCAGCTCCTGTTCACTCAGCAGGATGTCGCCTTCTACCAGGTAACCGCCTGTTACTTTGTGTACATCAGCTGTGCTGAAACCTTTGTTGCTGATCTTTTGCAGCACATCCTGGGAGATCTTTTGATTTTGTTGTTGTTCTGTGCCCGCATTGTCCTTCTGACAGGAAATAAACAATGCGCCTGCCATCAGGCAGCCCATGAGGCTACGGGTTACTTGTTTGAACATAAATGTGGATTTTGGGTTTTGGATAATTGGATTGATTTGCTCATGCATAGTATATCTGTATTTAATAGCATAGCTATAGCGGCTGCAAATATGCAGGCACTAACGGGTTCGGATAAATGTAAAAGGCTGTGAATAATGAAAGCTAAAAAGTGAAGGAAAAACGATTCCTGCACTTACAGTTAAGTTTCAATTTTCACCAATAGAAATTCCGGAAATTAATGCTCCGGGTTTAACAGATCTTGCTCTAATAAAATTTGTGCTAAAACGCGCTGGTTCAGATTTTGCTTGTTTTCAATTTAGATCCTGGTTGTGCCGGTTCTTTCTTTTTCTGCGTTCAATATTACAACATTAGCATAATTTAAAAAAACATTTTCGGCCCTGTTTATAAAAAATTGGGATGCTGCTTTAATTGCATTAGTTTTATTATGCACACTGCAATTATATTCCGTTACATGACACACATCATTGCCAGATCACTATGGGTGCTGCTGTTCCTCTATGCCCCCCAATCATTACAGGCCCAGCAAGCCACTGGTAATGATACCGTATTGCAACGGTATGGGGTTTTACCAGCTGCTAAAACCGTACAAGACAGCAGCCATAAATCCGTTTTTTACCTGGTAAAATTTCGCGTATATCCCGGTGTTTCTTCTTTGCAGTCATATGGTGTTGTAAAAACCATTAACCGCTTTTATTACATCTTACAACAACCAGTTAGGGATACCTCTTTATTGCACAATGTAGTATATACTTATGTGGCTAATGATAACTGGAAATGCAGTGAAGGATTGTTACAAAGGCTGGAAAAACTGCGCCCTGCTGACAGCCTGGCCCTGCAGGTACAGCTGGACAGCAGCGGGCAGCAACCTGCCTTTTGTAAAGTGCAGCGGGTATGGGCCGGCCATTTTGCTGTAGTAAAGGTAAAACGGGCGGACTGGCCGCGCTTTATATCGCAACCTGTGATCCGCTTTGCAGATGCCTTGCGCAGGCCTAAAACAGAGATCATTATTCCCAGTAATGATATGACCCTGAACCGGGTAAGCACCGTGCAGCAATTGTACCCTAACCTGCAGGGGCAGAACATGACAGTATCTATCAAAGAAAATATTTTTGATACTACAGATATAGACCTTACCGGCCGGTACACAGACGGGGGGATAGCATCTACCCAGGTTGATATACATGCTACTATTATGGCTACCATTATTGCCGGAGCAGGCAATACTGGCCCGGAAGGCAGGGGTGCGGCTGTGCGGGCGCGTTTAACATCCTCTGATTTTAATACCTCGCTTTTACCGGATGATGCCGCCCTTTACGGGCAACTGCATGTGCGTGTGCAAAACCATTCCTACGGTACCGGCATAGAAAACTATTATGGCGCAGAAGCCGTAGCATACGATCAGCAAGCCCTTAGCATGGACACGCTGCTGCATGTATTTTCTTCCGGTAATGATGGGAACCAGGCGCCTGCAGATGGCGTGTACAGCGGTATAACAGGCGTAGCCAATCTTTCCGGCACTTACAAACAGGCTAAGAATGTGCTGGTAGCCGGTGGTACGGACGGAGAAAATAACCTGCCTGCACTTAGCGCCAAAGGCCCGGCTTACGACGGGCGTGTAAAACCGGAGCTGGTGGCATATGGGCTGGATGGCACATCCAACGCAGCGGCGCTTACCAGCGGCATAGCCACCCTGGTGCAGGACGCCTATATACAGCAATATGGCAGAACGCCAGCAGCTGCTTTGCTGAAAACCATATTGATCAACAGCGCAGATGATATTGGTACTCCGCAGGTGGATTACCAGACCGGCTTTGGGGCCATTAACGCGCTAAAGGCCATCAACACGGTAAAAGAGCAGCGGGCTACCAGCGGCGTGGTAGCTACCGGCGCTACCCAGGACTTTTTTATTAATGTGCCGGCCGGCATGCAGCAGCTAAAGGTAACCTTAGGCTGGGCAGATCCTGCTGCGGCCGTAAATGCGCCCAAAGCGCTGGTTAATGATCTGGACCTTTGGGTAAGCGATAATTCCAATACGATCCGTTATGATCCCTGGGTGCTAAGCACCTACCCTGCTGCAGACTCCCTGCTGGCGCAGGCCCGCCGCGGACGCGATACGCTGAATAATACAGAGCAGGTAACCGTGGATAATCCTTCCGGCGGGGTATTTATACATGTAAATGGCCGGGCGGTACCCCGCGGGCCGCAAACCTTTTACCTTGCATATGAATTTATTCCCCGGTTATATTTCCGCTGGGATAACCCGGCCCCGCAAAGCAGCTTTAGCGCGGGTACTAATGTGCCGCTGCGCTGGGCTACTAACCTTACCGGCAGTGGCGATCTTTCGTATAGCCGGGATAGTATCAGCTGGCAGCCCATTGCCCTAAACCAGCTTTTGGCAGATGGTACCTATAACTGGCAAACGCCCGGCACTTTTTCCAAAGCCTGGCTGCGTATGAAAACTACCGATACCACTTACACCAGCGCGGCTTTTTACATTTCCCCTGCGCCGGAGCTGCATGTAGGTTTTGATTGTGCTGATTCTACCCTGTTATACTGGCCGGCCGTACCGGGTGCAGATGGATACGAGGTATATGCGCTGGGCGCACAGTTCCTGGAAACGTACCTGCGTACCCGTGATACCTTTGTTTTAATTCCCAAACAAAGTGTAAGCGCTACCTGGTTTGCTGTAAGCGCCATTCACCCGGATGGGTGGACCGGTACAAAAAGCTACGGCCTTGATTACCGCAACCAGGGGCTGAGCTGTTATGTATCCAGCCTGCTGGCAGACCCACAGGATAATGCGCAGGTGCGGCTTACGCTTAGCCTGGGCAGCCTGTATAACCTGAAAACCATCTGGTGGGAACGGTTGAGCGGCAATACGTTTATGCAGCTGCAATCCACCCCTGTTAGCGGCAGCAATGATTATACGATCGCCGATACCTCTCCGCAGGAAGGTGTTAACTATTACCGCGTACGGCTGGAAACCCAGGATGGGCGCATGTTGTATTCGGATACTGTATCGGCCCTTATCATTGGGCCGGCCAATGCATTCTTATTATTCCCGAACCCTGCCACTACCAGCCTGCAGCTGGTAAGCCGGGAACCGCTGGAACGGGTTTGCCAGATTGTGGATATGAGCGGGCGGCTGGTGCGCAGGCTCATTGTAGCCAACCTGCAGGAAAGTATTGATGTGAGCATGCTGGCGCCGGGCGGGTATGTGCTGGCAATTTATGAGGACGGGAAGAGAGTGTTTGTGAAGAAGTTTGTGAAGGCAAATTAGCTTACTGATGTTACTGTTTAAAATGAAAAAAGGCGCAGAGATTATCTGCGCCTTTATATTTTGATCTGTTTTTTTGATCTCTTACAGGTGGATTGCTTCGCCGTAAGCCACTTCTATAGCGTCTTTTACAGATTCGCTCATAGTGGGGTGCGGGTGAATGGAATCCAGCACTTCCTGGTAGGTGGTTTCCAGCTTGCGGGCGGTTACTGATTGTACAATGATCTCTGTTACGTTAGCGCCGATCATGTGAGTACCCAGCCATTCGCCGTATTTGGCATCAAACACCACTTTAATGAAACCTTCTGTTGCACCGGCAGCACTTGCCTTACCAGAGGCAGTGAAGGGGAATTTGCCCACTTTAACTTCGTAACCTGCTTCTTTGGCTGCTTTCTCTGTATAACCTACAGATGCAATTTCCGGTGAGCAGTAGGTACAACCCGGTACATTGTTATAGTCAATGGGTTCAGGTTTGTGTGCGTATTTCTTTTCATTGTAGGCAATGGCTTCCACGCAAATAATACCTTCTTTGGAGGCTACGTGGGCCAGGGCCTGGCCAGGTACCATATCGCCAATGGCGTATACGCCCGGGATGTTGGTCTGGTAGTATTTATCTACTAATACCTTTCCTTTGTCGGTTTTAATGCCCAGGGCTTCCAGGCCTAAGTTCTCGATGTTGGCAGTAATACCTACCGCGCTGAGTACCACATCTGCTTCCAGGGTTACTTCGCCGGTCTGGGTTTTTACTTTGGCTTTTACGCCGTTGCCGCTGGCTTCTACTGCTTCTACAGAAGCGTTGGTCATTATTTCAATGCCTTTCTTCTTGTAGATCTTTTCCAGCTCTTTGGAGATGTCTTCGTCCTCTACCGGTACTATGCGGGGCATGAACTCAACGATGGTTACTTTAGTACCCATGGTGTGATAGAAGTAGGCAAACTCCACGCCGATGGCGCCGGAACCTACTACGATCATGGATTTAGGCATCTGGGGCAGCACCATTGCTTCACGGTAGCCGATCACCTTTTTGCCATCTATTTTCAGGTTGGGCAGCTCACGGGCGCGGGCGCCGGTGGCCAGTATAATGTGTTTTGCTTCGTGGGTTGCAGTTTTGCCGTCCTTGTCCTTCACTTCGATCTGGCCTTTACCTTTTACGGTGGCAGTGCCCATGATCACATCTATCTTGTTCTTCTTCATCAGGAACTGAACGCCCTTGCTCATTTTGTCTGCAGAGCCGCGGCTACGCTTAACTACAGCGTCAAAATCTGCCTGTGCACTACCTACGGTAATGCCGTAATCTTTGGAGTGTTGTATATATTCAAAAACCTGTGCTGATTTCAGTAATGCTTTGGTTGGGATACATCCCCAGTTCAAACAGATACCGCCTAAGCTTTCCCGCTCAACTATAGCCGTTTTAAATCCCAGCTGTGAAGCCCGGATAGCAGCCACATATCCGCCGGGGCCGCTACCTATTACGATTACGTCGTATGCCATAATGCTTAATTTTAAGTCAAAAACTTGCCAAAGATAGCAAAAAGCTGAAAGGATAAAAGAAAAAGCTGATTGAGGAAGACATCTGTCTGTCAATCAGCTTTTTGCTATATATTTTAAGGACTATATTATCGCAGGTCTACTACTTCTACGCCGGGATACTTTTTGGGATCAAAGGTGAAAGTAGCGTCTGTAACGGCGGTGTTGGGCGTAAAGCTGGTAATTTCGTAAGTATACTGGTTACCATTCTTTTCAAACACCTTCATTCTGGCTATGTTCTGGTTCTTTTTATCAACAGACAGCACCACCTTAAAGATGTTCTTGGATTTGTCGGTGGGCGTCATTTCTATATTCTGGAGGGTTTTACCTTTTTCAGTGCTCTCCCCTTCCAGGCGATACAGGAAATCCTTGTCGTAGAAATTGGTGAACAGTTTTGCCGGTGTAATGGTGGTGGCTGACTGGTCTACGTTATTAATAGTTACTTCGTTCACATCTTTTGCATAGGTCCAGGAGGTTTTATTGTCGCTGATAATTTCCTGGCCTTCCATGCTCACTTTATATTTAGATCCTTTCAGGTACACAGTACCTTTCCTGGAATCATTTACGCTATTGTTGCCGCCCTGTACTTTCAGCACAAAGTTGGCTACGACGGTTTTAAGGGTTTTAAATTTCTTGCTCACATTATCCAGCACCGTCTTTGCTTTTGGATCATTTTGCCCCAGGCTGCCGCGGGTTTGGGCCATACCGCTTAATACCAGACCTCCCATCAACATACCTATTAATACAATTTTCTTCATCATTATCTTATTTAATGTAATGTTTCTAAGTCAAATGTTATGCCATCAGCCCTTGCTGGCTGGCAGCGACCGCGAAATTAGCTGTTAGCGTCCTTAAAATTATGTTAAAAGCTGTTCAGGATCTCTTCCAGGTCGGCTTCCGTCTTTACCAGCACGTCTCTTGCTTTGGAACCCATGTTAGGGCCTACGATGCCGGCGGCTTCCAGCTGGTCCATTAAACGGCCGGCGCGGTTATAGCCCAGTTTCATGCGGCGCTGTAACAGCGAGGTAGAGCCTTGCTGGTTTTGTACTATAACACGGGCAGCTTCTTCAAACAGTGTGTCCCGGTCCTGCAGGTTGAATTCCTTGCCTTCCAGCTCTTTTTCATCCACGTACTCCGGCAGCATAAAGGCTTCCGGGTAACCGCGCTGCCCGCCAATGAACTCTGCTACTTTCTCTACCTCCGGCGTATCTACAAAGGCGCATTGCAGGCGCACCAGCTCCCCGTTAAAGGACACCAGCATATCCCCCTGCCCTATCAGCTGCTCTGCCCCGCCAATATCCAGGATGGTGCGGCTATCTATTTTAGAGGATACCTTAAATGCAATACGGGCCGGGAAGTTGGCCTTAATGGTACCGGCAATAATATTCACGGACGGGCGCTGTGTGGCAATGATCAGGGGAATACCTACGGCACGGGCCAGCTGGGCCAAACGGGCTAGGGGCATTTCCACTTCCTTACCAGCGGTCATGATCAGAGCCGCAAACTCATCTATCACCAGCACTATGAAGGGCAGGTAACGGTGGCCTTTCTGCGGGTTCAGGCGGCGCTGTACGAACTTGGCGTTATACTCGCGGATGTTACGGGTGCCTGCTTCTTTAAGCAGATCGTAACGCACATCCATCTCAATACATAATGCATTGAGGGTATGGATCACCTTTTTGGTATCGGTGATAATAGCATCTTCCTCACCCGGCAGCTTGGCCAGGAAATGTTTTTCAATGAGCTTGTACAGGCTTAGCTCCACTTTCTTGGGATCTACCAGTACAAACTTCAGCTGAGAAGGATGTTTTTTATACAACAGGGATACCAGCAGGGTGTTAATGCCCACGGATTTACCCTGACCGGTAGCACCGGCCATGAGCAGGTGCGGCATTTTGGCCAGGTCGGCAATGAAGTTTTCGTTATCGATCTTTTTACCGATGGCAATGGGCAGGTCCATATTGTTCTGCTGGAACTTTTCAGAGGCCAGCAGCGCTTTGAGGGACACAATACTTTTTTTCACATTCGGCACCTCAATACCAATGGTGCCTTTACCGGGTATGGGCGCAATAATGCGGATGCCCAGCGCGGAGAGGCTTAGCGCAATATCATCTTCCAGGTTCTTGATACGGGAAATGCGCACACCGGCGGCAGGCACAATCTCGTACAAGGTAACGGTAGGCCCTACTGTGGCGCTGATCTTCTGGATAGAAATATCGTAGTTCTTGAGGGTGTCAATGATCTGGTTCTTGTTCTTATCCAGCTCCGTGGCGTCCTGCACAATCTTTTCATTGGCATGGGTATCCAGCAGGTCCAGGGCGGGATACAGGTAATCGCGCAGGTCCAGCAGCGGATCATAGGGATCGGCGTGTACTGGTTCCCGTTGGATCTCTACCTCATCGTCTATTTCTTCTTCCTCGTCCCTGAATCCTTTTATTTCAAAGGCCACTTCTTCGGGCGGGGTACGTTTCTTTTTAGGTGTGGGCTCAACGGTTTCCTCTATGTATAAGAGCGGCCCCGGATCTTCTTCCTCCTCCTCTTCCAGCTCTTCCTCCTCTTCCTCTATTACGGGTGGTATTGTAGCTGCAGGCGGAATATAAGTGATACCTGATTTAGCTTCTGCCCGTTCTACCAGCTGCATTTCCTCCCCTTCAGGATCTGTTTCTGCAGGCGGAATTACCATCACGCCTACATCGCCTTTTACCCCATTCTTACGTTTGCCTTTGCCATTGATCACCGGCGCTTCTTCCATTACAGGTTCCGGCTGCGGTATGGGCACGGCTGCTTTTTCAGGGCGGGGCTTACGCTCCGGCCATTTGAAATCGAAGTTGAACTTCCATACCAGCCAGGAAAGACCGGCTACCAGCAGCATGAGCGCTGTACCGGTTTTGCCGATAAAACCATTGCTCCAGCGGTTAATGGCATCACCCACGGCGCCTCCCCAGGGGAAACCGTCGTGGATGGCTATGAAGGCCATTACACTACTGATGAACAGCAGCCCGAATAAGATATGCTTGATATTGCGCCATACACGGAATACGCGGCGGCCTACAATAAAGTTGATTCCCAGTATAAAAGTGAGATAGCAGAAAAAGTAGGAGGCTACGCCAAACCCGCCATAGAAGAACCAGTGGGATACAAAGGCGCCCAGCCTGCCCAGGAGGTTATCGACCTTTACATCGTTCATAAACAGCACATTGGCTGCATAGCGGAATACTTTGTCCTGGTCTTCTTCCCAGGTGAACAGGTAGGAGGTGAAAGCGATGAAAAAGTACACGGACAGCAGCAGGCATATCATTCCCAGTACCTTATGTGTGCGTTCATCTTTGACCAGCTCTTTGACCTTTAGATCGGCCTCTTTGTCTTTTTTGAGCACATTCACATCCGGTTGTTCCTTGCGCGGCGGCTTTTTGCTGTCAGGTTTTTCCGTTTTTAATTTATTTTTTGACATAATACGAGGTCAAAAATAGGAAGAAATTTTAATGTGCAGGTGGGGAGATGTACACATCTGCAAATGTGCAGATGTGCTAATTTGATGGTATCTAACAGATTAGGTGTATAAATGTGGATACCAATATGCTGATATTCTTGTGTATCAATGTGCTGATATTTGGAGATTTGCTGGTCATCTCCCTAAAACGATTATATAATTAAGATAGTATCTGGCGCATATTAAGCTTTATTGCAGGTTTACCACGGCCTGCACCCAGCGGGTAATGAAGTCCAGTACGGCCGGGTCCATGGTTTGGTCCAGGGTAACATATTCGGAGGTGGTGCAGGTTTTACATTGCTGGAAAAGGTGGTTCAGGCCATCCAGGCTGTGAGCGGTGATCTGCTGGTTACCACCGGTAAGCACTGCTTTTTCAATGGCGGGCAGCTGCAGGTTGGCATCCATTACAATATCCCGGCTGCCATTGAGCGCCAGTACCGGGCATTTGATCTTTTGCAGATAGGTGAGCGGATCAAACCGTACGGCGGATAAGCTGTGCGGGGTGGTTTGCAGGGCAATGAGCCGTTCAATGTACTTCTCCTCCTCTGCCGGCATGGGATTACCTACCAGCTTGCGGTACATCTCCTTTAACAGCTCCCGGCTTTTTTGCTGCGCTACATCCGGATCGGTTTCAGTAGCCAGCATCTTAAACCAGGGCTGGGTATATTTTATATAACGGGTAATAGCGGAATCGCCTTTTTGCGGCATGGAGGCGCGGAGCACCTGTGCCATTTGCACTTCCTGCAGCTGGCGGGCGGGCAAACCGGCGCCTGCCAGGGAAATTACAAATGCAATGCTGTCTTCCGGCCGGCTTGCTGCCATGGCGGCAATGGAGGCGCCTTCCCCGTGACCTAAAAGTCCAATTTTGCTATGGTTAACATCTTTCCGCTGGCGCAGGTAAGCAATGGCAGCGCGTACATCGGCTGCCAGATCTTCAAAAGTAGCATCATCATAATCCCCTTTGCTGCCGCCTGTGCCGCGGTCGTCCCAGCGCAGCACAGCAATGCCCCTGCGGGTAAGGTAATCGGCCAGCAGACCAAAAGTTTTGTGGCCTACCATTTCTTCATTGCGGTTCTGGGGGCCTGCATCGCTAAGCAGGATAACCACGGGATATTGCTGGGCGCTATCCGGGCGGGTAAAGGTGCCTGACAGGGCAATACCTTCCTCTTCCTGGCTGGTGAACATTACCTCTTCCTCCCGGTAACCCAAGGGCCCTTGCGGATCCTGGGGGCGGCGGTATACGTCGGCTGCTTTGATCTGGTCCTGCGACAGGTTTAACGGCGCCTGCTGGCCACCCTGGGTAAGTAAACCGCCAAAGCGGCGGTTAGCGGCGTCCCATCCTCCTTTGAAACTGATATCAACCACGTTTACCCGGAACCGTAGTGTACCGGCGGTATAGTCTACGCTATCCATGGGCAGTGAAACATCTGTTCTGTCGGGGCTTTTGAGCTGGCCTTTGTAACCATGTTTGGTTTTTTCCAGCACTATCATGAGGCGTTGTTTTTCGCCCATGGTATTGCCGGTCATGCCGTACCAGACGCCGGAAATATTATGTTCCATTTCTTGGGCGGAGGTGGTGAGTGCAAGCGCGCAAAAAAATATGAGGAAGGAGTATTTGAGCATGATCTTAATGTGCTAATATGCTAATGTGCTGGTGTATGTTAATGATGTTTTGATGATAGTGTATGGCATCCTATGTGTAGATGATTATTATAATCGTAATAATTACCAGCGTGTTTAGGATAAATGAGATGAAATATAACGTTCATCAAATATACCAGCACACTAGCATATTAGCACATCAGCAAATTAACATTAACATTATTTTTTCAGTACTGCCAGTAATAGAGAGATCCATCCGACGATGAATACCAGTCCGCCGATAGGCGTAATGATCCCAACACCGCGGAGGCCTACATTGTTCGTCATTTTCAGGGCGGTTAAAAGATACAGCGAGCCTGAAAACAGGATGATACCGATAATGAAACAACGCCCGGCCCAGATAAGCTGGGGTGCGGGAATGTGTGCGTATAATATTCCTACTGCCAGTAAGGCAAATACATGATAGAACTGGTAAGTAACGCCTGTCTGGAAGGTGCTTACAGTTTCCGGCGGTACCAGCTCTTTGAGCTTATGCGCGCCAAAGGCGCCTAATATAACGGCCAGGGCGCCTAACGCTGCTGCCCACACTAAAAAACCTTTATGCATCATGCTTTAATTCTTTTTCAAATGTATCCAGTGATATATGATCCGATTCTATGATGTGCTTTGACTGCTGGTAGAAGGGCTGCCGCTCTGCCAGCTTTTTTTCGATGAAGTCCGTGAGGTCTTCATCCGGTAGGTCCTGTATAAGCGGACGTTTATACTTTTTGCGTTGCAGGCGCTCTACCATGATGGCTACGGAGGGATTAAGCCATACGGTGGTACCGTTATTATTCATGAAGTCCATGTTGTCCTGGAAGCAGGGTGTTCCCCCGCCGCAGGATACCAGGAAGACCTCTTCCCGTTGTACCAGGCCGCGCAGAGTGGCGCTTTCGCGTTCGCGGAAATAGTCTTCCCCTTTGGTGGCGAAGATATCGCTGATGGCCATTTCTTCTTCTGCCACAATAATTTCGTCCAGGTCGTAATAGGGTAGGCTCCAATGCTCTGCTAATTGTTTGCCCCAATAAGATTTTCCGGCGCCCATGAAGCCGATTAGAAATATTTTCAAGTTAATAGGAATTTAATAGTTTGCTGTTAGCTGTTAGCAGCCGATTGTGTTATGTTCGGGTGGCAGTTGGTGCAGTAGTTGTTCCCTGACTGCCTACTTCTTCCTCTTTGGCCGTCCAGGCCAGGCACAACTCTCCTTCCACTACATATTGCAAATATAACCGTGCATTTTTATCTGTCCTGTTAAAATTAGCGGTAATGAAACCGGCGGGGCGGAAATCGAAGGGTTCCAGCTGCATATGTTCTTTAAAATCAACGCTTCCCAGGCCGTACCATTTATAGATGGCCTCTTTGGCGCTCCAGCAAACCGTTTGGTGAGCCAGGGTATGTTCCCGGTCTATGAACACCTGTTCTGCCGGCCCCAGGAACTTGTGCGCTATCTTGCCCACCTTGGGCTGCATAGCTTCTATATCGATGCCTACGGCATACTTTTTACTGACAATAGCTGCCACATGATCCCGGCAGTGGGATATGGAAAAGTGGAAGCTATCATCCGGCAGGTAAGGCTTCCGGCTTTTCATGAGCCGGATGTGCTGCACGGGAAATTCCGGGAACAGCTCCAGCAGCAGGTAACGGCCGGCAAAGTGCTGCAGGCGTTTATGCGGGTGGTGTATTTCCGGGGAAATATTGACGCGGGTCCGGAAGAATGCCTCTTGTTCACCAATTTTCCACACCCCCAGCCGGGTAGCCTGATCCATTTGTATGGTACGTATTAATGGCATATCTTGGCAAATTAAAGCAGAAAGCTGAAAGCAAAAAGCCGAAAGCTGATTATGTTTTGCACCAGGCTTTACCTTTATGCTTTAGCTTCACGCTTTCTGCTCAATTCAAACTAACCACTCACTTATGATCCTTTCTGATACACGTATCCTCGAAGAAATTGAAAAGGGCACTATTGTTATTTCGCCTTACGACCGGAAATTCCTGGGCACAAATTCTTATGATGTGCACCTGGGGAAATACCTTGCTACCTATAAGGACCGGGTGTTGGATGCGCGGGCGCATAATGAAATTGAGCATTTTGAGATACCGGCAGAGGGATTTGTGCTGCAGCCGGGTACGTTGTATTTAGGCGTTACGGAGGAGTATACGGAAACACATGCGCATGTGCCTTTCCTGGAAGGTAAGAGCAGCACCGGGCGCTTAGGGATCGATATTCATGCTACGGCCGGTAAAGGGGATGTGGGTTTTTGTAATACCTGGACGCTGGAGATCTCCTGCGCACAGCCGGTACGGATCTATGCAGGCATGCCGATCGGGCAGCTGATCTATTTTGTGGTGGAAGGAGAAGTTAAGACATTTTATAATAAGAAAGGGAATGCGAAGTATAATGGGAGAACGGTGAGGCCGGTGGAGAGTATGATGTGGAAGAATGAGTTTTAGGTCTTCTTCCTTGTTTCCTTTTTCCCGCAGGTTCGAAGACGAACTGCGCCCGCCTGTTTGGATGGCTATTGGGCGTTTGGTTGTCGTGGGGGCTGCGGGAATTTTTTTGGGCGGTATCAAGCGTGGCGCGCCGGGCAAAGGTTCGTCTTTCGAAACCTGCGGGAAGGCGGAGGATGAAGACCTTTGTGTGGGGGTGCGAAGGAGGAGGTTGGAGGCCTTTGTGGTGGGGTTTTGTACTACCCTACTTCTCACTACTGCCTTAGCTTATCGCCTCCTGCCAATGGGTTTCCAGCTCGGGGTTGTTGGGCCAGCCGCCGCTTTCTTTCATGGCAATGAGGAGGTAACGTTTGGCTTCTTCGAGGGAGGCTGCGCTTCCGCGTACGGTGGCGCCGGGCCAGGGGGCCTTTTCGGAGGGCATCAGGTATTCAAAATAGATCTCTTTTTGTCCCAGGCAGCTGATGATGACCCACCAGGTAGAGTAGGCATCGTCGTTGGTTAACAGTACCAGGCGGTCGTGCGAGGTGAGGCCCCAGAGCGGTGTTCCGGGAAAGGTTTTGTTGATCAGCTCCAGGAAGGCTAACATCGTATAGCCGATCTCGGCCCATACCGGGCTGTTGGCATCATTCACCAATGCTGAATATACGGCTTCCAGGGATTGCTGTTTTTGTAATGAGCATCTCGTTATGGGCATCAAATAGGATTTGGTTGGTTCTTAATGGTTGATTTACACAAAATAGTATTTCTTGGATTGGTTTTAAAATTTGAAGCAGGTTTTTATTTACCCCCGGCATTATGCTGCTCCATTTGTTTGATGATGTTGGTTACCTCTGCTTCTGTGGAGCGTAATTTTTGCTGGCAAAATTCAATGAGCACAGCGGCCCGTTTTACTTTCTCTGCCAAAATATCTACAGGTACGGATCCGGTTTCGATATCGGCGGCAATGGCCCTTAGTTCATTGTAGGCGGCTTCATATGTCAAATGCTGTTCCATTGGTTTCATTTTTTGCGGTGACGGTGGCGTTGAGCGTGGCGCTGTTCAATACTACCTGGATGTTGCTGCCGGGCTTGATGGTATCCGGGTTAGCCGTTACTTTACCATCCTGGTATACCAGGGCAAAACCCCGTTTTAAAATGCTGGCGGGGCTCATTAAGCGGAAAACGGTTTTGTGATGTTCCAGCTCACTGTGTTTGTTTTGAAAATACATCCGGTTGAAGGATGTGATATTAGCTGTTATATTTTCCAGTTCATTCCGTTTATGCGCTACCAGTATGGTAGGTTTTGACAGTACCTGGCCGGATACGGCCAGCAGCTCCCTGTGTTTGCTTAACAGGATGGATTGTGTAGTATTAATGACGGTTTGATTGTAACCCTGCAGCTGATCCTTATGCCTGGACAACATGGTGCGGGCCTGGTTCACGATCATACTATTGAGGGCTGATAAAGACTGGGAGCGGGCAGAGAACAATTGCTGCGACTTGATTAGGATAGTCTTTTGCAGATTGATCACCTCATCTTCAAATGCCTTGTTGTGGGCAATAATGAACTCTGCTGCTTTGGTAGGTGTTTTGGTAGGGCTATGCGCCATGAGGTCTACCACGGTTTCATTTTTCTGGTGGCCGATACCGGTAATAATGGGTATGGGAAACCTGGCCACTGTTTTGCCTAAACGGTAAGTATCAAAAATGAGGAAATCTGTTTGGGCACCCCCTCCCCTGATGATCACTACTGCATCATAAGGCGTGCCTGTATTAAAAATATCTATGAGGCGCTGTTGCAGCAGCTCGGCTTTTTCTTCGCCCTGTACTGCCGTGAAGTATGGATGAATGATAAACCGGTACCCAAAACGGTTATTGTCCAGCGTATGCTTAAAATCCTGGTAACCGGCGGAGTTGCCGGAGGATACTACTGCTAGCTGCTGGATGACGCGGTTTAATACGAGCCGGTTATTACGGGTAAGGTATTGATCACCGGCTTTCTGAATGAATTCAGGGTTTTCTGTTAGCAGCCTGGCTAATACCGCCTGTTTCTGTTGTTCCAGTAAACCGATAGTGAAATTAGCGTCTATATCCAGTACGGTTATCTGCAGGCCGTATTGGTTGTGATAGTTCACAGATACCTTTACCAATACATTGATACCGTTCTGAAATACCTGGCCGGTGATACGCTCAAAATCTTTGATCTTATCGGCTCCGGCGCCCCAGGCTACGGCTGCTACTTTTGCAATGATGCCGGCGGTGCCTTCCTGTTTTTCTACGAGATCAAAGTAGTGATAGCCTTTTTGCTGGTAGTAAGAGTAATTGGTAATGTCTGCAATGATCCAATACGTTTGCCCGGCAAAGACATTGTTGATGGCTTGCTGGATCCTGTTGGTAAGGTCAGATAATCTGATGGGCGGTGTGTTGGACATGTACTCTAAAGCTTAGGCATTCTGCGAGTACAAATAAAAGAGTTTTTATTGGAAGTATGGGGATCAGTTTGCGATGAGATAGGATGTCAGTATGGTAGCTATTTATTTTTTTCTTATATTGAATCGATTTTGACCAACTTAGATTGAAGGCCCTCCTCCTTTTTACCCTAAAATATTAATCCCTATGAATTGGTCATTTAGAAATCCACGAATGCAGTATCCTCCTCTGAAATGACTCGTACCGGTACTGATAAAAAAGATACGCGTACCTATGTTAATCTGCATGCCGACGGTGTTTACTATAGGAAGAAAATTACGGGTGACATTTCCTACACACCATCGCAGGTACATACTTATTATCAACCGGGGGATAACAATATAATACAACACACTATTACATCTGCTCCGGTTGATCAATTAACGGATATTGATTCTAAAGATTTTATTGATGAATTAAATATCAAATCTAGCCGATCTTCATATTTAAATTGGTTCGGTATTTTACCAGCGATTCTCTTCTGTATTTTTCTGATTGCACATTATAGCCGGATTGCTAAAGTCGCTTATGACAAAAAATATATTGTTACCATTAAAGAAGCCAAGACAGGTATAAATATCAGGTTGGATCCAGACAAAAAGAATGCTGTGGTAGGAGGCGCCCTCAAAGGTGATCAATTTGATCTCGTTGATTCCACAAAGGCAAACTGGTATGAAATAAATCATAGGGAAATGAATGCGTATATTTCCAGGGAATATGCTGCCATAGATTCTTTAAACATTAATAAACGTACCTATTCCGGCTTTGAGGTAGAATCAGATAGTTTCATAAAGTGGTTCTTAGCTGGTATGTTATAAATACAATGCTGGCGCAGCAAAACTGATCACCCGGATAGGGGTAAAAAGCGTGTATAACAACAAAAAACCATCCTCTGCTTTTATCACGAATGTGAAGGTGCCTAATATTAACCTCCGGAACACCGAGCTGTATTTTTTCCCTGAACGTTTAATCATCAAGAGAGGCAACCATTTTGCTGCGATATTCTATAAATTCCTAACAATTGATTCCAAAATCACACGTTTTATTGAAGAAGAGCCTCTTTCATCGGATGCAGTTGTTGTTGGGCATACCTGGAAATACCTGAATAAGAATGGTACTCCAGACAGACGATTCAATGATAACCGGCAGCTTCCGATTTGTTCATATTCTGAGTATACCATACGGTCAAATTCCGGCGTACATGAAATAATCACAACTTCTAAACGCGGCGCATTTGATAGTTTCACACACTTTATTGCAGCGATAGGAACCCTTCAAAATAAAATGGCGAATGCTCTAAGCGAATCCTAATGATAAACAACCAGCTTTAAAAATCGATACTTCATCATTTTAAATATAATCATGACAAATATTGAATATTTACAAGACTTTATTGGAACAGCTATCGAAAGCCTGAAAGGTGTTCAAGCTAAGGGGGTAAAAAATGAATATTCCTTCGACATTAACTGTTCAGATCTGGAGGATTTCAACTTCATAGATATCAGACAAGCTGAAAAATTTAAGAAAATTTTTGACAGATTAAAAGAAATGAATGGCCCTGCATTATACCGGTTTGAAATCATATCAGATACTGAAGGTTTACGGGTAATTGAAGCTTTAAATAGCTACAAGGCATCTACTGAAAGAAAGGCTACTCCCGCCCTAAAATCTAAAATAGATCATAGTTCAAAAATTCTGTATGTTGGTAAAGTAAAAGGTTTTTTCTGGGGCCGGCTTATACAGCACCTAGGCTTCTTTAAAGTGAAGGCTACACAAGGCCTTCAATTATTTTACTGGGCCAAAGGCCTACCGCTACATTTAAGGGTTAACGTATTAGAATTTGATAGCAACATGGCTGAGCTTATGTCTGTACTTGAATACTCACTTGCTCAAAAGCTTAACCCGTTAATCGGCAAACATAAATAACATTACTAATAAAGCTTACTCATTCACGTGAGTAGGAATTAACTACGTTCGACTATAGCTCACTAGGGAAAAACAGGGCATTCAGGCTCACTCCATTTCGTTTGGAAAGGGCATTTAAGATGGAATTTTTTGAATAGATAAAGACCAGGCTGATCTAAGCGGGTCTTGTATCGCCTGCCTAGGAATTATTTCTTTACTAATATTTTTAGTATATTTACTAAAAACCATTGAACGAGAGCCCTATGGCCTTCTCAGATATGCGCTATTGTGTAAAAAGCTGTAAAAGTTAATACCTACTAAAAATTGTTGCCATGTTGAACTTTGCCATTGTAAAAGATCTGATCACCAAACACGTGGAAGTTAGAGAACAACTCAATTTGCTGGCCATTGCCGGCGTTCAGATCGATGCATTTGACCAGCTGAACTTATTTGATATTGCTTTAGATGTTATTGGTTTTCCTAAAGACAATACCCAGGGAATGGATTTTGAAGAACTCGATGAAATGCATTCCAATGGTACTGTGTTTAGCCGGGATAAATGGGATTTTATTGTTTTTGAATTGCAAAAGGAGAATATAGATGCATTTGTAAAACAGTTGTATGCGGAGTATAATGAGCTGATACTGGAGCGGCCGCATTTGTTTGTGAGGGAGTAAGGCTATAATGATCAATAATGAAGTTCTTCAAAATTAAAAATGGCAGGTAACTATAAAGAAACCTGCCATAATTTTAATGACAAAATCTAAATCAATGAAATCTCAGAATAAAGGACATCTCTTCTGTAAAACTCAACAATCTTGGGAAACGTAATATTTTAGTCCACCTGGTCGGCAAAATGCCAGGATCATCTCGGAAGAGGAAGAACACTGCTTAATCAGCTGATCTCCGAAAACGAAGATGCCAGACAGCTGTGGAATTACTTGCGTGAAGAACATGCGGGGCTGCAGAAATGAATAACAGCCGCTTGCCGGCATTATTTTCAGCGGTGTGCTGGACCGCAACCATCCGCTGGATAAACAGCTGATTCTTTTGAGGCCGAAAATGTACAATATTACTTTAAGGATGTAGTACTGCATTTCAAGTGGATAATATTCAACTTATAATATAAAGTCATTTATGATTTTTCACCAATAGATTCTAGTTTCAGGGCCACTTTCTAGTGGCCCTTTATTTCTTATTACCCGGCTTCAGAAAACAAGTAAAGCTCAACATAAAAAATCGCTGCAATACGGTTGCCTGCATATCCTCTATATAGTTGGTTCCATAAGTACGCATAACCGCATGGTTCTGGTTCAACAGATCAAAACCCTGCAATTTCATTAACCCTGTTTTTCTGCGGAAAACACTCCTGGCTATATAAGCGTTTACCATTGTTACATTTTGGTTATAAGCGGCAGTTATGCCCGCGTTGTGCTGATAATTAACATTACCGCCTATGCTAAACCCTATTGGTAATATTATATTCCCGCTCAATGCAGCCGTATAGCTATATAAATCAATATTACTTCCTTTTTGCAGGGAATACCTGGCGCCGTTATAATTTATTCCTGTACGGAATGCAAGGTCCAGCAGCCGTTCATAATTATAATTAAAGCTAATGTGCTGACTAACATACAGGTTTTTCACATCACCCGGTTGGTCATTGGTGTAATTGATATCCCTGTTAAAGGCAATCATTGTATTAGTGTTAATGTCCGTATGAATCTTCTTTAACCGAAAAGCATTGGTTATATTAACACCCAGGTTATAAACACCGTTAGCATTCAACGGCTGGCTTACCTGCCTGCCGAGGGAGTCCAGCCGGCTGGCTGTTATAATCTTATTTGTAAATAATACAGCACTTGCATTAAAGTTCATTCCCTGGAAAGTACCCGGGTTAAATGTATTATAACCAACATTGAAACTATGCATAACCGTTGGCTTCAGATCCGGGTTACCTAATTGAATGTACAGCGGATTGTTATTATTCGGCACAGGCTGTAGTAAGTTAACATCAGGTGGCTGAGTGCTGCCGTTATATTGCAACCGCAGGCGGTGGTTGCTGCTGAAAGCATAATTAAAAACGGCTACCGGGAAAAAGCTGTTCGTATTTTTCCAGAGCTTGTTATGTCCACTAATGTTATTGTTATAGAGATTACTTAATTGCATCAGCACCCCGATGCTGTAATCATATTTTGCTTTCTGCGTACGAAAACTAAGACTACTATGCTGCAGCACAAAAGTATTCTTAAAAGAATTACTCAAACTATCATTAGGACGGTCATAAGCCCCCTTGGCTGCGTTGTAATCATATGCAAGCTTATCAGCGGAGGTCATACTACGATTATAGGTATAAACTGCATCCAGAAAATGATCTTTATAGAGCGGCTCTGTATAAGTAAAATTGAATGAAATTACCTGGTTCCGGTTATTAATATCATTCCGCTGATTTATAGTATCCCGGAACATTTCCCCATCCGGCTGCATAAACAGGTCATTGGAGCTATTAAATTGCTGCTGTTTGTTAGTGTTAAAACTTGCCTGAATATTGGTGCTAAATGTACGCCCTGTCCTTTTAAATCTTTTTCCGAAAAAGAGGTTCGTAGTTATATTAGGTGAGGCGCTTGTATTCTCATTATATATATTTCCGCTATTGATTAGCTGTTTCTGGCCGCTTAATGATTCGAATACATTCTCCTGGGAATCATTATTTTTTACATAGTTTGCATTAATACTGGCAATCACGGTATGCAGGGTATCGGGCCTATACTCCACACGCAGGTCTGATGTATGGCTGGAACCATTACTAAGAGAATGCGTTTGTTGGTTATAATAATAAGTAGTATCCGGTAATAAATTTTGTCTTGTGCTAATCCGCTCATTATCTGTATGCATATCGTTCATATAATAGCTGCCACTGAGCTTTAAAGCGCTACCTATAACTGTGCTATAATTAGCTCCCGCATTCCAAATGCGTGTAATGCCATTTCCACCTATCTGCATGCCATTTTCCTGTGAGCCATTTACATTATTACCACCGCCTAGGAAAGACAGCTGTTGATCGCCAAAGCGGTTTAAATTCCCATTTAATGCAAAACGTTCGTCTGTTCCATACCCTCCCATAGCACGGCCCAGGAAGCTGTTTTTCTTTTCTTCTTTTATGGTGATATTCACTGTTTTTTCTGTTTTGCCATCAGCGGCCCCGCTAAACTGCGCCTGATCGGATTTCCTATCCACCAGCTGTATCTTATCTATCATATCTGCAGGCAGATTTCTTGTTGCTAACTTCGGATCATCTCCAAAAAAAGGCTTTCCATCCACCAATATCCTTTTCACTGTTTCTCCATTTACTTTTATGGTACCATCAGGAGTGATCTCTACCCCTGGCAACTTCTTCAACAGCTCCTCCATCTCTGCATTCTCCCGCGTTTTATAATAATCCGCATTAAATTCCAGTGTATCTTTTTTTACAACCATAGGCATACGCACTTCTACTATTTCCACCATCCCCAGCGTAACCCCTGTTTTTTGCAAAGCAATACTGCCCAGCTGCATTAAAGTATCCGCAGGAATGGTAACCGATTTTAACTGCTGCTGGTATCCGAGGTAGGTAATGTACAACCGGTAGTCACCAGGTTGTACCTCATCCAGCGCGAAGGCACCATTCTTATCCGTAAACCCGGATGCAGCCCGCGAAGAATCCTTTGCATACAACAATGCCACCGTAGCATCCGCCAATGGTTGTTGGGTTTCTTTATCTATGATACGTCCTTTTACCCGGACATGTGAAATTGCCTGGGGCCATGCGTGGAGGGAACACAGGGCAACAAAAAGTACGATGAGGAGGATTTTACTCATCAGGGTTATTATAAGAGGTCCTTTAATGGTTCCCGCATACATACGGGGTTATTCTTTAGCCGGCGCTGTAATTTAAGAAGTAAAAAGTAATAATAAGAGAGGAACGATAAGAATTTACACCTGCAATTTTACTGCAGCAAGATTATTTATATTATGGGGAAAGCAGCTTATCGTGGCCTAAATTGCTACTCTAAAAGATCCGAATTGACTACGGTAATTTTTAAGGCTTCCTTATATTCGATTATGCTCAAAAGAACCATTCCTTCCATTGTTGCACTGCTCCTGGTAGTGCTATTCTTATACACCGGTATAAGTAAACTGATGGAGTACACCATCTTCAGAGAACAAATTGGCGCCTCCCCTATTTTACATCCCATTGCCCCATTTATTGCCTGGGCAATACCACTGGCAGAGTTTGCAGTAGCCGTTCTGCTATTTATCCCAGCATGGCGGTTATGGGGATTATATGCCTCTTTTATACTAATGCTGGCATTTACAGGTTATGTAATTACGATTGTAAGCTTCAGTAAAGAGCTGCCCTGTAGTTGTGGCGGTGTATTACAGGAAATGAGCTGGGGCCAGCATATTGTCTTCAATAGTATCATGACTGTTTTAGCATTGACAGGCGCCATCCTGGAGAAAAAACGTTCCAAAGAACAAGACTTAAACAATACCACTCACAACATTGCATCTATGTGACACTTTTATATTCTTCACTGGCTAATACGTTCAAGTATCATAACGCTATAATACCGCAGTCCCATTTTAATTTGCAATAGGTTAATCCACCACCAATAGACCTGTAGTTATTCTCATTAAAACTGTTGAGGCCCCAGCTATTCCTACACCAACAAGCAATAGTCCTCAATGACTATTCATTATGAGAGAAAATGTCAATTTGATCCTCAAAATAAACTCACCTTCACAGCCGGCTACCATTCTACAAAGGCTTAAACATCATATTGCTACCTGGGCAAACGTAGAATATCAGAAATATAGTTTTGGAATTATTTAACCAAATGCTCTTGTATAAGCTGTTCCACATTTACCTACTTCACTTCCGTATGAAAAAAGCACTTATGCAGTTATACCCAGGGTCAATAGGTCTATTTTGCCCCAAAGTATGATATTGACCAGGGTACTTTAGAAACTAACGTTCAAACTGTTTTTAAGAAGCGTTTACCAGGAAACGTGCATTAAAAAAATCTGAGATGCTCCCCCCCTTGCTAATTCCTGCCTACCCTTTATCAAAACAATGCTACCATTTTTCCCGATCCCTCACTATTTTGCACCCCATTAAACTTCCGCATGCATGAATAAACTCCTTCCAGGCATCTGCCTGCTATTAGCACCCGTCATCAGCCGCGCTACCGATTACGACCTCACCTCGCCGGATAAGAAGATAGCCGTTAAGGTACAGGTTACCAATACCCTGCAATGGTCTGTAACGTATAATAATGAAACCCTGCTGCTGCCCAGCACCATTAGTATGGAGCTGGCCAATGGCCCGGTACTGGGACAAACGCCCGTGCTGAAAAAACAGCAGCGCAATACGGTAAATAGCGTGATAGACGCTGTAGTACCTGTAAAACAGGCGCACATACCGGAACAGTATAATGAGCTGCGCCTGAACTTTAAAGGCAATTATACCGTATGTTTCCGCGCCTATAACGATGGCGTGGCTTACCGTTTTGAAACGGCCCTGGGAAAGGAGATCACCGTAAAAAATGAGCCGATCCAATACCAGCTGCCGGAAAACGACAGAAGCTGGTGGCCAATTGATGGCCATGTGTCCCCCACCTTCCAGAGCCATTATGAATATGGATTTAAAGATACCAGCATAGCCCAGATCTCCGATAAGCTGTATGCCGGCCTGCCCATTTACCTGAGCACTACCAAAGGCACTAAGGTGATGATCACGGAAGCCGACCTGCACGACTATCCCAACCAGTTCCTGTTCGGTACCAACGGCAATGCGCTGAAAGCACAATTTCCGCCGGTGATCCTGAAAGAAGAGCTGCATGGCGACCGGAGTACCAAAATCCTGCAGAACGCTGATTACATTGTAAAAACCAGCGGTACCCGCAGCTTTCCCTGGCGCACGCTGATTATTAGCCCGGATGATAAAGGCCTGCTGGAAAATGAGCTGGTGTACAAGCTTTCCACGCCCAATGTTCTGCAAAATACCAGCTGGATAAAACCCGGCAAAGTATCCTGGGACTGGTGGAATGCCAACAACATTTACAACGTGGATTTCCGGGCCGGCATTAACACCGCTACCTATAAATACTATGTGGATTTTGCCGCTAAATACGGCCTGGAATATATTATACTGGATGAAGGCTGGACCCGCACCACGCTGGACATCCTCCACTCCACCCCGCAGCTGGATATGCCTGAGCTGCTCAGCTATGCCAAAAGCAAGAATGTAGGCATTATACTCTGGGTGCTATGGAATGCCCTTGATGAGCATATGACCGAGGCACTGGACCTCTACGCCTCCTGGGGGGTTAAAGGCATTAAAGTAGACTTTATGCAGCGCGGTGACCAATGGATGGTGAACTTTTATGAACGTACAGCACAGGAATGTGCCAAACGGCAAATGCTGGTGGACTTTCATGGCGCCTACAAACCATCTGGCCTGAACCGCAAATACCCTAACGTAATCAACTACGAAGGCGTGAAAGGACTGGAGAACAGCAAAGGCGGTGATGAAATAACACCCGGCCATGATGTAACCCTGCCCTTTACCCGTATGGTGGCCGGCCCGATAGATTATACGCCCGGCGCCATGATCAATGCCAATAAGGACAACTTTCGCCATGTATTTTCTGAACCCATGAGCCAGGGCACCCGCTGCCACCAGGCTGCTATGTACGTGGTGTATGACGCTCCGTTGCAGATGCTGTGCGACAATCCTTCCAACTACCTGAAGGAGCCGGAATACACGCAATTCATTGCGCAGGTGCCCACCACCTGGGACACTACCATAGCCCTCCAGGGTAAGGCTGGTGAATATGTGGCCATTGCCCGTAAAAAGGGCGATACCTGGTACATTGGCGCCATGACCAACTGGGATGCCCGCAAGCTGGACCTGGATCTTAGTTTCCTGGGCAGTGGCAGCTACCAGCTGGAAGCCGTTCAGGACGGCATAAATGCCGACGAACATGCTGCTGACTACCGGTTCCATAAACAAACCGTAACTTCCGCCGATAAGCTAACCGTGCAAATGAGCAAAGGCGGGGGATGGCTAGGAACGCTGAAGGCCGAACGCTAAACGCGAAACGCTAAAGCTCACAAACAAATCGTCATACAAAACGTTTAATGCCTAACGACAACAACACAACGCAATCAGCGTTAAGCATTCAGCATTAAGCCTAAAACACATGTACAAACACCTGATCTATTCCCTGTCCCTGGCCGGCCTGCTGGCGGCCTGTAACCAGGGACAAAAAGAGCCCGGCGCAGGCGATAGTAATAAAGACACTACGCAAAGCGCTGCCTTTCGCCAGTATGAGGATCATTTCATTGAGGCCCTATGGAAAATATCGCCCGACTGGGCTACCGGTGTAGGTTATCACAAATACGACAGTGTGCTGGTGATACCGGATGCGGCCTCCCAGCAAAATGAGCTGGCCTTTTTACATCAACAACAGGATTCCCTGCAAACCTACGATACCAGTAAGCTAAGCAGCGCGCTGCTGATAGACTATTACCTGATCCGCAATCAGCTGGCACAGCGTAAATGGGACCTTACAACGGCTAAAACACAGGAATGGGATCCCTCCAATTATAATGTGAGCAACACTTTTGCTACCATACTCAATGAAACTTACGCACCGCTGGATACCCGCCTGCGCAGCTTTTACAGCCGCTTAAACAATGTACCGGCTTACTATGCCGCGGCTAAACAACAGATCAAAGACCCGGTACCGGAGCTTACCGGCCTGGCGCAGGACCAGAACCTGGGCGGCCTTTCCATCTTTGAAAAAGATCTGGCCGATTCCCTGCAAAAAAGCGGTTTGGCTGCCGATGAAAAAAAGCAGCTGTTAGCACGCGCAAAAACAGCCGCTGCTGCTATGAAGGATTTTGCCGCCTGGCTGAAAGCCCTGAAAGTAGAGCATCCGCGCAGTTTTCGTTTAGGGAAAGATCTGTACGAGAATAAATTCAAATTCAACATACAATCCATGTACAGCGCTGAGCAGATCTATGATTCTGCTATGGTGCGCAAAGCCTGGGTGCATGGTGAAATGGCCCGCATTAGCCGGCAGCTGTGGCCCAAATATTTCGGTAATGCGCCAGTGCCAACAGATTCCCTGGTGCTGATAAAACGCATGATAGATACACTTTCCATACAGCATGCAAAACCGGCGGAATTTCAGCAGTCTATTGAAAAGCAGCTGCCCACGCTTACAGCTTTCATCAAGGAAAAGGACTTGCTGTACATGGACCCCAGCAAACCGCTGAAAGTCCGTAAAGAGCCCGGTTATATGGCTGGCGTGGCCGGCGCCTCCATCAGCGCACCCGGTCCCTATGATAAGGGCGGCAACACCTATTATAATGTAGGCAGCCTGGAAGGATGGCCTGCACCCAAAGCAGAAAGCTTTTTGCGGGAATACAACCAGTATATTCTCCAGATCCTGAACATACATGAAGCCATTCCCGGCCATTACACGCAGCTGGTACATGCCAACAAATCCCCCAGCCTGATTAAATCATTATTGTCTAACGGCGCTATGATAGAAGGATGGGCAGTGTATACCGAACAGATGATGCTGGAAAATGGCTATGGTAACAACGCGCCTGAAATGTGGCTGATGTGGTATAAATGGATCCTGCGCACCGTTTGCAACACCATATTGGATTACAGCGTGCATGTAAAAGATATGAGTAAGGAAGGTGCCATACAGCTGCTTACCCAACAAGCCTTTCAGCAGCAGGCAGAAGCAGAGGGTAAATGGAAACGGGTGAGCGTAACCAGCGTACAGCTGACCAGCTATTACACCGGCTTTAAAGAGATCATTGACCTGCGCCATGCTTACCAGGAAAAACTGGGCAGCAAATTTAACCTGAAGGAGTTTAATGAAAAGTTCCTGAGTTATGGTAATGCACCGGTGAAGTATATACGCCAGCTGATGCTGGATTAATCACTTAAACGAATATAAAAAAGGGGAATGCAGCCGTATAAATTGCATTCCCCTTTTTATATGCCGGCCTTATCTGTGGCCCTTCACCTTGGTACCGTATTTGTATTACCAGGGGAAACGATGAGTATGAAACGGCATAATATTTTTTCACTGCTGCTTTTTGCACCGCTTATTATAGCCAGTTGTGCAACGCCGCCTAAACCACCTCGTCCGCCAAGGCCTCCGCATCCACCGCATGGTATGATACAACCAGCACCGGTTACTCCTGTTTCTTCGTGGTGGGTTTAGTGCTTTCCTGCAGCATATGTATCACCTGGTTCAGTTTTACCGGGTCGTTCATATAAGGCTCCAGGTCAAACACAGCTATCTTGCGGAAATCTGTAGGCGCGCTTTCGCCCTGTAAGGCGATGTATCCCTCTTTTAGCAGCTTTCCATCCTGTTTGACAGCAGGATCGTAATTGCTTACCTGGCCGCCGCCAATCTGGGGCTGTGTATAGGTAAGCACAGTATCGCCTTCCACAATATGTTTGATCACGGAATCGCGGAGCACCAGCGCTGATACCCTTACCCACTGCTCGCCATGATAGGTTTTAGAGGTAGAGGTAATACAGTGATCGGTGATAAGCTTACCATTCATAACAACATTAGTACCGGGTGTACACAGGTTGCCTGTGCTGCGCGGATCAGTACCATTACCGCCTAACAGCTGCACTTCTAAAGAAACAGGAAAATCCTGGTCCTTACCCATAGTGGCAGCTGCCTGGGAATGGATCATAGCGCCGTTATTCCGGATGGCCCATCCCGGCCCGCCCGGCACCTGCTGTTCCACAAAACGGTACTCCATCACCAACAGGTAAGCACTGAATTTCTTTTTATAAAAGATATGCCCGAACTGGTCATCGAAATTGCTGTAGCCATCATAACGCACTTTCAGTAATCCATTTTCTACCCGAAACGTTTTCCCGAAATTATCGTTCAGCTCATGTTTGGCGATCTTAATATCCCAATCCTTTAAATCTTTGCCATTAAACAGCTGGATCCATTTACCAGGCAGCTTAGCAGCTTTTTGTTGTGCCTGACAGCCAAAGCCAAGAAGGATAAAAAGTGCGAGGAAGAGTTTTTGCATAAGTTAGTTAATTACGAATTATCAATTACGATTTACGAATTATCAATTACGATCCCGCGAAAAACGGGGAATACCGTTGAAATAATTATAAGTGATTGAATGCTCCACCTTCATTGCCTGCCCTGAAAACTGGCGGATTATAAGCACCCTTTAAATGTCATGGATACAACTAATCAATAAGTGGAATTTTCGCTTACAATATACTCATCCCCCTGGATATTTTCCAAAGGTTAGGGAATAATTATGACACAGCTAAGCGACATCCACACAGGCGGGCACAGTACGGGGTTGGACCTGCAAAGCACAAACTAAAATAACAGTAACTACATCTTGCCGGTATAGGTAGCAATGTACCAGTTGTTACCCCAGGCATCACGAATGGCGCTGCTGCGCTCACCATAAGGCTGATCCACCGGCTCCGCAGTAGCCGTGGCGCCGGCGGCAATGGCCTGCTCATGGGTGGCATCTACATCCGGTACATACAGGTGAAAAGAAGTAGGCATGGACGGATACTCCGGGCGCGCTTCCGCAAACTCCAGGATAGCATCATCAATATAAATATGCGCATGCATGACCCGTCCTTCATCGTCTTTATACACCTGTTCACGATCGGCATTAAAAGCTGCTTTGAGGAAGATCACAAACTGCTCAGATTCTTTAACAGACAAATAGGTGGTCAGGGCACTGAAACCAGCAGGCTTATAAGTGGACATAAAAAGCGGTTTTACTAAAGTTAACGAAACATCGGAAGAAGAATGCGGGTAAAAAGATAGACGGCTACAGACATAGCTGACAGGAATATCCGGATGAAAATGGTTTGTATTTTTTTCTACACTGGGTATGATTAATTCCACAACAGCCAACCGTTTTATCCATACAATTTATTGATATACAATCCTTTAAACCCACACCTCTAAAACAGCAAGGTTTTAGCTGTAAGGTATTCATAATCAAAATGTTCTTACCATGAATTCTTATAACACATTACTGAATGGCAATAGCCAGCACGAGGCTCCCAGCGCAGGGCCTTTATACGACCACAGTAACATACTCAATGTAAGCAAGGAAGGACGAATAGCATCTATTGTTGCAGGTTCACTGATTGCCAGCGCCGCTATTGGCAGCATGGGCAAACACCCAATAAAAAGTTTAGCCCGGTTAGCAGTAGGCGGTTACCTGCTATACCGCGGTTTATCCGGTAACTGTCCGGTTACTGCAGCCATTGAACAGCGCACGGCCCGGCATAGCACTGCCATTAATATCCGCAGCTCCATGATCATCAACAAACCCCGGGAAGAAGTATATGCTTTCTGGCGCCAGCTGGGCAACCTGCCCCTGTTTATGCGTCACCTTGAGCAGGTGGACGAAAGGGATAGCACCCACTCCCGCTGGATAGCCCGCGGCCCTGGTGGTGTAGGTACCCTGGAATGGGAAGCGGAGATCGTTAAGGAAGAACCGGGCACTTTACTGGGCTGGCGTTCCATTACAGGATCGCAGGTAGCTACTGCAGGCCGTGTAACTTTTGAAGATACCCCTAATGGCGGCACAGCTATGAAGATCATGATCACCTACCGCCCGCCTGCCGGCCATGTAGGTACCGGTCTGGCCTGGCTGCTGAACTCCGCTTTTGAACGCATTGTACAGGAAGATATTCAACGTTTTAAACATTTCATGGAAACCGGTGTGGTGGTAAATGATGAAAAATAACCGTTATGAAACAAGTGGAAACCGGTAACAGAACAGTTCCACCGCAGCATACCGGCAGCAAACATAATACGGAATATGCCATTACATGCCCAACTGTGGAAGCATGTATACAACGCTTTAATATTGCAAAAGAACGATTACTGGAAGTGAACCACTGGCATCAGCTGGGAGGTTCACTTTCTGCTAATTTTACGTTAACCGACCGCCAGGGGCATGTGCTGCAACATAAAGCGGAGGAAGGCGATCATATACGCATAGACCTGCCCGGACCTGGCAGCAAGGACGGGAACGGGTATGACTGGGTAGAGATCGAAAAGATAGAAGACCGGAGCACGCGCTCCGGTAATTGTGCTTATGTGGCACTGCGTGTAAGGCCTTCCGGTAATCCCCGGCAGCCGCAAGGTAAGGTAGCGCATTTTTATAACCCGGAAGCTACCAGCTCCTTTGTGATTGAACGCGTTGGCAATAGTATTAAAGCCAGTGTGTACGGGCGCAATGAAAAACCCAATGAACAACCGGATGATCTTTTAGATAAGATAAGGAATTGGATGGTAGCTTTAACGGCAGCCATGGGGTTCTCAAAACCGCAGTGGAAGGCGCTTGTAAAGGGCCTGCTAAAATAATGGAGTACTGCAATAACAAAAGCCCTTGCAAGTTAAACCTGCAAGGGCTTTTATGATGTGATCTGTTATTCCCAGGAGCTATTACAGGCCCGGGAAATTCCACTGAAGGCGTAAAATTCTACACTCTGCAAGACCACGGTATGCTAATGGAAAAATTGTTTTGGTATATGATCTGTATTATTGGGGGGATGTTATAATATTTAACGTGGATGTTCGCGGGGATGCTCCCTGATCATTCCAGGAGATACATTCGATCTCCCGGAATAAACGAAGGAATCATTTAACAGTGCTGCTTGCCATCAGCTATTTTGTACTTCATTCTTGAATTTATCGTAAGAGGTTTTGCTTTCGTCTATTAATCGTAAGATCCGTTCGCGTACATCATCTTTTAAACCGGTTACTTCATGTTCAAACACCCTTTTCAACTCAGCCAGATCATCAGAGCCCTTTCCTACTAAACGGCCGAACTTATAACGCCAGTTACCAGTTGTATAACGGATCTTTTTCCTGGTTTCTTCTCCACTGTCTGGAGCTACCAGCAATCCTACCAATACACCTGTGGCTAAACCGGCCAGCGCACCTGATAAGAATTTTGTGCTCATATGAATTTATTTTAAGGTTTAACTAATAGTACCAAATAAATGGTGATCCTGTGCAGATCGTTGTCTGTACAGGATTTTTCAAATATCAGGCCAAGTTAAAAACCTGCTTACTCCTTCATTTAATCGATTGCCTGATACGTGAGGATCCTGAATTTGCGCACAAACTCGCCGTAGTAGGCGTAGGGCAATACATTGGTATACACCAGCAGGATAAGGTTTTCCTTTGGATCGATCGTGTATTCAGAACAATAAGCGCCGCCCCAGGTAAGGGATCCGGGAGAGGCCTGATCGCCATAATGGGTATCTGCTGTAATGATCTGTAAACCCAGGCCAAACTTGTCATTGCGGTCCCATACCAGGTTATTGCCGATCTGGTTACGGGTCATTAAATCCACAGTTTTGCGGCTTAAAAGACGCACACCGTTGAATGTACCGCCATTTAAGATCAGCTGGCACAACTTTGCATAATCCGCAATAGTACCTACTGATCCGGCACCACCCAGGTACAGGGTTTGTGCGCCGCTGGTGGCAAAGGTTCTGTTGGAAAGATTATCGCTTAGCTTTAAGGCACTATCCAGCGAAGGCAGCGCATACAGCTCCACCAGCCGGTTGGCTTTGGCGGGTGGCAGGTAAAAATAGGAATCCTCCATGCCCAAAGGTTTGAAGATGCGCTGCTGAAAAAAGTCAGACAGGCTCATACCGGAAAAGATCTCCACCAGGCGGCCGGCAATATCTATGCTCATACCGTAGGTGAACGCTGCGCCGGGATCATGCAGCAGCGGACGGCGGGCTATTTTCTTCACCACGTCTTCCAGCTTGTCATTCTTCAGAGAGTTAAGGCCCGGCAGCTTCCCCCCAAACAACAGGCTATCCAGCGGATGCTCATAAGGGATACCGGCGGTATGTGACAGTAAATGACGTATAGTCGGCGGGGTTGCAGCAGGCCGTGTTTCATAGGTACTCTTTTCCCTGTTATAGCTTACCAGCACTTTTGCATCCGTAAACTCCGGGATATATTTTGACAGCGGATCATCCAGGAAGAACTTACCTTCCTCATACAACATCATCAGCGCAATGGTAGTGATCAGTTTTGTTTGGGAAGCAATGCGGAAAATGGCGTCTTTCTGCAGCAGCTTATGCTGCTCCAGGTTGCTGTAGCCAAATGCCTTATAATGCACGATCTGCCCGTTGCGGGCAATGAAAGTAACCGCATTGGGCGCCAGTCCTTTGCTAACAGTGGCCTGCAAAAAACTGTCTATTCTTTTTAAACGGTCTGCGGAAAACCCCGCTGCATGTGCATTGGCTGCTGTTGTAAATTTCTGGGGATGGCTTTGCGCAAAGGACGGTAATGTTAGCCACCCGCAGGCGGCTAACAGAAGCAATAGTTTCTTCATCCGTGTAACGTTTAGTATTACACGGAATATACTACTCTTTCAACATTTTATCTATGAGGTTATTGAAATCAGTCTTAAACTCTTCGTAATGTTCGCCGGTACCGGGGCCTGAAAAACCGGTATGCACTTCTTTTACACGGCCCTGCTTATCTACAAAAATAGTAGTCGGGAAACCTTTGATAGCGGTGAGCTGCGGCAGTGTTTTTTCCGTTCTTTGCGGATCGGAGGTGGTAACGCCGGTAATAAGCACCGGGTATTGCACATCAAAACGTTTCAGGAAACCGGACAATGCTTTTTTCGACTTTTCAAAATCCGTAGTACGTTCATAGGCCAGGCCTATTACCTCTACCCCGCGTTGTTTATTTTCCTCATACCATTTGGAAAGAAAACCTGTTTCATCCATACAGTTAGGGCACCAGGAGCCCATGATGGTAATAACCACTACTTTGTTCTTAAAGCGGGCATCGTTAATGCTAACAGGTTTGCTATTGAGATCGGGAAAAGAGAAATCCAGTTTGGACTGCCCGGGTTTTACGGTTGCCAGCTTGGTTTCGTCGGGCAGGGCCGCTGCTGCATCTTTACGGGCAGCCCAGGTTTCTTTGCCGCTACCAATGCCTGCATAAAATACGCCCTGCTCCAAAGTATTTTGATCTGTAAGATGGGCCGTGAAATAATAGGCATGAGAACCATCAAAGGTGGAGAGCTTTAACGTATCCCCATCCAGGATGCCTTCCAGGAAACGGTAATCGCCAGTGGGTGTTAAGAAGGTGCCGGTCACTTTATTGCCATTCTGCTTAAACTCCCCTACTGCAAAGGAGCTGTCGCTTTTACCGGGTACCAGGAAATTAGTGGCCCAACGCCCGCTTACATTGCCTTTGGCCGGCTGGTGCTGGGTAAAGCGCTCTTTTACACCGGGAGCGGCGGTAAAGGGAATACTTACGTCCTGGTTGGGCAGATGGCGGATCCAGCGTCCTTTTAATTCCCCGTTTGGCTGAAGGGCGGCCCGGAACTCAGAATCGAAAAAAGGCATTTTGATAAAGATAGAATCCTGCTGTACCTGGATATCATCTACGAGTAAACGATCGCCGGCATTGAGCACATACAGCACTTTGCGGCCGTCTTTTTCGGCTGCTTCCACGTTAAATACAATATCGGCCCCATCGGCCCGGTGCAGGCGTGCCTGCCAGGTACCCTCAGCAAAAGGCTGCTGTGCATGGGCGGATAATACAGTGACCAGGGTGCAGCATAGGTAAGCAAGGAAGGATGGTAACTTTATCATAGCCAGTTATTCTATCAGATTAGTAGACAAATGTAGGAAAATGTGCGGACATAGGTAAATGATCTGGTATGCAAATGTGCAGATATACGGGTGAAATGGATAGAAGGTTAAATGTAAGGATGGGGAAAGGCTGATATGTGGATGAACAGAAGCAGATAAACGGGATAGGAAGTAAAGTATGTAAAGAGAGATACAAATATGGAGATAGCTCCAAAAAATGAGCAGTCGACAAGGATTTATTTTAATTTAAAGTAAATTGATTATCAAATAATTAATATAAGATAAAACAAAATACCAATAAAAAGCTCATTTGAGGGTATATTTGTGTGTATGACACATGCTTCTTATAATATTATCCGCAAAGCACTTATCGCTCAAAGAAAGCGCGTTGCATCTTCCCCTGCAGAAGCAACGAAGCTAATTAATGACCTGGGCATTCGTGATATCATTATTAAAGATGGTAATGATAGTCATGTTAGCCGTGTTGTTAAAAAAGTTGCCCCAAGGAAAGTCGCAGCCAGGTAATTCTCTCTCGTAGTCATCATAGTATATTCCGCGAACCAATCACCTTTTTTAAATGTCAGCCTCAGAATTATTGTATTCTTCCGACCCCGGATTAATCATAGGATTTCATGGATGTGATCAGGATGTTAGAGACAAGATCGTTATGCATCAGACTATGCTTCGATCTAGTAAAAATAAGTGGGATTGGTTAGGAGAGGGTATGTATTTCTGGCAAAATAATTATGACCGTGCCATGCATTTTGCCACAAATCCACCAGTAAACCTCAAGATTCCCAAACCGGCTGTTTTAGGAGCGGTCTTTAGCCTGGGCAACTGCCTGGATTTAGCCGATAAAAAGTTTATTGATCTGGTACAACTTTCCTTTGCGAGCTTAAAGGAATCTGTAAAAAGTGAAAAAGCTAAACTACCAATAAATCATAATCCTACTGGCGTAAATAATGCTGCCGATAACATTATCAGAATGCTTGACTGTGCGGTCATAAAGAATGTACATAAAATTGTTGCGGATACCAATCAACCGCCTTTTGATACCGTTAGAGGTATATTTATAGAAGGAGCCCCTCTCTATGAAGGTGCCGGATTTAACGATAAGACCCATGTTCAGATATGTATCAGAAATCCCAACTGCATCAAGGGCTTTTTCATTCCAAGAAGATTGGTGCAATGGCCAAAGTAGATGTTTCTTTAAGTATCTGAATATGCATTTCGACCCCATCTGCTCATCTACCATTTACCCCCTGGCCCCAAACAACAAACTCCCGATGCGCACCAAAGTGCTGCCAGCCTGCAGCGCCAGCAGGTAATCGCCGCTCATGCCAATGGATAGCTCCCGGAAATAATCCTGGTCTGGAAAATAATGTTCTTTTATGCGGGTGTGCAATGCTTTCAGCCGCTGAAATTCTTTGAGGATCTGGGCTTCATTATCCGTATTGGTGGCCATGCCCATCAGGCCGGTTATACGGATGTTGGGTAATGCCTGCTGCTGCCATTGTTGTAACAGGGCTTCCAGCTCTGCGGCATCCAGCCCGAACTTGGTTTCTTCTTCCGCAATGTGCATCTGTAATAAACAATCAATGGTGCGGTTATTTTTAGCTGCCTGATTACTGATCTCCTGCAACAGTTTAAAACTATCCACTGCATGGATCATACTTACAAAAGGCGCAATGTATTTTACCTTGTTGCTTTGCAGGTGGCCAATGAAATGCCATTCTACATCAGCCGGGAGCTCCGGCTGCTTTTGCACCAGCTCCTGTACGTAATTCTCGCCAAAAGCACGCTGGCCGGCATTGTACAGCGCCTGGATATCTGCTACGGGTTTGATCTTTGAAACGGCTACCAGCCGGGCGCCATACGGTTGTAAAGTGGCCTGCACCTGTTGATAAGCGGGTAAATTGATGGACATGAGGGCAAAGGTAAAAAAAAAGTCCATGGCCAATGGTCCATAGTCCATGGCCTGGTGCGTGGAAAATAGTAGTTCATGGAAAAGCAAAAGAGCATGGCTTATAGCGCATGCTCTTTTACATATACTTACAATACCTACAAACGCGTACTATGCAATGGACTATGGACCATCGGCCATGGACTACGCATTCAATATCGATCTGCTGATCACAATCCTTTGCACTTCAGAAGTACCTTCATAGATCTGGGTGATCTTGGCATCGCGCATCATGCGCTCCACATGGTATTCTTTTACATACCCGTAGCCGCCGTGCACCTGCACTGCTTCGGTAGTTACCCACATAGCGGTTTCAGAAGCAAATACCTTGGCCATAGAAGCGCTTAGCGTGTAGTCCTGGTGGTTATCTTTTTGCCAGGCGGCTTTCAGGCATAACAGGCGGGCGGCTTCTATCTGGGTAGCCATATCTGCCAGCTTAAACTGGATGGCCTGGTGCTGGGAAATTTCTTTCCCGAAAGCTTTTCTTTCCCTGGAATATTTTAAAGCCAGCTCAAATGCGCCACTGGCAATGCCCAATGCCTGGGATGCAATACCAATGCGGCCGCCGGACAGCGTTTTCATGGCAAACTTAAACCCAAAACCATCTTCGCCAATACGGTTTTCCTTGGGCACTTTTACATCCTGGAACATAATGCTGTGCGTATCGCTGCCGCGGATGCCCAGCTTGTTCTCTTTAGCGCCTATGGTTACCCCGGGCCAGCTTTTTTCTACGATCAGCGCATTAATGCCTTTGCTGCCTTTTTCAGGATGGGTTTGGGCTATAACCAGGTAAGTGCTGGCAGAGTTACCATTCGTAATCCAGTTCTTGGTACCATTCAGCAGGTAGTGGTCTCCCTTATCTTCCGCAGTAGTGCGCTGGGAAGTAGCATCAGAACCGGCTTCCGGTTCACTCAGTAAAAAAGCGCCGATAACTTCGCCTTTAGCCAATGGCACCAGGTATTTTTGTTTTTGCGCTTCGTCGGCGTAAGTTTCCAGCCCCCAGCATACCAGGGAGTTATTTACGCTCATACAAACAGAAGTGGATGCATCTATCTTGGAGATCTCCTCCATGGCCAGCACGTAGGAAATGGTATCCAGACCGGCGCCCCCGTATTTTGGGTCTACCATCATGCCTAAAAATCCCAGCTCGCCCAGCTTTTTAATCTGTTCGGCCGGAAATTTCTGTTTTTCGTCGCGCTCTATTACCCCTGGTAACAGCTCGTTCACGGCAAAATCCCGGGCGGCCTTTTGTATCATTAAATGCTCTTCTGTTAATTCGTAATTCATAAGTAATGCGTGGTTTTGATGTATGTAGGCTAATCAGCAAATATACTGATGTATGCTCTTCGCCCGCTCATCTGCAAAGAATTCAATGTTATCCATTATTCCTTCGTAAACGTTGAAGAAATTCTTATAAGCATGCATTCTTATTGGAATTGGTTCAGTTTTTCAGCCCGCTTGCTATAAAGCATAACAAATAATTGATAATCGTGATCGGTTAAAAACCTGTAGATTGCCGCATATGAAGAACATCAAGATCATTGAGGTTAAATCGGAAATAGGCGCAGGTACACGTGGCGCCAGCCTGGGAATAGATGCTATCAAGATTGCGGCGCTGGACTTCATGAGCAATTTCTTTGTACACTTTCCGTCCGAAATAATAGAAACTGAGAACAAGCTGTTATTTGAGCCCATAGAGTCCCCTTTTGCCAAAAGGATCAAAGGGATCTATAACATGTATGAGCGCATCAGCAAAAGCGTGTTTGATACGGTAAAGTCAAACTGGTTCCCGGTAGTATTATCCGGTGACCATAGCACCGCCGGCGCCACTATTGCAGGCCTTAAAATGGCGCACCCCAAAGCCAAGCTGGGGGTAATATGGATTGATGCCCATGCCGACCTGCATACCCCCTACACTACCCCTTCCGGCAACATGCACGGGATGCCCCTGGCTGCCTCCATTGCAGAAGACAACCTTGAATTTAAAGCCCATGAGCTGGACGATAACACCGCCAAAATGTGGAGTGCCCTTAAGAATATCGGTAAAATATCGCCCAAGGTAATGCCGGAAGATATTGTGTTCATTTCCCTGCGGGATTATGAAAAGGAAGAAGACCACCTGATCAAAAAATACGGCATGAAGGTGATCACCACCAGCGAGGTAAGACGCAAAGGGCCGGAGAATATTTCCCGCTCTGTATTCCGCTACCTGAGCGATTGTGATTACATCTACATTTCTTTTGACGTAGACAGCCTGGATGCTTCTATTTCCAAGGGTACCGGCACCCCTGTGAGCAATGGTTTGCGGGAAAGGGAAGCGGAAGACCTGATCGCCAAATTTATGCAACACCGCAAGATCTGCTGTTTTGAAATAACGGAAGTAAACCCCACCCTGGACCGTGAGAACCTGATGGCGGAGATTGCGTTTAATATACTTCAGCGGAGTGTGAATGTGCTTATGGTTAATTAATTATTCGGGGATCCTGAAATACGCAACCAGCCAGCCTACTACTTCACTGTAACTGTAAATGCCTTTTTCCTGTTTGTTGGCTTTCAGGTATTGATCATACAGCAGCTGGGAATAATCGTCCAGCGGGCCGCGGAAGGAGCGGTAAAAATCAACTACATATTTATAATCTGCTTTTATGCCGGGAACTGCGCGGCTCCATACCTGGCGGGCCAGTGCTGTATCGCGCCGGGCCAGCTGGCCGGTGCTGTACAGAAACATTTCCAGGTTAGCGGCATAACGGAAACGTATATCCGGCGAATGGTCGGCTACCAGGTAACCTACAAAGTTGGCGGTTTCCTCCGGCGCATAGCCCAGCTGGTGGGCTATTTCATGGCAGGTGGTAAAAGGCTGGGTAAACCCGGGTGTGGTGGTATTTACCTGCGCCTCGTTGGTAAAGGGATTTAAATAACCCGTTACGCCCATATAATTAAGCCAATGGCTATAAATAGGCTTTTTTATGGAAGGACGCTTATACCGCAGTAAGGGCCATTTCACAGCGGCCTGCTCGTAGGCCAGGGTTGCACGCTGGAACAGCCGGGCGCTGTCCGGGTCAGGGGCGGCAATACCACTGGTATCGCCCAAAGCAGCCTTTTGCTGGTTCACCTGCTGTAATAACGTATCGGCCAGCTTATATAACTGGTTGGTATTATAGGGTTTTACCTGCATGGGCAGCCCCATATCTGCGGCTAGTGAGTGCCGGCGATAGTTGTAACCCCACAGCAACAGGAAGGCGAAATACACGCCCAATAAGAATCCCAGGGCATTCAGCAATAGCAGGCCGGTCTGCTGCCAGCGGCCACGGAAGATATTATAACATAATTTTAACAAAAAAATGACCCCACCTATAACCCAGCCTGTATATATTAGATCGCCAACACTGAAGGGTATTGATCCTATGAGGAGTCTGAAGAATGTACTGATCCAAACATATATCCTATGAAAATAGAATGAAGTAAAACCAGTACTGGTCGAGAACAGCAGCTTAAATAACAAAAGGCAAAATACGGTCATACCTATACGCATAACCGGTCTTTTAATCGCAGCTTTTATTTCCATAATAACCTATAACCGAAAAATGAAGGCAGATGCACTTTTTCTAAACGAACTGTCTATACAACTATCTGCAAAACTGGCGGTGAAAATACAGATTAATCAGGCAGAAAGGATCAATGGCGGAGATATTAATGAAACCTACCGCCTGGATACCAATGAAGGCAACTGGTTCCTGAAAATTAACGATGGCCGCCGTTATCCCGATATGTTTGCCAAAGAGTACAGCGGGCTGGAAGCGCTGCGTAAAACCAATACTTTTACGCTGCCGGAACCGGTATGCTACGGCAATATTCACAGCCGCGGCTTCCTGGTGACCAGCTTTATGAAAAAGGGCGGTGTTACCCACGATTTCTGGGAGCAGTTCGCAGGCTCCCTCGGCAAGCTGCATCGTAATACACAATCCTACTTCGGATTTCCTGAATCCAACTATATAGGTACGCTTAAACAGTTTAACACACCGTACACTACCTGGCCGGTGTTCTATGCCTTTAACCGCCTGATGCCCCTGGTAAAACAGGCCTACGACCGTTGTGTGCTGGAAAAGGCTACGGTTAAACAGCTGGAGAAGCTCTGTAAACGGCTGCCGGCTATTTTCCCGGAAGAAGCGCCGGCCCTGCTGCATGGCGATCTGTGGTCCGGCAATTTTATGGTAGGCCCGGATGGCAAAGCCTGTATTTATGACCCGGCCGTGTATTACGGGCACCGGGAAATGGACCTGGCCATGACCCGCCTGTTCGGTGGTTTTGATACCCGCTTTTATTATGCCTACGAACACATATACCCCCTGGCCAATGGCTGGCAGCAACGTATAGGCATTTGCCAGCTGTATCCCATGCTGGTACATGCGCTGTTATTCGGCGGCAACTATGTGGATAGTATTAAAGGAGTGCTGAAGGAGTGGGATTGATCACCTCCTCACCCCATGCTCTTCAATAAACAGCAGCATTTTTACAAACTCATCTTCAATGATCGGGAAGTATTTGTTCATATCGGCAGAGATGTCGGCATAAAGGGCTTCTATTTTCTCAACCGGATTGTCTGGATCTTCGCGGAGGGTATCTTCCATCTCCTGGATCTTATCTGTGAGCCAGGTAAGGCCTACCATGGCAAAATTGGGTTTTAGCTTATGCACCTGGTTCTTCAGGTTTTCCAGGTCTTTTTCATGCACATAGTTTTCCAGCTTACGTACTTCCGTACGGATGGTTTTGATAAAGATCTCAAACAGGTCTGCGGCGTAAGCAATGTTGTTTTCATACAAAGTACGCAGGTACCTGGCGTTCAGCTCCTGGTGGAACTCGTAACCATTAATGTGCAGTTCTTCTGCTTCCTCCATTATTAAGGCAGTTTCTTCTTCGTTCAGGTATTTGTTGAGTATTTGTAATAACTGATCCGGCGTATAAGGCTTTGTCAGGATATCTGTTATTCCAATAGTACGGGCCATGGTGGCAGTGCTTTCCATAGTTACTGCGGTGGTAGCTACAATAGGGGTGGCTACGTTGGGCAGCTTTTCGTCGGCGCGTATCCGTTTGGTCAGCTCAAATCCATCCATACCAGGTATGCGGATGTCCATCAGGATCAGGTCATAATGCCGGTTGTCCAGGAAATAAATGGCGTCGGGAGCATTGGTGGCCAGCTGGCAATGGATATGGTATTTTTCCAGCAGGCTAATGATGTAACGGAGGTTCATAGGATTATCCTCAATGACCAGTAACCTGGCCCCCCCGAAATCAATATGCCTGCGCCGCGGGCCGTACCGCACGCCGGATATTGCCGGTTTATTTGTGTCAATGAACGGAAGGTTGAATGAGAAACAGGTACTGTAGCCGGGATGTTCTTCTACCAGTATATTGCCGCCCTGCCTTTCTACCAGCTGTTTCGCAATGGCCAGTCCTAAACCTGTACCACCGTAAATTTCACGGATCTCTTTTTCTGCCTGTTTGTAATTCTGAAAAACCAGCTCCAGTTTGTCCTTCCGGATGCCGATGCCGGTATCACAAACCCGGAACCGCACCCATAGTTTATTCTCCTGCCAGCTTTCCAGCGTGGCAGTTAGTATTATTTCCCCTTCTTTTGTGAACTTATCTGCATTCCCCAACAAATTCATCAGGATCTGGTTCAGCAGGAGGTCGTCTCCTACCAGCAGGTGCTGTAGCTGGGTATCTACCGTGGCTGATATCTTAACCGGCCGCTGACCAATTTTCAGCTCAAAGGTATGCTTTAATGACTGGATTAGCTCACCCAGGTTAAATTCCCGCTGGCTTACCTGCAGCTCCCCGGCCTCTATCCGGGAAATGTCCAGTATATCGGTAATAAGGCCCAGCAGGATCCCGGAGGAGTGTTTAAGCGTTTTTACATATTCCAGCTGCCGCAGGTCCAGGTGGGTTTCTTCCAGCAGGTGGGCCATGCCAATGATCACATTCAGGGGGGTGCGTTTTTCATGGCTCATATTGGCCAGGAACTCTTTCTGGTATTTCTGGGCTTCTTCCGCATCCTGCCGGGCCCGTTCCAGCTCCCGCTGCATAAGGCGGTGCCGGGTTACATCCACAATTTGCCATATGCTGCCCTTGTACCGGCCATTCTCCGTCAGGGGCAGGTAGCTGATCTCTATGGCGCGCCCGTCTATAAAAGTCACCGGCCAGCCATAATAGGGTTTCTGGCGGAGGCGCAGCTCCTTCATTTTCTCTTCAAATCCCTCCGGGTCAATGATATATGGGCGGAAAAAGCTGATAATTTCCTGGTAGGATTTATTCAGGATATATTCGCCTGCAGGACCAATATCAAACGAACTGATCACAACAGGATTGACCCAGATGAGGTAATTTTGGGCATTGGTGATCAATACCCCGGCGCTGGTATTATGCAGAAATTCTGAGATGGGTAGGGAAAAGATAGCCTGTTCCTCCGAATTTGGCATATTGGCGGTTACAAAAGGTGTTTTTCGGTGTCCCAGTCTAACTTTGGCCTTCATGGTTCATTTTTCACGGGATAGAGTGTACAGGAAAATGTTTTCACAGACAGCAGCACAGGCTCGATGCATTGATAATCAACAAATTTAGGAAATTTTTACATTTACAATAATTTTGCTACCTTTGCATCCCTCTAAAAGTGGAGGACTGTTTTATAGGAAACGAGCCCTAGTTCTTTTCTTAAAAGTAAATAACTTTGCGCACGTTCCATCTGACTTTGACATCAAATTTTAATCAGATGAAATCACTCCGTGAATTTGATATAGCCTTTGTAGGACTGAAACCCGGAGTGCATGCCTTTCAGTACCAAATTACGGATAGTTTTTTTGAAAATTACGGTCCGCAGGATTTTAGTAACTGCAATGCAACGGTAAAGCTGCAATTTGATAAAAAAAGCAGCTTTTTCATGCTAAAATTCGAAATAGGCGGCACAATAACGGTAATTTGTGACAGATGCGGGGCACCGTTTGAATTACAGCTTTGGGATGATTTTGACCAGGTAGTGAAGCTGGTAGAGAATCCGGATGAATTGCAAAACGATGAAGATCCGGATGTGACTTACATCTCAAAAACAGAATCGCACTTTAATGTGGCCGATCTGATCTATGAATACATTAACCTCAGCATTCCCATGCAGCGCATCCATCCGGATGATGCCAACGGGAAAAGCGGTTGTGATCCAAAGGTGCTGGATATGCTGGACAAAATGAACCAGCAGGCGGGAGATAATAAGAATCCAATTTGGAAAGACCTGGACAAGTTCCGGGAAAATTAAGAACGATCTTAGATTTACGGTTTTCAGCTTAAACCGGAATCGTAAATCAGGGAAAGTAAATCTAAACTTTGAAATCTTAAATTGATATACAATGCCAAATCCTAAACGCAGACACTCTCAGCAAAGATCAGCTAAGAGAAGAACGCATTACAAGGCTGTTGCGGATACTTTAAGCACTGATAGCGCAACCGGAGAAGTGCACCTGAGACATCGTGCTCATTGGGTAGAAGACAAATTATACTACAAAGGAAAAGTAGTGCTGGAGAAACAGAACAGCGCTAAATAATTTTACTTTCGTACCAGCGGGTATTAAGTTAATTACGAATTATTAAATTACGAATCACGAATTGGGATGAAGCGGATGATTATCTTCGCTATGTTTTAATTCGTAATTCGTAATTGATAAATTCGTAATTTTTGTGTATTCTACCTTAAGACAAACTAACGTTACAATGCGAATTGGGCTTGATATGATGGGAGGCGACTATGCCCCCCAGGAAGCAGTAAAAGGAGTAAAATTATTTTTAGAAACTGTTGCCACCAAAGCGCACCTGGTACTCTTAGGGGATGAACAAGCCATCACCCCCCTGCTTGCAGAAGCGCAGATCCCTGCATCAGACTATACTATCATACATGCCCCGCAGGTGATTGGCATGCATGAGCACCCTACCAAAGCACTTAAAGAAAAGCAACAATCCTCTATTGCCATCGGATTTCACCTTTTACAGAACGGGAAAATAGATGCCTTCATCAGCGCAGGCAATACCGGCGCCATGATGGTGGGTACCTTTTATTCCATTAAAGCCATAGAAGGCGTACAAAGGCCTACCATCAGCACCCCCGTTCCCCGGGAAGACGGTACTTTTGGTTTGCTGCTGGATGTGGGCATTAATTCGGACTGTAAACCGGAAAACCTGGTACAGTTTGCTATACTGGGCTCCCTGTATGCCAAGCATATCCTGAAAAGGGATAACCCCACTGTGGGTTTGCTGAACATTGGGGAAGAGGAAGGCAAGGGTAACCTGCTGGCACAGGCCACCTATCCCCTGCTGAAAGAACATCCGCAGCTGAACTTTACGGGCAATATAGAAGGCCGCCATATTTTCAGCAACAAGGTAGATGTGATCGTATGTGAAGGATTTACCGGCAACGTAGTGCTGAAAATGGCAGAATCGTTCCATGAGATAGCGGTAAAACGCAATATCAGGGATGAATACCTGGACCGCTTTAATTTTGAAACCTATGGCGGTACCCCGGTACTGGGCGTATCCCAGCCGGTGATCATTGGCCATGGTATTTCAGAAGCAGCAGCCTTTAAGAATATGATCACACTGGCGCAGCAGATGATAGAGAGCAAGCTGCTGGAAAAGATCAAAGAAAGCTTTAACGGAAAGCAGAGCTAACCAACTCACTGCTAACGGCAAATAAGAAAAGAGCGTGTACCCATACGGATACACGCTCTTTTTTATTGGGTAGTTATTTGAACAAAAGGCCTTGTTTAACAGACTGTTAATGCGCCGGCACTGTTTTTTGCACGCCCTTCTGCAGCTTATGGTATTGCAGGTAAGACACGGCCAGTATGCCCAGGAACACCAGCGGCATAATACGGTTGGCCACCGGATCGCCGGCAGCGGTATGTGCCAGGAAGGCGGCAATAAAGGTGAAGGTGAACCCGGCGTAGGTCCACTCCTTAATACGGGGCGCTACAGGCGCCAGCAGTAAAATGGCCCCTATGAGCTTGGCAATGGCCAGCTCTACACGGAAGTGATCAGGATAACCCAGGTGGTGGAAACCTTCAGTAATGGCCGGCTGTGTTAAATAAGAATAGGCCGAGAAGGTCATCATTAACGCCACAATTGCCGTGGTTATCCAGTAAATGATCTTTGTTGCTTTCATGTTTCAGTAGATTTTCTGTTCCATTAGTTTAAGAATGCAAAACTAGGTACATTTGATAACCATTTATTAGTACTATACAACAGGTTAGTAGTAACCTTTAGGTTAGTTAAAACTGTGAGATATGCCATTTGATACTTTAGAGGAACAGCCCTTCACTGAACCGGTAACAGCAACTGAATGCAGCAATCACCTGCGGGCCGTGGGCGATGCATTATACGTGATCGGCGGGAAGTGGAAACTGCGCGTTATTATTGCCCTGGGGCATGGCCATAAACGTTTTAATGAGCTGCAACGCGCCATTGAGGGCATTTCTGCCCGGGTGCTTTCCAATGAGCTGAAAGAGCTGGAGCTGAACGGGTTTATAACGCGTACCGTGCATACGCAAACACCGGTGGTGGTGGAATATACGCTTACCCCCTACAGCGCTACGCTGAAGAACGTGATGGGCGCGCTGGCGGAATGGGGCTACATGCACCGGGAAAAGATCATTAACGGTAAATGATCCGCGTGTAGCTAATGCCCAACAATATGTGCCGCCATTACGGCTACGGCCATACGGAGAACACCCCGCGCGTAGCTAATGCTCAACTAACGGCAGCTTTACAAAAAAGGTGGTACCTGTATTAATGCGGGTTTCAAACCATATTTCCCCGCGGGCCTGCTCTACAATGTTCTTACACATAGCCAATCCCAGGCCGGTACCGGAGTTTTTGGTAGTGAAGTTGGGTACAAAAATGCGGGACTGTATTTCCGGGGAAATGCCTTCACCATTATCCTGCACGCTTACAATTACCCACTGGCGGTCTTCCGTGGCTTCCATATGCATTATTATATTACCGCTCCTGCTTTCCGGGATAGCCTGTATGGCGTTTTGCAGCAGGTTAGTGAACAGGCGGTTCATCTGCGTTTTATCTGCATACACATAATAGGGCTGCGTGGGCTCATCATATCGGATCTCACAGCCGGGCTGGCCCTGGTACAGCGCATGCAGGGAGTGCAGCGTTTCATTGAGCAGCAATACCTCGTTAACGGCTTCGCCTATACGGGAAAATGCAGAGAAGTCGGAGGCAATGTTGGAGAGGTGCTCTATCTGCTCCACCAGCGTATGAGCTACATTATTGGTAAGCTCTTTTACATTAGGACTATCATTTCCCACGGCCCGCTGTAAATACTGGATGCTCAGCTTCATGGGGGTAAGCGGGTTCTTGATCTCATGTGCTACCTGCCGGGCCATTTCGCGCCAGGCCCCCTCTCTTTCACTCTTGGCCAGCTTTACCGCGCTCACTTCCAGCTTGCGCACCATTTTGTTGTATTCCTTTACCAAGGCGCCTATTTCATCGTCCTTCTCCCACTCTATCTCATCGTTACGCTGGCCCAGGTTCACATGGCGCAGCTTTTCCGTTACCAATGAGAATGACTTGGTAATTGAATTGGTGATGAGCAGCGCCAGCATACCGGCTATTAAAAAGATGAATGCATTAAAATTGATCAGCGCTACCAGGAAGTTGGAGATCTGCTGGTTCAGCTCTGTTTGCGTGGCAAAATAAGGTACGTTGAGGTAGGCAAACACCTCTCCTTTCGGATTGCGCAGGGGCACATAACCGGAAAGGTACCGCATGCTGCCTATTTTTTCTTCCTGTATGAATTGTATACGGTTCAGGCGGAACATATGAAAATAGGCTGCCGGGTGCATTTTGCGGGATAACAAGCCCTTCTCCGTCATTAAAGGCTGGGTACTTACTTCCAGGTTGCCATCCCGGTCATAAATATTAATATCCAGCGCGCGGTCTTCCGCAATATCACTTACTGATGATTGCAGGCCGGATTGGAATACCGGATCGTACAGGTCCTCCAGCTCATCAAACATACGCTGGGTGTAAAACTCCTTTTCCACATCATGAGCTACTTCGTTCATGGTTTTGCTGAGGCGCTCCCGGTTCTCTGTTTCCGAACGGTTAATGAAGAACAGGATGGTGGTGCCCCCCAGGATGATGAATGCAAATACCACCACAAAAATCACCGTGCCATGCACCTTACGGCGGATGCTTACATCCACCAGCGCCCTTAGCTGCCCTATGCGCATCCGCGCTTTTACCAGCAGATCCAGCAGCCTGTAAATAACAATAATGAGCAGGAACAGGCAGAACATGTAAGCAAACAACGTTATGAACTCAATAAAGCTGCGGCTTTCCTTTACCACCATCACCACCTTATCCCGCGAGGCTTTGTAAATGAGTACAGAATGGCCGTTCACCGTTTTCTCCGATACATCTGTTAAAGGAATATCGCTGTTATACAGCTTTATGGGAAAAGGAAAATCGTTGTTATTGCTTACCAGGATGTTCTTATCATAAATAGCGTAGGAATAGGCGGCGGCTGATTCTTTCTCCGGATCACTCAGCTCCCCGTCCACCAGCAGCTCCGGGTACAGCTTCTGCGGGTTTACCACGGCGGGTGTAAGCTCGTACACCATAGAGCCAATGATCACACTATCCCGGTAAAATACCTGTTTACCAATATAGCTGTAATCATTGAAGCTGCGCTCATTATAATACAGGTCGTTATCATTACCTACCTGGTCTGACTGCCGCAGAATGCGCGGGTTCAGCGAATACAGGCTGGCCGTATCGGAAGGGTATACGGGATAGCCATTTTCATCAAAGAAATAAAAGGTAAGATTAAAACGGCTCAGGTAACCTTTGAAATACTTTTGCTTCAGCTCATTTTCCAGCATTTCCCGTGGCAGCTGGCTGGAGCTGCGGCGGTCCTGGAAGAACAGCTGCATCAGCTCATCGTCACCGGCATTGCGGTTCACATCATTCAACAGCATTTCCAGGTAGGGATCGCGCTGTTTGGAGAGGTTAATGGCCAGGCGCTCCCGCTGGCTTAATTCCTTTTTGTTATTATAATATACCAGTACGGCGGAGGTAGTAACCGTAAGCAGCACCAGCCAGAATACAAATGCTACAGTTGCCAGGCTGTTCTCAAAACGGGAGGAGAACATGTCCAGCAGCATTACATAAAACAGCAGCCACAATACCATTACCGTGAAGTACGGGATCTCCGGGTTATGAATGCGGAACAGCAGCCACAAGATGCCTACTGCGCCTAAGAATATGTATTTAGTGCGGTGCCGCGACTGTGTAAGCTCATTCAGCAGGAAGTTAATGATCTGCGAAAAGAATAAAAAGCTAAAGGCTATAAAACCCAGTATAATGAAGCCTATGAGGCTGTATTCATTGAGGCTGAAAGGGTTGGTTACGTCAAAGGATATCTTGGAATCTATTACCAGGCTTTGGATCAGCTCTGACAGGAACTGCCCTACAATAAACATTACCAGGCTGGCCAGGGCAATCACCAGCCACGACTGCCATTTGTACCTGAGCGCCGGCGCATTAATGGTTTTTACGTGCTCCCGGAAGAACAGCAGCATCCAGAAAGTGAGCAATACGTTCAGCAACAGATCGCCCAGGGAATGAAAGATCTCATCCTTGGCGTAAATGTAGGGCATGAAGATATTGAGAGCCCGCAGGTTAAACGGGAAGGGGTATACGTAGCTAAGTACCCGCAGCGTGCCTACCATGAACAGCAGGTACAGGAATCCCATGAGGGGGTTCTTATGCCGGGCCAGCAGCGTGGCAAAAAGGTTCAGGAATATAAGCACGCAAATACAGCCCAGCACCCGCAGTATAACGCTGAGCAGGTTAGGCGGGCTTGCATCCAGCGCGGGATCGTAGTACAGGTAAAATAAAATGATGTTCCTGTTATTGAGCACCGGTATGCCCGGCGGACGCATTTGTATGCTGTATTCCTTGCCCAGGGCCGGCTTATCAAAAAAGTGATCTACCAGGTAATCATTGCTGATGCTGTATTCCATGGCTACCGGCAGCAGCCCTACCAGGTAGCGGCTATGCCCGGGCGCGCCGGGTAATTTGCGGCACAACACTTCATAATAACCGTTCTTGAGCTTTGCAAAACCAGAGCCTTGTTTCAAAGGCTGCAGGTCGTCCGGCTGAACCAGGTTGGTGCTCCAGAACAGCAGCCAGCGGCCGGTGGCGGTGCTGTCATATGCATATACGTAGTAGTCGCGGTTGTGCAGCGCTTTCAGCTCCTGTTCATTATAATTGCGCTGAAAGAGGTGCCTCATGGTGAGGGTATCGGCGGCCAGCTGCTCAAAGGAAAGCTCCCGGTTATGCAGGCTTCTTTCCAGGCTCCGCTTTACCCCCTGCGGGGATGAGTAGTACGACCAGTAATTGCTGAACAAAAAAGCAAAGGTGAATAACCATGCGGCTATGATCAGCAGGTAACCATGCCGCAGGAAAAAAAGGCGTATTTCTTTAATGTCTAACATGAAATCAATGGGCAGATGTGCAAATATGCAGATGTGCAAATATGCGAATATATAAATGTGCAGGTGATGAAAAAATGTGCGGTTTCAGATGTACAGATATTCAATTGTTCATTTCCTGCGTTCCCCCATTTGCACATCTGCACATCTGCATATTTGCATATTATTCTTTTGTTTTTACCTCGTTCCATAACCCGTCCATTTCAGTGAGGGTCATATCAGCAAGCTGGCGCCCCTGTTGTGCGGCCAGGGTTTCCATTTGCTGAAAGCGGCGTATAAACTTTTTATTGGTGCGCTCCAGCGCATTTTCTGCATCTATTTTCAAAAAGCGGGAGTAGTTGACCAGGGAAAACAGCAGGTCGCCAAATTCATCTTCCACCTCCTGCTGGTTGCCGGTTTGCAGGGCTTCCTGCAGCTCCTGCAGCTCTTCCTGCACTTTATCCATTACCTGCTGGGTATTATCCCACTCAAAACCTACCTGTTTGGCTTTTTCCTGCAGGCGCATGGCTTTTACCAGGGCCGGCAGGGATACGGGTACGCCGCTAAGGGTAGACTTTTTTCCTTCTTTCAGCTTCAGCTTTTCCCAGTTCTGCTTTACCTGCTCTTCATTTTCTACCTGCACATCACCATAAATATGCGGGTGCCGGTGAATGAGCTTGTTGCAGATACCGGTAATGACATCGTCTATAGTGAACTGCTGCTGCTCGGTTCCTATTTTGGCGTAGAACACAATGTGCAGGAGCAGGTCGCCCAGCTCTTCTCTTATGGATTGCCAGTCGTTTTCTGTGATGGCATCGGCCAGCTCGTACATTTCTTCAATGGTAAGCTGCCGGAGTGATTGCAGGGTTTGTTTCCGGTCCCAGGGGCATTTTTCCCGGAGATCGTCCATAATATTGAGCAGCTGTTGAAAGGAGGCGGTTTTTAGCGTTTCCATTGGATAAATGTAGTAAAAATAGTCCACGGACCAGAGGCAGTGCGGGAGTCCATGGTCCATAGTCGATGGTCCATTGCCTGGTGCGTGGGGGAAGTGGTGCGTGATCAGTCCACGGCCCACTGCTGAGAGGTCCATGATTAGGGTTGATGGCTGGGTGCATGGGGAGGTGGTGGTGAGAGTTGATGGCATAGTGTGTGCGGGAGGTGTTGAAAGTGAGGAAGGAAAGATGGGGAGTGTAACTGGTTGGCAGTGAGGCGGTGTTTATTTGCAGCGGAGAGCTGTAGCGGGGATGTGCCAGGCTAAACGGTTTAAAAGGCCATTATTTAACATACGATATAATACAGATAGTCAGGAGCAATACGTTATATAAGACCGGAATATTCCATGAGCTGTTACCTCCGCGGACCAGGCAGCGGACTATAAACTGTGTGGGTAGTCTGCGGGCTTTGAGCTGAGGAATGCGGGCCGGCCGGTATACGAACCACCGCCTCCGCGCACCGGGCTATGGACCATAGACCATCGACCATGGACCGGCGCCACAGGCGCCCCCGCCTGTTAACAACTTTCGATTGCCGGAAAAGCCATTTTAGTTACATTTGCGACCGGTTTTTACAAAAGCTTACTTTTTAATTATTCTTTATTAGTTAATTCATGAATACCAAACACATCGCACTCATTTCAGCGGAATTAGGTATTGCTGCCAGGCAGGCAGAAAATACCATGAACTTGTTGGCAGAAGGTGCTACGGTACCTTTTATCAGCCGCTACCGGAAAGAGGTAACCGGCAGCCTGGATGAAGTGCAGATCGCCCGTATTGAAGATCTGAAGAAACGCTACCAGGAAGTGGATGACCGCCGTGAGTTTATCATTAAAACCATCACGGAGCAGGAAAAAATGACCCCGGAGCTGCTGGGCAAGCTGGAAGCTAGCTGGAACCTTACGGAACTGGAGGACATGTACCTGCCTTACAAGCCCAAACGTAAAACCCGCGCTACCACGGCCATTGAAAAAGGCCTGGAGCCGCTGGCCAAAATTATTTTTGAGCAGGGAGACATTGCGCTGGATACCCTGGCCGCCCAATATGTAAATGATAAAGTTGCTTCTGCAGACGAAGCCCTGAAAGGCGCCCGCGATATTATTGCCGAATGGATCAACGAGAACGCGGAGCTGCGTGATAAGCTGCGTAAGCTGTTCACCCACACCGCCGTGCTTACCTCCAAAGTAATAGAAGGTAAAGAAGAAGAAGGACAGAAATACAAAGACTACTTTGATTTCCAGGAAGAGCTGCCGGCCATCCCCTCTCACCGTGTACTGGCCATCCTGCGCGGGGAAACAGAAGGTTTCCTGTACGCTACCGTAATGCCGGTGGAAGATGAAGCCCTGGAGATCATCCAGAAACAATTTGTGAAAGGCAGCGCTGCAGCCCGGGAACAAATGAACAAGGCTATAACGGATGCGTATAAACGCCTGCTGCGCCCCTCGCTGGAAAACGAGTTCCGCGCGCTGGCTAAAGAAAAAGCTGATACTGAAGCTATTGACGTATTTGCTGAAAACCTGCGCCAGCTGCTGCTGGCAGCCCCACTGGGCCCCAAGGGCGTAATAGCCATTGACCCGGGTTACCGTACCGGCTGTAAAGTAGTGGTGCTGGATGAGCAGGGCAATATGCAGGATAACGATGTAATATATCCCCTGGAAAAGAACTACAAACGCGATGATGCAGAAGCCCTGCTGAAAAAATGGGCCAAACAATATAACACCCTGGCCATTGCCGTAGGTAATGGTACTGCAGGCCGCGAAACAGAGGAGTTTGTAAAGAAGATAGACTTTGGCACCAAGATCAATGTATTTATGGTGAACGAAAGCGGCGCCTCCGTATACTCCGCTTCTGAAGTGGCCCGTGAAGAATTCCCGGACCATGATGTAACGGTACGTGGTGCAGTATCCATCGGCCGCAGGCTCATAGACCCGCTGGCAGAGCTGGTGAAAATAGATCCCAAATCAATTGGTGTAGGGCAATACCAGCACGATGTGAACCAGTCGCACCTGAAACAAAGCCTGGACCGTGTGGTGGTAAGCTGCGTAAACAATGTGGGCGTAAACCTGAACACCGCCTCCAAACACCTGCTGGCCTATATTTCCGGCCTGGGCCCTTCCCTGGCGGAAAACATTGTGAAGTACCGTAAAGAGAACGGCGCATTTAAGAGCCGTGCATCCCTGAAGAAAGTACCCCGCCTGGGCGAAAAAGCTTTTGAACAGTGCGCCGGCTTCCTCCGCATTGAAAATGGCGACAACCCGCTGGATAACTCTGCCGTGCACCCGGAACGTTATGGACTGATAGAAGCCATGGCTGCCAAACAGCAGTGCAGCGTGCAGGAGCTGATGGCTAAGGAAGACCTGCGTAAAAAGATAAATCCGAAAGAATATGTGAGTGAAGAAGTAGGCTTGCTGACACTGGAAGACATTCTGAAAGAGCTGGATAAACCCAGCCGCGACCCGCGCGATGAAATAGCCATCTTTGAATATGCAGAAGGCATTCATAAGATAGAAGATGTAAAACCCGGTATGACACTGCCCGGCGTAGTAACCAATATCACCGCTTTTGGCGCCTTTGTGGATATTGGCGTTAAGCAGGATGGGCTGGTGCACATTTCCCACCTTTCCAACAAATTTGTGGGCAACCCTAACGAGGTGGTGAAGCTGAATCAGAAAGTAACGGTAACGGTGCTGGAAGTAGATGCTTCCCGCAAACGCATTTCCTTATCTATGAAAGATAATGAGGCGCCGGCGGCAGGTGGCAGCAACAGCGGTGCACCGCGGAAAGAACGCCGCGATAATAACAGCGGCGGTAACAAGCCTGCTGGTAAGCAGGCGGCAGCTGCGCCGTTGAATGATTTTCAGGCTAAGCTGCAGGAGTTGAGGAAGAAGTTTAATTAATTTTTTCTTTGTTCCTTTTTGCTTCCCCAAAAAGGAACCAAAAAGGGGACCGCAACCGGTTACCGCCCGGTTGCGGAGTGGTACCTTGATTGAGCTTTTTTGCTACTGTGGTGCCGGGCTTTGGGCCTTGATGACATTAGCGATATTGATGACATTGGAGATATTGGAGATATCGGAGAATAGAATTTAAATGTAAAAGGGAATGCAGTTGATCGCTGCATTCCCTTTTACATTTAGCATTTTACATTTGAAATTTTATATTCTTATTTTAATAGCGTTCTTAAGAATATGCCAATGTCTTCTCCTTCCAGGATTACGCTTACTTTGGTCAGGTTTATGGCTTGCTGGGGCATATAGCCTACTTCTGCGGTGGCGGGTTGCTGCGCAATGGTGAAACCGCCGGCATCGGCAATGTTCTTGAGGCCTACAGCGCCATCGGCATTAGCGCCGGATAATAATACGCCTACTAACGCGGGGCCATATACGAGGGCGGCTGATTCAAAAGTTACATCTATGCTGGGGCGGCTATAGTGCACTTTTTCAGAGGCATCCAGTGAAAAAGTATACTCGTTTTCCAGGAGTAAATGATAGTCCGGCGGGGCTATGTAAATGGTGCCCGGTAAAATGAGCTCCTTATCCTCTACTTCCTTTACCACCAATGTTGTTTGGGAGGAGAGCAGATCTGTCAGAATAGAATCGCCGCCTTTGCCGCGGTGTACTATCACTACAAAGGCAACATCTACCGCTTCCTGTACGGCAGCCACGATCTTCAGGATGCTATCCAGGCTGCCGGCAGAGCCGCCGATCACCACCATCCGGTATTTACTTACATCACCTTCCGCCATATTCTTTCCCTGTTTTCCAGTTGTTTAAACTTACGGGCTATGGGGCTAAAGCGCAGATTCTCTTTGGAACCCAGCACCAGGAAACCCAGCTTTTCAAGGCTGTCGTCAAATAATGTGAGCACATTATCCTGCAGGTACTTATCAAAATAAATGAGCACGTTGCGGCAAAAGATCAATACAAATTCATTGAAGGAGCGGTCGGAGACCAGGTTATGCGTAGCTACGATCATCTTGGCCTTTAAACGGTCGTCGAATTTGGCCCAGTTGTATTTGGCGGTGTAGTACTTTGAAAAATCATGCTTACCGCCGGAAAGAATATAATTCTCTGAGTATTGTTTCATTTCACTGATCGGGAACACGCCTTTGCGGATATTCTCAATGGCTGTTGGGTTCAGGTCTGTTGCATACAGCAGTGATTTGTGCAGCAGGTTAGCCTCATCCAGCAGAATGGCCATGGAATACACCTCCTCCCCTGTGGCACAACCGGCGTGCCAGATGCGGATAAAGGGATGTGTGGCCAGTATGGGCAGCACCTCTTCCCGGATGGTCTTAAACACCTGGGGATCGCGGAACATTTCCGTTACATTCACCGTTAGCTCTTCCACCATACGGGTAAGGTAGGCAGGATCCTGGCGTACGCGGTATAACAGCTCTGCAAAACTGGGGAAGCGGTCTATGATCATCAGGCGACTCACCCTTCTTTTTAAAGAAGCGCGGGCGTAATTGGTGAAGTCATAGCCATAGCTGCGGAACAATTCATCCAGCAGCAGGTCCAGCTCTTCATCCTTCACACTATTTTCCATTTTATCGTGCATACTCATCCAGCAGCTGCTGCAGTTTATCTATGTCTACCGGTTTTGAGATATAACCATCGGCCCCGGCGGCCAGGCATTTATCCCTGTCGCCGGCCATGGCCTGTGCGGTAACGGCTATTACCGGCAGGTGCTGCCATTGGGGCGATGATTTGAGTATAGGAATGGCCTCATACCCATCCATGTCCGGCATCATCATATCCATTAAAATGATGCCAATCGTATTTCCGGCTGTCAGCAATGCAAATGCTTCCTGCATACCGGTGGCGGTTTCACACTGAAAACCCCTGGCTTTCAGCACGGCGGTGAGGGCAAAAATATTCCGGCTGTCGTCGTCTATTATTAATATGCTGTGCATTCCCTTATATATTGCTTTTGGAGTTATTCATATAACCATACCCGTAACAGGGACACCAGCTGGTCTACATCCACCGGTTTGGTAATGTAGTCGGATGCGCCGGCATTGATACACTTCTCGCGGTCGCCGGTCATGGCTTTGGCAGTTACCGCTATTACCGGCAGGTTGCGGTACTTATGCATTTGCCGGATGCGGCGGGTGGCTTCATATCCATCCATTTCCGCCATCATCATATCCATGAGCACCAGGTCTACGCTGGGTACTTCATCCAGCTGTTTAAGCGCTTCCCTGCCATCTATGGCGGAGATCACCTTCATGCCATAGGCTTCCAGCGATTTGGTGAGGGAGAAGATGTTGCGTACATCATCATCCGCCACCAGCACTACCTTACCCTTCAGCACCTCACTTAAAGCGCCCATACGTTTATAGCGGGTTACGCTGCGGTCTTTTGTATTCTCTTCTACCAGGTGCAGGAAAAGGGATACCTCATCCAGGATGCGCTGGTAAGAGTGCGCTGTTTTTACTACGATCGAATCTGCATATTGCTTAATGCGCATTTCTTCCACATGTGAAAGGTTGCGGCCTGTGAACACAATAATGGGCAGGTTCTCATACCCCGGCGATTTCTTTACTTCCTCCAGTACGTCGTATGAGTGCTGCGCGGGCACACCCATATCCAGGATCACACAATCCACCTCACTGCGGTTAAGGGCTGTGATGCCATCGCCTACCGTGGTCCGGATCTGTGTATGCACGTTAAATCCATCCAGGTAATAGGCCAGGGCCTGTGCATGTTTCTGGTTCTCTTCTACGATCAATACCTTTTTCGGGTGCCTGCTCAGCGCCTGTTCTATGCGCAGGAACACATCGCTCAGCTTATCTATATCTACCGGCTTATTTATAAAGTCTACTGCACCGCGTGACAGGCTGCGGGTTTTAGCCTGGTAAGACGACATCATGTGCACGGGAATGGGGCGGGTGGCTGCATCGGCTTTCAATTCCTCCATTACTTCCCAACCGGTTTTTACGGGCAGCTGTATATCCAGTAAAATGCCCAGGGGGCGGAAACGGCGGGCCAGCTCTACTCCTTCATCGCCCCTTACGGCTACAATTCCCTTATACCCTTTTTGCCGGGTATAGTCCAGCAGGGAGCGGGCAAAGGCGGTATCATCTTCTATGATCAGGATCACCTTTTCACCTGCTTTTATGTTATCACGATCATCCGGAACTGCGGGCGGAATATGCGCTGACAGGAATTGCAGATCTTTCACCAGCTCATCTTCCTTCGGTTTTTCCTGCTGTGAGGCTGTGATCTCTTCCTGCACAGGGGCCGGGATAATGGGTTTAACGGGATGAATGGAGGCGCCTTTTTGCAGGGGCAGGGTAAGCGTGAAAGTGCTGCCCTTGCCTTCCTCACTGTCCAAACTGATCTCGCCTCCCAGCAGCTTGGCCAGCTCCCGGCTAATGGACAATCCCAGGCCGGAGCCTCCGTACTTTCTGCGGGTAGAGCCATCTGCCTGCTGAAAGGCTTCAAATACAGTTTGCTGCTTATCTGCCGGTATACCAATGCCGGTATCCTGTACGGCAAAGGAAATGGTATGAACGTCTTTGGTGATGTGCAGGGTAACTGCGCCGCGGGCGGTGAACTTCAGCGCATTGGAAATAAGGTTGCGCAGGATCTGCTGCAGGCGCAGGCGGTCTGTTTCCAGCATTTTAGGCAGCTCGTCTGCTGCTGCTATGCGGAAGGTAATGTTCTTATCTTTTGCAATGGGGCCGAACAGGGAGCTCATTTCCCCTGTTACACTTTCAATATCTACATACTCATATTCAAGCTCCATTTTACCGGATTCTATCTTGGACAGGTCCAGTATTTCATCTATCAGCGTTAACAGGCCATTACCGGAGCTGCGGATCACTGTGGCATATTCTATCTGGTCGCTCAGCAGGTTACCGGCATGGTTCTCTGACAGCAGGCGGGAAAGCAGCAGGATGGAGTTGAGCGGCGGACGCAGCCCATGCGACATATTGGCCAGGAACTCTGATTTGTACTTAGTGGTTTGGGCCAGCTCTTCTGCCTTAGCCTGGATCTCAAAATTGCGTTCCAGGATCAGCTCATTCTTTTCTTCCAGCAGGCGGCTGCGTTCTTCCAGCTCCTGGTTGGCCTGCTGCAGCTCTTCCTGCTGTACGCGCAGCTCTTCTTCAGAGGCCTGCAGCTTCTGCGACTGGGCTTCCAGCTCTGTATTAATATTCTCCAGCTCACTGTGCTGCGACTGCAATTCTTCTGACTGGGCCTGTGTTTCGGCCAGCAGGTCCTGCAGGCGCTGATGGTCCTGTGCGCTGTGAATGGCCTGGCCTATATTGTAGGATGCTATTTTCAGGAATTCGCGTACCACGGAGCTGTAAGTGTCCAGGGTAGCCAGCTCCATTACTCCTTTTAAACGGCGTTCATGAATAAGAGGTACGGCTATAATGTTTTGCGGCTTAATACTGCCGGCTGCATGGTTCACTACCAGTGCGGCATCCGCTATATTTTCCAACAGCAGGTCTTTACCGGATAAGGCGGCCTGCCCGGCCAGGTCCTCGCCCAGCAGCAATGTTTTTTTAGCGCTGTCCTTATTTAACCCATAGCTGGCAGTCAGGCCCAGGGTTTCCTCATCCTTCAGCAAATAAACGGCGCCTACCTGGGAGCCGGTATAGTCTGTAATAAATTCAATAATGCTATAGGCCAGAACATCCAGCTGTTTTTCACCGATCATTTTTTCATTCAGGCTGGCAATACCGGTTTGTGTCCATTCCTTGTGCGAGAGGGTGGCGAAGGAATAGTCCAGCGATTGTGCCATCTTGTTCAGGGCCACACCCAGGGAGCCCAATACATCCTTCCCTTCATCGCTTACCCGTACCTGGTAGTTACCGCCGGAGATCTTGTCTGCAATACCCTGGATAATAGCCAGGCGGTTAGAGGTATCAATGTCTTTTTGCTCCAGGGCAAGCTGCAGCGCTACCCTTCTGTCATAATCAGCATTCACCCGCAGGAAGGATACAATGGCTACCAGCAGGGATAACAGGGAGGCTATGATAATAAGCACCGGCGTGTATGCTGCAAAACGGTTTGTTTTTTCTGTACGTAGTTTAAGCAGTGCCTGTTCCCGGTCCTGCATGGTTGTTATCAGGCGGCGTATTTCATCCATTTGCACTTTACCCTGTGTCAGGTCCTGCTCATTATTTGCAACGCCTCTTTTTTTGCTGTCAATAATATCCCGTAACAGGGCAAAACGTTGCACCACCAGGTCGCGCAGCTGCTGCAGGGATTGTTGCTGCCTGGGATTATCGAGCGTAAGCTTTTCTACTTCATTCAGCGTAGTGAGGGCGCGGTCACGGGCGCCATTATAAGGATCTAAAAACTCCGTTTTGCCGGTGAGCAGATATCCCCGTTGCCCGGTTTCCCCATCTTTTAAAGCAGAGGAGATCTGCTCCACCTTCATGATCAAGTTATTGGTATGGTCTACCAATCCCTGCCCTTCCAGCAAATTATGGATGCTCATGTAAGATGCTACAGAGCTTATGATCACCAGGAAAAGGGACAGGCCGTAAGTGATTATTAAATTCCTTTTGAATGATTCGTTCATGTATATACGTTTATAGTCCCTGTGTTTCTGTTTCTAATATGGCGGTTTGTTTCAGCGGCAGCACCAGCATAAAGGTGGCGCCCTGGCCTTCCCTGCTTTCTGCAGAGATAAGGCCGTTATGTTTCTGGATGATCTTTTTTACGATGGTTAAGCCGATGCCGGTACCATGATATTCATCTTTGCCATGCAGGCGCTGGAACATGTGGAATATTTTATCGAGGTACATTTCATTAAACCCTATTCCGTTGTCGGAAATATAGATGCGGCACCAGGCGCCTTTGCCGGAAATGCCGGCGGTAAGGGAGCGCTGGTCTATCAGCTCACTCCATATCTTAATAACAGGCGGGGTATCTTTTTTAGAGAATTTAAGCGCATTGCTGACCAGGTTCTGAAACAGCTGCCGCATTTGGTCCTGGATGGCTTCAATGACGGGCAGGTGGCTGATCTGCAGCACGGCTTCTTTTTCCTTAATGGCTACTTCCAGGTCGGCCATGGTTTCCTGTACCAGCTGGTTCAGGTTGCAGGTATTGAACCGGGGCTGTTCTGCCAGGTGGGAATAGCTAAGCAGGTCGTTAATAAGGCTGCGCATGCGCTCTGAGGAGGATATGACCTTGTTCATATACTGCAGGGCTTCCGGATCGCTGCCCAGGAACCGTTCTATTACCAGGCGGCTGAAGGTAATGATCTTGCGCAGCGGCTCCCGCAGGTCGTGGGAGGCTATGAAGGCATATTGCTGCAGCTCTGCATTGCTAAGCTCCAGCTCTTTATTGGCCTGCACCAGGGCTTTGGTACGCTCTTCCACCTTTTGCTCCAGCGTTTCTTTTATATCATTCAGCTCTTTTGTTTGCCGGTACAGGCGGGTAAAGGTTTTTACCTTTAATAGCAGGATGTCGGCATCAAAGGGTTTGGTAATATAATCCACTCCGCCGGAGGCATATCCTTTGGTTACAAAACGTTTGTCAATATTTACTGCGGACAGGAAAATGATGGGAATGTCCCTGGAGCGGCTGTAACCGGTAATGGTTTCTGCTACTTCATAGCCGTCCATGCCGGGCATTTGCACATCCAGGATAATGAGCTCATATTCATTCCTGAGTATCCTTTTCAGGGCTTCTTCGCCGGAGGTGGCAGTGTCTACCTCATAGAGATTGAGGCGGAGCAAAGCTTTTAGCGAGTAAAGATTTTCCTGTTTGTCGTCAACGATCAAGATCATACTGGGATGACTGAAAAACATTAATAAAACCAGCGTCAGCAAATTACGCAGGCGGGTACGGTCTGCCGCAGGGTTTTGAGGGCTGTGTGCAGGTCAAGATGTACATTTCCTGCAATGGCTTCCAGGATCTCCTGCAGCTCTCTGAGGCTGGTGGGTTTGGTAATAAAGCTCACCGCGCCCTTCTGCATGGCCTGTTCTACATCCTTTGGCTGTGAGGAGGTTGTGTACATGATCACCGGTATCTGTTTAAGGGCATCATCCTCTTTAAGGGCTGCCAGGCACTGGCGGCCATCCATGCGGGGCATGTTCAGGTCCAGGAAAATAACATCCGGCCGGGTAATACCTTCCCGTAATGCAGCCAGCGCTTCGTGCCCATTGGCGGCGGAAGCAAACACTACTGCGGGGTCTACCTGCTGCAATACTTCTTCAAATAATGACGTGTCGTCTAAATCATCATCAACCAGCAAAAATGTAGTTGGATTCTTCATATAATCGATCTCTTGTTCGCGCAAAATTAATTCAATCTGAGGAGTATCAGTGTTTTTGCCATAATGGTCCCCTCCGCGTATGCGGCATTTTTGGACGTGCGTCCCTCCCCGTGTTGTGGTGTACGGCGGATCTTACAATTGAATAGAGGTATAAACGAATATTAAATATAAAAACAATTTACTGCATCCGGTTATTTTGCCTGGAATTTTTGTTTCCATTCCCGCAGGCGCTGGGGGTAGGCGGTATCCTTTTTCTCTGCATAGATCTTTACCCGTCCTTTTACGGCTATGCCGGCATAAATAATATCGCGGCTCATATCTATTACCAGGGCGGCTTCGTCCCTACCGCAGTTATGCGGCTGGCAGCCTTCATTATAGAAGATATTGTTTTCTATTTCTATGGGCGGGGCTACCTGGAAGCGCTGGAAGAACAGGAGGCTGTCCCGGTTCAGCAGGCGGTGAAAACGTTCTTTCAGCGGCTCTTTATCCAGCAGGTCCACCTCGCCGGCATAACGGCCAATATAGTCCTCAAAACGGCTCCAGGAGGTGATCTCATCGGCCATAATGGTATCCGGTACCGGTATCATGGTGTCGGCAGAGGGTATGATGGTGGTATCCGGCCGGCGTTGTTCCATTTTTTTGGGTATAACAGGCTTGCATGCACACAGCTGTATGCAAAACAGTGAAGGCAACAGCATTCTCATAGTTATGGTAGCGATTCTCATTAATTCAATTACAATTTTTTGGGTGCTGCCGGGGTTCAGGTGTGTGTTGCTTCTGCCAATAGTTATTATTTACCTGTAAAGTGCGGCGCCCGTTTTTCTATAAACGCCTGCATACCTTCTTTCTGATCGTCAGATGCGAACAGCAGGTAAAAATTCTTACGTTCAAAGTGCAACCCTTCCTCCAGGCTGCTGTCAAATGCTTTAAGCACGGCTTCCTTGGCCATTTTGGTGGCTAGGGGGCTCATTCCGGCTATTTCCTTTGCCAGTTTTATAGCTTCTTCCAGGTATAGCTCTACAGGCGTTATACGGTTAACCAACCCGGCCTGCAGGGCTTCTGCGGCGGTGATAAAACGTCCTGTGAGCACCATTTCCATGGCCAGGGCTTTACCTACGGCCCTGGTAAGGCGCTGGGTGCCCCCTGCGCCAGGCATTACGCCGATCTTAATTTCCGGCTGTCCGAAACGGGCGGTTTCGCTGGCTACTATCATATCGCAGAGCATGGCCAGCTCACAGCCCCCACCCAGTGCAAAACCGCTTACGGCTGCTATGATGGGTTTCCTGGTTTTTTTGATGGCGTCCCAGGTGCTGAACTGATCGGTGTTATACATGTCTATGGCGCTTTTACCTGCCATTTGTGTAATATCGGCCCCGGCTGCAAATGCTTTTTCATTGCCACTGATGATGATTGCGCGAACCTGGTCGTCGGCGTCCAGTGTTTGCAGGGCTGCTTTCAGCTCTGTCATCAGTTGCAGGTTAAGGGCATTGAGTGCATTGGGGCGGTTCAGCTGTATGTGCGCAACGTAGGTTGCTACCTGTTGGTGTACGATTATAAATTCCGGTTGCATCTATAAAATTACAGAATTACCGCAAATATGATCAGCACAAAGAATGCGCCTACAAAAGCAAAGCTGATGCTATACCCGAATACCAGCAGCAGGGACTTGGCAAACGACCGCCGGAAGCTTTGCTGGTAGGTATTCCGCAAGGCCAGCACCAGGTATGTGAATATAAGCAGGGTGCTCCAGCCAATGAAATTCTCCCAGCCGGTTATTTTTTCCAGGATGTAAGCCAGCAGCAATACCGTATAGGCAAAACAGTGTACATGCAGGGCAAAAATGGCATGATCCGTATAATACCAGCGCTTCCAGTTGTAGATCAGCTTTAGCCACAGGGCAAATAAGGGCAGCAGCACAAACATCATTTTAGGGAAATGGTGTTTGAGGGCTTCTGAGAGGCCTTCCTGGAAATTGTCGCTAAAATCCATGTTGATCAGCTTGCGGATGGCAACCCGCTTAAACCAGCCGTCCCTTTGGTCTTTGGGCAGGGCGGCCTGCGCGGAATCATAGGCTTCCACATCCGCATACTTTTTGCGGGGGTCCAGCTCATTCTCTGCCAGTCCTGGTTCCAGCTGATCTTCACTGCTATCTTTGGCAGTGGCGGTATCATGGCTGCCGGCTGCTACCGGCGCTGCGGCATCATGCCTGTTGGCGGAATCGTACCGGTAGCGGTGCGCCAGGGAATCCACCGCCCGGGCAAGATCTTTATTATTTTTGAGGGAGTCCTTTACAGCGCCCAGGATGCCGGTAATGGACGGGAGCTGATCTTTGGCAGCGGCTTCCTTTTGGGCGGAATGTTTTTCCCTTTTTTCATGGGAATCATGGGAAAGCATGGCCCAGGTAAGGAAAAACACAAAGGATATAAAGATGTAGAGCTTTATGGGGTTTACAAAGGCTACCCGGCGGCCGGCCATATATTCTTTGGTTAAACGCCCGGGCCGGAATAACAGGTGGCTGATGGTTTTCAGGAACTGGGAATCATAGTGCAGCACATCGCCTACAAAATGTTTTACCAGGTGACCAAAAGATTCATGGGGAACGGCATTTTCCTGGCCGCAGTGCGTACAATACCTTTCCGGAACTTCCGTTCCGCAATTCAGGCAGTGCTTATCCTCCCGTAACGGTTGTGTTTTCAAGTAATTGCTAGGTTAGGCGCCTCAAAATAGCAAATCTTTGCCGCAAATTCCCAAAGGACAGAAAATCTTATATATCTAAAAAATTTTCAAATGATTTCAACGTTAGTATTTTTGTCACCTATTAGCATTTACGCGTTCAAACTATGATGCACACTAAAAAGTACTGTTTATTAGCGGGTTGCCTGCTGCTGTTCACTGCCCGTAGCATGGCCCAATACTATTACCAGGATATTTACAATACGCGCCAGACCAGCAGTAATATGGCGCAGCTGAAGGAAAACAATGTAAGGGTACAGGGGGTACAAAGCCTGGATGCCAGTATGGAAACCGACAATGACTTCAGGTGCCAGCGTATTCTTTCGCCCAACTTCCGGCAAATGCGGGCCATTACACAGTCGCGGGGTACGGGGCTGAGTATTATGACCTCTACCTTCTCTGCCAAAGGCACGCTGATGAAAACCACGGACAGTACGGAGAGCAGCATTACTACCATCCAGTACAGGTATGATACGGCCGGGCGGCTTACGGAGATCCATACCAGCTCCCTTTCAGAGGCAGGCAGCAACAAGTTCCGTGTTACAGAAACCCGTACTTACCTGTATGATGAAAGGGGCTACCTGGCCAGCATGATCCATAAAAAGAGCCTGGGTGGCAATGACTCTACCACCGTGCTGTTTAAAACGGACGAACAGGGCCATGTAACGGAGGAGCAGGAATATGGTAAGAGCATGCGCAGCCCCCGCATTTATTATAACTATGATGCACAGGGCCGTTTAACAGATGTGCTGCGGTACCATACCGCCAAAAAACGCATGCTGCCGGATTATATGTTTGAGTATGATGCGCAGCAACGCCTTTCACAAATGACCACCGTGAATGCGGAAACGGCTGATTACACCGTTTGGAAATATAAGTATGATGAAAAAGGATTGCCGCTGCGGGAAGAGTGTTATGGTAAAGAGAAAGCGCTGCTGGGCATTGTGAAATATAATTACGAGTTCCTCAAATAAACATCTTATCTAGCGCCATAGCGGGTAACAGGGCTTTATGATATTTTTATGACATAACACCGTTCCTTGTTAACGGTAATCAATGTATATTTAGAGATATGCTTATGTCAATGTAGTGACCCAATTTTAAAGCCCTGTTATTTGCTGTATGGAAACTCCGTTCACTTTTTGTGACAACCTGGTCATAAGGGTTCCGCGTTTGCCTTTTCAACTACACTTTGAAGCAGCTACAGTACAGCAATTGCTTACAGATGCCGCCTTCCTGGAATCAGTGTACATTGCCTCGCCGGTGTTGTATGATGAAGCGGTACGCTTACGCGAAGGGCAGCTGCATACGGCAAAAGAACAGGCCAAGGTTACGGATGCGCTGGTTAAATATTATACCCGCTCCTACAGCCGCTGCACGCCTTTTGGATTATTTTCCTCCTGCACTACTTTACCCTGGGCGCAAACACCCTCCCCTGCTAACTTTAAAGCCATGCCCCTGCAAAGGCACACACGGCTGGATATGTATTACCTGGGCGCATTAGCCCAACAGCTGCTGCAGCTACCCTCCATACGGGAACGGCTATTGTTTTTTCCGAACAACAGCCGCTATGTAATGGGGAATGAGCTGCGGTACATGGAATACGGGTATGTGCAAAACAAACGGTTTTACCGCATTAGCGCAGTGGAGCACCAGCCTGCTTTGCAAACGGTGCTGGCTGCTGCAGAAAAAGGGGCAACGCTGTTTGAGCTGTGCGCTTTATTAACGGTTCCCGGGCCTGATGCGCTGGATTATATTAACTCCCTGGTAGCTGCACAGGTACTGGTAAGCGAGCTGGAACCAGCCATTACCGGCCCTGCTTTTTTAACACAGCTGCTAAGCGTGCTGCAGCGGTTACAGGCACCTGCCGCACCCGTATTGGAGGAGGTGCAGGCTGCGCTGCTGGCGCTGGATACGCAGGATACCAACCCCATTGCTGCTTACGAACATATTATACAACTGATCACACAGCTGCAGACGCCTTTTGAAGCGGGTAAGCTGCTGCAGGTAGATGCATTCCGCCCCCCCGCTGCCGGCAGCGGTGTGCCTGCCAGCTTACAAACAGATCTACTGGGCGCGCTGGAAATTTTACATACCCTGCATCAACATAAAGGGGGTAAGATACCTGCCCTGCAAACCTTTATAGAAAAATTCTATGCACGGTATGCGGATGAAGCTATTCCGCTGGTACAAGCGCTGGATGCGGAATCCGGCATAGGTTACCCTGCCGGTACGGCTGCATCGTTTGCACCGCTGGTAGACGGGCTGCCCATGCCGGCACAAACGGACACGCCTGCACGTACCCTAATGGCTACGGACGAATGGCTGCTGGCACAGCTAACACGCTGCCTGCATACCGGGCAGCAGGAGCTGGTGCTGGACGATGCTGTTATTCCGCGCAGCGCAGATCATACGGAGGCTTTCCCTCCTTCCCTTTCTGCCGTGTTCCGGCTGCTGGATGCGGATAGCGGATACCTGCAGCTGGAAGGTTTTTTTGGCCCCAGCGCAGCAGGTATGCTGGGCCGGTTTGCCTATGGCGATGAGCAGCTGCATGACCTGACCCTGCATATTACGCAGGAAGAACAACGGCTGAATGAAGGGGTGATCTTTGCGGAGATCATTCACCTGCCGGACAACCGCACGGGCAACGTGATCCTGCACCCGGCTTTCAGGGAATATGAAATTCCCTATTTGGCTCAATCGTCCCTGCCTGCGGAGCAGCAAATACCTATACAGGACCTGTACCTGCGCGTGGCAGATCAGCAGCTGCAGCTATTTTCCAAAAAGCTGGATAAACAAATTATACCACGGTTAAGCAACATGCATAACTATGCGCTGCATGCATTACCCGTGTATCACTTTTTATGCGACCTGCAAAAACAAGGTTTGCGCACTGCTTACCTGTTTGAGTGGAAAACCCAACCTTTCCGCTTTACTTTTCTGCCACGGGTACGGTATAAAAATATTGTATTAAGCGTGGCGCAATGGCAGCTGGAACAGGCCGACATCAGTGCGTTGCAGCAAAACACTATGGAGGCCCTGCCGGCGGCCGTGCAGCGCTTCCGGGAACAGTGGCAGCTACCGCAGCTGTTGGTGCTGGCAGACGGCGATCATGAGCTGCTGATAGACCTGGATAATTTATACACAGTGCAGGCCTGGCTACGCACAGTAAAACAACGGACGGCCTTTACCCTGAAAGAATTTTTACCCGGTACCGGCGACTATATACAGCAATGCGTGGCCCCCATGATCAAAACCACGGCTACGTATAACCCTGTGCGTGAGCCGGTAGAAACTATTATTACACCGGGCATACAACGCAGCTTCCCCGTGGGATCGGAATGGCTGTACTATAAGCTGTATTGCGGGCCTTCACTGGCGGATAATATACTTACAGAACAGGTACGGCCTGTGGTGGAAACATTAACAGCAGCCGGTATTATAGACCAGTGGTTCTTTATCCGCTACCTGGACCCGGATTTTCACCTGCGTATACGCTTTCACTTAACAGATAACCGGCAGGCCGGGGAAGCCATTGCCCTGCTAAGCCAGGCCCTGGCGCCTTTGCAGGTTTCGCATATGATCTGGAAAACACGCCTGGATACTTATAAACGGGAGCTGGAAAGATACGGCGGCGCTGCTGCCATGGCGCTGTCTGAAAAGCTGTTTTTTTATGACAGCCAGGCCATCCTGGAACTGTTAGCCATGCTAAGCGGCGATGAGCAGGAAAAAATAAAATGGTTATGGGCACTGAAAGGCATGGATACCTGGCTGAATGATCTTCAGCTGGATACTGCGGAGAAAAAAGCTTTCATACTGCAGCAGAAAACAGCCTTTGCACAGGAAATGCAGGTGGATAAACCCATGCGGCAGCAGCTGAACCAGCAGTATGAGCAGCATGCCGGCTACATCCATGAAATTATGGAAGATATTACCCCGCAGAACCGTTTTTACCCGGTGCTACAGCTGCTGGAAGCACGCAGCCAGCAGACAGCTCCCCTCGCGCAACAGCTTATTCAGCTGCGGCAGCAAGGGCGGCTTACCGTTAACTGGTTCCATTTAACTGGCAGCTATGTGCACATGATGATAAACCGGATCATGACCAGCAAACCGCGGTTATATGAAATGGCGCTGTATGATATCCTGGACCGGTATGAAGCACGGAAGTATTATTTGGCCAATATACAAAAGGGGTAGCCGAAACACCTTTAAAAGAGTAGGCATTTATTGTTCACCTAAAAAAAATCTAAACCATGAGTGTAAAGTCTCAGCAAACCAAGTTTTCCCTGGACGTGTTAGCCAACTGGGATAAACAAAGCCACGAAAAACTGGCTATGCACAAAAGAACCATTGCTAATGTAAGCGAAACTGCTGTAACAGGACGTAAAGGCAAACAAACGGATTCTATCCTGCACCAGCCTACTACCACTGTTATCAGCACCTCTCACTAAGCATTTGTAACGAGCAGTTAAGTAAAAACATTTAGTATTCACCTGAAAAAATCTAAACCATGAGTGTAAAGTCTCAGCAAACGAAGTTTTCCCTGGATGTATTAGCCAACTGGGATAAACAGAGCCATGAAAAACTGGCTATGCACAAACGCACCATTGCCAATGTGACTGAAAATGTTGTAACAGGCCGTAAGGACCGCCAGGCGCAAGCCTCTCATGTGTCGCCGACTACTACGGTTATCAGCACTTCGCATTAATATTTGTATCGAGCAGTAAATAAAAAGGCAGGCCTGTTTGGGCCTGCCTTTTTTGATGTGCTAATGTGCTGGTTTATGTGGGGGAAAGCATACATACCAGCACATTAGCACATCAGCACATTTCCTTACTGTTTCACCAATTTGACAGTGCTTACCTTACCATTGTGCACCAGCTTCAGCACGTACAAACCACCGGGTATATTACCGGGTGCAAATGTGCGGGTATGGCGGCCAGCGGGCAATTGCTCATTGGCCAGCACCTTTACTACCTCGCCATTGGTATTATATACTGCCAGGTGTACAGGGCCTGCCTGCTGCAGCGTAAATGCTATGGTAGCATTGCTGCTTAAGGGGTTCGGGAACACGCTTACCTGCTGCAGCTTATCGCCATGTGTATCTGCGGGCGGCGCTACAAATGCCTGCCTGGCGGCTGTTTTGGCGGTGCTGGTAGTGGTGATCACCAGCCGGGGCGCATTAGTGCCGGTTTCTTTGGAGTTCCACAGGGTACGCGGGTCTGCAACTAAACCATTCAGCAGGGCCAGGGAAATAGCCGGACGGCCGGCTGCTTTTTCACTTTGTACATAAGCAGTAATATCCCAGCTGTAGTAACGGCCTGTAGCATCCGTTACTGTGGCAGTGGCCAGTGCGGTGGCGCCAGGCGCGGGTTTGTTGTTCCAGGTAATACCGGCTTCTGTCCAGGTAGTGCTGGCTACCGGGTACGCCCCTACGGGAACATTGGTTACGCGGTTATCATCCTGGCGGCCGTAAACTTTCAGTACGGCGGATGTGATAGTGCCGCTTACGCTGCTGAGATCAAATCCCAGGTAAGTCTGACGGTCGTTACCTACGTTGGGATTAGAGTTGACCTTGGAGATCAGGTTCACTGCATCCAGCGCACCGTAAGCGCTATCAGCATAAACACCATTACGTACATAGGCATCTTTTGCGGCGCCTAATGTTACCTGCTGGCTGCTCTGCGTGCCTGTTCTCACCTTTACTTCCGTATAACTGTTCCAGGCGCTTACATTATTGCCATGGCCTAAGATGCGTACATACTTAGCGGTTTTTGCAGCAAACGTAAAAGTTTCCAATGCCAGGGAAGTACCGCTGCTTTGCAGACCGGTAGCGGCATTGGTAAATGTAAGGCCATCTGTGCTGGTTTGCACATCAAACAGCGCACGGCGGGTATTGCCCTGGTAAAAAGCAATATCCACCCCGGTTACTGAAACGGGATTATCTAAACAGAGCTGGATCCATTGCCCATCCCCACTGGCAGACCAGCGGGTATTGAGGTCATTATCCAGCACGTTGGCGGCCACATTTCCATCATCGCTGCTGGCGCTGGCGGGAACACATGCCGGCGGCGGTGTAGTACCTGCTTCCGGCTTCCACCAGTTACCGGAAATAAACAGCTGGCATAACAGGCTGTAAGAATCACTGTAATAACCGGACTTTTTAGTTTTCAGGAAGTTCCAGCCACTGTTCACAAAAGCCTGGTTAGCGCTGTTGGCCACTGCGGCTGCTACAAAAGGCGCTACAAATACTGCTTCAGGATCAGTACCGCTGGTGGCGCCATTCAGCTGGTAGCCATCGCGGATGCTGGCGGGGTTGCCGCCGCTTTTCTGAATGATCCAGGCAGCTATTTTATTGGAAATGGTTTGCGCGCTTGTTGAGCCGTATAATGCATAGTCCATTACTACGCGCAAGGGTACACGACAGGCGTTGTAATTATATTCATTAGTTTGCGGGCCTTCATCAATAAAGTTCTTGGGAGCAGGCTCCGGCGGATTCTTTACCACGAAGTCGGAGATTAAACCGGTGGAGGGTGAATACGCAGCGCTGAACTGGTTGTACACGCTGTACAAATTATTGATCAGATTCAACCAGGCTGCATCATTTGTTTCCTGGTAAAAGGCGCGCATATGGCTTAACATCCAGTCGGAAGGACGGGTATTCAGCGCACTTTTGCTGTCCCAGTCGCCCAGGTTCAGGCGGTTGGTGGTAGTAACATTGGCGGCTTTAATACCATTGGTGATCATTTTCTTAGCTTCGTTCAGGTAATTGATAGCGCCATCTGATCCCCACTGGTAGTGCGCCAGGATAAGGGAGTAGGCTATATCAATATCGCCATCTGTTGCGGAATCAAAATGCCCTTGTGCGCTGGCATTATCTGCTACTACCCAGCCCATAATATTGCTGTTGATAGAGCTGCGGTATGCACGCGCAGTTTTAAACAGCCCGTCGTAAATAGTGCGGGCATTGGCATCATGACCGGCCATCAGCACGGTAATAACCATGCCGTAACCTTGTCCTTCAGAGGAGCCTAACGGCGTGTAGCCGTCAGCGTCACCGCTGATCTCTCCTTTAATGTAATAGCCGCCGGGCAATGAAGCCAGGTTGTTCTTCAGGTACTTTGATTTCCAGTAATCATAAAAGCTTGCTACACTGGTGTTCATGTCGGCCTGTGTAACGTTGTTTGGTTTGATACAGCCAGGATAGCTTACAGCTTGTGGAAATGGCTTTTTTTGTGCTTGTACGATCAGGCCTGCAATGCATAACATGCCGGTTGCCAGTATGGCATAGGGTTTTCTCATAGACATTGATTTTAAGGGTGATTCAGGTTTTTCTTTTATAGGTTTTCGTTACTGCTTTGACGTGGTTACAGGGTAAAGGTAGGAGATAAAATTGTGAAATCATTTACCGGATGAATGTATGAGGGGCGTGTTTGTGGTAGCATCCGGGATGGCGGCAATTTGTTGATGATGTCTGGTTATTAGGGGCGTTCTTTCCCGTAGGTCCGTCACCCGGACCTACGGGAGGCAAACGATGAAGACCTTTTTGTTGATGGTGTTTGATTGTTCTACAACTTTCTATTATCGCTTGCTACTCCTTAATGCTCTAATATTCTGCAAAGGCATCATCTTTATAACACCAAAGCCATCTTTCGCCCGGTTCTGCGGAGGAAATGACGGGGTGGCCGGTTTCGTGCTGGTGATGGCTCATGTGCTGGCTGGGTGAATCATCGCAGCAGAGCGTGATACCGCAGGTTTGGCAGGTGCGCAGGTGTAACCAGCGGCCGCCATGTTTTACGCATTCAGCGCATTCATACTTTTCTGCGGTTTTTATTTCTTCTATGCTTTGCAGGTGCTTACAGAGTTCGGGCTGTGACATGGGCGTTAATTGATGAATGATATTTGATGTGTGATGTAAGATGTAAGACGAACGAAGTATAAAGCATGAAATTGGCTGCTATTTGTTATTTCATACTTCATACTTCATAACTCCTGCATCCTATCTTGATTATTAATTCTTAATTATTAATTCTTACTTCACCTCTGCCAGATACTTATGTACAAAACTAATGGCCATGGAGCCCTCTCCTACGGCGGCGGCTACACGGTTCATGGCGCTGGCGCGAACGTCGCCGGCGGCAAAAATGCCAGGGCAGCTGGTTTCCAGCAGGTAAGGATCGCGCTGCTGCTTCCAGATCTTGCCGAAAGCATCATACTTTTTCAGCTCACGGCCGGTTTCAATAAAACCCTTTTCATCCTTGATGATGTTGAGGGCTATCCAGTCGGTGAAGGGCCTGGCGCCTATGAAAATGTACAGTGCATCGGCGGCTTCCGTACAGGTTTCGCCGGTTTCCACATTCTTTATTACCAGCTTTTCCAGCTTGTCGGCGCCAATGGCTTCTGCAATTTCTGTACGCGGACGGATCTTAATATTGCTGGCGCCCCTGATCTGCTCTATCAGGTAGGCGGACATGGTGCTGCTCAGATCATCCTTACGGATCAGGATGTACACGTTCTTCGCAAACTTGGAAAGGTACATGGCAGCCTGCCCGGCGGAGTTGCCGCCACCTACAATGTATACCTCCTTATCCTTGCAGGCCGTGGCCTCTGTCATGGCGGCGCCGTAGTAAATGCCCGCACCGGTGAACTGATCTACGCCCTGGGTTTCCAGCTTGCGGTAATCTACCCCGGTGGTAATGATCACACTGCGGGTGTTGATCACGCTATCATCTTCCAGGACGATCTTATTATAACCATCCTTTTGCTGAATATCTTTTACGGATTGCGGTGTAATAAACTCCGTACCCAAACGTGTGGCCTGCGCAATGGCACGGCGGGTAAGCTCTGCCCCGCTTAAACCGGTAGGAAAACCCAGGTAGTTCTCAATGCGGGAGCTGGTGCCTGCCTGTCCGCCCGGTGCGCGGCGTTCTATCAGCAGGGTCTTTAGTCCTTCTGATGCGCCGTATACACCGGCTGCCAGCCCTGCGGGGCCTGCGCCAATGATCACCACATCATATACATCATGTTTTACGTGCGGGTTCAGGCCTACCTTACCGGCAATTTCCATAATGGTAGGCGTTACCAGGTAGCTACCGTCTTCAAAGAATACTACGGGCAGCTCTTTCAGGCTTAAGTTGTTCAGCTCCAGCAGGCGGTTAGCATCGCCTGTGGTTTGTACATCCAGCCACTGGTAAGGTATGAGGTTGCCTGCCAGGAAATCCTTTACGGCATGTGATTGCTGGGAGAACTGGTAACCCACTACTTTAATACCCTTGAAAACCGGGTGGTATATGTGCTGCCAGTCGTCCAGCAGCTCATCTATTACCGGGTACAGCTTTTCTTCCGGCGGGCCCCAGGGTTTTACCAGGTAATAATCCAGCTGTACGGAGTTAATGGCTTTAATGGCGGCATCTGTATCAGAATAAGCGGTGAGCAGCACCCGGCGGGCTTCCGGGTAGAACTGCATGGCCTTTTCCAGGAAATCTACCCCTTCCATAACAGGCATGCGCTGGTCTGAGATGAACATGGCAATAGTTTCGCCCTTGTTCTTTAGCTCCAGCAGGCTGTCAAGCGCTTCGTTCACTGTGGTGGTGCTGATAATTTTATAATTCTTACGGTATTGACTTTTGAGGTCGCGCACAATAGCACGCAATACCTGTTCATCATCATCTATACAGAAAATTAAAGGTTGTTCCATGGCTTTTTAGACGGTATGAGTTGACATAATTTCCGCGGCGTTAAATATACAATTTAAAAGAATGATCACCCTTGTATGGGCAGCGACACCTTAAACTCCGTTCTTCCGGGTTCTGAGATTGCCTTTACATTACCGTTATGCTGGCGGACGATCTGCATAACAATATCCAGCCCCATACCGGTGCCCTTGCCAATGCCTTTGGTGGTGAAGAAGGGATCAAAAACGCGGCTTCTGATCTCTTCCGGGATACCGGGGCCATTGTCAATGATGGACACATATACGCAGTGGCGGTCCTTCGAGGTTTGTATTTCCAGCACCCCCTTTTTATTGGGCTCCATGGCATCCAGGGCATTGTCAATGAGGTTGGTCCATACCTGGTTCATTTCGCCAATAAGGGCTTTGATCTGCGGAAGCGTATTATCAAAATTCTCCACCAGCTCCACATTACCCTTACGCAGGCGGTGCTGCAATATAACCAGGGTATTGCGGATGCCGCTATGGATGTCTGTCAGCTCCTTATCATGCCCCTGGTCCATGTGGGTGAACACCTTTACGGAACCTACCAGGGTGGCAATACGTTTGGAGGCTTCTTCGATATCCAGCACCATTCTTTCTTTCACCAGGTTACTGTTGATCCAGTTAAACACGGGCGAAAGGTCCTTTTCCTGAACATGCTGCTTAAACTCCTCCAGGTTATCAAGCGTAAAACCAAACTCCACCATGTTCTCTGCCACTTCCTGGCTGTTGGCTACATTGTGGTCATCCAGCCAGTCCAGCAGCTCATCTTCTTTATCTGAACGCTGCATAAGGGTAAGCACTGGTTTTTCTGTTCCATGCAGGATGGAAAATAATAGTTTGCTCACCATATCTACCTGCTCCGGCGTTGCCTTGATAGCCATGATCTCCCGGAAGGTGGTGGGTTCCAGCTGCAGGTGTTTTTTCAATGATTCTGCGCCCCGTACAATTGCGGCAGCGGGGTTATTAAGCTCATGCGCCAGGCCGGCGGAGAGCTTGCCCAGGGCCATCATTTTTTCGTTCTGCTGCTGGAAGGAGGTGTACTCCCGCACGCGATCCGTCATCATATGCACCAGGGCCTGCGTAAGCTCAAAATGGGTGCGGATCAGCTCCGGCGATTTCTCGATGGGGAGGCTCATGATCTGCGTATCTTCCAGGGCTTCGCCGAAGGCGGCAGCTACCTTTCCTCTTGAAAAAGGCAGGTAACCGGCTATGGACCGGGCAGGCCATACCGCTAATTCCCGCACTTCATTATTCTGCAGGCGGTATACGCGAATGCGGCCGGTTACTAAAAAGTGGGTACCCCAGATGGCAGTATCCGGCTCAAACAGGAATCCGCCCGGGGGTATAATTTGATGCTTGCTATTATCTATCATCCATTGCAGCTGTTCTGCCGGAACATCCTTAATGGCCTCTATGGTCCGGAGCCATTCTACAGTAACCTGGTTCATCTTAAATTATTGGTTTAGAAGTGGGAAGGCATGCCGCAGGGAGATCATCCGTGCTTACAAACTTAAAGTTACTTAAATTTGCCATGTTTTAGGAAGGATCAGATAAGTATACAAAGCAGCAAGGAATCATGAGCAAGGATGCAATCAGATTGGATATTTCCACTACGGTCAGACATTATTTAGCGGCTGACAACAATGCCCAGCAAGGTTTCGGGATTGAAAAATACACGGACCTGCAGGCGGGCGATTTTGCGATACTAAGCAATGAAGGCGGCCGGCATAACGGCCCTCCGGTGAAAACCGATCATTTTGCCCTTGTACTGTGCATGCGGGGGCACGGCGTTAAAACCATCGGACACCATACGTTTGAGGTAACACCGCAATCCATACACATCGTTTCTCCCCGCGACCTGCACTCTTTTGAAAATGCCTCTGACGATCTGCTGTTATACATGATCCTGTTCCGGCATGACTTTGTAGCCCATACTTTTATTAAAGAGCAGATCCTGGATCAGCTGTTAGAGCTACCGCCGGAGCTTCCTCCCATTTACCACCTGGATGAACGTGAGTTCACCTCTATCCGCGATCTTTTCATCAAAATTGAACGGGAATACCGGGAGGCGCCTGCCTATTTTTTGCAGATGGTGCGGCTGCTGGTAGTAGAGCTATTATATGAAATTAACCGCGCACATGAAAGGGCCCTGCAGCAACCTATCAAACCAGCCGGCCGGCCTTTACAGCTGGTAGCAGCGTTTAAGAAACTGGTGGAAACGCACTTTTTAACTATCCGTACCGTGCAGCAATATGCAGACCTGCTGCATGTATCTGCCAAACACCTGAGCGAGCAGGTAAAACATGCTACCGGTGAAAATGCCCTGACGATCATTCACCAGCGGATATTCCGGGAGGCGGAGTATTTATTACATACCTCCGATCACAGTATCAAGGAAATTGCGGATCAGCTGAACTTCGATACCAGCTCGCACTTCAGCCGGTTCTTTAAACATTTTGCGGGGGTGAACCCTTCAGAGTTCCTGGTGAAGAAGGATACCGGGAATAGGCGTATCAGCAATAAATCATAGCCGGGACATGAACTGCACCTGAAGAGGACCAGAAGGGAGAACGCTTTTACCCATGGGGTTACCCTGGCATTTACCAGAGATGCACACGGGAGACAGCGTTGCAGACACCTGATGGTGGCGGGAGGAGCTGGGGAGCAATAACGTTGTTCCGGGATCACTGGTGCTGTTTTCAGGTGAGTAAGCTGCTGTTCACTTTCGCTCATTTCGTTCATTTTCGCTCATTTCGCTCAAAAACGATCAAATGTGATCAAAACGTTCACTCCATTTGGGTTGCATTTCTCCTGCCTATAGTTTTGCCCCTGTTCACCTTTAAACTTTTATTTTATGGGAAAACAAGCAGGCCCTCTTTACATTACGGGGCGGGTAGGAGATTTTTGTTACTACAAAATGAATGGTCAATATTATGTACGGAAACAAAGCTCATTGAGCCGTAAACGGGTGAAAAGAGGCCGCGCTTTTCAGCGTACCATGCAGTATGCCGCCTGGCTGGCGCAGGCCTCTAAAATAGCTGCGGGCGTATACCGGTTAATGCCACGGGAAATGCGGGATGTAAGCCAGTACCGGGCTATGACCGGCAGAGGGATTACATTGCTGAAGGGCGGTATGGCAGCGTCTGAGATACAGGCGCGGTTGATGGCGGTGTACCTGGGAGGTGGTTAGGCTGCCTTTCCGGAAAATTGGTTCTATTATCCTCCTTATTGGCATTGTGCAATCTTCTAAGCCGGCCTAATTTTGTCCTATCGAACGATGAACTAATACACGTTTCGTAAGTATTAAAACCAATAGAAGATGAAAAAGACAATTAAGACAGGCATTATGGGACTGCTCCTTTTAACAGGTTTAACCCTTTCTTCCAAAGCACAGGATGCCTCCAAAAAAGTGACTGCTGAAAGGCCTGCTTTTCTTTTAAGCGTAGGCCCTGAAGCTAATTTACCCTTAGGTGATTTTAAAGATGCTTATGATTGGTCAATCGGCGGTTCTGTACAGGGCGATTATGCTATTCTGAAAAGGGACCTGTACGTTACACTGAATGCCGGTTATTCTGATTTTATGGCCAAAGACATTGCCGGTTTTTCTGCCAAAGACCTGCAGCTAATTCCGGTAAAAGCGGGTTTGAAATATTACCCGGTAAGTAATTTTTATGTACAGGCACAGGCGGGCGCTGTTTTCATAGCGAATAAGAGCGATGTGCTGGCAGATAAATCTGCAGCTTTTGCCTATTCTCCGCAAGTGGGTTACCTGTTCCATTTAGGTAATGGCAGCTACCTGGATGCAGGTGTGAAGTTTGAAGGTTACAGCAAGTTTGCAGATGGCGGTTCTTCTAATAATGTAATAGGACTGCGTGTGGCTTATGCCTTCGGTTTATAAGTATTTCATAGGGGTTTTAAAAATAGGTTAAGGAAAAATAAATGCCCCCGGTGCTTGCCTCCGGGGGTGTTTTTTTAAAAAAAGTTGGTGAATTCTAAAGAATAGCTATCTTTGCAATCCCAAGAAAAAAATAGCTCTTAAAAAATTATGCGGAAGTAGCTCATTTGGTAGAGCACGACCTTGCCAAGGTCGGGGTGGCCGGTTCGAGCCCGGTCTTCCGCTCAGAGATAAGGTTCCAAATTGCGCAAGCGGTTTGGAATTTTTATTTACAATTCTTTTGGTTTGATTATCTTTAATTAAATCGAAGATACCCTGGTGGTGGAATTGGTAGACACGCGGGACTTAAAATCCCGTTCGCAGCAATGCGAGTGTGGGTTCAACTCCCATCTGGGGTACATAGAGGCGCTGGCGCGCTGAATTAAAACGGGAATTTTCAAGGCTTGCTTGAGAATTCCCGTTTTCTCTTTGAGAATCCTGGTTTATGAAAATCAATATCAAATTCAATCACGATGATCCATATAACTTCAGTCGAAATAAACTGATCAGGGCAATCTGGTTGATTTTAGGAACATTTTGGACTTTACTCGGAGGTTGTGGACTGATCATTGATCTATTTTTCCCTTCTGTTTCTAACACCTATCATAACATTGCTGGCGAAAGCAATATTGGACGTTTATTAGCCGGATTATTATTTTTAGGCATCTTGTTTTATTTCCGAAGCATAGGAGGAAAAAAGAAATCGACATAATTTGAATTGCGATTTTAACTTAACACTTTATTTTTCTACCTAGATTTAAACCAACGAGTTTAAATAGTTATTATGAAACAGATAGCCAAAGAGGAACATCACTACATTATTTGCTTTACATCTCAAGATATTCGTACGGGTTATTTTAGCTCTATTCAAGGTACTATGAGTAGGGATTTTCTACCAGCAATTGCCATTCCGGCAAATCAGTAAAAGTTTGCACGTCAACCCGCCTGATGCAAAACCCATGTATAGGCATTCCTCTTTCGGTTATTATTATTTTGGTGTTGGGTCAAACCCATACATAAAGTTATTTAAGTGTCCGCCCGAACTTTCAAGCCCAACTATGTCCATAAGTTCTTCAAAGTAGTGGCAAATTCTTTCTCTGTCTTCTGTATCAAGTTGCAAGTAAATGCCTGAGAATCGTTCAAGTCCCTTCTTGATGGCATTTTGATATTCTTTATCTGTTGTAGTTACATTATCAGCCAGTTTTTTAAAGTCGTCAGCGGCCAGGTTGATTTTCTCTGTGTATATGCGTTTTAAGGTTGGGATACCAATTCCTGGATAAAAAAGTTTATCATCTTGTATAAATTTCTCTTTGTTTTTAAACTCTTCAAATTTTGTCATTGTATTTCCCTGTGTTTTTATTTGTCCTTGTCCACAAGCTGCAAAAAGAAATAAAGTCAGTACGAGTAATCTGTTTGCTACTTGTTTCATGGTCGTCTTCTTGAATATCCTATAACATCCCGCAGGTTTGGGCAGGTTTGGCAATAGTGTTCCTTTAGTTAAGTCTGTACCCAAATTAATAGAATTATTGAAGTTGAGCCTATGTTCGTCAGCCTTACTTATGCCAAACAACCTGTTGTGCATTCGTTTTTTTATTTCTTCAGCCCTATGAATTTCCAAAAATTAAATTTATGTTTTTCAATTTGCTTCTTTTGTTCTTTGTATAACCTGTTTAATTCTTCATAAGATTTAATTTCTACTTTTTGTCTGTCAGCAACAACAACCCCGCAATGGTTACCAATATTTGAACTTATTCTTTCAAATTTACCAAGTGAAATCATCTTTTCATTTATTCTAACTCCATCTGCGTAGTCTTCAAAAATATCCACCGGCAATGGATTATATTTTGGTGTTGACTTTATATACCTTGTAAAGAAATAAGGGTCTAAATCTCCAAATTCCAGCCCAAAAACAAGTGGAACTTCTATGACTTGTCCTGTATTATTGTTTTCAAAACCACAATGAAATCCGTGAACGAAATATCTCCAATCCTCAACTTTCCCCGTTTGTCTTTTATCTCTCTTTAGTTCGTTAAAAGTCTCAATGGGAGAATCTTTATTTAGTTCTATGCTAAGTTTGTTCACGAGCTTAAAAATAAGTTCTTCTCCTAATTGTCTATAATCCTTTGCACATTGTTCAAAAAAATACAGATTATCTTCAATTTCCTTGTCGGTTATAAGTTTTGCAATGTTTATTTCAGGTTCAATTAAGTGTATCCCAACCTGGAAACCGACTAATTCGTTTCTTAGTTCTTGTCCAATTATTTCTCTTTGGTTTTGAACAGATTCCTCAAATACAAGTTTCAAGGTTCGTTCTCTCGGAAATTCACTTATACTCTTAAGTGTTGGAATTTGTCCAATTGAATTTATGGAAATTATTTTTGTCGTTCGGTTCAATGGTCTAGGTTATAAAATGACGCAAAACCCATGTAAGCGGCAGTTTTTAGTTGAACAAGAAATACTTTCTAAAATCTATTTCTGTCACTTGTCGTCCACCGTCATAAAGCTCCACAATATTTTTGTCTATAGAATACCAAATGTCAATCTTCCCTTTTCCAAAACCAATTCCAAATTTATCATTATCAAACCACTTGTTGTATCGTGCTAAATAATAAACGCAATCGTACCACCATGAGTTCTTTTTGTCAAATAGTTTTTTTGTCCTGATGGTACCGTTAATGTTTATGTCAACATAAGCAGATGTTATGCTCTCTGTTTTTGTAATAACGAAACCGCCTCTTTTCTTCCTGTCTTTCGATTGTTTGATTGGATATTCAATTCTGAAATTAAAATTACTATCCAAAGTTTTTTTGTAAGCAATTTCAAAAACCTCTCTGTTCCATTGATATTCTTCGCTAAGTTGAATTGTAGCAGTCTGGATAACGTCAAGGATATATTTGTATTTACCAGATTTCTCAAAAGAAGAGAATTCATCGTGGCTGAAAAAAGGGGCGATTGCAACAATAGAACCATTTTTCCATGTTCTGTTCCAAATGTCGTGATAAGCTGGCTGTATTGTTATCCGGCTTGTTTTTGGAGGCTTGTAACCATTCATATTTTGAACATACAAGTCGCTAACGAAATTTATTAATGAGGTTTCTTCCCAGTATTCAGGAGTTCCAACTGTATATGGTGTCGGAGTATATAAAGTTATATCACTAAAGGGAGCCCCCATAAAAATTACCGTTTACTCTTAAATATACGCTATAATCTTCTGTATGCAAAAATGCCAAATATTTTTCGGCTCATATCTACAAGTCTTTGTTTTTAAGTTACTTGCCCCCAATAGTTATTCAGTTTTATCTATTTTCTTAGATTTATTTTGGCAGGCAATACAAAATGCTCTAACAGTGTCGGTATAATACGCTTCTAGGACAAGCATCGTTCTATGCTACTCCCCAAAATTTAGACAGGTGTATTACTAATCTGTAATTCATACACCCGTTTAAAATGGCAAAAAGAACCACTACAAACAAAAAAATCTACGACGCAAAATTCAAGGCCGATGTCGCGCTCATGGCCCTTTCAGAGCTACATACAGCTGATGCTGTAGCTAAACACTTCGCCGTCCACAAAACCCAAGTCAATTCCTGGCGTAACATTCTCAAAGAGAACGCAGCGCAACTTTTCATCAAAGGCAAGCATGAGCTGCTGCCTGATAATTCCGAAGAGATTGCGCGCTATAAAGAAGTGATCGGTGATCTGACAATGGAGAACACGCTGCTTAAAAAAAAATTACGTTAATGCCCGCTAAGCAGCGTCTGGAGCTGATTGACTGCAATCATCCTGCGCTATCTATTTCCAGACAGTGCAAGCTATTTTCTATTCATCGTAGTGCTGTGTATTACAAGCCGGCGCAGGAGAGTGCCGAAAACCTGGCGATCATGCGTATGTTGGATGAACAGTATATGCGTACTCCTTTTTACGGTGTTCTGCGTTTGCGGGTGGTCCTGGCGGAGCTGGGCTACACGGTCAACGCAAAGCGCATTAGGAGGCTTATGCGCGCCGTAGGATGGAAAACAGTGTACTGCAAGCCACGGACGACAAGACCCGACCCAATAGCCTTAAAATACCCCTATTTGCTCACCGGCTTACAGATCACTCGACCTAACCAGGTATGGGGTATTGACATTACCTACGTTCCCATGAAGGACGGTTTCATGTATCTATGCGCTGTGATCGATCTCTACTCCAGGTTCGTGGTGGGATGGGGTGTGAAGAACCAGATGACGGCAGAATGGTGTGCAGCTATTGTACAGGATGCAGTTGCCGCGCATGGCAAACCGGAGATTATCAATAGTGATCAGGGAAGTCAATTTACCGCAGATGCTTATACGAAGATGATAAAGGGATTGCAGATCAAGATCAGCATGGATGGGAAGGGGCGCGCCATCGACAATATCTTCATTGAACGGTTATGGCGCACACTCAAATATGAGCATTTGTATCTGTTCAATTACGACATGGTAATCAGTCTGATGAAGGGTTTGCGGCGCTTCTTTCTGTTTTATAACGAGCAACGCATTCATCAGTCACTGGACTACAAAACTCCGATAGAAATATATAAAGGGATTGATCGGCTCAAACCCCTGCCGGGGGCTGCTTTGACAAAAAGTATGGCTGTATCATCTGTTGTAACACGATCAGGCGGCATCAAGTACAACCATACTTTTTGCCAAAGCCAGATAGTTCCTTAAATTGCAACAATCCCTGTCCTAAGTTTTGGGAGTACCTCATTCTATTACGTTTAAATATGATCATAAAGCTTGACGAATCGTCGGCAGTTCGGAGCAACCCGTAATCGTGCGGATTATGATATATTTCAGGATACTCCTGCTGTATTAGTTCTTTTCTCATAGTGTAGTAGTAAATTTTACCCGGCCGGCAACATACATTTTAACAGAATCTCTTTAGAAATATACCCCAACAGCTACTTTAGCATGAATATTCCCCACATGTGCAGAAATTCAGGTATACATGAAACAAAGAATGCCCATTGCTTATCAACGGGCATTCTTTGCAGGCAAATAAGGAACCTTACTCCTAAAAATTTACAGTCTCACTGCCAGACCAGGTCATTTCTGATATCACCGGGCCTAAAGCGGCGCTTCCCGGGGGAGGAATTGTTACACTGATCTTCGTCAAAACATTCCGTTTGAAAAAGATCTTTTTCTCACCGAGAGGAACGACGTCGCCATCCGGCTTTTCCCATTTCATTTTCACCGTAACAGCATCATTCAGCAATGAATCCCGTTGAAAGAATTCCTGTGCGCTATATAGATACTGATTAACGGTATCACCCGGCGTAAGATACCTTGTAGGCATGGCCCCGGAGAAATCAGCAATGAGCCTGCCGGAATTAAAGTTAGCGGCACTGTATTGTACGCCAAATGCATATCTTTTCATAGGCAGTGTTACCACCGTCGGTGTGGCGGCTGCAGCAAAAGTAGTTTCGCCAACATATGCATCCGCCTCGGTATGTAAAGTAGCAATGACATCATTCCAGGTTGAATCTGTTTCTGTTTTAAACAGACGGATGTTCCGCACCGTATCAACACGGATGGTATAACCGAATACATACCGGATCGTATCCATTTTGTTTGTTAATACTGCTGAATTAAGCTGGCCGGCTGCATTGCCATTGCCTAAAAAGCTCCCGTAGTTCTGTTGACCATTCTGCCAGTAATAAAATAACCCTTCACCGGACCCTTTCTTATAGGCTGCCGCCTGAACAGTGATCATACCAGTAACAGGCAACTTGAGCCTGATGGAATCCGCCTGGTTGAATAAGCCGCCATAGATCGATTTATTGTCCTTACGTACGATCACCCAATAGATGGTGCTGTCCCTCAGGGTCCTGGCATTATTTGCATTTGCCGGCACTTTTCGGCCAAGAGGTGATTCGCTCGTAGTAATATCACCGGTTAACTTAAGTAGTACTTCCACCACATTATCCCCAGGTGGGGGTGTAGCAGCAGCTGCATTCTCAGTGCTCTTTTTACAGGAAAATGCCACTATTGCTATAGAGGCTAACAAAAACAATCTTACTTTCATAGTAATAGAAATTAGAATTGATTTAAAAAAGTGGCGCAATATAGAAAAAACTTTCGATATCTTAACGATAAAGCGATACCAGAAAAGCCGGGGATCCTAACAGGCAAAATGATTGTTATCTTTAAATTTTACAAGGCCATTTACCTTATTTCTCATCACTTTTTCATTGGTAGGTCAATCTACATGTATTTCAAGTAGGGAAAATTTAGAACCGTGCGATTTTTTTATATTGTCAGATATTCGAAATAGGACTTACTCCAGTAATCAATTTTTTTTATGGCAGAGCCCATCGGATTCAGTTTTTTTTTGCATTTATTAGTTCTATTCTACGGGATAATCTTCTTCCCGGTCTAAAAATTGGATACCAGCGCCAGGTAGATTATACATACCCGTCCCAGTCATGTTTCTCATGAAAGAATGTCGTCAAAGGTTTAAAACTATTTAACTGCTTCCTTTCCAATCGTACCAATTCGGATATTGTAAGATTGGTAAAATCGATTGAGCCATTGACTTCTCCCTTATGTATCCCCACGAGCAAATACATATTTTAGCATCACGGCAGTTGGCATACATTAGACATTCAAATCTAAGCGATGCCA